>CAXXFR010000026.1:0-527989 GCA_963667455.2 Pseudomonadales bacterium | reverse complement strand
ACTCAGCTAGTGTCGTTCCACATGCAAGATTGAGTTGTGTCCGGACTAGATCTGCGCCAGACACTTCTTCGGTAACCGTATGCTCAACCTGCAACCGCGGATTGGCTTCCATGAAGTAGAAAGGCGAGTCATTTCCTAGATTCGATCCATCAACCAAAAACTCGAACGTACCGATGTGGTCATAGTCGGCCGCCTCCGCGATGGACACAGCAGCCTTTAGGATCCTCTGACGCAGAACATCGCCGATTTGAGGCGACGGTGCAAACTCGACTACCTTTTGATGCCGTCGTTGAATGCTGCAGTCGCGTTCTCCCAAGTGCCATACGGTCCCGTGCTGGTCTGCAACTATCTGAAATTCAATGTGCAGTGCATTCGACAAGTAGAGTTCGGCGTAGAGATCGCCTGAACCGAAGGCAGCCTCGGCTTCCGCAGACCCTCGTGCAACCGACTGTTCGATTTCATCTCTATCGTGTACAACACGCATGCCGCGACCACCGCCTCCCGATACCGCCTTCAAGACCATCGTCGATCCTTCGTCCAAGGAATCGAAGAACTGAACCGCAGTGTCTGAGTGACGAATTACCTCCGATGCTGGAAGAACTGGAACTTCACAGCTTTCCGCAAGTTTGCGTGCGCTGGTCTTGTCGCCGAACTGTCGCAACACCTCCGCGCTGGGGCCAACAAAGATGATCCCTTGATCTCTACAAGCTTCGGCAAATTCCGCGTTCTCCGACAGAAATCCGTAACCGGGATGGATCGCCGAGCAACCGTGTTCTTGTGCTATAGCAATGATCTGATTCGAGTCCAGGTATGCGGCAGGACCAGTTCCAGATAGCTCGACAGCTTCATCGAGCATCTGCACGTGAAGCGAATCGCGATCATCGCTTGGATGGATCCCAAGAGTCGGTATACCCATCTCAGTGGCCGTTCGATGAATGCGAATGGCGATTTCGCCCCGATTGGCTATGAGCAACTTCTGAATCGGATCCGATTGAGACATTGTGCGGAGTGGTGTGTCGGAAAGGTTCCGCAATACTAACGAAAACTACCCGCTCGAGTCAGGTAGGTATGATTGCAGCGTTGAGGGAAAAGCCCATACGTCATGGCAATCGATTTCACCTATCCACCCGATGTTGAAGATGCCCGTCTGCTAGCCAGAAAGTTCTTCGAGGAAACAGTTAAACCTCGTATGGCCACGGCTGGCCAACGAGGGGGCGAGGACTATTGGACTGCCGTCAAGGGTCTGCGAGAGATCGCAAAGAACCAAGGTCTATGGTGTCCGCACATGCCCGAAGAGTGGGGAGGAATGGGTCTCGGCATAACGGCAGTAGCCGCCATGTCGGCTGAGGCCGTCAAGTTCCCAAACGGTCCGTACATCATTAATTGTCAAGCTCCCGACGAGGGCAACATGCACACGCTGCTGCACTTCGGGACCGACGAACAGAAGGATAAGTGGCTTCGCCCACTCATCGAAGGAACGATGCGTTCCTGCTTCTCGATGACCGAACCTGACACGGCGGGTTCCGATCCGACTCAGATCCAGACATCAGCAGTCGAAGACGGAGACGACTGGGTTATCAACGGTCACAAGTGGTTTACATCCGGCGCCCATGGCGCGAGATTCGCCATCGTCATTGCCAGAACCGATCCCGACGCCGAAATCGCGCAAGCCCGCAACAGTGCCTTCATAGTCCCCACGGATTCTCCCGGATTTGACATGGTCCGGGACATTCGAACTATGGGCGGAGGCGGCGGACATGCTGAGATTCGCTACAACGATGTTCGAGTTCCCAAGGAAAACATGCTGGGCGAACGAGGTGGCGGCCATAAGCTGGGTCAAGTGCGTTTGGGTCCAGCTCGACTTGCGCACTGCATGAGATGGATTGGACAGATCGAACAAGCTCTTGAGCTTTTGATCGACCGTGCACAAAAACGTTATGCCCACGGTTCGCTACTGTCAGAAAAACAAGGGATACAGTGGATGATGTCGGAAAGCGCCATCGACCTCTACGCTTCGAAACTCATGGTTCTCCACTGTGCATACAAGATCGAGAAGGGTTTTGACTTTCGCGCCGAAGTGTCCATGGCGAAGCACCATGTGGCCAACACCTTGTGGAAGGTCACCGACCGAGCTCTGCAGGTTCACGGAGCACTAGGTTACTCCAATGACTCGCCGCTGGCGCAAATGCTCATCGGAGCTCGATGGTCTCGCATAGCCGACGGATCCGACGAAGTGCACTTGATGCGCATCGCCGACATGGTCATGCGTTCCTACAACGAGACGGGTTCCGTCAATCACGCGACCGGAGATCTTCCGCTCTAAATCCGGTCCGGAACGGCCGAAAGTCTGATTGATGATCTACAACAACGTCTTGATCAACGTGTCCGATCCGACCAACGTGGAACGCGTGAAGCAACTGTTGTGCCAGTGTGCTGACCTTTCGCGCTCGGAACCGGGATGTGAGCGATTCGAGGTGTATCAGTCGCAAGCGGACCCGCTGCAATTCTTTCTGATCGAACGGTGGGCAACCCAATCCGACTTGGACATGCATCGCGAAGCTCACGCTTTCAAGAACATCTACACGCCGAGCGTTCTTCCGCTCGTTGATCGAGATCCACATCTCTCGACCATGCTCGAATGAGTGATTTCGCTCGCTAACTGCGAGTCCGAAATTCACTTGATGCGCGAAGTATCGGCCGCAATCTCGCTTGCTTTACTGGCACACTGAAGGGTCGGTCAATCAAGCATTCGTTCAATGCGAGTGTTTGATACCATGAATGCGAGGCATTGGGCGACTCGAACCATGTGTCGTCCGCAAGTTTTCAGTTTGCTACTCAGCGGGGCAACTCCATGATCAAAATCCGTATGCGATCCATTCTGTTCCTAGTGCCGCTTTGCTTGGTGTTCGCGCCCAGCCATGTCGTTGCACAGGAGGAGGACGAAGACTCTGACGATATCGAGGAAATCGTCGTCACTGCACAGCGTGTGGCCGAGAGCATTCAGGACGTTCCCTTGTCGGTGAGCGCTTTCACCTCCAGCATGCTCGAGGAACAGCAGATTCTCACTCCGTCCGACATTCAGATGAACACGCCCAGCGTGTCCTACTCGTCCACCAACTTCGGCGGCTATAGCTTCAGCGTCAGAGGAATTGGCGCGTTGGTGGTCGGTTCGGCGGCGGAGCCGGGTGTGTCCGCGCACCTGAACGAAATCCCGGTGCCGAGAAACCTGAACACGATGGAGTTCTTCGACCTGGAGCGAGTCGAGATCCTGCGCGGACCTCAAGGGACCCTCTTCGGCAAGAACGCAACCGGCGGAGCGGTGAACTTCGTGACGAACATGCCCGAATTCAACACGACCGACGGCTCCGCATCCCTCGAGTACGGCACCGACGCCCACAGTCGATTCACCGGCATGCTGAACCTTCCCATCACTGATGGATTTGCGGGGCGACTAGCGTTTATGACTCTGAAGCGAGACGGCTTTACGGAGAATCTTGCCGCCGGACTGGGATTGAACGTCGACGACGACATCGACGGACGAGATCAATACTCGGTTCGCTTGTCGCTGGCGTGGGAGCTGTTCGACGGCGCGTCCGCCTGGCTGATGTTCTCGATGTTCGACGAGGACAGCGACCGCGCCCGAATCATCAACCAGGTGTGCGAACGCAACGACATGCCCACCACAGGATGCAAGCCTGACGGATTCGGATTTGACACTCCTCACTTGGGGGCGACTACTGGTGGAATCTTCGGAGGAGCTCTCGGCGCCATTCCGTTCGGCGTCTCCGGAGACCCCGCCGAAGGTGTCGTAGACTACCGATTCGCACGACCTGACAGCGTGGGATTTCGATCCGTTCACACGGATTTCGACCCGATCTTCGAAGAGTCCGGCGAATTTCTGTCCTACGGTGTCACCTACACGTGGGAAGACTACAACTTCGAAGTTCTCGGCACGTTTGGCGACGCGACCTACCTCAGTCAACAGGACTACTACGTCGACGTGGGACCTACGCTGGGTGCAACTCCGCTCAATCCGTCGGGAATATGGCCCATGTCCCGGCCGGCTGGCGAAGCAGGAGACGACTTCAGCGCCGAAAGCGATTGCAACGTCTATGCGGGAACGGCGGGAATCTTTGGCGGATGCATCCTGGAAGGATTCGACGGCACCCGCATCTTCGCCATGGATCAATCGGATGGCTACGGCGAGTACTGGGTCATCGAAGGCAAGGTTCGCTCGGAGTTCGACGCTCAGATGAATTTCCTGGCCGGCGTGTTTGCCTACGATCGCAAACGAACGACCGACTACTACGTGCTTTCGAACACCTTGGACATGGTGTCGATGTACGGTGCGCCCGCGCTGGGTCTTCCGCCGTTATATCCCGGCTTCTTCCTGAATTCCGCAGCTCCGGACGGCGAACCGGGCCGAACGGAGGACGGCATGTCCGTGTTCGGAGAAATCTACTACCAGCTCGACGATCAAATCGGCCTGACCTTCGGTCTTCGCTACAACGAGGACAACAAGTCGACGAACGACACCAGTGTGCTCTTCAACTCCCTCAACCACCTCGCCATCGTTCAAGCATCGGTCTATCCGGGAATACGCGCCTTCGTGGCCGCTCAGTTGGGAGTTCCGCCGCAGTACGTTCCCCTCGAGCTCGCACTGAACGCTGCGTACGCTCTCGGACTGCTCGATCCCAACCACCTGATCAATCTCAACGCGGCGTCCGGCGTGTTCTGGTCGAGGACCATGAACTTGCTGCTTGGAGCATTTGCATCGGGTGCACCCGAGGTCGAACTAGCGCGGTACTACGGCGTCTCGCAAGAGGAAATCGACGCCGCGCTGCTGACACCAGCGTACAGCCCGGAACGGGTTGCAATCAGCAAGCAGGTGCCCATCGCTCCGTCCTTCGGTGAAGCTCGTGCGTTGACCGGCAGTCCGTTCGACGGTTCTTGGACCGTGGTCACCGGACGCGCCACCGTCGACTACAAGTACAGCGAGGACATCCTGTTCTACGGCTCGATCAGCACCGGGTACAAACCCGGTGGCTTGAACGCGGCCATTCCGACGACGTTCCAAGACACCTCATCGTTCGACTTCGACCGCGAGGACATCACCGCCTTCGAAGTGGGTACGAAGAGCTACCTCGCGGAGCGAACGATCAAGCTGAACAGTTCGTTGTACGTGTACGCGTACAACGGGCTTCAGGTCACGCGCATCAAGAACAACAGCGCCATTCAGGAAAACATCGACGCGGGCATCTGGGGACTGGACGTCGAGGGCTGGTGGCGTCCGCCAGCGCTTTCGCAGGTGTCGGTGAACTACGCGTACGGATACTTGAACACCACCGTCGAAGGCGATGGTTCAATCGATCCAATCAATCGAACGGCCGGCAATCCCGACTGGGTTCTGCTCAACAACATCGACGCCGGTGCGCTGACCGGCGTCAACTACATCGCCAGGAAGTCGGACCTGACCCAGGACATCGTCAACTTGGCCCTGCAGACGCCGGGCGCGACCGTCGATATCCGAAACGGGCTGTCCCCTGTTTCCGTCTCCTATCCCGACAACGAATTCGGAGTTTCCATTCCCGCGTACTTCTCGCGCAACTTCCTGAACGCGGTCGGCGTGGAGACGTCCGACGGATTGCTCAGCGACCTGGAGGGCAACAGCCTGCCGAACTCTCCCGAGCACACGTTCAAGGTTGGAGTCGACTACGCCATGCCGATTGGCTACCTGGACGGCAACCTCGTTCTTCGCTGGGACTTCTACTGGCAGAGCGAGTCCTACTCGCGTGAGTTCAACATGAAGGGAGACGAAATCGACTCGTGGACGCAGCACAACCTCAGCGTCATGTACACCAGCGGAGACAACAAGCTGTCGGTCCGCGGCTGGATTCGTAACCTCCAGGACAAGGACAACGTAACCGGCATGTACCTGACGTCGGACACGTCTGGCTTCTTCCGCAACTACTTTCTGACCGAACCCCGCATTGCGGGTGTTTCAGTAAGGTATTCCCTGTAGTTCCAGCGGGATCCATTGGCAAGCCCCGGCCTCCGTTGGCGGCCGGGGCTTTTCTGTTCTGAAGTGTTCTAGCTGACTCTGAGCGGGTCCGTGCACTCACATGCCATCATTGACTTGCAGTTGAGTGACGATCTAGGAGATAGAAGAAGGCGAACGCCAATGCCGCCCCGATCAGCTGAAACGGAATCAGGAACGGCAGATCCATCAGTGCAATTCCGGACACCGAATCGGTGAAGCTTCGAGCGATCGAGACGGCCGGATTGAGTGCCGAAGTCGATGCGGTGAACCAATACGATGCCGATACGTACGCTCCCACCATCGGTCCTAGCCACTCCTGCCGAGAGCGTAAAGCACCCAGAATCGTAGCGAGAAGCAAAAACGTCGCATAGACCTCTGAGACGGCATGTGGCAGTCCGCCTGTCGGACTAGCCGAGAACTGAATGATCTCCTGCTCGAAGATGAGGTGAACTAGCCAGGTTCCACACACGGCGCCAGCAACTTGAAGCACCACGTAGGCCAGAGCTAGTCCAATTCCGATCTCGCGACGCAAGCAGAAAACGAAGGTGACTGCAGGGTTGAAGTGAGCCCCTGAGAGCGACACGCAGACCACGATCAAGATCGCCAGAACAGGTCCGGTTGCGGCAGTCTTGGCCAACAGAATCAGTGCACCGTTTCCGGCACCCATGTCGTCGCCCATGATCCCTGCGGCAACAATCGTTGCAACCAGAACCAAGGTTCCTATGAACTCCGCAGTTAGGCGAATCGGCACCGACATTTGGGCAACTGACAAACCCGTTTTCCTCCGTGTAGGGGTTTCCGGTTCCCCGGAGAGATCGATGTCTCCCTCGAGTTAATAGAAGTTTGATCGACCTCTATTAGCTTTTGGTTGCATGCGGAGGAAGATTGATCGTGGGGTTTCGATCAAAGAACCCTTCCGGTTTCAGAACGAACCCGCTGTATTCAACCGGCATCACCGGCCAGTCTTCAGGGCGCGGCAAATGGGTTGAGCCGAATGTATGCCAGACCACGATATCCCGGTTGGTCAAGTCTCGGTCCTTTGCAGTCCACTTTGGAAGCCCGTCTCCACCTACGTGAAGATTGGGATAGTCTCCGGCGGCACACAGCTGATCATCCTCGTAAGGAGTAACCCAAAGGCTGTGTTGCGAAAATCCGGTACGTTGGGCAACTCTCGAATCCTTGGACGCTAACGACACTCCGTGTCCATCTGGAATGAGTTTGTACGCCGTCTCCTTTCCCAATCTGTTGCGGGACTTCGGATTGACTATCTTCCAATATCGCGCACTGGATGCATTAGCGTTTCGTTGAGCTTCCAATTCCGACCGCAATGGAGTCGTGGTTGCCGAAAACGCCGTTCCATCCGGATTCTCCTCGGAAGTCGGCAGGGCTGCCGTGTTGACCTCGTAGATGCTGTTCTCCGGCCCGTCCACTTCGAAATCGAGTCGAAAGCAGAACAAGTGCTGGTGAATGGGAGAACTTACATTGGGAGCTACGAGAGGAGAGGTTTCTGGATGTTCCTCTCCGTCGTTGACCGCGGAAACCCCAACGATGCCCGTCAGCTTCACTTCCATTTGAATGGTTCCATCCAAGTACAAGTACCAGTAGAAGCCGTAGTCGTAGTTTCCAACGCTACAAAACACGCTCACCACCAAGCGACGAGACCGGCGAACCGCCGTTGTCTGGGCTAGGGCATCGTGGTGCTTCCAAAGCACTCCGTAATCCTCTTCGTGAATGCAGATGGCTCGTTCTATCCGGCGCGAAGTCCCATCGGGCTTGATCGCATAGTGATCCAGATACTGGATTTCTCCCAAACAGTCGCATCCCAACTTCAAAGAGTTCACACAATTGCCGATGCACGCCTCGCCGGCATCCAGCACGTGCTTCCAGACATGCATGGGATCCGTTGCTCCGTAGGGAACCACCATGTCGGACAAGGCAGCACGATGAAGAATTGGCCGCAGTTTCCCGTTTTCCCGAAATCCGAGTTGGTGAAGAACCAGTCCATTCACTGGATGGACCGAGACCCGAAACTCCCAGTTGCGCCATGTGATTGCATTGCCGGACACTTCAAACCCAACCCCATAAGGCTGCTGAATAGTCAGTTCGCTCAATGGCTGTTGAAGTTCAGGCAAGTCCTCGGCCAGGTACTTGCCCGGTTCCTTGGGAACGGAACTACGCCTCCGTGGTCCTCCAAATGGGCAACTTTCCCCGCCGTCAAGTCCACATGTGCGATCAACCCCTGTACCGGATGGGCGTATCCGTTGTCCGTAGCGCTTTCTCGCACAAAACTTATTCCACGATGGGCTCGGTGGCCTTGTGGTATCGACGGATGCTGGTATCCACCGGCCGGCCACGGATCGATCTGCACCAGGTCGAAATTGGTCACGCCTCTTTTTCGCATGGCTTCCTGCCATTCTGGATCTTGCTTGATGATTCCAATCGCCATCATGACGTCGGCAAGTCCGATCGGAGCTTGACCTTCTTCGATGCGCCGAAGCTGAACTTCCTTGGACTGCAGATCGACGATCGACTCGAATCCACCGTCAAGACTTGACGAGTCGTACTCGAATCCGTTGAGCTTCACTCGTCTAGACCCAATCTGAGAATCCCCGTTACCTGCAAGGGCTTGTTTCGAGGGTTCGACGAGCGAAGCAGAGCAGAACGCAGCGCCTTCCGACAGTTTTTCTTTGGTAAGAATGGAAGCAAGTTCGATTTCTTCTGCGCTGAGCGAATCCAGAGGATGAGCGGATGTTGAAGATGTCATAAGTTGTCCATTCCGTGGGCGAGGGAACTTGCCAATCGAAGGCAAAATCAAATTGTATGAGAGAGCTCGGGGTCAGCCGATGGACTCAGAGGGGCGCAGTCAAGAGCTCCCAACAGCCCATTCAGACCATGCAGGAGACTCGCCCAACCAGTGATCGACAATTTCTGTCGCTAGCTCGAAGTTTCCTTCGCTTTCCCCAACGGATCCGTCGGTCTTCCGCCATAGCGTGCGTTGGGAGGTTCAAGAATCGCAAGTTTGCGATCATCGATATCGGGATACTTGCGAAACTCGTCAGGATTGAAGTAGTCGCCTGACCAAGATGTTCCGTGAGGGGAGAACTTGTAGAAGAGGGTTGCCCGTGGAGAGTCGGAAGTCCACGGCAAAGTCCCATGCGTCAACGCTTCGGTAAACACGATCGCGTCGCCTGGCACAGCTGGAATGCGAACCACGCAATCTGCGATGCCCTTGCTCAGATCTCGCCATTCGCGAGGAATGCCGACATTGGACTTGTGCGAACCGGGGATGCAGCAGAAACCGCCGTCGTTCGGATGCGTATCGTGTAGTTCAAAACTTACCGAAACCAATCCGTTGTAGAAACGCCCGTTGCGAAACTCGGAAAACTGGGCGCCACCGGTTCCCTGCCAGCCGCCATGCAGGTGTCCACCCGGGAATCCTTTCTTCACATGAGTATGAATGTTGATGTGATCCAGTCGGAATGTCGGCAACGCTCTTCGATTTGCAGCGGCTCTTGCATTTCGAATCGCGTGATTGCCGATGATTTCCTCCAGAACCGGGGTCAACGTGTCCAAGTCGAGCACGTCTCGCCAGGCTTTGTCCCAGTGCAAGGGACCTACCTGCTGCTCCACAGGCTCGAATTGTTCGGTAGCCTGGCGAAGAGTGGACCGAAGCTCGCCAACGTGTTCGTCGGTCAGAACGTTCGGCAGGATCAAGTACCCAAACGTATCGAACAGGTAGCGTTGCTCGCCGCTGAGGCCAACAACAGTCGATGACTTCTCAGACATAGTTCTCGATCTCATCCCCGTACGAGAGTAAGAGTGATGGCCTTACACTCTAGCGGCTGTCTCGGTGCGTGGTCAACTGGGAAGTGAAAATCCTTCACGCAACTTCGGTTGAACCTTGGCTATCTCAAGCAAGGATTCCACACAGTCCCGCAACGACTCGTCAAACGGCCGGAACTCGACACCCGTAGCCGCAATGATGCGGTCATTGCGCAGATCGCAACCAGCCCAAATGTCGCGTAGCTCCTGTTCGCGTTCTTTGACGCGGTCAGGGAAATTGTCCGTGACTTCTGGGGTGTCGTGTCCTAGTTCAGGAAGAAGTCGATCGATGCTCGCGCAAATCTCTTCGACTTTCGGAGTGTCCGTCGACCAAGCGATGTACCGTTCACCGTTCTTGATTGAGAGACTTTCCAACAGCCCAATGTGACAAAGGGCATCGTCTCGCACATCCACAGTCATCCAGGGGCGATATCCGCCATTTTGGTAGTACTCTCCCAGCAACATCATTTCCACAAAGTGCTGCCAAGGTCCCATGTTCTTCTGATGGGGAGATTGAATTGGCCCAACGTTGTCGGCAGGACAACACGTAATGGCATCCCAGTCTCCACTCTCTTCCGCTGCGTCCGAGAACACCCGCTGTGCGTGGACCTTCGCCTTTGAATAACCCTGTCGTTCATAGGTTCTTCTCGGATTCGTCTCGTCTGGATAGCGATCTTCGTACAGTGTCGGTCTTCGCTTGAGTTCGTTGATGTCCACTTCCGAAATCACAGCCGCGATGCTTGACGTGACAATCACTCGCCCCACTGTGCCGGACTCGTTCACGCTCTTAATCAAGTGATCGCAAACGCGTCTCACGTAGTCCTCGTCGCGATAGTCCGTTACGTGTGCGACATGAGCAACTCCGTGGCACCCTTTGAAGATGTCGTCAAACGCACCTTCTTGGTCCAAATTGGCTGAATGCAACGTCAGTCTTCCCGACAAATAGCCCGGCATCGCTCGCAAAAAGTCGCATCGTTCGGGGTCATTTGCATCTTTTACACATGCTCGCACGCGGTAGCCCTTGTCGAGCAGGAGCTTGACGACCCAACTGCCGATGAAACCCGCTGCTCCAGTTACCGCTACCGTTCCGCCTCTTGGTATTGCCGCCACAATCGCCTCCCGTCTTAGTGGTGAAATCCGTTGTTAGTGCGCAGAAATTCGCGCCAACGGATGTTACTAAATTGCTTGTCTCGGCGTACTTTTTGCTCGAGATTTGCCGCGAAATCCATAGAATCCACCCGGCACTCCGGGTGAACTTTATGGACGAACCTCAACTAGACAACGAATTAGTCAAGGCAATACTCACTATAGTTGACACAGAAGAACGATCAGACTACGAATATCGAGCCAGCACTAAGCAGCTCATCGAAAAATTGTCCGACTACGATGCCTCCAAAGTTGGTGCTTTGATCGAGTCTCTGGTTGACAATGAGCGGCTACTAGAAGGCAGAGACTATCCGCCACGTGAGGGGGAAACCTTTAAGTTCTACGTGCGGTTGAATCTGACGATGCGAGGCCACGATAGATTGGCTGGGTTCAACTACAAACCTCCACCCTACGTTGAGGTTGACTTGTTCGACTAGTCGCCATCGAACTGGTGGTCTCCCACACCGCCAGTTGCCAAGGTGTCGTGAACGACGAGTGACCCGCAGTTAATTGGTTGAGTATCTCTGTCGGGTTACTTCCGTCAACACATCCATGGCATGTAGCGAGTCCACTTTGTCGTATTGCGGGCATACCCTCAATCCTGCCGCCAAGCATCGGTGAAGCGCCTCGGCCTGATATAGAAAACCGTGCTGGTTTGGAAACGGCATCGGTATGGACACACCCCAAGGAAGTGGATAGACGAAGTGCTCAACAGGAGCTGGTGCCCCTTGGGTTCGATAGCGCGAGGGAACCCCACGTTCGGGTGGAATGCGAACTGTGAGATCAGTGGGACAATGACCTGGTTGTCCCAACGTCAGTCGCCCCTTCGTACCAATTATTTCTGTGACTTCGGCTAATTCGGCATTGAAGGGAGGAAACGTCAAAACGGCGCAGTTTCCATCGCCGTATTCAATAACGGCGGCCCCGGAACTCTTGCCAGTAGCAGTGATTTTGGTGGGTTGATTGTCCTTTCCGAAGCCTAATGGTGCTGCTTGAATCGTGTAGATCGGGTCGAAGAAGTCGGCCTGTACCAGTCGAACGTCTCCGATCGCACCGGAATCGATCAAGCACTTAGCATGATCGACGGCAGGGAAAAACCGTGTCCACATCCCATCTTGCAACATCACGCCCTTCTTCTCAGCAGCTTCGTACATCTCTCGCGCATCCTCGCTGTTCTGAGCCAGCGGTTTCTCGCAGAGCACATGCTTGCCCGCCTCGATGCAGAGCAATGTGTGCGCCTTATGCAACGGTGTGATCGTGCCGATGTAGACGATGTCGACATCAGGTGAATTGGCCATCTCCTCGTAGCTGTCGTAGGCGGAAGGAATCGAAAGCCGTTGTGCAAATTCTTTGGCTCGATCCATATCTCGAGCCGCAACGGCAGTTATTTCCGATCCTGGACAAGCTCGCGTGCTGAGCACCCACTGACGAGAAATGTTGCCCGCGCCCAGAATTCCCCATCGAAGTCGGTGGGAAACGTCCTTAGGATCGGTCAGGCCGAGGCGTACATCAAGAGGTGTGGAAGGTGGCAGGTTGGAGTCGGACGACATGGCTGATTCTCATGCGGAGGGTGTGAAGCATCAATGCAACATGGTAGTGGGAATCCAAGTTGCTGTTTGATTTCGAGAGCTTTCGTGCGGAGTCTCGACCGAGCCAACTTGATTCCATGGCTTCGCGATTACTCAGATTGCGGATGCTGTCCAACAAAGAACTTGAGGTGCCAGGAGAGCATTTCCCCACTCTCGCCGGGTAATGCATCGACAATCTTGATCTTCCATGTTCCTTCCGGCCTCTCCCCGTAGAAGGCGTTGGACAAGAAATGGGTTTCGTCCGTCTCGTCGATGGCCCGAACGAATGCATTGTTGAAAACAGGATTCAGAATACTTTCGGTGCCGCTTGGAGAGGTCAGTTGGATCCCCAAGTCGCTCATACGGGGATGCTCTCCAATAAGCCGTAGCTGGACTGCTTCGATGTGAACCTCGACTTCGACCAAGTCGCCTTGCGAATCGATCACGCCGTCCAATGCACCCTGCTCAATACAGTGTCGCTCGTCCGTGTCTTCGCCGCAGACCTCATAGGAGAGCGGCAACACAACTTCTAAGCTCTCTTCAAGACCAGAGCCAGAGCCGTCTGGGATCTCGACTCCAGCCAGAGTACCGGGGTTGAACGAATAGTTGCCCGTCCAGCCCGTAACGGCAAAGGTCCCCAAACTGTCTGGATCGTAGGATTCCGCCATCTCTACAGCAGCGTCCAAGTCGATGGCACCGAAACCGAACCAGTTGTGAAATGCATAGCCTGCCGCATTGGTGGACCATGCGTGCTGCAACACAAAGGGCGAGCCTCCCACCGCCACTCGCACTCGAGGCAATTCCGGTTGCATTGTTCGTGCACTGCTCGCCAAGATGTGCTTCACATCGCGGAAGGTAAGGTCTGGCTGCACGTCGAGCAATACCGCAACTGCTCCAGTCATTAACGCTGCCGCCGCAGAAGTGCCGTTGAACAAGGCTGTATTGTCGCCGTCCGGATTGGCGGAGTCATCCTCGGTCAACGGTTCGAAAGAGCCAGCCAGGACCCCGTATCCGCGATCAAGTCCGTATTGATCGGTCGTGATAATCGCGGGTGCGGCATTTCCGTACTCACCCGCCGGAGCGGTTACCCAAATGTTGCTACCAGCGCTCGAATAGCTGGACTTTGCATCCTCCGAGTTGAACGCACCAACAATGAGAACGAAGGGAAGATTGTTGGTGTAGTCCGACACCGAACTCCGACACCCGATTTCGGCATGAATGTCATGCAAAAGGGCTCCACAGCTACGAAATGCGTTGCCCGCGGACTTGACGAACAACTGACCTTTTTCGTCTCGCATCCATCGTGTGAAGTAACCAAATAGGTCGTAGTAGAAGAAGCTGTAACTACTTACCAGAATCGAGCCGAAGCTCATGTTCACAACATCGAGGTCGTTGTTGTCGGGATTGGATCCGCCGAGGGATGCAATCAGATTCTGGAAGGTGAAGTCCTTGAGAAGATTGAATCCTCGTAACGTTGTCCCAGGCGCGACGCCTCGGCCTCCCAAGCCGTTATTGGCAATCGCACTGATTGCACCGGCCACTGAAGTACCGTGATCACCAATCGGTTCGGGATTGAATGGATCGTTGGGATGCGACCCGTACCAATACGCGTCGGAAAAGACGTTCGCGATGAAATTCTCCGAGCCGGCAACATCAATGTTGTGGAGATCGGGATGGCAGGTTTCCAGCCCATCGTCGACCACGGCGACCACAACTCCTTGCCCCGTCCAAGACGAATCCAGAGTCCGCTCCATGCGCATGTCAGCATCTGGTACGCCTTCCGTTCCGGAAAACGACCGCTGGCCGGTGTTGCGGAGGTGCCAGAGGTGCGCCATAAGCGGATCCGATTGTCCGGCAATGTTGTTTCGCGACGGACGCCGACACCTCACTTCCAAGAGATCCTGGTCATTGATCGTGAACCCAAAGAAGTTGACGTTATTGTTGTTATTGAGTTCGTTGCCGTCGTCATACAAAACAGCATTCACAACTCCGACGAATGTCGTGTCCGACTCCAAGATTGAAAGCGGAATGTCGTCTTGGTAACGGTAGCTTGCCGGATAGGGATCGATTGGCGGCATGTACAAATCCCTTCGCAGCACCTCGGCTCCCGAAACGATGTTGTCGGACTCGAACACTCGGATTACCAGTGCTCCCGGCGTCGATACTTCGGACCCGAGGTTGTAGACGGTCACAGTGACTTCCACATTCGTTCTCGAACCCGCAGTCTCGACATACGGAAACAGGTCGGCACCGGCAACGGGCTCTGCATCATTCGAATCGCCACCGCGATAACTGTCCTCGATGGTTATCGAAACGGAATCTCCATCCTGCGTTAGGTCGGAATTGGCAGCCGTATCGACCGAGATTTCCGCTGACTCGTCGCCTTCCTGATCCCAATCACGAATAGGAGTGAATCGGGTACTGCCTGAGGTCCCTCCAGCCTTGATAACGATGTCCGCGAGATCGTAGTCGGACTCTCGCGTAGCGGTACCGCTAGCTGCCAACGGAACGCTCAGGTCTGAATCCAGAGCCTCCTCGATGGAAGCCGTGACGAGCACCGAACTCCGATCATGTTCTTCGACGGTGTCCACATCAACCGACAGAGACACCGACTGGGCAAGAAGAGGCACAGTCGCGAGCACACCAAGTGCTCGAAGAATTGGCCGAAAGAACTTCATGACTCGTTGGACTACAGCTCGCGATTCACACTTCGTTTCGATGGAGTCCCTGAAACGACATGGCTTGTAGGTGATTTGTCGTTTGGCCTACTCGACGGGATCCTCTTCGATGACCCGATCCGTACACGAAGTGCCAAACAGTTCGGGATACTGCTGCGGGTAGTTCGACTCGCAGAACGCAATCGCTTGTTTGGTGGTGGCAATGACGAATCGCTGAATGTCTTCGGAGTCCGATTCACTCAATACGTCGTCGAAACCTGGCATGCCTAGTCCGCTCATGATTCCATCGACCACAACGGCATTCCATCGAGCATGAGTTGCTTCGGGCAAGTACTTCAAGTCTGGAACCTGACTGCTACTCGTAACACCCGCTCCATGACAAATCGAGCAATACTTGCCATATAGATAGCCTCCATTTTGGAGCTGTTCCGGCGTTCCGTCCATGTCGGGCGGGACTGGGATGTTCACGTAGGTAACGTTGGGCGCGGGCATTTCAACTTCGCCGTTCAACTTGAATGCCAACACTCGGCCTTCCTCCAGTACGTTTCCTCGGTGGCGAGGAACTCCGGACGTGGTCGCGAACGCGCCGCCCCAGCCGGCAACAACGACCACATACTGCTCCCCATCAACTTCGTAGGTCACCGGTGCGGCGATGATTCCCGTATGAACTTCGGTTTCCCACAGAAGCCGCCCATCGGCATCCGAGTAAGCTGCAAACATACCGTCACTCTTGCCCTGAAAAACCAAGCCTCCGGCAGTCGAGAGCAATCCACCGTTCCATGAAGTGGGATGTTCAACGCGCCAAACTTCCTCTTGTGCGATCGGATCCCATGCAAGCAAGTGACCCTTCACACTCCTTAAACCTTCGACTTGCTGTTCGACAGTAGCCGGAGGCGGTGGCTCTGCCGGACGGCCACCAATACCAAGATTCCAACGCCCAGGTTCGTACTCGAATCCAGCATCCTGGCCATACGTAAAGCCCATATTCAATGCAGGAATGTAGACCAAGCCTGTGAGAGGGCTATAGGTCATCGGATGCCAGTTGTGCCCTCCGAGCGGACCAGGAAACACAGTCTTCGCCTCGTTGGCGTATTGACCTTCTGGCAATTGAACGGGTCGCCCGGTTTCGGGATCTACGTGCGATGCCCATGTGACTGGAACATAAGCCTCCGCAGATATGAACTGACCGTCGGTCCGGTCAATGACGTAGAAGAATCCATTCTTCGGAGCCTGGACGAGAACTTTGCGGAGAACTCCATCGATCTCCATGTCAGCCAAGATGATGTGCTGAGTCGCCGTATAGTCCCAATTGTCGCCCGGAGTGGTCTGGTAGTGCCAGATCAACGAACCGCGGTCGGGATTGATGGCCAGAATGGACGATAGATAGAGGTTGTCGCCCCCTCCCGGACTGCGGATGTAGCGATTCCAGGGAGATCCGTTTCCGACGCCGATGTAGAGCAAATTCAGCTCGGGATCGTAGGCCATGGAATCCCACACGGTTCCTCCACCGCCGATCTCCCACCAATCGCCTCCCTGCCAAGTCTTGGCTGCTTGCTCCATCGCTCGAGACTCGAAAGGAAGGGATGGATCTCCCGGAACGGTGTAGAACCTCCACCTTTGCTCTCCGGTCTCGGTGTCGTAGGCCGTGATGTAGCCTCGCACACCCAATTCCGCTCCACCATTGCCGATGATCACCATGTCTTTGACGATCCGCGGTGCTCCCGTAATCGTGTAAGGTCGGTCGGGATCGATCGTCAACACTTCCCAATCCGGCTCTCCGGTAGCGGCATCCAACGCCACGAGTCGACCATCCAAGGTGCCGACATATACGCGTCCCTTCCATACAGCGGCACCGCGATTGACGACATCGCAACACGCATACTGTCCCCAGGACTTCGGCACTTTCGGGTCGTAGTCCCACAGCGACTCACCCGTCTTGGCATCGTAGGCGTGCACGGTGCTCCATGCTCCCGTCGTGAACATGAACCCGTCAACAACAATGGGAGTGGCTTCGAGCCCACGTTTGGAACCCGTGTCGCGCACCCAAGCCAGACCTAAATCAGAGACGTTTTCGCGATTGATGGACTCCAGCGGCGAAAACCGCTGCTCGTCGTAGGTTCGTCCGTGAGACAGCCAGTTCTGCGGCTCGGAATCAGCATTACCTATCCGGATTCCATCCACCGTGGAAGTCGCCTGCGTCACACTTTGCTGGCGAGCAGACGGTTCCTCTACGACATCTTCCGTTTCGCCCGTTTGCCTGCCTCCACACCCCGCAAGGTAGGCCAGCGCGACCACAGCGAAAAAGCAAGACTTCCAGACAAATTGGCGACTAGACATTCGGAACCACCTCATAACCCCCCTAACACATTGCTCAGGGGACGCAAGCGTCTGCTAACCCCACATCGAACAATATCATTATCGTTTCAATCTATTGTTCGCACAATGACAGAAAACACTAAGCCTCATTTTCCACTCTAAATGGTTCAGCACGCAAATTCCCCCAAATCCGACTGGGAACTTGAGCAGCGAGAGTGGCTTGAAGCACTCGATTCAGTTCTCCAAGAGCACGGTAGGCAAGGAGTTCAATCGCTGCTGTCGCGTCTTCACATCGAGTTGTCGAGGCGAGGGATCCATCTCGAAGACCGTGCGCTGAACACGGGCTACAGCAACACCATTCCCCTCGAGTCAGAACCCGACTATCCCGGCGACATCGAGCTGGAAAATCACATCGAGAACATTATTCGGTGGAATGCAGTCGCCATGGTCCTGCAAGCCTATGACAGCGGTTCCGGGGTCGGAGGTCACATCGCAACCTACACCTCCGCGTCAACCATGATGGAGGTCGGTTTCAATCACTTCTTCCGTGCACCGGATGAAAACTACGGCGGTGATCAGGTGCACTTCCAGGCTCATGCCGCGCCTGGCGTGTACGCACGAGCATGGCTCGAGGGGCGAATCTCCACTGAGATGTTGCAGAACTTTCGCCGCGAACTGACTGGCGGAGGCGGCTTGCCGTCGTATCCGCATCCGCGACGCATGCCGAATTTTTGGCAAATGCCGACGGCGAGTATGGGGCTGTCGACTCCTTGCGCGATTTATCAAGCTCGCTTCGCAAAGTACTTGGAAAGCAGGGGTCTCAAACCGAAGAATGGCGGCAAGGTTTGGCTGTTCATTGGGGACGGCGAGTCCGACGAACCCGAAGTGCTCGGCACCATCAACATGGCTTCGCGAGAGCACTTGGACAACCTCGTGCTCGTAATCAACTGCAATCTTCAGCGACTGGACGGCCCAGTACGCGGCAACGGCAAGATCATTCAAGAGCTGGAGCGGGCATTTCGGGGTGCGGACTGGCACGTCGTCAAAGTGATTTGGGGAGGCGGCTGGGACGCCATTCTCAAGCGCGACACCGAAGGCATTCTTCAGGCCCGGATGGAACAAGCGGTCGATGGCGACTACCAGATGTACACCGTCTCTCCCGGCAACGTTGTACGTGAACACTGGGTGGAGAAAACCCCTCAGTTGATGGATCTGATGCAGACATTGACTGACGAAGAAATCCGAACGATCAAGCGTGGTGGACACGATCACCGCAAGCTGTATGCAGCTTATGCCCACGCGATGTCGGTCGAGGGAAAGCCCTGCGTGATTCTTGCGAAAACAGTGAAGGGCGACGGGCTCGGACCTTCGGCTGAGGGAAGGAACACGGTTCACCAGAAGAAATATCTGTCGACCGATGAGCGACGCGATCTTGCGAGTCGGTTCGGAATACCGCTTGACGAGGATGCGATTGCGCGGGCGGACTTCTACAAGCCGCCAGAACACTGCCCCGAGATCCAATACCTGCGTCAAAGGCGAGAGCAACTGGGAGGTCCGATCCCCCGACGCGAAATCCGGTGCGAATCTCTCGAGGCACCACCCTTGGAGTTCTTCCAAGACATGGTCAAAGGAAGTGGAGAACGAACCGTTTCTACGACCATGTCCGTCGTTCGCATGCTTCAACGACTGCTTCGACACCCTGAGTTGGGGAAGTACATCGTTCCCATCGTTCCCGACGAAGCCCGCACGTTCGGTATGGATGGATTGTTTCCGCAAGCCGGCATCTATTCACCGGCGGGTCAGGTGTACCAACCCGTCGATGCAGGAACCATAGCTCCGTATCGCGAAGCTGAAGACGGACAGATTCTCCAGGAAGGAATCTGCGAGGTCGGAGCGATGGCTTCGTTTCTCGCGGCGGGAACCGCCTATGCCAACTACGGCCTGCCCATGATTCCGTTCTACATCTTCTACTCGATCTTTGGGTTCCAACGAGTCGGAGACATGGTGTGGGCATGCGGAGACATGATGTGCAAGGGATTTCTGTTGGGAGGAACGTCGGGGCGCACCACCTTGAACGGAGAAGGCGTTCAGCATCAAGACGGACACTCTCATCTAGTCGCCGCAACCATTCCGAATCTCGTTAGCTACGATCCTGCATTCGCCTACGAAATCGCTGTGATCGTTCGAGAAGGCATCGACCGCATGTATGCCCGACGAGAAGATGTCTTCTACTACATCACAGTTACCAATCAGAACTACCAGATGCCGCCCATGCCGCCCGATGTGACCGAGGGAATCATTAACGGGATGTATGCCTACGAATACTCACCTGACTCCGAAGTGAATCTCCTGGGAAGCGGTTCCATCATGGTGGAGGTGCTCGAAGCCGCTCAGAAGCTACGCTCAATCGGGAAGAGCGTGAACGTCTGGAGCGTTACCAGCTATGCGCAGCTCAATCGCCAAGCTCTGAACTGCGAGAGGGAGCAACTCCTCACCGTGGGAGATGCGGAAGAAAAACCCTACATTTCTGAGCTTCTAGCTGAAGAGAAAGGCGTATTTGTCGCGGCATCCGACTATCAGAAAGCGCTACCTCTTCTCATCGCACCTTGGGTTCCCGGCGAGTATTTCGTACTGGGAACTGACGGTTTTGGACTGTCGGATTCGAGGGAAGCGTTGCGCAACCACTTCGAGATATCCGCAGACTGGATCGTTTTCGCATCACTGTCCGCATTGGCGCAGTCCAACCTTGAACTCAGAGCTACGGCAATGAACTTTGCCGCGGAAGCAGGGCTCGAACTCGACAAGCGCTCTCCGATCTGAGCGCGACGTGGCACTCCTTCGTCGAATATTCGGAGCACCCAAACTCGCCCCCGACGAAAGGCGAAGTCTACGTCGGGAGCAACTCAACGACCTGACCGTTCCAGTAGCTCTTGCGTTGCTGGAAGGTGGCTTTATTGGCGTTATCGCCGACAAAATCTACCAAGTCCCTGCCGGTGTTCTGGCGCTGCTGACCTCGGCAGCGTTCATTGGAAATCTTTCCAGCTATTTCTGGACACGCATCGCGAGCTCCCGAGCAAAAGTGCCTGTGGTCGTTGGACTACAAATCGTCATGCTGGCGTGCTTGGCATTGATCATCGCTGCTCCAGTCAACAGTGTCGGTACTGTCATGGTGATCGTTGGCGTGGTGGCTGCTCGATGCCTGACGGCAGGTGTAGTAACTATTCGAAGCGTTATCTGGACCCTGAACTACCCACGTTCGATTCGGGCTCGCACGACTGGTCGCTTGCAGGTCTTCACCAGCATTGTGATGGTCGCGACGACGCTCATCGCCGGGCCTCTGCTTGATGCCAATCCGTTGTCGTTTCGATGGATTTATATCGTTGGAATAGCTATTGCTCTCGTCGGCGTTTACTCGTTCTCGCGCATCCGAGTATCTGGCGAACTGCGGCAGCGCGTCTACGAGCGCCAGAGTCAAACGGCATCGAGTGCAGGCCGCAAGTCCATTGGGTTCTTTCAGATTCTGCGCCAAGACCATTACTTTCGGCGCTACGAGATCCATCAGTTTCTGAGTGGCCTTTCGAACATGATTCTTGAAGCACCAATCATCTACCTCGTCTCACGAGATCTGCAGTCCAGCTACACCGTGAGCATTGCAGTGACCATGGCAATTCCGTTTCTGATGGCAACCATTTCGGTGCCCGTTTGGGCTCGTTACTTCGATGTCGTTCACGTAGCCAAGTTTCGGGTTGGCCTCAGTGGTGTGTTCGTGCTGGGGCACGTCATTCGCTGGTTTGGAGCCATGTTCGGGTCCGTCTTAACCTTGGGAGTAGGACAAGCAGTTGCCGGAATTGCTCGCGGCGGTGGAACTCTGGCGTGGCAGTTGGGACACAACGATTTCGCCACCCGCGAGAAGCTCGCAAATTACATGTCCGTCCACGTCACATTGACAGGTATACGAGGGGCGTTGTCGGCGTTTTTGGGCATCACGTTGTATGTCGGTTGGTCCAACATCTCGTGGTTACCCGACTTTCCGGGTATCCGCGGTCACGTGTTTCTTGTTGCAGTATTGATCGGCTCTTGGGCGTGGTGGGGCTTCATACTGCTATACAGGGACTTGAAAGCCGACGGTCTTGGCGGCAAGTCCAAACTTCGAGGGATCCCCACGAGTAGCAAGTGAAGACCGATGTGGGGTTGTGTTGGTCGAAATCCAAGACGACCCCAACGGCGTTCACACCTCTTCGCAGGGTGTTCCTTGAGAGTCACTCAACCGGGCTTCGCCGATCTCTCCTCCGATGTGAGACGTAGCTGGTCAACCCAACAGCCCAGTCTGATGTCGAGCTGACCATCGAGCAGGCTGACGAGTTCAATCCAAGCCGTCGCTTCCACGACAAACTTGACAACCGACAAGTATTGATCAAAGATCCGCAGCTGTGACGTACGTTCCACATCCGAGCCACTTTGCACACCGGAAGAAACCCTTCTGGCATTCGCCCGAAAAAGACGTGGGACTCTATCAAGGTGATGTCCTAGATGTGCTCAAGAAACTACCCAGCGAGTCAGTGGACTGCGTGTGGACTGATCCGCCCTACAACCTCTCGAACGATGGCATCACGTGTGTTGCGGGCAGGATGGTACCCGTCAACAAAGGCGACTGGGATCGTAGCCGCGGCATCGAAGGGGACTTTCAATTCAACCTCGCTTGGCTAGAACATTGCTATCGCATCTTGAAACCGACAGGTTCCATTTGGGTCACAGGGACTCTTCACGTACATCCAAGTGTAGGAATGGCTCTCTTGCACAACGGATTCAGATTGTTGAATGACATCGTGTGGGAGAAGCCCAATCCACCGCCAAACCTTGGATGCCGGACATTTACCCATGCCACCGAGCTTGTTCTGTGGGCCAGCAAGGCACAGAAGGGAGACTCAGATCGGTACAAGTTCAATTACGAAGAAATGAAGCTGGAAAACGGCAACAAGCAAATGAAGTCCATATGGAAGTTTCAAACGCCGCGAAAGGGAACAGATGAGACTAAGTTCGGCCGACACCCAACACAGAAACCCGTTGCACTCGTGGATCGTTGCTTGCGGGCCAGCACCGATCCCGGAGACGTTGTACTCGATCCATTCGTCGGCTCAGGAACTTCCGGTGTTGCATCTGTTGCAATTGGAAGAATGTTCATGGGCATTGATTTGAGCGAAACATATTTGCAAATCGCAAAGGCAAGACTAAGCACTATAAGCTCACAGAAAACAACGCTTTACCCCCCCCCCCTTCACAATCCACTATATCGGATTCGAATCACAATTCAAGCGATCCAGCCAGGTCGTCCGGGTGTGCCTCAGGACCTACTCCTTCTCGTATTCCCGACACTTGTCCCAAGAAGGTGCGGTAGGGTGGATCGTCAGGAAGCGCTTCATAAGCTACGGGAACTGGCAGGTCAGGATCTAAGGGAACTTGCACAGGAACTCGAAGTAACAGTATTTCACGAAGAGTCAGGACGGCTGAACAAGGGATGGGCCGGACACACTGTCGAACGTTATCTTGGACTTCCTTTGAACTGTAGCCAAAGTCCGAATCTCGGTTCATGGGAGTTGAAAGTAGTTCCCCTCATTAGGAAAAATGGATCTTGGGAAGTCAAGGAGACCATGGCCATTACCATGCTGGACGAGTACGAGGTCGAGCGCAAGCATTTTGAAGATAGCCATCTTTTTCAAAAGATGGGAAAACTTATCACCGTTGCTCGACACTGGCACGACAAAACGGAATCTCGATCAGAAGTATTACTTTGCAATGCATTTGAGCTACGAAATACCGTTTTGTATGAGAGCGTATATAACGACTACACGCAGATTAGAACTGCTATTCAAAAGGACATTGCTCTGCAAAGTAGCATGGGAGACTGGATACAACCGCGAACGAAGGGAAGAGGGCATGGAAGCAGGAGCAGAGCCTTTTATGCCCGCAAACCTCTCGTAAGACACCTAATTGGGCTTGATCAGACCCGAAGCCTGTCACTCGATTGCGTTCATCATGCGGGGAATCACAATCTCAGCAATCGCAAGTCTCTTGACTCAGTTATGGCGAGACTGCCGAACAACCAGTCAGGCAAAGGAAGACATAAATGTCCCTACTGTGCATACGAGGCCGGCTACCAAGACGGACTTAGAACGCTCTCGCCCGAAAATTCGGTCTAGTGTCCTTTCTCAGTTCACATCACTTCGTCGTACTCGAATAGCTCCTGCCCCGAGTACTAAGCCGATAGAGACCCTTCTTGGCACTGTCATAGGGCAATCTCTCGAATAACCGTTCTCCACGTTCACCACAATTGACGTTGATGCGACCCCTTACGCTGTTTTCGAATGTGCTCCAATCGAACTCGAACTTATGGCGTTGTGCGACCAGCTTGGTCCTTTCGTAGATCCTACTGAGATGTATCGGCGAATCCTCAGGGACTTCAGCTTCCAATTCTTGTAAGGCCTTGACGACACAATCCTTTTGACTAAGAGGAACCCAAGGTTGGTTCTGGGGAGATAACAGATAAAGGTCGCCCAGCAATTGATCAAGCCGTTCACCGTCATAGCTTTTTGCAGTAGTCTGAAGTTCGCTATAGATACTCTCGTATTTTGCGATCCACTCCGCCCAAGGTTCAACAAGGTCTTCGTCTGCCTGAAGTGAATCGAATGTGGACAGACTTTGTTTGATGGCCAGATCGTCTTTTCCACCTCGGAAGACGACGTTTACTTCAACATTCTCGAATAGACCCCGTTGTGTAACGTTTGATGAGCCTATTACGGACGTAAATTTGCCACCCTGAAGACCCATCAAGTACATCTTGGGATGAAACAGAGGACTGTTGTCGTAGGGGAAGAATGGTCGTACTCGATAGAACATCGACTCATACTCAAGATTGAGATTGGCTAGTCTCTTGATCGATTGCGGATGCGTAACTCGAAAGTCTGCACCGTGTAGGATCGACACCGTTCCTCTGCGACTGAGTATTCGCTCTATATCGTTCTCGATGTGACCAAGGCCCCGTTCGCTGACATATGCACAAGCCATTCTGAGAGAACTCGAGAGTCTAAGTTCCCTCACAATCATCTTGCCCAGCTGACTGGACGGGCTTGCCTGGATGTCCAATTGCATAGTGAGATCGCCTCTTGCTTGTAAATGAGTCGAAGGTCTTGAAGTGGCCCTGAGCTCGAATCGGATCCTCCGTAACGATAGCAAATCCGTTAGGAGCCAGCCGACCTCTTATTGGAGCCAATCTAGCTCAATCGTTCAAATTCTGCTCGTTAGCATCTCAACGCGATCGTGCCCGATTCATTCGCAACGGATTCCTGACATGGAGTAGAAATGATGGGCGAATCTCACACCGATACAAGAAACACACATCGTTTGAGAGCTCTCGACTAGGGAGCCATCAAGTGCCGTAGCTAGCCATGCGTAGGCTTCTACAACAGCAGATGAACTTACCTCTTACGCGGTTTGGCACCCGACATGTCCATCAAGTCGTCGATGTGGGGAACAAGATCCTCGTAGGTCGCGTTCGCGCCCAACACAACCGGTTCGTTCACATAGATCACGCTGCGCGAATATCTTCCGCCCGCCGCATGAATCACGCAGCCGTTGGGAGCCGCTTCACTACACATGAACAAAACCGCTGGGCTGACACGACTCGGCGAGCGTTCCGGACCTACTTCATCCAGATCCTCATCCCTACCAGGAACAGTGTTGGTCATTCGGGTCGCAGCACCCGGTCCCAAGCAATTCACGTGGACATTGCGGGGTCCACCTTCCAGTGCCAGAACGTTAGCGAGGCCCAACATTCCCATCTTGGCAGCTCCGTAATTCGACTGTCCGTAGTTGCCGAAGATGCCCGATCCTGAACTGGTGAAGACGATGCGTCCGTAGCGTTGGTCGTACATGTGGGGCCAAGCGGCATGAGTTACATAGGCAGTGCCTGTGAGGTGTACCTGCATAACCAGGTCGAAGTCGTCCAAGGTCATCTTCTTGAACGTCTTGTCTCGCAGGATGCCTGCGTTGTTCACCAGAATGTCGATGCGCCCAAAGGCATTAATCGCATCATCGACAATGCTCTTCGCTCCATCGCGATCTGCTACGGATGCCTTGTTGGCAACTGCCTCGCCACCAGCGGCGCGGATTTCTTCAACCACAATATCTGCTGCATCGCCTTCTCCGGTTCCGTACACGTCGCCACCCAGATCATTCACGACGACCTTCGCGCCCCGCTTCGCAAACTCGATTGCGTGACTCCTACCAATCCCACCGCCAGCACCTGTGACAGCGGCAACTTTACCTTCAAATTCGCTCATGTGATTCCCTCCCATGCTCCATCAGCGGTTTTCATTCGATGGATATGTTATTGAGCAGGTTGTACGCGAACCAAGGGTCGTCGACGATGAATGTCTCCCGCTTGGCTCGTGCAGTATCTCGCATTACTCCAATTCCATCTTCGAACGGGTCTATCGAGACGATTCGATTGTGTCGTATTCGAAAGCTCTGGATGGATCCCGAGAAGTAGATGTGCTTGGTCGTGATTCCCATTTGTCCGGTGTCGACATGCACGTTTTGCTCGGTTGACTCTGGTCGCCCACGAAACGCTCCGCTCCGGAGATAGACCCCGCGAGTGACGCGGACACTGACGCCGCCGCTCCGACCCCTAAATTCCCGCTGCGTTTGGACTTCCCAGTAGTCCACATCATCGAACACCCAGAGCAACGACTCGCTCTTCATGAGGCGAAACGGAAGGTACTCGTACTCATGCCTTCGATCTGCCACATCTTCGCCGTCCATTACACGTCGAATCAACTTGGCCTTGTCGATCCGCTCCATCTGCTTTGCGGGCAAGAACGTGTCGATCGCACCGTCAAAGGTCGATAAAAGCTTGCTGAGACTCTGTTCTTCCTCTTCGTCCAATACGTCGTCGTCCAACGCTCGATCGATCTCTTCTTCAATACCTTTGGAAATCTGGTCTGCTAGTTCGCCAATGGACAACTGTGCGCGATTGGCAGCTTCCAAAATCTTGTCTTTGCTGGCTTCGAAGTCATGCTGACTACCTTCTTGCGCAGCCAAATGCGCCATCTCGGCTACCTGACTATGGATCACCTTCTTGGCACCATCTCGCCTCTGCTGCTCGACGAGGCGCCAACGGCCCTGTCTGTCGATGTCTGTGCGACTCAGATTGAATGACACAAGCAATTCGTTCAGCGACGCCTCCTCGTCAGCGTCCAAGCCATCGCCTCCAAGCGCTCTGTCGACACAGATGCCCCATCCCCGAGCGATGGCTTTGGTTCTCTGTTTCACGTCGAGGTTTCCCCGTCTGGCATAGTCCAGGATTTTCTCTACCGCATCTTCCACGGCTTCCACGGCTGAACCCATTTCGCCTACGGCCATTGCAATCAAATGCACCGCTTTGTCGAAGTTCGCCTTGCATTGAGGATGCGCAAAACGCAGGAACCCCGCGTCCATCCCACAGTGTCTGCAATTACCCATAGAAGTCTCCGTGTCTAACTAAGTGCCTAATCAACGAGTACGGACGTCAGCGTTCAACGTATTTTATGCTCGATACGCGTCGTGTTGCCCCGATTCGAGGCTGCAAGACGTTCCACTTCATGGACTGGATGAGTTCTCGTTCTGGATCTGCCTTTTGCTGAGCGCATCCTGCTAACAAATGCTTGAATAGACACTCTAAAATTCACCACAACCAAACTTGGCTTGATTGACAATGACACGGAACGTTTTGTTAGCCGTAGTGGCATCCGCACCACTTTGCTTGATTTCCGGCTTCGATCTCGAGGCTCAAGAAGAGCCTTCCACGGATCAGGAAATGGATGCGATCGAGGAAGTGATAACCATCGGAACTCGACGCAAGGAGCAGTCTGCTTCCGATGCGGCCGTACCCATCGATGTGTACAGCGCCGAAGCACTTGAAAGCATCAATTCATCCGACTTGCTGGATGCTCTCGGGGCTATCGTTCCTGCGTTGGACGTTCAACGGTTCCCGATCGCCGACGGCGCTTCGATTATTCGACCCATGAACTTGCGCAGCTTGGACTCGCACCACACATTGGTATTGATCAACGGTAAACGCCGCCACCGTTCTTCAATCATGCGAATGGGCGGATTCGGGTCCCACGGAGTAGATTTCTCCTCTCTGCCCGCCAATGCGTTGCAATCCATGGAAGTGCTACGCGATGGGGCTGCGGCTCAGTACGGCACGGATGCGATTGCCGGAGTCATCAATTTCAATCTCGCCACCGACAGTTCCGGAGTCTCCGGCGGAGCTCGATACAGCCAGTACTCGTGGGGAGATGGAGCTGAACTCACCCTAGACGGCAAGGCAGGGTTCAAGGTGGGCAACGACGGTTTCCTGACTGTAGTCGCGCAATACTCGGACTCCGATCCCACCAATCGATCGGAACCCTATGACATTCCCATCGGTTCCTCCGGCATGACTCCGCTCGAAGCAACTCGAGCGTCTCTCACTGTGGATGGCGTGACCTACTACGGACCTGACGCACATACCTACACCTACGATGCGAGCGGCAATCTCATCCAAGTAATCCGAGGAAGCGACGGCATCCCCGACGACCTGGACCGCCGCTTCGCTGACAACTTCTCGACTATTGGTGGCAGTCGGGCTTTTTCCTCGCCCGAACAGGTATGGGGTAAACCCTGGCGTGAACAGCTCAATCTCCTGGTAAACAGCGAGCTTCCCCTAACCGACGGATACGTTTTCTACAACACGGCGACGTTTGCGACGCGCAAGCAAGGTGTGGGATTCTTCTACCGTCGGCCCGGTGTTCCTCAGCTCTATCCGCTACGGCTGCAAGATGGATCGATCTACGACCCTCGCGAGAACCTCTACCCATCCGGATTTACACCCCAGTTTTCGGGTCATGTCCTCGACATGTCCATCTACAGTGGAATTCGAAACTTCTCCAGTGCCGGTTTCACTTCGGATGCTTCTTTCTCTTATGGTCGGAACGAAGTTCGCTACAGCATCGAGAACACACTCAACCCTTCGCTCGGACCAGACTCTCCAACTTCGTTTCGTCCCGGCGATCTCATCAATGAAGAAACAGCACTGAACGTCGACATCACGTGGATGGCGACTATAGGAAACGACATTCCGGCCCACTTTGCAGTCGGCGCTCACTGGCGTCGCGAAGAGTATTCCATCGTCGAGGGCGAACCTAGTTCCTATGCGGTTGGTCCGTTTGGGCGTCGGGATCCGTTCAACTGGGAAATCACTCAAGCGGAAGTGGACATGGATCCGAACGACTCGCTGACTTCAATCGAGTGCCGCATTCCGGGATTCGAGAGGATCGGTCAGCTCTGCGATCCTGGCGATCCGATCAACAACACCGTGCCGGTCGGTTCAAATGGATTTCCGGGCTATCCAGGAGCATTTGCGACAAGCAACTCGCGCAACAACACGGCTGTTTACGGGGAAGGTGAATTCGATCTTTCGGAGCAATGGCTGGCCAACGTGGCCGCGCGAGTCGAAGACTTTTCAGACTTCGGAACGGTTGCCATTTGGAAGGCGGCGAGCAAGTACTCGTTCTCACCTTCTACTGCACTGCGTGGCTCTATCCATACCGGTTTTCGAGCCCCGACCGTAGGTCAGATTTTCACTGCCAACGTCAGAACGGCGATCGCTCCGGACGGAAGCCCACGAGCGGAAGGCATTTTCCCTTCGACGCATGGTGCATCTCAAGTGTTCGGTGCGCTGCCGCTTGAAGCCGAAGACTCTTGGTCGGTTTCTGCGGGATTTGTCGCACAACAGAACAACGGAGTCAAGTGGTCCGTCGATGCGTATCGAATCTTCCTAGAAGACCGGATTGTTCTGTCTTCGACGTTTGCAGTCGGCGACAGTGAACGTGCTCAACTTCAAGCACTCGGTGTGCCGGGAGCTTCGGAGATCGCAGTCGTTCGTTTCTTCACGAATGACGTTGATACGTTGACCTATGGACTCGATCTCTTGGCCAGCTGGGCTGGAGACTGGGACTATGGTTATACAAGCATCAGCGGAAACCTGAACATCAACGACACCGAAATCAAGAAGCGAGGACGTTTCATCGGTGCGGAAACCAAGTTCGACCTTGAAAACGGTATTCCTCAATGGAAGGCTGTCGTCACAGCAAACCACACCTTTGCTCAAGGCGACTTAATGCTACGGCTGCGTGCCTACGGACCGTACGAGAACACCTTGTCGTACACACTCGCAAACATTCAAAGCTTCGATTCAGAATTCGTCATCGACGCGGAATATTCCCGACAGTTCGCTTCGTCCATGACTCTTCGGTTCGGAGTGGAAAACCTGCTCGACCGATTTCCGCCGGAAGCAATCGTGGAGGGTTGTTGTGGCCAGATCTACCGAGGCGATTCGTTGATTGGTTGGCAAGGTCGGCTCATGTACATGAAGGCCGCGTGGACGCGTTGATTCGAGTAGCGTCGTTCCTTCCCGTCGAACTGCATTCCATACAAGGGAATCGGACCCCGTGAGTCCATCGTACAATCGCTCGAGATCCGTACTAGCAACCGATTCTTCTGGCATCCACTGAGTCTGCAATGGCCGATTCGACTCTCACCTACGTTACCGAAGGCATGCTTCAAGCCAAAGGCGTATGGGGTGCCAGCAGAACGTCGTACCCAATCACCGAAACCGACATTCGGCGTTGGGCGATGGCCACGTACTATCCGCACAAGCCACCAAGAATCTATTGGGACGCCGACTATGCGGCCACCACTCGTTGGAACGGAATCGTCGCTCCGCCAGATTTCAATCCTTTCGCTTGGACCATTCACGAGCCACCGTCGAAGCCTCCTAAGGTCTCCGTGCCCAATGCTCAGCCAAGACATCCCGATGGTCGACATTTGACCGGCATGAACGGCGGGCAGACCGATACCTACGGAGTCCGTATGCGACCCGGAGACGTGATCACAGCAAGGTCGCGACTACTCGACTGGCACGAACGCGAAGGCCGCCTCGGCCACACCCTGTACATGAGAACCGAAATCGAGTGGAAGAATCAGCGAGAAGAGCTTGTTCGCACTCGCATTTCAACCCAGATTCGATATTGAGACCCAACCATGACTATTTCCTTTGACGACCTGAATGTCGGCGACAAGATTCCGAGCTGGTCCCGCAAGACAAGCTTCGCAGAGTGGAATCGCTACGCTGCAGTGAACGAAGAGTTCGTGCCGTTCCACATGGACGACGAAGCTGGGCGAAGAGCCGGCAACGAGCAAGGAGCATTCGGAATGGGCAACCTACGCTACGCCTATATCGTCAATGCTCTTCGTGATTGGCTTGGAGATGAAGGAGTAATACGGGAAGTGGGTTGCCAATATCGCGCCATCAACCAGAAAGACGAAACGCTGACTGTTGTCGGTGAAGTCACCGACAAGGAACTGCAGAACGGATGCCAGCTGGTTCACCTGAAACTGGATGTCGTCAACGACGAAGACAGAGGAACATGTCCGGGTCACGCGATAGTCGAACTCTGAACACTCGATTGGATAGATTTGTGGCACAACCAAGAGTGCGCCGTCCCGCGTTAGGCGCAACGAAACCCATCGCGGTCCTCCTCTTTTCCGCGGCTGTCTGCCTAGCAATTGCAGGTTTTGCCAACGCTCAGAACGAGGACGACGAACTTGCTGGGACCAACGACGAACCTGCCTTCAAACTCGACTGTGATCTGTCCGCCTACTCGCTAAAGCCTCGAGGAGATCACGAAACCCTCAACGCTGCGGCTGAGACATTAGCTCGGCTGATTGAGACCGCGCCCAAAGATAGCCGAAACTCCCTCAACTACTGTGTCGGCGACCAGGAAATGTACTCGTGGACGAATGTTCCTGGGAGACGGCCCGGAGGCTTGCGAATGGGCGATTTGGAACGCAATGCTCGTTGGCTGGTCTGGGACGCGTTGAGATTACTACTGAGCGAAAGAGCCTTTACAAAAGTCCGGCAGTTAGCCATCGTCATCCAACGAGCTTCTGGCTCTGAAAGGGAGCATGACTACACAGTCGCCGTGTTCGGAAATCCGCTAGAAGACTCCGCATGGGGCTTCCAATTCGATGGCCACCACATTGCACTCAACTTTCTGGTTCATGGCAACGACCTGATCCTCGCTCCCATGTTCATCGGTGCACAACCACTCGAGGACGGCGAAGTGAAACCACTCGAGAGCGAAATTCAGCTGGGACGGGAACTCTATCAATCGTTGAACGAGGAGCAACAGTCCAAAGCAACTGTTCCCGGGTTGGTACGTAACGATGTCATCGCTGGATCCGGATCCGGTCACCTTGATCGAGGAAGGAACGTCGATACATCCCAATTCGATGATGTGGGGTTGCCACTAAGCGAGCTGTCTTCTGAACAAATGCAAACCGCAAAGGGCTTGGTCCAGGAGTACGTGTTCTATCTGTCAGCACCCTTTGCCAACGAACTGTGGGCGAAACTCGAACCCGAACTCACGCGCGGATTCTTCACGTACAGTCAACGTGGAGACCGCGTCTACTATCGAATCTACGTCAAGGATTTGCTGTTGGTGGAATACGACGATGTCTCCGAAGATCACTTGCACACAGTCCTGCGACTTCTCGGTCCGGATGGACTTAACGATTACGGTCCATTCGCACTCGATGACCTGGGATCGGACGACTTCCACTCACTCAGCACTCACTACCGAATCGCAAAGCACCACGCTGCAAACGACTAGCTAGAACCCCTTCAGTCTCCCTGAAGTTCGAAGACCAGCGTCCAACTATTCGGTCGTTAGAATGGCAAAGTTGCTCGAAGTCACTTCGCTTAAGGAATCCGTATGAAATTTGGCGCTCAACTGGTCAACTACCTGTGCACCTGGGACGACACTCTCGCCACTATTAACGCCGTCGAGAACGGCAGCTGGATCAGCCTTTGGTGGTCCGACCACTTTCTAGTTCCCGCGCCCGGATCCGAAGTCGTCAATCGAGAGGCGTTCGAAGGCTGGTCCCTTGTGACTGCCGCTGCCGGACTCACTCAGCGAGTTGAGCTCGGACTGCTGGTAACGGGCAATACCTACCGAAATCCCGCGCTACTTGCAAAGATGGCGGCTACCGTCGACCACATTTCCCACGGCCGTTACATTCTGGGCATCGGTGCCGCGTGGTACTGGCAGGAACACACTGCCTATGGATGGCGTTTCCCGGGACTGAAAGAGCGGTGCGACAGGCTCGAGGAAGCTCTCGATGTCATCAAGCTTCTGTTCACAGCCGGCGACGGCACCGTGGACTACGAAGGGAAGTACTACAACCTCAAGGATGCACCTTTCTCACCCAACTGCTTCCAAACACCTCACTTGCCAATTCTGGTGGGCGGAAACGGAGAAAAGCGAACTCTCAAGACATGCGCGAAGTACGCCGACGTCTGCAACATCGACTTCAACAATCCCGGTGGTCCCGATGTGTTCAAGCACAAAATCAATGTGCTGAACCAACACTGCGAGAACATCGGTCGCGATCCGTCGGAAATCAAGAAAACGATGCTGATCCCCATGCGTCTGGACGACAACGAGGAGCGTGCCAAACAAGCTCTGCGCGCACGACCTTGGATCGTATGCGGCAACAAGAACTACTGCATCGACCTGATCGGGCAGTACAAGGATGCAGGCGTTGAGGAAATGATGTTTTCCAGCGTACCGACCAAAGCCGAGCATTTCGAACGCATCGACTCCGAAGTCCTATCGGCATTTAGGTAGACCACAAAAAGGGCCGCCCAGCTCACGCCAGGCGGCCCTGATTGTTTTCCACAGCGTGCTTTAGATGTCTACGCGAATTCCAAAGCGAATCTTGTAGACAGACCGCGGACCGTTGGGAAACTCCAACGAGACCGGTCGAAACGAATTGAAACGATACACGCAATCTCCTGCTTGTTGACACGAGGTGCGCATCGAATCGCCCTTGAGTGCACTCGCACCATCCACGCCATTGGCAGCGACATCGCTTGCCATGACCAGATCGGCTCGCACGATGGCCGCCTGACTGTAGCGAGGACCGTAGTCGTACACGCCCCATTCGTCGTTCAGCAGATTCAGGAAGTTGTCGATATCCAACACGAACCGAACCGTGTTGTCGCCGACGTACTGCTCGAATGCCGCAAGCCCGGGCATCGTTACTTGAAAACGAATATCCCAAACATTGTTTCGAGGTGAAATTCCGGAGTAGGCTTCCTGAATGCCCGACGAAATGTCGTTGTCGGACACATACGCGAAGAATGCGCTCTGATCGAACCCATCTGCGAAGACGACTCTGCTGTCGTTTGGACCTGTGGGAACATACAACGGACTGTTGTCGTAGGGGCTTTCGCCTGCTCCCGCTCTTCCAAACAGCGAGTTGTCCCAGTTCACATCGAATGTGTACGTGTAGTTCGAACCTTGGCTGGTTCGCCCGAACAAGTCGACACGACCCAAGATTCCAGCTCCCAGCTCGCGCTGGTAGCCGAGATTGAACTTGTAGGAATGTTCGACTGCGTACGGAGAGCTTCTCGGCGACGGATCGTTTCGATCGATGTCTTGGATGTTTCGCCAGTTTGAAATGCCACGTGAAGAAACTCCCTCAGAGACCATGTTCACATCCTGCCACGCATAGCTGATGCTTCCGTCCAAACCAAAGTCGAACTGCTTTTCAAGTGCGATCGAGAAGCTCTGACTGGTTCCTTCCGAAAAGTTGCCCAGCTGCGTCAGATTGAGAATGTCGAGACGGTCCAAGTCCGCATAAATGATCCGACCATCCGGCGCAGTTCCGGTGGGTTGCGCGTCCGAGAGTTGGGTTTGCGCTAGATTCGTCCACAGGAATCCGTTGTTCGTTGCAGTCAGCAAGTACTGCAGGGAAAGGCTGTAGTCTTCGCCTAGATCCCAGTCTCCAATAATTGCGTCGAAGGTGTGGTCAAGCCGCAGCGAGAACTTCCAGTCGGACGGAATCTCGAAGTCTTCCGAAATAACATCGATCGGAACGCCTGCCGTAGCTGCGCCAACCTGTGCAATCAATTCCGCCGGCACTTGCAACGGAGAGACATTGGTAGCTCTGCTAAGCCGCGAGAATACGGTTGGAACCTGGAATGCGTTGGAGGTCCAAACTTTTGGATCGCCACCCGAAAACAGTCCCAGACCGCCAGAAATGATGGTGTTCTCCAATCCCGACCAGCGAACGCTGGCTCTCGGCAGGAATACCGAACGTCCATCAAGATTGGTGTCGCTTCGGATTCCGTACGTTGACTGGATCTCGGAGCTCGCCGCGGGTCTGTCGTCTTGCGAATAGCTTTCCCAGCGTGCACCAACGGACACTTCGATGTCTGGCCAAGGCTCAAAAATGTCCTGGGCAAACAAGGTCAGCTTGGTGTATCCCCATGCGGCCGCACCGTCCAACGCATTGTTGGAAACGGTGTTCACATAGTCGACTCGTGCGGTCCGCGATGCCAACCCATTGAATCCCGAGAACCGGAATCGTCCAGCGGAACTGGGAACGAACAGGTTGTACAAGCTAAAGTCTTCGAACTCCATTCCAACGCGAAGAATGTGGTCTTCGATTAGGTAGTCCAATGCTCCATAGAGCTGGACTCGCTCATCGTTGTAGGCATTGGCGTGTCGAAAACGATCGCACCCGGCGTTAATGCTGATGCGTCCGGTCAACATCCCTTCGAGCGGTGTTCCTTCCAAGTCAGCTCCCGTAATGTTGCTAATTTCCATAGCACCCACTCCAGGACCAGCTCGACAGTTCTGACCTCGTTCAAAGGTCTTGGTGTTCATCCGTAGCGTCGTCGAAGCGCGTTCCGTCCAGTCCGAAAAGAGCTGAAACGTCGTGGATGTCAGGTCTACGGGAAAGTCAATCCAGTTGGACTCCAATCGCGAGGATCCCACAGAAGTGCCCTGCTCTTCTGTGATCTGGTGAGTAAACGAAAATCGGTGCAGAGCGTTGATGTTCCAGTCGAACTTCATCAAAGTCCTGTTGGACGAGACCGGTGTTGACGCCACACTGGGACGAGAGCCGGGATCGTATTCGTAGGTGTCAATGATGAACTCCCGAAGGGCGTCGAAGAACCCCGCTGAGATTCCGTTGTCCGCATCGTACTGGGCGAAATCGACGCTCTCAGTGCTCTCGAACTGATCGATTGAAAGGAAGAAGAACATTGTGTCTTCGATGATCGGACCGCCAATCGTGAACCCAACTTCAGTCTCGTCGAACGAGCCGGGGGAGTAGTTCCGATTGCCGTCGTAGGTGTCACCGATGTGACCGTCGTTCTGGAAGTAGTAGAAGAACGATCCATCCCAATCATTGGCACCCGATTTGGTCGTGATGTTCACCAATCCACCGGTGAATCCCGAAGCACTTGCCGAGTAGTCGGACGCGACCAGCGAAACGGACTCAATGGCATCGAGACTGACTGGCGAACGCTCTGTTGCGTAGGTGTTCGAGCCCAGTCCGAAGTCGTCTTGTTGCAGAGATCCGTCAATTGCCAGCCCGTTGAATCGTGGGTTTACTCCGGCTACCGAAAGATTCCCTTCTCCCGCTGAATGAGCCAAGGGATCCCTGAGTAGCGTCTTGATGGCATCACGCTCGCCGGACGGTTGATTCAGCAAATCTTCTGACGTGTAGGCGGAGCCCACTCCGTTGTTCAATGCGTTGTCGCCACCTACAGACCTGCCCATGACAACCATTTCTTCCATGTCCGCGGTACTGAGCACCACGGTCGCTACAGACTGATTGCCGGGTTGGAAGGAACCTGCGTTTACTTCAACGCTTTCGTAGCCGGATGCGGAAACCGAAATCGTGTAGGGGCCTCCGACTCGCAAGCCGCTTTGATAGAACGATCCGCTTTCGCCCGATACAGCTGACGCTGTGGTGCCGGATGGATCATGGACAATGGCAATTTCCGCACCGCTAATCGGATCGCCATCGGCATTTTGAACATCTCCAGTGATCGATGCCGAAGTCTCAGCCAGCGATGTGTGCGCAAAGCTGAGTGCAAGGAGTCCTACTGCAATTTGCAGGACTCGCACAAAAACTACCTTGGTCGGTAGATTCATGAAAACTCCTGTGGTGGTCAATGAGCTGCTCGTACATTATGTTCAATAGTGCGTGCAAAATGGAGTTTAAGTTCCACTCGTGAACAATTTGTTAACGCACCGCACGCAGCAATGCGGAGCAGAGTCCTAACAGGCGACTTCCCTGGAAATCGGAAAGGCACCGTTCAACACAGGAATATAGGGCGACGATCAGCCAATCGCCGCCCGGTTATCTGTCCGAAAGCCTCTAACTAGGCGGCTTCGGTCGACTGCGACGAGTCGGAACGACGAATGTCGTCCAGTCCTTCTCCTTCCGTACTCGCAACCATTGCCGTAATGCACAAGTCGCTTGTCACGTTCGTCGATGTACGGCACATATCCAAGATCCGATCAACCGCCAAGATGATTGCCAACCACTCCGCAGGCAATCCCACTGCAGGCAAGATGATTGCGATGGCCACCAAACTGGCCGAAGGTATCCCCGCGACTCCTATGGAAGTCAGCAAAGCGAGCAATACCACCGTCAACTGTTGTCCGATACCAAAGTCCGTACCGGTGGTCGCCGCGTAGATCTGCGCGATGAATATCACGACAACGCACTCGTACAACGCGGTGCCATCCATGTTCACCGTTGCACCCAAAGGCAATACGAAGCTCGTTACACGAGTGGACACTCCTGCATCTTCGGCACTCTTGATCGTGACCGGCAGCGTGGCTGCTGAGGATGCTGTTGAGAACGCCGTCAGTTGAGCCTTGACGACTTTGCCGTAGTAGGCAACGGGATTGATCCCGCCGATAAACCACAGGAGCAATGGCAACCAAAGGAAGAAGTGCAGAACGAGAGCGAGAAAGACCGTCAGGAAGAACCACAGCAACACTTGGAACACAGCTAGTCCCGACATGATCAGCACTTTCGAAACTAGAGCGAACACTCCGATGGGCGCAAATCTCATGATCCACATCGTTATGAGAATCATCACGTCGTGGATGCCCATCCAGACGTTGTCCAAGGTGTTGCGCACCTCCCCCTGCATTCGTGCCATGAACACGCCAAACACCGCTCCGAAGAAAATGATCGCCAAGAGGTTTCGTTCATTGCTCGCCGCTGCGATGATGTTGGGCGGAATCGCTCGCTTAATGATGTCGACCAAGTCCGTCGTCGACTTGCCCTCGGTACTGGTCTGCACCTTTTCCAGTCCAGCCGTGCCCTCAATGCTGGCAACCAGTTCCTGGGCTTGTTCTTCCGGCATATTGCCGGGAGCGATGATGTTGACCAAGACTAGCCCGGTAAATATGGCAACGAAACCAGTCAACACGTAGAAGCCCACCGTCTTCGCGCCGATTCGACCGAAGGAATCCTGGCCTGCCATGTTGGAAACACCCACGATCACAGCGGCCAAGATCAGTGGAACCACAATCATCTTGAGCGCTGACACGAAGAGTCCGCCGAAGAAGTCGAAGACATCAACGAGCACCACGCCAAACACTGCTGTCTCCGGGTTGGCCAGCCAGCCTACGAGCAAAGCGAGAGCCAGTGCGACGGCGATTTGCCAGTGCAAGTTCTCTTCGCTAAAAAACTTCCTTAGAAAGTCCATCTTTGTTTATCTCCCTTTTTTGAGCGTCCGATGAGCCTCAAGAGGTTGTTCAATCGAACGCAACCCTACTCGACTAAGCGTACAACAATCCAGACCCGGATTGCTCCAATCTTTGACATTTCGTAGCTTGCCACTCGAAAAGGCTCTCGAGCACACATCAAGGGAGACGTTCTCGCCGCTAGTTCGCGACCTCGCCAAGCGAACCCAACTAGAGACGGTAGGGACGGGGCGGAAGTCCCAGTTGCGTCTTCAGAATGCGTTGTGCATCCCGTATGAACTCGATTGCGTAGGCACGTGTTTCACGAGGATCGATGATGTCCTGCCCGGTGGCTTCTGCAGTTCGGAAGGGCGATGCAATCGCGTTCAAGCGACCTTCAATCTCCTTCAGCTTAGCCTCGGGATCATCAGCTGACTCGATTTCCCTTCGGTACGCGGCTGATGCGCCGCCCGTGATGTGCATGGAACCCCAGGTCGCAGATGGCCAGGCATAGCGACGAAACATTCCTGTGGGACGATGGTGGCATTGTCCCGCCACTCCGTAGAGACGACCGGTAACGATGGTGAGCCACGGCATTCGACTTCTGCAGGTTGCCGCCACAAGCGCTGCTCCAGCGCGCTCGATTCCTGCTTTTTCGGACTCCAAGCCCACCATGAACCCGGGCTCGTCCGCGAAGCTGACGAGCGGCAAGTGAAAGAGGTCGCACAATTCCAAGAGACGGATTACCTTGTTTCCAGCGGCAACGTCAGTTGCACCGCCGCTGAATTTCGGGTTGTTGCACATCACGCCGATCGGATAACCTCCTAACCGACCTAGGCCAACCACCCGCGCTCGTCCATATCGCGGTGAGATCTCGAAGAACGAGCCTTCGTCGAGTACAGCTTGGATCAGGGCATGTGGGCTGTAGATCTTTCTTCGGTCCCGAGGAATCATGTTCAGTAGAGACTCGTCTGCACGATCCATGGGGTCGTCGCAAGGCACGCTCGGAGCCATCTCGAGAACGTTGGATGGTAGGTAGCTCAGAAACTTCCGAATCTGAGAAAACGCATCTTCCTCCGATTCGGCCAAATTGTCCACCGACCCGCTAATCCGGGTATGTATGTGAGGCCCACCAAGATCCTCCTTGGTAATGTCGTAGCCCAACGCAGCCTTAACGACGGGTGGTCCGCCAGGAAACAGCTGAGTCGTGTCCTTGACCATCACATTAAAGTGGGCGAGACAGGCATTGACTGCCGGTAAACCGGCTACCGAGCCCATGACTGCGGAGACTACGGGAACGATCGAGAGCAAGTCAACGTCGATAGTCGAGCCATGGTTGCCGTCGGGCAAGTATGTTCGGCCCAACTCCTGAAAACTTCGAACGCTACCTCCAGCGGCATCGAGCAGACGGATGAATGGCACCATCCATTCGCGAGCACGTTCGTTGGACTGCAGTTCGCCTCCCATCCCTCCACCGCCCGAGCCTCCGCGGACGGTGAAGTCTCCGGCCGTGACCACGGTCTTCCGGCCGTCGATCATCGCCATGCCTTCGACTACACCTCGAGGCATGAACGAGACCAGTTCGTTGTCCTTGCCATAGCGAGCCGCGCCAGCCAGCGAACCGAACTCCTCGAATCCGCCTTGATCTACAAAGGCGTCGATTCGTTCCCTTACGGTTAGCTTGCCTCGCTTATGCTGGCGCTCGATGCCTTCGGGCCCACCCATCCGGCTCCGCAGTTCGCGTCGGTGCGAGATTTCTCCAACTTCCTTTTCCCAACTCATTGCAACTGTTCCGCTGATTATCAATCCAAGTTCAAAGCCGGAGTGCTTTCGCATTAAGGGCACTGTCGCTTTATGCTAATGGTACGCAGAGCCTTATCTTCCCCGTATTGCTGAATCGGCAACTGTTCTTCTCTCACACAACTACTATTTGCATCATTGAGTCTCCGTAAATGTCATCTATCCGACTAGGATCCTTCGAGATCCCCGAACAAGCACTGTCGTGGAAATTCCACCTGTCCTCGGGACCAGGCGGGCAGAACGTCAACAAGGTTTCGACCGCTGTTGAATTGAGATTCAACATTGCGTCTGCTCAATTGGATACAGCCGTGGCGGACCGGCTAAGGGACATCGCCCGCAACCGAATCAACAACCAAGACGAGCTCGTTGTCCAGGCAAGGCAGCATCGCTCTCAAGAGCGAAATCGCCAAGATGCGTTGGATCGTTTGGCGAACCTACTCAAGGAAGCAAAAAGCAAGCCCAAGCCGCGCATCGCCACTCGACCCACCAGAGCGTCGAAACGCGCTCGCCTAGAGGACAAGCGACGACGTTCCGTGAAGAAACAAAACCGACGGTCGGCTAACTCAGACTTTGACTAACTCCGTACATCCCGCCCTCTTGAGCGGTGTCTTGATTCAGCGGTGTGGTAGAAGAACATCGATTTCACTATCGTGCGGCTTCCCCACCTTCTGGTCTAGGCAATGTGTAATACACTTCAATCGAATAGTCAGTGAAACCGTTGGAGCTTTGTATGAGAAATCGTATCCGCATGATTGCCAGCAGCGCCTGTGTTGCTGTGCATACCAACATCGTCTGATCAGGGCGAGGAAGCTCTGGTCGACGAGTCTCCCAACCAATGGCGGAACGAGGTTTATCTTGCCTATGTCGAGAAGGCTCTGCCAGATCTACATTTGATTGTCACTTCGGCTGGCTGGGATTCAATGGATGGGCTAGACAAGCTACGAACTGTCGCCCAGCCCACACTGAGCGCGTTGGGCATGGAGACCGAAGAGTACGACAAACTCATAGACCGAATCGAAGAGTACGAGTCCAACGTTTCTCCAGAGTCACAAGCTACTGTGAGGATGATCTTTGGATTGGTGGGAACAGCATTGATCGATCACTTTGTAGGTCTCGAGCAGACAAAGAAGTGGCACGACATATTCTTCGACGCATATTCGTTGGTCTGGTCCGATACACATCCGGAAGAACTGGCAGCATACGGAGAGTGCTTGGACAGGTCTGATCAAAGGGCGGTTGCAAGATTTAAGCTTATATTTCGGGATTGGGTGGACAAGATTGACAACATTGAGAAGGATTCATCAGATTCAGAAGTTACCAGGGCGAACGCCCGCGCTCATCTGTACATCGCAACGAAGCTTCTTGACACCTATGGAAATGCGCCTTCTGATGCACAAGTCTGCCACGCCGAACATTTGGGCCCTTACGAAGAAGACTGAGTCGCTGATCCTTCGACACTAGCGGTAATTGCTGAGCTAGTTTCGATCAGCTCGGCTACGAAGCTCAATACTGAAGGATCTCTTCGCCGTAGCTGAACACCGGCGTCCTGACAATGGGTTCCCCCCACTTTACGTCGCGCTAGCAGTCCAATAGCAAGTTGTCCACGCACTGACTGACTGCTTTACCATCCAGGTGAATTACTGCACGCCGTGAGCGGCAAGGAACGCATCTCACCAAAAGACAAGATCGACCGCGTCCACATCGGGCTTCACTTGACTCGTACATTCCACCTTCTTGCATAATCGTGCGAGCCTTACGAGCCACTCACACCGGGAGCGAGAACTAGTGATTCAAGGAATGTCGGATGATCGTCTTCAACGCATAGGTCGCCACCTCGACTTCTACGTCGAGAGCGGAAGAATCCCCTGCGCCCTCTGTCTCATCAACCGCAGAGGTCGAGAAACGTACTTTCATTCGACCGGTCGCAGCGATGTCGAAAACGACGTTGCTGTCGCAAGAGACACGGTCTTCCGCATCTATTCCATGTCGAAACCTGTGACGAGTGTTGCTTTGATGATCCTGTACGAGCAGGGCAAGTTTCAGTTGGACGACCCGGTATCCAAGTTCATACCTAGCTGGAAAGACTTGCAGATCTATCAGTCCGGATCCAAAGACGCGATGCAAACAGTGCCCGCTCAGGTTCCGGTGACGATCAAGCATCTGCTCACTCATACATCGGGTCTGTCCTACGGATTCATGAGCGACCATCCTGTTGATGTTCTCTATCGCGAACGTCAAGTTGGAGGAAAGTCGTTGGATTCCATGGTGGAGCAGTTGTCCGATGTTCCACTTGTCTACGAGCCGGGCTCTCGCTGGCGATACAGCTACGCAACCGATGTCTGCGGTTATCTGGTTCAACTCTTTGGCGAATGCGACCTTGATGTCTTCATCGAGGAGGAAATTTGCGCTCCTCTAGGTCTGACCGACACTGGATTCCACGTTAGAGAAAACTGTGTCGACCGGCTCGGAGCGTGCTATCAGCACACACCGAACGGATTCCAACTCCAAGATGCCGCAGAGAACTCGCGCTACCTCAAACGCCCTGCGTTCTTGTCCGGTGGCGGAGGAATGGTGTCAACCATCGACGAGTACCAACGGTTTGCGCAAATGCTCCTCAACAACGGCGAGTTCGGGGGAGTTCGAATCCTTGGCCGCAAAACGGTTGAATGCATGTCGTCGAATCATCTTCCCGGCAATGTGGACCTGGCTGCCATGGGTCAAGCCGTCTTTTCTGAAACGAGCTTTGCAGGTGTTGGATTTGGTCTGGGGTTTTCGGTGGTAATCGACCCTGCAGCCGCTTCCATTCTGGATTCGGTGGGCGACTATGCATGGGGAGGAGCTGCTAGCACCTACTTCTGGATCGATCCCGTCGAGGAACTCACCGTTGTCTTTATGACTCAATTGCTTCCCTCTTCGGCATGGCCCATTCGTCGCGAGTTAAAAACGCTCGTTTACCAGTCATTGGTTGACTAACAAGCACTTACACTTGATCGATAGAGGTCAAACGCTGGTTTCTGTTACCCCGTCGATTTTCTCCGTGCGCAATGTGATTTTGGGTATCATTTGCGCGCTTTGATCCTCGTGACGCTATCCACTCAAGCAACGCTTGCGCGTCACGACGCGATCAAGAAACAACCTGACTCCCCTCTCGAATCGAACCGCTATAGGAGATTGATCAAGTATGAAATCCAAGCTTGAGTACATTTGGCTTGATGGCTATGTGCCCACTCAGAGCCTACGCAGCAAGACACGCGTTGAGACAGACTTTGACGGAGCCCTCGAATCTTGCCCGTTGTGGGCTTTCGATGGCAGCTCCACAGCCCAGGCCGACGGCAGCACGTCAGACCTAGTGCTCAAGCCTGTCTCCATCTTCCCCGACCCTGCCAATAAGAACGGTTTTCTCGTAATGAACGAGGTTCTCAATCCCGACGGCACTCCACATGTGTCCAACGGAAGAGCCCAAATCGATGACGACGACAACGATTTCTGGTTTGGCTACGAACAGGAATACTTCCTGTGGGACCCCGAAACGGATCTCCCTCCAGGTTTTCCCATTGGTGGTTTTCCGCGAGCGCAAGGTCCGTACTACTGCTCCGTCGGCGCACTGAACAACTTCGGACGCGACTGCATCGACCAGCATCTGGACCAATGCCTCGCCGCCGGCATCAACGTCGAAGGAATCAACGCCGAAGTGGCAGCCGGGCAGTGGGAGTTTCAAGTCTTCTCCAAAGGAGCCAAGAGAGCCGGAGACGAAACCTGGATCGCTCGGTATCTTGCCGAACGCAATGCCGAAGAGTTTGGCTACGCTATCAACTGGCATCCCAAGCCGCTCGGAGACACCGATTGGAACGGTTCGGGCATGCATGCGAACTTCTCCAACTCAGCAATGCGCGAAAACGGAGAGGAAGCTCTGTTCTACAAGATTTGCGAACAGTTCAGCAAGGAAATCTCCCGCCACATCGATGTCTATGGAGCCGACAACGACCAGAGACTCACAGGATTGCACGAAACTCAGGCCATCGATGAATTTTCGTACGGTTTGTACGACCGAGGCGCATCCATCCGAATCCCGGTGGCGACGGTCGAAGAAGGCTGGAAGGGACGACTAGAAGATCGTCGGCCAGCCTCCAATGCTGATCCCTACAAGGTTGCGGCGGTCATCATTAAGACCACCAAGGAAGCATTAGCCTAGAAGTTCATTTCTAAGTTTCGGGGGGAGCGGTAAGCGCAACCGCTCCCTCCAGCCTTATTCAGTCTTCCAGCTGCTCGGCGTAGGCATCCCGCAAAGCTTTCACAGCTGATGTGTCGAGGCCGAGTCGCGAAGCTTCGGCCAACAATCTTTCGTAGGCTTGTCGAAAACGAAGCGAGCCTACGTTCTGCCGCTCCAGCCATGCATTGAATTGAGGGTTGCGCTTCTCTCTAAACGCCGTGCCTCCCTCGCGAGCGTCGGGATGGTGGTCCGTGACTGCCGTTTTGGCGGCAATTTCATCGAGCGATTGTTCCCACGACAATTCGTAGGCGTTGTACACCGACCGCTTCAACATGCGAATGGCGACCTGAGGTCCGTTCGCGAAGTCTGTCGCCATCGCCATAACTCGAGCCTCTAGTTGCACGAGCGGCACAACCTCGTGTACAAGACCTAATTCCAGCGCCTCCTCGGCTCGGACTATGCGTTTGTGCATGAGAAAGTCGAGTGTCTTTGCAATTCCCATCATTTGCACGAGCAGGTATTGACCGCCTTCGTCAGGCAATAGTCCAAATCGCAACGTTGCACTACCCATTCGAGCACCGTCAGCGGCAATGCGAAAGTCGCATGCGAGTGCTAGCGACAATCCGGTCTGCACTGCAACACCATTGACAGCTGCAATGCAAATCTTGTCGCAGTTCCGTACAGCTACATTCAACCTTTGAGACAGATGGCGAAGTCCTTCGTAGGTTCCAATGTCACTATCGTGGCCGGGCGGTATCGGAGGCACCAACGGTTCGCCTCCGAGCGGCTTGCGTTGTCCGGAGATGTCGTCGCCCGCGCAGAATGCTCTGCCTTCACCCGTAAACACCAATACTCGGACCGAGTTGTCCATTTGTGCCTGGATTATCGTTTCGACTAGATCTCTCTTAATGGGCTGGGTAAGCCCATTCAGCCGTTCGGGTGTGTTGAACTTGATCCAAGCGATACCGGGGTCTCGCAACTCAACCTCGAAGCCTGTGAAGGCACCTGTTCGCATCATTCTCTTGTCTCCACGTTCAATCAGATCACTGACAGTTAGTTCTCTTTATGGTCTCAAGTGGTCATTGTCGGTATTGGCTGACCAGTCGTTCGTAATGGCTGTCCTCGAGCAACGCTCGGTGCTCGCCTTGATTGACCACGCGACCGCCATCGAGCACTATGATGCGGTCCGCGTTCTGAACAGTGGCGATGCGATGGGCAATGACAACTACAGTTGCCGTTTCACGCAGTTTGGTCAGCGCTTGTTCGACTGCGTGTTCGCTAGCGGCATCAAGAGAACTCGTTGCTTCGTCGAGCAGATAGACGGTAGGATTGATCAAGATCGCTCGGGCGAGGCTAATGCGTTGCTTCTGTCCGCCTGATAGCCGAGCCCCAACTTCGCCGAGATCTGTGTCGTAACCACTAGGCAGATGTTCAATGAACTCGTGAGCGAACGCGACCTGGCTAGCTTGGATGATTTCGGCTCGCGAAGCATCGGCACGTCCATATCCGATGTTCTCTGCAACGGTTCCAGAAGTGAGCATTTCAGCTTGGGGTACGAAACCGAAGTGCGACCGCCAATCCTCTGGACTGAAGTCTGTGGATGGTTTGCCGCCGGCAAACATGGTTCCCTCGCTAGGTTCAATAACCTTGAGGAGCACCTTGAAAATCGTTGACTTTCCGGATCCCGACACCCCGACAATTGCAATCTTCGAACGAGTTGGGAGTGTGAAACTGATGTCGGACAGGGTCTGCTCGGTACGCGTTGGATACGTGAAGCAGATGTTGCGAAGTTCGATTTCGCATTCGCTGGGCGTTGTCTCGCTGGAACCCGGTGATGCACGTTCAGGCAATCCTAGAATCTCAATAAGCTTCTGTGCACGACCAAGTGCAACGTTGAATGTCGTAATTAGAGAAGCAACTCCTTGAGCGCTACCAATGATCATAACAGCGAAGTAAGCGAAAGATAGTGCAGTTCCTGCCGATACTTGACCGATGGCAATCAAGTTGATCACGTAGGTAGCGCCAAATATCAAGATTGAAAAAGCTATTAACGAAAATGTTCCAAAAATTACAAGCTGTAGCAAAGTTTGCGCAAGATAGTACCGCTTCACTTCATTGGTAAATGTTGAAAAAACTCCGTACTCCCGCACCATCTGATTGAAAGCATAGACGATGTCTCGCGCCCTAAACGTCTCTCCCGCGTGTCTCCCAGCTTGAGCTTCGGCTTTCTGGAGTCGTTCTCCAAAGCGTCGCAGAATGGGAGAAAACGCGAGAACTGGGATGGTCATCACGACTGCTACACCGACGGCAATCAGCGTCAGTCGAGGACTGACAAAAACAGCACTACCCACTCCCCCGATTAGACCAATAACTGTGCTCAGAAGACTGGGTATCGATCCGCCTATGAAGTTGCCCAGTGCCGCAGTGTCAGCAATGACGCGAGTCTGCAATTCGCCGCTAGACTCCTTGTCGATCACTTCATCTCCACGATCCATGACTCGCCCAAATACGCTAATCCGAAGATTCCGCATGTAGTTGGCTCCGGCCCAAGCGATCGTGTACTGGGCGGCGATGTTGATCACAGCACGAATTACGAGAACTAGTATGAACAACAACGCAAAATCAGCGAGGGCTCTGAGCCTCTCCAAATCGGCGACCACTTCATCGAGCCTGGCATAAATGATGTAACCCGGTGCTAGGGATCCGAGTGCCACAACCCCGGTCGCGAGATAGGCAAACGTCAAGTGCCAACGATAGGGTCGAACAAACGGCCAGAATGTGGAGAAGAAGCGCTTTAAGTTCGCAGCAAAATTTGGGGTAGCGCTATTCACATTGGTCGAACTCAAGTCAAATTAGGTGGATCGGCAGTTTTCGACGGTATCTATAGCCGTCTGTATCGTAGCAAAAGCCCAAGCGATTCTGCGGAACCGAATCTGACCATCCGTCCGCCACTTCGAGGACGCGGGACTCTCGATCAGAAGTCGAGGCTTCTACAATGCTCGTTGAATTCACCGGTCGCTGTAAGGCCACGATCGATGTCTAGCATCTGGTCGATCAAAACCACACCAAACAATCCATGAGCGAGACGCAACAACCAGTCGAACGCAAGAACACGCTAGCCAGTGTGCTTTTCAAGATCCTGACTTGGGCTCTCTCTATCGGTTGTTTCTATCTGGTCTACACCAAAGTCGCCGCGGCAGCCCAATACGAAGGGATTACGGCGTGGGAGTACCTTCGGGACTTCTTTGGCGGTGTGAACTGGTGGATGTGGCTGGCGGTCATGATCCCCTACTCGTTCTTCTTCTTTTTTGTCGATGCGCACGTAACGTGGCGTGCCATCCGATGGTTCAACGCACCGGACCTAGGCCTCTCCAAAGTGTTGCCCATCCGCGCGAGTGCCTACATCCTTGCGCTGGTGAACGAGCAGGTGGGAAAGGGTGCCATGTCGCTCTATCTCTTGAAGACCTACCAAGTTCCGGGATGGCAAGCGTTGTCTACCATGATCTTCATCGGAATTGTCGAGATATACCAGCTCTTGCTGTTCTCGACGCTAGGACTACTGCTCGGTTACGCCTACGTCCAGCAAGCGTCCACTCAGCTCCCTCTGGACATAATCCTCCCTTGCGTGTTCGCGGCAGCTTTTCTCTACTTTCCATTGCATCTTGCATACTTCCAGGGCCACATATTCAAAGGCTCTAAGCTACGAGAGGTCGGTGTTCTCCGAGCATTGCGGCTCGCCAAGTTTCGACACTACGTTCTCGCTGTTCTGTTCAAGGCTCCTAATCTGATCGGAGCGGTGATTGTCTACACGATCGCGCTTGGACTGTTCCAGGTCGAGGCAAGCATGGGTCAGATGCTGGTGTTCTTGCCGCTAATCTTTCTTGCCGCGGCGTTGCCCCTTCCGTTTCACGCTGGGGCGTTGCTGCTTTGGACGGTGTTGTTCCCCGACTATCCAGAAGTCGGTGCGTTCAGCTTGGTAATGCACACGTTTTTTGTTTTGTTCAATGCGCTCATCGGAGTGGCGTTTCTTCCGAGAGCAAACAAAGAACTATTCGGCTGAAGGGCGTTTCCCAAGCAAGCCCAAGCGTTCCAGCATCGATCCGGCCGTCATGGCGACCATCGCCCATCCAGCGATGAGCAGGTGGTAGTCGCTGATCCACTCGAACTTCATTCCTTTTTGCACGATGGGGATTGCGGCGAGCACGAAGTAGGCAATTCCGTTCCATCGTCCCCACTGACTCGGAACCAACCCCTTCTTTTTCAGTACTCCAGAGTCAATCACATACTGCAGGAAGGCCGCCGCAACTATCGCCGGCAACGCCCAATGAAAGATTCCGTGAGTGCTCAATGCGTAGAGAGCGCACACAACGAATAGGCAGTCTGCCGTGTGATCGAGGATGCCGCCAATCCGTGTGACGTTGTTCTGCTTTCTCGCAATCCGGCCATCGAGAACGTCAGAAACAACGGCAATCACGAAGATGCCGAGGCTTAACGTGTATTGCTCGACAACAATGGTCCAGAGGACTAGCGGTGCGAGTAGGAGGCGGCCGAAGGAAAGACCGTTCGCTGCAGAAATGGGGAGCTTGGAGGCCGTGGCAGGAGTCCGTTTTAGCCGCATTTTAGTGCAATCGAAAGTATTCGATCAAAGACCATCTCGATCACGACGCATTCAGTTTCGTAGCTCCTTCTGCAATGAACGACTCGGCGTTGGGAAGCACAAGCCTCAGGACCGACTCTCCATGTCGAACCACAAGGCCAACTCCATTAGAATGGCTTTTGATGCTTGGGAGACGCACATGGCATCCCGATCTAGACACTACATATCAGTTGCGATCGCGCTTGTTGGATTGGCTACTTTTCTTTGTTCCTGTACGCAACAATTGGTCATACCGACCGAACCAGCGGCAGGTTGCGAGCATGTTCCATTGGACGAAATCCTTCCGGGTATCGGAAGCGATATTTCAGAAAAAGCGCACAGGCGTGAGCAATATCGAAACGACAAGCAGTTCATTCCTGGACAGAAAGCGTCGGATTTCACGCTCGCTGATTTGAACGGGAACGATGTGTCTTTATTCGATGTACTCGAGGAACACGACACTGTACTTGTCGATTTTTGGAACGTCTCATGTGGCCCCTGCATTGCAAGCTTTCCTAAGTTGAAGGAGCTACATGCCAAGTACAAGCAACAGGGGTTTGAGGTCGTCTCAATATCCATAGACTTGGTCGAGGAAGATTGGATCAGTGGATCGAAAGAGCATGAACTGCCATGGATCAATCTTGGCGAGCTTGGATCCTTTGATGGGGAAGTCGCGACCAAGTACGGAGTTCGGTTCATCCCAAAGAGCTATCTAATCGACAAGGCAGGTTGCTTACTTCAGAAAGACCTCACAACCGATTTGCTGGAAGAGGTGCTTGTCAACCGTTATGACGCATGACTTCCACCAGTGCACAAGCCTGTTTGTTGAGTACTAGCCTGAGACTTCGTAATCGAACTCTGTGATCCCCGTCAGAGGATTTGTTCGATGAGTCCCAGAGGGGAGATCAGCAATCAAGACTCCTCGATCGAAGACATTCTCGATCACCACGCAGCTAGCACCTACTCTTCCTACGCAGAGGAAGCTACCCTGCACTAAGGGCGTGTACCCGAATTGACCTGCCCGTCGAGTGGACCAATGTCCGTAGTTTGGACGATCTTTTCTGCGTCGCTCAGTCGGACTAGAAGATCCCCACGCTTTCGGGCTTGGTAGCACCTTCTGCAATGAATGACTCGACGTTGGGTAGCGCAAGCCCCAGATCCTCCTCGTCCAATCCGAACCACAAAGCTAATTCCGCGTAGTACTCCTCAAGCGAAGTAGTGGGAATGAAGTTGCCACGATCAGTGTTCGAGATTTGATCGCCGGTCAGATTCATCTCCGGGTATTGCCCGAGGACTTGCTTGCCCTTGACTTCGCCACCCAAGATCATCGCGTTTCCACCCCAACCATGATCAGAACCACCTCCGTTGGAGGTCAGCGTCCGACCGAAGTCCGACGCAGTAAACAGCACGACGTTGTCCAACATATCGATTTCGACTAGGGCATCGCGAAACGCCTTCAGACCAAAGGCAACATCCCCGAGGCGTAATTGAAAATTCCCATGCAGCTCTTCGTGATGATCCCAGCCGCCGTAGTTGACAAAGAAAGTTTGACGCCGTGCTCCGCCTCCGAAGTTCGCACTGGCACTGATGAACTCCGCAATTCTCTTCATGCGCCTTCCAAAACTTGAAGGATTGTTCCTATTTGCAGGTGTAAACAACGTGTCAAGGCCACCAAGACCGCTCCTAACGTCACGATTGGCTTTTTTTGAGTCTTCTATGGATCGCTTGAAACGCTTGAGGTATTCCTTTCGGAGAATGTTGTCATAGCGATTGTCGAAACGGCCGAGCTCGAAGTCCTCATTTGCATTCTCCTTCGCTCCAAGGGCAAGGGGCCAACGAGTATGAAGCTCGGGAAATGGATTGGTACCACGGTTGTTGGCTGTAAGAATAGGAATCGCATTCTCGCCGGTCTGGACCAAGTTGAATCCCGACAAGGATACGTTTATGCTCAATCCATTGTCCAGGGTCGAGCCAAACCGGTCTGACACGCGACCCATCCAACCAACTGTCTGTTGCGACAGCGGAATCAACGACTGTGCTGTCTGGCACTGGGCGATCTGATCGGAATGGGATTCGAGATTCAGCGGTCTGGCCAATGTTTCATCCAAGTATTGTTCCCGATTCATGTGCTGAGTCAGCGGTCCGACGTTGGCAAGAAACGCAAGATCCTGGTCGTTGTATAAATCTCGTATTTCGGGTGCCAAAGTGGGAACGCTGAAGGGACGATCCGTCTCGGAGTCGTCCAAGGCCAACAGGTCATCGCGTGAGTAACCAAGGTCTGTGCGAATGGACGCGTATTGGTCGTACTCGTCGCCGTACGGAACCAGAAGGTTGAACGAATCCATGCCGCCAGAAAACAGCAGGAAGACCAAAGCCTTGTAATCGTCGAAGTCATTCTGCGTCTTCTCCGCGGCCAGAACCCTTGAGCGCCACGGCACAAACAACCCCGAAGCCACCAATCCAGCACCCGCTGCATGGCCGAGAAAGCCTCTACGATTGATAGCCATCAGGGAGTCTCCACAATGTAATCTGGGAGTGTCGCCATGTACCAGATAGCAAACCACACACGCTCTCTGGAGTCGTCTCTCACTTGCTCAATACGCCGAATGAGTCGGGATCGTGCGTGGTTGCTGAGATTCCCGTGAGTCATAACCAGATCCAATCGATCGACAAGATCCGCCGGCGTTTCGGCGAGATCTTCATAGTCTGATATGTCGTGGTGTAGGACTGGATGCCAATAAACTTCCTCCCCATTCTCGTCGTCGTAGCGATAGAGCGCAAACCATGTGTCCCAAGGACCCACATCCCTTACCACGGGATCCAACGCGAGTCTGCTCCAGATCGTATTGCTCAGGTCATGAGCTGTCTGCATGGTGAAAATTTGAAACTCCGGCGCGACCAAATCGTTGTCTGACAGGTCGCCTTTGGGCGAGTGGAAGGGCGAATAGAAATTGAACACCGAAGGCGCCTTCAAGGGTTCTTGGTTGCCAAGCTCGAACATTTGCCTTCTGTATGGTGTGTAGAACGGATGCGTCAGTCCTCTTGAGTCTTCTCCGACCACCACAATTGGAAACATACGGTGCAGGTTCATGACCCGCACAGGGGCTCACGCAACTTCCCAAACTGATCGGGATTTACAGGATCGGTAGCTTCCGGGTCGGTCAGAATGGTCTTGATGACTTGCTTCAGGTTGCCTCTCACTCCATTGCCGTCGTCAATGAAAGCCTCGGCTACACGCTGAATGTAAGCGGGCTCGGGATTCGAAGTCACTAGACGCTGAATTAGCTGTCGTCCGATGAACGGTCCGACGTTCGCATGCTCGTGAATCGCATCCAATGCAAGATCGACATCAACCTCTCCACTATGACCTGCCGCAAGTGTCGTGTCGCCCAAAATTACCCTTTTGTCTTTGTCGTGATGCCAATTGAAAATAATCATTGGCAAGTCCCACTCGTCCGTCCAGTTCTTGTTGAACTGGACACGTTCACCGTCATATGCGAAAACAGTCATGACTCGTGCCAAATTGGCTATGTCGTCGGCATCGTAGGTGGGAATGAGGTCTCCAGACTCGTCTTTCTTCGGCGTGCCGTCGATGTTGAGCTCAAACAGACCGATGCTGAACAGCTGCATGACTTCACGGGCGTAATTTTCGTCAGGGAAACGCTTGATTTCCGGTCACGGACGGCTGTTGTTTACATGGCTGAGGAATACTCCCATTTGACTGCTGTAAGTCACTTCCTCGATGAGCTCTCGGTAGTTGCCGAAGACGTTCTTGATCAGGATGTCGTAGAAATTGCTCTCGTTGTAGAGATTGTTTCGAAGACTCCTGCGGCTGACGACGAAGATCTGGCTTAGCGCCCACGCGACACGCTGGCAAAGCTGATCGGGTGCGTATTGCACCGTCATGTATCAGTTTGTCCGGAACGGACCAAACTTCTGCACTAGGTCGTAGGGGTCTTCCTCCCTCGGCTCGACGTCGAAAATGGCTCGGTAGTGGTCGAATTCGCCGTTTTCGTCCATTTCGAGCAACCGATCTTCCCAAACTCGCAACGTGGAACAATCCGTGTCCAGCTGTTCGTCCAGCCACTCGTCGAGACCCTGCTCCGCCATCTGTACGATTTGGTCGTAAGTCATGCCGAATGTGGCACGACTGGCCAGCAGAGAGGCCGCTTCCAATTCCTCTTGTGTGGGCTCGGCGACCGCGGGAGATCCGATCAGTGTTAGCAGACACAGTACGGGAACCGACAATACGCAAGCTCCCAGCCTTGCTCGGGTAAGTTGGGAACTACGTAGACACGACTTCAAGGTAACCATCTTGTCCCCCTGTTGTGCACTGCAGTCTGAGAACTTACTATATCTATCGAAAGAGTACACGCAACAATTCTCTCTCATTACCTCAACTCTCTTCCGCTATATCGGATTTGGTCGTATTAGGCAAGTAGGTGCGCCTGTTTTGTCAGGAGAGGCGCAAGCTAGGCTCCCGAAACCGGTACTTGAACCGGCACTTGATCTCGTCGCGTCTTTGGTGAATCTTGGCTACATCCATCACAAAATATAATTCGTAACGCTGGTTGGCGACGCATCACTAACCGAACTTCATCCGAGGCAAGTATCGATCACTGGAATGCCTTCTCTGCTATCCATCTTGGTCTATCCCGACCCCAATCTACGCAAGACTGCGGATCCAGTGGCCAATGTAACTCCCGAGATCGTCGAGCTTGTCGACGACATGATTCACACCATGTATGCCGCCAATGGCATCGGCTTGGCCGCAATCCAAGTCAACCAGCCTGTCCGCATCCTCGTGATCGATGTTTCCGATGAGAAAGACGAGCCTCAAGTCTTCATCAACCCCGAAATCGAGGTCATATCTGGCCAACAGACCACCGAGGAAGGGTGTTTGTCGGTACCGGGTTTCTTCGAGCCTGTTGAACGCGCCGAAGTGGTTCGTGTCTCGGCACTGAACCGAGAAGGAACCAGCTTCAGCAAGACCGTGAGCGGGTTGGAATCGGTCTGCATTCAACACGAAGTGGATCATCTGGATGGCAAGGTCTTTGTGGATTACCTCTCGCGCTTGAAGAGGTCCAGAATTCGCCACAAGCTCATCAAAGCACGAACAGCGGCCTAGACGACAATCGATGCAGATTGGGTTTGCGGGTAGCCCCAGCTTTGCGGCAACCGTACTTTCTTCACTGTTGCACAGTGATCGAAGTCCTTCCGTTGTGTTCACCCAGCCACCACGAGCTGCGGGGAGGGGACGGAGGATTATCCGTACCCCTGTACATCAGCTAGCTCTTGACCACTCGATCAAAGTGCTGGTGCCTCAAAGCCTTAAGGGATTGGAAAGCGAGTTCCGGTCACTCGATGTCCTAGTCGTAGCCGCGTACGGCCTGATTCTTCCTCGAGCCGTGATCAATGCACCCCGTCTGGACTGTATCAACGTCCACGCGTCGCTTCTGCCTCGTTGGCGCGGTGCATCGCCAGTCGAACACGCGATCCTGCATGGCGACAACGAAACGGGAGTGGCCATAATGCGCATAGTCCCTGAGTTGGATGCGGGACCTGTATATCGCACTGCCAGCATCGAATTGACCGGAAGTGAGACAACAGATTCTGTGTCCAACGAGCTTGCAACGCTGGGAGCGAAGACACTAATCGAAGTTCTTGAGGAAATTGAATGCGGAACCGCTAGGGAGCCTGTTCCGCAGGATCCAGAACGAGTGACTTACGCACCGCGGCTCACCACAGATCATGCGCGGCTGGACTGGACTAGGAGTGCAACGCAGTTGGAACGTCAAATCCGCGCGTTTATCGATCGATCTCCGGCTTTCACTATGCAAGACCAGCTCCGGATGCGCATTCTCGAAGCTCAAGTAGTCGAGGGAACGTATGAACCAGGATCCGTCGTCCGCAAGGATCGCCAAGTGATCATCGGATGCGGTTCTGCGGGATTACTTCTTACGAGAGTGCAGCTCAACCAAGGCAAGGGAACGCCGATGCTCGCCTCGGTCGCCGCCAACGGCTTTCCGCATGTCTTTGCGCAGGGGGCGCGGTTTGCGTAGCTACAACACAACGGTTCTGGCCGCTCGAGTCTTGCTACGCGTGCTGGATGGGCAAACCCTCGAGTCGGCTTTGCAACGCTATCAAGACACGGATGTTCACGCACAACTATCACATGTGTGTTTTGAAGCCATGCGACACTACTTCTCACTCTCGGAACGCATCGAGAATGAATTGAATCGCCCACGGTCAAAACTGGATCCGGAAGTCTGGTGTGTATTGCTTGCCGGTGCCTGCCAACTCGAACACTCTCGGACACCTCCCTATGCAACTGTGTCTCAGTCGGTGGATGCTGTCAAGAAGCTGGGCAAGTCTTCTGCCGGCGCACTCGTGAACGCCGTGTTGCGAAAATATCAGACTGACGGCGAATTGCGCTCAGAAGAATCGCGCTGCGAACTTCCCAATTGGCTGATCGAGCAAATCGATCGCGACTTTCAGGGTGTTCGTGCACAATTGATTGAACAATTCAAGACTCGAGCACCTCTAACACTACGCGTCAACTCTAGCGTAACGGATTTCGAACAGTTCTGTGATCGACTTGACGGTGCAGGAATTGCCCACACAATCCCCGCCTTGCCGAATGCGATCACTTGTGATGAACCTCGACCGATGTCGAGCATTCCCGGCTACGACGAAGGATTCTTCCAAGTGCAAGATCTGTCGTCCCAGATGGCCGTGCCGCTTCTCGAAGCAAATGTGAACGACAGAATACTGGATGCTTGTGCATCACCGGGAGTGAAAACCTCCCAAATTCTCGACATCTACCCAAATAATGCAACTGTATCAGTGGACATCCGTACAAAATGTTCCACGTGGAACATATCGAGGCGCACCCAACAACACGACCTGCATGGATGGGTTCAGGGAGACTTGCGCAACACGGATTGGTGGGATGGCGTACCATTTGACCGCATTCTGCTGGATGCTCCGTGCAGCGGAACCGGCACCCTTCGTCGCCACCCGGACATCAAGGTGACTCGACAAGAGTCAGAGGTGTCTGAGCTAGCCTCGTTGCAACGCCAACTGCTGGATACCTGCTGGAGAGTACTTGAGCCAAAAGGCAAGCTCGTCTACGCAACCTGTTCGTTTCTGCGCGAGGAAAACGACGACGTCATTCAAGACTTTCTCGAGAACCATGGAGATGCCAGTACGGACAACATCGCATTGAACCATGGATCCGCCACTCGATTTGGTTGGCAACTCATACCCGTCAGAAACGAAGGCGACGGGTTCTACTTTGCTCGAATGCGAAAATCCCAGGAGAAAACGTGAAAATTGTGATTCTCGGCGGCGGACAGGTCGGAGGAACTCTGGCCACGTTGCTTGACGATGAGACGAACCACATCGTCGTCGTTGATGAGCAGAAATCGCTTCTTGAAGGCCTGGAATCCAGGTTGGAAGGGCTTAAGACGATTCAGGGCAACGCTTCTTCACCGAAGATTCTGCGAGATGCGGACACCGAGGCGGCGGACATGCTCATCGCCGTAACCGGAAACGATGAGGTCAACATCGTGGCCAGCCAGGTGGCATCCGAGGTTTTCAACACCCAAGTAATCGTCGCCCGGGTACGAAATTCCCAATACGCACAAGAACAGAAGTTCGCACAAAAATATTTGCGCAACGTTCGGATCATCAATCCAGAGACGGCCGTAACGACGCAATTCGAGCAGTTGCTTCTCTATCAAGACACTCTTCAGGTTCTCTACTTTGCCAACCGGACTGTTGCCTGCGTCAGCTTCAAGGCTGTTTGGGGATATGAGCCGACTCAATTGCTTACTTCCAAGTTCGACTCGTTTCGTCCCGTTCCATCTGCCCGAATGGTCGCTGCATACCGTGACGGCGAGCCAATCACAGGAAAGGATCAGATATTCCCTACCGACGAAGTGTTCATCACAGTTCCTGCAAGGGACCTCACAGCGCTACTGCAGAAGTGCACGGGTCAGCGCGACCCGCCCCGCAAAGTCTGTATCGCTGGAGCTGGTCACATCGGACGCTCGTTGGCGTCGAAATTGAAGAACAGCCATTCCATTCGGATCTTGGAGCAAGACCCCGAGGTGGCCAACGAATCTTCGTTCGAACTCGACGGCCTCATACACTGTGGGGACGCGACCGACCCGAAGATGCTTCATGAATGCGAAATCAGAGATACCGATGTCTTTTGCGCGGTGACCAATAACGACGAAATCAACATCATGTCCTGTTTACTAGCGCACAAGTTAGGTGCCAAGCGCACGGTTGCTCTGGTAGCTCACGATTCATATTTGGGCCTTATCGACAACACCAAGATCGATGCCGTAGTCTCTCCCCAACGCAGCACTGTCAGCTCGCTCCTTGCGCACCTTCGCGAACAAAATGTCCAGAGTGCCCACAGGCTTCGAATCGGTGACGGCGAGATTTTGGAAGTGCAACTCAGTGGCGAAGGCGAACAAAACAAAGTCATTGGAAAGACCTTCTCCCAAGTTCGACTGCCCGGGAACGCAAAAATCGTATCGGTTGTACGAGAAGATCGGGTCTTGGACCTCGACGAAGAGATCACATTCGCCGATCAAGATCGAGTGGTCCTATTCGTACCTGAAAAAGAGGATGTGCCAGCCGTTCTCAAGACTTTCAGAGCCAGTCAGTTCTTCTTTCTCTAATGCGACTGCGAACCATACTCGGAATTGTGGGAGTTCTGCTACTCCTAGCGAGCACAACCTTTCTGTGTGGCGCAATCGTCGCATTCATCTACAAGGAATTTACGCTCTTCACCTTCCTTGGTTGCTTTGTACTGGCGGTTGTTCTCGGACTGCCGCTGATGCTGTTTGCCAAGCGAGACCAGCACCTTCGAAGTCGTGATGCGTTCCTTGTTGTAGGAGTTTGCTATGTCATACTCGGGCTGGTCTGCTCGATTCCATTTGCCCTAGCTTCCGGTATTACTGCATCGTTTGCCGACGCTGTGTTCGAGTCGGTTTCCGGACTCACGACCACAGGAGCGACCGTTCTGCAAGGCATCGACTTCATGCCTTATTCGCTCCTGCTCTACCGCCAAATGCTGCAGTGGGTTGGCGGCATGGGAATTATCGTACTAGCGGTTGCAATTCTTCCATTCATTGGGGTCGGCGGCGTACAACTCTACAAAGCGGAAGCTCCAGGCAGCGAGCGCGAGTTGCCGTTGCAATTGCGCGTCCAGGAAACCGCGACGACTCTGTGGGCAATCTACCTGGGTCTCACTGTCGCGTGTTGCCTCGGATACTGGATCGGAGGAATGACATTCTTCGATGCTCTTTGCCACGCTTTCTCCACCGTGGCGATCGGTGGGTTTTCTACCCACGACACCAGCTTCGCATACTTCAATAGCGGCGTAATCGAGACGATAGCAATCGTCTTCATGGTGCTCGCCGGAGTGAATTTCATGATTCACTACATGGCGTTCTTCGGCCTTCGAAGACACAAGCTGCTTGACATGCCCAAGCACATCCTCAAGTCGTACTTGGGAGACAGCGAAGTGCGCCTCTACCTGCTACTGCTGGGACTGATTGCTACAGTAGTGACTGTCAGGCTGTGTTCCATGGAAGGATTCACGCTCGAAAACGTTCGAGCGACAATTTTTCAGTCTGTATCGTTCGCGACGACAACAGGATTTACGTCGGCCAACTACGAGGCGTGGCCACTGATCTGCCCAGTGTTGCTCCTCTTCGCCAGCTTCGCGGGTGGGTGCACCGGATCAACGGCAGGAGGAATCAAGGTTTACCGAGTCTTGCTGTTGGCGCGTCAGGGAGTCCGTGAAATTCGGAGACTGATACATCCCGGGGGCATTTTCAATCTATCGATCGACGGAAGACGGGTCCCTGAGAGAGTTCTGGAAACAGCGTGGGGATTCCTGGCCGTCTACGCAGCCAGCTTCATCGTGCTGTTCTGCGCCATGCTCATGATGGGCGGCCTCGACTTCAAGTCGGCATTCGCCGCGGTTGCCGCCTGCCTGAACAATCTCGGCCCGGGGCTCGGAGATGTCGCCGACGGCTTTCACTCCGTCTCCGACGGGCAAAAGTGGCTAATGATGTTCGCCATGATCCTCGGCCGACTCGAAGTGTTTACTGTCTTGGTCTTGTTCGCACCCAGCTACTGGAGAAAGTAGCCGATGCTTCTCGGCATCCGAACACTGTTCTTTTATCTTGGGCTGGTTGTGGGCACGGTCGTGTGGGGAACTTTTGCCACTTTGGTGGGAAAACTCGTTCCCTACAAGAAAAGATTTGGGTTCGTCATCGTTACTTGGACAGGATTCGTGCTGTGGTGGCTCCGACTCACATGCGGCATCAAACACGAGATCGAGGGAAGGGAAAACCTGGAACAAGGCCCCGGTGTACTCCTAATCAAGCACCAAAGCACATGGGATGCGCTGTTTTCTCAAACGCTTGTCGCTCCGCAATCCACAGTAGTGAAGCGAACCTTGCTCTACATTCCGTTCTTCGGATCGGCGTTGTGGGTAACCAATCCCATATCCATCAATCGCTCGCGCAAGACTTCGGCGATCCGTCGGTTGATCAGGATTGGCAAGAAGAAATTCGAAGAAGGGTTTTGGATTACGCTCTTCCCTGAGGGCACGAGGATGGAGCCGGGGCAAGTTGGACGGTTTCATCCAGGAGCGAGTGTGCTGGCGGTGGGCTTGGAGGCTCCTGTCTTCGTCGTTGCGCACAACGGAGGGCAATGTTGGAGGCTGCGCAAATGGATCAAGCAACCAGGGACCATTCGGGTGAGAATTTCTCCTCCCATTTCTTCAGTTGGAAAGACCCGCGAAGAGGTCAGCAACGAAGCGGAGGAATGGATGCGGGAAGCAATGCTGGAGATCGATCCCCCAGCTGTGGGAGAGGCGAGGGCCTAGAAGTCCAAGTCGGCCACCGAGATCGACAAAGCTTTCTCTTCAATGAACTTGCGGCGTGGTTCGACATCGTCGCCCATCAGTTCCGAGAAAATCTGATTCGCCTCCCCAGCGTCCTTGACTGAGACGAGAGACATTCGCCGCACATCGGGATCCATTGTGGTTTCCCACAGTTGTTCCGGATCCATCTCGCCAAGACCCTTGTAGCGCTGCAGTCGCACCCCGCCACGGGCTCGAGACAGCAACCAATCGTATGCCTCACCGAAAGTCTTGATGGGCACATTGGCATTGCCCTGCTGAACATTCGCTCCAGCCTCAATCAATCCATCCGTTTTCTTGGCCAACTCGACGATTTCATCGTGAATGCCGGATTCCAAGAAGTTGATGTCTAACCGATACGAGGATTCGGCCCCTCGCATTTTGCGGTGGATCACGGGAATATGGACTCGATGCTCTTCGTCGAAGTCGATCTCGACGTTGTGTTTGGCATCGGATGTAGCGAGTGTTCGTTCAAGATCTCTGCTCCATTCTTCCATCGAATCCTTGTCGGCCAAACGCTCAGGCATCAGCGGAGGAACATTGATCAAGTTCTTGGTAATGTAGGATGGATAGAGCCGATCCATTGCATCCAATCGTTTGTAGACGTCAAAGTACCGCTGCGCCAATTCAGCGACCGGTTCTTCTCCCAAGGGCGGTGCTTCGGCACTCGGAGTAATCAGAGAACCCTCGAATGCGGTGTGAAAGTAATAAGTCTCTAGTTCTTCATCGTCTTTAAGATATCGTTCCGACCTACCTCGACCCGCCTTGTACAGCGGCGGCAACGCAATGTACACGTGACCTCGTTCGATGAGCTCGGCCATGTGGCGATAGAAAAACGTCAGCAACAACGTCCGAATGTGGGATCCATCGATGTCGGCATCGGTCATGATGATGATTCGGTGATAGCGTAGTTTTTCCGGTTCAAACTCGCCTCCAGCCTGTCCGATTCCAATTCCGCAACCAAGTGCCGACACCAGCGTTACGATTTCGTTGGACGAAAGAAGTTTGTGGTCCGACGCCTTCTGAACGTTCAGGATCTTGCCGCGAAGCGGCAACACAGCTTGCGTTTTTCGATCACGTCCTTGCTTGGCGGAACCGCCCGCTGAATCGCCCTCGACAACATAGAGTTCGCACAGCGCAGGATTCTTTTCCTGACAATCCGCCAGTTTGCCTGGTAGACCCAGACCATCCAGAATTCCTTTTCTTCGTGTGATTTCTCTGGCCTTTCGCGCCGCTTCACGTGCCCGTGCCGCCTCGATCATGCGACCGGCGATGCTCTTGGCTTCGTTGGGATGCTCGTCCAGGTATGCTCGGAACTGTTCTCTCACAGCTTCGTTCACAGCGGTGTTTGCTTCGCTCGAGACAAGCTTTTCCTTGGTCTGTGAAGAGAATTTGGGATCGGGGAGTTTGACCGAAACAACTGCCGTCAGTCCTTCTCGGGCATCTTCGCCCGTTGTTTGGACCTGGACGTTCTTGGTTAACCCTTCGCGCTCGATATAGCCGTTCAGTGTGTTGGTGAGAGCTCTTCTAAATCCCTGCAAGTGGGTTCCGCCGTCCACTTGTCGAATGTTGTTGCAGTAAGGCCAAACGTTTTCCTGATAACCGTCGTTCCACTGCATCGCGACTTCCACCCCCACCTCACCTTCGGATTTGAAGTGAATGACTTCGTGCAACGCATTCTTGCCGCGACTGAGGTGTTCGACGAATGAGACCAATCCACCGTCGTAGCGGAACGTGGCATCGGTGCCCGTGCGTTCATCGCTGATCTTGAGCCGCACGCCAGAATTGAGGAAGGCGAGCTCTCGCAACTTGGAGGCGATCGTGTCGTAGCGGAAGTCGATGTTGCCGAATGTGCCGAGCGAAGGCTCGAAGTAGCAAGTAGTCCCTCGGCGAGAAGTGGTTCCTACGACAGCAAGATCCGCGCTCGGAATGCCATGTCGATAGAGTTGTTCGTAGACCTGGCCTTCACGTCGAATCGTTAGTCGAAACAACGACGAGAGTGCATTGACGACGGACAGCCCCACACCATGGAGACCGCCGGCGACCTTGTAGCTTTCGTTGTCGAACTTGCCGCCTGCATGAAGCGTGGTCATGATCACTTCGGCCGCGGACTTGTTCTCTTCCTTGTGCATGTCCACCGGAATGCCTCGACCGTTGTCTTCCACAGTCACGCCATTGCTCGCGTGGATCACCACCGATATGTCGTCGCAATGTCCGGCCAGCGCTTCATCAATAGCGTTGTCGACCAGTTCCTGCACCATGTGATGCAGTCCGGTTCCGTCTTCGGTGTCGCCGATGTACATGCCCGGTCGCTTGCGGACTGCTTCAAGGCCCTTCAGTACCTTGATGTCTTCGGCGGTGTAGTCGTTGGAACCGTTATCTGCCATGGGTAACGTGGGTGGGGATCTGGAGAGGCCGTACCGCGCTAGCGCGAAACGCAATGTTCCACGTGGAACATTAGAGCGATGGAGGTGATTCGATCACCCTTCCATCCTGCATTCTGATGGTGTGGGGCACGGTTTCAGACGAGCCGTGCCAGATTCTAAGTATATCAGTGTTTTGAGTTGTTGTCGCTATCAATTGACACCCCATTTCGTGCAACGCGAGAAAGAACCGATGTCCGTATTCATCATCGAATTCGGCCGCTACATCGTCCAGCAAGAGAACAGGGCGTTTGGCACTTTCGTTCAACAGTCGAATCTGCGCAAGCTTCATTGCACAAGCGACGGCCTTTCCCTGGCCTCTCGACAGCAAACGCGAGGCGAGACCAGCTTTGCTACCGCCCGCAGACTTTAGTACCTGAACGCGAATATCTGAGCGATGGGGTCCCAATCTGGTATTGCCGTATTTTAACTCAACCTGCCGGTCCTTTTCAAGTGTCTCGTACAGGTCGCCATCCTCCCAACCCTGCGCATATTCAAGGTCCACCCATATGTTAGGAGCCAATTGGGCTAACGAGTCCAGAAATCGTTCCCTCAAGGCTCCGAAAATTCTCCGGCGGGCTCGAGTAACAGCAGTCGCTTGCTCCGCAAACTGTACGGTCCAACCCCGCCAATCGGCACTCTTGGAGCGCAATGACAAGTTTCGCTGGCGCAACACTCTCTGAAACAATCGCCACGACCGCAAGAATGCGTTGTCGTCGTGAAACACGCTCCAATCCAACCATAGTCGTCTTGCGGCCGGTGCACCGAACACCAGGTTCGAGACATCGGGAAGAAAAACCTGCAAAGGCAACGCAGCGGCGATCTGCGAGATCCTTCGCACATTCGCGCCGTTCAGGCGCATGCGTACCTTGCTACTGCGAGACTTCTCCAGTCCGAGCCGCAACTTGCTGGATTGGTCATGACCTTGCGCCGTGACCAGCATGTCCGACGTGTCGTAAGTGATCAGCGAATTGAGGTTCCCTTGCCGAAACGACCTACCGCGAACGAGCAAGTGGACACACTCCAGCAACGTGGTCTTACCGGCCCCGTTGGGGCCCGTTATCAAGTTGAACGAAGGATCGAGAAGAAGCTTTGCCTCTTGAACGTTTCGAACGTTGCTTATCTGGATCTGGTCAAGGATCACCCTCGAATCGGGGAAACCACAAATACGATGTCCGACTGCGACTTCGAGTCGACCCGAACCGCCTCGGTGGGGCTGGGAATGTGGAAGCAGACATCCTCACTGTCGAAGGTGCCCAACACACTTCGCAACCTATCATGCCGAAAGATCACATTCGTCGAGTTGTCGCCAAAGTCAACCGGAACCTTCACTTCTGCGCGATCACCCACTTCCGTGTTCGCGGTAATCGTCATCAAGTCCCGGTCGGCATTCAAGAACACTTTGAGTCCCTCGTCCGATAACGTGGACGCTTGAGTAATGCCTCTCAGCAACGATTCGCGATCACAGTTCAAGACCTTATCGCTCTCTTCGGGAACAACGCGCATGTAGGCTGGGAACGGCTTATCGATCAGATTGGTGGTGAGGGTGAGATTTTCGGACTTGACGCTTACGGCATTTGTGCCGATGCTCATCGTCAGGGTGCCCTCTTCGCCGCTGAACCCGCGGACTAGCTCCAACACCGCCTTGCGGGGAAGCAACGCTTGGATCACCGAATCGGTGTCGATCTGAATTTCGTTGTTGGTGCACATGCACAACACCATTCCGTCGGTAGCCACTGATCGAACGTGACTCGAGGTGACTTCGATCAATGCTCCATTGAGGTGACGCCGGATGTCATTCTGTGCCATCGATGAACTGGCCGCGCGAAGTAAATGCAACAACGACCCGGCCGGCATTGGCACTTCAACGGGATCGACGAGCTGGACTTCCGGTGGGAAGTCTCCCGATTCCATGGTGGAAAGCACGAACTGTGACCGGCCACACTGGAGTTGCGCGCCCTTCTCCGTGGTCTCTAGTTCGAAACTGCCGCCGCTGGTGATAGAGCCCACCACATCCAAGGCACGGCGGCCCGGGACCGTTGTCCTTCCAGGTTCGCTGACGCTTGTCGCTTCGAATCGAGCTATCAATGAAAGATCAAGATCGGTAGACCGCAGATCCACCGTCCCGTCTGAACCGGCATCGATCAGCACATTCGACAGAATGGGATACGTGAGCTTGCGCTCGATCACACCCACGACAAATTGCAATGCCTCGCTAAGATTCTGTAAATCAGCTGTAAATTTCATTCCACTTTCCCTCGCAAATTTTCCTGACGCTCACGACGTCAGCTGTCTCGATAATCTGTTGTAATCTTCGTCAATCTGGGGATCGGATTCACGCAACCGCTTCACTCTCCGGATTGCGCTCAGCACCGTTGTGTGATCCTTGCCGAAACTCTGCCCGATCGCCTGCAATGGCATCTCGGTCAACTCGTGAGCCAGCGCCATTGCCATTTGTCTCGGGCGCACGATCTTCTGCACCCGCGTTTTACTGTGTAGATCCCCGACTCCCAATCGATAGTACTTGGCTACCTGCGCCTGAATCTTGTCGATGCTGACGTGCCGACGATGAATTGCAAACAAATCGCGCAACGTGTCCTGGACCATCTCAACCGTGATCGAAAGCTCTTTGAATCGAGCCGCCAACAGGACCTGTCCCAACGCTCCCTCGAGCTCTCGAACGTTGCTCCTTACCCGCTCGGCGATATAGAGCGCAACGTTCAAATCCAGAGCCACTGACTTTTCTTTGGCTTTTTGGATGAGTATCGCCGCTCGAGTCTCCAGATCGGGGGGCTTGACTTCCGCGGTAATCCCCATGACGAACCGAGACCGGAGTCTTGCGTCGAGACCGTCGATTTCGCTCGGGTACTGATCGCTCGACAGCACAATCTGCGAGTGCTCCGTGAAGACAAGCGCATTGAACACATGGAAAAACTCTTCCTGGCACTTCTCCTTCGCCGCGAAGAACTGGATGTCGTCCACCAGCAAGACATCGGCAGCATGGAACGGCTCCGTAAACCTTCGAACTTGCTCCGAACGGTCGGATCGCGTCAGCGCTTTTACGATCTCGTCAACAAACGTCTGAGCATGCATGTAAGTTACTGAGATCTCAGGCGTATGCGACTTGATGTAGTTGCCGACCGCCTGCATCAGGTGCGTCTTTCCCAAGCCAACACCACCATAGATGAAGAGCGGATTGAATCTTGTGGACGGACTCGAAGCCACTTCGATCGCGACATTCTTGACCCAGCTGTTCGAACCACCTTCAACAAATCTCTCGAACGTATAGCCGGATTGAATGCTGATTCCAGATCGATTGCCTGCACGCTGAGGTTTCGGCAAACGATGTTCGCGTTCCCCAACGCGAAGCTCGACATCGAGAATGGGAAAACCTGGATCGCAAAGTTCTCTCACGAGGTCTCGGATCCGGTTCAGATACCTGTCGCGCACTTTCTTGCTGACGTGTTGATTGTGTGCTATCAGCGTAAGCCTGCTACCGTCGCTAACCGCTTGAAGCGGTCTAATCCACTGTGTGAAGTCTTTAGCTGTGGTTTCCTCCTTCAGCTGGGCGACACAGTGTTCCCATACATTAGGTTCGCTCAATTAACGTTCCTCCTCTCCTCTACGTTCGTCTTGCTCCCTACCAAGATTGTAAGTACAGGCAACGTCTCAATCGACTGATTTAGCCAGCTTCAACAACCAATTCGAGAAGCGAGACTACGCGTGATCAATGCCTGATTTCCCCTGAAACTGTGCGTTCATCCGCACAGTTCCTACTGTTTCCGAATTCGCAATCACCTCGAGCCGCAATTCGCACCCAGAACTGCAACTTCACGTTCTCGCACTTCGCCGGTTGCATTTGTCGGTGGATATATTGTGTGTTCTCTGTGGATAACTCGAAATTCGGTCGAAATCGCCCCTTTATCCACACTCAAGGTTACGGTTTTCTTGCAGTTTTCCACTCAACTGAACGGCGCTAATGTTCGCAATCCATCGGAGTTCATGGCACTTCTCCACAAGAATCAGGCACCCCTACAACAACGACAAAGGAATTCTCTTTCGCCGATTTTGCGGCGACTTCTCGCCCAATTTGAAAAGGCTTGTTGTCGTCGAATCGACGTTATGTGTTTCATTTGATCGCGAGAGCGTCAGCTTTGGAACTAACTCAGTCTCAGGTTTGACAGCATAGTGTTCACGGCTAAAATTTGCGCCTCTCGAATTCGGCAGACTACAACAGATGAAGCGCACCTTCCAGCCCAGCGTCGTATCGCGGAAACGCACGCATGGATTTCGAAAACGCATGTCCACTCGGAACGGTCGCAAGGTTCTGAAAGCTCGCCGAGCAAAGGGTCGCAAGCGTCTCGCGGTATAGCGGTACATCTGTTGGATGAACAGCGACCTGGGTCGCGATTCAGTTTTCGCCGTAATCGGCGAATGACCGAACAACATCAATTTGAGCGCGTACTCCGCGAACCTGACTCCGTGTTCCGTGCATTCCCCGTTCGGATTTTGTCAAAGCAAAATGACAGCGACCACTCTAGGCTGGGTCTCATAGTGCCGAAGCGCAACTGCAAGCTGTCGACCCAACGGAATTTGGTTAAACGGACAATCCGAGAGTGGTTTCGTCTTCGAGTCGATCCGATCGAACCGATAGACATGGTGGTGCTTGTTGCCAAGCTGGATAGTCAAGACGGAGCTTCGAAGACATCAGTGCCTAGAATCAGGCGTGCGCTTAGGAAATGGAGAGCTCAAGGCTCTCCAGAATCCCGATGAAACCTAAAGAAAAACTGAGAAGACAGTCATGGGGCGCCCGTTGTGCACGTGCGTTCATACGGTTTTATCAGTACGCGATCTCGCCCATGCTCGGTCCTCGATGCCGCTTCTATCCGACATGCTCCCAGTACGCTCTGGAGGCAATTCAATCCCATGGGTTTCTGAAGGGCACTTGGTTGTCGGTTTGTCGGATCGGCAAGTGCCATCCTTTCCATCCTGGCGGGGTCGATCTTGTTCCGCCAGTCGAACAAGACCATTCGGAATGCAACCATGTCAATACCTGACATTCAGCGAATACTGCTGCTGATAGGCATTGGCATATGTGCCTATCTGTTGGTGCAGGCGTGGGTCAGCGATGCTGAGAAGCGAGCTCAAGATTCAGAATCGGGCGCAATTCCAGCGGTCCCGCTGACATCCGACCAAGCAAGCGGCAACGTTGATCCCGATGCTCCCTTGCCGGAGGAGGCGGTTCAGACTGATGTGGCCAGTAGCGAGGGTTCGGATGTACCGGATGCATCGTTCTTGCAGTCGGGTTCCGGCGTTCAAGTCGACGAAACGGCGCAGACGGTAAGCCGCGAGCTCGTCAAAGTTTCCTCACCTCTGTACGACATTTGGATCGATCCCGTCGGAGGAGACATCGTCGGTGCGAAGCTGACGCAGTATCCGGTCAGTCTTAGAGAACCTGACAACCCGATGCCCATGTTGGATCGGCGTGTCGGGCGCACCTATATTGCTCAAAGTGGGTTGATAGGTGCAGATGGATTTGATCAACCGAATGAACGCCCGGTCTACAGTGTGTCAAGGACGGAATGGTCGTTTGACCAGGACACGCTCGAAGTACCGTTGACGTTCGAACGCGATGGTGTCTTCGTCACGAAGCGTTTCATTTTTGATGCCGAGCGATACGACTTCGATGTGCAGTTCAACGTTCGGAACAACACGGACCGAGAGTTTTCATCAAGCTTCTTCGCACAGATCAAACGAGACGGAGGTTCGCCGGACGGTATTCGGGGCGGCTTCATACGTCCACCAGCTTACGTTGGTGCCGCACTCACAACGAACGACAAACGCTACAAGAAGCTTCGTTTCAAGGAGATCGACAAGAAGGAATTCCGTGAGTCGGTGAGCGGAGGCTGGATTGCAGTACTCCAGCACTACTTTATGTCCGCGTGGATTCCCGAGCAGCAGAACGAACACCTCTACTACGCGACCAAGGATCGACTGGGCAACTATCGATTTGGATTCACGGCACCGACACAAATCGTCTCACCAGGCGGAATTGGGAACTTCGGCGCAAAGTTCTACGTCGGACCGAAGGAACAGAAGAAGCTTCAGACACTCGCTCCCCACCTTGCACTGACCGTTGACTACGGCTTCTTCTGGTGGCTGTCCGTACCGATGTACCAAGCACTGTCGTGGATTCAGTCCTTCGTTCAGAACTGGGGCCTATCCATCATTCTGCTGACGATTCTCATCAAGACGGTGTTGTTCCCGCTGTCGCAGATGAGCTACAAGTCGATGGCCAAAATGCGCAAGCTGTCGCCTCAGATCAAGAGGTTGCAGGAGCGGTTCGGCACCGACAAGCAACGCATGGGCCAGGAATTGATGAGTCTGTACCAGAAGGAGAAGACCAATCCCCTTGCGGGTTGTTTACCGATGCTTCTGCAGATGCCAGTGTTCTTTGCCTTGTATTGGGTGTTAATCGAGAGCGTTGAGCTACGGCAAGCACCGTTCATATTTTGGATCCGCGACCTCAGCGCAATGGACCCGCTGTTTGTGTTGCCCATTCTCAATGCTGGGGCAATGTTTCTTATGCAGAGACTCAATCCACCAATGCCGGACCCCATGCAACAGCGGGTCATGATGATGATGCCCATCATGTTCGGACTGATTTGTGTGTTCATGCCCGCAGGGCTGGTTTTGTATTGGGTTGTCAACAGTCTGTACTCCATGGCACATCACTACTGGGCACTCAGGCAGGCGGGAGCCCACTAAGCGCTCTATCTAGCCCAGTCTTCGAGCTGAATTGACAGATACGATCTGCGCCATAGCCACTCCCATCGGCACGGGCGGCATAGGAATCATTCGCGTGTCGGGCTCTCTGGTTCCCCACATCGCCAACGAAGTCTTTTCCAGATGTCCTGAACCCCACAAAGTGGAATTTGGCGGGTTCCGCGACGAAAAAGGATCGCTGATTGACAACGGCATAGCTTTGTACTTTCCCGCGCCTCGTTCGTTCACCGGTGAGGATGTGCTTGAAATTCAAGGTCACGGAGGGCGTGTGGTTCAGGAAGTTCTATGTGAGAGGATTCAATCGTTGGGAGCGCGGATAGCGCGTCCGGGGGAGTTCACCGAACGAGCGTTCCTCAATGATCGGATCGATCTGGCACAGGCCGAAGCAGTTGCGGACCTCATCAACGCCAGTAGCCGACAAGCCGTACGTGCGTCAGCAAGATCACTCTCAGGGGAGTTTTCCAGGGAAGTACTCGGCATTGACCACGATGTCTTAGAGTTGCGTGTCTACGTAGAAGGAGCCATCGATTTCGCCGAAGAGGAGATCGATTTTCTTGCCGACGAGTCAGTGTTGCAGCGCACACAGGCAATCCGAGAGCGATTGGGCGGGTTATTGCACAACACCGAAGTGGGAGCGACGCTTCAAAGAGGATTGCAAGTGGTCATCGCTGGAGCTCCCAATGTCGGCAAGAGCAGTTTGCTGAATGCGTTGCTCAATACGGATCGAGCGATAGTTTCCGATACAGCGGGAACGACTCGAGACACGCTTGATGCGACCATTCACTTGGACGGATTACCGGTTTTTCTAACAGATACAGCTGGCTTGCATGCTGGAGGAGACGCGATCGAAGCCGAAGGAATGGAGCGAGCCAGAAAGGCTGTTGAGCTCGCCGATTTGGTTCTATGGGTTGTTGACGACCGTGATCCTAATTCCGATCACACGTTCTCTTGGGATTGCCCAACCATCGTCGTGCGAAACAAGTGCGATCTGACGGGTAACGATGCAGGTCAAGTTGATGGTAGCACGCTTCGAATCAGCGCACTGAAGCGCAAGGGATTGAGCCTACTTCGAGAGAGAATTGCAGACTCAGCAGGTTATGAAGTCAGCGACGATGCCTTCGCGGGTCGGCCTCGACATGTCGCTGCGCTCAAAGGAGCATTGGGAGCCGTCGATCAAGCAAAGGCTGAACTGGAACGGAAATCGGGAGAAGTTGCGGCTGAAGCGTTACGCGAGGTGCATCTCAAGTTAGGCGAAATCGTCGGTGAAACTACGACCGACGACTTGCTAGGCGAGATTTTCTCCAAGTTCTGCATCGGAAAGTGACAGCCCGCAAGGTTCGAGGCTGACCAAAGAACGTTCGAATCAATTAGCACTCTTATAATGTAGTAGCCATCTAATACTGAACAAATCTCCAGATCTCGACACGCTTCAGAACCTCTAGCCCAAGTAATCGTCTAATTCCCGTGAAATTTCCCAGCTCTTTCGATGTAGTGGTAATCGGCGGCGGGCACGCCGGTACGGAAGCCGCTCTTGCGTCCGCTCGAATCGGTGCCTCGACGCTCCTGGTCACTCAGTCGATCGAAACTCTCGGTCAAATGTCTTGCAACCCGGCTATCGGCGGGATCGGCAAGAGTCATCTGGTGCGTGAGATCGACGCACTCGGAGGAGCCATGGCGTTGGCGACTGACGAAGCTGGAATTCAGTTTCGCATGTTGAACGCAAGCAAAGGTCCAGCTGTTCAAGCATTGCGAGCCCAAGCAGACCGATCACTTTACAAAGCGGCAATTCGACGGATTGTTGAGGGGCAACCTAATCTCAGCATATTCCAAGAGAGCGTTGTCGATTTGGATATCTCGGGCGATCGAGTTCGAGCAGTGGTGTGTGGCAATGGAGTTGAAATATCCGCCCAGAGTGTGGTTTTGACAACGGGAACATTTCTTGGAGGCAGGATTTTCATTGGTCGGCACAGCCAGAGCGGTGGAAGAGCGGGAGATCCCGCTTCATCGTTGCTCGCGCAGAAGTTGCGAGCCATGCCGTTTCGCGTTGGACGGCTCAAAACGGGAACTCCCCCGAGAATCGATGGTAGAACGGTCGATTTCTCCGATCTGCAGGTTCAGCACGGGGATGAATCGGTGCCCCCGATGTCTTTTGTGGGCACGAAGGACATGCGTCCGGAACAAATTCCGTGTCACATTACGTACACCAACGAAGATACGCACCAGATCATTCGAGAGGGACTTTCGGATTCGCCGATGTTTTCAGGCGATATTGAGGGTGTCGGGCCTCGTTACTGCCCTTCGATCGAGGACAAGGTCGTTCGATTCGCAGATCGAAACAAACATCAGATTTTCATCGAACCCGAAGGATTGCGAACATTCGAGCTCTATCCCAACGGCATTTCGACAAGTCTCCCCTTCGATGTTCAGGTGAAGGTGGTACATTCGATCAAAGGCTTTGAGCAAGCTCACATTACTCGAGCCGGCTACGCAATCGAATACGACTTCTTCGATCCACGAGACTTGGACCCAACACTAGAAACTCGAGCCGTCGAGGGACTGTATTTCGCCGGTCAAATCAACGGTACGACAGGCTACGAGGAAGCCGCCGCGCAGGGTCTGATTGCAGGAATCAATGCAGCTCGAAAAGTTGGTGGTGAGCCATCGTGGCATCCCCGTCGTCACGAAGCCTATATCGGGGTCATGATTGACGATCTGACTTCATTGGGAACTAATGAGCCATACCGCATGTTCACCAGCCGAGCCGAATATCGATTGCGCCTTCGTCAAGACAATGCGGATATGCGATTGACGGCAACAGGGCGAGAGCTGGGTGTTGTATCCGATGATCGTTGGACTGCCTATCGTTCCAAGCAGAGTGGTATTGCGGATTGCAAGCAGCTCCTCCAAACTACAACCGCTCGAGTCGATGAGGCCAATTCTCTTGCACTGGAGCGATTGACCGGAGAGCGCATTTCACGCGAGGCAAGTCTCTACGATTTGCTCAAACGACCCGAAGTTGATGTGGCCGCGTTGCAGGAAGCAGGTTGGTTGCGAGGTGTCTCAACATCGAATCTCGAGCAAGCGGCAATCGACATCAAGTACGAAGGCTACATCGTTCGCCAGGAGACCGAAATCGAACAAGCCCGTGTACGAGAAAAGCTCAAAATCCCGACGGCCTTGAACTACGAGGGCATCGATGGTTTGTCGAACGAGCTGAAGCAGAAGTTGGAGGAAACCCGACCTCGCACGATGGCCACCGCATCACGAATTCCCGGAATCACACCGGCGGCCCTGTCTTTGATAGCTGTACATGCCAAGCGAGAGCGTCATCGCAAGGATGAATCAGAGTATCTGGAATCAGCGACCCTTTCAGACGAAGAATATGTAGAACATCGTCGAGAGGTAGCGGAGGCTAAAAAAGGCAACTTTTTCACCTTTGAGGAAGTCTTCGGAGACGTGCCGGATGAGTGAAAGACTTTTCTTTCACTCATCTCCAGATCGCGTGACCGTCGAACCAATCGCAATTAGCGATCAGCCAGTCGATCCGCCATCGGATCGGAGTGTAGAAGAACGACTCGACCAGTTTCTTGAGTTGGTCCGACGTTGGAACTCTTCGTATTCACTGGTTTCTCGCGGCGATCTTTCGCACCTAGTGGACACGCATTTGCGAGACAGCTTGGACTTGCTCCCATACTTGGAGCAATCTGAAAAGCACCTGGATATAGGCACCGGAGGCGGCTTCCCTGGAGTTCCAATCGCTGTTTCGCGACCCGATCTGTACGTAGTATTGAATGAACGTAGTAGCAAGAAGTGTCGATTTCTCAGACAAGTGATGTATGAATTGAAGTTGCGCAACGTCGAGGTTTGCCACCTCGACTTGCAACCCGATGCGGAGCCATTTGATCGATTCGACACCATTTCGATCCGTGCTGTGGCACCAAAGCAGGAAGCATGGATGATCGCGAAGCCTCTACTGAAGCCAGCTGGATCGGTGCTGTTTCAGACTGGTGAGCGACTCCAGCAGAAGGATGTTCCGGGCGGAAGGATCGAGTCGTCGACTAATGCTACTCGAGGATGGATTTCCGTCGTGGTGCAGGATGGATGCGCACCGTGAAGAGAATTCTTGCGGTGGCCAATCAGAAGGGCGGTGTAGGAAAGACTACTACTGCAGTGAACCTTGCCTCAGCGTTGGCTGACCGCGATATGGCGGTGTTGCTGATCGACTTCGATCCTCAAGGCAATGCCACCACCCATGTTGGGATCTCGAATCAAGACGAATCATCGAGTTCATGGGACTGGTTCGAACAAAAACTACATCTGAAGGAGCTTGTGCGGAGAGTTCCACCTGGTATGGATGTTGTTCCATCCAATGCAGACCTGACCGCAATAGAAATCCGTTTGCTCAATGCAGAAGACCGAGTCAGTCGGCTGAGACAGCTGTTGAACGCTGAAAACACTTACGATTACGTTATTGTCGATTGCCCTCCTTCATTGAACGTGCTGACCATCAACGCTCTGATGGCGGCCAGCGATGTCTTGATTCCGATGCAATGCGAGTATTTCGCCCTTGAAGGTTTGAGTGCTTTGATGCGGACGATCGATGCAGTACGTTCGACGGGCAACGCCGAACTGCGAATCGACGGAATAGTGAGAACGATGTTCGATCCTCGAAACAAGCTGACACGAGCAGTATCGCGTCAACTCTTCGATCACTTCAAGACCCAGGTCTACCGCACGGTGATCCCCCGAAACGTGAGGCTCGCGGAAGCTCCAAGTTACGGTCAGCCAGTCAGTCTCTATGACCGACGATCTCGAGGCGCGATTGCTCACCATGCCTTGGCCGACGAAATGTTGCGCAGGCACTCGGAGATGTCGAATGGCTAGATCTCCTCTCGGCAAAGGACTCGAAGAGTTGCTGGGACCGACGAGTACTTCAGACTCTAAGTCACAGCCTGACGCGGGTGCAACGCAAGTTCCCATTGAGCAGATTCGTCCTAGTCCGTTTCAGCCTCGCACTCAGTTCGACGAAGAGGGCATCCGAGAACTGGCAGAGTCGATCCGAGAATCTGGAGTGTTGCAACCGCTCATCGTTCGGCCTGCCCCGGATGGTGGCTACCAGTTGGTTGCCGGAGAGAGACGCTGGCGGGCCGCCGGAATGTCTGGACAAGCGGACGTGCCGGTCATCGTCCGCAACGTTTCCGATGAGGAAGCGGCAGTTTTTGCTCTCGTCGAGAACATCCAACGCGAAGATCTGAACGTTGTTGATCAAGCGGAAGCGTTCGCACGTTTGAACGACGAGTTTGGACTTACGCACGAAGAAATCGCCAGGATGTTGGGGCGTTCTCGAGCCTCGGTCACCAATGCGCTTCGACTGCGAACCTTGCAACCCGAAGTGTTGACAGCGTTGCGCGAAGGCGCAATCGAAACTGGGCATGCCAAATCGCTGTTGGCACTGGAACACGGCGAACAAGCTCGTGTCGCCAAGATGGTGCAGCAACGTGGCATGTCGGTTCGCAATACGGAAAACCTCATCAAGCGCATGAGAGACGGCGGAGGAGAAATCGAGGAAATACCTCCCGACACGTTGATATTGGAACGTGAGCTGTCCAGCAAACTCGGTGCTCCGACGACCGTTCGCATGACAGGCAAGAGCAACCAGAAAGGGACGGTTGCAATCAGGTTTACCACCCTCGAAGAACTGGACGGAATACTCGATCACCTACGACGGTAGGAGCGTGTACGAAGTAGCGTTTCTCCGATCAGCCGACTAAAACGGCAGTTCGTATAATGCGCACGCACAAGTCAGTCCATCGCTCGGGAAGTTGGTCGGTGTGGAGAGACTCGGGCACTTCCTGATAGCACTCCGTGTTTGTCTTTGAAGACCATGAGGTTTAGGGACCGGGCTCACCTTGCGGCGATATCGTTTCAAGGAATTGTCACGTTCCTGACCGGATTGGGGATCAGTCTCAAAGCACCGGCAACAGCAGAGGCCGTGCTATTGAGCGGTGGCACAACAGTGCTAGTCAATGCCTGGTTCGCGTGGACCGTTCGCAAGATCGACGACCCACGCCGAATACTGGCAGTGCACATTGTTCGATTTGCGCTATATGGTCTGGGAATCGCACTGGTAATAGTGTGGAGAGAACTCGATGTGCTCACATGCGTGCTGACGATGATCGGCGCACACTTCGTCTACGTTCTCGCCATGTTTCGCAACGGGTTGATGGAAGCAAATTCAAAAGAATCCAACGATCATTTGGAACGAACTGACTGACGCCTAGATATGGCTGCCGAAGACCAGGAATTCACCGCGCAGGGTTATGTGACCCACCACTTGACCAATCTCAAGTGGGGTCAGTTGCCGGATGGTTCTTGGGGATTTGCACATACAGCGGAAGAAGCCGCTCAGATGGGCATTCTCAGCATTCACGTGGATTCGATGGCATGGTCCATCGGGCTCGGAATCGTCTTCGTTGTTCTGTTCGGTTTGGTAACTCGTCGTGCCACCTCAGGGGTGCCTGGCGGCCTGCAGAACTTTTTTGAAATCATCATCGAGTTCATCGATGAGATTACGGGCGAGATCTTCACCCACAAGAACAAGCTGGTCGCACCCATGGCCTTGACGATATTCGTCTGGGTGTTTCTCATGAATTTGATGGACTTGGTTCCAGTCGATTGGATACCGGGGTTGGCCTATGTGCTAGGCATCGAATACATGAAGATCGTGCCGACCACCGATGTCAACATCACGATGGGAATGGCGGTAGCGGTATTTCTGATGGTTCTTTGGTACAGCTGCACCAAGAAAGGAGTCGGCGGATTTCTTGCTGAACTGACCTTTCATCCCTTCCCGAAGTACATGGCTCCGGTCAACCTGGCGTTGGAAGGCGTGACGTTGATTGCCAAACCGTTGTCTCTCGGACTACGCCTGTTTGGCAACCTGTACGCGGGCGAGATGATCTTCATCTTGATCGCCCTGATGTACTCGGGAGGCATCTTGCTAGCAGGTTTTGGTGGTGTCCTGCAGATTGCGTGGGCTTTGTTTCACGTATTGATCATCACACTTCAAGCGTTCATCTTCGCTGTCCTGAGCGTTGTCTATCTGGAACAAGCTCACGAGACTGCGGACGATCACTAAGAATCTTCAATAGAGGAGAAATCATGGAATTAAGCGGACTAGCTCTGGTTGCGTCGGCCCTGATGATGGGCCTTGCGGCCGTCGGAGCCGCTGTGGGAGTGGGCAACTTGGGTGGCAAGTTCCTTGAAGGAATTGCTCGCCAGCCCGAAATGCTTCCCATGCTTCGCACTCAGCTCTTCATCGTGCTCGCACTCGTTGACGCAGTACCGATGATCGCTGTAGGCGTCAGCTTCTACATTCTGTTCACTCAATAAGACAGTCGAACCATGTTCAACATTGGCACGTTGATCGGCCAAACCATTGCCTTCGCACTCTTCGTCGGCATATGCGTGAAGTTCATTTGGCCACCGGCGGTGGCTGCAATGAGATCGCGGCAGGAACGAATCGCCGAAGGTCTTGAAAACGCTGAGAAGGCGGACGCGGCATTGGCGGAGTCGAACGAACAAGCAGAGCAAATTCTGCGAGAAGCACGTTCGGAAGGACAGGAGATCATTGCCCAAGCTCGCAATCAAGCCAACTCCATGTTGGAAGAAGCGAGAAATGAAGCTCGTTCAGAAGGAGAACGCATCCTGGAGGCTGCAAGAGCCGACATCGAGCAGGAGTCAAACCGAGCTCGGGAAGTGTTGCGCAACGACGTGGCTTCTCTTGCAGTGGTTGGTGCGGAGCGCATCTTGGCTTCGGACATTGATCGCGAGAAGCACTCAGCAATGCTCGACGAACTCGTCAGGGAACTCTAAACCTTGGCGGAACTCGCGACGTTGGCTCGCCCCTACGCGAGCGCGGCATTCGACATTGCGAAGGACCAGAACCAATTGGATCGCTGGTCGGACGTCTTGCGACTGCTCACCCAGACGATTCAGGTTTCGGAAGTCCGACAGCTGATTGAATCGCCGGTGCATTCGCCTGCGCGAAAGGCATTGGGTCTGACCGATCTGCTCGGAGATCAACTCACCGATTCCATGAGACGTTTCATTCAGGTTCTCGCCGATAACCGACGTCTTGAGCTCATACCTCAAGTTCGCGAAGCGTTTGAGGTTCGTCTCGAGGAGGAACGACGCACTTTGGCGGTTGAAGTAACCGCAGCAGTTGAACTCTCCGATTCGGAAAGACAGCGATTTGAAGATGCGTTGCGCCGCAGATTTGAGCGCGACATCAACCTATCGTCCATTGTCGATCCATCGGTACTGGGCGGAGCGCTGATACGAGCAGGAGACACAGTATTGGACGGCACGGTGCGGGGCAAGCTCGAAAAGCTGCGCGCTCACATGCAACGCGCATAACTAGGCACAACTATGGACACACTCAATCCATCTGAAATCAGCGAACTCATCAAGGGTCGCATCTCACAGCTCGACGTTGCGGTGCAACCTCAGAATGAGGGAACCATCGTTTCCGTCTCGGACGGCATCGTGCGCATTCACGGTCTTGCTGAAGCCCAATACGGAGAAATGATCGAGTTTCCCGGCGGGGTCTTCGGGATGGCGATGAACTTGGAACGGGACTCGGTCGGAGCCGTCGTTCTTGGTGAGTATCGGGAACTGTCCGAAGGCATGACCGCGCGGTGCACCAAGCGAATTGCCGAAGTTCCCACTGGACCTGAAATGTTGGGTCGCGTCGTGGACGCGCTTGGTAATCCCATCGACGGCAAGGGACCGATTCAGGCAAGCTCGAGTTCTCCGATCGAAAAAGTGGCCCCGGGCGTAATTGCACGACAGGGTGTAAGCGAACCGGTTCAGCTTGGCATCAAGTGCATCGACGCCATGATTCCGATCGGTCGCGGCCAGCGAGAACTCATCATTGGCGACCGTCAGATCGGCAAGACTGCAATTGCCGTTGACGCGATCATCAATCAGAAAGGCACAGGGATCAAGTGCATTTACGTGGCGATCGGGCAGAAGATGTCGACGATCGCCAACATTGTTCGTACTTTGGAAGAAAGTGGAGCAATGGAACACACCGTTGTAGTTTCCGCATCGGCCGCAGAACCTGCTCCTTTGCAATACATCGCGCCCTATTCCGGTTGCAGTATCGGCGAGTACTTTAGGGATCGAGGCGAAGATGCTTTGATCATCTACGACGATCTGACCAAGCAGGCGTGGGCGTACCGACAGATTTCGCTTTTGTTGCGGCGGCCTCCTGGTCGAGAGGCCTATCCCGGAGACATCTTCTATCTGCATTCGCGGTTGTTGGAACGAGCCGCACGTGTCAATGCCGACTACGTCGAGCAAATGACCAACGGTGAAGTGAAGGGCAAGACGGGATCGCTGACGGCATTGCCCATCATCGAGACTCAGGCAGGTGACGTTGGTGCATTTGTTCCAACCAACGTGATCTCGATCACGGATGGACAGATCTATTTGGAAACGGATCGTTTCAATGCCGGTATCCGACCGGCGATGAGTCCTGGAATTTCGGTTTCCCGTGTCGGTGGAGATGCTCAAGTTGACTTCATGCGCCGATTGGCGGGTGGCATCAAACTGGCCCTGGCTCAGTATCGAGAATTAGCGGCGTTTTCCCAGTTTGCTTCCGACTTGGACGAAGCGACTCGTCGGCAGTTGGAGCACGGAGAGCGGGTTGAAGAACTCATGAAGCAACCTCAGTTCTCGCCCATGTCAGTCGCTGAAATGGGAGTGTCGTTGTTTGCGGCGAATGAGGGCTATCTGGATAACGTTCCGGTCAACAAAGTTCTCGACTTTGAACGTGACTTGCTGAGCTACATGAACTCGGAGCACGGCGAGTGGATGGCTGACATCACCGCTACTGGCCGGCACGACGACGAAGTTGTGGAATACATGAAGAAGGCCGTGGATGAGTTCGCATCCAGCCACGACTACGGGGCCGAATAAATGACCGTCGGTCGCGAGATCAAGAAGAAAATTGGCAGCGTGGAGAACACCAAGAAAGTCACGAGTGCCATGCAGATGGTCGCGGCCAGCAAGATGCGAAGAACCCAGGATCGGATGAACGAAGCGCGCCCGTATGCGTTTCGCATTCGCAATTTGATCAGTCACTTGGCCAGTTCAAGTCCGGAATATCGACACCAATTCATGACCGAGCGAGAAGTCAACCGCATTGGCTACATCGTTGTATCCACTGACAAGGGTCAGTGTGGCGGTCTGAACACCAACATGTTTCGAGTGTTGTTGCAGGAATTCCGAAAGTGGGACGAAAGCGGTGTCGGAGCGGACTTGGCGCTCATTGGAAACAAGGCCGCGGCTTTCTTTCGTTCAGTGGGAGGCAACGTCGTCGCGGCGATCAACGGCGTGGGCGAAGTTCCAGAGGTTGAGTCACTGGTGGGAAGCCTGAAGATCATGCTCGACAGCTTCTCCGAAGGCACGATCGATCGTTTGGACCTCGTCTCCAATGAATTCATCAGCAGCATGCAGCAGCGACCGCACGTTCGTCAGCTCTTGCCTTTGGTTCAATCCGAGGAGTCGGAAATGCAGCATCGATGGGACTACATCTACGAGCCGGATGCGCGGGATCTGATTGATGGTTTGGTTCAACGCCACATCGAGTCGCAGGTGTATCAGGCAGTGGTCGAAAACACGGCGTGCGAACAAGCGGCACGGATGGTTGCAATGAAGAATGCAACCGACAACGCCGAGGAAATGATCGAAGAACTAGCCCTGCTCTACAACAATGCAAGGCAGGCCGCCATCACACAGGAAATAGCAGAAATCGTCGGAGGAGCCGCCGCGCTGTAGCTCGGAAAGAACCGGCTGACTTCGCAGAGTTTAGGAAGAAATATGAGCAACGGGAAAATCGTACAGGTCATCGGAGCTGTGATCGACGTTGAATTCGAGCGAGATGCCGTTCCGCAAGTATTCGATGCGCTGACGGTTGTCGAAACCGGTTTGACGCTCGAGGTGCAACAGCAGCTTGGCGATGGCGTGGTGAGAACGATTGCGCTCGGATCCTCGGAAGGATTGTCGCGAGGCTTGGATGTTGTCGATACGGGCCAACCCATCGCCATTCCGGTTGGTGAAGAGACTCTTGGTCGCATCATGGATGTACTGGGCAACTCCATCGATGAGAAGGGCGAGATCAACGCCCGGGTAAACCAGCCAATTCACAGACCGTCTCCCACCTACGAGGATCAGAAAGGCGGTAACGAACTGTTGGAAACGGGAATCAAGGTAATTGACTTGATGTGTCCGTTTGCTCGAGGCGGGAAAGTCGGTTTGTTCGGTGGTGCCGGTGTCGGCAAGACCGTGACCATGCTGGAATTGATCCGGAACATCGCCATTGAGCACGCAGGTCTGTCGGTATTCGCAGGAGTGGGCGAACGCACTCGGGAAGGCAACAGCTTCTACTACGAAATGATGGAAGCTGGCGTTCTCGACAAGATCGCGCTGGTGTTTGGTCAGATGAACGAGCCTCCGGGCAACCGCCTTCGCGTTGCATTGTCGGGAGTGACTCTTGCCGAGCAGTTTCGAGACGAAGGCCGAGATGTGTTGTTGTTCATCGACAACATTTATCGCTACACACTTGCAGGAGTAGAAGTATCCGCTCTGCTTGGACGCATGCCATCGGCGGTGGGATACCAGCCGAACTTGGCTGAAGACATGGGGATTCTGCAGGAACGGATCACTACTACGAAGACAGGGTCCATTACTTCGGTACAAGCAATCTACGTTCCAGCGGACGACCTGACCGATCCTTCACCGGCGACAACATTTGCACACTTGGACTCGACAGTGACGCTCAATCGTGCGATTACCGACTTGGGAATCTATCCGGCAGTCGATCCGTTGGACTCCACCTCTCGTCAGCTGGATCCAAACGTTGTCGGTCAGGAGCACTACACCGTTGCTCGAGGTGCGCAGGAAGTGCTTCAGAGATATCAGGAACTCAAGGACATCATTGCCATTCTGGGCATGGATGAACTAACCGAGGAAGATAAAGCCTTGGTTTATCGGGCACGCAAGATGCAGCAGTTCTTCTCCCAGCCCATGTTCGTTGCCGAGCAGTTCACTGGACGTGAAGGTCAGTATGTTTCTCGCGAAGACACAGTTCGAAGCGTGAAGGCAATTTTGGACGGGGATGTGGATGACCTGCCCGAACAGGCCTTCAACATGGTCGGCAACATCGACACCGCCCGACAAAAGGCTGAAACCCTGACGGTGGAAGCGGAAGCATAACTATGGCCTCCGTAACTCAATGCGACATCGTTAGCGCCGAGGAAGAAATCTTCTCCGGCAAGGTGCAAATGGTGAGTGTTGTGGGATCGTTGGGCGGATTGGGCATCATGCCTGGTCACGCGCCGTTGCTGACCGGCCTGAAACCCGGACCGGTCACGTTGCGTCTTGAAGACGGTACGGAGGAGGTTTTCTTCGCTTCGGGAGGTTATCTCGAAGTTCAGCCAGGCCATGTGATCGTATTGGCCGATACGGCGCTGCGGGCTTCAGACATCGATGAGGCAGCAGCTGCGGAAGCCGAAGCACAAGCGAAGCGAGCGATGGAAGAACAAGCTGGAGAGATGGACTATTCCATGGCCACAGCACTGCTGGCCGACGCCACCGCACGCCAGCGTACACTAGACGAATTGCGCAAACGCCGAAGATAGCGCTTTTCCTCGTTGCTCTCGATTACTTGGAGTGCGCGTGCCTACAAACATTCGAGTTTGGATTACCTTGTGTCCGTACAGCCACAGACGGATATCAATTTCACCTTCGAGGCATCAGGTTGATCCGACCTTGATACGCCGGTTATAAGTGCACTCTATTGCAGGAGAAACGAATGGAAGACATGGAAGACCAAAACAACGAGCAAGAGCAGGTCGTTGGCCTACTCTCGGAGATGAACCGACGCCTCGCCTGGGTACAGTGGATCATGATTGTGTACGCCATAATCCTTCCCGCGGTAACGATATTTATCGCGATGGTTGGTCACTCCTTGTTCCAACTTGGCTAACCCAATTCGGTCAGCATGCGCCTGCGAAGTGGGCGAAGATCGGCTCTCAACACTCCTTCGAGCATAAACTGACCTTGATCAACGCAGATACGCGCCCGGCTGTCGATTGAAGACGAAAGGTGTTTCGGGATCGCGGTTCAAGAGTTCCAAGGGAACATCGTCGTCCCAGCCTACTGGAATTTCATTGGAAGTTCGAAAGTACCATCCAAGCAATACGGTACGACGTACAGAGGTGGTGTTGGGGTAGGTCCCATGAAGCAGGCGAGCGTCGGCGACCAATAGTTGCCCTGTTTGAATGGGGACCTCCACCGCCAATGGATGGTCGCAGAACATCCACTCATTCGTTTCTTCGACTTCGTATCCACCGCCCTCGTGAGGCGGGATGAGATGTTCGTGTAGGTCAATGCGTTTGCGGTGACTTCCTGGTATGACTCTCAGGCAACCATTCTCAATCGTAGTATCGGACAGGTACCAGTTCAGAAAGACCTGTTGAGGCCAAGGGGACATACTAAGAGGGTCGTCCCATCGGCCCCAGTCCTGATGCCAGTACAGGCTCGGTGAGTTCGGTGGCTTTGAAATGATCTGGAACGCACCGCCAGACTTGAAGTCGCCCAAGCCAAGCTCTTCGAGGATTGGTGCAGGATGCTCGATCAGGAAATCGATAGTCTCATCTTTCGGATATTGCTGGTAACGCTTCGCGGGATTGCGGTGGCCAATTAGATGAATGTCCGATCCTTGGTATTTCCATCGATCCGGCTTGTTCATGCTTGCCAGCCATTCGTCTGACCAATTGGACAGAAAATCGATCTTGCCAGGAGGCAATCGGCCGTCGACTATGCAGAAGCCGTCTTCTAGGAGAGCCTCGCGGGTTTCTCTTGCACTGGACTGAGTCATCTGAGAATGAGCATCAAATGAGTTGCAGACTATAACGAATGTTGAATGACATGAGTACCAGTTCCTCGTTCGCCGTCGGCGCTTAATGCACGGACGAGCACGTAAACCAGCACGTTCAGACTCTCGTTTTGCCTGAAACCGGGAAGTCTATGCTGAGCGGGCACCTAGGACGTTGACCTAAGCAATCGATCCACGTAATTCCGGTTTGAGCTCGCCGCCTTCGATCGAATCTCTCAACGACCGCTGTTCCTGGTCGTCTTGTTCAGCGTACTCCACGCATGCCTGTCGAATCACGTAGGAGAGCGAGCGGTCATCTCTGTTCGCCATTTCCTTGAGTTTCGTGTGAAGCGAGTCCGATAGGCGGACTTGATTGATGCGAGAGTTGGGGCCTTTTCGATATTGGTCGTCGTCTTCCACTGGCTGATCCTTTGGATGTCTGTAGTGTGATGTATCGTATTGTACTGTACCGTACCGTAGTTACACTATCGTCGAACTGCCAGTTCCGGTTAGCCGGTCTTGCTGCAATCTCGAGGGCTGCAGAATTCGAGACGGCACAATTTTTTGGATGCAATCAAGATGAGAAAGTGCTGGACTCCCACAACCAAACCACTCGCTGTCGTTGGAGTTCTGGTTCTCTTGGCAGGTCTAGTGGGTTGTGCGGTCTTACGTGAACCAAGTTGGACGCGGAATTTCTGGGCCTCTGTCGAGTCGTATCCATATACCGAAGACGACATCATTGTTGCGTGTGGGTTAGAAACGCAAGCACCTATTGTTTCAGACTTTGTGTGCAAAGCATTCCTGAGAGCGGGTGTCAGTTTCGAGATCACCAGCGATACACGCTTGGTGTTGGAAACATACATTGAATGTGCAAGGAGCAATTCCTTGCCCATGACTGCGAATGTTCGAATCCTGAGCCGACGTGGGGATGTTGAAGTTTCAGAGTGGGCTTGTACTGAGTTCGAGTCCCGATATACATCCGAGTAAGTGTTACTTCTGTGGTGTCGGACTTGCAGTGACGACGTGCTTCGCCCAAGAGTCCAAATCTCGTTGGACGATGCCATTGAAGTCCACCAACAACGGCACCCCGAATGGCTTTGGAACAGGCACACTCGTCGTTCCTCGATCGATTACAGCAACAACCGACACATCGAGTATTTGATTGATCTCCGGCACTGACCGATATCCCCTGCAGTACCGAACCAGCTGAGTGAGTGCTGATCGGATTGCATCCGTGCCATCGTTTCGTTCAACATCGAAATACTTGACCTCAACGACCGATACGGCTTGGCCATCTGGGTCTAGTACGACCAAGTCTGGACGGTCAGACCCATCAGGCATGGCGTAGTGTTGCCAAATTCTCTTGGTTGCTTCTTCGGAAGGTTCGGCGGCAGGCGTCTGGTAGTCGTCAGTTTGCGTTTGCCAATGAACCTCGTAGCCTCCTATTCGGCAGATCGGCTCGATTGAGCTCCCAAAGAAACTGAAAGTTAGCGGTTGCTTCAAGACTGCGGACAGAGCTCTCGAAATCGCGAGGCCAACCGCTAATTCGTAGCGTCTCCAAACTTCTAGGGGTCCCAGTAGAGTGTCGTTCAGCAGGTCGAGGATGGCCTCTTCATCTCCAGCTTCGATTAGCTGAAGGGTTCGATAGGCTTGGGCGGCGAGCAAATAGAGTTGTCGCCGAGATGTCAAGGCATTCTTCACGGAGTGAGATGAAGGTCGGCGACCTAGTACGACCTTAGCCATCGCTTGTCTGATGGTGTCAAACCGGCGGATTTTCTCGAGTCCAGAAGCGCTTTGTTCTATGGGGTCATGTTGCCCTGCCTGTGCCCCCACGAGGTTCCCAAAGTGCATCGCGAGCCGCCATGCTGTTTCGAGCACCCATACCAGCACATGGTTGGGTCCCGACTCGAATGTCCGCACTGGCTCATGCGATACGGTCAACGTCGGATGTCCCGTCACAAGTCTTCGCATGACCGTTGCTCTTGAGTCGAATCGCCCCCGAACTCGAGCGTCCTCTTCGTGCCTTCGAAACTCCATGATTGCTTGGACTTCATGGCGATGGGCGGACAGATATTGGACTAATTCACGTACAGACTCCGAAATCGCCCAATACATTCGCAAGAGATCGATGTCTTGCTGAGGGTCGAGGTTGGGTTGTAGGACTTCGGTCTGGGTAGCGCTTCGGAAATAACGTAGGAGAAACTGGGCGATGTAGTCGTTGATTGCTGTTTCTGAATCAATCTCAGTCATACAGCTAAAGCATTCAGTCGTTCACTGAGAATGCGACTTTCCGCATGCTCTTCGGGTAGTGCCAGAGCTTCTCGAACTCCGGTCGCGATGTTGGCGGCTTCTTGATGGAGTATGCCGTCCAGCATTGGTAGCACATACATGTAGAAACCGTCGAGGTACGCCAGAGCCTCATTCGGTTGAGGGGCACGCAGGAAATCAATGCCGCTCTCGATTTTGCGAATCGTCTTGACCATATCGAGAATGGGAGCAGGTCCTATTACGCGGACTGAATTAACGATTCTCCAAATTTGCGTCAACGGCATATCGCCGGCAGATTGGGTCTCCTCACCCACCATGTCCCACTTTCGCATGATCTGGAGCAGAAACTCCTGCAGGTCTCGCGGAACATCGACGTAGATCCACCCGAATCGACGCATCAGAGCGAAACTCATCTGGTAGAGAGCTGCTTTGTCGATCGAATTGATCGTTGCGACGATTCGCCAACCGGGTTTCGGTGCAAATTCGTGGTCTGCCGTTCCCGGCTTGGGCTTCGGAAGAATGACATAGGACGGACTGTTCTCGTCGGCCACATCAGTGCGATAGGGCAAAGTCGTCATTTGCTCACTCAGCACGGTGAACAACGGTCCAAGCACCTTGTCGATGTCGCATCGGTTCAGTTCGTCAATGATCAGTGGCCGATCGAAGTTCTGAAGCAATACGCCTGGAACAAAGCTCACCGTTCCCTGCCCAACCGGCTGATAGCCACCAATCACGTCTTGAGATGTCCAGTCCGCCGAACCAGTGACCATCGTGTACGAGTCGTGTAGCACTCCACTGACCAACTGAGCCAAGGTAGTCTTCCCTGTGCCCGGTGGTCCATAGAACATGAGATGTTGTTTGCTTGCGGCGATGGCAGCATTGATCTGCCGATAGACGGAGGGATCGATGCCGATTAGTTCTTGAAACTCGGGGATTTCGATAGGCTCTGTACTTGTGGGCTCATCACTCTCACCGGCGCTATCGACTTCACCCAGTGATTGCATTTCGGCCGCCCGAGCAAAAGCTTCGCTTACGTCTTTAACGAGTAGCGAGCGATCAACTTCGCTTAAACCTCGGTACACGGGTACGTTTGTCGGCATCAGTAGGAACTCTTCACTCGCGATCTACGTTGCTTGGATTCGTATGAAAGGGAACTACATGAATCAAATCAGAGATTGCTTGAGTAGCTTCGGAATACGTGATTGATCGAGGTAGTTCACTCGCGACAAACTCGCTGTCGTCTTCCTGAAGTGCAATAAGTCCCGAAGAGACATAAGCCTGTTCTTTGTCCATGTAGGTCAGCTTACCGCTTGCTTCGTCGAAGTTCTCGAAAAGCTCTCTGGACGAGCCAGCTGGCAGTTCGGGCAGGAAGCAGTGAAGTAGAAGCCATTCCCACGGCTCATAAAACACGAACCGCTTTTCGGCCAACTTTATTACCGGTACGACTCTCGTCGTAATTGCACCGATGGTGCCTCGAGCAGTGTTGGCGAAAGCAATTCGTCGAGCGCCTTGTGCTTCGGGAACTCGCGCAATGACGCGGTCTCTTTCCAGCTCAAGATGCAGAAACCACCGAAGTGGTCTGCTGGTTGCGTCGGCAGGTTCGTGCCAGAAGCCCGTTGATTCGTCGACCGGCTTGCATGCGTCAAGAGTTTTCTGTCTGCTTCCACACTGATAGAGCTCCAAACCATACTTACTGAGGACCTTCTTGAGTTCTGCACCAATTTCGGAACGGATCCTGTCTCGTACACGACTAAACCACATGGCATCAACGGGCGGACGATAGAAGTCGATTTTGTTGTCGGGATACTCCCGCTCCAATACTCCCCGTAGCTGACTGATTGCTCGATCCAGCTCTTCGAGACTGGGATTGGAACCTCTCGGTTGGTGTTCTGCCGGTAGAAGATGCTTCAACGCCGCCACAATCTGATGGCGATGCTGGTTGTTCAGTATTCGCTCGAGATGATCAGGGAACACGAAGTAGAGAATTGCATTGCGTATCGGCCGGTCGGAGTTCTCGAAGTTGTCGATCCATGCCACGAAATTCCACGGCGTATCTGCGGTCAAGAGTGATGTCCGTTGCTCGTCTGACAGCGATTTCCATTCACTCATGACTTCAAGAACAAACTCAAACTGCTTGAATTTGAGTATGTTGTAGGCAGCGCCCGGATTCCCGACACCATTGAGTGCTTCATCGGTCAGATAATCAGTCTCGGGCAGGTTCGTTCCCGAACATTCCCACACTTCTTGGATCTGGGTTCGCTTCGTTTCCTGACGGAAGTACTGAAAGTATGGGTACAGAAGCAACAGCCACAAGAATTCGGCTGCGAGGTGAATTACTGAGTTTGGCGCACCGTTCAATTGCTCCTTCAGCTTCGCAATAAAGGTTTGGCCCTTACTTTCGAATTGGCTAATCAGGCACCGGTTCTTGAGTTCCTGAATGTTCTCGAGCGTCCACAGATTCTCGTCGCTGAACAGCGAGCCGTCGGTTAAGAAACAACGCTCCCGCCAAGCATCTGCCGCACTAAGTACGTCGTCAATGTAGGGTCTACCAGTCCAACGCGACATCGAAGCGGACTCAACCTATCGCAGCGAAGTTCTTTAGTAAGTAGACAGTGTGCACAAGTAATCCGAGTCAGCGGACGAATTGGTGTAGCACTCCAACGAATTTATCAAGCCTCGCCGGACATATTCGCCATGCGCTCGTTGATCTCTTCCTCCGAGAGCTGTTCGACAACGCAACAGATCGTCCAGGCGTTTCCACCCGTGTCGGTAACGGTTGCAGTTCGCCATCCGTAGAACTGATTCGCCGGTTCCATTTTGGACGTTGCACCTGCAGCAAGGGCTTTGTTATATACCTCATCGACCTGATCCGCCTCGTCCACGTAGTACGACAACATTGCGGGGTAGGGAGTCGCTCCAGGTTCCACGGTTCCAAACATGAAGATGCTGTCGCCGATCATGACTTCTGCGTGTGCCACCGAACCGTCTGGTCCGTCGTATCGTTCAACAAGTTTGCCACCCAAGACATTCTGAATGAACTCCAACACCTGATCGGCGTTGTGAACGCTTGCACCCGGCGTAATGGAATGGTGTCCTTCGGGTCTGGGAAAAGCCATCTGAGTCTCTACTGGGTCATGTCGTGGGACGGGCGCAATTCTATCAATGGCAATCGTGATTCCTCAGCCGTGCCAGTCGAGTGGAGGTGCTTGTTGTGCCGACGATTTGGTCAACTAGCTAGCAACTGACGAGCTTTTAGCAAGAGTCTTCAATCTTCGCAGTTCTTCTATAATTTGGCGGTCTCGCCCACGGGTTTGCACATGCCCCTCGAAGTCGTCGTTCTCGCAGCGGGCAATGGCAAACGGATGCGTTCGCGCACACCCAAAGTACTCCACCAAGTAGCCGATAGGCCGATGCTGTCTCATGTCTTGGAGACGGTTTCCGAGTGCAATCCTGATCGTGTTCACGCCGTAATTCGTCCCGCTATGGAAAGCGTTGCCGCAGACCTGTTCGGCAACGAAATCCAATGGGTTCATCAAGCCGAACCCCTGGGAACCGGACACGCCGTCCAGCAAGCAATCCAGCACATTTCTCCGGCATCTCGCGTACTAGTGGTCAATGGCGACGCTCCACTTCTGACCAGCACCACCATCCAAAGAGTCTTGGAACAAGATCCCAATTCGGTTTCGGTGGTAACGGTGGAATTGGACGACCCTACAGGCTACGGCCGAATGGTCCGAAATCCTCAAGGGCAGGTTTGCGCAATTGTTGAAGAACGCGATGCAACGACGGAGCAGCGTCTCATTCGTGAGGTCAACAGCGGTGCGATTGCTGCTCCCGCTCGGCTCTTGACGGCGTTGCTAACAAAACTTCAACGAGCGAACGATCAAGGGGAGTACTACCTCACCGACATTGTGGGAATCGCCGTCTCACAAGGCATCTGCGTCAATACGTTGATGGCTCCAACTCCCGAAGAAGCCCTCGGTGTGAATGACCGCATTCAGTTGGCGAAAGCCGAGCGAGTACTGTTGCGTCGAAGAGCAGATGACGCGATGCGACATGGTGTTTCCCTGCGAGATCCAGATCGATTCGATCTCCGAGGAGCGCTTACAGCGGGACTTGACTGCACCATTGACATCAACGTGGTCATGGAAGGCGAAGTGGTGCTGGGCGAGCGTGTACAAATCGGACCGGGATGCGTACTACGCGATGTTGAGATCGGCAATGATTCGGAAATTCGTGAATTTAGCGTCTTGGAACATTCTCGGATTGGTAGGAAATGTTCCATTGGACCGTTGGCGAGAATTCGACCGGAGTCGATCCTGCAGGACGATGTACGCATTGGGAATTTTGTCGAAGTGAAGGCATCGACCCTCGGCAAAGGAACCCGAGCCGGACACCTCGCATACATCGGCGATGCGGAAGTGGGTGTCGATGGCAACTTTGGAGCGGGAGCAATCACCTGCAATTTTGATGGAGCGTCCAAACATCGAACACAGATCGGGGACAACGTGTTCATCGGAACCAACTGCACACTTGTTGCTCCGCTGAAGGTGGCGACGGGAGCTTTTCTGGCGGCGGGATCGACAATCACACACAACGTTGAAGAGGATGTGTTGGCTGTTGGCCGAGCGCGTCAGCGAACCATCTCCCGCTGGAAATCCCCTCATCGCAGGAAGACCTAGTCCGTGTGCGGAATTGTCGGCGCGACCGCCACTCGGCAAGTTAGCGGCTTTCTGATCGAAGGTCTGATTCGATTGGAGTACCGCGGATACGACTCTGCGGGAATCGCCGCACAACGACCCAAAAGCGGAACGTTCACTCGGACTCGCGTATCGGGCAAGGTACGAGATCTCGTCAATGCGATGTCCGAACAGCCCGTGCAAGGCTTCGCCGGAATAGCACACACTCGTTGGGCCACACATGGCAAACCCATCGAACGGAATGCCCATCCTCACGTAGTCAATGGTCGAGTGGCTCTGGTTCACAACGGGATCATTGAAAACTTCGCCAAACTTCGGGCGGACCTAGAGCTGAACGGTTGCAAACTGCAATCGGATACCGATTCCGAAGTGGTTGCTCAGATGGTTGATCAGAGCATCGAGTCTGGACTGTGCTTTGCTGACGCGGTTCAAGAGACTGTTCAGAAGCTCGACGGTGCGTATGCGCTCGGGCTCATGTCCAAGAATGAGCCCGGCACGATCATCGCGGTTAAACAAGGTTGTCCATTGGTCGTCGGCATTGGATCCGGAGAACACTTCATTGCTTCAGATGTGTTGGCTTTGAGTTCCGTGACCGATCAGTTCGTGTTTTTGAACGATGGCGAAACCGCAATCATGACCGCCGATTCTCTCGAACTGAGGGATGAGAACGGCAACCCTGTGCAACGTAAACCGGTCCGCCTGACCGATCAGCATGATCATGTGGACAAGGGAAACTACAAGCACTACTTGGAAAAGGAAATCCACGAGCAGCCCAAGGCAATCCAGAGCACGCTGGAGGGGCGAATTAGCGCGGATCATGTCTTGGAACAGTTCTTGGGCGAGGAAGCACTTAAAGTCCTGGACGAGACAAGAGCTTTATCCATCGTGGGGTGCGGAACGAGCTACTACGCTGCTTGTGTGGCGAGGTACTGGATCGAGGACATGGCGGGCATTCCGTGTAGCGCCGAGATCGCCTCGGAGTTTCGCTATCGCAATGCGGCTGTACCAGACGGCAGCTTGTTTCTGTCGCTTTCGCAGTCGGGAGAGTCCGCCGACACCATTGCGGCGTTGCGGCTCGCTGAAGAACGCAACTACATGCACACCATGAACATTGGCAATGTCGCGACCAGCACTCTCATGCGGGAGTCGGAAACTGCGTTCAACATGCGAGCCGGAGTCGAGGTCAGCGTTGCATCGACGAAGTCGTTCACGACAATGCTGGTCGATCTGTTGCTCCTAACCTTGGTTCTCGCCCGTCGATACGGGTTTCCAAGGGAACGGGAACAAGAGATTGTCCAAGCGTTACATCATGTCGATGAAGCAATCGAAGTTGCTTTGCAGCTGGCTGGTAGGACTCGTGCATTGGCGGAAGAGTTTCTCGCGGCGCATCACGCTCTGTTCTTGGGTCGAGGCGTTCACTATCCGGTTGCCTTGGAAGGCGCACTGAAGCTCAAAGAAATTTCCTACATGCATGCGGAAGGGCTATCCGGCCGGAGAGTTGAAGCACGGCCCGCTCGCGCTTGTGGATGGCGACATGCCTGTCGTTGCGGTAGCCCCGAACAATGAGCTTCTTCGGAAGGTCCAGTCGAACTTACAGGAAGTCAGGGCTCGAGGTGGACGGCTCTATGTATTCACCGATGAAGTCGGTGATTTCGATAGCGATAGAGATATGGTTGTGACTGAAGTACCCAAGGTTCATCCGGTGCTTTCTCCCATCGTGTTTACGGTACCAATGCAGTTGCTGGCGTACCACGTTGCAAACTTGCGTGGAACAGACATCGACCAGCCAAGAAACATCGCCAAGTCAGTCACGGTGGAGTAGAAAAGAGCCCGCACACGCGGGCTGGTTCACCTTACTGTAAATGCGAGCTTACTGCGACGGCCATCCAGTTGGGCATCACAGCACGTGCAGTAGCCAACTCCTCAAGCTCATTTTCAGACAAGTCGGGCACAACAGCGGCGAGTCCCCGATCCACTTCCTGGGGTCCCAGCCATCCCAGAGCACGGACAATATCGCCGACCCTGCGCTGGGGTGCGATTAGTTGCCACCTCAACGCATGGCGCAACTCAACAACACTGCCACCCAATTTCAACTTTCTGTTGTGGCCTGATGTCAGGAAGACCATGCGGACCGGATTTTGCCTTGTCAAGCCGAGACGATTTGCCGCCGATCCACCACTGGGAACAATCGTCTCTCCCCAGAGATCTGCGAGCGCAGAGATGACCTTGCCAACGCTGGGAGCTCGAATCCCAAAACGAGTCCTAATCGGTCGCATGTAGATGCCCTGACAGATTCTCATCAAATGGCCTGATCGTGCCAGCCGAGACAACGCTTGGTCGACAGCCGCTCGACTTCCGAAGTGAAGGAACGAACCTGGACACAACGGAGTGGCCTCCGGAAGAGCATCGGCTGTGTCCATGATTCGTTTGGGAAGGCTCCGCATGAATTGATTAACTTGCTAATCCGTCAGAAATGTATTAGCTAACCTGACATCTTACTTACGATAACCAACAATTGCCGGTCAATGATTGGTCGACAAGGTAGTAGTTGCAACGTAAACAGTCTGAGAGTCGAATTGCCAGCATTTCACGGTGGAGCATCGAGGCTTCGTCACGATTTCCTTGACCGATGAGAGCATATCGATTTTGCAACTGAGCATGGGTGCTAACATATCTCTCCGAAAATTCATAATTGATCATAGCTACTAGCCTTGTCTAACCCATCAATAGCAACGCACACCGACAACTCTGACCCTCTTCTTCAAGACCTGAACGAAGTTCAACGCGAGGCGGTCGCCGCACCTCCCGGCAACATGCTCGTGCTTGCCGGAGCTGGCTCCGGAAAAACTAGAGTCCTAGTCCATCGAGTGGCATGGCTCATCGAGCGTCAAAGCTACTTCCCTCAGGAGATCTTGGCAGTCACATTCACCAACAAGGCTGCAACCGAGATGCGTACTCGGATCGGCAATCTGCTGGATATGCCGGTTGGCACGATGTGGGTGGGCACCTTTCACGGTCTTGCACATCGACTCTTGCGGATTCACTGGAGAGAGGCGGGACTTCCTTCCAACTTTCAAGTGATCGACTCTGCAGACCAGCTTCGCTTGATCAAGCGATTGATGAAGCAAGAAAACATCGACGAAAAGTCTATAGGAGCCAAAGAAGTCGCCGGATTCATCAACCGACAGAAGGAGGAAGGTCAGCGTGCTCGCCATGTGGTGGAACAAGAGTCGTGGCAGCAGAAGATCTACCTGGACCTCTACCGCAAGTACGAGAAGCTCACCATGGAAGGCGGGTTGGTTGATTTCGCCGAGATGCTGTTGCGGTCGCACGAACTCTGGCTTGACGACAAGGAGCTACTCGAACGCTATCGACGGCGTTTTCGCTATCTGTTGGTGGACGAGTTTCAAGACACCAACGGTATTCAATTCGCTTGGATCCGGCTGTTGGCGGGCAATGACAACCACGTCATGGCGGTGGGAGACGACGATCAGTCGATCTACAGCTGGAGAGGCGCAAGACTCGAAAACATCCTGCAGTTTCAGACTGAGTATGCGGATGCGAAGGTACTTCGTCTTGAGCAGAACTATCGGTCAACTCAGACCATCCTCGATGCCGCCAACAAGCTGATCCAGAACAACGCAACGAGACTGGATAAGACGCTTTGGACTCAAGCAGGTCGAGGCGAACCCATCCGAATTTTCAACGCGTACTCGGAGTTTGAAGAAGCTAGGTTTGTGGCGGACAAGTGCAAGCAGTGGCAAGACGAAGGGACATTCGAAGCATCGGAAATCGCGATTCTGTATCGCAACAATGCGCAATCGCGGGTCTTGGAGCAGATATTCAGCGAGTACAAGATTCCCTATCGCATTCACGGCGGGACGCGGTTCTACGAACGCGCCGAGATTCGAAACGCCATTGCGTACATGACGCTAATGCTGGATCCACACTCCGATGTGGCGGTTGAACGAGTAATCAACATGCCGCCAAGAGGAATTGGCGCAAAGACGATGGAGGATCTCCGAAGTCTTGCTCAGTCGAAGTCTTGCTCTCTCTGGCAGGCGGCAAAGGATTGCATTGCCGAAGAGGGCTTGACTGCACGGGCACGCGGGAGCTTGCAGAATCTGGTGGATCTGGTGCGGGGCATGTCGGAGGCGGCAGAGGGGAAGCCGCTGAAGGATGTTGCAACTCATGCGGTCTACGATTCGAAATTGTGGGACCACTACGGCAAGGAAAAAGGGGAATCCGGTCGAACCCGACAGGAGAACATGGAGGAACTGATTGTTGCGGCCGAACAGTTCACCGGTTCAACCGTCTTGCCCTTGAACAGTGAAGGTCAGCCGGCGAAGACTGACAACCGAGAGTTGTTGCGCGACTTTCTGGACCTCGCATTGCTCGATTCGGGAGAGTATCAGGCCGAGGGACTCGATGCCGTGCAGCTCATGACTCTACACGCCGCCAAAGGGCTCGAGTTTCCCGTGGTCTTCATCACCGGCTTGGAGGAAGACCTGTTTCCACACTCTTCAGCCGTAAAGTCTCGGTCAGCGGAAGAAGAGGAAAGACGTTTGGCCTACGTCGGGATAACGAGATCCATGCGAATACTTTATCTGTCGCATGCGTCTTCTCGAACCTTGTTTCGGAGTCAAACCACGTTTCGGCTTCCTTCTCGCTTTCTTGATGAGATTAGAGATGCCAACATCGAGCACGTTCGCAAGACTCAAGCTCGGCAACGTCGCTCCCATAGCAGGCGGGAATCTCGCTCTTGGCAACGCTCGAGTCCATCGGAGCGATTCAATTCGCGTCCTACAAGACATCACGATCAGGGGCAAGCTGAGGATGTCCCGTGGAAGGTAGGTCAATTCGTAGAGCACGGCATATTTGGCGAGGGTACTATTGTGAGTATTCGCGGCAAATCTGATTCACTGCAGCTTGAAATTCAGTTTTCGACCGCCGGACGCAAGTGGATTGTGGCCAACACGCCTCAACTGACCTGAGAGACTCATCATGAAATTCGCCTATGTCGGAATCGCCCTTGTTTCAATGGTTCTTGCTGGATGCTCCGTAGATCTATCCGTTTCCAACGAATCTGACGATGAGCCTGCAGTTCAGGAGCAATACGAGTGGAAACTCATTACGACGTGGCCCAAGAATCTTCCTGCGTTGGGGACTGCACCGGAACGACTGGCGGAACTGGTCGGAGAAATGACCGATGGACAGTTCGAGATCAAGGTCTATGGAGCCGGCGAACTCGTCGGTGCGACTGAGGTCTTCGATGCCGTTTCAAGTGGAACGGCGGAAATGGGTCACAGCGCGGCCTACTACTGGGTCGGAAAGATTCCGGCAGCCGCCGCGTTCACAACGCTTCCGTTCGGCATGAACGCCCAGGAATTCAACGCATGGCTCCACTACGGCGGAGGAATGGAGCTTTGGCGCGAGCTGTACGAACCGTTCAACCTCGTGCCGTTCGCAGCCGGAAACTCGGGTGTGCAGATGGCCGGATGGTTCAACAAGGAGATCAACTCCCTCGAAGACTTGAAGGGATTGAAAATGCGCATCCCGGGTCTCGGTGCAGAGGTCATGAGCAAGGCGGGAGCCACTCCGGTGTACCTATCGGGAGCCGAGATCTTCACTTCTCTTCAGACAGGAGTCATTGATGCCACCGAATGGGTGGGTCCGCTGAACGACCAAAGTTTGGGACTACAGGAGATCGCACAGTACTACTACTACCCCGGTTGGCACGAACCGAGTGCAACCATTGAACTCATCGTCAACAAGGATGCCTACGACAATTTGCCGAAGAGCCTTCAACGGATTCTTGAAGTCGCTGCACGTGCCATCAATCAAGACATGCTCGACGAATTCACCGCGAGAAACTTTGCCTCGCTGAAATCGCTGGTGGAAACCCACGAGGTGGAACTTCGCAAGTTGCCCGATGATGTGATAGTTCGTCTGCGGGAGATTTCGCAGGAAGTCATCGCGGGGATCGCAGGCGAAGACCCACTTGCCCAGAGGATTGTGGATTCCTATCTGACATTTCAGAAAGATGTTGCCAAGTGGACGGACATCTCCGAGTACGCCTATCTCAAAGCTCGAGACCTTGAGGAGTAGCTCGAAGCGACGAAACAAGCCCGGTTTGTTCACGAAGCTCGCGTGCCACAACGCACCCCGGATAGCCACGTCGCAATTGCGGAAACGCAACCAACAACGTCGTTCTCAAAGCAGGCGAGAATCTCGCTCTTGGCACGGCTCGAGTCCATCCGAGCGATTCAATTCGCGAACACGCCTCAACTGACCTGAGAGACTCAATCATGAAATTCGCCTACGTAGGAATAGCCCTCGTTTCGATGGTTCTTGCTGGATGCTCCGTAGATTTTTCAGTTTCAAGCGAAACTGTAGATGATCCCTTCGATCAGGAGAAATACGAGTGGAAACTCATTACGAAATGGCCCAAGGATCTTCCAGCATTGGGAACTGCACCGGAGCGACTGGCGGAACTGGTTGGAGAAATGACCGACGGACAGTTCGAGATCAAAGTCTACGGAGCCGGCGAACTCGATGGTGCGACTGATGTCTTCGATGCCGTCTCAAGTGGAACGGCGGAAATGGGTCACAGCGCGGCCCACTACTGGGTCGGAAAGATTCCGGTAGCCGCCGTGTTCTCAACGCTTCCGTTCGGCATGAACGCCCAGGAATCCAACGCATGGCTCCACTACGGCGGAGGAATGGAGCTTTGGCGCGAGCTGTACGAACCGTTCAACCTCGTTCCGTTCGCAGCCGGCAACTCCGGTGTGCAGATGGCCGGCTGGTTCAACAAGGAGATCAACTCCCTCGAAGACTTGAAGGGATTGAAGATGCGCATCCCCGGTCTGGGTGCAGAGGTCATGAGCAGAGCGGGAGTCACTACGGTGTCTCTATCCGGAGCCGAGATCTTCACATCGTTGCAAACGGGAGTCATCGACGCGGCTGAGTGGGTGGGTCCATTGAACGACCAGAGTTTGGGATTGCAGGAGATAGCACACTACTACTACTATCCAGGTTGGCACCAACCGAGCGCAACCTTTGAACTCATCGTCAACAAGGATGCCTACGACGAATTGCCGAACAACCTACAACGGATAGTTGAGGTCGCTGCGCGTGCCATCAACCAGGACATGCTCGACGAATTCACGGCGAAAAACTTTGCTTCGCTGAGATCGCTGGTGCAAACCCACGAAGTGGAACTGCGTAAGTTGCCCGATGACGTGATGGCTCACCTACGGGAGATTTCTCAGGAAGTCCTTGCAGGAATTGCGCACGTTGACCCACTTGCTCAGCGGATTGTGGATTCATATCTGACATTTCAGAAAGATGTCGCCGCGTGGACGGACATCTCCGAGTACGCCTATCTCAAGGCTCGAGACCTTGAGGAGTAACTCGAAGCGACGAAACAAGCTCGGATCGATCACGAAACTCGCGCATCACAACGCACCCGGTAGCCACGTCGCCAATTGCGGAAACGCAACCAGCAACAACAGCACCAGAATCTGCAATCCGATGAACGGAACAACTCCTCGATACATCTCCGAAGTCTTGACGATGTCCGGTGCGACTCCTCGCAAATAGAACAGTGCAAACCCGAAAGGCGGTGTAAGAAACGAAGTCTGGAGGTTGACGGCGACCATTACTCCCAACCAGACGGGATCGATTCCCATCATTAGCAGTATCGGTCCGACGATGGGTAGCACGACGTAGGTGATCTCGATGAAGTCGAGCACAAACCCCAGAACGAATATCGCCACCATGACGACGATCATTGCCCCGACCGCACCACCCGGCATGTCCATGAACAGACCATGTACGAGTTCATCGCCACCGTAGCCACGGAATACCAGAGAGAACACCGAAGCGCCGATCAAGATGAAGAAGACCATCGCCGTGGTCTTCATGGTTGACAGCACGATTTCTCGCAAAACCGAAAGGTTCAAGGCTCGATAGACAACTGCCATGGCCAAAGCACCGACCGCACCGACTCCGGAAGCTTCGGTCGGAGTCGCTACACCCGCAAGGATCGCACCGAGAACTGCGACGATTAGCACGATTGGTGGTACGAGACTGAGAAGAATTTTGGAGATTGGCGGTTTTTCGTCCGAAGTAGTCGGAGGAGCGCTCGACGGTTGCAACCATCCTCGTGTCACAACATATGCCGCGTACAGCATCACGAGAAGAAGGCCGGGCAGTAGCGCGCCCGCAAACAGATCGCCAACCGAAACGGTTTGCGGTGCGAAGATCCCTTGATCACGCTGTGCCTGGGTGTAGGCGTTGGACAGCACATCGCCGACCAGTACCAGAGCAATGGACGGCGGAATGATTTGGCCCAATGTTCCTGTTGCTGCGATGGTTCCTGTGGCCAGTCCTCGGTCGTAGCCTTGACGAAGCATTGCGGGTAGCGACAACAGCCCCATGGTTACCACCGTCGCTCCAACAATTCCTGTGCTGGCAGCCATGAGCATTCCGACGAAGACTACGGCTAGACCCAGTCCGCCCCGCATGCGACCGGTCAGCTGGGACATGGTTTGGAGGAGTGATTCCGCGATCTTTGTCCGTTCCAGCGTGACTCCCATCAAGATGAACAATGGGACCGCTAGAAGTGTTTGATTGGTCATCAACGAATAGACGCGAAGTGGTAGAAATCCCAGATCCTTGGGATCGAACACTCCAAAGGTCATTCCGAAGAACGCAAACACCAGTGCGACACCGGCTAGCGTCAACGCGACCGGATAGCCCGCCAGCAGTGCGACAAATACTGCCGCAAACATGAGCAGTGGAATGAACTCGATCATGAGCTGCGTAGCTCACGAATGCAAGCAGCAATCTCCAGAAACGACTGGACCAGTAGCAGAATGGACGCCACAGGAATGAGCGTCTTCAACAGAAATACAGCCGGAATTCCACCGACTTCCTGCGAACCTTCAAGAACGCTCCAGGAAGTGGCGACGTAGTCCAAACTGTGATAGGCGATCAGTAGGCTCGTCGGAATCAAGAAGACGACGTTGCCAGCAAGATTGATGATCGCTTGACTACGACGGCTCAGTCGACTGTAGATGAGATCGACACGAACGTGGGCATCATGCTTCAGAGCGTAGGAAAGCCCCAGCATGAAGACTAGGGCGTGCATGTAGACGACGGATTCTTGCCAGAGGATCGCGCCAGTTTCGAACACATAGCGCAACACCACTACCACAACGGTGAAAAGCGCCATGAACAGCACTAGCCAGGCTACACATCGGCCGACCCATTCAATCATGCGATCAAGAAACAGGTTCATGCCATGCCGTTGGAAACGAAGTAGCTGGCGGCGACTCCGAGGAATATCACACAGCCCACTATCGTGTTGTTTTGAAACGCCCTAAAGCAATCTTCTCGGTCACGGGAACGGATGAGTAACAGCTGATGAATGAACAAACCGACTACAACCAACAGTGAAACGAAGTAGAGCCAGTGCAAGTGAGCAATGAAGCCCACCGCGACTAGCAGTCCAACGACGATGGTGTACAAAATCGCAATGGCAAGCACATCGAAGCGACCCAACAAGATGGCGGTGGACTTGAGACCCAGTTTCGCGTCGTCGTCGCGGTCAACCATGGCATATTCGGTGTCGTAGGCGATAACCCAGACGAAACTCGCGGCGAACAACAGCCAAACTGACAACGGCACATACCCTTGCACCGCGGTTCCCGCCATTGGGATCCCCCAACTGAATGCAACTCCCAGTCCAACTTGGGGCAAGTTCGTGAATCGCTTCATGAACGGGTAGATCACAGACACCACCACACCGATCACCGCCATCCATCGAGTGATTGGATTGAGCAAGAAGATCAGAGCCAGCCCAGCGAGGAGGAGTACGGCGAAACAGATCAACGCTTGGCGAACCGAAAGGCGACCATCAGCTAGGGGGCGAGATTTGGTTCGTTCCACATGCGGATCGAACCGGTGATCGGCAATATCGTTCACTACACAGCCGGCAGCCCGCATGACAAATGTTCCCAACACGAACACGATCAGGATCTTGAAAAGGGGGAAACCTTCGGCGGCAAGCCAGAGTGCCGCTAGAGTCGGCCACAACAACAGGAATGTACCGACGGGGCGGTCCAGTCGCATGAGCTCCCAATACGCCCTAGCGGTCTGGCTCACGAATGCGACTCGCGGTGCGTCATTTGCAGTACTTCAGCACGGATTCCTAGCTGCGCGCATCTGGAGTGTCGCGCCCAATCTAGCGTTGCCAGACTATCCCCACTTGGATCGGCAACACGGGACTTTGGAATTTTAGCGTTAGGCGTTTGAATCGAGATCTACGGCAATGTTGTTGCTATCATGCGTCGCAATTGAGGCCCCAGAGTCCAGTTGAGACTTCATTCATGCGAAAGTGGCAGTGCATCGTGTGTGGATGGATTTACGACGAAGCCCTAGGTTGCGTCGAGGAAGACATTGCCCCTGGGACTCTCTGGTCGGACGTACCCTCCGACTTCTTTTGTCCCGAATGTGGCGTGGGCAAGGAAGATTTCGAGATGATCGAAATCTAGCTAGCCGCGAGGTTGCCTACACCGCGGCGTAGTCGCTTTCTGACGGTGTCCAGGTGTCAATGATCTCGGAAGCCAGTTCAGGGTTTTCTTCCATCAGGGATCGTGCCACTATACGGGCCTCGTCAAGTAGATGCCGATGGAGCGCGAGATCTGCGACGCGGAAATTCTCCGTTCCGGACTGCTTGGTCCCAAAGACTTCTCCAGCACCTCGAAACTGAAGATCCAGTTCGGCCAGTTCAAACCCGTCCGAGCATGTTTTCAAGGCGTTGAGACGTTGACGGGAGGTTTCCGAAATCGGAGTGTCGTAGAGTAGCGCACAGTGGCTTTTCTGGGTGCCGCGCCCTACTCGCCCGCGAAGCTGATGGAGTTGCGCGAGTCCAAACCGATCGGAGTCGTCGATAACCATAAGAGTTGCGTTAGGCACGTCGATGCCCACTTCCACCACCGTTGTCGCTACGAGCAGTTGAACGATTCCAGCTCGGAAGTCGGTCATGACTCGGGTTTTCTCATCTCCGGCCATCCTACCGTGAAGGTGTCCGATCTCCACGCCGGGCAGTTTTGGACCGAGTTCCTTGATCACATCCATAGTGCCGTGAAAGTCTCCATCCGTGGGATCGCGTTCGTCGATGGACGGACAAACCCAGTACGCCTGGTGTCCCTTGCGCAGCTCTCGCTCCACTCCTGAAATGACGGCATCCCTTTGATTCGAACTGTGCACTGTTGTCTCGACTTCCTGTCGTCCGGGCGGCATCTCGTCGATCTTGGAAATATCCATGTCCGAGTACAGGTACATGGCCAGTGTGCGGGGAATCGGAGTCGCAGTCATGATCAGTTGGTGCGGCATCCGACCCTTGTCGCGCAACAACATTCGCTGATGTACCCCGAACCTGTGTTGCTCATCGATGATCGCTAGGCCGAGAGATTTGAACTGAGTGGATTTTTGGAACAATGCATGAGTTCCTACGACAACGGAATCTTCTCCGCTGGCCACTGCCTTTTGTCTTGTTCTTCGGCTCGGTGCGCTCAATCGACCCGTCAACAGACCCACTTGAATGCCCAAGGGTGTTAGCCACTCGGAAAGGGTTTCGTGGTGCTGCTCCGCCAGCAGTTCGGTTGGAGCCATGAACGCCGTTTGCACATCGTTCTCAGCCGCTCGAACGATCGCCAGCGCCGCTACTACTGTCTTGCCCGAGCCGACATCTCCCTGTACTAGGCGAAGCATCGGGTTGGTCTGGCCCAAGTCGTCAAGAACTTCGTCAACGACTCGTTTCTGAGCTGAAGTCAAGACGAAACCGAGTGAGCTCAAAAACTCGTCGGCCAGAGCTGTTCGAGCGGTGCTTAGAGGCAGAGTCTGAAGTTTTTCCTGTTGCAGGTGCCGACGTTGCTTCAGCAGGTTGAAAGCCAGCAGTTCGTCGAATGCAATGCGTTCTTCCGCCGACTTCAACCCCGCGATCCCTTTCGACGGATCAGGCTCGTGCAAGAACCGAATCGACTCGTCCAGAGTTGATCCGAAATGCTTGTAGTCGGGAAGAAACGAAGTCTCGCCTTTGGAACGTTGAATCAGACCTCGAATCCGTGCACTCGACAGTCCGTGTGTCGCTGGATAGACGGGAACGTATTCCGGAGGCGGGGGATCGGGTTCGTACTTGAAAGCTCGATATTCGGGATGGACCATTTCCAACCCCTTGCGGCCAAGTCGAACCGTGCCCCACAGTCGAAGCCACATGCCTTCGGACAGTTGGGACATTTGCCGACGGCTGTAGTGCAGAAGACGCATGTTCAGTCGATGACCTTCCTCATCACTGATAGTTACATAGACACTGGGTCTTGGTCTTTCCACGATGTCGATGTCGATGATCTGTCCCTGCACGTAGTGTTCTGCACCTGAATGAACATCTCGCAGCGGTGAAGTGCGGGTTCGATCTTGATACCGGAACGGAAGATGCAGAATCAAGTCGAGCTTGGTACGTATGTTGAGTCGCTCGAGAAGCCCAGAGAGTTTGGGTCCGACTCCGGGAATGGTGGCTACAGATTCAGAAGGCATGGTCTGAATCTTAAGCGCTAGTCGTCAAGAACTGCGAGCGTCTCGATTTCGATGGATGCTCCTCGAGGAAGCGAGCTCACTCCTACGGCCACGCGGGCGGGGAACGGATAGTGAAGCGTTTCGCTCATCACGGCGTTCACGGTATCGAAATTTGTCAGGTCGGTGAGATAGACGGTAAGTTTGACGATGTTGTCGAGCGAACCGCCCGATGCCTTCAAGACGGCGGCAATGTTGGCGAATACTTGCTGAGTCTCGCGGCGAAACGACTCGTTGACAAGCTCCATGGTGGAGGGACTCAAGGCGATTTGACCGGATAGATACAGCGTGTTGCCAGTTCTGACTGCATGTGAGTACGGGCCGATCGCATCGGGTGCTTCGTCTGCGGTGATGGCCTTGCGAGTCATAGTCGTCCTAGTTGGATTGTCGTTGTACGCCGGAGGTGTCGGGTCGAGCGTTCAAGCTCCGCATGACGCGACGCAGGTGCCTGAGATTCGTCACCGCGACATTCATGTGAACAGTTGAATGCTGCGGAGTTCGTTCCGTCACATCCAGCAAGCTGATTCCGGCCCCTAGCGAGTTGACTGCCTCGGCGAGAGAGGCTAGGACACCGATGTGCGGTTCGATGTCGATTCGTAGCCGCGTCTCAAATTCGCCCTGCGGATTGTCGGTCCATGTCACGGGCATGAGCATGTGCTTGGATTGCGTCGATTTTATGTTTCCACATTGGGACCGATGAACGACGAGGCCCTCACCCTGAGAAATGTGTCCAACGATGTCGTCCCCGGGAACCGGACCGCAGCATCGTCCGTAGCGCACCCCCATGTGCTCGCCGCCATGAACGTAGATGGGTGCCCCGTGTTCGATGTTGGCGGTGTCGTGATCAGCGACATCGGCGTCGAGTAGACGTTGCGCCACTTGGTAGGCAAGGAGATTCCCGCGTCCCACTTCTTCGAATAGCTCGGCTCGTTTTCGGACTTCGAACTCTCGAAACACTTTGCGCAGACGGCGAAAATCGAGTTGATCGAGAGACGTGTTCGAATTGGCCAGTGATCGATTCAGCAATGTCTTTCCGAGAACTACCGTTTCGTCGCGGCCGCGAGACTTGAGCTGTTCTCGAATTGCCGAACGAGCCTTCGGAGACTGAACGAAGTTCAGCCAGACTGGATCGGGTTGCGCGGCCGCCGCTTGCACGATCGAGACGGTCTGCCCGGATTCCAATACGGTTGAAAGCGGTTCGACTTCTCCGTCAATGCGACAAGCAACGCACTGGTTGCCCACATCGGTGTGGATTGCATAGGCAAAATCGACCGCGCAGGAACCAACCGGAAGCGAGAGGATGTCGCCGGCCGGCGTGAAGACATACACCTCGTTGGGAAACAGATCCGCTTTCAGGTTGTCGAGAAATTGCAACGCATCGCCACGATCCTGAAGACTCAGTAGGTTGCTGATCCACTCGTGAACGCTGCTCTCCACGGTCTCGCCGCTCTTCTTGTTGTGTCCATCGCTGTCATGCTTGATCCAACCAGCGATGAATCCGTAGCTGGCGACTTCATCCATGTTTCCCGACCGGACAAGTAGCTTGATCGACTTCCCTCGGGGTTCGACAAGCGTTACATGGAGCGACTGATAGCCGTTCACTTTGGGAATGGCGATGTAGTCTCGAAAGTCCCTCACTTTCGGTCTGTAGATTCCATGTGCCAAACCCAGGGCGCGATAGCAATCATCCGTTGAATTGACGATGACTCGATAGGTAATCGTGTTCATGAAGGCTTCGAAATCCTTCTCGTGGTCGCGCATCGACCGGTAGATCGAATAGAGTTCGGTCTCGATGTACTCGATTTCTGCTTCGATGCCCGCATCGGCGAAGCTGGTCTCAAGTCGTTCCTGCACATCGGCAATGACTTCGCCAGATGAATTTCGGACTCGCCGGACGAGCCGTTGCAGTCGATCGGCTCGGAGCGGATACAGGGCTTCGAACGCTAGACGTTCCAATTCCTGCTTAATTACGTAGATTCCCAGTCGATTGGCGAGAGGGACAAAGAGGTCGAGGGTCTCCTTGGCAATGCGTTTCCGGCTTTCGCGAGTCATTACGCCGATGGTGCGCATGTTGTGAAGACGGTCCGCAAGTTTGACGAGTATGACCCGCACATCTCGGGACATGCTCAACGTCATCTTGTAGAAGTTGTGGGCCTGAGCCTCGGCGTGGCTGTCGACTAGATGGGATAGCTTGGATACGCCATCGACGATTTCGGCAATTCGTTCTCCGAATACGCTTTCCAGAGCCGATTTGCTGACACGGGTGTCTTCGAGTACGTCGTGCAGTAGAGCCGCGCAGATCGTCTCGGGATCCAGTTCCATGCTGGCAAGGATGTTGGCGACCGCCAGCGGATGGGTTATGTAGGAGTGTCCGGTTCGACGGCGTTGACCGCTGTGCGCCTTGTCGGCGTACTCGTATGCATCTTCGACCAATCCGATTTGGGATGGTGTCAGATAGCTGAGACGGCGATTAAGTTCGCTACCTAGTAGAGGGGCGGCATGCTCGTCGCGGCGAGCACGCTTTTCAAGTTGAGATTGAAAATACGACTCAGAAGTCGCTGGAGGACACATCTCCTCGGTCTAGCCGTGTAACGGGGTCTATCTCGTCGGCTATTGCATCTTCCGATCCGCTGAGAACTTCATCGGTGATCAGCCCGTCTGCTATTTCGCGCAGAGCTATCACAGTGAGTTTGTCGTTCTCTTCCGGCACTAGCGGGTCAGCACCCCAACGTTGTAGTTGACGTGCACGCCTAGTCGCCAACGTGACCAGTTCGAATCGGTTTTCTACATGTTCGAGACAGTCTTCGACCGTTACTCGTGCCATAACTTCAGACTCAGATAGGCGAAAGTGAGGTGCGCATTCTACACCAAGCACCTAGTCCGGCAAGCTGAGAACTCGCTTGGCAATGATGTTCAGTTGAACCTCGTTGCTTCCGCCTGCAATCGAACCCGCTTTCCCTGCGAGCCATGCCTGCGTCAACGCCGGCGAGCCATGCGATTCCCACGATACGGCGTTGGATCCCAGCATGGAGACCTGCAGTTCGGAGCGTTCCTTGCGCAAATTGGCGCCGTAGTACTTGAAGATGGAAGTTTGTGGCCCCGGAGTGGCCCCTTGCGACTCCTCGACGGTTCGTCGCTGAGTCAGGCGAAAAGCCTCCGCATTGATCGCGTGATGAGTGATGTTGGATCGAAGAACCGGATCCTTGATTTTGCCGTTTTCCGTGCCGACGGTTCGTAGAGCCAGCTTTTCCAAGGAGGGTCCGGTTTCTCTGTTGCGTCCGGAAGCCAGTGCACTGATTCCAGATCGTTCATGTTGCAGAAGACGCTTGGCAACTGTCCAGCCTTTGTTCAAACCGCCAATGACATCTTCCTTCGAAGCGATGGCATTGTCGAAAAACGTCTCGCAGAACGGGGATGCGCCGGAGATCAAACGAATGGGCTTAACCGTCACACCGGGCTGGTGCATGCTGAAGAGTAGGAAACTGATTCCCTCGTGCTTTGGAGCGTCGGGGTCGGTGCGAACCAGACAGAAGATCCAGTCCGCAAACTGTGCGCCGGAAGTCCAGATTTTCTGACCATTGATTACGAAGTGGTCGCCTTCTTCGACGGCTCGGGTCTGAAGCGAAGCAAGATCGGAACCCGATCCAGGTTCCGAATATCCCTGGCACCACCGAACCTCTCCCCGGGCAATGGGTGGCAGGTGTCGGGCTTTCTGTTCCTCCGTTCCAAATTCCAGAAGAGTGGGTCCAAGCATGATCGTTCCCATGCCGGCCACGGGTGCTGGGATGCCGAGAGCTCGCATCTCTTCCAACAAGACGACGTACTCGTCTTTGGAAAGATCGGCGCCGCCATACTCCTTTGGCCACATGGGCACTGTGAAACCGCGTTCGGCCGCGCGTGCGAGCCACGTCTTGTTGTCTCCATCCACCGGTGTCCGCTGACCGGATTCAGGCAGACTGTCGGCACCGCGGACGCTGGTCGGACACGACTCGTCGAGCCATTTACGCACTTCAGTTCGAAAGCTCATTGCGTTGCTCTTGTGTTGTTGGGCACGATCAATTCGAGATTCGGATCACCTATAGCTGCACGATGGTCGACGCTCGAACCACCTCATAAACATAACACATGCGAACCCTCAAGGAGGCGCGAATTTGGTCTTTTTTGGAAGCGATTTGTTATTACGTTAAGTGATTTAGGCGTTTGCTAAAATCGGTTCACAATCAAAAAAGGTGCTCGAAATGAGACGCGTTTTCGCAACCCTTGTGGTCGCTTTTGGCCTGTCGGCTGGCGGCGAAGATATCCTCCAAGTCTATCAATTAGCGCTCGAGAACGACACGACTTTCGCCTCGGCGGTAATCAGTAATCGGATTCAACATCTCGACAACTTTTCAGCTCACACACAATTGCTCCCGAGCGTGTCACTGAATGTACCGAGAGGTCGAAGTGAGAGCAGGACGCGCAACACCTATCCGGACGAAATGCTAAGGGATCCCAGGTTTGGTTTTTTGGGAGTCACTCCCGAAACCAATGCCAAGTGGGACCGTAGGGAGTCCTCTCAGATCGGTTGGAACGCAAGCCTAAGGCAGACGATCTTTAGTGTTCCACAGATTATTAACGTGATAACTTCCCGCAAATCCATGCAGGCTAACGAGCATCAGCTGTTCCGGTCGGAACAGGACTTGATCATTCGAGTCGTTGGGGCTTACTTCGATGTTCTCAGAGCACGAGATTCGCTGGAGAACACCATCGCATCCGAAGAAGCCATTCAGCGTCAGCTGGAGCAAGCGGAACAAAGGTTCAACGTTGGATTGACTGCGAGCACGGACGTTTTGAACGCCAAGGCCTCCTACGACGATGCCGTTGTCAACCGAATCCAGCAAGTCGGAAACCTCGACATAGTTTTCGAAGCTCTGAAGGTTCTGACTGGTGACCCGGTATCTGGACTCTCACGCCTGGCGGCGGATTTTCCAATTGTCAACCCAGTTCCAGAGTCTGAGGAAGCTTGGGTTGAGTATGCGATGAGAAACAATCCCCAGATTCTGTCGGCAGAACAGAATTTCGAGAACGCGAAGATTCGGCACTTCGGGCAGCTGACCAAGGATCTGCCGCAAATTAGCATGGGGTTGAGTTACAACACTTCGGAAGCCCCCTTCGAGTTTGCTGGAGAATCTACTGACTACGACGTTACACGGGAAAGCGTGGGGTTGAACGTCAGTCTGAGCTTTACCGCGCAGTTCACTAGTGGTTCACGGTTCGCCGCCGACCGCCGAAGTGCATTGAGCAGGGAACAACAAAGGTTGTCTCTGCAACAGCAACGATTGAACGTCGAGAATCAAACTCGTCGGCAGTATCGAACAGTCCGAACGGATGTCTTGCGAGTCGAAGCTCGCAAACGCGCAATTGAGTCCAGCCAAGCGTCTCTTGAAGCAACTCAGACAGGCTATGAAGTAGGCACTCGAAACATCGTAGAAGTGTTGAACGCGCAACGGCAATTGTTCAACGCGCAATTCTCGTACGAATCCGCCAAGTACGACTACATACGGGCGATTTTGCAGCTGAAGCAGAACGCAGGTTCTCTGTCGGCAATGGAACTCGTGGAACTGAACGAGTTCATGGACAACGAGAACGTCGTAACCCGAGTCAACTCGAAGTCTGGGACTTAGAGTCCGAGCCAAGCCACTCCTGCACAAGTGCGTGCAGGAGTGTCAGCGCGCCTTGGTTGCTGGCGACCAGGTCCAGCAAGCCTTTCGATTGCCGATTCCACTCGTCGGCATTCTTCACCAGCTCAATGACGGCGCGGGAAAGTTCTCCCGCGTCTCGTACTTCCGCTAGACAATCGCGCTCCCGAAATCGACGACAGATCTCCTCGAAGTTGTGCTGATCGGGACCCATGACCACAGGCACGCCGTGTACGGCTGCTTCGATCGGATTGTGCCCTCCAGTACCTTGCAAGCTCCCGCCGATAAAGGCCACTTTCGCAAAAGCAAAGAGCTGAGCTAGATAGCCCATCTGATTAACGACGATCACGTCGGTGTCGTCGGTCGGTTCATCAAAGCCCCTTGCCTGCAAGCCACTACGTCTACATAGCTCCATGACTTCCATACTGCGATCCACATGGCGCGGAGCTAGTACGAGAGCAACGTTGCCAAGGACTTGCTGAATTTCGCGATGTGCTTGCAGGGCAACTTCCTCTTCGCCGGGATGTGTGCTGCCGGCAATCCAAACGGTGTCGTTGTTCTTTCTCAGTTGCTCGAAATTTTGTCGAATGGAATCGGACAGAGGTGCTGAGTGTCCGGCATCCCACTTGACGTTGCCGGTCACGTGAATTCGATCATCCGGAACTCGGAGACGACGAAATCGATCGGCGGAGTCCTCGTATTGACACGCGATACCGGACAACGAAGCCAGCGTTGCCGCCGTCAGACCACGTAGACGGGCGTAGCCGCGAGCCGACTTTTGGGATAGCCGGGCATTGATGAGATAGACCGGAATCTCACGTTTTGCAGTCTTGCGAACCAAGTGTGGCCAAAGTTCCGTTTCCACAAGCAGAAGAGCTGATGGTCGAACTCGCTTCAGGAACAACCCGACAGCCCACGGAAGGTCGTAGGGTGCGTAGCAGTGGGCCACGATGTCCTTGAGTCTTCTCGAGACTTCAGCCGATCCCGCTGGAGTGGTCGTCGTGACCAGTACACGCAACCCCGGCGTGGTTTCCCGCAGAAGATGGATCAGAGGAACAGCTGCATTGACTTCACCTGCTGACACCGCATGAAACCAAATGCTTCCATGAGGAACGTCCCTCGGAGCGAATCCGAATCGTTCGAGTCGGCGTTCGCGATACGAACCATCTAGGATTCCTCGAACGATGAGATGTACGAAGACGAAGGGTGCACACACCCACGAAAGAACCCAGTAAATCGCTCGGATGATCATGCAGAAAAATCGCACTGAAGCCTAATTTGAACTCTACCCCTTGAAATTTTCCAAAGCGTTCCTATCTCTGTTAGACAATCAAGCAAGCAAGTGCTTGCGCCTCGTACCGAGTTGGAGTAGAAAATGAAACTGATAGAAAGGTATCCACTCTGGTCCTCTGCTAGCGCCATGCAGCGTGACCTGGAAGAGAATTGGCGCACCATGTTTCCAAGGACTGTAAGTTCCTGGAACCGACGTGCATCCGAATGGCATCCGTCCATCGATGTCGCTGAAGAAGACGATCGATTCGTTCTTCAAGCCGACATTCCCGGACTGCCGGCGGAAGAAATCGATATCACCGTTGACGACGGAAAACTGTCGATCAAGGGTGAGCGGAAGTTTGAACGCAAGGAAGAAAATGAAGGCTTCCGACGCTACGAGCGAGTTCAAGGCTCATTTGAACGGCAGTTCAGCCTGCCGGACTCAGCTGATCCGAACCAGATCTCGGCGAATAGCAAGGACGGAGTGCTCGAAATTGTAGTTCTGAAGCGTCCCACGTCCCAACCCCAACGCATCGAGGTCACGACTTAGTCAGGACTTCCTGCGTCGGCAGGGAAACTGGTCAGATCGGGCGCCTTATGGCGCCCGATTCGTTTGGTGCTGGTGTGAACGGAACCCTAGAGTCCGTCCGGACCACAGTCTTCCTTCAAGTACCGTAGCATCGCTGTGTAGAAAGTCTCGCGGTGTCGGTAGTTCAGAGTGTTGTAGAAGTGCGCCGCGTTCTCCAGTTCGATGTACTCGTAGTCCTTTTCGTGCTTGTCGAGTTCTCTGCGGAAACGCGTTACATGATCGAGTGAAACTCGGGCATCGGCATCACCATGAACTAGTAGGATGGGGATGTTCACCTTTTCTGCTTCGTCGGTAGGCGAAACAGCCTGAAGCCAGGTTCCGAGCTGTTCAGACTTCTGGACACCCGAGAGTTGGTAGCGATAGTTGTTCAGCTGCATGACTGGATCCGCAACGGCCGCGCCTGCAATGGCGCATTGGTAGATCTGCGGATCACGAATCGAGGCAATCAACGCGGCATAGCCGCCGTAGGACCATCCAGCCATTGCCATGCGATCAGGATCGGCTAGACCTTGTTCGACCAGATAGAGAGCCCCTGCATCCTTGTCTTCTTGCATCTTGCGCCCCGCTTGGCTTGTCGGCTCGAAACTGGATCGATAGAAATCAAGTCCGTAGTTCTGCGATCCACGATACTGAGGTTGGAGAACCAGATATCCGTTATTGGCCAGCATTTGCGACCATTCGTCGAACGTAATGGCCTCCATGACGTGTGGGCCACCGTGGGGGAAGACTACCAGCGGGAATGGCGGATCGCCCGCGGGTGTCGTCAGGTATGCGGCGATCTCCGTTCCATCGTTCGACTTGTACTTGATGTAGCTGACATCAGAGAGCCGTTTACTGTCAATCTGAGGGGCCACGCTGCCGATAACGGTCAGTTTGCCTGCGTTGAACAAGAAGTACGTGCCCGGATCACGAGGACCCGTGTTGTAGATGACCATAGCCGACCCATCAATTGACTGACTGATGACGTCCACCGAACCAGCATTTGGAATTACCGACTGCAGTTGGGCATCGATGGCCCCTTCTCGTTCATCGAAGTACTCTCGGTGCCGCTTGTCTGTGAAGTACTGAATCCCAGTCACTTCTCCCATGTGTTTCCACGTGTTGTTGTGAAGAATGGGAGACAGTCCATCAACATCGGCGCGGCGGTAGATCTCCTCGGCAAACTTCTTGTTTGCCATGTCGTAAGACCAGAAGCCCGCCCTGTCGTTACCGTTGTGTGCAATGACGAAGACGTGGTCTTTAGCTGTTGGATCCGTGCCGACGGGTTGAAAAGACTCGAAGGAGTCCTCGCTGATGCGGAAGTACTCTTTCCAGCTGGACGTGCCTTCCGGTCGGTAGTAGTAGACGAATTCGACAGTGTTGCCGTCGTTCTTTATGTCTTGGCCCAAGGCTCGGATCGGATTGCCGAGTTTGTCGAACGTAATCGAGTACTGAGAGAGCTTTGCTCGGATCAGCAAGCTCTTGTTGCCGGTCTTCAGATCGAGTTCGTAGTAGGCGGTTGGACGGTACGGAGAGGAGATGCGCCCAGTGTCAGACGCTCCTTCCTGAATGGCCGTGATGACTTTGGACGGCTTCTCCGGCAGTACGTGCACCACTCCGCCAGAGTCGTTGCCGAAAGACTTGTTGGTCTTGTCGACGACGTCTACCAAAGCGATCTTGTACTCGAAGACTCCGCGATTGAATCCTTCGATTTGCCGACGCACCTGCTGACGGAGCGTCATGACAAAGGCCGTGTTGCTGACCCAAGAGTAATTGACGATCTGCATCGGATCTGAAAGTTGCCGATGCACAAGCTCCATCCCCTCCTCGCCGGTTATGTCGAAGACCTCGATGGAGGGTCCGGCCAAGTTCTTGGCGTCCTCAAACCGAATCATGCTGAGGAGGGTTCCGTCGGGGGAAAGCCTGACGTTGCGAATGCTCGGGTTTTGCGCCCAAACTTCGGGTGGATAGGGTGCTTCAGGTTCTTCAGCACCTACAGCAAGAGCCGCAAGCAGGAGAACCAGATAGCCCAAGGAATTTTGAATGTTGATGTTTCTCATGGCAAATGGATTGTTCGTGAAGTAAATAAGCAAACGGCTCCCTTGGGTCTGTGTCACCAAGAGAGCCGTTTGGACTAGGCCATGTCGATCTGGTTAGAAAATGACTAGAGCCCGCCGCCCATTCGGAACGTGAAGTTCGCAAAGAATGCGCGACCGATCAGGTCGTATCCGGCTCCCAGTGGAGCATTGCTCCATGAGAACACCTCGGTTTCGTCAACGAACGGAGGCTCAACATCGGTGATGTTTCGGATTCCGGCCGAGAATCGGTAGGACGGTCTTGCCATTGTGAACGATATGGTGTGATTCATGTAAACGTCGCGGGAGGCTCCGATGTCTCGACAGAGAACGTCGCCTTCATCCGGGCCGAGGCAGGTATCGGAAAATCGATTGGGCACCGTACCCCAACTGTCTTCAAAGCGGTCATCCTGGTCTTGTCGGCCCAAGATTTGCGAGCTGAATTGGAATCGCATTTGATTGAATTCCACTGACGCAACCACGCGGTGGCGGTAGCGGTGGAAGTACCACTCCGACACGTACTCTTCGCGATCTTCGATTTCCGTGATGGTCACGGTTGATCTCTCGAAAAGCTTGTGACCAATGTAGTCAACAGCTAGCAGAATGGGTCGATCAAAGATCGTGAAGGTATCGCTGAACGCGATGTTGAAGTCGATTCCTCGAACCGTCTCGTTGTCACGATTGATGAATCCCTGGAGTATATAGATGATCCGCTGATCTTCGGAAGAACGAGTGATCCGCGTACAGTACGGGCTGTTCAGCAATTGCGAGTTGTAGCAGTCCGAAATGATGAACCCAGCACTCGGTTCAATAATGGTGTCATCGACCTGGATTTCGTAGACGTTGGATCCAATTGCCAGCTCGAACGCATTCGTGAATGGCTGTTCAAACGAGAAACCCCAAGTCTCCGATGTTGCCGTCTCGGGCAAGACATCCAGTACACCACCCGAAGCAACCTCCGTGTTGTAAACCGCAAATCCCGTCAGGGTAAGCGGATCGACACCGTTGTTGCGGCAGTTTTGAAGCACATGCTCTTCGCGAGTGTCTTGCTCTGGGATGTATTCGCCAGTAACCGGGTCGATGGCTTGGTTCGGAATCACGCACGGATCGAACACGTTCAAGAATCCTGTCTGAGCTTTCAGGAACAGGTTTCTCAAGTTAGGACCTCGGTAGGAGGTTCCCTTGGTTGCTCGAAGCAGCAATGAGGAAACCGGACGATAGGCCAGTTTGCCCGACCACGTCCATGCTGTTCCGGCGAATTCCTCGTCGGTGTGTCGCGTTGACAAGTTCAGCGTGAGTTCGTCTGCGAACTTCATGTTGCCGATCAGCGGCAATTCGATCTCGCCAAACCATTCCTGCGTGCTCTTCTTGCCTTCGGCACCTTGATCCGCGGAGAATCCCCAGAATTTGCCTTCGGCGGCAACATCGTTGGGAATCGAATCGATGGCATCTTCGCGCCACTCGAAACCGAAACCGGTTGAAGCGGGTCCGCCGTGCATGTTGAAGACAGTACCGGTCATGTAGTACGACAGCATGGTCTGTTCGATTTCCGTGTCAAATGCACGAACGCCGAACAGGTAGTCGCGCTCCTGTTGGGTCGCGAAGTTGCCTTGCTGGTCCGGAGACAGAACGCTGGGCGCGAACAAGTCAACAGGTACGCAACCGGCTACATCGGAGGGATCGAGGACCCGTCCGATCGAATTGTCGCAAGGCACTCCGTAGAGTGAATAACTTCCCAGTGCTAGGTTGAATCGATCTTCCATGACACCCTGTCGGAATGTTTCGCCAGACGAGTCCGAGTAACTGAGATAGATTTCGCCGGTCCAGTTGGTTCGGGCACCACTGTTCATGAACGGTATGTCGAAATGCGCCCCGACGACGTACCTCCACTGGGCTACGTCAACGCTTGTTACGTTTCGGTCGCCTTCAATGACCACGAAGGGTTGGACAGGCCACGGCCCTAGTGGCGGTACAGACTGATCACAGCTGCCGCCAGGACCCGGGTCGCATCCGAAAGTCTCGATGACTTTGTCTCGGAACGATTGCTTGGCAAGAAATTCGTTGAATGCCAGACCGCAATCTACGCCTCTGACGCCGTATGGATTGCAGATGTTGAAGGGGTTCAACGGGTGCAACACGGGGAACAGCTGATAGCCACCGCCGTTTTGAACGGTGGAGCGATTGCCGAACGTGACCTCGTAGAAGGGAGTGATGTTGGCTTCGCCTTCGAAGGTGTACTCGCCGTACGACATGAAGTTGATGCGACGAATTTGCGGGTAGAGAGTTCGATACTGCTCGTTTACGTCGCGAATGTAGGGACGCCAGGAAACGTCGTTGAAGCCGTCGTTGTCTTCGTCGGTCCAGAACCACTGGCCGCCGAGTCGAATTCGGGACATCGACCAGTCGTTCCAACCGCCGTTGGATTGTCCCGGTGTCGAAAAGAGTAGGCCGGCATAGGGGACTCGAGTGGTCCAACCGCCGTGCAGTCCGGAATAACCACACTCATCCCACTCCATTCCGTACCAATACTCGAACCACAAACTCTTAGTTCGAACTTCGCCGTCCTGGGTGATTTCAGCTTCGAGCGTACAGCCCGAAGTGTGAGGGGAGTCCGCCGCTGTCACGGCTTCGCCGAAGTTGTAGGTTGCGGCCATGCCGAAGAAGCCTCGGTCGTAGTTCTTGCCCCAAATCAGAGACAGGTTTCTTCCGCCCTTGCCGCTGAATTCGTCGCGATCCGCAAACAGATCGACCTCGAATCCGTTGAAGTCTTTACGCAGAATGATGTTGGCCACGCCTGCGATTGCATCCGAGCCGTAGACCGACGATGCGCCGTCCAACAGGAGTTCGTATTGCTGAACCAGAGCTCCCGGAATCAGATTCAAGTCGGGATTGCTCGGAGCACCTTCGACTCCGGCTGGTGCCAGGCGTCGTCCGTTGATCAGTACAAGAGTCCGATCCGGGTCCAAACCACGCAAAGCGACTGTCGAAGCTGACGGTCCGTTGTCAAGAACGTAGCCAGAGAACGTGAGGTCGATCTGCTGACCACTAGTCTGCGTCGTTTTCTGCAGAATCTCGGCAGTGTCGATCAATCCCGCTTCGCGTTCAACCTCTGCGGTAATGATTTGCAGCGGAGAAATGTTCGTATAGGTCGAACGTTTCAGTCGCGAACCGGTTACGGTCATCTCCTCCATCTCGGCAGCGGGAGAGTCAGCTGTAGCTTCCTCTTCCTGCGCATCTTCGTCTTCGTCCTCGTCGGTTTCCTGCGCCCAAGCGACAAGCGACCACGAAAGTACGAGCAAAGTGAGTAACCACGCAAGGGTTGGTGTCTTCAAGAATCGAGTCATCATGGTTTCCTACCTTAGTAATTTCGCGTGTGCAGCAAAAGTCTGGGTGGCAACGCAGTTGCCACCGGCGCACTTCTCCCACACGCTGGATGTCTCAGTTCCAAACTTTATCAGAAATCAGCCCAATAAGGAAGTTTTCTTAACGAAAGAGCAATGTCTTCGCTTAGCAAGAAACGGTGTATCGGACTGGTGTAAGGGCAATTTCAGGTGCGCGCCATCGACTGCTACGAAGTCAATCGACACCCATGAGCTTGCACTTGCGCTTGAGATTTCCCTTGAGGTCCTCACGGTGGCAAGGAATCAAGGAAGCGTCGCGGGTGGGACCTCGAGCACCTTTTAGCCTGAATCTCTCGGTTAGCCACGTGTTGACGTGGATCACCGTCACATCTTCACCCTTGCGAAATCGGAGCGTTTCGGGTGCGATGTATTCGAAAAGCTTGCCGTCGGAGAGAAGCACTAGATGGACATTGCGGTCGATCCGGCCGGTTTTCTCGATTTCCGCGTCCCAAGAAATTGTTTCTCGCACTTCCTCGTTTTCGTCATCTTCGTCTTGCGTGTTCTCGACGGTTTTGACCTCTTCTTTCTTTTCGTCCTTGCCGTCGCCTCCCAGAACAGCGCGAATCGGTGAACTCACCAAGCGTCCGATCCTTCCGAACAACCCTCGTCTCTTGACTGGTTCCTCGGCAGCCTGCTCTTCTTCGTCTGCTGTTGCTTCCGGCTGTCTATCTTGTGTCTGTAAGGGCCAATCAAAGCCGTCTTCATATACATTCACTTCGTCAGACTCGTCTTCCAATGCGGCTTCCAGGCAACGTTCGCGAACCTCCTCATCTTCGATTTGGCTGCATGCCGCCAGCAACTTGCAGAGTGCCTGCTCATCTTCGGGTAGCGCATCGCAATCCCAGAATGGATCCTCATCCTCGGTAAGCGCACTGACCGACATCAACACGATAGCAGCAATAGTGGCTAATTGAATGTTGCGCATTGTCATTCGATGAACCGTTTTCAACGGCGTTTGGCAGGTGCACTTTGAAGTGCATAGTTGTATACGAACGGGACATTTCGAGATCGAACGGGTTCGCGATCCTTGAACGCGGGACGGTACTTTGCGTGTTCAGCAACGACACGCGCACGGTACTCCATGCGGTTGTCAGGAAATGTGGAAACAGTCTTCCGGCCAACGACAATCCCACGGTTGTTGATGGTGAGCGAGAGTCGCACCGTGCCGGTATTTCGGCTCTCGTCACTGTCGCTCTCGGGGCTGAGCCACTGGCGATTGACTCGCATGTGAATGATCTGTGGTTTGGCGAACGCCTTCTGCAACAACTCCGGAGAAGGCTCGAGTAGATCCCACGCCTGACGATAGATATTGATGCCTTTGTGCGGCCGATTGAACAGTACGTGCCAATCCGCTAGTTCGAGCAACGCCGCGGCACGTTCTACGTCGGTTGAGACTGGATTGGACAAGATGAGCTGGCTGACGGTTTCCAGTTCCTTCTGACCTCGAAGGTATGGATTGAAAATCCTTCTTGGCTTGCGCGGATCCCAATTTGGCACTTGCACTCGAAATCTAGGCGAGAACCGGGTCGTCGGTGTTGGATGCGTGGTTTCGCGAATCGCTTGGACGTATCCTCTGCGAATTGCAATTGCAAATGGGTGCGCTGGTGGATAGTGCTCGTGGACGTACTCCCGCAATGGACCGTACAGAACGAGGGCGGCTCCGAACTTTCGTGTCGATTCGTACCAGTCGACTAGATTGATGATTCCTTGGATGCGTCTAGGGTCCTCCTCGTCGTACTTTCGCACTGTGATGCTGTAGGCGTATTCGTGCAACGAATTCGCCTCTTGCCAGACTCCCATCCGAGCGAGCAGGTTTGCTTCTCGATAGGCAAGTCGAACCTGAGACTGCGCAAACAGGCCATCTACCACCCTAGACACGTCGAATGCGTTTCGGTAGGCATCCAAAGCGTCAGCATGCTGATCGAGTAGAAAGTGTGCATCGCCCAGCAGCACCAGCGGCTCGACAAGTTGGTCATCAAAAGGATCGGCTTCGGACTCAATGTTCTGAATCATACGCTGGAGAATTGGTATGACTGACGCGGGTTCGCCTGCCGTCATGCGGACTCGCAACGAGTCCAATTGATCGCCGGAATCAGGTGCTGACTCCACGCCCTCTGCGGTTGGTGTCTCCTCGGATGAGATGGGGTGGCACAGGAGTGCCGACACAGTGCATACGGCTAGGACAAGCCGCATCCAAGAAGAGCGTCTCGGGAGCTTTTGAGAACGGAAGAACCGGGTCAGAGTCTCGTACGACACGAACACATTTGACATGTCAGGCCGTTGAATTTCGGAACTCTGAGTAGTCACCCCAGGCCCTTACAGTTCCTGCTGGTGTTTTCCTGACATTCGCGACATGCGGGTGCATTGATCGAATGGGTCTCCGCTCCCTTGGGCATGATGTCGAATCGACGCAACTGTGAAACTGTCGACTCTCTCATAATACTCCCAACAACAGATCGTGGAGACTCAGCGCGCCACACGGCTACCATGCTGTGATCTAGGCTTCAAACGACGGAGGATGCTTAATGCCGAACGTTGGTGCACAGAGGATCCAGACCGCACGTTGTTCGTGTCGAGTCGAAGTCGTGGTCGGCGGCCGAAGCATCGCAGAAAGCAGCGACACAGTCTTGCTGTACGAAGCCGGTCATGAACCGGTCTACTACTTCCCCGTGACAGACGTGGATCTTGAGTGTTTGACCCCGACCGATTTGACGACGCATTGCCCCTACAAGGGAGAAGCAAGCTATTGGACGATTCGAGCAAACGAGGTTGTGCTGGAGAACTCGGTATGGTGCTACAAGGAACCGTTGGAATCGGTTGGAGAAATTGCCGGAATGCTGGCGTTCTACCAGCATCGAGTGGATGAGGTCGGTTCCTTCAGCGTAGCGGACTAGTCCGCTTCAGCCCTAGTCTCAGGCTATACGACCTACAACAAGCAAACTATGCGAACGTCTTTGGATTCCTAGTCGTACACCACCCGAAATCCAATGGTGTCGGTTCTGTGGTTGAGCGGAACCTTGCGATTGAACGTGGTTCGAGTCGTCTCTTCGCCCGGTAGCATCCAGTTGCCGCCTTGAACCCACATTGCCACTGTGCCATCGTCGATCGTTACAGATCGGGTCCACTCTGACGCGTTCCCCGCCATGTGGCGAATTCCTTCACGAGTCCTATCGTCCGTGGACCTATCGCAAGCAACGAGCCTTCCCGAAGCATCGTCGCCGGTTGCCGCCGCCGTTGGATCATAGGTGTCGCCCCAGGGGAACTGCCGTTTTTCTGAACCGGCTGCGATTGCGCTCCACTCTTCGGCACTCGGCAGTCGGCCCCCAGACCAGCGAGCGAAAGCATCCGCCGACCACCAACTGACTCCAACAACCGGCAGATCCAAGTTGCCTTGTTGCTCGTCCCAATCCAGCGGTTCGTAGGAATGACCCGCAGGCTCGTTGTCGTTTCCATACAGTCCAACACCGACAAGCGGGTCTGCTAGGAACCGAGCGTATTCCTTTCGGCTGACTTCGCATTTGTCGGCTCGTAGACGAGTGATTGTTTGGTCCGCGGTAATCAAGAGCTTCGCAAGGGAAATCTCGCTGTCGGCTGCCAAGTTTGCGACGAAGTGAGAGATTCTTGCTTGACTAGGAATACCGACGGTGAAGTCGCCTCCGGGCATCGATACGGTGTTCCCTCCCGGATTTCCCCAAGGCAGCACTGGTGGTGGGAGAACATCGTAGACGCAACGAAAGCCGAGATGGTGACTCTGCACACTCGAGTTGATGGGTAGCCAGGCAGCGCTAAGCGAGTAGAGATCCCGGGCTCGAGTACGAACGGGAGGTGCACCAAAGGCAGGTCGTTGGTCCGGTGTGGTGAGCAAGGATACAGCTTCGGTACTGGCAGCCCATTCCATGACGTTGTTGGCGAGGTCCTGCACACCTCGAGGTGTCGCAGCACGACGATGGGTTCCACAGGCCTGCTGTGCGTTTCTGTCGGGTTCGGTGTACGGCCACGCCGAGTCGTCGAACTCATTGCCCCATGGATAGAGTCGACCCGCTTGCCCTCTCGCGGCTGCTTCGAGTTCTTCGACCACTGGAAGTCTGCCACCAACCGCTTGGCAATACATCGTTGCTCCACGATGGCTGACTCCACTTGCGGGAGAATTCAATCGACCTGCGGTCCGATGTCCGCTAGACAGCGAACGCAGCCAGATTGGTCGAGGGTCTTCCGGTGTCGAGCCATTGGACCAAGTCCACTCGACGAATTGTTCGTAGTCCTTTTGAGTGACTTCACACTCGTCGATGTGAAACGGCGTCAGAATGACCGTCCGTTCGGCCTTGTCGAGACGAATACGTAGTTCGTTGTTGAGCGATCCACGGTCGAGTGCGTCAAGCACTGCATTGTCGATTGTTCGGGAGCGCAGACTGGGCGATTGATAAGCACCGAGTTCGACATCAATCGCCTCGATGTTGGTTCGCCCCACGTTCATCCAAGTGATCCCGGCTCCGGCAATTAGCAGGATGGCAAGGATGATGATCGGACGACGCAAATTCATTGCGTTCGGCGCACTCCGGGACGCCAGAACAACAACAGTGCCAGAATCATTGCTCCCAACACGATGTAGAGCAAGACCAGCCAGGTCTTCACTCCAAAGAAGCCAACATCGGCGTGTACAGCTATCGTCCGACCGTCCAACTTCACTCGATTGCTGTCGGCAAGCGCGTTCAGAAAACCTTCTTCATCGACGGTCGAGTAGAGGAATCCAACGACGATGTCGTCGCGTTGGTCGGACAGATGCGCAACGGCCCGCCAGTGCGGCTTGTTAACGGGCTGGTCCGGTAGAGGAGCGAGAACGATCGATCCCTGGCTCAACGTAACGTTGAGACCGCGCCAGATGTCAGGATACCGATTCAGGCTGAGCTTGGGAATGGCGAGATCGAATTCCTCATAGAGACTCTCGGGGTCAACGATCGCTTCGATGTCCAGCAATAGGCGATTCGGGAGCACACGCAGCATTGCTGTCTTTAGGCCGGGTTGTTGGGTCAAGCTGACGGGGACAGGCTCCATCATCCGAGTTTCCGGCTCGAATTGCGATGCCAGTTCGATCGAATCGTGCAGATCCTCGACAATTTCTAACTGTTCGTCGGTGAGGCGATCCAATTCATCAAGGTTTTCAGCGACTTCGATGAGGAAATTCTCCAGCAACTCGGTAGGCGGTTGTTTCTTGTCCAGGAGCTCTTGGAGATCACTCAAATAAAGCAGCAGTGCTCCCAGCAAGTCCCTCATGCTCGACACATCAGGGGACAGTCCACCATCTTGTTCCCCTACCGCGTTCGGATCGGCCAGTCGCAGTTGGAAAGAGCTCTGGTTAGCGTTCTCCGTTCCCTGCGTCGACCCTCGCGAAGACCCGGATCCTCGCGAACTTGGCGCACGCGCATCCGGGAAACTTCCCATTGCGCTGGGATCCGCAGAGGGCTGTCCGATCCCCATCCTGGATCCCTCGGGTATGGAGGAGCCAGGGAGTCTCGACGAGCGGTCTTGGTTGGCTCCAGGTTCATCTCCCCCTGGAGGCCACGACGGATCCGTTAGGTCTTCCTGCATCTCGTTGGGCGTGCTGCCGAGCAGTCCGCCAAAATCGGGCAGCTCGGGTGCATTCTGGAAGTTGTCTCGGTTGCTCCCGTAACAGTCTTCGAAGGGGACGCCCGGCGGGCAGTCGCCGATGGTGCCGGCGGTTTCGCTCCCTCCGACTCCTCCGATGAAGTGCCAGTGCCAAATACGAATGTCGTGCTCTCGAAGAATCGACATGAGCAGGTAGTAGGTTCCTACGTCGTAGATGTCACCTCGAATGCTTTGACGGGCCGTGTTGGACATCGTGACCAAGTGCTCGTCCAGCGAATTGGGAGTTTGCAAAAGTTCGTTCCTGGTCCAGACCTTCCCGGAATAGGGATCGCGCACCACGTAGCGGTGGAATTCCAACACCGGCATGACGTCAGGATGCCAAACCGAGTCTATTTCCGAATGCTCGTAGTCGTGAAGTTGCGCAGGAGAACTTGCGGCCATTCGATTCAGTACGAGAGACGTGCTGAATTCTCGCGTCATTACCGTTGCAATCTCTTGCACTTTTTCGGTGTAGCGTTCTTCCTTGTCCGCGCGAGCGGCGATGCTCAGCACGATCACGATCACTAAGACCGCAACTCCGTTGGCGAGTATGTCGACTAGGGCGACTCCGGCAAAATTTGGGATTCGTGACGCGGAGGAGCTCATGGCAGGGTCTCTACATGGTCTTGAATGTACTCGGGAATGTCGTCCAGAATCACCGACTTGAGAAATTCGTTGTCAGCAATGACCCAGCCGATGTGTAGATCTTCGCCCGGCCACATGCTGCGGATACAGTTTCTGGCCTCTGCCATCGTTGCTATGGATCCTTCGAGGAGAAAGAACAGCAATTGGTCGTTGGTGTTCTCATAGATGCGCTGGGCGTAGCGACGGTAGGGACTACCCGGCTTGCAGATTTCGCCTCGTGCTACGCCTTCGGCAGTCTCGACGATTCTCAACGCTTCGGGAAACACGATGATCGAATAGCCGGAGCTACCGTCCATTCTTTCGATGCGATAGTCACCGTCGTTGGACGACTCCTTCAGACGCTCTCTTACGGCCGCTTCCGAAACGACGTTGATAACAAGCAGAAACACCAGCATCAACGCGAACATTCCGCCAAACACGGCCATCATTGGCGCGTTGTTGTCCTCTTGCTGGGTAATCCCTGAGGTGCTGTTGCGAGGAGATCGGTTGCTGGATTCAGTAAACACGAACGTTTTCGCGGAGGTGTCGCTCAAGGGTGGTCAGAGTTCGCTCCTCTCCACGTTGTACAAGCGCTAACAGCAATGCTAAAGCAATACTGAGCGAAAGTGCAATGAGAGTTGTGTCAAACGCGATTCCCAACGGGGAGATGGCAGCACCCAGTTCGCTGGACAGGCCGCTCAGTCCCGACTCCGACGAAATGATTCCGCGAATTCCGTCGGCAGCCAACGAAATACCCAGAACTGTTCCGATGAATCCCAGCACCGGAGTGGCAAAGCTGATGTAGCGGGGCACAAGGTAGGACTCGTCGTGTCGTCTCCACAGAAACTGCAGTTGAGATTCCAAAGTGTCTGCATTGCGAGCTACGTTTCGAACTCGATCAAGATTGGAGTTGGCGACGGTTCCGTCGTCGTTGTCCCATCGGTTCATGGAAAGGCGCAAATAGAAGGAGTTCCACCATTTGCTGAGCAGCAGCAGGACTCCCCAAAAGAAGATGAAGACTGTAACGGGCGGAATGATTCCACGGCTGAGAAATCGTTGAGTCACAGCGGCGGTGGGTTCTGCGACGCTTTCCAGCCATTCCATTGCAAGCAGCGTTCCGGCGCACAGAATCAGGGATGTGACCATGGTGAGATAGAGGCTGGGTCCGCCTAGGAACTTAGCGAGCCATTCCAACGCATCGGTTTGACGCATTGAGGCTGCCTCGATCCACAGTCCGGTTATGTAGAGGGCGATTGCTACGACGAACAGCGGTGCCAATCGAGATGTCCAGGAACCGCTTTCACCCATAAAAATGATCTCAAATGCGGGCACTGCGAACGTGAGCGCCACTGCGGTGAGGCCAATCATTCCGGCATAGCCGAGAGTCACCAGAAGCACTCTTCGTGTATTGCGCCAGGCATAGATGCCGCCGACGGCGACAATGGTCAAAATGATGGGAATAGCCGCGAAGGCCAGAGGCCAGTTGAATGCTTGTATGACGTTGATCGACACAAGGCTCAGCAGCAAAAAGTACAGGATTGCGGCTATTACCACTCTCTATCCTTAGGAAATTGGGAAACGGGGCAGAAATCTGCGGCTAGAATGGTATCGCATTCACGCAATCCGCCATTGCACTCAGTGTTGCTTAGGTTCATCGCTCGGCGCTCGGTTCCGAGAATTCGAAGCCGAATCGTGCAGATTGCGTTTGGAATCTTCTCTCTTTAGCTTGCTGGTCAAACTCCGAGGGGTCATTTTGAAACCACAATCACCTTTGATGAACACTCACACATGGGTTGAAAAAACAGGGACGTTTCTTGCTCTGATAGTCGGATTGGCGCTTGCCCCGTTGGCATGGGCTCAGGAAGCGGAGGAGTCTGCGCTCGTTGTCGGAACGGCGAACGGAGAGCTACAGGGAGCAATGGCCGGCGACGGCGTTCGGGTGTTCAAAGGAATTCCGTTTGCCGCACCACCCGTAGGTGAATTGAGGTGGCGTGCTCCGCAGCCGGCGGAGGATTGGGAGGGGGTTCGCGATGCGACAGAATTCGGGCCCGAGTGTTGGCAAGCATGGAACGCGGAGAGTTCCGAGGATTGTCTCTCCCTGAATGTGTGGACGACAGCGTCGGTTGACGAACCACAGCCGGTTATGGTGTGGATCCACGGTGGAGCATTCATATTCGGCAGTGGATCCAACGAGTGGTACGACGGAACGGAGTTCGCCAAGTCTGGAGTCGTTCTGGTCACGATCAACTATCGATTGGGGCTGTCGGGGTTCTTTGCACACCCTGCATTGAGTGCGGAATCGGAACATGGAGTTTCGGGAAACCAAGGCATCTTTGACCAGCTTGCCGCCCTGCAATGGGTTCAAGACAACATCGCTGCATTTGGGGGCGATCCGGACAACGTGACCATATTTGGCGAGTCAGCTGGGTCGATGAGCGTCTGCTACCTGGTTGCCACACCGTTGTCCAGAGGACTGTTCCAAAAGGCGATAGGACAATCTGGTGGTTGCTTCGCTGAACATCCGACTTTGGACGCTGAGCTTGAGGGAGGTGCGGACGCTACAGGAGAGTTTGTGGGAGGTGGAGAGGCCATCGGAACAGCCGTCGTCCAGACGGTTGGTTTGGAGTCAACCGGCGAAGAGGCACTCGCCGAGCTTCGCTCAAGACCTCTCAATGCGCTAAACAGAGCGTTGCAACAAAAACAACGGTCCATTTCGTGGCGTTCGATCTATGTCGACGGTTACATGTTTCCTGACCAAATGAGATATTTGATTGCTGATGGAGATGGGAATCCAGTCCCGTCGATGGTCGGATCGAATACCGACGAAGGCACAACGTTGTACGGCCAATTGCCTGAGACCGAACTGGAAATGTGGAAGGTGGGAGTCCGGATGCAAATGCAAGAAGATGCGGATCCAGAAAAGTTCATCGAGCTATACATGAAGGATGCTGAAGAATCGACAAAGAAGGCCTCTCAGCAAATGATTTCGGATCTGACGTTTGCGTGGGAAATGCGAACTTGGGCTCAGTTGATTGCTGATCGAGAGCTCGACTCCTACCTGTATGTGTTTAGCCATGCACCGCCCTTTCCCGAGCTCGGCGACGACCGGACGACGATGGGAGCGTTTCATGCCGGCGAAATCGTGTTCGTTTTCAACAAGGTTGATGAAACGCATTGGAACGACGACGACCATGCAGTTGCCAAGCATATGCACGCGTATTGGGTGAACTTCGCGAAGACAGGCAATCCCAATGGCGAAGGCTTGCCAGAATGGTCGGCATACAGTCGAGAAGCGGACAATTCGTTGGACATCGACGCATCTCCCGAAATCACAACCGGCTATCGCAAGGCAAAACTGGATGCTTGGGAGGAACTCAATCAGCTGTAGCGGTCAGCACTGCGATTGGTGTTGGAGTCCAAGTACACGGTCGAGTGAATAGATCGCCCTATGCGATAATGAATGCTCAATCTGTTGAAAAGCAATTGGATCCATGGACGTAAAGATCACCTACTGCAATTCTTGAGGCTATGAACCGAAGGCGGCCAGTTTGGCTGCCAAGTTGAAAGGCGAATTCAACGCCACGGTCGAGCTCATAGCTGGTGGCGGCGGCATTTTCGATGTCGATGTGGACGGTTCAGTCGTCTACTCGAAGCATCAGACGGGTCAGTTCCCAGACGAAGGAAACCTAGTCGCACAACTCCGGGGATAGCTCACATCCCCTAAAGTGAAGCTAGGAGTCGACTAGTTTTACGACTCCGATGCTTTCTCGCGCGGTTGCGAGTGCCAAAACGGCGTACCCACTATGGGTGTGGATGCTTGTGCCGTTTCGCTTTGGGCCATTGGCCCCGCTAGATAAGCCAACCTACCTGCTTGAACGGCATTGCTCATGGCCAGCGCCATGCTCACCGGATCATCTGCGGTAGCCACTGCTGTGTTGATCAGCACCCCGTCAATACCTAGTTCCATGGCCTTCGCCGCATGCGAAGGCAACCCTATGCCGGCATCTACCAACAGTGTTGTGTTGGGCAATCGATCTCGTAGCGTTTCCAATGCATAGGGATTTGTCAGTCCCTTTCCTGTACCGATTGGAGCTCCCCACGGCATGATCACGTCGCATCCGAGTTCGTGTAGCCGCTGGCAAACGACCAAGTCCTCGGTGGTGTAAGGAAACACATCGAAGCCCAAATGAATGAGTTGCTCGGTGGCGGTGACCAGCTCATAGGGATCAGGTTGAAGGTTGTACTCATCGCCGGTGACTTCGAGCTTGATCCAATTCGTCTCAAAGATCTCACGAGACATTTGCGCAAGAGTTACCGCATCCTTTGCTGAACGGCATCCTGCAGTGTTGGGAAGCACGCGGCATCCGATGCTCGAAATTCGGTTCCAGATCGACTTTCCTCCCTGAGCTTCGGGAGATTGCCGACGCAAACTCGTTGTGACAACTTCCGCACCGGATCGAAGTATTGCTTCCTCCATGATTGCTGGAGACGGATAGCGAGCCGTTCCTAGAAAGAGCCGGGACTCGAGTGTCGTTCCATAGACGTTCCACGGATCGCTCATGCTCTAACCGCCTTCGATCGGAGAGAGGATATCCAGTTCGTCGCCCGACCGAACACAATAGTTAGGCCATTGCTCCCTGGCAACAAACTGCTGGTTGACAGCCACGACAACCTTGTCGCATTCGAATTCGAGCGATTGAAGGATCGCAATCAACTCCTCGGAACCGACTTCTGTTTGATCGCCGTTGACTACGATGCGCATACGTTGGCAACTTCCTCGGCAACCGATTCGACGATAGCGGGTGCAACGAGATAGCCATGTCGATACAGGCCGTTTACGCTCAGCACTCCGTCTCGCCACTGAACGCGTGGGGCGTTGTCGGGATAGGCAGGTCGCAATCCTGCGTTCAGTTCGGTTATCTCAGCCTCGTCGAATCCGTCGTGGATTGTGAAGGCTGCTGAGAGCAGTTCGAGTGCGCTTCGCACCGTTACCCCACTAGTCGAATTACTCTCCAGCTGGGTCGCACCGATCACATATTCGCAACCTGATCGCGGTGCCACGTACAGACGGTATTTTGGGTGCATCAGTCGAATGGGGCGAGATAGGTTGACTCCCGGAGCTCTCACTCTCACTACTTCACCTCGAACTCCCCGTAGATCGGGATCTTCGGCATCCGTCCCTCGGCAATCGATCACGAGATCGGCATCGAGTTGGTGCGGATTCACCGGTGTTTCGTACACGATGCTGCCGATGGCCTGATCAAGAGACTGTAGCAAGGCGCGGTTGTCCAACCATCCCTCGAGTTGGAGATAGATGCCGCGATGAAACCGTTCAGCCAATTCCGGTTCGAGTTCTCGAATGTCGTTTCGGTCAAGAATTCGATACGAAGAGTCGTTGAATCTGCGCAGTGTTCGTTCGAACTTGCGAAGAAGACTCTCGTCGGACGGATGTGCGACGACGATGGAACCCTCCAACCCAAAAGGCACACTGAGCTCGTGGAGCCACATTGGCCAGAGCTTCATGCTGCGTTGTGCAAGTGCCCAGATAGATGGATCTGCTTCGGGGCGTTCGCTTTGAGCGGCAAGCATGGACGCCGCAACATAGGCAGCGCTGGTCGGCGTGTGTCGACCGTCCCTTTCGTAGATGGTCACTTCGTCGTCAGCTCGAGCGAAGTGCCAACCCAGCATGCGCCCCATCAATCCGGCGCCCGCGATCTTGACCTCCAAGTCTTGCTACGCCTTGGAGTAGATTTCGCTGCCTCCTTCGCGGAATTCTCTTGCCTTTTCGGCCAGTTCCGCTTCAACGTCCACCAATTGAATCGTGTCTTCGAGAACTCCGGCAGCCTCGCGGACCTCCTGACTGATCTTCATGGAACAGAATTTCGGTCCACACATCGAGCAGAAATGAGCGAGCTTTGCTGACTCTTTAGGCAAAGTCTCATCGTGGAACTGCTGAGCCTTGTCTGGATCGAGTCCAAGATTGAACTGATCACTCCACCTGAATTCGAATCGGGCCTTGGACAATGCGTTGTCGCGAATTTGCGCTCCCGGGTGTCCCTTGGCCAGATCGGCGGCATGAGCGGCGATTTTGTAGGTAATGATGCCGTCTCGCACGTCTTCGCGATCAGGAAGTCCCAAGTGTTCCTTGGGGGTCACGTAGCAGAGCATTGCGCAGCCGTACCAGCCGATCATTGCGGCTCCGATGGCGGAGGTGATGTGATCGTAGCCAGGAGCAATGTCGGTTGTTAATGGCCCCAACGTATAGAAGGGAGCTTCATCGCAAGCCTCGAGTTGCTTGTCCATGTTCTGCTTGATCAACTGCATCGGCACGTGTCCGGGGCCTTCAATCATGGTTTGCACATCGTGCTTCCACGCGATCTGTGTAAGTTCTCCCAATGTTTCGAGTTCTGCAAACTGCGCTTCGTCGTTTGCATCGGCCACCGAGCCTGGGCGCAGTCCGTCTCCTAGCGAAAACGCGACGTCGTAAGCCTTCATGATTTCACAGATGTCTTCGAAGTGCTCGTAGAGAAAACTCTCCTTGTGGTGCGCCAGACACCATTTCGCCATGATGGATCCGCCGCGGCTGACAATGCCCGTGGTCCTTCTCGCGGTTAGCGGAATGAAGGGAAGTCGAACTCCAGCGTGGATCGTGAAGTAGTCGACACCTTGTTCAGCTTGTTCGATGAGAGTGTCCGCAAACATCTCCCAAGTCAGGTCTTCGGCGATGCCGTTGGTCTTTTCCAGTGCCTGATAGATCGGCACAGTTCCGATGGGCACGGGAGAATTGCGAATGATCCACTCGCGGGTCTCGTGGATGTTCTTGCCCGTCGAGAGATCCATAACCGTATCCGATCCCCATCGAGTGGCCCAGACCATCTTGACCACCTCTTCCTCGATGCTGGATGTCACGGCCGAATTGCCGATGTTTCCATTGATCTTCACGAGGAAGTTTCTTCCGATGATCATCGGTTCGGATTCGGGATGATTGATGTTGCTCGGAATGATCGCTCGTCCCCGGGCAACTTCGCTTCGAACGAATTCAGGCGTTATTTGAGGAGGAATCGAAGCCCCGAAGTCTTGTCCTGGATGCTGATCGCTCTCATACTCGGGATTGGCACGGGCAAGGTTCTCGCGGATGGCGATGTACTCCATTTCCGGAGTCACGATGCCTTGACGGGCGTAGTGCAATTGGGTCACGTTTTTGCCGTTCTTTGCGCGGCGCGGACTTGAAACGTGGTCGAAGCGTAACGATGAGAACTTGGAGTCCTGATGGCGGTCTCGACTGAATCTCGACGTGAAGTCGCCGAGCTGTGCGGTGTCGTTGCGTGCCTCGATCCAAGGTTCCCGCATTCTCGGTAGTCCCTGTCGAACATCAATGTCGGCTTCCGGATCGGTGTAGGGTCCGGAAGTGTCGTAGACGCGTAGCGGTGGATTGCGTTCCAGTTTGGGATTGCTTTGTTCATCCGTCCCTTGCGAGGGAGTGGGAGAGATGACGATTTCACGCATTCCCACGCGCATTCCGGCATCGCCGTCGACGTGGATTTTTCGAGAGCCCTGCAAGGGTTGCAAGACTTCTTCGCCCAACTCTGTGATTGGGTCTAGGTCAGAACGTTCAGACATGGATATTCCCCGTACCGAGACACTGCCGGGGCCTGTTCCCTACGCCGGTACTAACCGGATCAGGTTCTACGGGTTCGCGCGTAGCGTCTCAACCGAACGGTACCCCGACTCTGTTAAGAGTATATACGGCTTGAATGGAGACGAAGTCTGTGACCGTGACTTCCAACCCGAAACCACGCACGCTTCCACCGAGTTGTTGAAGTCAAGAAATTGGGATTTAGAATTGCTGAAAAGAGCAATTCGCGGCATGTAGGTAGACGTACCAGTGAAGAGACAATTTCGCTTCCTCTTGGTGCTGTTCGCTTCGACATGGGCGGGTACGGTGGCACCGAGCCCCCCTATGTACGTATTCACTGTAGAAGGAGAGCTAATTCCTCAGGGAATTTACCTGACCACAGAATTCGAAGATCGAGCAGCAATAGCGGAAGACATGGACTGGTCGACGGCCAGAGTGGTTAACACTCAAGAGGTCGTCAACTCTGCAGGCGAGACAAAGACTGTCGAGCGAGCCTCGGGCCACTTCGAGAACGGTTCGGTAGTCCTTAGAGGCAGTACTGGCCAGGCGCGCGACGCGAAGATATCCGTCTACATTGGCGAACGGAGTGTGTCCTCACTGGATGTATGGCTCGATCCCGGCGCGGTTTCGTTTGTTTTTATGGAGAACCACGGTCACCTTGAGTTGATTGGCGCATCTAGGAAGGTGAGGGATCCCGAGAAGAAATTCACCATAGCTGGAGATTTTTCAGCCATGGCTTCCGATATGGAAGGCGCGGTCGTCAGAGTCAGAGCAGGTGAGTATTCCGGCACTGGAGAACGAGTCAGCTTGGTCTTCGGTAGAGTTGTGCTTGACGAAGGCAAGTTTGTTATCGAAGCCGAAGTCGACGAACCGAGAATAGTCAACATACTCGTGGCCCCGTTCAAGGGTAGCGTTGGCCAGACGCAAGCTATCGTGGAACCAGGCGCGAAAATCACGGTTTCGGCGCCAACCAACTCGCTAAACAGTATGGTTGCGACCTCTGCAAAGGGAAAGCACGCTCAACTCATCGACAGCTGGCAACAGAGCGAAGAGTACGTGTCGACCGAACAGGCCTACCTAGTCGCTCGTAAGGAATATCGCGAGAAGAGCGAAAGCGAAGAAAGCACTGAGTCCAATACGAGCTCAGAAGACGAGGCCGAGGAGGAGACTCCGAAATTCCTTGAAATCCGCAGAGAATTGAACCGACTTCGCTACGGTTTTCTCGATGAAGTCGCTTCGACTGCTGAAAATCCTATGGATGTTCTTCTGGCATTGGAACTTGGGGCACACTGGGGGCAAGAGGAAGGCCTGCCCATATACGACAGTCTGGCCAAGTCTCTCGACGACGATCTGGTTGCCCGCCGTGTGACGCACGCCCGCAACAACCGTGCGACCCACATTGCAAGAACCGTGAATGACAGAAGTCTTGCAGTCGGCAAACAGGCTCCAGACTTCACGCTACCAAATTTCAAAGGAGAGGAAGTTTCTTTGAGCGATCTCCTTGAAGGCAAGGACTTTGTGCTTGTTGACTTCTGGGCGTCCTGGTGCGGTCCATGCATCGCAACCTTTCCAGCACTGAAAGAGCTGTTCGCAACCTATAGCGAACTGGGATTCGAAATCGCCTCCGTTTCGATTGACGACACGCACGAGGCGTGGTCGTACAGTTCGGAAGAGCACGAACTTCCTTGGGTCAATCTAGGTGAACTCAAGGGCTTTGACGGTGAAATGGTCATGTCGTATGGCGTGAACTTCGTTCCCAAGGGGTATCTGCTCGACTCTGAAGGGCAAATCGTTCAAAAGGACCTCACAACGGATCAGCTCAAGGCGTTCTTGGTAGATAAATACGATGAGGCAAACGAGAAGATCACTCGGTAGCTAAACACCCGATCACCGCCACCTCCAAGGTTCTGAACACTCAAGAGAACTGTTTGGGCGCGAGCATTCAGTAGGTATCGGTCTCAAGTCTTGTCCTGGGAAGCAGGTGCTTCTCTGGAGTCACTTCCACTGAAGAGACGCGTCATTGACAAAATATGTCTGGGACAGCGATGTAATTCGTCAAGATTCATCTGTGGCATTGCAATTGGCCGCTCATTGTGCAGAATGGTTGTAATATCGCTCACGGACTCAATCAACAAACCAAACTGTAAAGCATCCAATCCCAATAGTTACTAGATATAGCAGGAATTGCACTCGAGAAGCCGCCCTTCACAGCGGATGAAAGGTGCATATCGATAGATTCTGACGGTATAGCGAGACTGGATGCTCTTCGAGTTAGACGGCATTAAGATTGCCGTTTCTATTTGAGTGGTAATTATGAGAAATATGAGTATGGAGAACAACTGTGCAAAGCAAGAACCAAGTAGCAAAGTCGGATCTTTGCTCTCCTACGTCAACGGTCACTGTGCTAGGAGGCTCTGAGGCATCCCGTTCCAACGTCGCCTTTCAGTCAAGCAGGGATCTCAGTGGATACGGGTCATTCAGGGACTGTTTGCGAGCACCCATCCATCGCTGGTTTACCTACCCAGCTGGTTACTCGTACAAGCTGGTTGAATGTAAGATTCAAGAATATGGATTGAATGCTTCTTCTTGGATTGCCGACCCATTTGCAGGCACGGGAACTACCTCTATAGTGGCAAGAATGCAGGGGGTTAATTCGATTGGTATTGAAGCACACCCATTCGTGTATTGGATTGCAAAGAGCAAGTTGCAGATGAAGTACGACACAGGGGCTCTGCTTCTGGATATGCAAGAGGTCGTGAAAGATGCCCGAGAGCTTTATGAATCCGGACTTGATTGCTCTGACATATGGCCAGAATTGGTGTATAAGTGCTTTAGGGAAGATGAACTGCAGAAACTACTCGCGCTGAGAACGATAATCGAGAACTGTGAAACCGTTGACGATCGGAGGGACTTTCTGAAGGTTGCATTGACAGCAACGCTTCGTGATGTAACTTCTGCCGGAGCAGGATGGCCTTACATTGCGCCCAGCAAGTACGCAGAACGAACCGTACAAAGGGACGCTTTTGAGGAATTCACCAAGAGATGCAACCTCATGCTGAGCGACGTTTCCAACCCTGCCTTGCGCAGTCTGCCGCACACTGAACACCAAGTAATTCACGGAGATGCTCGCAACATGGCCGAATTCGCGAAGCCCGAGAGTATCGATGTCTTGCTGACTTCTCCGCCATATCTCAACAATTACGACTATGCGGATCGCACCCGACTGGAAACCTATTTCTGGGGAATCTACGACAGTTGGGCACAGATCACGAGCGATGTTCGGGACAAGCTGATTATCGCAGCGACTACGCAGATCATCCGCAACAGCATGGACAAGTTGCGAGCCTGCTCCGGTATCGAGGCGGTGAGCCCACGGATCCACGCTGAACTGACAGCGATCATTGAGCAACTTGATGAAGCGAGAGGAGTCCGAGCTGGAAAAAAGTCTTACGACCTAATGGTGGCGGGATATTTCGAAGACATGCTGAAAGTAGTCCAACAAGCTCATGTCATCCTTAAGGCAGGTGGATCGTTCGTCCTCGTACTTGGAGACTCCGCGCCATACGGTAATCATGTCCGTACGGATGAGATTATTGGAGAGTTGGGTGTAGCGGTAGGCTACTCAAGCTACTCAGTTGAAGTCATTCGGTCCCGAGGAGGAAAGTGGGCTGCAAATCCGCAACGTCACAAGGTGCCACGTAGAGAAAGCATAGTAACGATCTTAAAGTAGGAAGTCATTTGCACAGTGTCAGGTTGCGCCTTGATGGAAGCGTTCCTTTCCGCTTCCACACGGCCCGATCTCGCTATGTCTGGAAAGTCGAGATGGCCACAGACAAGCATTTGGCTCCTGTGGCTTCCGAACTGAGAAGCGGCGGATCTGTCGGATTGCCAATCAATACATTGGCTAAGACAGAATCAGGAAGAAACCGATTTAGGTACCGGTAGGTTCCACCGTTTGATGGTCGACTGTAAAGTCGGCTTCCCCAAACTGATTCTGTCGTTGTTCAACAACATTGAAAAGATGAACCCCAGACTCAGGAACAGCACTCCAATCAAGAAGCAGTAGATGACCACCCGATTCGGGTAGTTGTCCTTCAGATACCCCACGTAGAGCGGCCCGATGATTCCGGCAACTGACCAGGCAGTCAGGATCAAACCGTAGATCGTTGACATTTTCTTCTGACCAAACACGTCGAGTACAAACGACGGCATGGTTGCGAATCCTCCGCCGAAACAGAGCAAGACGTAGCACACCAGTACCGAGAAGATCCACGGGTCGCGCTCAGTCATCAATATGCCGAAAACGACAGTTTGACTGGCTAGCAGAATTCGAAAGACCAGCACTCGTCCGATGTGGTCTGAGAGCAATCCCCAGAACAACCTTCCAAGTCCGTTGCAGACGGAACTCACGGCAATGAGATTTGCGCCCCACACAGCTAACAGCTGTGGTTCGATGGTCGGATCCGACATCTTCCAAACGTCTTGTAGCAATGGCGATTGGAAGCTGATTACCGAGATGCCAGCGGCAATATTGAAGAAAAAGATCAACCACATGATGGTGAATTCGTAGGAACTCACGCATCGCCTTGCGTAATCGGGTCGGTCTTCGTCGGTAAGCTCCGGAGTAGGAGTTCTCAGCGTAGTCCTCGTGGTTGCTGCGGGCATTTGAGGAGGGTTGGTTACGAAGCAACTCGCTGGCAAGAGAATGCACGCAAACAGAACGCCGAGGAACAGGAACACCTGCGGAATGTTGTCTTCCGTATACATGAGCAATACCGGAGCGAGCAATTTGCTCAGCATGAGTGCGCCGAGACCGAATCCCATGACCACCAAGCCTGTCGAAAGTCCCTTGTGATCGGGGAACCAGTTGGCCACAGTCGCAACAGGCACTACGTAGCCAAATCCGAGTCCCGTTCCCCCAATGAAGCTGTAGCCGAACACGAAGACCCCGAAATTGTCGTTCTCGAGAGCCCACGCACCAATGAAGTAGCCAAGGCAGAACAGCACGCTACCCGCGATCGCCAGCTTTCTCGGGCCGAGTTTGGGAAGCATCAGACCAGCCCACGCGGCGGAGAGTCCCAATGAAAAGATGGTGAGTCCGAAGGAGATGGACGTGTCGGTGAACGACCAGTTCAAGTGGTCTACCAACAGAACCTGAAAGAAACTCCACGCGTACACAGTGCCGAAGCACAAGTGCAGCATGATGCAGAGAAAACCTCGGACTATCCGTCCGACTCCCATAGAAAGCAACCTAGCCATCGCGACGAATCTTGACTACTTGTCAGGTTCTTCGGGAGGAGGCCCGATTCGATTCGGGTCGACTATAGCTGCGAAGTACTGGAATAGTCTCGCGAGTTCTCCAGCCTCGTCTTTACGTTCCAGGAGCTTTTGATTGTTGATGGTGTCGGGCTCAGACTTCGTGGCGAGCTCGACGGCATACGACTGAAGCATGTCGATGGGTTTGGATGCGAAGTTCACAAACCAGATCGCCGCGACAATGCCCACCAGAAATACGATCGCGATAAGGTAGACCTGCTGACCAATCGCCGCCTGAATCTTTTGTGTGACGAGTTCGATGTCCATTCCGATGTGCACGGCTCCGACCATACCGGCGAGAATTGGACTGCCCACCTCTACAAAATCCCCCGCTCCCTCGATGGTTCGTTGCACGGTCTCAGTCTGAGTCACATCGCTATCGAGCACGGTTTGCGGGATTCCGGGTACGAATGTGTGAGCGAGAAACTCGCCGTGTTCGTTGGTTATATAGATGTAGCTGATGCCTTGAATCTCGACGAACTGGTCAATGAGCGACTGAAGCGAGGACAAGTCCCGGTTGAGGATGATGTCCACTCCTGCATCAGCAATGGTGTTGGCGATGGCCTTACTGTTCGATACGTACTCGTTCGACAGGTGATTGTCGACCGCATTGATGCTGAGGACCGATGTGGATATGCCGATCAGCCCGAACAATGCGATGATGCCGAACACCGTTCTTTGAAAAAGTTTGGTGATTTTCATTTAGGTAAACGATCCTTCCCAATCTCGGAGGGGAACGAAAACGCCGTCTTCGACGACGGTGTAATACACCCTGTCGAGACCCTGACGACGGTCAGCTGCGAATGAAATGTTTTCACCGATTCCGATGTCGAAGTCCTGAATCGAAAAAACTGCAGATTCAATGTCGGCTCGACTCGGGTTGTCTCCTACTCGCCTCAAAATCTCAGTCATCAACTTTGCGTTGAGAAAGCCTTCGAGGCTGACAAAGCTGCGATCGAACGTGGAGTAGGTCTCGTCGTCGAACTCGGCTGGAACCGCGGGGTCGTAGCGCTTCATTAATTCGATGTACTCGCTCACTGCGGCAAGCGATTCGTCGGTGTAGCTGGGAACCACCTGCGAGTTGACAAGGAACCTGGTGTAGTTTGTCGGTTCATCTTGCGAATCTTCAATGAGCTTCACGAGGTTCTCGCTGCCGACAAAAGACAGGTTGGCGATAGGCACTCGAAGGTCGTTGTCGATGCAGTCTCGCAGGAATGCGGCGCATGCTGCATATGCGCCGATGCAAATGATTGCTTGAGGCTCTTTGTCCTTCAATATTTGGACTTGGTCTCGCAGGCTGGCAGAGAAGCGAGTTCCTCGACGATAGGTGGCTTCACCCACGATGTTGAGATCGTATTTGGTCAGTGCGCTTCTGACTCCGGCCCAACCGCTACGTCCATAGGCATCGGCTTGATAGAAGACTCCGATACGCTCACGACCGATTTCAACAAAATTGTCGACAAGTCCTTCGGTTTCCTGACGATAGGAAGCTCGCAAATTGAATGCGAAGTCACCGTAGGGATACACACGTTGCGGTTGTGCGCCCGTGAACGGAAACAGGATCAGGAACTTGCGAGCCTGAAACTTCTTGAGCAACGGAAGAACTCGAGTTACCGTGGGTGTTCCCACATACCCGAACAGCGCGAAGACATCGTCCTCGATCATCAGACGTTGTGAGTTGGTTACTGCGGGTGTCGGCTGGTAGCTGTCGTCGTACAGCTTCTGAGTGATTTCGCGACCGTGAATGCCGCCTTGCTGGTTAACGTGGGAGAAGTACGCCGTGGATCCTCGATACAGCTCAATCCCCAAACCTCTGGACGGTCCCTTAAATGCAGCGGATGTCCCAAGAATTACCTGAGAGTCGCTGACTCCTTCAGTTGCAGTCAGCTGTCCGGCTAGAGACCGACCCAGAAAGGGAGTAGCGACAGCACCAGCCAACATCGACTGTACGAATGCACGTCGAGACGGACGCGAACTGCCGGCGAATTTAGCCATTCTCCCTAGCTCAAATTCTGCGCGAGTGGTTTAGGAATTATGGTATGCATTTTGAAGGAACTCGTGGACATTGACTTGTCAATGAACCATCACATTCTTCAAGGGGCTTCGCGACTAGGCGAATCGACTGGGTGCTCGGGAATTCTCCGCACGGGTCTTTACGTCGATCAATACAGTCTTGCCTGACTGATTGAGGGACTTCGCCTTCTGCAGAGCCCCTGCCATCTCGTTGGATTGGGTCACGTGAATTCCTTCCGCTCCCATAGCCATGGCGAGTCCCGCGTAGTCTCCCTGCATGTGAGAGACGCCGTACTTCTCGCGAGCTGTGGGGAATCCTCCTGGATATGTTGCCATCATACTGTTATTCAGCACGATAGTGGTAATGGGAATTTCCGCACGAACCGAAGTCTCGATGTCAAGTCCCGACATCCCGAATGCTCCATCTCCCATGAGATTTACGCACATCCGATCGGGCATTCCCATTTTCGCTCCGATCATTAGAGGAATGGAAAACCCCAAGTGTGTTGACTTGCCCCATCCGATGTAGGTGTGCGGAGCTGTGGCCACATAGAACGGAACGATCTGATCGCGTGGCGCACCTGCATCGTGAGTCACGATGGAGTTCTCGAGATCGAGATTCTCGTTCATTTCGTGAATGACGCGATAGGGCGAGAGAGGCGAGTCGTCATTGGTCATGTACGGTTGCCAACTGGCCAGCCAGGCATCTTTCGCTGCCTTTACGCGTTGTTTGGTTCCTCGGTCTTGATTGTCAGCTCCAGCGATCCCGCGTATCTGATCGATGAGGGACTCCAACGTCAGCTTGGCATCTCCCACCAATGCAATTTGTGCGGAAGTGTCTTTGTTGACTTCATGCTGATCGATGACTGAGTGGATGAGAAACTTATCAGCACCTACCCGTTGAGCGTAGGGAGATGATGTGAGAGACGCGCCGACAGCGAAGACGACATCGGATTCTCGGAGCCATTGCTGTGCGGGTCCGGTTGTTGTCGAGCCTCCCGCTCCGAGAGCTAGCGGATGGCGTTCATCGATTGCCGACTTTCCAGGCATGGTCGTGAACACCGGTGCGTCCAGCAACTCGGCCAGTTCTTTGAGTTCTTGGGTTGCACCGGCGCTCATTACACCGGCACCCGCCCAGATCAAGGGTTCCTTCGCCTCAACTAGCTTGGTTGCCGCATCACGAATGTCTCCGATCGAAGGCATATACACGGCAGCCGATGGTGAGTCGTACGAACCAGCGTTGTCGGGAACTTCCTGACCGCATACATCGGCTGGCATTTCCACTACGACTGGAGCGGGCCGGCCAGTCTTCAATGCGTGAAACGCTCTTCGCATCACCGTGGCTGCCTGGTCCGGGCGCAAAATTGGCTCCGCACACTTGACGACATCCTTCCATGTGCTGCTGGCAACAAAATTCGGACGCACGTAGAGCATGTTCAGCGGATTGCCGCCAGGCAGGGCGAGAATGGGAACGTTGTCCGCGTTTGCTTGCGAGAGACCGCCCACGGAATTTTCCGCACCGGCTTGCGATTGCATGAGAACTACACCGAACCGTTTGCGATCCGACACTCTTGAGTAACCGTCAGCTGCCATGACCGCTCCGCGTTCGTGCCGGAACGCAACGGGGCGAATGCCTTGCTTTGCGACCGCTTCAATGAGCGGGTTGGACGGATAGCAAGTTGTCCATTCAACACCTTCGAGCTTGAGAATGCTAGCGACCAAGTCGTTGCAGTTCATAGAAAAATTCCTAGTTTCGTGTTGCAAATTTTAGCGAGAGGTCGGCATGTGTTTGCCCTCGATTTTCGTGATCAGTTCTACATACTCGTAGTTGCCGCTCATTCAATCTAGAATGCGTTGCAATCTTTCAAGGCTTGTGGGAGTTGGCCATGTCCCAGATTTCTCGTCGAACCTTCTTTCAGCTGTCGGGCGGATCTCTGTTGGCGTTCGGCGCATTTCCTTTCTGGCGGCCGATATTGGCTTTCGAAGACGAGTCGGTAGGTTGGGTTCAGTTTCTTGAGTTGTGCAAGGATCTTTCCGCCGTTCAGTTCGAAGAGGACTGGGATCAGGGAACCTACACACAAGAGATCGAGTCGCTGATGGCCCGATTGGACCTCGACGACGAGCAGTTGGTTAGGTTCGGAGAGTCGTATCAGAACTACAGCAAGAGTTTCCCCGAAATTCGTCGTATGCACTACGAGACGCAGTTCATGGTTTCACTTGTCGAATTTGAAGCGGGAGAAGTCATTCCGCTACACGACCATCCCGATATGACCGGAGTGATTCTTTGTGCCGAAGGACGCGTTCAAGTGGATCACTACGACAAACTGCCGGATATGAGCGATCAGGATCGACCATTGTTGAAGGAAGAGCGAAGTTTGGAAATGAAGCAGGGATCTACGGCCGCTCTGACCGTCGATCAAGGAAACATTCACACGCTGCATGCCTTGGAGTTCACGCGAATGATCGATGTCTTCACTCCACCCTATAACTCGGATCGCATTCGTCGATCAAGGTACTACACGATTGAGTCTGAACCGTACCAGGACAAGCCTGGGGTGTTCGAAGCGGTGGCGACTCGCCACATGCCTCGTTAAAACTCTTGACTTATTGCGAGTGTCGATTGGTCATAAGTTATGACTGAATCTAGGATTCCCATTCTGATCGACACCGATGCCAACAACGAGCTGGATGATCAGCATGCAATGGCGTATGCGTGCTTCAATCGTGATGTCTTCGATATTGTCGGAGTAACTGTCAACAACACTCCACGAGGCGACGGCATCGTGGGTCAATATGCGGAAGCTGAACGGGTCTTGAAGCTGTGCAACTGCATTGACGAAATTCCGTTGAAGAGCGGAGTCGAGGGGAATCTAACGGACGTTCTCTCGGACTTGGACAACCCGATGCACGATGGCCATGCAGCCGTTGATTTCATCGTTGAACAAGCTCGAAATCGACAGACTGAAAAGCTTGTCGTGATAGCGATCGGAAAACTCACCAACGTCGCGTTGGCTCTGGCCAAAGACCCCACCATTGTTGATTGCACCAGGCTTGTTTGGTTGGGGAGCAACTATCCGTATTCGGGTGAATACAACCTCTGGTCGGACCCAGACAGCGTCAACTCCGTCATTGATTCCGGAGTCGAGTTTGAAATCGTGGTAGTGCGCTACAAAGAGACAACGGGAGCGACTGCTGTTGCCATCGATGGAAGAGAGATCACTACACAAATGCAAGGTCAAGGGCCTCGAGTTCCACCAGTTGAGGGGCGACACAGTGGGCAGTTCGAGACCTTTGGCGACTACAGCATTTCGCTGTTCGAGAATGTTGGACTCTCACTCCGGCCACTCTTTGACGTAGTGGCGGTCGCAGTTGTGAAAGAGCCTTTGTGGGGCAATTTCGAGATGATTCCAGCTCCAAGACTGAAGGGTGTGGAATGGGAGCAGCAATCTGCAACTGACCACAAGATCGGACTATGGAGTCAATTCAATCGCGATGCCATCATTGAAGACTTCATTCGTTCGGTACGCACTGCTCGTTGAAAGCGCAACATGGCGTTAGCCAGAGTCGATCTGGGACAGGTAAAACTCGATTGCCAAACTCGGATCGGTTGCACCCATCACATCGGACAGCGTCGCGATTCCAAAAGCCCCCGCATCAAGGCACTGTTTGCATTCCGCAGAACTGACTCCGCCCAACGCATAGACGGGAACTGTGCTCATGGAACTTAGTTCTTGAAGCATCTCCACTCCGAGCTGAGGAACCGACTTCCAAGACGGTTCGAACACTGGAGAAACCACTAACGCAGAAGCTCCCATGCGTTGTGCCCTCAGCAACTCTGCTTCGGAGTGGACGGCCACGGACACCCATTCCAAGTCGGTGGCATTGAAAGGTCCCTCTTGGATACGCTGTTGTGAATGGTGGGAACCCCAATAGCCCAGTCGACGAGTAGTATCGGGGTCACCGTTCAAGATGGTTCTGACGGTGTCTCCCAGTTCAGTAAGTGCAAGACTTGCTAGCCGAACAGTCTCCGATTCTGAACGGTTCTTGATACGAACTTGTACGGCTACTTTGCCGTCCCAATTTCGAGACGCAATGTTCCGCAATGCATCAGTCCACGCCTCTTCGTTTCCAACATATTCCAGATCGGCAATGACGATCAAACGAGGAAAATCGCTCACTGTTCAACACTCTTCCAGTGCCCGAACGAACTCTCCTGTGGTTTGACCCGGATCATCGCTGCAAACGATTGCCGACAGCACGGCAATACCGGCGGCACCAGCGTCGATAACCTCTGCCACGTTGTGCGATTGAATGTTGCCGATGGCAATGACCGGCTTGGTGGAGATGGAACAAATTGCCGCCAATCCTTCGATCCCTAAAGTAGCGGCTGGATTCGCCTTGGAAGTCGTTCCGTACACCGGACCTACACCAATGTAGTCGAGTGGTTCTTCACACTGCAGACGAGCCTCTTCGAGTGAGTTGGCCGTACCTCCAATGTAGGCATCCTGACCCAAGAGGGTTCGGGCTGTTCGAATGCGAGTGTCTTCTTTGCCAAGATGAACCGCTGAGACGAATACTGCATACGCCACTTCAACATGGTCGTTGACGACAAGTTTGCTGCGATCGGAGTCTCGGCAAATGCTCTGCATGATGCTTGCCGTTCTGCAGAGATCGATGGGTTCTATTTGTCGCTTCTCGCGAAACTGAATGTAGTGAGCACCGTTATCGGCGATCTGTTGTGTCAATTCCTTATGGGAGAACCGGCTCTGTAGCGTTTCATCCGTTAAGACATGCAAGACGGGGTTCATGTTGGCGTATTCGATTGCGCTCTTCGGTGGTTCAAGACCCAGTAGTTGGGAGCAAGTTCGATGGCGTGGGCAACAGCGTTCTCTATGTAGCGTTTCGCGTTGCGGATCGAGTCAACAACGCTTAGACCATGGATGAGCCCACATGCGATGGCTGAAGCGTAGGCACATCCAGTCCCTCTGACGTTTCGATCCTTGACGAAGTTTTCGGCCTTTATGAATTGAGGTTGGGTTGGATTGTCTCGAGTAACGAGCACATCAGTTCCGGCACCATCCGACCAGTGGCCGCCAGTGATCAGAACATTCTGACACCCGAGTTTCAGGATTACCTGCCCGGCTTGCTCCGCATCATCGGGTGTACGGAGTTCCAATCCGGAGAGCTCTTCGGCTTCCGCTACGTTAGGAGTAACAACTGTTGCCAACGGGAACAACTGCTCTTGCATGAACCTTGCAGCGTCGGCTGGCAACAAGGTTGTACCGGATGTTGCCTTCGAGACGGGATCGAGAACGTAAGGTTTGTCAGCAAGATGTCGACTAAGAAACTTGGCAACCGTGCGAATACTCTCTGGACCGCCGATCATTCCACTCTTGACCACAGCGATGGCGAACCCCCCAATCTCCTCATGCAACTGTCTCTCGATGGTGGCTGGACTAATCAACTCGACGGAATCCACCCCGGAAGTGCCTTGAGCTGTGACCGCGGTAACTACGCATCCAGCCTGAAGACCGTAGCTTCGAGCGGTCATGAGGTCGCACTGAAATCCTGCGCCGCAGGAACTGTCCGACCCAGAGATGAACAGCGGAATGTTCATGGAAAAACCGGTCGATTTGCCACCTAGATTGATACCATCATGCTAACAATTGGTCGGGGCCCTTGAGGCTTCCGGTCGAACCTGGACAGTGGAATATCCATGGCCGATTTGCTTCACAATGAATTCGAACCTGACTCCATCGAGAGCAAAGATCTTCGGAATCTGTTTCATCCGGTAACCAACCTTGCGGACCTGCACGAGCGTGGACCCAGCGTCCGTAGTCGGGGGAAGGGAGTCTACGTTTGGGACAACCAGGGCAAGCAATACTTGGAGGGAATGGCCGGACTGTGGTGCACAGCGCTCGGCTATGGCGTGGACGAACTTGCTGACGTTGCGTATGAACAGATGAAGAAGCTGAGCTATTCACAGCTCTTTGCGAGTGCAACCAACGAACCGAGTGTGCTACTTGCAGAAAAGCTCATGTCCATGGTGCCGATCGAAGCCGGACGAGTCTTCTTCGGCTTGTCTGGATCCGATGCCAACGACACCCAGATTAAACTGATGTGGCACTACAACAATCTTGTTGGCACACCCGAAAGCAAGAAGATCATCTCACGCAACAACGGTTATCACGGCGTAACGATTGGCTCGGGAAGCCTTACTGGACTCCCTCCGTTCCATGCGAACTTCGATCTTCCCATTGAAGGCGTGTTGCATACTGACGCACCTTACTACTATCGAAATGCCGAGCTAGGAGAATCCGAAGAGGATTTTGCTTCGAGACTGGCCGACAACCTCAAGAATCTAATCGAGTCCGAAGGGCCGGAAACCATCGCTGCAATGATCGTCGAGCCATTTATGGGTGCAGGAGGAGTAATCGTTCCCACCAAGGACTACTACGACAAGATCCAGCAAGTGTTGAAACCCTATCACATCGCCATCATCGACGATGAAGTGATCTGCGGCTTCGGTCGGACTGGCAATGTGTTCGGCTGCCAAACCTTCGACATAGAACCTACGACGATCACGTTGGCGAAAGCTCTATCCAGTGCGTATCTTCCAATCAGTGCAGTCGTCGTCCCGGAATGGATGTACGAGCCGATTAGGGAAGCGACCAAGAAAAGTCGCATGTTCGGACATGGATTCACCTACTCTGGACATCCAGTGTGTGCCGCCGTTGCATTGCGAAATCTTGAATTGATGGAGGAGCAGGGAGTCTACGAACACGCCGCCAAGATGAGCGTTCCGTTCATGAGTCGACTGCGGTCCTTCGCGGATCACCCATTGGTAGGCGATGTTCGGGGCGTTGGATTGGTCGGTACGGTCGAGCTAGTGAAAGACCGAGCGACCAAGGAAGCCTTTCCGAAGGAACTGGGTGTGGGTGCGTACTGCATGGACCGCTGCTACGAACACGGTTTGATCGTTCGTGCGATCGGCGACAACGTCTGCGTCTGCCCTCCTCTCGTTATCAATGACAGACAAATTGACGAACTGTTTTCAAAGCTTGCAACCGCTTTGGACGAGACTCGATCCTGGGTCTCCAAAGAGAACGGTTGATCAACTTCAAGCCCTGTAAGTGAATGTGGCCGGGATCAACCCGGCCACATTGCTTCCATTGAATTGAGTTGCTAAAGAACTAGCCGGATTCCTGAGATTCGTCGCCCTGTGATGTGTACATGTCTGTATCAGGCATGAGCACGAATTCCGGGTACGCCTCGAGGCCAAGCTCTGCAACATCTTGTCCCAGTTCTTCGGTACGGGCTGAGATTCGAAGTCCGAACAGCCAGTGGACTAGGAACCAAACCACCCACGAGGATGCACAAACGAAGACACCTACGATCACAATGCCCATCAGCTGACCGAAGAAGGTCGCACTGCTGTTGGTGAAGCAAACTGCCAGCGTTCCCCATACTCCAGCTACCAAGTGGGCGGGGATTGCCGAAACCACATCGTCTAGCTTCCAGATCTCGAACAATCGGATCGATGCTGTGCACAGAATTCCGCCGACGGCACCAATGATCAGTGCCAGATAGGTGTGGTCGTGGAAATCAGGTGCAGCAGTAATGGAGACCAATCCAGCGATCGCTCCATTCAAGACAACCATGATGTTCGTCTTGTGGAAGATAGCGCGAGCAAGCGCGAGTGCTGCGATGACGCCAGCGGCGGCGGACAGGCAGGTATTGGCAATCACGTCGCTCATAATGATCGCATCTTGCGCAGAGCTGAGCATGAGAACTGAACCACCGTTGAATCCGAGCCAGCCAAGCCACAGAATCAATACACCCAATGTAACGATTGGGATGTTCGAGGGTGGTGTGGGATGGATGCTCCCGTCGTCGCGGAACTTGCCAAGACGTGGACCGACGACGATGATCCCCATCAAGGCGGCCCATCCACCTGTTGAGTGAACGATGGTCGAACCAGCGAAGTCGACGAACCCGAACTGCACAGTTAAGAGCCCGCCGCCCCATGTCATAGCTCCAACGACGGGATAGATGACTGCGGTGAGCATGAAAATGAAAATAAAGAATGACCAGAGTCGAACGCGTTCGGCCAACGCTCCCGATACGATCGAAGCGGTAGTTGCAACGAACACCATTTGGAAGAACCAATTGGACATCGCTGAATTGCCCTGATCAACGACTGCCGCCGTTGCCGCTGCGGGATCTACGCCTTCCGCGAGATTAAGAAGCCCGACCTCAGCTGGCGTGGGAGTTTCGCCCAGGCGAGCCCAGTCGGGGATGCCGATGACAGATTGGATATTCGTGTACATCAGGTCGTATCCAATTAGGTAGTACGTGATGCACGCGATCGAGAACAAGCCAATGTTCTTGAGGCAAATGACTGAGGCGTTCTTGGTGCGGACTGAGCCTGACTCCAACATGGTGAAGCCGGCACACATCCACAGTACGAGTGCGCCCCAAATCATGTACGACAATGAGTTGAGTACGAACTGCGTTTCGGAATCGATGGCTGCAACCACCGGCAAGGCGACGATACTTAGCACCGCCGCGCCGAAAAAGATGGCACGCTTAAGTCCGGGATCCCACTTGGGATTCTTTTTCATGGTGTTGATCTCCGTCAAGTAGCACAAACACAAGCAAGGCACGCACTCACCTGCTTTTGATGTTGCGCCCTCCCGTAGTTCATTTTAGATAAGCGAGAGACAAAGTTCGCTGTGAAAGTAGAAGGTTTTCGACCCAACAAATGAACCAAATAGGCGGAAAGTTGTGGGGTTCGCGAAGAAGGAGTCTCTTGCCAAGTAACCCTTAAGTCGTTGTATCTAATGGATTTGGCATACGTCCGTAGCTAGTGAGATGGTGCTCTTGGCGTAGCCTCTGAATGCTTGCCGCCGACCAGATTCGTTCGAGCACTAGCACTGTCAAAGGCTTGTTAACCGCTTCTGTGCATTCCGCCACGCTACGATTCGAGTGCGTCGGGCTTAAAATCGATGCGACGCTAATCTCTTATGTGACTCGTAGATGTCGCTGCACATAAGTGCTAAGTGATCGTATTGGAAGCAATTGGAAACCACCCATGAAACGAATCTTTGCAGTTGTTCTACTGAACCTCTCGATCATTGGCATCCATGCTGATGAATTCAAACACGGCGACCCCGAAAGCGTGGGAATGTCGAGCGAAAGGCTCGAACGCGTCACAGCGGTCATGCAGGACTACATTGACAACGAGGTGCTCGCCGGCATCCATGTGCTGATCGCGCGCAAGGGCACCATTGTTTTTGATATGCCGCTAGGCACAAGGGGCATGGACGATGATCGGCCCCTCACCAAAGATGCCCTTTATCGCATTTTCTCGATGACCAAACCGGTCACTGCCGTCGCGGCCATGCAACTGTACGAACAAGGCGAGTTTAAGCTGACCGATCCTGTTGCAGCGCACATTCCGGAGTTTGCCGAGCTCAAGGTGTTCGCTCAAGACGGCGAGCACACTCCAGTTCAAAATCCAATGACCATGCGGCACCTTCTGACGCACACCGCGGGACTGGGTTATGGCTTGAGCGCATGGCATGCCGTTGATCGGATGTTTCGTCAGAATCGAGTGCTCGGATCGGAAAATCTCGACGAGATGGCGACGAAGCTGAAATCCATTCCGCTTAAGTTTGAACCAGGAGCACGGTGGGACTACAGTGCGGCGGTCGATGTCACAGGGTTAGTCGTACAACGTTTGAGCGGACAGGGTTTTGACGAGTACTTGGAGCAGGAGATTTTTGAGCCGCTGGGAATGGTAGATACCTTCTTTCAAATACCAGAGGAGGAACATGCTCGTCTCCTACCTAACCATAACTGGGCTCCAGGCGAAGAAGAGGGCGAATTCAGAGTCGTAATGCGCCCCGTCGGCGAGAACGAATATCGAAGTGTGACGTTCTTTTCAGGTGGCGGCGGTTTGATCTCCACTGGAATGGACTATTTGCGCTTTGCCGAGATGTTGCGAGCCGGAGGGGAGCTCGAGGGAGCACGCATTCTGAGTCCGTTGACGATCGACTACATGACTCAAAACCATCTGCCCGTTGCTATCGGCGGAGCAGGAGCTGGCGAGGGTCCCACCGCAACTCCCACCCGTGAGCAAAGAAGTAGCTTCGGATTTGGACTGGGATTTGGAGTCAACACTGATCCAGTTGCAAGCGGACATCTGTCTTCGCTTGGCGAGTACTACTGGGGTGGAGCGGCTGGAACGATATTCTGGGTCGATCCTGTTGAAGAATTGGTAGTTGTGGGGATGATCCAGCTCATGGGTGGTAGCGGACTTCCGTTGCGGAACGACCTGAAGATTGCTGTGTTGCAGTCCATTGTCGATTAACCAATCGAGAGTAAATCTGTTGTTGCCGAGCGGGGTGGTTGGTCAGTGAGCAAAGAAACGCAGTCCCAGTTCTCTTCAGCTGGTTCTTCCGAGGATTGGAAGTACCAAGTGAGACTGACGATGCCGGAAGCCTTCGCTCGGCAGGTTAGAGGCAAGCAAACATCCGCTGAGTTGCAACCGCTGTATGAAATTCTTCAGCGGTACGACGGTGAACTGATTTGTCAGTATGACGCTTTTGCCGGTTACTGCGCAGAGGCGGAGGCCAAGGGCGAGCAAGACTATCCGCTCTACAAGTGGACCAAGGCGACGATTGACGATCCGATCAAGAAAGCCAAGTACGTGAAAGTCTTCACGGTCTATGTGGGAGGCGATGAGGTATACGCCAAGACTGCGGCGTATGGCTTGAAGACGGATTTGGATCCGATGGTTGGTGGACCGATTGTCGAGAAGCTGGCGCTGTACGACAGTAATCCCGCGAACAACCCTCAGCCGCCCAAGAAATATCGGACTTGAGACTTGATGGTCGGATGATTCACATTGCGAGTGTTTGGACGCGGGATATGCTGAACTGATTCGGTGATCTCCATTCTTTAGTGTGCCCTGTCATTCAGCGAGCATTCAAAAGGCTTGAAACAGGGTCTGCAACGCCTCACCGTCTTCTTCCTCAATCGCTTTCTTGTGCTCGTCAGTGAGATATTTCTTGGCCTCTTCAATTTCCTCGTCCGACAAGGTCTTGGAGAACTGATTGGTCATCACGAGCATGGCTGCCGCCCGGGACTTGCTGTCCTTCGACGGCAAGCGATCCATCGACTTGAGCATGCCTTTGGGGTCGTTCGCTGCCCAAGTTGTGGACACGGCCTGATACATTTTCTCTCGGTCGGGCTCCGGAAACTGCTGGGCCATGTCGAGGGCCTTGTCGATGTCTTCGTTCATGATCAAGGATGAAGCTACAGCTTGGAACGACATGAATTTCGTTGGACCTTCGCGCACCTGAGGCAGCAGCTCGAGGGCCTTGTCCACGTCCGAATAGGCAAGCGACGAAATGACGCTGTACTCCAACCCCACCCCCGCGGGACGGAACATCCCCCATCCAGATTCGTCCTCATCGATGGGCTGCTCCAGTGCTACGCTCATTGCAAGCTCGGGATCGACTGTTACCAGGCTATGCATGATGGAAGACAACAGTTCGGTCCGGATCTCCTCGACGCCCGGCTCGTTCAGAATCCACTCGAGAGCCGCACTGTGATCGCGATTTGCCCACGTACCCACAACTCTATTTGCACTTGACGTCTTGACGGTGCCCGATTCCATCGCAGCCACTATTGCCGCCACCTCCTCGGGAGATTCGTGTGCCATCGTGCCCAACGCCGTCGTGGACGCTAGTTCCTGGAACTCGGCAGGTAGGGTGTTGACGGCATCCAACACGGCTTTTGGTTCGTCCCATGCCCAAGATCTGATCACCGATTCCGCAATACTGTTGCGCACAGACGTTTTCTCGATTCCCATCGCAGCCGTCAAGGCTGAACGCGGGTCGGAGCCTGCCCAAATACCTGCGATGCTGCCAAGAATCGAGTTGTATGGGTCGTTCTCGAGAGTCAGTGCGTGGTTGAAGGCTCCCTCGGGGTCGGTTTCAGCAACGTCCCGTAGGACATCGCTAACTACGTATTCTCTGGCTTGACCATTGGTCAACGATCGGGAGACCTGGTCCAGCACGCTCAATCCACTCTTTTCAACCCATGCCAGCGCAATCCGGGAGATGGCTCTGTAGTTCATCGAGTCGTCCTGCAAGTCGACGGCCAGTTCGTTCCAAGCCGTCTCCGGGTCGTCGATCGCCTCCTCGATCTTTCGTTGCGCGATGGACGAAGTCGCAATCTGCTCGTTGTCGAGGTCTCTGGCAATCGCACGGATGGTGCCTTCGGAAAGGTCCGTCCGTTCCTGCACGATGGCACTCACAGCAGATGCCTTGAGATATCGCTCCAGTGTCCGAGCACGCGAAACGGCCTCGTCCAGGTTGGAATGCGCCCATTCTCGAAAGATGCTTGTCACGAACTGTCCGGGGCCGTAATCGGTTTCCATCTCCATGCTGAGCGACAACGCTCGACTCGGATTTAGGTGAGCGAGTCTCTGGATCATTGCGAACTGGAAGTCGTGCCTATCAGACACGTCCAATACGTCCGGTGTCTCCGTGACCAGAGCGGCCACCTGCGCTTCGTCCAGATTGGACAGAAGTATGCGCAGCGCCAACTGCTGCTCCGACACACTCTTCATGCCCGCTATCTCATCGAGACTGCGAACGGCGTACTTGGGTTGCTCCGAGGCGTTGGAGGTGTCAGCGGGTGCTGTTTGCTCTTGGGCACTGGACTCGACTTCGGTGGGAGAGGATGGAGTAGCGGCATTCGCCAACTGCTCGTCGGCTCCCCCGGAAGGGGCTACGAGCAGCCAGTACACGGCGCTGGTGCCTCCGACGCCGACCAGGAAAGCGACGGTGAGCAGCACGGCAAGTCGACTATTGGTTTGCATGAATGGGACCTTTGAGTTGTCTCGCCTCTATGCTATACCTTCGCGCCTCTGTGGACAAACTCCACACTCAACTGATTCGACTGAGGGTGTGGAGGCAGTTCGGATTCTTCGGAAATACAAACCGAAGCAACACTTACACACACCTTGCACCCACAAAACACATGGCATTGTCGCCTTATCTTGCTCGTGCGAACGCTCGTGCCATTGGAATTTCCCGCTTGGATCAAAACTTGCGCAAAAGCCAACATGTATGGATCATATAATCCACCGTCGAAATCCACTTGTTAGCCGCGGGAATGCTGAAAGATCGCGATGCACCATGTAAAATCTACGAAAGTCGCACTTGAATTTTGGTCGGCAGTCCCCATATATAGAGATAAGTACTCGAAAACACGCGCTTTTTTGCCCGAACGAGGGAACTTTGGGGTGCATTAGCAGTCAAAGGTAACGAGTGCTAAAATACAGTTTGCCAACTGATCACTGGCCAATTTGATGGAAATCACTGATATATGTCAACAAGCTTAATTCCACTGTTTAATCCCACCCCTGGTGCTGATCTTGCGTCGTACGTCAACACGGTCAGCGCATACCCGGTGCTGGATGCTGAGCGAGAAAAGGATCTCGCTCATCGGTTCTACGACGAAGACGACCTGGATGCGGCTCGAGAGTTAATCATGAGCCATCTGAGGTTCGTGGTGTACTTGGCTCGCACCTATCGTGGCTATGGTCTGCCCGAGGCGGACTTGATCCAGGAAGGAAACGTCGGTCTACTCAAGGCTGTGAAGAAGTTCGACCCCAATCGAGGGGTACGTCTAGTCTCCTTCGCAGTCCATTGGATTCGCGCCGAAATTCATGAGTTCATCATTCGCAATTGGCGCATCGTGAAGATTGCCACGACCAAAGCACAGCGCAAGCTCTTCTTCAAACTGCGCAACAAGAAAGCCCACTCGGGTTGGCTCACGCAAAAAGAGACGCAGTCGATTGCCGCCGACTTGGAAGTGCGACCAGAAGACGTGACGCTCATGGAAGGGAGACTTGCGTCGAATGACACTTCGTTCGAACCCTACGACACGGACGACGAGGAATCTTCATACAGTTCGCCGGCAGACATGTTGGTCGATGACGCCCCTTCGGTTCTTGACGTGATGGAAGAACAAGAGTGGTCGGAAAACCGCAAGGCTCAACTGTATACGGCCATCCAAAGCCTGGACGAGAGAAGTCAGGCGATCCTGCACTCTCGTTGGCTGTCCGAACCCAAAGCGACATTGCACGATCTCGCCGATCAATTCAACGTCTCCGCGGAACGGATTCGTCAGATTGAGAGTTCCGCGATGTCGAAGATCAGGGAGCACATGGTTCCGGCCTAAGCTCAAGCCTTAGCCTCACCAAGCGTCTCTGGACTACCTCACACCGATCTAGGAATTCTCGCTAGTAATGCGCCAGCTCTACGTTCGGCGCGGTTCCCGAATGACCCAGGCACAGGCTCGTGCCTACGAATGTTTGGGAGACTATTGCTTCGATCCCGAACAACCCGAACACGTAGCTCGTCTACAGATCGGGGAACGACCGTTGCTTGTTGAAATTGGTTTCGGAAACGGCGATGTGCTAGCCCAGTTCGCCGAGCAACATCCAGATTGGTCTTGTGTCGGCATCGAGGTTTTTCGACCCGGAATCGGATCGTTGATTCGCCAGTGTCAGCAAAACGAATTGACGAACGTGAACATTGCCGAGTCTGACGGACTTACGGTGTTGGAGGCATTGCCAGACAGTTCGATCAAGCTAATGTTTGTACTCTTCCCTGATCCGTGGCCCAAGAGAAGACATCATCGGCGACGATTGGTGAACCCAGAGTTCGCAGAGGTTGCTTCCGCAAAGATCGAATGGTCTGGAACACTGCACCTTGCAACGGATTGGGGAGACTACGCCAATCAGATCGAAAGTATTCTTGCGGCAAGCCCTGTATTTGAGGGTGGAGTGACGGAGCGACCCGATATGTTTCCCAAGACTCGATTTGAGCAGCGTGGCGAGACGCTCGGACACAACGTCTGCTACTTCGAGTACACCCGAATCAAATGAGTGAGTCAGTTCGAGCTATCGCTTGAACACCGGCTTCCGCTTGCTCATGAAAGCATCGACAGCTTCCTTGTGTTCCTCGGAGACATACGCCTGAGCCAGCACTTTGCCTTCGCGTTCGTGAACCTTTCGAATATCCGTTTCGGATCCGTTTTCCGTGATCAACTGCTTGACCCATCGTAGGTGGCGCGACGGGTTGGCAGCCATTTCGGATGCAAGTTCGAGAGCGGTTGGCAGGAGTTGATCGGGCTCGACCACTCGATCTGCGAGTCTCCTGGCGAAAGCCTCTTCCCCCGAATACAGGCGACCGGTCAGACACATTTCGTTTGCCGCACCGAAGCCAACCCGTTGCACCAGAAAGTGCGAGCTTGCAAGTTCCGGAGTGACTCCCATCTTGACAAACAGCATTCCGAACTTTGCTTCGGTGGAAGCAATGATCACATCCATGGGCAGAATCATGGTTGCGCCGACTCCGACGCATGCTCCGTTGACTGCTGCGATTAACGGTTTGGATGTACGGACTAGCTCAATCCAATCTCTACCGCCGCCAGACCTCTGGTCGCCGTCCAAACGACTCTTGAAGTTGTCTCGAATATCGGCGCCGGAACAGAATCCCCGTCCAGCTCCGGTAACGACCATTGCTCCAACGTTTGCGTCGTCGTTGCAGGTATTGATGGCGTTTTGAAGATCGACATTCATCTGGTTCGTCCAAGCGTTGAGACGCTCTGGACGATTGAGGGTAATGGTGGCTACTTCGTCCTTCTTATCGACGAGAATGGTTTCGTACTGAGTCATTGACGGTTCCAAATTCAAGAGCTTGGCTATTTTAAGAAGTGCTTGGATGCGTCAAAACACGGGTGGATCGAAGTAAGATTCTTCGCTCAACATGTGCCTTAAGCGGCACCCCGACACCCCGATGAAGTATTTCGACTCGAAACGGCTAGGCAGGAACGCCTCTCCGGTCGAGACCAAGACGACTGCCCATGTTCGCCGGACTGCTCCGTTCTGCGTGATCGCAGCATGCATGCTTTCAACGACTATCGTCTATCCATGCCAAGAGTCGGTTCCCAGCCAGGAAACCGAAACTGTACTCCCTCGAATCGAGAGTGAAGACGAAATCGTCATTGATGGACGCGTCGACGAGCCCCTTTGGCTACAAGGAAAACCGGTCAAGAACTTCCGCGTCAACAACAAGGCCACGGAACTTCCGCCAGCGAGCGATCCTACGCTTGCCTACGTCTTCTATGACGAAGCGGGTTTGTATGTAGCGGCAAAGATGCCTCAGGTTTCGAACGAGATTGTCGAACGAATCACCGCACAAGAGTCGGGAGGAATGGAACGAGAATTCTTCACGGTTATGCTGGACACGTCGGGAAACGGAAGATACGGCTACTACTTCACCATCTTTCTTGGCGACAATCATCTGGATGGAACGATTCGTCCGGAACGGGGTTTCGACGACACCTGGGACGGTGTTTGGGAGGGCAAATCGCACCGAGAAGACGACCAATGGTCGGTCGAGTTCTTCATTCCCTGGTCGATCCTCAATTTGCCTCGAGCAGAGGGCACACGAACGATGGGCATTCTGTTGGAACGGCACATTGCCGCCGTTGCGGAGAAGTCGTCGTGGCCGGCCATCCACCATTGGGATACCAAGTTTCTGTCCAAGTTCATCAAGTTCGAAGCCGAGGAACTGAAGGGGAGGCGACAGATGGACATTGTTCCTTACGTCTCATACACCAATGACTTGGCGGGTCGAGACGCAACCCTTCGATATGGAGCGGATGTGATTTACCGTCCAGCTCCGCACTTGCAAGTCACGGGTGTGTTGAGACCGGATTTCGGTACTGTTGATGCGGATGCGGCAATCTTGAACTTCGGTGCTTTCGAGACCTTCTTTCCCGAGAAACGGTTGTTCTTTCAAGAAGGAATGGAAGTCTTTCGGACCTACGGTGCATTTAGTCCGCTTCATACTCGACGTATCGGTGACAGCCCGATAGTGCACGACCTGCCGAGCGACGTTGAGTTTGACTTTGGGCAATTGGGAGCGGCAGCCGATCTGCTCACGGCGGCCAAAGTTACAGGTGAGCTAGGAAAAGTCCGCTACGGCATTCTGGGAGCCTTCGAAGACGACACGTCGTTGTTCGGCACTCGAGGCGACGCTATTGTCAAAGCCACCCTCAAGGGACGCAACTTTGCAGTGATTCGCGGAATGTTTGAGCCGGAAGTGAACGGCTATCGTGCGATGGGATTCATTTCGACGTTCGTCGACCATCCGTCGATGGAGGCTCGGGTCAGTGCCTTTGACTATCGCCAATCATCGGAAAAGGGGAATCTCAATTTCGATTGGATGCTGGTTCATTCTGATGTTTCCGGTCAACAGAATGGAAATGGTGGTTCGTTGTCGGTGGAATACGCACCCTCCGAAGATACCGAGCACCAGTTTCTGGGCACTTGGATCGACAAGAATCTGGATTTAAACGACATGGGTTTCTTGTGGCGGAACGACTGGAGGGATATCTACTATCAGTATTCACGTCGAGCTATCCGAGAGACGGGTCGGGTGGCAGAGACCGAGCTTGAAGTGAATGCTTTTTCGACATGGAATCATCGAGATGAGCTCATCGATGCAGCAGTTTCAATTTATCGACACACTCGCCTGAGAAACCTGAATGCGTACTGGTGGACTGTTGGCTATCGAATCGAACAGGTCGACGATGGGACTGCATTTGGTGTCGGTACATTTACGTCAAAACCCGGCTTGTCGTGGTCGTTTGACTGGCGCACCGATCAGTCCCGCCAGTTTTTCTATCACGCCTGGACGGGAATGGAACAAGCAGATCTGTCGGGTTATCGATTTTGGCGCGGCATTGCGTTCAATTGGCGGGTGCGAGAGGGAGTGCAGTTCAATCAATCAGTTCGCCATTCGCGACACAGTGGCTGGCTCAACTATCAAGGGGATTTGCGAGTGACGGAGTTCGATTTCAAAGAGCTCTTGGTGACTTCTTCGGTCGCCTATTACATTTCCTCCAAGCAGCATGTGCGTCTGGTTGCCGATTGGGCCGCTGTCAAAGCCCGACCACGACGCGACTACGAATTCAATGAGACGAGAACGGACTTAGTAAAAGCAAGCGATCTGAGGTCCGAAGGATTCGCTGTTGGCCACGTCCATCTTCAGATTCGGTATCACTGGGAGTTTGCGCGGTTTTCCAACCTCTATCTTGTGTATACGAACAGCGGGAGAGTGTCAGACGAGGTCGGGCAGTCGTTCCCTCAGTTGCTGACCAATCCGTTGAGCGACTCCTATTCCGAGTTCTTGGTGGCCAAGGTTCGGTATCGCTTCGGTCGTTAGTCCGTGCAAGGGGGGGGGGTTGGAGAGTCGCTTGTCTGAACTCAACGCGACCGCTAGCTCCCTAGAGTCGCCAAGAGCGGGACATTTGGTGTAGCCCAGACTGCGACATTTGGTTTAGCCAACAGCATTTCCCGGTTTCACAGTTTCGAACGACTGAGTATTTGGCTAATTGAAAATCGTATTTTGAATATGTCTTGAACTGCTTGTTATCTGGGTTTTTGATGCTACTACTCAGGCTAATTGAAAATCGTATTTTTATTCAGCCGTCATTTTGCTATACTGTGCGCTATGATTGAACGTGACATAAGCCCAAGAATCTTGAGGGCTGCACAAACTTGGCCAGCTATTACACTCACCGGTCCTCGGCAGAGTGGAAAGACCACATTGTGCCAAGCCCTCTTCCCTCAGCATCAATACGCGACGCTAGAGTCCCGCGACGTACGAGCTTTTGCTACTGAGGATCCTCGCGGTTTCCTAAACCAGTTTCCAGAGGGTGCTATCCTGGACGAGATCCAGCAAGTTCCCGATCTGCTCTCCTATCTGCAGGGCATCATTGATTCGGATCCGGCACCAGGTCGCTGGATCCTAACCGGATCACAAAATCTCGCCCTGCTCGAATCAGTCAGCCAGTCTCTCGTCGGGAGGACTGTGGTGTACAACTTGCTACCGTTATCGAGAAACGAGATTACACGTTTTGAGCGGCACCCTGAGACTCTCTATGAGACACTCCTTACTGGTTCCTACCCCGCTATATTTGACAGAGGGCATGAGGTCTCTGACTGGCTGAGCACGTACATTGACCTTTATATTGATCGCGATGTGCGAACAATCAGCAACGTAAGCAATCTCGCGACCTTTCACCTTTTTGCGACCCTTTGCGCGAGTCGTACGGCGCAATTGCTCAACTACTCGTCGCTCGCGGGGGACTGTGATATTACGCATCCGACGGCAAGAGCCTGGTTCAATATCCTTGAAGCCAGCTTCTTCGCATTCCGCTTGCAACCCTTTCATTCAAATCTTCGCAAGACGCTAGTGAAGATGCCAAAGTTGCACTTTTACGATACCGGGCTCGTCTGCCGGTTGCTGGGAATTTTCACCGAACAACACCTTCACACGCATCCGCTTCGTGGATCCATCTTCGAGACTTGGATGGTCTCGGAGGTCGCCAAACATTGGGCCAACCATGGACAAGCCGGGCGAATGTCGTTCTTTCGCGACCGAAATGGCGCTGAGGCCGATCTAGTGGTGGAAAACCCGAACGGCACGAAGATCGTTGAAGCCAAGTCCTCAGTGACTGGATCTTCCAGTTTGATTGACGGATCCAAGCGAGTGCGAAGACTAATTGCCCAATCAACCCCTCGATGTTCCATCGTAGTTGTTTACGGTGGTGATGACTCCCAAATCCGGGGAACGGACAGGCTAATTCCGTGGAGGGAACTGCACGAGTTTGACTGGGATGTAGCGGAATGCATCGTCACCGTACTATCCGACGGCACGCCAGTAACCGGAGCCAATGTACTCGCACTATTCCCCAACAAAACTTGGAAGAGTGCTGTCACGGATCAAAGCGGCTCGGCAGTACTCGACCTGTATTCGGCTCAGTTGCCTATGACAGTTTTCGTCGCTACAAACGGGTTTGAGGCACACTTGGAGCATGATTGGAAACCCATGAACGGGCCGCTTGACGTCGAGTTAACAGAACTGCCCGATGGCGGAGCTGTCATTTTTCCGAACGCTTCAGGTGACGTACCAATCCTGCAAGGCCGGCTCAATCCCAAAAAGGACGACTCTGAACGCACCTACCTCTATGCTGACAACATAGCCATCAACGGCGGACTCCAACAGCCCGCGCAGTTTGATATTGGAGAGGATCTGCAACTCAGCGATGCTGATGGACAGGAGGCGTTGATTCGCATTGTCTCCATTGTCGGCCAAGCCGCCTTGGTACAGTATCGCCAATTCAATCATCTTGATTAGAAGATGTCTGTCTCGGCGTCTTGATCCCGCGTAGCGAAGCTGTGGGTTGACTTTCGCAGGAATTTGTAAGGCGACCGACTATCGACCTATGTTGATCGCCGGATACGAGATTGGACCCCAGTCAGTTTTAGGATTCTCGAGCATGATCTTTGCAAATCTCGGAATGAAGCACCGCAAGATCTTCGCTCCGTCTCGAACTTGATCACGATTGATCGAGCCCTGGTAGGTCGCCGACCCGTGCACGAGCTGATTCCTCAGAACGTACAGTCTGCGAAAGACAAGAGACAGCAGTTGTTGGCATCTGCCACGATTGCCTAGCCAAGCGGCTGCTTGAATATTCTGTCTCTGAAACTCGGTTTCCCAGTCGGAGTTTGAGTCCTTGCCTGTCTGGAAGTCCCAGTAAGGCTGAAAGATGTACTTGTTCTCAAGCAGTGTTCGAACCGACGTTGAGAACTGGATCCACACAATGTTGTAGATCCGTTGATCGCTATCGAGAGACAACATGCTCCCTAGCAGATCCTCGATCCGGTGCATCGCGCTGTCGTAGTCAGTTGAATTGCCGCCATCGTATGCGGCGTTAAACGCAATCCAATAGAACAGGAACGAACCATCCCAATCCGGATCCGACTGATCGTAGAGCGACTCGGCTCGCTCGATCCAGCTGATGATTCTCCGAAAGCGGTTGGCGTTGCTACCAACGGACTCTGCCGAGGTTGCTTTCCGCAATGCCTCGAGCTCACTTGCCGACACCAGTAGGTCATTGCCATGCTGAGGTCTTGCAGTCATGAAGTCGAACCGTTCACGTTTGCGAGGATCTGTGATTGGACAACACCTTGGCAATCCCGGAAGTCATTTCAATTTCACTGTAGGAGCAAGTGCGTTCGATATCCATATCGAATTGAAGAAGCCGTTGAAATTCGTTTCTAGCATGACTTTGCTATGCTTGATTTTACCGTTACGACTGGCATGACCCGCACTTTGGAGACGCAACACAATGGCTTTACGAATCAACTCTGAAGCACCGGATTTCGGTGCGGAAACCACACATGGCTCGATCAAGTTCCACGAATGGATCGGCGATGGTTGGGCCATTCTGTTCTCGCATCCGAAGGATTTCACGCCAGTGTGCACAACGGAACTGGGCTACATGGCAGGTCTATCAAACGACTTTGCAGCTCGCAACTGCAAGATCATTGGGTTGTCGGTTGACCCAGTGAGTAGCCACAAAGAGTGGTTGGACGACATCGAGCAGACTCAGGGGAACAAGGTCACCTATCCGCTCATTGGCGATCCCACTCTTGCGGTTGCCAAACTGTACGACATGCTACCGGAAGAAGAAGGCGACAGTAGTGAGGGCCGCACGCCTATTGACAATGCGACCGTTCGATCGGTATTCGTCATTGGACCCGACAAGAGGATCAAGGCGATGTTGACGTATCCCATGAGCACCGGTCGAAACTTCGATGAAGTATTGCGATTGCTCGACTCGTGTCAATTAACAGCCAACCATCAGGTTGCAACTCCCGTCAATTGGAAGCAAGGCGACGATGTGATCATTGTTCCTGCTGTTTCCGATGAGGAAGCTAGGGATCGTTTCCCCGATGGATGGAAAGCACCGAGACCTTATCTAAGAATCGTTCCGCAGCCTGATTGATCGTTGAGTGAACTGATTGCTGATTTAGGCGAGGAACTCTGCGACGACTCCATTGAGTTGGTTGCGACTTTTCGAGCTAAGCTGGATTCGTGTTGGATGCAGGAGGTCCCACGCTCGCAATCGGTCGACAGTGGATCGAATAGTCTCGAGTGACTGGCCCGTGCGAGCAGCGTAGCAGGATTCATCCACTCCTTCGATCAATCGAAGTACGTTCATCATGAACTCGACGGGGAGCTCGTTCTCAGCGATTGGAGTTTCAGTCTTCGGAGTTCCCTTGAGATAGGAATTTGGCATCCGCGGCTTGGCTGTGCGGAAGACCCCTGACTCGGTTGTGCGTTTGCCATGTGCACCAGCTCCGATCCCAATGTAGTCTCCAAACGTCCAATAGTTCATGTTGTGCAGGCATTCAAAGCTTGGCTTTGCAAACGCCGATACTTCGTATTGCACATATCCGTTCTCTTGAAGGAGAGCAGAGCCGAGCGTTCCCATCTCAGCGAGATGATCTGGAGATGGGCGAGACGGTGGAGATTTGGCAAAAACAGTGTTGGGTTCGATGGTGAGCTCGTACCACGAAATGTGTTGAGGCTCATACGAGATCGCAGCTCTCAGGTCTTCGAGAGATTGTTCGGTCGTCTGATCGGGCAGACCGAACATCAGATCAAGGTTCACCGAGTTGAACTCCACCTTTAGTGCTTCTTCGAGCGCACGATGAGACTCCTCAGGCCCATGTATTCGACCCAAGGACTTCAGATGCTTCGCATTAAACGACTGAATGCCAAGTGACAATCGAGTGATTCCGGCTTGCTTATAGTGGTCGAAGTCGAGATGCTCGGTCGTTCCCGGATTGGCCTCCATGGTTGTCTCTACAACCTGTGCTAGTTCGGGACGATTCAACAAACGGTGAAAAGACTCCGCGCTGAAAAGACTTGGAGTGCCTCCGCCGAAGTAGACAGTCGAAATGCCGTTGGCTTGTTGGGCGAGTTCGTCTTTGAAGTCTTCGATTAGTCGATCAACGTAAGCAGACTCGTCGAATCCGTTGCGAGCTTCATGGGAATTGAAGTCGCAGTAGGGACACTTACGCACGCACCACGGAATGTGGACGTAGAGACCGTCCATTTATCGGGCGAGACGTTCGTTCAACTGTTCAACGAAACGAGTTGCCGCTTGCCCTCGATGACTCAGTCGATTCTTGGTCTCGGTATCCAGTTCGGCTGCCGTCAATGAACCTCCGTCGGGCACGAACAAAGGGTCATACCCAAATCCGTTGCTTCCTCGCGGCTGTTCGACTATTCGTCCGTGCCACGTGCCAAAGGCAATGATGGGATCCGGTTCGTCTTTGTGGCCCATGTATACAAGCACTGAGTGGAAATAAGCGGATGTGTCTTGGACTGGACTCGAGCCCCCAAACATGAGACTAAGTAGCATCCGGTTGTTCTGTTGGGCACTAGCGCCATCCTCAGCAAATCGAGCGGAGCGTATACCCGGTGCACCTCCCAGTGCAGGAACTACCAACCCTGAATCATCAGCGATCGCCGGAAGATCCAGGCGTGTACATGCATGTCGGGCTTTGAGGATTGCGTTTTCTACGAAAGTGGATGCGGTTTCACGTGCGGAGCGCACTCTCCACTTCTTCAGCGGATGCAGTTCGATAGGGCAACTCTGCAAGAGTGTGCGAATCTCCTCCAATTTGTGGGGATTCTGCGTGGATAGAGCTACCAGAATGGGCTTGTCGTCTTGCGCCATTGGAGTCCTACGAGAGGCCGAACTTTGATCGCATGCCCATGTGTGGTGTTACGAAACTGCTCGCATCAGGTCAAGAATTGGATTTCTTATCGCCGACTTCGAGGTTGTAGATTTCCTGCTCGTGTTCGACGTCAATCGTTCGTTTGGCCGTCTTGACCTCGAACTTGAACTTCAGCTTCTCGCCTTCGGTGTACCTGAACTTGGCCAGGTAGTAGACGGCTTCCCCATCTTGGACCTTCTCGAACGACAGCTTGGTTGTTTGTCCCAACAGGTTCTTGAAGCTACCCGTAACTTCCGCCTTGATGGGCTTGCCGTCGTCGTCGACAACGGAGATGTTGCAGAAAGCACGATTGGCACCGCGAACGATCCCATACTTCTCGGCAGTCTCTTCCGTCAGAAAAGTTGTTGGAAGCACGCTGTATTGAACGGATCCTTCGGCGAAGTCAACAGACTGCTCGCCGATTGCGATCGGCGCAACAGCCAGCAGTGCAATCAGAATCCAGCGTTTCAACTTGCTCGTCCCAGCACGTAGAAGCCAGTCGCACCGAATAGATTGGAAAACGCGTTCTTGGTGGTTACTTTGCGATACTGCGGATCCACGACGCTTCGCTCCACAACTTCCAAGCCTTCTTCGTCGCACAGTTGGTCGAAGTCCCGGAAAGTGCACAGGTGGATGTTCGGCGTGTCGTGCCAAGCATGAGGCAGGTGCGGTGCGACCGGCATGCGACCCTTGAAGAACAGCTGAGACCGACAGCTCCAATGACCGAAATTGGGAAAGGAGACGACACATTTCTTGGCGATGCGGAGTAGCTCCCGCAATAGTGTCCGCGGCGACTCCAATGCCTGCAAGGTCTCGGTCATGACCACAATGTCGAAACTGTCATCTGGAAAGCGATCCAGACCGGAATTGAGGTCGTGCTCGATCACGTTGACGCCGCGTTGGATGCAGTTTTCGATCGCCTCTTGATCTTTCTCGATGCCGTAGCCGCTGATTTCCTTGTTCTCCTGCAAGTAAGCGAGCAGTTCGCCGTCTCCGCATCCAAGATCCAAGACTCGTGACTTGGGCTCGACTAAGTTCGCTACATGCTCCAAGTCGATTCTCATGTGCCAACCTCGTCTGCCACGCCGCTCAGGTACTCCCGCAGAACCGCGAAGTATCGGGGAATATCCATCAGGAACGAATCGTGTCCCATACTGCTCACAACATTGGCGCTGACGGTGTTCTTTCCGGCTGCAATTAGAGCGTCGACGATCTCATTGGATCGCTCGGGCGAGAATCGCCAATCGCTCGAAAAGGAGATCACGAGAAACCGAGCCATTGCCGACCGGAGTGTTTCCACAAGATTGTCTTCGTATTCGATTGCTGGGTCAAAGTAGTCGAGTGCTTTGGTAACCAGAATGTAGGTGTTGGGATCGAACGCTTTGGCGAAACGCGAACCCTGGTAGTGCAGGTAGCTCTCGACCTCGAACTGCACATCGCGACCACTCTCGAGGTCTCCCGTCTTGATGTCCCGACCGAACTTGGTGCCCATGGAGTCGTCCGACAGATAGGTCACGTGTCCAATCATTCGTGCTAGACCGAGACCTGACATCTGTCGCTGCTCAGCGGGTTCAATCGAGTCCATCTTGATGGCTAGACGAGCGATTTCGTTGAAGGCAATGTTCTGCGCGGAGAGTTTGGACGCGCACGCGATGAGAATCGCGTGGCCGATTCGCTCCGGATAGTCGATGCTCCACTGCAGAGCTTGCATGCCTCCTAGACTTCCGCCGATCACTGCGGCGAACTTCTCGATTCCGAGTGCGTCGGCGAGCATGGTCTGCGTCTTTACCCAGTCTTTCACCGTTATGGTCGGAAAGGAGGAACCGAAGGGCTTCCCTGTCTGTGGATCGGTCGAAATGGGGCCGGTCGAGCCGTGGCAGCCTCCGAGATTGTTGAGTGAAACCACATGGAACCTGCTGGTGTCGATCGGTTTGCCAGGTCCTATGCAGTTGTCCCACCATCCCGGCCGGGTTTCTTCGGGGCTGTGAAATCCGGCAGCGTGGTGGTGGCCGGACAGTGCATGGCACACCAGTACGGCGTTGGACTTCTGGGCGTTAAGTTTCCCATACGTCTCGTAGATGAGTTCAAATTTCGGAAGAGTCTCGCCGCATTGCAGGGACACACCCTGCTCGAATTCGCAAATGGACGGCGTTACTACTCCAACGGACCCTGTGTCTAGGCTCTCCGGTTTAGACATAGATGCACGTGCATCACGACCCAATGCTGCTGAGCACCGGAATCACGTAGGAGTTGAGTGCGAACAGGATGAACATTCCCACCATTGGCGAAAAGTCGAACCCTGCCATGGGTGGCAGGATCTTCCGGATCGGCGCAAGAAACGGTTCCGAGAACTGGCGGGCTAGATCTGCAGCCGGTGAAAACACATTAGGTGCGATCCAGCTCATGATTGCAGATACCAGAATGGCGACCAGGAAGATCCACACCGACAAATGGAGCGTGGATACGACACCCATCCAGATGAACCACCACCAGGCTGGACTAATGAGCTCCTCGTTGGCATGCGGGAAGGCCGCGTACACGCTGGCGATTTGCAGAGCCATCGTGACCAACAGCGATGCGAGATCAAGACGTCGAGAACTTGGCAGTACGGAACGTAGTGGCTTTAGAACAGGGTCGGTGAGGTTGTTGATCGCTGTGACAATGGGCTGGTTGTATTGAGCGTGTACGACCTGAACGAGAAATCGCAGCAGGAAGAACATCGAAGCGAGGCGGAGCAGAATGTCAATGAGAGTCAGCATTGGTGGAAGTCCCTCTTACAGACTCGCAGTCAATTCTGCCGTGCGAGCGTATGCGCTTTGTACGGCTTTAACAATGGATTCCTGCACTCGATTGGCATCTAGTGTGGCGAGGGCACGTTCAGTGGTGCCGCCTCGGGAAGCTACCTGACTGCGAAGCTCTGAGGGGTCGTGCTCGGACTTCGATGCCATGGTTGCAGCTCCCAGAGCAGTTCCAACAACGAATCTTCTCGCTGTTTTTCTATCCAATCCAATACTTTCCGCCGCTCGAATCATCGCTTCCATAGCATAGAAGAAATACGCTGGTCCGCTTCCGGACACTGCTGTGGCGACATCGACATGCCGATCGTCGCTCAGCCAAACGAGCTCTCCAGTACCCGCAAACAGTTGTTCGGTAAGTTGCCGTTGGTCGGGCGAGACGCTGGCGTTGGCAGTCAGTCCAATCACTCCCTGTCCGAGTGCAACTGGGAGATTGGGCATGGCGTGAACAATGGCGGTTTCGTTGCCGAGCCATGACTCCAGCAACTGCATGGGAACGCCGGCCGCGACCGATACAACCAATCGTTCTCGCAACGTAGCGACGTGGTCTTGTACTACGGATTTGATGGACTGAGGTTTGACGGCCAGCACAGCGACCTGTGCTTCGTTGATTGCAGAGCCGGCGCTCCGAGTCGTTTCGATCGAAGGTTGGGAATAGACGTTCAGTTTGTGTTCATTGCGGTCCGCAACAACGATGCGAGGCTGCAATTTCGAGTGGTCGGCAAACCCTCGGGCCAAAGCCGTGCCCATGTGTCCGCCGCCAACAATCGCAACGGTGCAGGTCATGAGCGAGGACCAAATATGTCAGTGCCGATGCGCACCATGGAGGCACCTTCTTGGATGGCTATTGCGTAGTCGCTTGACATTCCCATGGACACTGTGTCCCAATGTTCCGAGGCCGCAGGTCTCAGTCGCTCAAAAACTTCGTAAAGAGTACTAAATGCCTTGCGCGACGATTCGGGCTCGGAAACTGCTTTGGGAATAGCCATGAGTCCCCGCACTCTTAGTTGAGGTAGCGACTGCAGCGAATTGAGCAATTCGGCGACTTGGTGCATGTTCACTCCAGACTTTTGCGGTTCGTTGTCCACATTGACTTGGATGCAGATGTTGAGGGGATCGCTACAAGAATGATGTTCTCTTGCGTCGTTCAATCGTCTACCGATGCGAGCGCTGTCGATCGATTGGACCCAGTCGAAGTGTTGAGCGATCTGACGAGTCTTGTTGGACTGGATGGTTCCGATGAAGTGCCAGACTAGCTGGCGGTCAGCGAGTTGCCGGATCTTCGGTTGCGCATCGGAGACATAGTTTTCGCCGAAGTGACGATGTCCCAAGGAAGCCAGTTCGCCGATTTCTGCGATAGTTCGACTCTTGCTTGCAGCGACCAACATGATCGATTCCGGATCTCGATTTGCGTCGATTGCGGCGTTGCGCAATGACTTCAGTGTTGACTGGTAGCGGTCGAGAAGATCTACAGAGTGGTCTCGATCGGCAACTGGTTGCGTCAAGACTTGGATCGGAATCGATGCTCGACGATGTACTCGTTAAGCCAGCTTTCGCCGATCACAGCGGCAGCCACTGCGTGTGACGGTCGATCGCTTTCGCTTCGGTCTTTGGCTTCCAGAGTCGTCAAGCGCTCATCCACAAAGTGGACAGGCAGGGAGAATCTCTTCTTCAGGTACTTCGCAAACTTACGTGAAGCGACCGACATGGGCGATTCGCTGTCGTCCATGTTGAGCGGCAGACCGACCACCAGTTCGGTTGGTTGCCATGTGTTGACGAGAAAATCGAGCTGATCCGTGTTGGGCTTGCCCTTCTTGGCCTTGACAACTGCTGTCGGAGAGATGCAACGCATGCCGATGTCGATGGTCGCCACACCGATGTGCGACATTCCAAAGTCGAACGACATCGCTCCCATGGACGGTTCTAGGCCAAACCAGCTTGCGGAGTCATTCTGCTGTAGTCAACGCCGATTATCGAGGAGACGCTGTCAACGCGTTCTTCATAGGGGTCGTTGAACAGAACGTCACTGTCAGCCGGGCAAGTCAGCCATACGTTGTTTTCGAGTTCGTGTTCGAGTTGTCCGGGACCCCATCCGACATAGCCCAGCACAAAGAGGAACTGCTCTGGTCCGGTTCCTTTTGCAATGGCTTCTAAGGCGGAGTAGATCTGCATTCCTTCCAGCTGTGTAGTGAAACTGACATCGTCACACACGTTGGCCGTACCTTCCGTCTTGAAGTCCTTCGTGTGAATTACAGTTGGAAGGGATGGTCGAACCGGACCGCCCTCCAAGAGAGCAACATGTTCACCGTTGGATGGATCAAGTTTGGCTTCACTCAGGATTTCGCTCAGCGTGATCGGAAGGGGTTGGTTCACGACGAATCCCAACGCTCCTTCGTCGGAATGTTGCACGACATACGTAACCGTGTCCGTGAAGCAGGAATCGTGTGCCTCGGGTGTCTTGAGGAGAAAGTGATTGGCAAGTGATGAAGCAGTCATGCGTAAATCATAATCGCTAGAACACCGATTTGCGGCAAAGTCGGCATCAAATGCCGAAACTACTCGTCGTCTTCGTCTGGAGGATCGGTGGTGTAGGAGCTCTTGCGAAACTCCCAGTCGCGGACGATTTCGAGCAAGTCGGTATCTCGACGCATGGATGCCGGGAACGGAGCGAACGGTGCTGCAAGTTTGACGATGTTCTCGGCGGCCTTGTCGAGTATCTCGTGACCCGAAGACTCGAGTACGCGTGTTTCGACGAGGGAGCCATCGGGTGCAATCGACACATACAGGCTGAGTGTTCCGTAGAGTTTTTGTTCGGCAGCTTCGCGTGGATAGTTCAGTTGCCCGATACGTCGCACTTTGCGCAGCCAGGATCGAAGGTAGAACGTCTCTTCAATGGAAGACGTACCTTCATCGGAAATGCGGCGAATCTGCTTTTCGGTTTCCTCTTCTTCCGTGCTGGCCGCAGCAAATTCAGCGACCGATTGAGCAAGCTTTTCGGCAGAGAGTCTCTCGACCACACTGGGTTCACTGACGAAATCCACGATGCCCGGAATGAGATTCTCGTCGTTGGTCTCAGAATCGGTTGGAATGCCTTCCTCAGTTTCAACGTCGTCAGTCGCAGGCAGAGGTATCAGCGGTTTCACCAGTCGTAGATTGAGAGTTCGATCCTGTTGAGGGATATCGCCGAACTCTACCGTTGTACCAACCGCGATAGCGATATGGATAACGACCGACAGGGTCAAGGCAATTGCCAACACGCGGTTGGATCCGAGCATTTCCATTAGTTCAATCGCTTGCTCACTGCATCCATCAACTGACCGGCAATATCGATGTCGTATGCCTTATCCAATTCACGGATGCAGGTTGGACAGGTCACGTTGATTTCAGTCAAGTAGTCGCCGATTACATCGATTCCGACGAACATTAGACCCCGTTCAGCAAGTTTCGGTCCCAAGTATCGAGCAATTTCCCAATCGCGATCGGAGAGGGGTTGCGGGACAGCAGACGCACCGGCCGCGAGGTTGCCTCGTGTTTCACCTTGTTTCGGAATGCGTGCGAGTGCATAGGGAATCGGTTCTCCATCGACGATCAGAATGCGTTTATCTCCTGCATCAATCTCAGGAATGTAGCGTTGCGCCATGATGGGTTGGGTTTCGTTGACTGTAAGCGTTTCGATGACCACGTTGAGATTGGGATCGTCGTCCCGCACGCGGAAGATCCCAGTTCCCCCCATTCCATCAAGGATCTTGAAGATCACATCTCTGTGCTCTGCGTGGAAGTCTCGAAGGATGTCTGCTCGACTGGCAACAACCATCTGGGGAGTCAGGTCGGAGAATTCGGCGATGGAAAACTTCTCGTTGTGGTCGCGGAGACTCTGCGGCCTGTTGACAACCAACGCACCGTGTGCCTCAGCCCGTTCGAGAATGTAGGTGGCGTAGATGTAGTTCATGTCGAAGGGCGGATCCTTTCGCATGAAGATCGCGTCGAAGGAACTGAGAGGTTTGGACTCTGGTTCGCCTGCCTCGAACCACTCTTGAGACCCACCGAGCGACGTTGGATCCAGGTTGCCAGCAAATTGGGTGTTAATCGAAGTGCGTTGTACTCGACCCCAGGGAGCACCATCCGACCAATAGAGGCCGTCCATTGTGATGCAGTAGGCATTCCAACCGCGACTTTCAGAGGCGTTGATCATCGCTATCGTGGAGTCTTTTGCGACATTCAGAGTCGCGAGTGGGTCGACCACAAAGACAACACTTGGCATGGTCGGATTATAGATTCGGAACAGGATTTTGCGAAATCTCCGTTCCTCAAAGTGGATCTCACCACCCCATTGAACCAATACTATAGTGAACAGGTGCCCGTCGGTAGCGCGATTTCAAGGACTAGTTTCGATTCGGTCTAGCCTCTTCATGGATTTGTTCGCTTGAGGAGTATCTTCCCTCAGATTACCAACCAAGAATCAATAGAGTAATTCGCTCGTCGCAATTACCCAAGCAAGTCAGTACAGCCATCGTCTAGTCTTTGAAACCGAGAAGACGATCTGTCTCATGCAAGAAAAACTCCCTATATCCATTCGGGGCATTGAGCAAGTTGCCCATGTGGTCCAATCCTAAATTGTGAATCTCTACAGCACTGCCACATGGTTCAAAGTACAAAATCGAGACATCTTCTGCGGCAAGTCGTCCTTGCCGTACATTGATTCGAACGCGATCAATGATGTAGTCGCTATGGGTCTCAATGAGAAAACGATTGCCGTCGCGTCTAGCGGAATCGACGAAGAAGGTTGACAATTCAGCTTGAGCCTTGGGATGCAAATGGATATCCACATGCTGCAAAACGAATAGTTGACGCTCAGATCGAACGACGTCGACCAAAATTGGAAGGACTTGACTTACGCCGTACCCTGCATCTGCGATGTTGACGCGTGAGCCACCTCCCATTGTTAACTGCAATTGGAATGGATCGCTCATATTCCTGCGAGATCCCTTGACTCTGATGTTGGAGAACAATCCCGACTTCTTGCCAAACGCGACGAGTTTGTTGCGAACCTTGTCCCATTCACTTTGTGGAGTAGTCCTTGATAGTCGAGCCAATAGCATCGGGACATGCTCGCCTTCAGGAGCTTGTGTCTCGCGAACCGGATCGTAAGTCCGTTGAGGTCGTGCTCTCAACGGAGAATACACCGTCATGCGGTCTGATGAACGAATTGCTAGATTCCTGCCGGGTAATTGATCGTCAGTAGCGTCGCTATTCCATTTGTCAATGAACTTGCTGGTGTAGTTGTCTAGCGATTCATTTCGGTTTACTGGAAACCCCGTATGTATTGCATTGACGAGTAATCGTGTAAGAGGCAATCCGATCTCAATTGTGTAGTGTGGCGTCCGCAGAAGAGTTGAATTGGAGTCCGTTCGTACACACTCAACGAATTTTTCATTGATCGTCCACCGCATCGACGAAATACTAGGACTGGAACCAGTCTCGCGAAAGCAAACTTCAAGTGTCTTCTTGGATTGACCATCAGTCTGGAATTCGACATTGAAAGAGAATTCTTCAATCTGTCCGGAGATGTACCTGAAGGAGTTGACAATTTCCCGAAAAGATCCCAAGAGAAACGGTTCTAGGTTGAAGTCGGGCTCCATGGAGCGAGAAGTTGGAAACTGAAATAAGCGATTGAGTACTGTGTAGCAACCTAAGAATGTACTCTTGCCGGTACTGTTCTCGCCGACAAGCAAAGTAATAGGTCGTAGAACCGCCCTTTGATGCCCGCTGAAACAGCGAACATCCGTTAGGCTAAGAGCGGTAGGAAAGCAATGCATGAAGAAGAGATTCCCCGAAAACTTGTATGTAATGAGCATAACATACAAAAAATTTGATGCAATCGAGTAGTCAATTCCGTTTCACCATCGAAGCCGATGTTTGCGCCTCGGCAGGACACAACGCGTGCAATAATGAGGCCTCTCGCATGAACGAAAGGAACAGAGATGCCGATTGATTCCGAATTGGTAGCAGATAAGTGCTACAGAGGACTCTTCAAGGCTCACGAACGATACGAGACATGGTCGGGGTGGTGGTGGAGACCTCCGGAGTGCCTAGCCTTGTATGAAATAGCCGATGCGGTGCACCGATTAGAGAAAGTCTATTGGGTAACGCCTGAGTTTAGTGTGCGGGAAACCCTAAGTGAGGCAAGAGTTGGTAAGGGTCGCCCGCCGAAAGTCTTGCCGAAGCAAGGTCGGTTTGACATAGTCGTATGGAATAGCAGAAACCCTGAGGGAGTGATCGAAGTAAAGACACGCGGGGACACTTCGCCACTAGAGAAGGATGTGGAAAGAGTATGTAACGCGATTTCTCGAACCACGGGAATTAGGTGGGGTGTGGTGGCGTTCATGTGCGCAAGGGACGATGTAGAAAGCAAGTCCGGAAAGGATCGCGTCCGGGAAAGGCTAGACAAATTGTCCGCAACAGCGCAAACGGTGGCGGAAAGGAGGGGAGTGAAATTCGTTCAAAGTAGGCGTAGTAGGCCCCGAATTCGCAAAGGAGGAGCTGTGGCCGTCGGGGTGTTCGTGTTTGGTCGATGATCCGACGGAAGCATGTTGTGCTCGAGGGGCTCTGCCCGCCAATCTCTCAGTCTTGACCAACTCCGCTCGTTCCACTTCAGTCGAAGTTCTCTCAATCTGAGTCAGGCAATTTCTTGCTCGAAATACACCACTAGCGAACTTACAATGGAAGCAAGAGTCACCGAAGGACATCTTGCTCTTATGAAGAAGACACTTGGTTTGCTCGGAATGGCTCTGCTGGCGGCGATGCTCGCTGCATGTAGTGCTGGTCCACCAAAGAGCTACACGATTTCCGGCGAGCTCATCGTCGTCGAAGACGAGACCTTAGAACCCACAGCTGAAGAAGGTTCGGAGCCCCCGGAAGAACAACGACTGGACCTATCGACGGTCATGGTCTCAGTCTCGCACGAAATCACCAACGAAGAAGGCGAGATCGAGACCGTCGAGTTGGCATCGGGAACCTTTGCGGAAGGCAACTTTGCGTTTGCGGGCGAGATCGAAGAGCCGACAACCGTTGAGATATCCGTTGGTGTCGGAGAAGACGATCCGCTCACCACAACGGCCTTGCTAACTGGCGGCGCAGACATTCGATTCGTCGTGTTGGACTACTTGGGACCTTATCCCTACGATCAGATGGCGTTGGTTGGAAGCTCGCGAACGTCAGAAGACCCGGAGCGGAAGTTCTCTATATCTGGAGACTTCACCGTCTTCGCTGGAGAGATGTCCCACAGTGTCGCAGAAGTCTGGGGCAGTCAATATGACGACGAGGGAGAACGACAAGTGCAAGACTTTGGCAAGGTATTGCTGGAGAACGGCGAGTTTCTGTTTGAAGGCGATATTGACGAGCCCTCTATACTCAATGTTGGTGTTGACGGTGGCGACTACAACGCATTCACACGCATCATTGTCGAACCTGGCGCTGAGATTAGAGTTGTTCCAACGGACTCCATCACTGCCGATGAGTTGCTGGCAACATCGGGAACAGGCGGCTTTCACGCCAGTCTCGTCGAAAGTTGGCAACAGTCAGAAGAGTACTTAACGACGTTAAAAGAATATGGTGTTGCCTACGACGAGTACCTAGCCGAATGGGAAGCGAAACGGGCAGCTGCTGAGGCAGGCGAAGATAGTGACCAAGTAGCCGACGAGAACGATTCCTCAGGCGAAGCGACTGCCGCTGAGTCTTCTGACGAACCAAGCGAAGCTGACGTTGAGGCTGCTGCAGCCACCGAACTGGAAGAAGCCGCAGAAGACGAGTCAACCGAAGACGAAGAGGCCACTGCCGTTGCGGTAGCGCTTTCCAATCCTCCGGCAGAGGGTTGCGAACATGTGGCGTTGAAACCTGAGCCGGTCATTGCTTCATCGAGTTCAACGTCGGACGACCTTCCGGATTGGTACAGACTTAGACAGCAAAAGGATGAAATTCGCAATGAGGTGCTTTTAGACATTGCTACGAACTCCGACAATCCCATGGAAGCGCTTCTGGCGTTGGAGCTGGGTCCGTTTTCGTACGGCGCAGAGAACCGAAGCGATGCCCTTCCCATATACGATCGAATAGCCGAGCAACTTGACGAAGACATCGTTGCGCGTCGGGTAACTACCGCTCGCGAAAGTCTCGTTTGGCAATTGGAGTCCGAGGCGAACAACAAGCGCCTCGCCCCGGGTCAGAAAGCACCTGAATTCGCTCTGGCGAACTTGGAGGGAACGGAAGTCGCCTTGTACGACGTGCTGGCCCAGGAGGAGCTCGTGCTCATCGATTTCTGGGCTTCATGGTGTGGTCCGTGCATCGCGGACTTTCCCGAATTGAAGACTCTTTATGCTGCGTATCGAGAGCACGGATTTGAAATTGTTGGAGTTTCGATCGACAGCACATTCGAAGAGTGGGAGGAAGGCTCGATCGAGCAGGAACTTCCTTGGTTGAATTTGGGAGAGATGGACGGATGGGAAGGAGCTACGGCTACCAGCTATGGAGTCTTGGCCATTCCGAAGGGCTACTTGCTCGACTCGAAGGGGTGCATCCTCGAAAAGGATCTTCGTCCTCGGAGATTGAAGGAAGTTCTGGTCGCAGAGTACGGGGAGATGCCCGAACCGACAGAAACTGAAACCGAAACCGAAACGGACATTCCGGACGCGGACTCCGACGAAGTAAGCGGGTAGAGAACACTAGGTTCAAATTCACAAAGGCCGGGCGTGCCGACGACACCAGTTATGGTCTGTCAGGTACGTCCGGCGATTGAGTGCCTCGGGCGAGTAGTCCGAGGGGCGTTATTTTGATTGGAAGTCTTTACTTTGCGCAAGATCAGACCACTATTTCTGTAGAACGGTTGCTTATCAACTACTTATTTTTTCCTTATTTACTTGATTGAAAACTTGGAATCCGTACCTCGATTCTTCGAATCGTTGATCATAGCTATAGACTCTCAGCATCTTTCGCTGACAGATATTTCCTCGCTCTCTGGGCTTGCTGTTCGTACAAAGCGCTGTTTCGCCTGTCATACTCCTTAAGAAGTGCCACAGCCGCTTTCGACTTGACGTCCTCGGTAGGCAACTGATCGAGGGAGTCAAGTAGATCATCGGGATCTCGCCGAGTCCATGAGGTAAACAATGACTGAAAGTACTCCGTTTGCTTGGAAGCAGGCAGTTGCTTTGCTAGGCTGACCGCTTCATCTGAAGCACCGTTTTGGATATAGCTGTTGCCCAAGTGCCCAAATGCGGCCATCTTGGTTGATCCTGAACGAACCTGAGGCAAGAACTCGAGTGCTTCATCGGGATCCTTGGACGCCAGATAAAAAATCATGCTGGCTTCGAGACCCGGAGCGTCTCCTGAGATTGGTTGTGCAAGCGCAGTCTCCATAGCGAGCGTTGGGTCCCGATATGCAAGATACATTAGGGTCTCCGGTAGCAATAGCGGCTTGAGATCGGCCATCCTCGGTTCAGTTTGTATCCAGTCTAGTGCGGCGCTATAGTCTTCCTGCGAGGACCAGATGGCGACAAGGTTAGACGCAGCCAGTTTTCTTGACTGGCTATCCATTCTTGCTACAAAGTCGGCTGCTTCATTGGGATCTTCTTGCACCCATGCTCCAATTGCAGCACGGGTCGCTGAGTGGTGAAGATGATCGGGAAGTGTGTCGAGGGCTGAGAGAACGTCGCGAGGCATCTCGTACGCCCAAGCTCTGACAACGGAGTCCTGCAACCTGCGCCGCAATCCGAGTTTCTCTACCTGCGATGCCGCCTCAAATGCGGATCGTGGATCTGACTTAATCCACGTATCCGTCACACCCGCAACCAATGAACCGAAGCCACCAGGACTCGAGTCCAACTTCAATGCATACTCAAATGCACTCTGCGGATCGCTCTCGGCAACTTTCCGCAGAACTGAACCAAGCACCCACTGACGAGTCTGATCGTTGTTCAGAGCTCTTGAAACTCTATCCAGAATGCGCACACCGCTCTTCTCGGCCCAAGCTCTCGCAACGGTGGCCAACGCCCAAGACTGTCCTGGATCGTCTTTGATCTCGTCTACAAGCTCGTTCCAAGTCTCTTCGGGATTGTCAATGGGCTTGCTAAGCATCTCCTGCATGTTCAAGTTCACTGCATAGCGTTCGTGGCCCAGCTGTCGTGCGATGTCTCGACGTTCGTCCGCTGATAGATCTGTTCGCTCGAACAAAATACTTTTCAACGCGGCAAATCTACTGTTCTCATCCAGGGAACTAGCGAAAACAACTGCTTCTTCGAGATTGGAAGAAGACCACTCTGCGAAGACTGCCTCTATCAGTTGCTTAGGGTCGTCAGCTGTCAACAGTTCAATTTGAGCGTACGCCTGGTTTGGATCGATTTGGGAGAGTCTTTGCAATATGGGTCTCTGCAGGTGCGGTCTCTTCCGCCGATCCACTTCCTTCGACTCTGCAAGCAACTCGAGCAGTTGTTGCTCGTTTGCGTTTAACAATAGAAGGTGCAGCTCAACATTGCGATTGAAAGGGCTGCTGTATTGGTCAAGGTCTTTGAGCGAGGACGGTACGCGCTCACTGGCGCACAGCTGGGAAGATCCCATAGCAAGCACCACCGAAACAAAGATGCCGAGAATGAATTGACTCTTTGCGCTCGGAACTGAATGGAGACTTCGATTTCGGTGTGAATTCATGCAATTTGGTTGCAATTGTGAACGGCTCGCATCGTACCAGAGATATTGTGAGAGTCAAGAAACAACTGAGTAGAGCTCTGGGCATGCAGATGTGTCCGGGAAGCAGTCTCGCCTACGGGAATTCGCTCTACGGAGACTCTTAGATCTGTCGCATCCGCCCCATTCAAGATCCTCTCACAGGCCTACAATGACAGCACGAATCATTAAAGGACACCTTGTTCCTATGAATCCAATGAAGAAGATACTTGGCTTGCTCGGGTTGGCTGTGCTGGCGGCGTTGCTCGTTGCATGTAGTGCTGGTCCACCGAAGAGCTACACGATTTCCGTCGATCTCATCGTTGTCGAAGACGAGACCTCGGAACCCATGGTGGTTGTAGAGGGGTCGGATCCCCCAGTCGGACAGCGACTTGACCTGTCGACGGCGATGGTCTCCGTCACACGCGAAACCACCAATGAGGAAAGCGAAATTGAGACCGTCGAGTTGGCATCGGGAAGCTTCGCTGAAGGCGAATTTGTTTTCATCGGCGAAGTTGACGAGCCTACAACCGTTGAGATTTCCGTAAGTGTCGGAGAAGAGGATCCGCTCACCACAACAGCCTTGCTAACTGGCGGCGCAGACATTCGTTTCGTAGTGTTGGACTACTTGGGTCTCTATCCTCGCGATCAGCTCGCAGTGGTGGGAAATTCTCGTACTTCGACTGACCCGATCAAGAAGTTCTCGGTAACGGGAGAGTTCAGCTCTCTCGCAACCGAGTTGCCTGATCACGTTGTAGTGAGATTAGCGGGAGGGCAGTATGGTGGAGGGGTGTTGCTGGAAGACGGCAAGTTTCTGATCGAAGCTGATACCGATGAACCCCGAGTTCTCTCTCTAATAGTTGAAGGAGGCATGAGCTACCACGGATCAGGCTATGTAGTAGTCGAGCCAAACTCGGAATTTAGCGTTTCTCCTACTTACTCCCTCAATGTGGGGGAGTTCTTGGTGACATCGGGCACCGGGTTGCACGCCAAACTGGTCGAGAGTTGGCAGCAGTCGGAGGAATATCTGACGAAACTGCAAGCCTACGACAAGGCCTATCAGGAAGCGATGGCTGAAATGGAGGCTCAGCAAGAAGCGGCAGAAGCAGGCGAGGATGGCGATGGTGTAGCCGCTGACTCCACAGACGAAGCAAGCAAGACCGATGCAGAATCCACGACATCCACCGAGGAAGAGCAAGTCGCAGAAGACGAGGCAATCGAAGAACAAGAAGAAACCGTTGCCGTCGCGGCTACGGAACCGGCCAATCCGCCAGCAGAGGGTTGCGAACACGTGGAACTGGAAGCAGAATCGGTAACGGCGGCGGCGATGTCAGATTCCAGCGATATGCCGGAGTGGTGGGCGCTGAGTGATCAATTGGACGAAATTCGCTACGCAGCGCTTCAAGACTTCGCCATGAACGCGGAAGATCCGATGGAAGCGCTTCTGGCGATGGAACTGGGTCCGTATGGCTACGACGCCGAGAACCGAAGCGAAGGTCTCGAGGTCTACGACCGAATCGCCGAACAGCTAGACGAAGACATCGTTGCTCGACGGATAACTCCCGCGCGCGATAGGCTTGTTTGGCTCTTGGAGTCCGAGGAGAACGACAGGAGGCTTTCCCCGGGTCAGAAAGCGCCTGAATTCGCGTTGGCGAATTTGGAGGGAACGGAAGTCGCTCTGTACGACGTGCTGGCCGAGGAGGATCTCGTGCTCATCGATTTCTGGGCTTCGTGGTGTGGTCCCTGCATTGCGGACTTTCCCGAGTTGAAGACTCTTTACGCCGCGTATCGAGAGCATGGCTTTGAAATTGTTGGGGTTTCGATCGACAGCACATTCGAAGAGTGGGAGGAAGGCTCGATCGAGCAGGAACTTCCTTGGTTGAATCTGGGAGAGATGGACGGATGGGAAGGTGCCACGGCGACCAGCTACGGGGTCTTGTCCATTCCCAAAGGCTTCTTGCTCGACTCGAAAGGATGCATACTGAAAAAAAGTGTTCGCCCCTGGAGACTAAAGGAAGTTCTCGCTACGCGATATGGGGAGATGCCCGAGCCAGTTGAAACTGATCCTGACACTGAATCGGACGTGCTGGATGCTGACTCCGACGAAGTCGGCGGGTAGAGAAGACTAGATTCAGACGCGATAAAGCCGGGCGTGCCGACCACGCCGATCTTAGTTGGTTAGGTACGCCCGGCAGTTGAACCCCTTGGGCAAACAGTCCGAGTGGTGTTATCTTGATTGGAAAACGGGAATCTGTGCGTGATCAGACCTCGATTCTCGTAAAACTAATTTGTATCAACTACTTATTTTTTCCTTATTTACTTGATTGAAAATCTGGATTCGGTATCTGGCTTCTTCGAGTCGTTGATCACAGCTATAGACCTTCTGCATCTCTCGCTGACAGATACCTCCTCGCTTTCTGTGCTTGTTGTTCAGACAACACACTGTTTCGCTTGTCGTACTCTATAAGTGCCACAGCCGCTTTCGACTTAACGTCGGCGGTTGGCAACTGATCTAGGGAGTCAAGTAGGTCCGCAGGATCTCGTCGAGTCCATGTAGCCATCAACGATTGAATGTATTCCGTTTGCTTGGAAGCGGGCAGTTGTTTCGCTAGGCTGACCGCTTCATCTGAAGCATCGTTTTCTAGGTAAATTTTTCCCAAGTGTCCAACAGCGGCCAACTTGGTTGCCCCTGACCGAACCTGAGGCAGAAATTCGAGTGCTTCATCAGGGTTCTTAGTCGCAATGTAAAAAATTAGGCTGGCTTCGAGACCAGTCTTGTCTCCTGAAATCGGTTGTTCAAGCGCAGTCTTCATTGCAAGCTCTGGGTCTCCTCGATATACAAGATACATTAGGGTCTCGGGAAGTAGCAGCGACTTAAGATCTGCTACTCGCGGTTCAGTCAGTAGCCAGTCTAGGGCAGCTTCATAGCCGGTTCCGCTGGCCCAGGAGGCGACGAGATTGGACCCGGCCAGTGTTCTTGACTGGCTATCCATTCGTGCTACGAAGTCGGCTACTTCGTTGGGATCTTCTTGCACCCATTCCCCAATGGCAGCACGTGTCGCCGAGCTGTGAAGATGTTCGGGAATCGCATTGAGGGATGAGAGAACGTCGCGAGGCATCTCGTACGCCCAGGCTCTGACCACAAAGTCCTGCAACCTGCGCCGCAATCCAAGTTGCTCGACTTGCGAAGCCGCTTCCAATGCTGATCGCGGATCGGATTTAACCCACGTATCTAGCACACCAGAGTCCAACGAACCAGAGCTACCCGGGCTCGAGTCCAACTTCAATGCATACTCGAATGCACCTTCCGGATCGCTCTCGGCTAATTGTCGCAGAACCGAATCAAGCACGAACTGCCGAGTCTGATCGTTGGTCAATGATCTTGAAACTCTGTCCAGAATACGAAAACCGCTCTTCTCGACCCAAGCTCTCGCAACGGTAGCCAACGCCCAAAACTGTCCAGGATCGTCTTGAATCTCGTCTATAAGCTCGTTCCAAGTTTTTTCGGGGTTGTCAATGGGCTTGCTCAGCATCTTCTGCAAGTTCAAGTTGACTGCATAGCGTTCGTTGCCAAGCTGTCGTGCGACGTCGAGACGTTCGTCTTCTGCTAGATCTGTTCGTTCCGCCAAAATACTCTTCAACGCAGCGAATCTACTGTCTTCATCGAGAGAGCTAGCGAAAACGATTGCTTCTTCAAGATTGGAAGACGACCACTCTGCAAAGACCGCTGCTATCAGTTGTTCAGGGCTGTCTTCAGCCAACTGCTCAATTTGAGCAAACGCCCGTTTTGGATCGAATTGAGAGAGTCTTTGCAATATGGGACTCTGCAGTTGCGGCCTCTTCTGCCGATCCACTTCCTTCGACTCTTCAAGCAACTCGAGAAGTTGTTGCTCGTTTGAATTGGACAACAGATTGTGAAGCTCAAGATTGCGATTGAAAGGTCCGCTGTATTGCTCAAGTTCCTTGAGCGAACGGATGTTGTCTGCGTCGGCGTGTAGCTCCGAAGATCCCAAGGCAAGCACCGCCGCAACACAGATGCCGAAAATGAACGGATTCTTCACGCCCGGAGCTGAGAGCGAACTTCGATTTCGGCGTTTAATCATGCGATTTGGTTGCGTACGTGATCAGCCAGCATCGTATTCTGCGGCATTGTGAGTGTCAAGAAACAACCGAGGTGAGGTAGGGAGCTTGCGGTTGTGTCTGGAAGGTGCTCCGGCTACGGGAATTCGCTCTAAGGAGACTCGTAGATCCGCGGATCCACGCTCGTTAAAGACCATCTCACGAGCCTACAATGCCAGTAAGAATCTCTCAGTGACATCTTGCCTTCATGAAGAAGACACTTGGCTTGCTCGGTATGGGGCTACTGGCAGCATTGCTCGTTTCATGTAGTGCCGGTCCACCGCCAAATTACACGATTTCCGGCGAACTCATCGTCATCGAGAATGGGAGCGCAGAAGCTGAAGTCGAGCCGCGACTCGACTCTTCGACGGCATCGGCCGCCGTCCTGCATGTGATCAACAATAGTGAAGGCGAGTTCGAGACCGTTGAGTTGGAGTCGGGAAGCTTTGCTGACGGTAGCGTTGCTCTCACTGGTGCGATAGACGGGCCGACAGTCGTTCGGCTATATGTGGCATTTCGATCTCAAAGACTCTTCGCGACACCGTTGTTGCTGACTCCCGATGAGGAAATTCGATTTGTGGTCTTGGACTACCCCGGATCCTATCCTGGGGACCAGCTCGCATTGGTGGGAAGTTCCCGAACTTCATCGGATCCTACAAGGAAGTTTCTGGTAACGGGAGATTTGAGCGCACTCGAGGCGGACCTTCCTGATCGCTTAATTGCCAGAGTAACGGGTGGTAGACATGACGGTGGAGTGTTGCTGGAAGATGGCAAGTTTCTGATCGAATCTGACATCGACGAACCCCAGCTTCTTTATTTAGTGGTTGAAGGAGACAAGGGCATTATCGCGTCGGCTAGATTGGTAGTCGAGCCCAATTCGGGATTTACCGTTTCTCCAGTGAATTCTGTCAACACACGGGAGTTGCTAGCGACATCTGGAACCGGATTGCACGCCAAGTTGGTCGAGAGTTGGCAGCAGTCGGAGGAATATTTGTCGAAGTTGGATGAGTACAACTCCGCTATCGAAAAGTACCTGGCTGAGGCGGGCACTGAAAACAATGAGTCAGTCGCTGAACACAGAGACGAACCAAGCGAATCCGTTGCCGCGGCTGGACTTTCCAGTCTACCGGCTGAGGGGTGTGAACACTTGGCGGACGATATTGAGTCGTCGATTGCTGCAGCGAAGTCACGTTTCAACGATACGCCGGAACGGTTCCGACTTCTACGGGAATTGGATGAAATTCGCTTTGCAGTACTTCAAGAAATCGCCATGAGCACTGAGGATCCAATGGAAGCGCTTCTGGCGATGGAGTTGGGTGCGTTCGGACACGAAGCCGAAAACTTAAGTGATGGTCTCTTGATTTACGACCGAATCTCCGAGCAGCTCGATGAAGACATTGTTGCTCGACGGGTAACTCCCAAGCGCGAGAGGCTTGTTGCAACGTTGGAATCCGCGGAGAACAACAGGCGACTCGCTTTGGGTCAAAGAGCCCCGGAATTCTCGTTGGTGAATTTGCAGGGAACGGAAGTTGCTCTGTACGACGTACTGGCCGAGGAGGAGCTCGTGCTCATCGACTTCTGGGCTTCATGGTGCAGTCCTTGTATTGAGAACTTTCCGGAGATGAAGACTCTTTACGCGGCGTACCGAGAGCATGGTCTTGAAATCCTGGGAGTCTCGATCGACAGCATGTTCGAGAATTGGGAGGCTGGTTCGATCGAGCACGAACTTCCTTGGTTGAATCTTGGAGACATGGACGGATGGGATGCGGCCACAGTGACCAGCTATGGAGTCCTGGCTTTACCCAAGCGCTACTTGCTCGACTCGAAGGGTTGCATCCTCGATAAGGATCTTCCCCCTCGAAGGCTGAAGGAGATTCTTGTTGCGCGGTACGGCGAAGTGTCTGAACCGGCCGAGACTAGTCCAGACTCATAGTCGGAAATGCTGTATGCAGATTCCGACGAAGCGGGCGGCTAGAGAACACTAGATTCAGCTTCAAAATAGCTCGGCGTGCCTGTGCCACCGTACCAGATCAGTCAGGTACACCCGGCAATTGAACGCCGCGAGCTAGGAGTCTCGATGGCGTTATCTTGATTGGAAACCGAGAATGATTGCGTGATCGAACAGTAAATTCCTTAGACCTGTTGTTTGTCAAATACTTATTTTTTCCTTAATTATTTGATTGAAAACTCCCCAGTCAACGCTCGATTCGCACCTGTACGAGTTGAACTGACGCTCCAAGGCAGGCAATCTCCCGCCCGGAAGCATCCGCTCGCGTATATACAATGGAAGCACTAATCACCAAAGGACATTTTGCTCCTATGAAACACACACTTGGCTTGATCGGGACGGCATTGCTGGCTACGTTGCTCGTTGCATGTTCTGCCGGTCCGCCGACGAGCTACACGATTTCCGGCGAAGTTATCGTCGTCGAAGACGAGACCCCGGAACCCATGCCGGTTGAAGAAGGATCGGAACCCCCAGTCGAACAGCGCCTCGACCTGTCGACGGCTATGGTCTCGGTCACGCACGAGATCACCAACGAGGAAGGCGAGCTCGAAACTGTCGAGTTGGCATCGGGAAGCCTTGCCGATGGAAGCATTGCATTCACAGGCGAAATCGAAGAGCCGACAACCGTTGAAATTTCCATGAGTATCGGAGAAGAAGAGGAACCGCTCACCACAACAGCCTTGTTGACTGGCGGCTCAGAAATTCGATTCGTCGTCTTGGACCACTTGGGATTCTATCCCTCGGATCAACTCGCATTGGTGGGAAGTTCTCGAACTTCGACAGACCCGACCAAGAAGTTCTCGATATCGGGAGACTTCAGTGCTCTCGAAGCGGAGTTGCCTGATCAAGTTGTTGCGAGAGCAGCGGGCAGTAGTGTGTTGCTGGAAGATGGCAAGTTTCTGATCGAAGCTGATATCGATGAACCCAGTATCAAATCGATAGTCATTGAAGGTGGCATGAGCTTCTATGCAGTGGCTAGAGTGATAGCGGAGCCCAATTCCGAAATAACCGTTTCCACACCGAGCTCTATCAACGCGCAGGATTTGCTGGCGACATCGGGAACCGGCTTGCATGCCAAGTTGCTAGAGAGTTGGCAGCAGTCGGAGGAATATCTAACGACGTTGGATGCGTACAACACCGCGTACGAGAGGCAATTGGCTGAGTGGGAGGCTCAACGGGAAGCAGCTGAGGCAGGTGAAGATAGCGATGATGTAGCGGCGGAATCCTCAGACGAACCAAGCGAGTCCGATGCTGAAGCTATGGCATCCACCGAGGACGAAGAAGTCGTAGAAGACGAGGCAACCGAGTCTGAGGAGTCTGTAGCGGTCGCCGCGGCGGAACCCTCCAATCCGCCTGCAGAAGGTTGCGAACACGTTGTACCGGAGGCGGAACCGATGCATTTGCATGCATCGGCGACGTCAGACTCCAGTGACATGCCGGAGTGGTGGGTACTTCGTCAGCAATTGGATGAAATGCGCTACACAACACTTCAAGACTTCGCCAAGAACGCGGAGGATCCGATGGAATCGCTCTTGGCGATGGAGCTGGGTCCGTATGGCTACGACGCCGAGAATAGAAGCGAAGGTCTCGAAATTTACGATCGAATCGCGGAGCAGCTTGACGAAGACATCGTTGCAGAAAGGGTAACCCCCAGGCGCGAAAGGCTTGTCTGGCGCTTGGAATCCGAGGAGAACAACAGGCGACTCGCCCCGGGTCAGAAAGCACCGGAATTTGCGTTGGCGAATTTGGAAGGAACGGAAGTCGCTCTTTACGATGTGTTGGCCGAGGAGGACCTTGTCCTCATCGATTTCTGGGCTTCGTGGTGTGGTCCGTGCATTGCGGACTTTCCGGAGTTGAAGACTCTTTACGCCGCATATCGAGAGCATGGTTTCGAGATCGTGGGAGTTTCGATCGACAGTGCGTTCGAGGATTGGGAGGAAGGCTCGATCGAGCAGGAACTTCCTTGGATGAATCTGGGAGAGATGGACGGATGGGAAGGCGCTACGGCGACACTCTATGGAGTCTTGGCCATTCCCAAGGGCTACTTGCTCGACTCGAAGGGTTGCATCCTTGAAAAGGATCTTCGCCCTCAAAGATTGACGGAAGTTCTCGCTGCGAGGTACGGCGAGATGCCCGAACCGGTCGAAGCTGATTCTGAATCTGACACAGAATTACCGGATGCCGACGCTGACGATGTCGGGGGCTAACCGCCACTAGAAACATCTTCAAAATAGCCGGGCGTACCGACGACACCAGACTTGGGCAGTTGGTACGCCCGGGATTTGAATTGCCTGGTGAAAATGGTTCGTAGCCGTTACACGAGAGCGAAATTGCTAACGTGGTCAGCCGCTTAGCAGGCGGACGGGGCTGTAGTGGATAGGAATGCGGTCGCTGGTGAGCGGTAAGCTACTCATCGAGAGATCGGGTCGCTGGTCTCGCCACTTGCCGCAGATTTAGTCGGGCTGCGGTTGGTTGTATTTTTGAGTAACTGAGTAGCGAGAATACGAACGTGAACTGAAGCGCTCCACCTGCCCAATTTGGAGTATCGGGGTGTTTAAGTAGTCGCCGGATTAGTTACTGAAGATCGTTAGCGGGGAGAATTTTCGCTCGATAATCTTCGAACTCGAGAGGAAAGACGAACTGATCTTCAAGTGGTTCGGTCCATAGTCCAATCTCTTGTCGTAATTGATCCTGATTCCGAGGGCGATTGGGTCTGGCGGGACGACAAACATAGCAAGCTGGTTGAACCGGAGAATCTGCGGACCAAGTTGCCGGCGTTCTTCATGGCAAGTTGTTAGCAAATGTGATAGGGTAAATTAGGGCACCTGTTGAAGTTCTCCAACAGGAGAATGCACAAGGAACTGTCGTCGATGGCACCCATGATGTTCTGTCAAATTGCATGGATGAATTCCTACCGCGGAATTACAAACCTCGATGTTCCCGTGGGTGGTGGTATCTGGTCAAACATGGAAGAGGCAACAACCAACTTCCTACCATTCGGCGAAGTAGTGTACGGCTATGTATCAGCGCAGAATGGAACCATAAATCTATCCAAATTGGGGTCTGGTCCAATGTATGGAGAAACCGGGTGTACTAGCTCGGGGCAAGTCGGTTGTTGCGACGGTCGGAAAGAAGGTATCGATGTGGTATGGACCGCCACTAATCCCGGGGTAAACCATCGCGTCGTTGTGGGGTGGTATCGCAGGGCCACAGTGTATGGACATCAGCAAGCACACTACGATGCCGGCATTTACCACTTCAAAGCCAGAACTGTGGACAGTCGCCTCATTCCAGTCAATGAACGGAAATTGAAAGTTGAGCATCATATTGAGGGTGGTCCACCTGGCCAGTTTGGGGTTTGGTATGCGGACTCGAAGTATGGCAACAACGTAAAGCGGTCCGTACGCAAATTGATGGTCAAGGCGGACCATCAGATTTTTGACCGAGATGAGCTTGAGTCTATGGCAGGAAAGGTCGAAGTTGGCAGTCGGCCTCCGAAAGGGATAAGAAAACCATGGAGAGATCAGCGTCAAGTCGGTGTGGTTGCACGCGACCCAGAAGTTCATGCTTGGGTGCTACATAGAGCCAATGGGCAGTGTGAGCTGTGTAGATCCAATGCCCCTTTTACTAAACGGGGAGGAATACTCTATCTTGAGGTACATCATATCGAGACGCTAGCAGACGGCGGTCCGGATGTTCCTGGAAATGCTGTCGCTCTGTGCCCAAACTGTCACAGGGAATCCCACTATGGCGTGCGCAAAGAATCTATTCGCTCTGTGTTGCTAAATCGTATTGGTAACCACTGAATCCAAGTCTTCCAACTCAGATCCTAGCTTCTCGATGTGACTTGGCCGATGAATTTGCATTCTTGCGGTTCAAGAATCAGACAACCGATAACACTCCGTTTGTAACAGCTTCAATCGCAAGGACTCGATGTCTGGTTTGTCCTTGCCCGCCTTGACGGGGATGCCGGCCTTGAGCTCCTTCACAGAATGTTTCACACTAAATCTCAAGTAATCTACCGCAGGAGCAAAATGCTCGGTTTCTGGCTGGCGAGCAATTTGGGTCAACTCGTCAAGAGTCCGGAGCACGATATCGATGGCACGAGAAACTGTACCTTCTTCTTCGGTGCGTAGCTCTTGGTCCCGCAATGCCAAGCCAAGCTGGATTATGTTGGCGTAGGTAGAGACGGCTTCCTCGAATCTATCCATGAGGGCGGAATAAAGTATGGGAAGATCGATGATTTCGGCCCACTCACGAGCCGATTCAGGATAGTGGACTAGTCCCGAGCGAGTGTGTCTCACTGGTACGAGCAGGCCGTTCACGACTGGACTTAGTCGGAACACTCTGTCATTTCCTAGATGTTTTCGGACCAGTTCCTGAACTTCTGGCGTGAGCAACGGCCATTGTTCAACTAGATCGTCGATTTCGACCGAAATTGCGACTTCCTTGGCCGGCCAGTAGTGGGATGTCAGTTCATCGATTGGCCGAGACAGTACACGCGCTCTCCAATTCTTGGAAGCGAGAGCGGACTCTAGTCTTCGAAGCTGGGTTGTGAAGCGATCATCCGCCCGCATCCTACAGCGACGGGCTGCGGTGCCAAGCGCTCTTCCCGAGCGAGCTCGTTTTGCCGTACTGAAGATCGGGACCATCGGTTCGAGTCTGTTCTCAGACTCCATTTCGTGACAAATGGAAGACACATCGCGTAGTCGATCCGTAAGTGAGCTCAATTGATCATTGGGCGGAGTGGGGTGGGTCCGCCAAATGGCGGTTTCATCATGTCGCAGAATGAGTCCACACACTTCTGCGGCTTCCAGGGCTATTTCCTTGAGTGACTCGTCTTGATCCAGTGGTAGAACGATGTCGTCCAGGACAGCCAACATAAGGTTGCGCAGAGTCGCCTTGGACTGATAGCCAACGCCTCCGTTGTCGGTGACATGGCGGGCTACCGGCGTGAAATAGGTCAGATCATTGATGCGATCTTCAATCTGGACGGCCTCAGTGACCAAAGCATCGGGGAATGGATCGCGACGTTGCTTGATCCAGTTTTCAGAGAAGGAACGGAATACTTTCTCGGTGGCGCGAATGAGATCAGCCATCCGATTTGCATAGTCGGCCAGATCGTCGATCTCTGATCGGATGTGCACGGTCTGTCGGAACAGAAGCGCCCACGGGATGCAGTTTCGTTCAGTCGAGAGAAATCGATGGCTCCGGTGGGAATACATGATCTCGTCATTCTGGTTTATCAATTCGTTTCCCAACGAATCGACGGCAACGCATTCGGCGTCGTCGTATCTGGGAGAAATCGCAAGCAGTACCTCACATGCTTCTCTGACGGATCCCTTGGGGTCGGTCTGTTGCTTGGCGTCCAGGTAGTGCCAGTTGGATCTGAGGATGGGGTCATATTGGTCTGAGGTCTCGATTTCAGGCGGAGTTGTCCAAGCAATTTGGCGATTGAAGAGATCGAACATTGCCTGTTCGCCTCCCAACTTCTTCACCATCGCTTGGAACAAATCTGGATCGATCAGGTTTGCCAGCGACAGCAATCGTGCCAGCTGGCGAACGTCGGGGTCGCTCTCATCCAAGAAACCCTGGTGAAGTTGAAGTTGCACTGCAGGTCCATCGCATATGGGAACGCACGCGGAAAGCAACCGGATTGCTTGAGCGATGTTCTTGGCGCGGGGTGGATTTGTTCCCGAGGGAAGACGAGCGAGACAAACTTGTCGATAGTCGGGCCAGGTCGACTTGCGAAAACTCGACTCAGCGTCTTGCACCCCTTCCCACTGACTCGACTCGGAGAATTCGTCAACGTCTGCAAACAGGTCGAGGAATGCAGCGGCAAGGGACCAGTGGGAGCGATCAACATTGTGCTCTTCCAGAAGAACAGTGAATCGAGTGACGTGGACTCCGATGGTCGCCTCTCCCAGTGCGGTCAGAATCGCTGTCCACCGATCGACTTCGTCAGTCTTTACAAGAAGATCTGCTAGCTTCTGAAGCACTTCATTGGTGTCTACTACTATGGATGACGAAAGAAGGGAGTGGATGACTCGTGGAAGAGAGTCGGTTGTTACAGCCGGCAGAGACTTCCACAGGGAGTGGATGGGACGGGGAAATGTCCAGCCATGGGTCGCTCCCGAGAGGTGCCCCGAGTGCTCCTCGTAGAAATTGCCGAGCACCCCGGGACGACTCTCGCGTAGGAGATGTTCGCCCTTGAGCGTTTCCAGAGCTTGATGAGCTTCATCGGGATTGAGTTCTAGTTGTTCGAACAAGCAGTTGATGTCGACCTCGCATCCCTTTTCGAGAAGCACGGACGCCCCTCTGATGATCGCGAGTTCGACATCTCGATTCTCTCGTTCCTTGTGACGAATCTGATCGGCGACCGTTTCCTCATAAGTTCTTCCGTGAACTAGCAGGTGTGTGTATTGCTGTAGCTTTTCGTCGGCAATTTTGAGAGGTTCAGTCCAGTGGTCCCAACGTGTTGATCGCTTGGTCGCGAGTTTGTCCCAAATGGCACAGGCCAGATCTTCTTCGATGGTCTCTACGGGAAGAAATGCCGTGTCGGACGGATAGGCGATTTCAGAGCTGTCGCCGTCCCATAACGTAGCCAGAAAGTACAGATGCGGAATTGCTTTCAATTCGCCGACGAGGATGTTCCAGATATCGGAGTTGATGGGGTCGAGATGATCCAGAATCAGGCAAACTGGCACAGTTTCGGTGGGTGGATTGGCACGGACGAATCGCGCGATGGCATGGGCATCGACGACCGAGGCGGTGTACGCAATTTCATACATTCGCATGTGTGAGGAAGTGGTTGCGGCGGTGAGCCAGAGGAGAGCCGACTTGCCAGTACGGGTGTGACCGGATAGGAGCACGTGGCGTTTCTGCTTCAGTTGCTCAAGGGTGTGTTCTACGTCTTTCGGGCGGTCGACGACTAGACCAGCAGCGATGTGTCCCGGCCTCACGTTCACGCCACTATAGAAGTACGGTTCGTCCAAAGGGGTACTGAAATCGACGGGAGCCAGAGATCCAGATAGCAAGGCGTGTTGGATTGCGTTCGGATCGTCGGTCTCAGAGTGATCGATGATGCATTGATCGACATCTGCGGTTGAGACTCTACGGCGTTGGTCGAACGGAAGAGAGGCGTTATTGCTCGCTACGTCTTCGATGCTCTTGCACAGATCTCGCGCAAATTCTTCAGCAACGAAGGGGGAGATCTGCAAATGGGTTGCGAGCAGATTGAGAATCTTGTCGTGGGGTCTATGGCAGCTGAGTGTGTTTCCAGCTTCATCGTCTACAAGGCCGCGAAATTGGTCTCCGGAATCACCGACGTAAGGCTGGTCGAGTATGGCTACGCATCGGGTCGCGGAGGAGTCGGAGAGCGCGGCTGCCCGTTCTTCCACCAAGTCGAGAATTTCAGCGACGTCTGAGGATTGGAAACGGTTAATCCTAGCGGGTGTTGCTTGAAACCAAACTGTACGGTTGGCAAACTCGATGGTGCAGATGTCTGGACCACCAGGTACAAGCGATCCTAGGGGCACCTTCCCACCCCACTGCCGTAGAAGTATCAGTACAGTGACCAAGTTGTGGTAGCTACAGTCTTGCCTCAGCTCAGTCTTCAAGGATCTCCGCTTGTTGGAATCCAATTGAGAAAGAGACTCCACTATGAAGGCCTTGGCTGAATCTGTCACAGTGTGTTCATCCGTACCAACGGGACCAAGAAACGGCACAACTGAACTGAGTGGACGGGCGTTTTTCCGGCGGGTTGGCAGCGTTCATCGTTGCGCTATTCACAACAGGCTTTGTCGGTTAGCGATATGTTAGGATTATAAGTACTTGATTTATTGAGAAATCAATGTTGCGTTGGGGCAATTCAACTGTCTTTAGGAAGCGTAGGCATCAGATTGAGGTTGTAAGTTCAAGTCCTGCACGGTCAACTAGGCTTGAATCAGTACCTGCAGCATGATTCCTCTCCTCGATTGCTAGGGTCTTAATCGCTAAAGCGATGACCTTACTGCAGGTTGGTGGTTGCCTGGCTCGAAGTGTGAGAGTCGCGCTCACATTCGTGTCCGACTGACACTTGACACGACGTGTTAGCTCTGGACAATATTTCCCATTCAATTCCATAGCTGAGCTATCACCGAACGAAAGGAGGGACTGTCTGTTGTCACATTACTACCTCAACCGAAACGCCCAAGCGAATGGCGACCACGAAGTCCATAGGACAGGATGCAATTGGATGCCGAATTCAGAGAATGCGATATATCTCGGTGACTATTGGAGTTGCCATCACGCTGTAGCAGCAGCAAAGAGAGCATACCCATACTCAAGAATCAATGGTTGCTACTATTGCTCTCGAGCATGTCACACTAGCTAGGGACGAGAACCAAATGAGTTATAGGAGGTGCATTTCGAAGTCGCGAGACGTTACCCGTCATCTCGAGTGAAGTATTGACTTAGTGAAATTGGTGGGTCATACGATACATCGAGTCGTGCTTGGAATACGGTCCAGAACACTGGGACAGTGAACCGACTCATCGATGCTCCTTTAGTACAAATTACCACTCAATCAATACAAACTTAGTCTGCACCCGTACAGCGGTCTTCAACTGACAGCCAGCGATCCTCGGTTTCTAATTCCTCGATTCATTGCGAAGTGGTGCGACCGCCCGTTGCACAGTACGCAAGGAAACCGCAATTCCCTTTTGTCGCAATAGCTCCCGCCGTACGAGTTCCGCGTTACCGCTGTGTCGGAAGAACTGTATCGCTAACCAGTGCTCGAGTCCGTACAGCTTTCCTTTAGTTCTTCTAATCGGACGCCATTCGCCTTGCCTGATGTAGCGTATCACCGTGTGACGGCTGAATCCCAAGATACGAGCAATTGCACTTGACGTCTGACCCTTCCTATGCAAGACGAGAATTGCGTTCACGTCGTCCTTTGTCTTCATCGCTCACCGAAGCTCGTTGCTCGAGACGTATCGAAATGTTATTCGTTAACTGGGTCGTTGTTGCTTCGCCTCATAGACCGATGATTGGGCTTACGAACCCTTGAATCGTCAGATCCAGGTCACAGAGTCAGTTCGTTCCCCCTGCCCGGTCAAGTAAACCTCCCTTTTCTGTACCGGTCTGGGTGAACCGACTCACGCGAAGAATCCCGTGTCCTTCGAAACCCCGTGTGTTAGCCTTTCGCATCTTCCTTTCAACACCGTAAATGCCCACCTCCATGGATCTGATCGACGAGCCCCGACCCGCTCCGATCGTCCTGCCTCATCTAGCACCTGCAACTGTGTCTGAGGTTTACGAGAGCTATTGGCGTTTTGCGGCGGAACGACAGGCGGTGTTTTTTCGACGGCTCAACGGCGAACCGCCTCCTTGGACAGAGAATCGGGTACTGGCAAGCTACAAGTTCACCAATGCCTACCGCGCATCTGATCGAGTCAGTCAGTATCTCATTCGACGTGTCATTTATCGAGACGACTTGCCTGCGTCTCCGGATGAAGTGTTTTTCCGGATCATGCTGTTCAAGTTCTTCAACAAGATCGAGACTTGGGAACTGCTCGAGCAAGAACTCGGCCCCATCACATTCGGAGACTACTCCTACGATGCCTATGACTCGGCACTGAGCAAGGCACGTCAGTCAGGCTCGACCATCTATTCAGCCGCCTACATCATGCCCCCAGGTGGCAATGCTTTCGGTAGAACTGCCAAGCATCAGAACCATCTATTGTTGCTTGACCGCATGATGGCGGATCGTCTTGCTGATCGATTGACCGGGACCAAGACAATGCAAGATGGGTACGAACTGATCCGTTCATACCCAACCATTGGGGACTTTCTTGCCTACCAATTCATCACGGACATCAACTACAGCGAACTCACGGACTTCAGCGAAATGGAATTCGTCGTGCCTGGGCCAGGCGCTCGAGATGGGCTGCACAAGTGCTTCATCGACAGAAATGGACTCAGCGAACCCGATCTCATTCGGAAGATGGCCGAACTGCAAGATAGTGAGTTTGAACGATTGGGATTGGATTTTCAGTCACTGTGGGGTCGTCCGCTTCAGCTGATCGATTGCCAGAACCTATTCTGCGAGGTCAGCAAGTACGCTCGCGTTGCTCACCCGTCAGTATCGGGAAGAACCGGACGCTCGCGCATCAAGCAGAAGTTCGTTCCAACTCCCAAACCCATCGAGGTTTTCTACCCTCCCAAGTGGAAACTCAACGACAAGATTCACGTCGCCAACCAGCAATCTCCTTCAACTACATAGCGTCTTAGGACTTACGCATGGACTTTGACCACTATCAAAAAGAAGCGTTACGCACTGACAAGATTCCGCCCAACGACGATGACGATTTGATCATCGTGCCCATACTTGGCCTAGCCGGCGAGGTGGGAGAACTGCTCAGCGAGTACAAGAAACACCAGCGTGATGGAGATGCTCATCGTCTTTACAGAGACCGAGTTTCCGAAGAACTAGGAGATCTTCTCTGGTACTTGTCCAACGTTGCCAGCAAGTTCGATTTGTCGCTCTCTGACATCGCTGGGGCTAACTTAGCCAAGGTCAAAGACCGTTGGGAAAGCGAAGAAGGCGAGCCGCTAGTCTTCGACTCAGAGGTTCCCGAGAGTGAGCGTTTACCTCGCCATTTCATGGTCGAGCTAGTCGACAGTCACGGAGAAACAGGCCGACGTGCTCAGATGTGGGTCGATGGAGAGTTAGCCGGCGATGAACTCACCGACAACTCCTACTCTTCTGACGGATATCGGTTTCACGATGTCTTTCACCTCGCATACGCCGCCGTGCTTGGCTGGTCGCCGGTCACACGTCGGATGCTTAGAAAAAAGCGTAAGAGCCAACCCCTTCTCGACGAAGTAGAAGATGGAGGTCGCGCAACCGTTATCGAAGAGGGGGTAGTAGCTCTCGTCTTCGGCTATGCCCGCCGCCACAGTTTTCTGGAAGGAGTCGAAGCTCTCGACTCTGAGTTGCTACGCACGATCAAAGACATGACTTCTCAGTTGGAAGTTGGGTGTTGCACGACTGGAGAGTGGGAGAATGCAATCACTCAGGGATTTGAGGTGTGGCGTGCGGTGCAGGATGCAGCTGGTGGACGTATCTCTGTTGACTTGGACAAGAGGAAGATCGTTTTTCTAGGAACGCCAACTAGTCGTCAGTCAAACACCTGAGTTTCGACTCTCAGCCTTAAAGATGAATGCCGCTTACGATCGGTTTGACCGACTTCTAATGTCCCTTCACAGCTTGTGCTTCGGTTTGAGCAATGTTCACAACGAAGGAGTCTAGGAATGGGTTCTCAATTCGAAAAAAAGATGAACTGTCTACAGATAAAGTGGCGGAAACGGCAAGCAGGGCTAACGAAAGAGTGTGGGAATCAAAACGGTTACAAGCGACGGTGAATCCTGCCCAAAGACGAATGGGAAGAGGGGCTTTGGCCTGGCATACGATCAGGTCACGCAGACTCTCTCACCTCCTATCTCGCCAAGTCCTGTATTCAGAAGCACAGTGGTGTCCACAATCTGAAGAGCTCGTGGATGCTGTGTGCGAACTTGTACTTCCCGCATAGATCGGCCACCTCGTTGATTGCGACGTTTCTCGCTAAGAATATCGATAGTCGGATTGAACACGTTCAGTGTTTGGAATTGGAATGGGCGGCAAGAAGCCCCTTAGATCCCAGTTCGTTGTTGGGCGAACCGGAAGGCAAACGTGGATCGGGTCAGACATCGCCGGACGTTGCCTTCATTGTTGGATTGAAAGGAGGCGGCCAAGGGATTGTTCTTACAGAGGTCAAATTTGCGGAAAGCTCTTTCTACAGTTGTTCCGGCCGAAAGAAGGATGCGGAAAACCCATGCCCGCGCCGATGTTTCGATGTCGATTCGTTGATCGAGAATCCTCGGGAGCAATGCCACTTTTTCAATTGGAAGAGAGGAAGACGGACTAATCGGAGGTATTGGGACTATATTTCCATCAGTGAACATGGAGCGAAGCAACTCGAGCGGTGCCCGGCGGCAATAAATGGATATCAGCTATTTCGTCAGCAAGCGTTGGCAGAGGCACTAGCAGCGTCTGGTAAGTACGAACTCGTGGTTAATTCCGTTGCCTACGACAGTCGCAACGAGACCTTGGTCGGGTCGTTGAGGAACACAGGGATCCAAGACTTCACGAAAGAGTGGAATTGCTTATTTTCCGGCCAAGCAAAGTTCGTAGCGTTCACCCACCAGGAATGGGTTGACTGGGTTTGCCGCACCGACAAAGATGGTCGCTGGGATGGTTGGCTTGAGTGGGTTGATGATCGTTACATGTTTAGTTGCACCAACAAAGAGGGCTAAGTCGAACTGGATATTGCTCTAGCCGTGCCCGAGTCTCACGTCGAGGAACGTGAGAGATGAGAATTTCCAATCTCTCTGAAGTTAGGATGTGGGAAATGGCAACAAAGCGTGCCCGATTTCGATGTCCAATCCGGTCGCCCCACGACGATGAACGCTGGAAAATCGTTCGATAGTGCCAATTGCCTTTCCGACTTGCAGCGATCCTACCAAGTCGACCTCAGCTTTGAGTTTGTTGATCGCTGCCCACACTTTGGTTCGAGCGGAATTCACGTTCCCGTCCAGCACATACCCCAACATGCACGCTAGGGGGATACCGGCTGCATACTGCTCAGTGGTGAAACGACACACGCCATCCAGTACATACGGGGTCGCCAACGACCTCTTCTTTCCGTTTTGTTGGTCTACGTTTAGTCGTTTGCACTCGTAAGCCAAGTAGTTACTACCGGCCTGATTCAACAGTAAAGCCATGTCGATCCTTCCTTTGCTGTAGACCTCTCCGCCGTCTTTGAGTCCCCTCACTTCGTGCTGATACGCCAGATAGACAAATAGATTTCTTGCTACAGGATCACTCAACAGGAATTCAACAAGATTGAGCGTAATCGTGTCTTCTGAAGGGTTATCGGGCAGTCTTTCGACACATCGTGGCCAAACAGCCATAACACACTCAAGAAACAGGGCATTTAGGGATCGAAGATGGTCCCTCCATTCAACAGGGTTTTCGGTGAGCATTAGGAGGAAAGAGCGCGGTCTCTAATTGGAAGTGATTCCTGCAGATCTATGGCTATTTGGTACGCGTCGGACATGGCAGAGGCCTTCAACCAAAAACGCCGCTGAAGGGGCTTCACTAGATAGAGACTCTTCCCAATGAATACGCGAAAATCTGGAACTAGCTGGAAATTGCCCGGGAGCGGTTTATCTATGTGGTCCCGCATACGTGCCAGCACGGACTCCACGGATTGGTCGTCTCGCTCACGATAATCCGTAGGTTCGCGACGCTTCTCCAACCATAGACGGATGAGTGCGAGATCGTTGTTCTTCGCTTCCAGCTCAACGCACACGCTCAAATCGTCCTCAAACCAAGGTGTCAGGTTGGAGGCCAGGGTGTTGGCATACACCTTTCGCTGATTGTGACTTGTAGGCTGACACAGATCGAAGGAACCATTGACGTGCGGTTGTGCGTTAGGAATCAAGTTGGCAACGGAGTCCTCGACCAGTGCAATCTCCTCGTCACTCAGACCGAAGTAGCTGTAGCAGTGTGAGTCAAGACGCTCCAACAGCCTTCCTTCGTCTGCGTTCAAGTCGAATCCTCTGGTCGCCGATGCCATTGATCGGTCAATAATCGACACCAGCTCTTCTGCGGCTTCGATTGGTGGGTCTTCCTGTAGAAGATCCGAAGGAGCTGGAAACGGTAGACGGAGCAGATCAGCTTGTTGTAGCTCAGGTCTGTCTGAACCAAATGAAGCCGTTCCGTGAAATGCAAACCAATACAGAAGTTTGCTATTCAACAGTGCCGTTAGGAGTTTGGCATGGGTCGAGTCGTAGTCGGGTACCGAAACGGCCAGAATGACATGCTTGAACGTCAGAGGCGTTTCGGTGTACGTGGCACGAAGGCGTTGGTTTGATGTGCTTATCCCTCGGGGTACAAGTACTCTGCTCCCCTTGAAACCGCGTTCGAATCCCCTTCGGCGAACGCTTCCACCTTGACCAGCTCTAAAGATGGAGAGATGTTCGGTGCCTTGCGCCAATACCCGGAAAGCCTCGATGGGAAGGTAGGGCAAGTTCACAATCAACTCGCTTCGCTGTTGTCTGTGGTGGTCTCTGTTGGACCGGTTTTCACTCAAAGGCTGAAAACCGCTTCCAACCACCCAACGGTTTTCAGGCAAGTTTCTCGTCCTGTAGGCCTTTTGATAGTCGCTTGCTACGTTGCCGAGTGTTGGAAGTGCCCTCAAGTAGCCGAACAGTTTCGCTTCGGCATCGCTCAACCACAGTCGGCGCTTGAACACAAATGGGTCTTCGCTGACGTCGAATGAGGTGACCAAGTTTCTGTCCACACTACTAAGCGTGATAGCCCGTCGCATCTTCAGATTGAGATCAGCCTTGGGTACCCAGTAGTCGAAGCGGTAGCCTAGAGAATCCACCTGTCTCTTGCCAAAAATAATCAATGCAGCAGCCCGCACCGCGCCTTCGAATAGTTGGAAACGTAGATCGGCGAAATTGACAATCCGATGAATCCGCGAGTCTTCAAAGAGCCGTACACGAGCCTGAAGGGCCTTGTTCGCATGGTTGTGCAAGAAGCCCATTGCCGGGAGCAGCAATCCCACAACGCCATCGTCGGCGAGGTGCTCAAGAGACTTCCAGACGAAAGCCCATGCTGCTTCATTGCTCGGCATCGGAACTTGATGGTCTCGACACCAAGTCACGGAACTGTGGTCCCCACCTTGGCGGCTCGACCATGGCGGATTACCCAGAATCACTTCAGCCTGCATTTCCTCTTCGGAGGCTTGGAAAAAGTCCCGTGCGTGAAGAGTGCGGTCCCATAGTTGGGGTAGTAGCTTCTTCTCCTCGGAGAGTCGAGTCAAGTCTGGTGGGTTGACTTCCTGCAACAGCGCGACATACAACGAGAAGACCGCAACGCGAATTGCACCTTCGTTGACATCGCATCCAGACAGTCTGGACAAGATTCGGAGCAGTGTGTCCCAACGAATCGTCTGAGACCTGTGAGTTTCTCGCCAGTGTTCGCACAAGAGTTGAAATGACCGAACGAGAAAGACTCCGGAACCACATGCGGGGTCGAGAAATCGACCTTCTGACTTGGTGCTTTCTGAAACCTTGTCCCACAGTGCCGATATCACGGTATCGGCTAGGAACATCGGTGTGTAGAAAGCTCCGGTTGCTTTACGTTGAGCTTTCTGTTTGCCTAGGAAGTGGTCGTATACCGCACTCATAAGCTCAATCGGAATGTACTTGAAGTTGTAGCCCCAAAACCTCAGCTGACTGCTGGTAGTGCCCATGACTTCACGCCCATCGCGAAATCTTGCTAGAGTCTCCATGTGGGCCGGAGTTACCGGCGGCGTGACCCCTTCGACGTCAAACGAGCACGGAGCTACGAACAGGTCGCCGTTGAAGTTCTCACGTAAGTTGTCGAAGAGACGTTCTAGATGCGCCGAATTTGTCGACTCCAGTAGGTCAAGAAAGGAACTACAAGTAGCTTTCGAAGCAGTCTTGAAGTACTCCTGACCGATGATTTCCCGGTCTTCCAAGTACGCCACGAACATTGTTTGAATGAGGAGTGCTTGTGCCGCATCCTGGGACAAGCCGTCTTTGCATAGCCTAGAGTGGGAGACCATGAGGTTGTTGAGTAGAACCTGGTCGATTCGTTCGCCCACATCGAAGTAGTCAGAATTGCGTTGCCACAATCGACCGGACTCGGCTCCGTAGATGAAGTCCTTGATGGATAGCGCATCTGCGACAGCTTCAAGCCTGTCAATCAGGCATCGTTTCTCGAACTCTTGATCATCGTCGTATGGAGTACGAGCAAGTGAGAAAGCCCGCATGGTGTTGCCTGAGAGCTGCAACAGTAACGAAGCCAATCCTTGATTCCATAAAGCACCGTGCAAGTGCCTCAACTGCTCTCGGTCATATTCTTCGCTGGCGACGACCACAATCATTGGCACGTCTTGGACACAGAGCACTGCTGATGCATTCAAGTCCCGCAAGATCATTCTTATTGCGTTTGCATGCGGGCCTTGGCGAACAGACCCAGGGTCTTCATATAGTTCAGGGACGGTGCGGTTGGACAAGTCGAGACGATCTTTCCATTCCGACGACAGAGGCATGGAAGAAAGAGGTTGTGCGAGTGCGGAACTCATCTGTTTTCTCAATCTATGATCTAGGAGTATTGGCTCATATTCGAGCACTGTTGACTAGGCATTTCGGGGAAATCGACAATTCCATTCCTATCTACCATCACGATTCGCGAGAGACTTGCTCTTAGCGAAAATGGTACTCGGCAACTTGGAACCTTCACAGTGTGGTGGTCACACATGTGTCCCATGTGTCGAGCATCGAGTGAAGCTGGATCACTTGGGTCTTCGTTGCCGGAAAGCAGGATCGGAAACGTGCGGAAGAGAGTGGTAATTACTAGACCTGTGCATTGCGCTACGCATAACGCAAACCAAGTTGAGACGACATCGACGGATGTACGCCTACATCTGGCCGAGTTGGCCTGATGAACTGTTCAGGGATCCTTCGAGGAACCTGAAGTTAGCTGGCCAATTGAAGAGCTAGGCCGTTGCAATTCGGAGATTCTGTGGGAGTTCTCAATCATTGACTTTCAATCGCGAATTTCCATGCGAGGTCGAAGACCACCGATCTAATCGGAGTCTTCGGATCAGGGAAATCGATACTGTACCTACGTTATGACGAACCGTACTTAATGTGGAAGATTGAACTTGCTTGACAAGAATCACTCTCACTGTCTCTATGACATTGTACTTGTTAGAAAGTTCCCCGAAATTCCGCAGACTCACAAGAGCTCAAGTCCCCACGCCTCTGACAGACTGGCTGATTTGTGCCCGCGGGCTTCGATGGGACCACTAAGGCCGACACGTTGTCATCGTCTTGCGCACGGCGGGCAATCAAACGATGTCAAACCACTCATCTCGATGCGTGTGTTGTCTGCTGGCAGTTGCGGGGGTATGCCTAGCTTTGATATTGGATATAAATACTCGGAACGAAGTAACTAAGTACAGAGGTTTTATATCAATGGAACGCACTAACACTCAGAGTGAACGCGCGGTCGCGCTCCTGCGTGCAAAGGGCATTGCACGACTTTCCGAATTCGGTGCTGCGGGGATTACTGCGGCTACGATCAGCAGGATGGTCGACGCTGTTGCCATCAACCGCCTTGCCCGTGGCCTCTACCAATTGCCTGACGCACAACTTGAGGCGCACCATGGCTTTGCGGAAGCGGCGAAACGTGTACCGAAAGGAGTTGTCTGCCTAGTTTCTGCCCTCGCCTACCACGAACTGACGGATCAACTTCCGCCTGCAGTGTGGATGGCGATCGGTACGAAGAGTTGGATGCCGAAACAGGAAAATCCGCGACTGCGCATCGTGCGTTACACAGATGCACTTCTTTCGGACGACGTTCTCACTGTACGAATTGAGAAAGTTCCTGTGAAGGTATTTGGCGTAGCCAAGACAATTGCGGACTGCTTTCGTCACCGTCGTAGCATCGGGCACTCGGTTGCATTGGCGGGACTTCAGGAAGCTCTCAGACAGCGAAAAGCCTCTCCATCGGAAATTGCACGACACGCAGTGCGAGGACGTGTCGCCACAGTGATCCGCCCGTATCTGGAAGCACTGACCGCCGATCGCTAGGCTGATTCCAATTCCGTTGCAAGTGAATAACTGTATAACCACAGCGACGTGCCGTAGCTGAAATACTGAGGTTAGATTCGAACTCGAAGTTTGTAGTACGTTGCCATGAACGGGTGTCGCGAGAGAAGCATGCTAGTCGGCGTAAGGCCATCCCATCCATATCATTGGCGCATTCAGCAACTGATCGGAGTCGAGGGTGTATCAGTCTGGTTGGACAATCAAGAATGCATTGGACAGGATCGCGTCAAACGAATTCGTTCTACCTGCTATTCAACGCGAGTTTGTTTGGAGCACAGAGCAGATATGCAAGCTCTTCGACAGCGTGATGCAAGGCTATCCATTCGGAGAGTTTTTGATGTGGCAGATTGCCCCAGATCGTTCGGCGGATTACCGATATTACGGATTTGTTCGCCAGTATCACCAGCGTGACAATCCCCATTGTCCTGACTTAGGACCGTTACCTAATCAGCAGATGATTGCTGTCTTGGACGGGCAACAGCGGTTGACGGCTTTCAATATCGGATTACGTGGATCGATGTCTGTGAAGCGGCCCTATAAGAGATGGAACAATCCCGACGCGTTTCCCGAGCAATTCATGGCATTGGATTTGCTAGCCCCGAACGAGAGAGACGAGGAAGGCAATTACTATCTGTTCAATTTCGTTGAAGAGGATGCCATCGGTCTAACAGGTCAGCATCTGTGGTTCAAAGTCCGCGACATCATGGGCATGAGCGGTGGTCCGGACATGCTCGATTGGCTACTGAGTCATGAGATAGAGACACAGGAACAAGGCCGTGCGTTTCGTACTTTGGATCGCTTGCATCGAGTAGTTCATACCGAACCGACAGTTGCTTACTATGAGGAGAGAAATCAAGACATCGAGCATGTTCTGAACATCTTCATTCGACGAAACAGCGGAGGAACAGTACTCTCGTATTCAGACCTGCTACTCAGCATTGCCACGTCGCAGTGGACAACATTGGATGCGCGAAAGGAAGTCCACCAGCTGGTTGACGACTTGAACGGTATCGGTGTTGGACTGGGCTTGTCAAAGGACTTCGTGCTGAAAGCAGGGTTGATGTTGACAGATATCGCAAGTGTTGGCTTTAAGGTGAGAAATTTCACACAAGCGAACATGTCTGTGCTTGAGGAAAACTGGCAGAGCATTCGGGATGCCCTCATCGAGACGGTGCAGTTGGTTGTCGGCTTTGGATTCGATGACAAGAGCATTCGTGCGACCAGCGCATTGCTTCCCATTGCCTACTACCTTTATCGCATTGGTGCTCCAAGCGACTTTGACAGCAGCTCTTCATACAAGGACGAAAGAACAGCCATTCGAGATTGGCTTGTCCGGTCGATTTTGAAGGCTTCTGGGATCTGGGTAGCGGTCTGGATACGCTACTTACGGCCCTACGCGACGTGATTCGAGAAGAGAGCGATGTCGGATTTCCATCAACCCAGATGAGGCGGGTCATGAGCCAGCGGGGTAAGAGCTTGAACTTCTCGGAAGAAGAAGTGGAGGATCTTGCAGATATGAGCTATTCCGACGGTCGGACGTTCGGCTTGCTGTCACTTCTGTCGCCGTTCATAGACTTCCAACATCACAAATTTCATATAGACCATGTGTTTCCCCACAGCAGATTTAAGAGAGCACGCTTATTGGAAGAGGGGATCAAAGAGTCCTCAATCGACAAATACATTGATTGTGCCAATCGAATCGGAAATCTACAGTTATTGGATGGCCCAGTCAACCTTGAGAAGCGAGACCAGATGCCATTGGATTGGATGGAGAAAACGCATCCAGATGCAGAATCGCTTCGCCATTACTCCGAACGTTACTGGCTCACGGGCATTCCTCGAAAAATCTCAGGATTTCTGGAGTTCTATGAGATGCGTCGATCGCGGATGCAAAAACAAATCTCCAAACTGGTAAACACAGTGTGAAAGCTGGAGTCAACAGTTCCCTACGCAGGACGCAGGCAAGGAGCTTGACTATAAGAGAGGGGAATTGCGAGTCGAGGTTGATTCTTATCCAGGCAAACCGGAACCTGGGAGGAGTAGCACTCCTGCTACTGTTTGAGCCGAGAAGAATGAAGAGTGAGAATCGAGAGTAATTCCCATCTGTGTTTGGACTCGACAGTAGGCAGTCGCAATTCGTAAGCAATTAGCTTGTTCCAGCTAAGACGTACTCTAGCGACCAGAACACCACTGCCACTTCATTCAGAATGGCAATACTTCGAAGGTGTAAAGTGGAACTGCGATGACTGTGCCTCTCACCTTGTGACGGATGTCGGAGACTTGGCTCAAGTCCGGGTGAGGAGGTAGAAATGACTGCAGTTTCCAGTTGCTTCGTCTTGAGACGAAGCAACTGGGTGTCAACACAACATAACACTACACAACACAACTCGACTCAACCTGACACAACATGGCAGACTAAGACTATAGTTCGTAGTCTATGTTACATTGAGTCATCCTTCGACACTATGCATTCAATAAAGTTCCCCATTAGCGAGACTTGCCCAGCTTGGACCTTGGCTAACAGTGCTGAATTGGGATCGGCAAGGCGTGGTTTGCATTCCACGACCCTAATCGGTTTCCCCTCTGCGGAGATCGTCTTGCCAAGTAAGTCTGCTCGTCTTCCGTCCCGATTCGACAGTGTTCTCGAATTTTCCTACAGTGAAGAATCTTCAGGGGTTATCGAGCAAGTGGTCAGGCGTTGACCCTGGTTGCTTTCGCCGCCGTGGACTGTATTGGCGGAAGAGTGCGGGGCCGCGAAGCCAAATACTTGAACGGGAACTGGATACCGCCGTGGAAAAGGTTGGCCCCGCGACATGAAACTGCTGAAAAACTAGACTGACTTGAGTCCCTAGTCCTGTGCCTCCTATCATTCCTATTCGCTCCGCACTAGTGCTCGCAGAGGAGCATCCAGTTAATGCCGAACCTGTCGCGGCACATTCCGAAGTACGCACCCCAGAACATTTCTTGGGCGGGCATGGTTACCTCACCACCATCACTGGCCAGTTTTGCGAGCCACTCATCGGTTTGCGCACGATCCTTGGTGTTCAGGCTGAGCGAGAAATTGTCTCCGACAACCAGTTCCGATGAATCCTGAGAGGTGTCGCTGGCCATCAGAGTCCCGGTATCAAACGACATGAAAGCGTGCATGATTCGATCGGAGTCTACATCTGGACCGGACTCGGGTCCTTCTCCGAACGTTTGCATCGAGTCGATGTTCGTTCCGAACACGCTGCTGTAGAACTCCATGGCTTCACGGCAGGTTCCGTTGAAAGTCAGATAGGCGTTGATGGCTGTCATTTTTCTTGGTCAGATCAAGAGAGAGAAGCATTGTAGATGGGGATTGAATTGGGATGCCTTATTCGAAGCCTTCAGCGAGCATCGCTATCGAATTTGAGAAGCTGTATGGGCCGAGGAACTAGGGATAGTGCGGGTTTGGAGAGCATCGCGGCTCGCGTAGAAAAGATATGGACGTTGGCTCTAGGCTCGGCAGCTAATTAGGGCAATCGAAGTGCGCAAGGGTTTGCCGACAATAAAACTGACGATTTACTAAATAGCTGACAGGATCGACACTCTGGGTATGGACGGCTTCTTTCCGCCATCCGATTATGTGCTCTTCTTGGCCTCGCGGATGAGCTGCTTTGAGCATGCCTGAATCCGTTCCCATTCTGTTAGCGGAACTCAAGGAATAGCGCAAGAAGGAAGACTCCATCCCGAGATCCGCAGGCCTACGTGTGGTCAGTGCGACGACATCGATGGAAAGTCCTTGTCATGGCTATACTCCCGATTTGCTACATCGACTCCGCCGAACTGCTTCGTATGAAGAACACATTGCTCGTATTCTTGGTGTGGTGCTCGGTGGTTGCAGGTGCCGACGATCCTCCTGACCCCCATGCCAGTGAAGCGAACTTGGAACCACTTTGCGCCGACGAAGGGACATCCGAGACGACCCACTGTTGGGTGGAACTGGAGGATGTCGAGAACTGCTTCGTTTGGTCCACGGTAGTTAATCGCAACCTGACCGCGGCGGTAGAAACCAACGACAACATCTCATGCCCCGAGAATGTCTTGAATGGGAAGCACCAGGTAGATTTCACCTACACACTACCCACTGGCTCAATAAGGATGGACAGTTTTGAAGGTCCGTGGAGAGACGGTCGGAAGGGTGCCGGAAAATGGATCGACACCAATGCCATCTACAGAGGCGCGGAATTTATCGGAGATCGGAACGACCTGGGATTGAGAATTGGCGAGTGGTTGGGAGAGTCCGAAGGTGGGCACAGGGAAAGCTGGACCATTGAGTTTCGCGATGACAAACGACACGGTAGATTCCGACGTGCATCGAGGGGAGGAACCCAGCAAACGGCCGAGTATCGAAATGGAGAACTGCATGGTCCGGTAACACTCATCTATCCCGATGGAAAGACGCGAGATCAGTCGTGGAAAACCGGGGAGCTTACGGTGGACGAACTCAAGAACTCTCACGGAAACTTGCTGTATCGAACTGAATTTGCCAACGGAGTGAGAAACGGTCGCCATGTTCGGAACTACTACGCCAATGAAGACGACCCATACTTCAACCAGCAAGTGGAGATCCAGTATGTTGACGATGTTCCAGTAGGAACCAAGATCATTCGACACGACACGGACTCCGACGGTGAAGTCAATGCAGTCGAGCAAATTCCCTACGTCGACGGAGTACTCAGTGGAATCGGAATCTATGAGTCCGAGGGCTATCGCTCCGAGGTGCCGTTCGTCGATGGCGAGAAGCACGGAGTGAGAGAGACCCTATGGGATCAAGGCGACAAAAGGGAAACACCGTATGTCCAAGGAAAGAAACATGGAATGGAGACCTATGTTTGGAAAAACGGTGACCGGCGGGAGACTCCCTTTGTCGATGGGAAGAAAGAAGGAATGGAGGTTTGGCACGACAAAGAAGGTCTTCTAAAGGAAACGCCGTATGTGAACGATGTGAAACACGGGGTTGAAGTCGTCTACTACATGCCCGGAAGTCGACGGGAAACTCCGTGGGTCGAAGGCGAAATACAAGGAGTGGAGATCTTCTTTCCAGGAGACGGTCAACGATTGGAGACACCCTACGTTGACGGCAAGAGGCAAGGAACGGAGAAGCTGTTCAATGCTGACGATGAACTGATCCGGACTCGGGAGTTTGTCGAGGGAGAGGAGGTTGAGCCGACGGAGTAGCTACTGGAGAAATTGGCTCGGTATTGGACATATTTCGGACTCGAACAGATATGGATATTGACTTAGTCATGGTGCGAATTGGCGGGTCTTCGCACACCTTTTTTCTCGATAACACTCGAGACTCGGCCTGAGATAGGAGAGAGTACATGTCGACAGAATTCACGCAGAGAGTTCTCCGGCTCTTTGAACAGAACGGCTTGTCACAGCCAGTCGTGATTAGCGAATCCGAGAACGAGTCGAGCTTTGGTAATGCAGATGTCACTCTGCAGTGCAACGACTTGACGTTGTACATACCCAATGATCGAGGCAAGAAATTTGTGGAAGTCGTTCTGAGGCTCAAGAACTCAGATGCTTCATCCGTGCATCCGGCTCTAGGTTTTTTCGGGGATGGGTTAGGACAACCCACATGCCCGCTGGAGATTCTGGCGGTCGTACTGGGGTGGGCGAGCTACGAACACTTGGAGCAATACTACGACTTGGCACTGCAAAACACCGAGTCGCAAGAGGAGAACAAGCTGTGTTCTCGCATGCCGCCGATCCTTGGTCTAGAAGAGGCACTTGTGTGGCTGAGAGACGAGAAGAAGCGGGAACAATTGATTGAAGCCTGCCAGGATGAGGCGTTGCTCAAGACGGCGGGCGAAATTGAAGAGGGTCTTCAGAGACGGTTTGAGAAGCTTCTGACTTATCCCAAAGTGCGACATTCCGTTTAGCCCAAACTGGGACATTCCGTTAGCCAAGACTGCGACATTTGAAGTAGACATTGGCATTTCCAAACGATCCGACACCACTACTACGTGCCAACTGGAGTCAATCTATCGAAGGTGTGGGGGTGCTCTCTTTGGAACCAATCGAGAGGTTCTCGCAACTGGAATGGCTCTCGATAAGTCGCACGGATGGTCTCGAAAAGAGCGCTTGTAGTGCCCCAACTCCAATCCGATTTCCCGATAAATCATGGACTTACAGCCTTCAACTTCGCCGAACCGACAAAGATTCGGTCAAATTAGTCGCCATTGACGTACACCATCGGATCTACGGATTCCCGCCTACAATGGAGCCAGTTTTTCGCTCAACAAGCACTGAGCAACAGATAGATCTAAGCCTCGAAGACTGATTCCCATCGATTCGAAACAAACCCATCCAACGTACCTAGTCGAATATTCCCATGTCCAGCACTACCCACCCTGCATCTCCTGTCGGACCCCAAGCTCAGACACCCCAAGCGCCTGCGGTTGAGACCGCCTCATTTCGAGTCAGCAGCAGTCTTAAAGACCTGATTGGTCGGCATCTGCTCACCAACGACTACATTGCTGTTTTTGAATTGGTCAAGAACTCGTTTGATGCTCACGCGCGTCGTGTCCATATCGTTGTGTTGCCCGACAAGATCATCATCGCCGACGATGGGAAGGGCATGTCTCGAGAAGACATCGCTCAAAAATGGCTGTTTGTCGCTTACTCCGCAAAGAAAGACGGCACCGAGGACAAGGACTACCGGCACGACATCGGTCGGAGAACGAATAGCGGTTACGCAGGTGCAAAGGGTGTTGGCCGCTTTTCCTGTGATCGTCTAGGACAGACGCTGACAATGCATACCTGTTCCGACGGGCATCCGGTGCAAGTGCTCAGAGTGGACTGGCCACTCTACGAGGAAGATCAGCAACGCGAGATCGGCAAGATCAGAATCTCCCTCGACGAAAAAGAAGCGTTTCCCGATGCCATCGCGCAGTACGTCGGGGCGACAGGAACTGTACTAGAAATACAAAGTCTCCGATCCACATGGGATCGTATGAAGCTTCTAGGTCTGAGAACAGAACTCGCCAAGCTCATCAACCCGTTCCAGAGCGATAGCGAAGACTTCCAGATCGTCATCGAGGCACCTGCCGAGGCTGATCGGGATCAAGAACTTCTTCGAGAGGCGCAGGCAACGAACGATGCCTCCTCCCGATCTTCGGCGGATTATCTGCCCCTCGTCAACGGGCCTGTGTCCAATCCGATTCTCGACGTTCTCAGGGAGAGAACCACCTCCGTCAAGGTGGACATTTCTGCCGACGGCGTACTGACCACTCGATTGGAAGACAGGGGCGAGAAAATTTATGAAACACGCGAGGCTAACCCCTACCCTGGTCTCGCGGGCACATCCTTTGACGCCGAGGTCTACTTTCTCAACCGCAGTGCCAAGCAGGTCTTTGCAAGACGGATGGGCGTTTCAAGTTACCAATTCGGTTCGATATTCGTTTTTCGCAACGGTTTCCGAGTCTACCCAATCGGCCATCAAGCAGACGACGGCTTCGGTCTTGCACGTCGGCATCAGCATGGAGTAAAGCGGTACTTGAGCACGCGTGATCTGATCGGCCGCGTCCAGATCGACGGTGTGCCAGGCCTCGATGAAACTACCGGCCGAGAGGGTTTGATTCGTACTTCGAAGGTCAATGAACTCATTGAGTGTGTGCAGATGAAGTGTGTTCGCCGTCTGGAACGCTATGTGGTAGACATATCTTGGAAAGACACGCTGGACAAAGACCAATCTGACGCTTCTCGCATGCACCTTGACGACAGTAGCGCTCAAATCACCCAGCTGATCTCGAACTTGGCGGGAACACTAGGCATTGAACTCGTCGACTACAACCCCGAGATCGTCCGTATCGTTGATGAGAAATCTTCGTCATTCGAGTCCTCCCTCAAAGCACTCGAAGTCCTCGCCGGTGCAACCGGTGATCAGAAGTTGATCGACAAGGTTGAGCAATCCCAACGTCGCATTCGCGAACTCGAGGTCTCTGAAGCAGAGGCCCGAGATGCTCGCAAGGAAGCTGATGAACACGCGGCCAATCTTGAGAAAAAGGTGGCACAGAGCGAAGAGCGCAATCGATTTTTGGTCGCCGCCGCTTCTCTTGACGAGGACACGGTACTCAATCTGCACCACCAAATTCTGACACATGCGTCCGATGTCAAGAACGGTGTCGGGAGAATGATGGGTAAGCTTCGGCGAAGCAATTCATTAGCCGACCATGAGTGGATCGAATTCCTTGAGCAAGTCGCCTTTCGGAATAGTCAGATCATCACCGCCGCCCGATTCGCCACGAAAAGTGGCTATCGACACCAGTCCACACAGATCGAAGCGGATCTAGCTGTCTATATAGAGGACTACATTCTCAACGTCGCATCGATTTGGGCACCGCAGGGACTAGAGGTGATGGTGGACCGTGTCGGAGTAGCCTTCTCTCGTGGTTTCCGTCCGATCGAGATCGGTATCGTTATTGACAACCTTATAGCCAATGCGAGAAAGGCGGGTGCCTCCACTGTCCATTTCTCCCTCGAGATCAATATAGGAACTCATCGTGAGCTTAAAGTACACGTTGCTGACAACGGCGATGGATGGGACAGCTCGCTTCAATCACTGGAGAGTGCTTTGGAAAAGGGGGTCACTACGACAAATGGATCCGGGCTTGGACTCCACCATGTAAGACAGGTCTTAACGAGCTTGGGCGGCTCTGTGGAACTCGACAAGAATGCCTACTCGGGGAAACTTACCGGAGCCCACTTGATCCTGAGAATTCCGGAATGAAGCTCGTCTTCAATCTCCTAGTCATCCACGATATCCCCATCAGTATTTCACAAGCAATTGCCACCCTTGAAGACCATCTGGACATTCGCGGATTCGATTTGAGTGTCGTCGAACCGAACCCGATGTCTCTTCAAGTAATCAGGGATCTTGCTGAGAATAGTGGGCGCAATTTTGATCTCGTAGCGGTCGACTTCAATCTTGCAAATGACGAGTTTGATGGCCGAGACATGACCTCATCTTGCGCCGCGAGCTCAAGTTCACTGATATGGTTTTCTACTCCGTCGATCCCGCTCGCGATCTCTATGGTCGTCTAGCCGAATCCAAGGTCGAAGGAGTCTTCGTTGCAACACGTGACGAACTCGGCGAGACTCTTAATGGTGTCGCAGACACCATCATTGGCAAGGCTATGGGTTTGCGCACGCTGAGGGGGACAGTTCTTAAGGATAATCGAGTCAAGGAGAACTGAAATGACAGAACAACCCAAACGACAACGCCGACGCTTCACCAAGCGGTTCAAGCGGGATGCGGTGGAGTTGCTGCGCAGTTCCGGAGCGACGCTGACGGCGGTGAGCGCCGAGCTCGGCGTCGGCCAGCAGTCGCTGTCCCGATGGAACAAGGAGTTCGGACCGGAGACCGAGTCGGACCGGCCCAGCTACGAGGAGCTGGAGCGGACGGTCCGGCGGCAGGCGCAGGAGATCGACTTTTTAAAAAAGGCTTCGAGCTACTTCGCGTCCCGACAGCGGACCGGTATCGAATCGTCAAGGAGCTGACGGGATGCCTTCCGATCTCGCTGATGTGCTCGGCGCTGGGAGTCGCGAGGAGCAAGTTCCATCTGTCGCGCAGCCAGGACGGGAAGACGCTTCGGGAGCGCGAGGACAAGCGGCTGACGACTCTGATCAGGAGCATCCACCTCGAGTTCCGCGGATCGTTCGGCTACCGTCGCATGGAACGGATTCTGAAGCTGGTCCACGGCATCCGGATCGGAGCTCGCCGGATACGCCGGCTGATGCGGGAGGCCGGGCTGCACGGCGTTCCGGCCAAGCGAAAGCGGAGGAGCCGGACCAGGGCGGACTCGAAGACTCCGGATCTTCTGCGCCGACAACGCTTCGGCGGAGAGCCTGTTCGGACAGCTCAAGCGGGAGCTTGTGAACCGGTGCAGCTACGCGACGCGCCAGGAGGCCAGAACAAGCATCGACCAGTACTTCCTAAAGGAATACAATCCTTTGCGACGTCTGTACGCGGAATGAGGCGGGAATCGCCGAACGACCACCAATCAACCCATGAACTTTACCTTAACGATTGTCCCCTAAAACGTGCGCAGTCCCGATCGACCTCAACCACATGCGTGGTATAGCAATGGCCGAAGTCGCTGAGATTGACCTCATGATGGAAGATACGATTGCAGAAGCGTTCCGAAACGCTGGAACTACTCTCGACAACGTGGCTCGTACAACAGCCCATCAACTTAGAGATGCTCTGATTGAATCTACTGGGACTGTCGAAAGCGTGAACTTTTCGCGCCAAATCGACGGTTTGATACGCAATCCCCGCCTGTTTTCCTCAGTCCACTAATTTCGGACACCCATGCGTATATGTAGCGCTATGGAACCAAGGCTCGATTTAGTAGTCCTGAAATCCTACGAGAGAGATGTCATTGCAAACCGAAACATACTGGCGCACGCCAGGGAAGTCGAGGTGGACGGGACTCCAGCACTAGAGTCCCGTCGCGATGGGGAGTTGATAGTCCGGCACGACCAATCGATGTTGGAACTTCGTCACACACTGCGCCAACAACGCACTGCGCTCGAGATGGTTTGTGACTCTGTCAAGAGCTACTTTAGCAAGGCTATGCACAAGGATTCGTGACTTATCTGTCAAGAGAACAGGGCTACGGCGCAACCATCGGCCAGATCTGTTTTAGGCTTTTGTTGGACCAATCGGAAACAGGCCAAAAGTGAGGAGGGACGGGCACTCGGTAATGCCGACTGGCCGAGATAAGTAATGGCCAAAAGCCAGACTCGTGCACCGACAATGACATGAACGCCGGAGACGCAGTGCACTCTGACTCTACAATATTGAGCATATCTTGGTGATTTCTCTCGATCTCAAAGTCGTGCGTTTCCAATCCGTGATCGCGATCGTTGATGTAGAGATGATCCTCAGTGTCGGTACCGGGATACCATAGTTGGATGGTGGAGTGAGAATAGTCTCTGGATGCGAATCTGGCAATGGCGCACAATGTCTGCTTGTCTTGAGTAATAGCGGACCAGACAGCAAGTGTTGGAACTAGTAGACTGCCAGCTGTAGCACTAATTCGATACTCCTCGTCTCTTATTGGGTGGTACATGAGATCGCGATACTCTTCATGTATGCAGGGATAGGCACAATGAGTGAAGTACGCGAATTGCGTTGTGTTCGTGATCTCCTTGATCCACCATTGAACGACTTGACACTGACCCACGTAGTGAAGGAACAAGCACGCGATGTTGATGTCAATCACTTGGCGATCCTTAATGGGAGTCTGTAGGACGGGATTCTTACTCAAAGTACTCGTAAGAGTAATGATCAGGTTGTCAAGCTGTTTACGAGTGCTCTCCACTTTCCCAACTTCAGTTTTTTGCGAATATTCGAGGGTCTGTAACTCATGCAACAGCCAGAGGCCATGTGAACCGATACGTCCAACGATATCGAACAGCCGAAGGTTTATGTCTAGGGATGATTGACTTGGTACGGCCGCAGATAGGCCGTAATCTAGGTGTGACCGAGGACCGACATAGGTGGATATGTAGTCATTGGCGATGATCTTATGGAGCGAGTTGAGGCGCTCAAACGAATCATTAAGTTGTCGCACTAGTTTTGACTTTCCAATGAGTGAGTCCTTAATCAACTGCCAGGAAACTAGCATTGCTCTTTCGCTAGCGAGATATGCTACCTCGATGTTGTCGGCTTGACGTGCCCATACATAGAGCGTCCAAACTGCCACATTTATTTGGCGGATCGCTGTGAGACGTGCTCTCTTAGTTGAATCGCATTTATTGAAGACGCTACTTAGCAGACGACAAAAGTGCCGATAACTGGCATCGGGTTCATCGACAAGGGCAAGCGACTTTCGAAAATCTGACTGCCAAGTCTTTGGCAACGCCTTCTCACGCAACACGCCCCCAAGCAACATATTGGCAAGAAAGTCTCCATTCCAAATCTTGAACTTGATTCGATCTGTTGTGAGATGCTTCGTGACTTCAAGAACATTTTGTTCTATGGCTTGATCGACTTCGCCGCCTAAACAAATCACTATACAAATAGGAAGCGTACGGTGCACTTGAAGCACATGCCTCTTGATGTAGACATCCACAATTTCGTTGAGCGAGGGACGTAGCGCTTGAGGATCTGGGGCATCCCAGTCACGGCGCTTGATATGACCAGACTTGATTGTCAAAAGAAATAGAGTCTTTACTCCATTGGAGTCCGGGCCGACTGCAGCTGCGTCTACACCAAACTGTCTAGTTCCAATGGCCGGTCGCGATAGGACAGAGAATCCCTTCTCACTGAGTAGATCAGGTATGATTGCATCAAGTTCACCTCGCTCCTTCAACGAGGCCAAGTAATCGACGAGAATAAGCTTCATTGGGGTGGGAGCTCTTCTCTGAAGCTATTGAGTTTGCATTCGAGCCCCACTGGATCGAGAACGTTTAGGCCGGGAAACTCCGCCGAGATTCGATGGGAGATTAGCGGGATTTCCTTTCGACTTGGCGCATCACCGGTGTTGTCGTAAACGTAAGAGATAGACCTCGAGCCGTACAGCACGGTTACTCTTTTGACGGCGTTAGCAAGAATCGATGCTTGCTGGCCCCTTTTCCATGCGTTGCGCCAGAGATCAAGATTGTGATTGCGTTGCAGTTGGATGTCGCGATCGCTTGGAGCAAAGGCGGGACAAGAACCGAGCTCTTTGAAGTCATCAATATACTGCTCGACTTGAGTTGAAAGTCTACCGACCGACTGCCCTGCTGGGTCATTTTCTTCAAGTAGCTCCTTGAACCACTGCTTGGACTGGATGTAATTCATGGCAAAGTAGTCGAAAACTAACCGTTCCAGTTCTGGGCGATCTTTGTCCGAAACCACACGAAGGCAAGACAGGAGAAGAGCCGTGGCACATCGCGGTCTTGATAGACAGTACCCGATGATCTTTCGAGCTAGAAACAGGATCGATAAAGAACTGAGATTAAAGGAAGAAAGATCGAGGTCAAGGCCTTTAGGCGAGTCTTGAACATGACTCGGTAGTAACCTGCAGGCTGCTCTGCACAATCTATTATCTCCCGTCAACAGGAAATACACAACATACCATCCTAGGAGTTCTGAAGAATTCTCAGCAAGTTTGTGTCTAAAGTACTCCAATTGTTCCATTTCTACGGCCAGTTCATTGCGAAAGAGCAGATCTTGAAGGAACGACACTACTCGTTCCCGGTCAATATCCAGCTCCCAGCCATAAAGCATCGTATCGATCCATTCAATCGTTTGGTGCTCCGTCCGATCGGTGCACTTGAGAGCATCGAAGGCTGCTTCAATCATAGTTGGCGAGAAGTTTCTTGGACATCGTGAGAGACTGAACGCTAACTCACTACGAACTATCGGTGTGGTCTTCTTGCAGGTGCTAACAAAGAGACGCTCTACGTCCTTGGAGACAGCTCCATCAATACGTTGAGTCAACTCGCTTACCGACCGAATGACACTTGCAATTTCTCGATCGGAATCGTTGCAATCGACTACTTCGCTGCACCTGGAAATCACCCGTTCGATCTGAGTGTTGTCACTCGCAGGTACAATTTCTCCTAGGAGTGACAAAGCCTTCAATCGAACCGAAGAGTCAGCGTGGCGCGATAAAGCAAGAGCCTCAGTGGTAAACTTCTCGCCATCATAGCAAGCTCCCGCTTTGACAACAGGACGCACCAACTCCCTGTGAAAAACAGTGTCGCGTTGCAACAGGTCAAGCCCCTCCTTCACACGATTCTTGCATTGTTGAAACCATCGTTGTAGAGCGTCAACTACAAGCTGAGCGCTTAGATCTTTACCTGTTCTTTTTAACATTCTGTTACACGCTGTAGCTGCGTCCATTGCATTACAGTCTATTCTTGGGAGGTACTCGCAAAAGAGAGTTTGAAGTTTGAAGAACAAACTCGCTTCCATTCGGTCAAGTTCTTCAGACGTACAGGCGGAAAGAAAGTCGATCTCTTGGGAATTGTGCAATCTGACCAGCTCGTTGGCAAATGTTCCTCTCTCGGCGTATTGCACTGTAGCGACAGTGCTGAGCAGATTGCCTGCAGCGTAAGCAGTCCGAAGGGACTTTTCGATGGCATTTGGATCGAGCATGTCGGCAAGTTGGCGTGATTGAGCACCGTTCCAGTCTAACACGTCGCGTTGAATATTTGCAGTTGCGGTCTGAAAGGCGGAGTCTCGGAGTGAAACTCACACATAATGTCGGGTAGAGTAGGAAAGTGCCGTTCAATCTCTCTCAATCGCCGGGAGAATATCGGCGATGTCGTCATTCCGGATTGGTCGCTGATCGGACCACTCCAGTACTTCAGCATTCAATGCGAGTACATTTCTGATGCATCGGCCATCGCGCAAGTGGACCTCTACGTGCTGGTAGCCCATGCCCGTCTCCGTCAATCGGCTGAGCTTGGCAATCCACTGTTCGTCGAGCTGGAGACGCATTGTCGTTGCTTGGGAATTCAGGTCCGTGGCTCAGGTGCAGGTTGAACTCTGCGTCTGATCGCAAACAAGATCACGACGCTAAGACTGACTAGCTGAGTCTTAGATTGCTCAACATCTTGAATGGAGGTCTTCGAAAAGGCCCTCGACGTTGTCAAACTGCTTGAGACCGCCTTCTCGGGCTTCTTTCATGGCGGCGATAGTTTCTTGGTTCGGTTCGAGCAGGGAGAATGGCAACGTTTTCTCTCTTGCTACATGTGTCAGCAACAGCCGAATTGCGTCCGACACGGTGAGTCCCATTGTTGCGAGGACTTCAGTTGCTTCTTCCTTGATGCGCTTGTCGATTCGCACTTGTACTTGGTGGTTAGCCATGATGGTTCTATGTCGCTACTGATTATTTTCTGCACCCATCGTAATACATGCCTGATCGAATCACCCAAATTTCAGCTGGGTTCGAGCAAGAGCCGTAACGGAGTTCAGACGGAATTTCAATTCTGATCGGGTTTCGTGTGTCGCCAAATGTGACGATTGGATTGTGGTTGCACTCGATATTGTGGGTGCAGTTCTCTCCTCGGACACCCCCATTCCCCGAGCTTGGACTACACTTTGGGATAGAGGTTGCAGTTAGCGAGCTTTGCTTGAACGTGTTTGGGAGGTGCGTTTGCGAAGTGAAACTGGCCTAGCGGAATCCGGATAGTCCAACCTGCATGGATGGAGGAACGGACACTGGCGATCATTGGAAGTACGAGACTATGAGAAACATCCTTTCTGTGTGCGGCGTGGGATTGGGCACATTTTTCCTAGTGGGCCTTGCGGTCTTCTGTGCGTTGCTCCCTTTCGACTTCTACTGGTTTGAGAAGGTTGCCTGGGGGAGCGTAGCTGGGCTCATTGCTTCTTTTGCCGCCCTCGGGATTAAGGTCTGTGTGGACTATGATCGCCGTAAGGGACTGTTTGACCCAAGGGGGGATCAGGAACCGGGACGTCCCGGATGGACTACGCAGCGAATCCTCGTGCTTGTCATTCCCCTATTGGCATTTATGTTTAGCACGATTAGCTTAGTTCATGGCATCTGTTCTTGTCCGTGTTGACCTGACGGTGAGAGGCGACGAAGTTCTGAAGGCTACCTCAACTCTACAGGCGACAGATTTTCCTTGTGTCCGCTCTCAATCCGGTACAGAGTGCAGATCGCTCCCCTTAGTACGGTAACCTTCGCATTCATGAGGATCCAGTAGCGGGCATCCACACGTAGATTCGCAACCCGCACTCTCTCCTAAATCGCGGCGTTGCGTTCAAGAAATCTCAGTCCTAAGCCGTACTTCGGACCGCTGGATTCCGAACTGTTTGGCACGACCTTCGTTGGTGCAGGCATGCGCTGTGCACACCTCAGAACCCTGAACTGAACCCTTCCAATCCTAGATATACTCCGATTGAAACACATCGAATCCGCGGAGCGACACGCCGTGAAGAAGACACTGTTCCCACTCCTGCTGACAAGTGTGATTGCAGTGGCAGATGCCGATGATTCAGTCGGAAGCGACACCTACTTGGCAATCGCCATGTCCGAGTACGGCATGTTCGAGACGGGCAAAGATTACGCCTACGCCTCCGGTTGGCACGCTGACTCGATGATCGAAGCGATTCATCAAGCGCAGATACGATGTGAGTGGGAGGCTTCCAAGAAAGGAACCCGTTGTGTCTCGAGCACCTCCGTGCTCGGAGGGTGCATCGCTCTGGTTGAAGGCAGTCTCGAGTTGGAACCCGATGACAAGGGCACCCCGACGAACTGGTCACGTCTGTTTGTGGCTAGTTCACCCGTCGGGCGATCAGAAGCTGAGGAAGCCGCAACCCAAAACTGCGAGAGCATCATCGCCGGATACAACGAAGACCAGATCAAGTCGTGGGACTGCAAGACGGTGCACACCCTATGCGGTTCGGACATCGACGACTCCAACCTGCCCGACCTTGACGAAGTATTGGAACCACTCTGTGACGACGAAAACACGCCCGAGGATGCCGAATGCTGGACACAACTATTGGATGTCCAAAAAGACTGCTACGTCTGGTCCACACTCAACAATCGCAATTTGTTCGCGGCATTGGACTCGGGCATGATCCCTTCATGCTCCGAGAAGGTCTTGAACGGAGTACATCGCGTGTTGTTCAGCTATGTAGATGCCGATGATAAGTTGAAAACCGAAAGCTTTAAGGGTCCGTGGAAGAATGGCAGGATGTCAGGCGGGATGTGGATAGAAATCAACACTCCGTATGAAAATTCCCGATTCAGTGGATATCGCAACCATCAGGGATTGAAGGTTGGTGAGTGGACTGGATATTCCGAACGAGTAGACACGAGCTGAACGATTGAGTATCGCAATGGTGAGGTGCAGATGGAGACGGTCAGAGTCGGTAACCCGATACCAGAATAGAAGTAAAGAGTGGTCAAGGGTCGAGCAACGGGAGAAACACTTTCGATATCCGGCCTTGGATTGACTGCTCCACCCCTCACGATAATCCCAGCAGAAAGCATGCTCTCCGGACACTTCAAAATAAGGATTTGTAACTCTTCATTCCTAGATGTACTCTAATTTAGTACAGCAATTCAGCAGAGAATCAAAGAATGAAGAACACATTGCTCGTATCCCTTCTGACCGGTATAGCGGTTGTAGCAGGTGCCGACGATGCGCTTGACAACGACTACTACGTGTCAATTGCCATATCCGAATACGGCATGTTCGAGACAGGCAAAGAGTACACATACTCCGACGGTTGGCACGCGGACTCAATGATCGACGCGAACCAGCAGGCGCAAGCTGCATGTGAATGGGAGGCATCCGAGGTTGGAACCCGTTGCATCTCGAGTTCCTCCACACTCGGAGGTTGCATCTCCCTGGCCGAAGGCAATCTCGTGTTGCAACCCAATGACACGGGCACCACGCCGTACTGGACGCGCCTGTTTGTGGCAAGTTCGCCGCTCGGGCAATCAGAAGCTGAAGAAGCCGCAACCAAGAGTTGCGAGAGTATGACATCCGGTTACAACGAAGACCAGATCAAGTCGTTTGTATGCAAAACGGTGCAATCCTTTTGCGCATCGGACGGCGAAGAATCCAGCCAACCCACCTTCGAACCAACGTTGGAACCCCTGTGCGACGACAAAGGCACACCCGAAGGTGCCGAATGCTGGGTGAAACTGCTAGCTGCCGAAGTCGACTGCTATGTTTGGTCCACTGTCAACAATAGCCACTTGTTCGCGGTGGCGGATAGACACAGGATCAGGTCATGCCCTGGAAAGATCTTGAACGGTGACTATGCGATATCTTTCACCTTTGTCGATGCCGACGACGAGATGAGGACTGAGATTTACGACGGTCCTTGGATGAACGGCAGGATGTCTGCTGGGAGATGGTCTGAACGCAATACTCCCTATGACAATTCCCAATTTAGCGGCTATCGCGACGATCATGGACTGAGAATTGGCCAGTGGGTCGGATATCCCGACAACGGGGGCGCGAGCTGGGAGATTCAATACCGCGACGGCCGGCCACACAAGGTCATTGGCCGTGACGGAGTAACAGAATAGAAGTGGATGGAGTGTGGTCCTACGGTCGAGTACCGGTAGGGACACTTGCTTGAAGCCGCATCGGCAAAGTTTGCCGATGCAGAGATTGCCCATTCGCTTGGACGAGTAGCGTGTAAATAGATAGGCGCAGTATTCGTTTGCCATGTTGTTTCGTTGAAATGTGACGACAGATTTGGATTAGCTCGCGCCGGGTCTGGTTGCGAATGGCCACACGGATGGAATCAGGGGCTGTTGTGCTAGCCGGGATGTTGAACCCGTGAAGAACTTGCAGTCCCTAATGGGTATCGGAGTCGTGGCGTTTGTTCTCGTGGGAGCGGCGGTCTACTGCGCGTTGTTGCTATTCGACATCGAGTGGTTCTGGAGGGTTTTGGTCGGAGCTGGTGCTGGATTCGTCGCACAGTCTGCGACCATCGGGATCAAGCTCTGTGTGGACTTCAACCGTCGACAATGTGCTTTTGACACTAGCGACGAACAGTTTTCAAACAGTGCTGACTGGGCTCTCCAGCCAGGCTTGGCGTTGTTGATCCCCGTGTCTGTGATTGCCTTGGCCGCGGCCGCCATCGCTCTGATGGTTTCGTTTTCGTAGGTGCTGCTCGAGGCGAAGGCGGCGAAACAAAGCACGTAAACGGACACCCGCACTTGGTGGTTCGGTGGTCGAACGACGTCAACACACGTCGGCTACTGGCTGCTACACCTGAAACCAGGTGTATTCAGGAGTGGGTTCAGGCTGTTCAATTTGCTCACTAAGTCCAGCAAAAGAGCAGGCTGAAGTGAGCGCTACTCCTCGTTCCACTATCCAAAATTGAACTTCCCCATCGCAGATATACTCCAATTTAGTTGTATGGTTTCTGCGGGTTGTCTCACCGTGAAGAACACACTGCTCGTATTCCTTCTGACCTGCATAGCGGCGATAGCAAGTGCCGACGATCGAGTTGACAGTGAGTACTACGTGGCAATTGCCGTATCCGAGTACGGCAAGTTCAAAACAGACAAGGGCTACACCTACGCTCTTGGATGGCACTCGGACTCGATGCTCGACGCAAACCAACATGCCCAGACTCTATGCGAGTGGGAGGCATCCAAGGCGGGAACGCGCTGCATCTCGAGTTCCGCCATGCTCGGAGGGTGCATCGCCCTGGCCGAAGGCACACTTGAGCTTGAGCCCGACGACTCTGGCAAGTCGACGAACTGGTCTCGCCTCTTCGTGGCGAGTTCACTAGATGGGCGATCGGAAGCCGACGAAGCCGCCACTCAAAGCTGCGAGAGCATCACCGACGGTTACAACGACAACCAGATCAAGTCGTGGAATTGCCAGACGGTGTCCACCTTTTGCCCTTCGGATGTTGACGAATCGACCACACCAGCCATCGAATTAGCTTTGGAACCACTTTGCGACGACGAAGACACGCCTGAAGCTGCTGAGTGCTGGGTGAAACTGCTGGATGCCGAAGACTGCTTCGTCTGGTCCACGTTCAACAATCGTGAATTGTTTGCGGCACTGGGAGCAGACAGTGTCGGGTCATGTCCCAGGAAAGTCCTGAACGGAAATCACTCCGTAACGCTGTCCTACGTGAATATCGACGACGAGATGCGAACCGAAATCTACTCAGGTCCGTGGAAGAACGGCAAGATGGGAGCAGGGAGATGGGTTGATCGAAATGCTCTTTACTCGGATTCCGTAGGTAGTGGATACCGCAACGACCAGGGAAGGAGAATTGGAGAGTGGACCGGGACGTTCGAGGATCGATCAGGCTGGAAGACCCAATTTCGCGACGGCAAGAGACATGGAGTAGCGTTCAAGTATTGGCCGAGCGGAGTCGTCTACACGAAGACAATTTTTGTCGACGACAAGGAACATGGGGTTCATATTGTGTACTTTCCAGATGGAGCCATTATGAGTGAGACGCAGTATGTCGAAGGATCTATACATGGAGTGCAGATTGTCCGTGCGCCCGATGGCGGTGAAAGGCGAACTGAGATTCCGTATGTAAATGACAAGATTCACGGAACGGAGAAATGGTTTGATGGCAAAGGGGTGGTAATTCGCACCGTCGAGTATGTAGACGGAGAAAAGGTCGAATAGCAGAGATCGGCTTTTGTGAAGCCGGTCCCGATACTCGAATTCTCGTGTGAGCCCAATGCACTCGTGTATTGCATTTGACCATTGGGACGGTAGTTTTGGACCTTGTCTACAGCCGACACCGGACCACACAGGACGAGATCCACGCTTGTCAACGACGGGTTAGCGTCAGGCCATTCAACAGCTAGTTGGCTCTTCGATCAAGTCGCGATGCTGGCGTGGACAAGAGCCGAGAGTCTGACTAGGTAGGCAATGTCTTGAACGATCTATAGGACATTGAACAAGAGCATGTTGTTGCACAAGCACATCGGAAATTGGCGTCTCAGGGATGCAACCTGTACCGAAAAGACCTTGTTCGCTGGGCTCCTGCAAACCCGGAACTGAACCCCTTCGATCCTAGATATACTCGGATTTAGCTACTCGAAATTGCCGAACATCTCGCCGTGAAGTACAACTTGCTTGTATTCCTCCTAGCTTGCACTACAGCGGCAACGGGTAACGACTCTTCGGACATCGAAGAGACCAGTTCTTCTGACACCGAGCTGTCGTTGGAACCGCTTTGCGACGACGAAGGCACACCCGAAGACGCAGAATGCTGGACGAAACTGCTGGATGCCGAAGACTGCTATGTTTGGTCCACAGTGAACAACCGCGACCTGTTTGCGGCGTTAAAAGCGAACAGTGTCGATTCATGCCCAGAGAGAGTACTGAACGGGAGTCATCCAGTAACTTTCTCCTATACGGATTCCAAAGACAATTTGAAGACCGAAGTGTTCGAGGGTCCTTGGAAGAACGGCAGGATGGGAGCAGGGAAATGGGTTGATCGAAACACTCCGCACGCCGATGCCTTTTTCAGCGGTTATCGAAACGACAAGGGACAGAAAATCGGCGAGTGGGAAGGAGAGTCGGACGACGGAGAGATTACCTGGACAATTCAGTATCGCAACGGCAAGAGGCATGGAGATTTCAGGAGAGAGACTCGTGATGGTGCATGGTCCTCGCTCGAGTACAGGGATGGAGATGTTCATGGAACTGCACGGGTCGAGTACTCCGATGGATCTTCGGAAACATCCGAATGGAGGAACGACGAGCTAAACGGGACTATGGTGAGAAGGAACTCCCACGGAAACGTCATCTTCAAGCTCGATTTCAAAGACACCAAGTGGCACGGCACACACCTGGCCAATCACTACGCCAACGAAGAGGACTCGAACTTCGTCCAACAGCACGAATCGCATTATGTCGACGATGAACCAGTCGGGAAGAAGATCATTCGATACGACGACGATTCAGACGGTGAAGTGGACGCGATCGAAACGATTCCCTATGTTGATGGCAAACTCACGGGAATTGCAGTCTACGAAGCTGATGGCTATCGCGCCGAGGTGCCTTGTGTCGACGGTGTCAGGCAGGGAGTGCAAGAGTCAACTTGGGCAAATGGTGATCGAATGGAGACTCCCTACGTAGACGGGAAGGTCCATGGTGTGAAGGTTTTCTACTGGAAAGAGGCCTCTCACAGGCGGGAAACTCCGTTCGAAGACGACAAGGAACATGGAGTGGAAGTCTGGTACGGCAAAGATGACAAAGTCCTGGTGGAGACGCCGTATGAGCGAGGCAAGAAACATGGCGTAGAAATCCACTATTGGGAAGATGGGTCTAGAACGGAGACGCCCTATATCAATGGAAGACAGCATGGAACGGTGAATTGGATCGACGAAGAGGGGGACATCGTCCACTCCGAGAAATTCATGCATGGTGAATTGGAAACTGACACCGATTGACCCACAGCTGAACTGGGCATGGATGGAGCCGTGCGGTGGACTTAGTCGATTGGTTCTCGAGTCTGGGGAGTTGGGAGAAGCAATTGCGAGGTCAGGTTGCCTGAAACGTCAAGTCCTCTCTGATAGACAACGCGGAGGCTTGGAGTATTGCTCACGCACTTGGCATATTCCCAAAGTCATGGCTGTTAAGATTCGCACGATCTCGTTCCCAGGACACTCCTATGGCTAAGAGTACGCAGGATCGCATCCGCGAAGAGGCCGTCCGTATCCTTGCAGACCACCCCGAAGGGCTACGTTACATGGAGTTGCAACGCAAGATTCATGAAGTAGATAGCTCGTTCAACATGAGCACGATCGGCTGGTCTGTATGGGACCTTGACGTTCACTTCCACAATGTGGAGAAACCCGGTCGCGGCTTCTTCAGGATCACATCCACCGAACCGGAAGGTAGCGATGAGGTTATTGCACTCTCCGAAGCTATTCAGGAGGAGGCGTTCTACACTCCTTTCGCTGATTGGTTGAAGAACGATGTCGAAGATGTAACCAAGGCAATCCCACTTGGCGGCAACCGATTCAAAGACAAGTGGGGGACACCGGACGTTGTCGGGAAACGGGAGTCCAAAGCGAGCGACATTGTCAAACAGCCGATTGAAATCGTGTCTGCGGAGATTAAGACGAACACGAGCCAACTCATCACAGCGTTTGGACAAGCCTGTGCCTACTGCCTGTTCAGCCAACGGTCCTACTTGGTAGTACCGACGCAGGCACGAAGAGACGAGTTGTCGAGACTCGACTCGCTTGGGCAGGTATTCGGGATCGGACTGGTCTTATTCGATGCAAAGAGTCCTGCCGACCCAAGGTTCGAAATCCGCGTGCGCCCGAAGAGGCAGGATCCCGACATCTACTACACCAACATGTACATGAAGAAGATCGAGTCAGAGCTGTTTTCGTGAAGACTTCGGCCTCTTAAGTCCCATTGAATCAATGAGGGTCAGGTGCTACTTCTGTGTGGGACTGTGGCTATGGTGATTCCTGAACTGTGCTCATAAACCTCTCGTTGAATGAGATTGCGGCGCAATCACTCATGGCATTTGAGGGCGTTCAGCGATTCAAGACGGACGTTACTTGCCGTATACGGAATCTGCTCGCTGGAAGTGCCCTTCGTCGGGCCATTGAACGGCAATCTGCTGCCATGTCAGGATCTTCCCGAATCCCACTGACAGATCCAACTTCCTCCTCGGACTTTCAACGTATCGGGAAGAACACAGCCCCACGAACAATACCCCATCAATATCCAAAGTCTTCATTAACGTTTTTTGGTCTCTTTGGTAGCCCTCCAGTTCCTCTGTCTTGAAGCCTTGCTGGGCCTTTGCTTCAACGACGACCAACTGGCGTTCAGAAAACAAGCTTAAGTCAAATTTCCGGTGAGACCCGATTTCACTGAGGTCTGAACTGCGCAGGTCTCGTCCGAGTGCCACCTCAAAACCCACTTCCCATGTGGTGACTTCGTCAAGTGTTAGTACACTTGATCCATTCGGTGGCTGTGGGGTTGCCTCACGATTTATGAGACGAATGAAGTCCTTTGGCGATTGGCGGACGACAGCGAACAGAGCGGCACAGAACTGTCGCTCCTCTCGAGTTAGTTGCAACCAGGTCGAGTCGGCAAGATATTCAAATGGCATCAAACTCTCCTCGGATCTACCAATGACTGAATGATAGCCACATAGATTCCTCAAAACTCAATGAAGGTCGTGACAACTCAAGAGTGCTTGGAATGCAGTAGCGGAACTCTCCTCACTGGCAGGCACCTTCAATTTCGACTAGAAAATAGATCAACGAGTATTTTATCCGACAAGAGCTCAAGGGCGACAGACGGTGCACTCGCTCGCTTGCCGATGAGAATAATTCGTCCAAGACGAGGCAGTCGTCGGAAGTTCGTGACACGCCGAGTTGGCTGGATCAGAGATTCCAATTTCAACCCAGCATCGACTCCTTTTCATCGTGTGAGATCTTAGCGACACGGACTCTACCTCGCCCACGTCTGGAGAGGTTTCCCGCATCGTCCTCGTCGAATAGGTCGACCGCGACACGTGAGGTCAAAAGAATAGGGTGATTTGTGTGCCTTCTAGCACTCTGCCGGCGATGTATGACCTCCAAGTAGGCTATGACATGTCGATGGACTTGGGCTTCCGCAAGTTACACGGACAGCGCATCTCTGAGGGGTAGGACAAGTCACTCTCGGTGTGAACCAATTCCAGCAACTGAAACTACCCATTAGATTAGGTAGTTTCACGGTGGTAACATGCTCTCGATAGACTCAATCTATACAGGATCGTATCCAAGTAAATGGACATAGATTTTGAACTACACCAAGCAGTCCTCAAGGCAGTAAAGAACGCATGGGAAAAGCCTCAGCGTGGTCAAGAGACACTTCTCTCTCAGTCACATGACCAACATCAATTTCTATTGTTCTCGAGTGAAGTTAAGAGGTCATTGAAGTTTCTTTTCGGAGAAGTGCAATATAGAGTACAAGAAGCAATTGACCAGGATGGAGTTAGCGCTACTGGTCAGTTTGCCAGTCACTTCATCGTGAGCAAGTACGATTCGGGAAGAAAGATCGATGAGAATTTCTTGCGTGTAGAACTAGAACTTGCATTCCGGTTCAATGATCAACAAACGGTATTACAACCCAGAACAGGTGATCTTACTAGAGTCTTGGGGAAGCTGACATCGGATGACTCGCAAAATATCCTTCTCATAACTAGTCGCGAGTGGATGAATGATGGCCAACAGAATTTCTTCTTTGACTCTGTAAATCAAGCAGCAACCACATGGTCCAATAACGGCCTCCGGGATCACCACTTTTACATCGCAACGATACCCCACGTAAGGACATGGCAAGCGCTTTGCGGGCATGAAATTCGAAGTCGGTTTTTCAAGTTCAATGTCCAATTGGGTCAATTTAGGGAACCGTTCGCCTGTAAGTATAGAGTTCTATAGATTTCTTCGTGTTTCTATGCATTCAAGAATACCCCTAACGTTACGTTGGACACCAACAGGTAGCACTGCTAGACGGGTTCTTTGAGAGCCGGGCGGCTCTGATCTTGAGTTCGTCTGTCAGACGCTTTCTGTTTCGCTTGCTAGGATGCAAGTGTACCGTCATGAAGCTCCGATGCCATTCAATCGTGAAGATTGCTTCCGAAACTTATCGTCCGGGTCCTCCATCAATAGCTTGATGCTATCGACTAACGGATTTCAGACGCTGACGTAGGAATATAGACAAACCACTGAAGACTTGGACTCTTCCTAGTCAATTGAAGTGGATGGGGTCACATTTCCGACGATGAAACTCGGCCAACCATATACTTTCAATATCCACTTCAGTGTGTCACAGATTCAATGTTTCATCTTACCGCCCGTGTAGCTTGGCACGATTCCCGTTGGGACGGGAGAGTCTGCTCGAAACCTTCGCGCAATTCCTTTTGCACGTCACTTGATCGTATTCGTTTGGAAAAGATCGACGAGGAAGAAGACAGACTAGCTGGACGGGAGTGGAGCGAGCTCTCACCGAACGAACTTCCGCCCTGCCAAGCCGTTGCCGGGGCGTTCATGAACCCCAACTCGTGGACACGAACGATCTCGCACCCGTATGTCGAACTGAAGCACACAAGAGAAACCCATGGGCACCTAGAGCCTACTTCGGTCAAGGTTCCTCCATACGGGACATTTGCTGTTCCGTACCGTTGGTTGTTACGCAGTGAACAGCAGGCTATGGACGAGAGTTTGCCCGATGAGCAACTACCTCCCGATGAGGATCCGCCGATAGATTCTGCTTGGGTGTTCGGACGCGCGCGGCAGGAAGCACTCTTGAGATTATTTTCGGGTCGGCTCACTCCTGAGCAATCGCTCGTCTTGTTCTATTGTCCCGGAGGCCAACCAATTGACGAGTCTATTTCGCAGCTAGTAATTGGCGTCGGACGCATCACAAAACTCTTCGGACCAATGCCATATGAATCCGTCGATAAGTCAAAACCCTCTTACTGCATGTGGGATTTGCTCTTTCGTCACTCGATTCGCCCCGATAATCACGATGGCTTTGTTCTTCCGTATCACGAATACTTAGCGCCCACCGGTGACTCGTCCGAAGATGCCAGACGCCTACAGCTACTTCGCGATGTCGCCGTAGCTGTGGACGAGGCTTACTCTCAGAAGTTTTCTTATGGAGCGGAATTGGCGTCTTCTGACGTTGCGTTGCCGACTCTAGTTCGATGTCTCGAGGCAGTTCGCAAGATCAAAGAGCATGGAATTGTCGAAGGACCGTGGGATCGTCGTGAGGACTGGCTAAACGACCAGATTGCACAGGTCTGGCAGGATAGAGGCTCATTTCCCGGACTTGGATCGGCGTTGGAAGCTGTAGGAATGCGACTCGGGACTGCACTCTCTTTGGAACTGCTCTCATCGGGAATTGTTGACTCTACCGACGATCCGTGGCCAATCTTTGAATCCATGGTCCGAGGCGATCATCCTCCTCCCCAGTCCGCTTACTCAGCAGATCTCGAGTCTGTTCGGGACAACTGGTTGAACTTGCCCGAGGAAAGGCGCTCTTTGCTAAAGCTCTTGTCCCGCTTCGCTTTCACCCCCAAACAAGCACTACGCTGGTTCGATCCGTCAAAGCGGACGTATGGAGCTTCCGTGAAGGTGTCCGATTCTGAGATTCTCCGCAACCCCTATCGCATGAGCGAAGTCGATCTGGGTGAAAGAAATGATTCTCCTGTATCCATAGGCATGATTGATCGAGGATTGCTTCCCGATAGTACTGTTGTGGTCAGACATCCAGTTCCAGCACCATCGAATGTGGGATCGCCCAATGATCCGCGTCGACTTCGGTCAGCAATCGTGGCCGTTCTAAGGGAGCGAGCAGCAAATGGTGACTCGTTGCTCAGCACATCAGAGACTCTTGAGCGCAGCGCAAAGTTAGATCTGGCGCGGCCCTGTGATGTTCCGAGTGATTGGCCGGTTACTAACCGTTCTACATTGGACAGGGTTGTTGAAACGGTAGAGATTGTCGATGGTAATTCAAGTGGACTACCGTCGAGCGCACTTCAATTGACAGAGGTCAAGAAGCGGGAAGATCGATTGCGTTCGATTCTATCCAGTCGAGCAGCTAGGTCTTGCCCAACCCAAGACACTCACTGGGAGCAACTACTCGAACAAGCGATACAGGCATCTGGCGGAAACTTTGACATTAGTAGTGAACGTGATGCTCAAGCCATCAACGAGAAAGCAACCGCGCTTGAGCGAGTGACATCTCGGAAGCTAAGTGTTCTAGTTGGCCAGGCCGGCACGGGGAAGACTACGGTCATGGGTGCTCTCATGAGTTGTGAGCCTATCTCAAAGGATGGAATTCTCTTGCTTGCTCCCACAGGAAGAGCCCGCGTCCGACTGGGTAGGGCTACTAAGTCTGAAGCAATGACGATTGCACAGTTTCTCTACGGTCTGGGCCGTTACGATGGTGCTCGCCAAATGCCCCTTTTTGACGGTAGTGAGAGATACCGACGAGAGAAAACGGTGGTCATCGACGAGTGTTCCATGCTCACAATGGATGATCTCGTTGCTGTACTTCTTGCACTTGATCTTGCGCACGTTCAACGATTGATACTCGTCGGCGATCCAAACCAACTACCGCCAATTGGCGTTGGACGTCCTTTCGCAGACTTTGTTTCGTACTTGGAAACAACGAATCTAGAAGCTTCCGATGGCTCGCCACTGGGCGATGCTTTGGCAAGACTCACAGTGGAAGTGCGTAGCGTAAGCACAACCTCTGCCGCATCTGACTCTCTTCGCCTGGCTTCTTGGTTCACCAGAGAACCCCAACCGGTGGATGCAGATCGCGTCCTGAGCGATCTGGAATTGGGTTCAAGCTTCAATGATCTTGACCTCATGTTCTGGAAGACCCCTGAAGATCTGCGGGAACAGTTGGTCAAAGCATTCCAACACCACTTGGGTCTCGAAAGCTCTGACGACGTTACAGCGTTCAATGCATCGCTTGGCATCGACGAGAAGGGATGGGTTCCTTACGACAATCCCCAAGGTTCGGAAGAGTGGCAGATTCTTTCTCCTGTGAGGATGCATCCCTACGGTGTACATGAGCTAAATCGATGGATCCAGAGGAAGTTTCGATCGAAAGAGCTTCCAAACGACACAGGACCGAGAGGTCAGACTCTTGGAGACGAGAATATCGTAAGACTAGACAAAGTAATTCAGACATCCAATCAACACCGTAACGCATACAACGGTGAGAGTCAGGACAAGTATTACCTGGCAAATGGCGAGGTGGGACTAGTAGCTACTTTGAGAAGTCCTTGGTTCAACGTCTTGTTTGCAGATCGTCCCCAATTAAGGTTTGGCTACCGTTCAAGTGACTTTCCGAGTGGTGCTGGCCCACTTCAACTTGCCTATGCCCTAACTGTCCACAAGTCACAAGGGAGCGAATTCGGCACAGTCTTTGTAGTCCTACCCAAGAAGACACGACTCTTGTCACGCGAGCTTCTATACACTGCTCTTACGCGTTCACGTAGCCATCTAGTTCTCTTGATCGAAGGCGAAAATGCGTCAGCACTATTCGATTTGTCGAGGCCTGAACGATCTGAGACAGCTCGGCGGAATACGAACCTGTTCCAAGAAATTGTACGGACATCAGATGAGACGGTTCCGTACGCAGAGAATCTGATCCACAGAACTGAAAAAGGTCACCTCGTCCGAAGCAAATCGGAGCTTGTCATAGCCAATATGCTGCACCAGATGGAAATCGAGTACGATTACGAACGAGTCTGCGATGGGACTGTCGAACTAGGGAAATTGCGTCCGGATTTCTCTTTCACAACTCCAGCTGGCGACCTCATCATATGGGAGCATCTCGGGTTGCTTGAACGACCTGACTACAGGAAAGGCTGGGAATGGAAGCACTGGTGGTATAAGCGCAATGGCTTCATCGACGACGAGACATTATTCACATCAGTCGAGAGTTCAGAGAAGGGCTTGGATTCTAAGAAGCTGAGAGCCACTGCGCAAGCCATCAAGAAACAGTTGGAATAGGTCTTTGACCGATTTCTTACTGGTCCCTCTAGTGATTACAAAAATACACGATTGTGAACCAATTCACAAAGACCGAGAGTTCGGAACAAATGAGAAACCAGTGCAAGTAGCTAATTACATATTTGTTCCGAAAACAGAATATCTATAGCTTGGCTGACAGACCCGAAGGCGAATCGAACTCTTGTCAACTGACGAGTATTGGCTATACGCGATTTTGTATGTATTGAATTACTCGCCTGATTAGCAAGAAGAAATATTGTCCAGCCAACTGCCACTCAATGCATCGCAACAAAACCAACAACGGCATGGAATATACTATAGATGTAGCCGCTATTACATGCCAGCAAACGCACTTGAGCCAGATCGGTAGTCAGAAGGACACTTGCTCGAGCTATTGGTGTCCAGCTCCCATCGTGTGGCGAAGCAACCACGCTGATACTTGCATGGAGAAACTAAGAGCATAAGAATAACTAGATTCAGCGCCAGAGATACTTCCCCACGCTCCCGCAATCCGCTTGTGGAGCTACGAACATACCAACTGTTAGCATTCCCGCTCTGCTACGACCAATCAGCAACGAATGACAAACTCATCCCAGTTGGGCAATCGACCCGATTGCAAAATCTTAAAAAACGTCTCACCTGCCGCGCCTCGACCGAAGGCTAACTGATTGCGCAAATGCTCCATTTTCATCAACGCCGCGTCCTTTTTACCCCTAGGACCGTGAACAACTATAGACCTTGTATCGTAGAACTTCCCCATATCCTCAAATCTCTTCATCCGGTCACTTCCATTAACTCCGAAAAATCTCGCATATCGTGTCCGAAGCTTATACTTCAACTCTGAACTACGCAAATCGAACAAGATCTCCATGGCAATTGCATTATCGACAATTTGGTCTTCTATTGTCGATTGACCTGAACGTGAAAAAGAGCCCGCAATTCGTCGAAGAGCGATCTCCAAACGAGATCGATCAAGATCTGACACACAGAACTTCTTCCAATCAGAAATACACTCTTCGAATTGACGTAGCGTTTCTCCTTCCATTGGAACCATACTCATGTCGAACTTGGTGTCGTACGTAAGCTGGTCAATTCCGCGTCGAATACTTGGAGCCAGTCGGTGCATCCAATCCTCGAAGCGAAAGAATGTTGCATGGTTTACTAGTGCAGATTGATTAAAGACACTTAGAAGATCAAGAGTGACTGAGTTGCCAAAGTAGTCTAGATAGCGCTTAGAAGATCCCTCAAGGATAGAAGCCCCGCGTACGAATGGACCCCAGCGAATTTTTCGTATCAATGCGGAACAGTCCTTTTGCATGTTTGGAGCGTGCTTGGGATCAGTTTGTTCTATATGACGACACCATAGCTCTTCCGAGATATTGTAATGAGCTCGAAAATCAGCATCGAATCGGGTTAAATACGTGAACGGAGTTATGCAGATGGGGCTCATAAAACGGGCACCAGAAAAGACTTGGATTTCGACGGCGTTAAGGCATTGATTGTTTCCGTCTGTAAGTAGCCTGTTCAAGTCCTCGGTGGCTTTGTGTCCATCGAATTCTCTATAATTATCAATCATGTACAGCAGAAAAAATCGAAGGCTATATTCTATCGCTACGTGAGGTAATAGATAATTAAATGACGCACTTGCACCCTCACTGTCTATATTTGAATTAAGTGTGGGATGTTGTGTGAACACCTTTTGCAAATTGATAATCGCGGGAAGTTCTAAGATGTTCTGAGTTAATTCATTAGTGTTGGTGGACTCTGTGTCGCTTCTGATTGTGTCTTGCTGACGGAGGCCTTTTATTGCTTGATCAATCGCTTGTTCAAGTCTTGCATCCCACGCATGATGGTCGAATCTTTTTTTGCCTTCATTCATATCTTGGAGTACCCTATCCTGCCAATTGGCTCATTGTATCAGAGAGTCTATCTCTTTTCTGTGGTGGGGATTCCGTATTGTATCGGACGCTCACAAATGAGGGAATTCGGTAGTGTGTATGGGATTGAATTGGAGGTTGTGCCTGAGGTCAGTCTGTTTTCGTGGTTGTATCGAAGCGGTTTTGAACCGGTCATCACTCGAAGCGGTATCGTAACACTCGGGTCTTGGGGCGTTGTCATGGAGGATGAAGTGGCTACGGAATCTCCCGTCGTTCTTCGTTCAGCTGGTACGGTAAGAACCTATGCCTTGTATCGTAGCACATGCAAGGGTTGGGCCGGGTCGGTACTTTGTACCGCCTAGGAGCATCGAGGGTTATCTCTAGCATGGGAGTTAGTGCGGAGGGGGGATGTAAACTAGCTCGACGCTTTCTGGAGATCCTTGTGAAGGGGTGTTGCAGGGATCGATTGTGGCCTTATAGAGGCAATGGTTCTCACATGGAGTCAAGTGTAACGCGCGGTGTTACTGGAGATGGTATAGAGTGTAGTTTTCCAAACAAACTGCCGTATGACTCGCCTCCGTCATAGCTCCTCCAATTTGTGGCCTGCACTACGTTGCCGTCCAGCTAGCACTTGGATGCTGACTATGCATGGATCCGGAGTTGACCCTGAGTTTGGTGTTGATCCGGCCTAACTCATAGACATGGATATCCACTCGAGTCGATATCCATGTCTTCATAAGCAACAGTGTACGAGCTACTGTCTATTCCATGCTCTCTCGCGAATCCAACCATCAGCCTCAACTGTGCGTGAGAGTTCTCAGCTCGTCCAATGTCGGTTCTCCATGCGGATGCCAATCCATCATGGGGACCATGAAGTGCCGCTCGTCGATGGAAGTGCCTTCAAGGTCGGCTTCGCTTTTCGCCAGCTCGAGCATCTGAATAGCTTCGGTGCTCACTCTCTCGAGAGGCACGTCGGCTACTGGATCGAGGCTCTTTCTCGCTGACATGATTCGTTTGCCGTGGCTTACGAAGGCGATCAACGCCTTTGAGCTGGAGTTGATGCCCAGAGTCACCAAGAGGTCTTCCCTCCATTGCTCGACATTGACTCTCAATTGGATGAACCAATCCGGAACCGGTGAGGGTAGGCGCAGGAAGGCAAGCATTAGATGGAAGTGTGTGCACTCGAAATCTCCTCGATTGCGCACTTCGGCTTCAGCTCGAGTCAGGAAAGACTTGAGCCATGGATGGTCTTCGACCCAACTGGGCCAAAGATCTGGTTGCAGATGTTGAGCTATCCGCGTTCGGGGATTCTCGAATTCGTGGGTTTGCATAGGTTTGTCCTTTGCGGTGTGGAAGTGCTGACGAGCAGCGGCATAGGACTCACCCGTTTTGCTCATGCGAGAGCGAATTTGGCGTTTGAGTGTGTTGCGCGAGGTCATCATCGCCTCCGTGACTCCAGACACAGTCCCTCGGCGACCTACCTAGAGCAGGAAAGACAATGTTGCTTCAAGGACGAAGGCCCCTTTTGCCTCGTAATTGACCTTGCCGAGGAAGGTCAATGAGGTTGCGCTTGAAGCTAGCTGTTTCAGATGCTAGCAGAAAGATCGGTTTGAGGCAATCACTGTTTATCGGGAACGTGGGACAACTTCCTTCACTCCCCGGTCAGTCGATTACGCCTTCGCGCTACGGGCGCGATCAAGGGGTTCTTCTTCGGCGTTAGATGGCAACTCCGATTTTGGGACCTGTGCTGTAGCGCGGAGAGGGTATGGATTGTGGGAGTGCGCAATCGCGCGGTTCACAGCGTAGCCAGTCTCCCGAACTAGAGATAGAGATTCCGGCTTGGGTCAGCAAGGACAGGAAGGGTCGCCCGTTGGATCTCTCGGAATCCCCCAGACTGCCCCGCCTCAACACGAAACACTGCGATTCAGCCGCTCGCGTTAGCCACTGTGGGAGGCTCGCAACACTCGACACATCGGGGCTCCACCAAACTCAACCCGTACCAATTTCACGAACTCGGAAACTAGTTGGGGTTCTTCGTCAAGTCTTTCTTGGTAGCCCATTCAGCGGCCTTTCGGAGTATGTCCCTCTCTTCGGTGACCTTGGCCAGTTCGCGACGCACCCTGCGAATCTCCTTGGAAACATCCGACTCTTCGGGTTCGTTCGCCCGGTCGATCCAGATGCGGATGGTCTGCGGTCTCAGCTTGAATTCCTCGGCCAGCGATGACACGCTACGACCAGATTGTGAAAGCTCGACCACACGATCCCGAAACTCCTGTGGATAACGCTTTCTGGCCATGAGTTCCCTCCCTTGGGTCTTGGGTAATTGTGCATGAGCACTATCTCGTAGTAACTTCAGGGAGTGATCATGCCGATGATCTCACCCAATCGTTGTGAAGTTGAATGGCTACTTCATCGAATCCGGTCGGATACAGCCCGGAGTCGTCGATCTTGATTTCTTTCACTGTTGATCCAGATGTACCAGCTCTCGATCGAAACAACCAGACTCCGACATCGTCCGGCGAAATCGCGACTTCTCTCTCTGGATCAAGGTAGTGATCTTGACCAAATCTGTCAGACATTCCCCGACGGACACAGTTGCCCAATTCCTCAGTGACCCACTCGCTGTGAGTAGTGATTACTATCCGAAGTCCAGCATTGGCAAGAACTGCCAAGCATCGGGTTAACTCTACTTGCTGAGCTGGATGCAAGTGAGCTTCCGGTTCCTCGATGACCAGCAATTCGCCAATGTCTGCGCAGTTGCGTAGGAGAACAACCAACGGAGCAAGTTCTGACACCGTAGACGATGCTCTCATCAGAGGCAAGTTCGTTTTCCGCCCGGCTGGGCGGAACAGAAAGATCGGCAATTCGTTTACTTCTTCTATTTCGATACTGCCCTCGAGAAACGACTCTTCGATGTGTCTCGCGATTCGATCAAACGGCCTGGTCTCACCCATTTGAGAACGTTCCCACGGTTCTAGTAGCCCTGGTTGCAGGATCAGCATTTCCAAGAAGTCTGTCTGTACTCCTGACAGTAGCGGTCCATACTGTTCGGCCCCTCGTTCAGGGCGTGCAATCGCACGAGTTGTCGTGCTGATAATGTTCCTGAATCCACGCATCAGCCCTGCTCGATCCGCCGGTAGGAAGTAGGGTCTGGATCGCATGCTTCCCATCATTCTGTGATATGCAGAATCAACTAACGAATCTACGATGCTATAGGTGTACATAGACCGCTCCTCGTCCTGTAGACGTGTGGACTTGAGTCGATCAGCTTGTTCCTTCAGATCTGAGAAATCGGGTTCATCGAACGATGCGGCGAGATCGTTGGGGATCGTAAGGGTTCCACTGCCACGCCGTAGATCGTAGAAACACTCGAACCCATCTGAACCATCCGGAACTCGACTGGTAGTCGTCAATTGGCTGTCGCCACGTGAGCGATAGCGAACTAGATTCTCCGCTCTCGCACCGAAACAACGCTCAAGTTCCAATCTCAAACCCCGAGTCCGTTGCTGAATTAGGGATTGGAACACTTCGCGAATTGGTGGAGGTAGTGGGATATTCGCCACCTTACTGCCGGTAGCTGTCGATGTGATGGTTGGATTGGAGACAGCACGTTGAAATGGATCCCACATCTCCTTCAGTTGCTGGTCGAAACTGTGAGAGTCGAAGTCGGTGTCTATGCCCTCTAGGGCTTGCAGTAGAGGGACTGTGGGTGGTCCTCGTTGGAAGGTCTGTTGCAATGCGTACACGAGCGTTGCAAGCGTGGATTTACCCGTATTGTTCGGACCTACGAGCACGGTTAATGGTCGTAGAGATACTTCTCCCGACCGAATCGGGCCGAAGTTCTTGATCGTCAGGTGTGGGCTGTCGTGCGAGTCTGATTTCATGGCTTCTATTTTGTTGCGACGTCTATGAATTGGTTAGCTCGATCCAAGCGGAACGTAGTGTTTATGTTGCGTCAGTCTGTGCGGGCGGTTCCTTTCCTACATCTTCGATCTAGTCGGTGCAGTGATCGGGTTGTTTAACGGGGTGTACTTGGATTGACGTTGGAGCGATTGGTTCTGGAGTCTCACGAGTTACTGGACCATCGAAGCCATGTTGAGATTGGGTCCCATCCGCACCGATCAATCCCCAAAACACGGTCTAGGTCAATAATCATCCGTATGCCCCGTCCCACAGATTGTCAAGAAACATCGGATAGGAAATAATCTCGATTCCATCGATCCATAGGGGTCGATCAATCAAGCTCACGCATAGGTACTTACTGAAAGCCTTCTCTTCCTTCAATGCTCGGAGGGATCGTAGGTCGCGACGTCTCACAGTCCTCTTGGCCGCGACACCGACCGCTGTGTGGTCGCCAATCAGAAAGTCCACCTCAAATCCCGAGTGCGTCTTCCAATGGCTGAGCTGATCGTAACGGCCACAGTAGTCGATCCAACTCCGCAGTTCGTGATGCAACCAAGTTTGAAAGGCATAACCGTTTTGACCAGCAAGAATGTTGGCGGACTGACTCTGAAGGGTCGCAGCAACGCCAATATCGAAGAAGTACCACTTTGAACTGGCAATGGCTTTGCGTTTGTGGGATCTCCTCCACGCCGGTAGCTCGTAGGCGAACAATGTGTCCCGTAGGATTCGAAAGTAGTCGTGGACGGTCGTTCTCGGAACCAGGGCATCGCTGGCGAGACTGGCGTGATTGACTGTCGAGCCGTTGTAGTGGGCCGCTAACTCCAGAAAGCGGGCGAAGTTGGAAAGATCCCGTACGAGACCTTCCGCGGCGATTTCTTCCGCGAGGTAGGTGCCCAAGTAGCTCTTGAGCACACTCTCGGGCTCATCGGAAAAGTATGCCGACGGCAGAGTTCCATACCTCAGCACTCGGCGAAAATCAAACTTATCGCCGAGTTCTCTCCTCAGCAACGGGTGAAAGTGCCGGGTGCCCGCTCGACCGCCCAAGAGATGGACACGTGGAGGTCTAAGGTTGCGAGGGCTGGATGCTGTGAGCAGAAAGCGAATTCTCTTGGATTCGATGAAACGATGCACCTCGTTGAGCAGGTCAGGTGCTTTCTGGATTTCTTCGATGACCACGATTTCAGTGTCGGGACGAATGAGGCTCTCGAGATGCGAGAGATCTTGATTTGCTGAGAAGAACTCCGCACTGTTCTGAAGATCAAGGACTACGGCATCGGGCAGAGTCTCGCGGATGAGAGTGGATTTGCCGGTGTGTCGAGGACCCCAAAGGAAAGAGGATCTCCGTGCTAGTAATGTCGGTAGGTCTAGGATTCGGGGGAGGTTTTCTTGAATGGACTCCTTGTCTTAAGAACTCGTGAAGTATGACGATTGTAGCACCATATTGTGTTAAGTTGCTGGTGCTATTGCCAGTTCGGTGGCGGGTGTAGCCAATGGGGCAAGTAGTGTTGCCTCTTTCTCAGCCGACGATTTCCAATCTTCGTCTGTGAACTGTCTCAGCAAACCTATTTGGACTCATCGACCTATCACTTCGACGACACTCGACAAGACATACACGTATGACTTCCCCATTGTCCGTTGTGTCGGCATTTACCCATCTTCGATGTTCTTGGTAGATTTGATGTTGATTCTGTACTAGAGTCTCAAAGGTCTCTTTGACTGATGGTAGCTTTTCTTGGAAATTCTCGCACACTATCTCAGTATAGAACTGGGCCAGACCCTCGACAATCGCCACGTCTGTAGATCTAAACCACTCTGTCGGCCAATCATGTCCATCGATGTCATAACCAAGATGAGAATATGCGTGTGCAAGTTCGTGCGACAGTACTATGAATGTCAAATCTTCAATTGGAACGGCCCATAGTGCCGAGAAAATTGCAGTCGCTAGCCAATAGACGGTTACCGTATGTTGCTCAAAGAAATATGCTCCTAGTACATCCTCTCGAATGGTACGTAGAACACTAGGTAAGCCGCGATCGTCCACTAGTCTTAGCCACTCCTCAGCGGTTTCTCGCACGCGCTTAACTTCAGTTGAAGAGGCTGTGGAGGCAAGTTCCGTCTCCAAACGGTCCCACACGCTTTCCATGAAACTCGTTCCCTTGATCACGGCCGTGAGCAACTCTCGGTTCAGCGCCAAGATTGTCGTAATGTCGTCGGGTTCAATGCATCCAGCCAAGGGATGCGGCAATCCGTCAGCGACTTGAACACGAATTTGTCGCCCGTTCAGTTCGAACCCCATCTCTTTGGACAGGCGGTTCCTGATTCTTTGGTTCCACAAATCGACCGTTCTTTCCACAGCGTCTTTACTCGTTGGGGGAAGTTGGTGCGCGACATGCACCCATTGTTCATTGAGAAGTGTTGTGCGGTCTCCGATGTCGGGAGTGACATAGTGGCGATGGGGATCGCCCCAGGGATCGATTTTCATGTTCGGTTTGAACTCTCTTTCTGTTGCGTGATCGACAGCATTGATTAAGTGACTTCCTTGAGGTCAATGGAAGGCGCTCAATTTCTCTTGAAGATAGCCGAGAATGGTACTCAACCACCGTGGTCACGGGATGTGGCTGTCAGGTCTTAGAATCGGGATGTATTGAAATGTCATGCTCACTGCCAAGTTCGCCGTAGCTCGCTGCCGCGATGTTCGTACCTGGCGCAATGGGGCGAAGACAATTGAGTCTCGCGGAAAGCGCGGTTCATTCGTTGAGGCTTGGACGTTCCGAATTGGCATTGACACTTCGAATGGTACTTCTGGAGGCTCAATAGCCTCAAAGCGATTGAGCAATGTAGCAATGTACTGAAGCGGGTACTGCGCTCTCGGTCGATCCAGTCCCTAACTTGACATGTGGCGCACCTATGCCTCGTGCACGAGTCGAAAGGCATCGCGACGGTGCAATTTATCCAATCGCCAATTTGCTGATTGGCGATTGGGATTCATGGCGACACCAAATGCAGCCAAGTCCAGATTCCGACGGATACGTGCACTTCAGACGCTAGCGACGTAAACTGTCCTGCTCACTGGCCTGGATTCTGTTCTAGGTTCCTAGTGTTGAATCCCACCACCGTCGTTGTATCATTCACTCGACCTGCTTTCCCGGGTCCCTCTTCGTATGAAAGGAACAGAGACACAGCAACGGAGAGAGCGGGTTGCAAGATGCGCTTGGAGTAGATCCGAGGCATGTGAGTTATTACGCCGAGAGTACGGCTTCTTACTATGAACAAGACTGAACTACTTGCTCTCATTGCCGGCGATGAGAGCTCAAGAGTCACATTCCAATCCGACGATTGTCGCGCAGACGACCTTGCGTGTGAGATGTCTGGCCTGTTGAACCGCGAGGGCGGATTCATTCTGCTGGGAGTTGAACACGACGGGAGAGTCTCAGGTTTGACTAGGAGCTGGCAGGAAGTGGAGAGGAGGGTTGCGGACATCGGTCTGAACCAGATTCAACCTTCATTGATTCCCACATACAAGACTCTTGGGATGTCGGATGGCAAAACGGTTGGAATCGTTGAAATCGCCCCCGATGTTCGAGGGAAGCCACACAAGGCGAAAAGAGGGAATAACTGGATTACCTATGTTCGCGACGGCATCAACACACGTGTTGCCTCACGGGAGCAGGAAGCACGGCTCTATCAGGCGTCCAAGTGGGTTCGCTACGAGGTCAAGCCAGTATGGGACACCAGTATCGCTAACTTCGACAGAGATCGACTTGAGAACTACTATCGCCACATCCGAAAGCTATCCGTTCCGGACAAAACGGATCTGGATGGTTGGCAGCGGCTTCTGCTCGATTCTGATTTCTTGGTCGAAGACGATGACGAGACAAGAGCTTCAGTTGTTGGGCTGTTGCTGTTTGGAAGCAATCCGAATCGTCGATTGCCTCAGGCCGGAGTAACTGCTTGGGCGTTTCCCGGTACCGAAAAGGTCTATTCAATGGTTGACAGGGAACTCATACGAGGTCCGCTGACGCCAATGTACTCGAAGACCGGAAAGCTGACAGAGACGGGTGTCATAGACCGTGCTGTGGAATTTGTGGTACGCAACGCCAGTAGCACTGATCGGATCGAAGGCGGGCGTAGAAGAAGGCAACCGTCATTTCCCTCCGAAGCGATTCGAGAGGCGATCGTCAATGCGGTCGTACATCGAGACTACACCCAGGAAGGCACCGACATTGAAGTCTCACTCTATTCAGATCGGCTTGAAGTGATTTCCCCCGGGCGACTGCCAACCGGTATGACAGTGGCGAAGATGAAAGCAGGTGTAGCACGACGAGCACGCAACGAACTACTCAAGGAAGTCCTGCGGGATTACGGGTACGTCATGCCAGGAGATGCTGGAGTTCGGAACAAGATCATTGACGCAATGCGCGAACACAACGGTTCGGAACCCGACTTGGATGAACAAGATAGCCGGTTTGTCGTGAGGTTGTGGAGGGAAACTGGAACTGAATCGCGTAGCTGAGAACGATCTGGCGATGAATTGGCTACGGACGCAAGTACAGGTCTCAGGTCGTCTTGATCAGCGATGCGGACCTAAACGAGGTACTCAGCATCGGCTAATCGGTCAACTAGGGTCTCAGACAGCTCACGGAAGTCAGTGGGAACACACAGTCGGGAGTGCCACAGCCAGCTTGGCCGGGACTTCTCTTCAATGTCAAGTCTGATCGGATTACCGAGTAGGAAGGGATGCTCTCCTCGAGCTTCGCTACCTCCTTGACGTTATTCCACGCTCAAAGAAAGTCAGAGTCTCGAAGCAAGAGCATAGATGGGATTGCGATTTGTCGGGTCCAAATTGACACGTACCTTTCCCTCTTCCATGAGATCGGCGAGGGCATTCCTAACCATTTGTCGATTATTGGGATCAATCTGTTAGATGACTTCGAGATGCTTCCATCTCTTGTCGCCGTTTTCGAGAACGACTATCACTTCGTCCTTCAACTCAGCTCTTGTCATTGTTTTCTCCGTTGTTGTGCTGATAGTCTTCTTTGATATAGGGCGACCATGAAGCAACACCTTCTCCACTAGCTAGTCAGCTCATATCAATTGATCTTGATACGTTGCATACCATTACTCATCGGCGCATAATTCTTCACAACTATCAAGAGTGCTTTCGTAGACCATATTATCGCAGTCCGCTTGACTGCGATAACTCATCAAATTTATGGTTTGTATTGACATATTCCAGTATTTTGGATCGGGTAAGAGAGCAAGAAAAAGCCGACCTCGCATGAGCTTTGCTACATGTAGAATTTGATCTTTCAACCAAGGTAAGTGATTTGACCACGAATCCCTGACCACAAACAATTTGTCGCTCTGAGAAGTACCAGAACCTAGCTTGTTTAGATCGTGGACGAAAAGCCTTCCACTGTTAGTCATATTTAGCTGAATTTGCCACAGTACATTGCTTATTCTATCGAATGTTGACTCTTCATTCGGGCTACCAAATCTTGTATAAATAGGACCACCAACGGATTCCACCTCACTAACAGTAATGTCGTGAGGAAACTCGAAGCTATTGCTGGATTGCCATACTCTCAATCTACTGTTGTTCGCATAGTGGTCTTCAAATTGTTGTGCGAGCCGATGGATAAACATGCTACACTTGTCTCCGTTGACTACATATGGATCGTCGAGAATAAACTCGGCAGAATCCACGATGGCCTTGTTCCATGCGCTTTCGAGCATTGCCTGCAATTGATCGAAAGACACGTAGTCTGTAGTGACTCTGCCGTCTCTCTCCGTTTCCACGAGTAGCTGTCCTTTCAATTCAAGAGGAACCATTTTACTCGCACTCTCTCGCCAAAGGGCGAGTGGATCAGTGCATTTCCTAGTCTTGAGCGGACATCTTGGAGAAGTCATTCAATCCCGAACTTCCCAAGAACGGGCCATTCGATGAGGCTTGCTTTGCTTTCTTGCACTTGGCTGGGATGTCCGTTGGTCACCAGCATATAGGTTCGATTCAGATGGGCTCAAATGGAGAGTCGTACAGCTGCACCTCCGAGATTTGCTACAAGCGATGTCGCCATAAAACGCCGTCCTTTAACTGATTCCACACCGCTTTGAGGTTTCGTGCAACGGTAGCCGATCGCGCAGGCACGCTTCGTAGACCCACCTTACGCGGAGACGCATGCCTGGACGTTGAAGTTGCGACAGTAGCTCTCCGAACGACACCAGATGCGAAGCAGACCGGCTCTCTTGCCGTTGCGGCCAATTCCTCCGACCTGCCCCGGAGTGTATTCATACGGAAAACTCGTCAAGATCGAACTCTCAGATTCAAAGCACTTCCTGAACCGAGTCCTGTTGCAGTCGCAACTTCCCGAAACCGGGCTCTATAGGTCGCCGGCAACCGATCGAATTGGTTCAGCCACGTTGAGAGCTTCTTTCGGTTCATTTTTCACCATCAATACAACTGCCCATGGAGTATTCGGGCCAATTGTTAGACCAGTTACAACCGGTAGTACGTAAGTTCAGTCTAGTTCGATGCGAACGTCTTCGGGAATCCTCGAGTGGCAGGAGTCCAACAGTTGTTGCGGACCGCTCTCCGATTTCCGATTTAACCGAAACTAAGCCACAACGCCAACATGACCCGAGGATGTATCGACAATGCCATGACCGATCGGAGGTTTTACGTTTGCCGTAAAACCAATTACAATCGGTGTGAATGATCCGAAGCTTCAGAGACAGCGATACGAAACGATTCTTCGAAGGTCAACGCGTTGCGGCCTTTGTGGGTTTCACTAGCCAGGCAGCGCACCGACTGGCCATACTTGACAGTGCGGATACGCTTGGAGATTTGGCCGCGCTCAACGGCAATAGGCTAAAGGCTCTGTCAGGAAATCGCAAAGGTCAGCACAGTATTCGGATCAACGAACAGTGGCGAGTCTGCTTCCGCTGGAAGGACGATGGGCCGCACGATGTAGAGATCGTCGACTATCACTGATGGAGTCTGAAATGAACGTAAGAAACGGAATGAGGCCGGTTCATCCGGGTGAGGTTCTCCGTGACGAACTGGAAGAGATAGGACTGTCCGCCAATGCGCTGTCGAAGTCGCTAGGAGTTCCGGTGAACAGGGTGACTATGATCCTTAAAGGACAACGAGGTGTGAGTGCTGACACTGCGCTTCGTCTTGCGCGCTATTTTGGTACCACACCGCAACTATGGATGAACCTACAAAAGACCTGGGAGCTCCGCCAAGCGGAGATCGTGTCGGGAAGTACGATTGACGAAGACGTGATGCCCCGTCAATCGGAAGCGTATGAGGTCGCGCTAGCTCGCGACACAATCTATAAGAAATCAGAGTTGCCAATACTTGGAAACAGTCTACTACGAAGGATAGACAAGATTCTATGGAAAGAAATGTACGAACGTCATCGACCGCCGACTTCCACGTTTCAATCGATCACTTCTTATGTCGAACTCCTCAAGACAACACAGTCAGTACATGACATTGAATCTTACAGCCATATAGTTGAAGCAAAGGACAATAACAAACGCTATGTTGACTTGATAGTTCTAAGGGACTTTCTACTTCCAAGTATCAATAAAATTGACCAAGTCTTTCCACAAATTCGAGACACTCTTAAGCAGGCTTGGCTACAGACTGAACAGACTCACACCGTTTCCAGTAAAGGAACAGTAGACAGCGTCAGAGGAATGGAGTCCCATCAAGTGACCGAGGAGATCGCCTCAATCATTACACAATATCGGTACTTTGAGCCCGGTGCGACATATAGGCTCATACGTGATATCTATGTCGCATCATCGAATTCAGAATCGAGGAAGCAACTAGTAAGAATCGCAGAAAAACTAGCCAAGAACAATCGCCAGATTTGGGAGAAGTTTGGTCCAGCAGTTCAAGTGATATTGGCTGAACGGTTGTCGAGAGAAACCGATATCCGAGAGTTTGCTCCTCTGGCACTGACCGTAACGCAAAAAATCTTGGAACCTGATATCGAAGGTATGGAGCTGAGTACCGACTCCATGAGCGTTTACCAAGGTATGATCGCATACACGCCAGCACTGGCTAGCGCACGCAGGGGAGCTATAGACACTATTCTGACCTATGTGGAGAGTATCGTTAACGAGGAGGTGTTATTCAGAGACGCAGTTGAGTGCCTCTTTGTTGCGGGAAGAGTGCCGCGCCAGAGTGCTATCAGTCCAAGTCTTTTGGCCATGATTTACTCGGACATAACATACGTGATAAGCAGAATAACGACATTCGTCGGCGCTTTGAAACTCCACTTGAAACAAATCTTGGAGTTGGCTCTGTTTCGCCAGTGGCGGAATCTTGAAACCCTTCCCCAGGAGGTAGAGACTGATTCCGTTGCTGTGAATGCACACAATCAGTTTCTTAAGGCGCTAGATCAATTTCAGGAGAAATTGAATGCAGATGAAACCTATGTTGCTCTCAAGTCAATCGTAGGGTACCAGTCCTTTTTCCCTCACTATGTGAAGGGTCCCGATAAGTTCGAAGATCGGATCCAGGATGGCCCGCACATAGTACAGGAGAAAGTGGCTGCCAGCATTACCGAGAAGAACTGGCCACAGTGGAAAGCGCGTTTGTCGATATTCGCCAAAGCTCGGACCCGAGACTTAACGCCTAACACGCCGTACATGCAGTTCCTTTCAGTTCTCGCCGATAGGAATAAGAACTTGGTGTTTGACCTATTCACAGACCGAGATCAAATGCCCACTTGGACGATTCGACCGATTGCGAAAATTCTGCTGGACAGACATAGCCAGCCCGAAGTGAATACGGTCCTTAGTCGATGGTTGGATAGTGACGAGTACTTGGAAGATATCGCCGCGTTGATTGTAGATAGCAACTACATAGACGCTACCATTGTACAAAGAGCTGTAGATCTGGCCAGGGATCAGAACAATCAGGAAGCCTGCTTGTTGTTAATGGAAGCATCTATACGGCACTTTGACCATGCGTTCACATTTTGGCGAGATGAAGTGTTTACTCCATTACTTGACGTGCTGGAGCCGGCAAGGGTAAGTCAGCTCATTTTGAAATTGGGGTACACTCTAGATGGAGCCACTTTATTCGAAGAGCTAAATTCGTCGATTGTCGAGATGCCACTTTAGTCGATGGTTGATATCCAAGAATCAACTTCGGGATGGAACAGTTCCTCGGCGCCATTACGCCTAGGTATCCAGAATTGACCTTAAGTTGGTTTGGGCAAAGGATATGGAAGTCATTGGAGAATTCGTCACTGCACTACAGTCCATTTCCATTCTGGTTTCGACTGTTACACAATGTGTTAGAGCTACACGCATATGATGTAATTGGGGCCGTAAGAGAAGGGAGAATTGCACTCGGTAAGGCTCATTCCCGGAGGATTTCGCGGTTTCTGTGTGTAAGTATCCTAATTTGGAGGATCCTCTACTAGAGACATTGTTGTCTGACGTAAGTGAGGGGAATGGCGATGTTTTGGAGACTGTCGCCCAGATGCGCGAGGACTTTGGTGGAAGAGTGGATCTGCTCCCATTGTGTCGGGAGTTTCACATATTGGAGCAAGAGGCGATTCAAGTGTTGAATCAAGATGAATCGCCAAAGGGACAAGGAACCGGAGTGACGAAGGTGGCCTCCCTCATAATGTCGATTGCGGGGAGTCCTCGGGCAGTACCGTTTCGACCGTTGATTACGAATCATCCCATAACAACCTTCGGAGATTAAAGAGGCACCTAGGCCGTATTCCCAAAAGGTTTAGAGTTATGGTCTGTGGTTATGTCCTGTAAATTGGCTCTAAAGCCGCTTTGATTCTGGTTGCACATGTCAACGCCACTTGCATGTCGCGGAAGTCTGTTCGCCATATACGTTCAGGAGACTATGACACGGACACGCTGTGCTTGAGGGTTCGTTCTTCCGGCATGCATAATGGACGTTTGGAGATTCCGCGAGACCCTAACGTGATGTACGAAGTTGTTGCTGAAGGAATAGCGATGTTGAGAGACAAGATTATGAGCAAGCTGTCGCGCGTAACTACGGATTTTGAAAGAGTTGGAATTGAAGATCGATTGTTTAGCGACATCGTGACCCTAGAAAACTCTTTTTTCTTTGTGTCGTACAGTTCAACCATCCATTTCCAGAGGAAAACTGATTTCCGTGAAGTTGGCTTCAATCCTAATGCTCCTGTTCAGGTCAAGTTGACTCTACTCGACATCGATGACCCAAAGTGGGCAGAGAAATTGATAGGCAGACTTCGTCTGTCTTGGAAACAGAAATGGGAAGGAGGTGAGGCTATTGTGGATGAGTGGATGAATCGACTTGAACTGTACTGAGGATTTGGTCTGATGGTGAATTCGGGTAACGTGACTGGGGTTTGAGACGTTTTCGTAGACACATGTTAGATGATCTTTCCGACACAGGAGACATTACATATGAGAACACGAAGAACCTTCGACTTGCAGTCCAAGAAGGAGGCGGTTGGACTGTCGCGTAGCCCCAACGTGACCCAGAAGCGGCTCTGCGAGGAGCTCGGCATTTCCCCGAACCTGCTTTCGCCCTGGCGCAGAAAGTTGCTGTACGATGGAGGCGATCCCTCCTCTCCTCCGCGGGAAGCGGAGTTGCTCAAGGAGGTGGATGGCCTCAAGTTCCAGTTGGGGAGTCGTGGGACCGAGAAGAGGTCTTAAATGAGCGGCCGCGTACTTGTCCAGGTGTCGAAGTCCGGTACTCGATGATTGATCAGGGCGGTGTCAATCGACAGCAATACTGACGACACTACCGACAGCAAGACTGTCGATTCAGAGCATTCAATTGTCTGAGTTTCTTGCCGCAGGTCCCGGTTCGCCGAAGCAATCCGCAAGGAGCTTGAAGGGAGTCGGCTAAGGTCCAGGCGGTAAAAGCTTGAAAATCGTCAAGACTATTGTCATACCCGCAAGACTTGACGCGACCAGCCATCGCATTTGACTGGTGATCGAGCTGAGAATTCTCGCCTCCATCTGGGAGAGGTCTGTCTTGGTAGCCAAGTTGTGGAGGTGAGCCTCCAGGGCGGTCAGTCTGTGTTCCACGCTGAGGCTGAGGTTCCTGGCCCCACCTCCGTTAGGTGAACCTCCGCCAGCGATTGAGGCGTTCTTCAAGAGAACGACGTTTTCCGAATGATCTGAATCATCTTCCATATTCACTCATTGCTGCTTGTAGCCAGTTGACAGTTGGGATGGGCAGCACTCCATTTTGATTCTGTACGGGAACGACTATTCCATTGGGAGAATCGTCGTTCACCGTAATGCCGATAGCAGTGACGATTTCGTCGCCAGTCACAATGCCTTCGGGCGATACAAATGCCAGTCGATCGTTGATTAGGTGGTGTCGGTTGGGCCAATTCCTCTCGACTTCACTCCACGCAGTTTCGTCTGGCTCAGTTAGTGCGACAAGGTAAATGCTCATTTCATTCAATAGTTGGTGTCATAAGAGGGATGTCCATGGACGGTGTCGGTCGAGACGACTGTTAGGGCCACATCGCGCGGAGGCCGAAACGGTTCTCCAGCGCTTCGATTAAGGCTTCCTTGTCAGCGGATCCGCTAGCACCTAGGTGTATGGTGTGGTTCGTTCTCATGCCGATATCTGTATGCGTCAACTGGCAGACGGCCGAGCACTCAACTTTGAGATCTTCGAGCAGTGTATCTGCTTCGTGGTCGGCAGTGATTCAATCGGTGCGCAACCACTCGTATTCCAACTTAGCTGTGTCCTATCTTTACGGTCTGAACTGACTATTTCAACAGTGTTGTCTAGTTTTCTTGCTTGTGTCTCCGATCTGTTTCGTTGAAACGAGAAGATCCAGCTTCGCGCCCGAGGAGCTGCGAGTGGGGCTTGCTCGTTTACGTTGTCGATGCTATCACAAGTGAAGGTGTCACAAGCGGAGTGCCGTGCCTCTCTGATCAGGCCATAGGAAGTTGACTGTGCACCGAGGAGTGTGCGTTTTCGAAGTCGCGTTGCAGGTCCGCTTCCTACTCCATACCACCGTACCGAAGCTTCAGATACTTGCTCGTCTGCGGCGTCGGTGAATTCGCGCAGATGAGCTCGAGCAGATCTTCTGAGGTGATGTGATTCATCAGTTTTTCGTTTGCTCGAGGTGCGACATGAAGCAGGGAAACTACGTCGGCATCCATCTCACTGCATCTCTCCATCGCCGTACACAGCAGTTGCTGCCGTATCAATTGGTTGAAGAATCAAAAATAAGAACTCATGGTCTACTAACTCGAACAAGTACAAATTGAGTGAAATTGATCCGTTAGACACACAATGCGTCCAATTAGCTAGTTGGCCCGATGAGAACATCCAGTTCGCTGACATAGCCTTTTTACGACACTCATGATTCCATCGCTGAAGACACCGTCTCTGACAGCAGCCACAATCTCTGCGTATCCACTTCCGCTACACCGAGAGTATCGATCATCACCTGTATACTTCTTGAGATACTTGTGTCGAACCAACTCTTGTACGCATGAATTAGGAGTCGCAGCGCCAGCCACCTTTCTCCCGCTCACCAACAATCTCTTGTCGATATGTGCACTACGAGGTTCCCCTAGCGGATTCACAAACTTACCAAGTAACATCACTACTTGAAGTGCTGTGGGGCAGGGATCAGCCAACACTTCCAATTTCCTTCCTGTCTCCTTATGAAGTCGATCCCTAATCTGGACCGTCTCTCGAAGGAACGCCGAACCAAAATACATGGATTTAATACGATTGAAGTTGCCGAATCGAGCACCTTCCAGCATACACTGATCGAATTTCGTCTCCATCAAAACGGCTCCCTCAAATGACGAATCGCGAAGGTCGCAGCGCAAGAACGTAACTCTCGACAGGTCACAGTCGTTAAAGCGATGACCAGCCAAGTCGCGATCTGAGAAAGAGATGCCAGTTAGATTCTTGCCCGCCAATTGTATATTCTCTTGCGCAACTAAGTCGCGCTCTGAACGAACCTGAAGCAACAGGAACAACGCCGTCGAGTACTCCGGATGCCTCGTAATTCCATTGCGGACTTGTTCCAATACAAACTCATTCATTCCGGGTTCAAGCCGACTCGCTACAAACCTCAAGCGAGGGGACTCCTCAAAATCTCCTCCCGATAGTCGTTCGAATACCTTTGGTTGCTTCTTACGAATTTGTTTAAGATAGAGGCGAGCCGCCAAAGCGTGCGCTAGCAAGTCATGATCAAATTCAATGCGACCCAATTCTTCTCCCCGTACGAATAAAGGGAACTGAAGAAGACTCTGAAGTGTATCCTCACACTTACGTTCTTCCAAATCCTCACGAAGCACTACTCTTGCATAATCTCGAGCCTGATCCATATCTATGTATCCTTGCCGCTCAATGTATTCGTCGGCAACTGCTTCCATCCAATCCTCGAGGCCATCCTCATCAAAGTCATCCTCATTTAGCAGTCCCTTATCTTTCTCGCGTGCTACTAATTCGTTGATCACGATGTTTAACAACTCAAAGTCATCCCGGACGCGAGGGACACCTGTTTCTCGTGTTCTGTCGAACACGAGATTGCAATAGAACGGCAATGATGTGATCAGCCTAAGTGTCTTATTTGAGTCGATGGCAGACAAGAACGTGGAGACTTCTGCCGGGTCAGTTTGTTGAGGTTGTGGTTGGTGTCCCTCGACTCGTCTCCATGCAAGCAATCTCTTATGTCGCCGCTCCCAATCAGTCATTCTGTAGACCTTAATGACTTCTTCATCTTCAAACATATCCAAGAAGTCGGCAAAGGACTGGGATGATGTCAGCAAGGAGTCACGACACCAAACCGTAATAGTAGCATTCGATCCTTTTTCTGCGACCAAGTCAAAGATGTCTTCAAAAAAGTCTGATTCTCCTGCATATAACTCATCGAGTCCATCAAGCATCCAGGTAGTGAATCCGTTCTTGAGTAACCATGAGAATGTTTTTGGTAATATCGGAGAAGCTATGTCGTCGTCAAGAAAGGTTTGAATAAGGTGGTTAATTCTGGTTGCATTGGAACCCTTGAGATGATCCGGTAGCAATGGTATGGGTCGCTTACTTAAAGTTTGGCGATTCTTGGACTCCAAGAAAATGCTATACATTCGCTGAAAGAGAGCACGAAACAGGAGTGATTTTCCTATGCCAGCGCGCCCGATGACAAATCGGATTTGTGGTCCACTTTCGTTCGTAAGTTCATCAAGTAGTGTATCGAAAAGATCTTCACCTGAATGCTCCTCTCCGTCCAGTTGGTACGGTTGTGGGATTCTTTCGTCTTTTTCCGCTAAGTTCCGAACTTTAGTAATTGCGGAGACAGTTCGTGGTGCCTGTTCAACTTTGAAAGGTGAATCAAAGAACTGGACCGGTACTAAGAGCTGTACGTCCTCGGCAGATATGTCTGTAAGGTCGTCGCGCGAAAACCCCTCCCTTGAGTGGGCCAAAATCGTTGCTCGAGAATCGGGATAGCGTGTCCGAATTTCTGTGACGTTGTCGAGGAGTTCGTGTCGTGGTGCCCGATTGTCCTGTACGGTTTGTACGATACGGGTGTCTCGTCCCCAAAATTCGATCCGGCCTGCAACGAGACAGCCTTTGACGGTTTCATGAATCTGAAACCCTATGGACTCCAGATAACTCTGGGCGAGCGACTCAAGATTTAGCATGTTTTTTGGCTTCTCATGGTTGGATTCGACTGGGTTAGCGGGGGATTATAGTCCCAAGAGCTCTAGGCAGGTGGTCAGGATGGACTTAGTGGTCCAATTGACTGCTTGCCTACAGATGGACCGGCGCTAGCGAACTGCGTTTGATCACGTGGACAGTGATCATTCAAGTCACCCTGTCGAGATAGAGTCTTTGGCTCTACGATTCTTGGACGTGACTCTCGCTAGTTTCATAGCTCGGTTTGCCACGGAACCAGAAGGTCAGAAGAGTTGGCAACTTCCGATGTTAAGCGAGTCATGTACGTGACCGACTTCGGCAACAGTCGGAGAAGGAGCGAAGACGGACGTGTGTAGGGCCATTCCGAACAAGATAGAAATTGGATTCGACTCTGGGGCAAATGGAAGCACGGGTTGAGTCGGAGCACGAATGCCAGCCCGAGGGACCAAACGCCCTGCGATTGCTGGTCGTACTCGATGCACCCGTGAAGAATTTGCCGCTAGCGGGATGTTAATTGGAGACCTAGTTACCCGTTCTAATCGACGCAGGGATCTTGCCGTTTCGGAACAGGTATCGAGCGGAAATGAGTATCGGCGCGGATGCCCTAACTAAAGCCGTTCCAAGCATCACTCAGACGATTGAATCAGCTAATCCGAATCCCCACCAGCCAAATCCTTGGAAGAACACAACGACTATTGTGACGTTTATTTATCCCACTACGACCCAGGAGAACCTTATTGGAAATTCGTTTCGCTGTTCAATGATGTCCTCAAGAGCTTGAGTGTGCGCTTCTCGTGGACGTCGATCAAACTCTCTCTGGGCTCCCTCCCACTCATCAGATGCGGGCGAGCCAACGGTAGAGAGCGCATTTGTTGTCTCGTCATCTGGGCAGGGCTTAATTGGAGGTTCGCTTGGATTCATGATATTTCTGGCGTCTTCTATATTCTCTCAACATGGACTCGTGTGTAATTACTTCGTTCGAGAACGGCATATACAGTCTTCTCCAGGCACTCAGCTTATCGTGTGTGAGCGACATCAGAGTCGGCCCGCTACCGGGAGGGAATAGATTCGACAAGTAATTCAGCCAGTGTTCTTCCGAGGAGTCTTCTGCCAGTATTGGGAGATTACTCCATCGAGAAAATGTATCTGGTATTTCTTGCTTTCCGAATCTCTTTAGATCTTCAAATAACTCCACATGTACAGGGCCATATTTCCAGGCTTCAAATACTCCTCGAACTAAGGGTTGCTCATTCTCGTAGAACAAATGCACCATTTGACCAAGATATAGAATTTTCTGGACTTGGAGGTGGGTATATTTCCAATCGCCCTTGTGGCAAAGATGCTTAGCAGCGTGTAGGGCTGTAACTGTCATAGCAATTATCTCCTCTTATATTGCGTGAGAAGGTCTTGTTAACGGAGGATTTTCGATGGATTTCGATCCGATCTCCTCCTGAGGAAGGTAGTCCGGTCAGCTGTCGTATTCAGTGTTCCATTGATCCTATTGCGAGTGTATCACAGGGTTGGTGGCTTGGGGTTGACATGCGCTTGTTTGTACGTTGGGAATTGTCCATGCAGTTACGTCAATTTGGCAGTGATTCGATGGGCGACAGTTCGTTCTCCAAGTTGAAGCATCACACTTCCGACTTGAGATATGGGTGTTCTTGTTGCTCATTTCAAGTTCATCTGGCGAGGAAGTTGATTGGGCTGAACCATAGGATTCGGTGATCGCTACCGTCCCAGAACTGCTTTCACGAGTTTCAGGGAGTGACGGCTTGTGCTTCCGACGACCGACACTACGTGGTTCCTCCATGCCTCCCACGGTTCACGCCGAAGGCCTGAAACACCTTGCCGGTGTCCAGTCCTCGGTGATCCCGTTCGAGATCTCCGACTAAGCGTGAATCGCACTCCAGACTGAAGTGTAGTGCCTAGCTCGCAAGGAGTATCGTTTCAAATCAACAGTTTATGAAGAGCAACTGTCGAAGTTTGTAGATAGCTCCCACGACTTCGACCACTCACGTTTTCCAGTGCGGTTCGTCGGTGCTGGGTCCGAATCAACGGAAGCACTGTGTGTTGATCGGGTTCGCCCGCATCGTTGCGTTTGGTTGAGGAAGCAGGAGAGTGCGGGGCACAAGTGGTGCTCGATCCGTCTTTCGAGGGTGAGAAATCCAAGGCTCACCGAGAGGCCATCCCTGGAGATTCAGTCAATACCGGTTACGGCGTTTCCGATTCAACTCTCCTCGTATCTTTCCCGCGTTGTCGCTGTCTTACAAGCGTTTCACATGTGACTTTCTTCGTAGACCTAATAGCTTCGTCGTCCCATTGAGACTCCCTGATGCAACATGACAAGGCACATCCCAGCACCAGCAGATCGAAGTTTGATGCGATTACTTCATCCATCGACGATTCGAGAGCTATGAATGGGGAACTGAATGTCTCCCCGATAGTGATCTCGGTGCTTGAGCCTAGTCTCTTAGATTCACTGAAACGAGTGAGGGTTCCTCGTCGCAGTACATTCATTTGAGGGCATCTAGATAGTGATCAACATGTTTGCTACTTGCCGATTGTCCACTGAATGATGCGACTGCTGTTTCCCAAGCAACTGGGACGTTGTGTTCACGACACGAGCTCCTTTTGAACGAGCCGAAGCTGGCCACGGCTCTCTGAGGTAGTTGAAACTAGCCTGTTGCCTTCGCCTCGGATCTCGGTTGTCCGCAAATTCACGGAGTCCGGCAATGCCGCTGGCCGATAGTCAGGAACAAGATCGAATCGTGCCTTGACTGAATGATGGATTAGAGGTCTGCATTCGCTAGCCTCAAGCACTTCGTCGTTGTCGCGAACACATACCTTTCGCACTTGCTTCGAGTAGAACTTGCGCAATCCTTCAGTGTGTGCATGCTCCATCCCGGTGACGTTCGGATGAATCATGATGTCGTCGACATCGAGAAGCTTCAACAGATCCGCTTGCCTATCCAGTAGCCCGCGGACTTCGATCGAATTAGATTCTGCAATTGAGATGTCTTGATGTCCCAACGATGCCCTGCACTGGTCGATCATGAATTGCAGCGAGACATCAGCCAGCCCGTCACACCAACGACCGCCGCCGATGTCGCTGTGCATCCCCGAAAACCAGATTTCAGTTATCCGGTCGGGGCACTCCGTGTCACGGTTCATTTGGGTGGGCTCGAATGCGATGCGATTCTCGTCCAGTGAGAGTATGTGCACCGCACGCTTGATGCGCTTGTTCAAGGTTGCGGTCTCGAAGACCACGTCACTGCTAATTTTCTCTCCCTTCCGGTGGATGCCGTCCATCGCGACGACCGTGTCGAACTCTCCTAAGAATGCAATTTCCAGCTCTTTGTTCTCTGCTAGCACGATGCTCGCGAACTTCCTCGCGTTGCACCACGACTGAATCCGAAGACCACGATTCGATCGGAGGATGTCGGATTAGATTCCTCGAAATCGCCTTTCGCCTCGTTCAGTATGCGCTTGGCACCGGCCCACTTGGGTGCGAGAGTCGTGTTCACGAATCCCGATGCCTTGGATACGAGCCATCCGACCAGGGGAATGTCCTTGCCGCTTTCTCTCGTCCGAATACCGTTGTAGTAGTGGGTAACTTGGTCTTGACCTGAAGGAGTCTAGGTTGGGGTCAAGTCCTGTCTCCGGCTCCTCCACCCATCAGCACATTGCTGATGCTCTCGTCGTGCTCGAATCTATCAGCATTGCTTGGTTCGTTTCCGCTCCCGTCAAAGCTGAAGATCAGGGTACGGCCTGGCTTCGCCATCGCAGTTCTCACTTCTTGCTGCTCTCTATCGATTGTCCACTCTCCATCGATTGTCCACGCTTCAACTGTAATTGGCCGTCTCAGTTAGACCAACGCTGTCTGCTAACCAAGATATTGTGACTGAGACCGGTTCGTACGCCAGTGTCGGCAAGTTGACCAACAGTCTGATCCTCCAAACCGAGGCCGCGAACTTTACTTAGCGTGCTCAGATCCTCAATTGGGACTGCGCACGTTTTGTAGACAGTTATTGCTAAGAGAGATGTTCTCGCTTCGAACCTCATCGCTCGTTCAGCTTTTCGAGCTTCTTGGTTCATTGCAACTAGCCTCACGTCAGTATGTGGATGCTGTTTGGCAAGCTGGGCGCGAGGGCCGTTGGATTCGCGAGGTCGAATGCCGGACGCAGTGCTGCGAAAAGGGAAGAGTGATCGCTGTCACACATCTTGGCGCGAAGTATGCGCGCTAACACCAAATGGCCAACACGCATCTCACCGGAGACTACGACATCAAGTCGGGAGTCGTCTACCAATGCTCCAGCGTTGTTACTTGTCCCCTTCTGGTGGACTACACCTACACGCCTCATACTCCGTAGGACTTGCAAGAATCTCTTCTCCGCGTTCGCGGCGTGCCGGATTGAATGAGTAATTACCGCCACCCCAACGCACAGCACGATACACCACAAACACAGTGTGAGGGCTGACTTTCGCTTTCTTCATGGCCTCTCTCATCACACTCGCCAGGAAGAGTCAACCACGCGTCATACAGCCAGTCGTGAAGAATCGCTGATTCGAGATAGGGTCCGACGCGATTGACAATTCCCCGAGCCAGCTTCGGTACTGACATGAGATCGCTCATATAGCCGAGAGGCACCTCGACTTCAATGGACTCAGACTCTTCGCTTTGCCCTGACTTGATTGTGACGATCGCTCGATATGGCTTGCTCAAGACATACTTTGCGTCGTCTCCCTTTCGATTTTTGACAGCAGCGATGGACCTGGTCAAATGGAGGTGGCTCTTGTCTTCGACATCGACCACTTCAAAATGCTCGGAAAGATCGGGGTAGGGAGAACTCATCGCGTGAGCACCTTCTTCTTCGGTGTTGTTGCCCATCTTGCGAGTCCGGTGATCAGTGGTCATATGTTGGTTCTTCCTTTACTGGCTTGAGGCAGGAGAGTCCGCTTTCGAGGGGAAGAACGATCCGGGATATTGGGAATTTGGCAAGGCACAGATGCTGGACTCCGATACTCGCGACTATGCGATTGAACACAAGGAAATTCGGGCACTCGGACTCCCGCGAGGCTCCGTCCGTAGTGTCTTGCCTTGGTAGTCGTAGGGTCGTTCGTCATTTTCTTCATGTTCGGTTCACAGTGTGCAACCGATAATTCCGATGCGACCATTGCAGCTCTTGGATCGTTGACCGGAGCTGTACTGGGATTCTATTTTGGCGGTCGAACGGCATCTACGATGCCTGAAGAAAGGCCAAGTCGAGCCGTCACACTTCAGCCTGAAACGTAGTCAGTCGGTTGTGTCCGATGGGACGGATTGCACAACCTCTAGCCCGGGCCGACCTGAATTTCAACTCGGAGTGTCGGTCGCCCTAGTCGTTCGTCAAAGTAGTTCGCTCTAGTTGTCCGCACATGCAACGCGCTCCTGCATTGCGCCTTCCTTGATCCAGTCACTTGGATCGAAACACGTACCAAATTCTGCGGCTGGTAGAGCTATAATGTCATAGGTCTGTTCTTGCGTTATTGACACCTCCAGACGACGGTACTAACAACTGCAGACTTACTAGGTAGTCGGTACTTAGAGACAATGTAGCAACGGCGGGGCTACGCGAGATATGTCGGCGTTCGCCAAGTGGTTTGGGCAGCAGAGTGCAATGCGAGCACAAAACACCAGTCTGGCGCACCGGTTCCACGTATCGAACATAGACAGAGGAGTTCAATCATGAAAGAGATTCTTATCTACAACGAGTTCTTGCAGGTCAACTCCGTACCCAATCCCGTCTCCGATCCGCTCACGGGCGAGCAGGTGCTTAGACTAGCCGGGGCCGATGACCCTAAAAACTACATAGTCCTTCAGTGGCTTCCCGATGGTGATTTGGAGTATCTTCGTCTAGATGAGAGGTCGAGATCTGACGAATCATCTCAACAGCGTTTCATCTTGTTTCGTAGTGCTTCAACGTACATGTTTGAAATAGATGGCCGGAGGCTTCAATGGGGTAAGCCACAGATACGGGGTGATGTTCTCAAGAAGCTGGTTGGAGAGAATCCCGAGTTCTACGGAGTCTGGCAGCAGGGTAAACCGGGAGAGGACGACCGGCTCATTGCAAACGACCACTTCGCCGATCTCAAGAGTGAAGGTCTCGAGGTCTTCTTCACCGCCGCCAAAGAGAGCACTGAAGGTGGCCGCGTGTGAGTGGATTGCCAAGACGCTGTCATAAGTACTTGACGGAGAAAGGGCTCGACTTCAGGGAGGTGTCCGACGGCGGCGCATTGGGCATCATCATTGATCACTGGAAGCTTCCGGAAGGAAAGTTCGATCACGATGAAGTTTCGTTGCTACTGCTTCTTCCGATGGGCTATCCCGATGCAGCACCGGACATGTTTTACCTTTTTCCGTGGATTAAGGTTCGTGACGCTCACGACTGGCCATATGCAGCAAATGTTGGCCAAAGTTTCCTGAACCAAAGCTGGCAACGCTGGTCAAGACACTGGCACGACTGGCGACCGGGTAAAGATGGTGTGCAGACTTGGTTGACCAAGGTTCGATATGCCTTGGAGGTCGTTCGGTGATCGTTCGAGATGTCACTATGACATCTGATCAACTTGGCCTACTACGCAAGGAATGCAATCTGGACGGACCCAACGAAGGTGCGTGTCAGATCCTCTGCGGATCGAGTCGAATTGAAGAGGATCCATGGGAGGAATCCCACACCGAACATCCACAGTTGCGATTGACAGTGCACCGTATCGAACCGCTTCCTTCTTTACAGCTGAAAGCCAGCCCAGATTCAGTTAGTTGGGATATGGACTGCTACTTCCGTCTACTCCGCAAAGTCCGAGATGAGCAACTCAATCCCGGAATTTGCCACAGCCACCCCAATTCAGGGGCATCTTTCTCTCTTCAAGATGATAAGAACGAAGCACACCTTCGAGATGTGCTAGCCCGCCGGAACAAGGACGAGTCTCAAGTGCTCGTGAGCATCCTCCTACGGGGCGATGGAGGTGTTGAAGCCCGAGTTTGGAGTTCCAATGGGGAGCCGCAAGTTGCAACGGTCCGTATCGTCGGTTCCACTGTCGAGGATTCAATTCCGATGGACACTGGGTCTCCTTTGAATGGAAGCGCTGAGTTTCTTCAGAGGCAAGTCCTCTCCGTCGGTCAAGAAACTGTCAAGAGACTACAACATCTGCGTGTCGGTGTTGTGGGGTGTGGCGGTACCGGAAGTGCAACAGCCGTCTTGCTAGCGCGAGCCGGCATCCGTAGGCTTCTTCTGCTAGATCCCGACATCGTGTGCGAGACCAACCTCAACAGACTTCACGGCGCGACACGTCGCGATGTGGAGGAGCGTCGTCCCAAAGTTGAAGTACTGGGCGATCACATTCGGTCGATGGGTCTCAGCACTAAAGTTAGCGCTCGTCAAGAACGGCTCGCCAATCCTGAAACCGCAAAATTGCTTCGATCCTGCGATGTTATCTTCGGATGCACCGATGACCATTTGGGTCGACTCATCCTCAATCGACTTGCATACTTCTACTATATTCCTGTTATTGACACTGGTCTTTCTGTCAATCCCAGGCAGGGAGATGGCACTGCACACATTTCAGGTCGAGTTACTGTCTTGCGTCCAGGAAATGTCTGCCTATTGTGCCGACAAATAGTCAACCCGAACCGAGCACGAGAACAGGAACTCCGCTACAGGCATCCAGATGAGTACGATCGGCAGGTCAAGGAAGGCTACATAACAGGCAGTGATACACCGACACCGGTCATAGGCACTTTTACGACTGAAACAGGCGCTGCAGCTGTCAACGAATTTCTCGCCGGCTTTGCGAGAATCCGAGGTGATAGCGGATGGGCATCGGAACGCACCATTCGTTATGACTTAGATCGCTCCCGACGTACCGGTGCTAACTCGCGACCTGAATGTCCTGTATGCGTTGGCGAGGACAATTGGGGGCTTGGCGACACACAACCATTCCTAGACTTAGCAGGATTCTAGTGTTAAAGCTTCGTGATGCTCTTTCAACATGGAGAGACCGAACGGCGTTTCGGATTCTTCAATCCTTTGACCGTCTACGCGGCACTACCACAGCGCGTTTGGAGACCAAGCGTTGCGAAGACTTCCCGCAACCTCGCACCATCGACGATCCGTGTCTCTACATCACACAGGTCGGTCAGCTAAAGAAGTGGGCAAGTTTCAAGTGCCCAGGCAAGTGCGGGAAGGTTGTTCGGCTACGTCTGTCGTCGACGGAGTCACCCCATTGGAGAATCAATACAGACTGGCTCGGCAGAGCGACTGTATCTCCCTCCGTGAGGCAACTTACGGAATGCGGCTGTCACTTCTGGATTCGCAATGGATGTGTTCAATGGTGCCCCGACTCTCCAACCTACGATCAACAAGACGATTTGATCACCTCTGAGAGGAATACAACTGAATAGAGAGAATAACAACTATGAATAAGACAACTATAGCTGTTCGTGCATTGGGTTTCAGTGCAATTATTGGACTTGTAACAGGTATGCTCCTCTTGCTGTTCATTAGATCTGAAGAACACTTATGGATACCTCAGGTAGTAGTCACTCTAGTAGGACTTGTAGGAGCTAGTTGGTTCGCAGGTCACAGACTTGACCTTCTCGTGCGAGACATCGAACAACGCCACGACGACGCCAAGGCAAACCTGTCGGTTTCTGAGCAGTCGAATTTCAACACAGCAATTAACGAAGCCACCAAAATGATGTCGGACTCTACATCACTGTCGGTCTCGATTGCTGGTCAGAGGTGGCTACACACCAGAGCCGAAATAGGCAATCAGGAGGCAAGTCTAGTCCAGGTTCTACTGTGCAATCACATTAGGAACTTTCGATTCGACAATCCATCTAAAGAAGACTTTTGCACTAGATCAATACAAGAAGCATTATTCTTGCTATTTAGTCCCGAATACCGTACTCGTTTTGACACTTGCGAAGGACGCTCCAAATCTCAGCGATACGAAATGGGCAGGTTTGGACTTCAGCAATCTGAATGCTTCTGGAGCGAATTTCTCCGGTGGAGACTTCACCGAATCTAAAGTGGTTGGAACGGACTTTATCGAATGTGATTTGCGTAACGTACATTGGGCTACACCAATCGGAGACGATCCCCAAACGGTAATGCGCGGTACAAGACTAGAGGGAGCTAAAGGATCAGATTGTACCTTTCGAAATGTGGACTTTTCGGACGCGCGATTAAGTAGCGAAGGGTTGCAAAGTATCTATTCATCGTGCAAGTTTGATCACTGTAGGTTTACGGACAGCGACTGGACGGCATCGATATTCTTAAATTGCGAGTTTCGAGGATGCGACTTTTCTGGTTCTCTATGGAAAGGAGTCACTTTTCGCGACATTGAGTTCATACTTTGCTCCGGAGCGACTTTTAAGAGATTTCAACAGACAAAGTCACTTCAAAACCTGACAAAACTAAGGCCGGAGATCTTGGAGCAGTTGAAAAAGAAGGGATTGTTACTCTAAGAGTCGTAACATCTACTTCTTGGACTCCACCTATTAAGATTCCATAATAGTTAGGTTGCCCTTACAGCTTCAATGAAAAATCTCGTTCGGGTCGAGATTAAGCCTGTAAGACAGAATCTCAACCGAGAAACCAACTCCAACCTGTGCGTGGTACTGCAGTCTACAGTCGTTCTACCTCATGATCCTCGAACCAACCTAGATCGAACACATGCTTTGCGACTCGATCAGGCTCTGCTGTGTAGAACACTACCGCGAGACTTTCTTGAGCTCTACTGCAAGTGACGTAGAACAAGCGACGGGATCTGTCGACAGATGAGTCTTTGCCATCCCTCTGGTTTTTCACGTCCGTGCTGGTCAGATCTCGCGCTCCAAGTAGCTTGTCATAGCTGAACATCCAGCCGCGTGCCTCGCTGTCATCCAGAATGACCATGACTCGAGGGAACTGAAGGCCCTTGATACCTTGGTGGGTTCCGAAGGACGACTTGTCTTCGATGTAGTCTGCATACGCCTCGAACTGACTGAACGGAACGGCAAGTGCTGCTCGCCAAGCATCGATCGCTTTATTCCGGTCAGCTTTGTCAGCCGCCGAGTCTGAATCTGCCTCGACTTCCTGCTCTTCGTCTACCGAAAGGATCGGATCAAACACTTCGGGAACGTCGAACAACCCTTCGTCTTGGATCGTCTCGACTACGTCCAATAGCACAGGATCTTCACCACCGTTCCACAGAGAAAACACCGATTCAACGGCGCATCTAGCCTTGCGGACTTCACTCAACGAGTCATTGGTGCTGTCCAATTTCTTTGGAGACATGATTCGAGAATGGTTCTTCACCGTCTGTGCAACCGCGAATCTGTCATAGGTCCGCAAGGCGGTCACAAAAGGGAGAACCTGTTGCCTCAAGAATGCAATCCCGTTCAGTGTCCCATCTAGCAAGCCAGTTCGGAATCGATCTATCTTGTAGAGTGGTTCGAAGAAGCTTTCGAAGCCTCCTCTGCGGGCTGCCATGTGATGCTCAAGAGTCAGGACTTTGATTGCTCCTTGGTTCATCCATTCGTCATCGGATGTGATTTCGGCCATTCTCTTGGTCACTTCTCGCTCGCAAGACAGTTTGTCCGCGGCACCAAAATCGTCGACTAGAAATAGTCGCACTACACCCTCTTGAGCATTCGCTCGAGGCCGTTGCTGGACACAATCCGCTTTCGATCTGATTTGGTTGAGAAGGGTCACTACACGCTTGGGACATCGGTAGTTGGTTTCGATGGCAGGCTTCTCCCAGTCCGTCGGGACAGCTTCCTCCAATCGTTCCTTTCCATGTGTGTAGATGCGTTGCATCGTGTCGCCGAACAGAGCCAGACTGAACCGGTCTGAATTCTCGGCTTGTACCTTGAAGAAGACGTCCATCAGTTCTTTATGAGTGTCTTGGCTCTCGTCAATAAGCAGCATGGGGTGTTTCCGAATCAATAGCTGACGCATCAGAGGCTTGGTCTCAAGAAACTCCGCTGAAATGGCTATGACCTCGGAGTGACTCAGCGAATCCGTGGCGCTGTTGTCGCCGTTCGGGTTGTAGGTGAACTGCTTGATGGTGTCGAGATTCTGAAGGCGGTGTTGTTTTGACTCAATCTGAACTGCACGTTCAGCAGTAGCTTTCGATCCCGGCCTTCCAGACGCTTGCTGCTCGCGGAGTAGCTTGATGTCATCGGTCAAACGTACTCTCAGCCAAGAAGAGATCTCCTGGTTGAAGGTGCGAATTTGCCTCCAGGCGAAACTGTGGATCGTGGACACGGCAAAAATGGGGTCGAAGTCCAGTCTGAGCCGAATCTCATCGCACGCGGCATTGGTATAGGTAATGACTGCAACCTCTTGGCCCGAATGACGAAACTCCGTGCCATAGCGGTCTCGGAGCATTTGCATAGTCTCAACGACCGCCCGTGTCTTCCCGGAGCCTGCACCGGCATGAAGAAAGAAGCTCTTGGGGTTCTTCAGGTCGATACACTCAGCGATCGTCTTCCTAAGATCATCGCTCTGAACAACTAGCCTAGACATTAACTACCTCCGTCGATTCTCCCACGAAGAGTTGAGCTTGCATGGACCCCAATGTCTTGTCAAGCGAGTCGAGACCCTCGGCGATGTAACGCGGTGGCTCGATCTGATCGGGTGGGGTCAGGAAGAGCAACTCCAGAGCCATCTCAGCCTTGCTTCCCTTGTCCAAGCTGTCGAACATTGCACTCATGGCATTTTCGATGCTCTCCTCGTCAAAAGCCGGTTGGGGACTGATCTGCGACTCTGACGCTCCAGTCGCCGCAGAGCCAAAGTACCGTGAAACAACGGAGAGACACCAAAGAACTCGGGTACTAATCATCGAGTCTAAGTTGGGATTATTAGACTGACGTATTCCTTATGGATTGCAATAAGCCTACCGTGCTTGCGGCGAAGGCACTGACCGATGCTCTCTCGATGCTGGAGAGAGTTGACGAAGACCAGGAACCTGAAGACACCCCACCACCGGACGGGCTTGTCAAGAACGTTGAGTCACTCATTCGCAGACTGTATGGAGAAACCGAGCTTCCAACTGACGTTTTGGGAATGCCCGAAGGCGATATCGTGCTCTGTACAACGAAACCGGATCGCAAATATGACATGGTCTACATTCATTGTGATGTCAACGGAACCGCTTCCTGTTTGGACTTCTTCGATGGCAAACGCACGTACGAGCACTATGAATCAATCGATTTGGTGCCCGACCAATTCGTCACTGAAGCATTGGATCGGTTGGCCAGTTCTGGCACGTAGAAGATCTCTTGAGGTGCCATCAAGGCAATCCGGAATGGAGCTGGACGGTTTCTTGGGTCACTGTGCCAATATCGAAAACCTTAGCCCTTGGATGAAGCTTGACAGACACACCACCAGATCGTCAAATTGCGTAGGAGACCTACTCAGATTGCTTCGTGCACCACAACAGGAAAGTCTCCAGGAGTTGTCGCTTGGACTTCTCGCAACTTCATTGAACAGACAGCGTGGCAGGATCGAATGACCCAATCAGAAATGGATGAACCGAAGGCTGTTTCACTTGCGCTAGCGCTCTACAACGAGCAACTCGACGCTCGCTCCGAAGAGTGTGCGTCCAAACTCGAGAAACTGTGCCAGAAACTTCGGTCCTACCCCGATCTCGGCGAAAACTGGGACGGCGAAGGATCCAAGACACCCTCCCAAAGAGCTGTGAACGACGCGTTGACCTTTTTGGAAAACAGACCGAACGGCATTCCGTTGCCTCACCCCGAAGTCGGATCTGAGGGAGAGGTAGGGGTCTACTGGGACATCAGAAGAACGGACGTGTTCGCGGAGGTAGTCTTCGAGGGAGATGGCACCTATTACTACTTGGTAGCTCATGGAAAAGCCGGTTCTGAAGTGGAGGAGTACATGGATGAAGGGGTGGATGTAGATGAACCATGGCCCGACGAGATCCTATGTATTCTGCGAGAACAAAGCGGATCTTAAACGGAACTCTGTATGTCCCGATTTCTCGTCATGCTTCAGTCGCGGTCCTGACTCTGGGAGTTGACTCTCAGACAAAGTTCTGAACATCATCGATGTACTCCCGGAACCAGGGATAGGTGTCAGAATGTAATTGAAGCACAACTCCCAAAGCAGGATCTTCCCACCAATCGGCGGCTAGGACGGTAGAACAAGGACTTCATTGTGGGACCATCGGAAGAGTTCAAGGGTAGTGCCTCAGCGAATGTGTTAAGGAGAATTTGTGCGCTCACCGGGGCAGTCCATTGAGGGTTGTCTAATCCCATCCTTCCACAAGTTGCCGAATCAAGATGCCCCATTTCCCACTGGTAGAGCCGACGTTTGCAGTGGCGGATACCGGTTATTCGGTCAACAAAACAAGCGGTCAGTCTTGCTATCGTCGGAATCGTCAAGATTGCCTTGCCAAGCCCTGTTCCGACCGTGAGATAGTCCGCCGTCAAAACGAGGAATCCGGCCGTCCGTTTGGTCTTCCACCTGAACTAAAGTCGAGCGATTGCGTGCTACTCCATGATTCCTTATTCGGCCCGGACTTCAATCGACCATGAGTACTTGATGGAATTCCACTTCGTCGTTTACGGTGACCTCCAGAACAGTGTTCCAGTCTGGTACGACAGACTTCGCCGATCGGTGCGAGGCATTCTTGTGATTAGAGCGTTAGCTGGTAGCCGCTGAATAGTTGCCACAGTCGCTTCGACGCGGCAATTAGGTGAATAGGCAGACGACCAGGCGTACTTTCGATACCGTCTTTAGAAGGCGATTCAGACGGGTCAGCTGGTTAATGTCCAAAAGAGTGAGAATGTGGTAGAATATCGATCATGCTCTCGGTGCGAAAACAAGAAGGATCGCCAAGAACAGCGAATTCTGTTCTTCCAGACTTCCGACCCCAACGAAAGCAAGACTGGCTCGACATATGCGCCCATGCGAGCGGGGATCCCGCACCGTTCTGCTATCGCCGTCTGTTCCCGCGCTTGGATTTGCTGGCTTTCTCCGGCGACTTTAAGCATCGATTGAACACCAAGCTCGATCCGAGTTTCATTCACAGGTTCTTGACTACCTTCACGTATCAACACCTTCGGATGCCAATCGTAGCGCTACCAGCGACTGTTCGAACATAGCGAATGTTGCCAAAGTTCTGTCAATACGGAAGAGTTTCACGAATACTTGCGAGCGCGAGGAGATTCCAGTCAAACCTGCCAAATTCCGAAAGTAAATAAGGAGAGACGATGATGATTTCGCTAAAAACAAAATGGATGGCAGTGGCAATCGCTACGTTGATGATTGCGGCATGTGCGCCGCAACAATCCAGTTTGGAGCAAGTGGGATTTACATCGGAGGATGCCAAAATCTTGTCGGACGCTTGGGAGGATTGCGAAGTATCTGATTCAGAAGTAGCAGAGATGGAGGAGTTGGTCAAGTCTTACTGGGAAGATGAACATGGTCTTGGATATCAATTGGGACAAGCTATTGTGGATCCCACCCAGTTTCTAACAACAGAAACAGCATTGCAGTACTCAGCAGCAGAATTATGGGAACTTATGATCGCCAAGTGCAGAGACAGTCACGAAGAATTCATAGATCTGCTTGCTGAAGCGAAGGCATTGGTAGACTTGATTATCAAATATGAGGAGGTGCAGCCTGAACAGGAATTGGGTGAAGAGATAAAGTCAAGATTGGTGAAGTTCAATGAAGATATGATTGGAGTAGACCATGACCTCGACTGACGAGGAATGATACCCCCGATGTGGCGAGAAGTACAGCCAGATTCTACAGTAGCCAGTTGAGTGCTCTGCGACTTTGCTAGGTGGAGAGGGACTCTCACAGTCTGAGTTTCAAGGGTGCCGACTTCTCTCTGACCGCACCCGAGTCGCACACAATTCAGAACTACGAACACAGGATCCGGTGAGTGGATGTTGCGCGGGTTCGACAAGCGCAATCAACGTGGCCTGTTCGGAGGTCTCCGATTGGAGTCTTCAAACGTACCGGGGGATTTCGAATTCGATCAACTTAGAGTGAATGGTCAGTTGATTCGGGCGATGGCCAGGTAGTTAAGGGAACTCGGCGAGTTCGATGGAAGTGAGGCGTTCACCACGCTTTGGTCGTCAATAGTTCCGTAGTGTGACATCTGTCGCCCGAGGCAAACCGGAACTTCCTGCTCGGCAGTTACAGTCCGTGCAGCGGATCTCCTCCGACGACAGCCACTGCGTGGTCCCCCCACCCGCAATCCGCGGTGCTCGCCGAGAAGCTGTACCGTCTCGCCCGCCTCCGGTCCACTGTGACCCCGTTCCGGCTCTCCAAAAAATCGGGCATCTCCATCCAGCCCGGAAATGTAGTGCCTAGCTCGTTAGGTGTATCGTTAAAAATCAATGACTTAGGAAAACCAACCGACGAAGTCTGGAGGTGTAACCTACAAAATCGGTTGCTCACGCTATCCCAGTGCAGATCGTTGGTGTTGAAAGCCGAAGGGCTGGAAGTACTGTACTTTGATCGGATTTTGCCCGCTTCGATGCGTTAGGCTTGGGATGCAGGAGAAAGCGAAGCACTAGCGGTGTTCGAGTCGTATTCAGACGGTGAGGAATCGAAGTCTCAGAAAGCGGCGTGCCCCTTGAGATGCAGTCAATACCGGTTATCGCGATTCCGGACCGACTTCTTCGTAGTTTTCCCGCTTTGACGCTGTCGTGCGAGCATTTCATTCGCGATGCTTTTCGTAAAGCTAACCGCTTCTTCCTCAGACTGAAACCTCTCGATGCAGTAGATCACGGCTCGTCCCAGTACCTCCGGATCGAAGTTCGAAGCGACTACCTCATTCAACAACGAGTCGAAGTTCGTGGGCGGGGCAGAGGTAGGATCTGGCTCCTCAATAGCGATTTCAATGGTTGAGCCTAGATTCTCGGAGTCGTTGAAACCAAGTGTGGGTTCCTCGTCGCGGTAGTTTTGTTCGAGGGCATCTAGACCGGAATCCTTGTGTTTGCTACTTACCTGTTCCTTCGCGGAGTGAGGCAACTTCTGTTTCGCAGGCATCTGGGACGATGCTATCGCGACTCGAGCTCCTCTCTTGGTCTTGGCTAGAACAGTCTGACCAAAAGGCAGTTCAAGCCACTTCCAGACGGCATCCTTCGTGGCGTACTCTCGCCCCAGCTCTTTGACTTCACCTAGGCCTGCCAATGCCATGGAACAATTCACCATGCCTACTCCGGCGTTGTGTCGGACGGGTGGATTCCAGGTGCTCAAATTCGGATAGGCAAAGCTCTCTTGCTCTTCGCCCCGAGAAACTGCCGCTAGTCTCTTCGCCTCGAACTCGATATAGGATCGATCCTGTAGCTTCCAACTGGGTTCACGCTCAGCAATGACTCCCAGCAAAGCTCCAGCCATCGTGGCAATGGTGTCCGTATCGCTGTCCAGCTCATTTGCAGCTGTGAGTAGGCACTCTTCGATTTGAGTCTCGGAGAACAAGATGCTCAGAGCACTTGCGGCAATAGCGGTCTTCATGCCCGATCCGCGGAGACTAGGTTCAAGACACCCAAGCGCTGCCAAGACTCGATGGTAGGTCTGTGCAGGGTCGGACGCTCCATTCGCAAATTCCCTTTCCATCAGGTCCAAATCGAGAGAAATTTCGTCGCACATCTCGGCAATTTCACCCTCAAGAGACTTGCCATTCAAGCCCTCCCAATAACCCTTCCAAAACATCGACAATTGCGAATCACTGTGAACAATACGATCAATTCCTCGGAACGCCTCAACAACATCGTGCAAGTCTTGGAGACTGGGTCGTGCTTTTGTGCGCAACACGTCAGCTAAGCAAATGGCGTGCCACACGGCACCGCAAAATCCGTGAGGGTGACCATGAGTTGTCAATGCGTCCTTCAAGACGTCCAGCACCATAGATTCATGGTTGCGATGACCAACCCAGACATGAGGTTGAATTCTCATTGCGGCACCATTGCCGCCACAGTCCATGTAGCGTTGCTTGCCTCGTTCGAAGAAATTTGAAAACCAATTGACTTGCCGACGCGCAAGATTGGCCGCCGCTGTCTTAGTTCCAAGTCCAGCTCCTAGTGCATATACCGGCCAGACCGTCAATTCCACCTTTGCAAATGCTTCAACGTCAAAGTATCTGTCTCCGCGGATTGACCGGCAAACTGCAAGACGCAGTTGAGTGTCATCGGAGTAAGTCCCAGCGGGAATGTCCACGGTGGGACCTGTTCGACCACCGATCCGTCTTCGCCAATCTGAAGGCCTTTCAACACGGTCTTGGCCTATGCGCCTCACAACGCCTTTAGGACCATGGGACAGTTCGGTTATCCATCCCAAAGCATCGCCCGCGGCAGCCCACAGAGCGGAATTCACTATCAAGCGTTCCTCAGAATCCTCGACCTCAAAGAGGTCTTGACTGTCTAGTTCGTTCTTCAATTTGGACACCCTCTAAACTTTCTGGGACAGGTTTAGACTTGGACTCCGTCGGTCTTGGATACGCTTATCCATCCTTCCTGTAGTGATATCGTTGTCACCGGGATGTTCGACGTAGATCTCTCTGAAATAGCTGGTGGAAAGGCACTTCCGATATACGACCTCCGCTCGCTCGCAATTGGTCAGGTTTGGGGCACAAGTTCCATGCTCTACGGTCCAATCGAGTTTGCGACGTCTCTGATCGGAGAAGAGTGTTTCGGGGCCGCCTGCGCTCGACTCTCGGAGGTAACTCCAATATGCAAAGACAACTACTGACAAGTGCAGTCTATGATTTTCTCTCAATGGATCAAGGGGTCTTTGAGCAGTTCCCCTCGAACAAGAACAACATAGTCATTCCGACAGCAGTTTAATCCAAGACCACAAGGATCACATGTTCATGCAATCACTCTCATCTTCAATTCTCTACGCAAAAAATATGTAGCACCTAGTCACCAACTCGTTGATCCAAGACAGTATTCCAATTCTTTAGGAAGTTGGCGCTAGTCTCTGCACTTCTATACTTCTCGGTGGCTTTCGCTTCGGATCTCATCCATTCGACTAGCTGTTCGCATTCTCGCCTGTTGCTCGCAAATCGAAGTAAGAATCTATACACTGGCTCTGACGGTAACCACTCTTGGTTGTCTGGTCTCCTCACACTATAGTGTAATTCAAAAATTCCGATGTCCATACCGGTTTCTGTCTCGACGATCAGGAATTTCCCTACAGTTACACACTCGGTTTCTACATCAATGTAACAATCTATTACTTTCTGAACTCTTGATCTGGCAGAAGCCTCCAAACTGCTTGCTTTGTCCATACTTACACGCTCCCGATAATTGGTGGCAGTCTCTACAATTGGAATACTTGTGAGTTAATTGTACCACCATCAAGCTCTCGAGGATTGCTCGATGCCGTTCGAGTTTGGACGAGCCTAATTCGATTGATGGACCTGCACGACACAATGAGCGACAACAGCTTAGGGTTATTTTGCATGGGTATGGTGTGCGTGTCACGTGATCGGTCAAGTCTGAACGCGGTACGCTCTGGGAGTGTGCACTTGCCGATGTGCCTCAATTCAAACGCGGCCAAATTGCCATTCCACCGTACCGAAGTGCAAGGTACTCTTGCGTCTTTGTTGAAGGAGCATTCGCACATACGAGCTGAATCAGATCTTCGGTGGCAACTCCTTTGAAGCGACTCGGTTGAGTGAGCGCTTCCCAGATTTGATGGATGTCTGAACCGACAGCACTCAGTTCTTCCGACGTGACTTGCTTCATGAGTTCCCGGTTCGCGCGGGGAGCGACATGGAGCATGGAGACCACGTCGGCTTCCATCTCACCGCATCGCTCCATAGCGGTGCAAAGAAGTTGCTGGCGCATCAACTGGTCGAATGGATCCAAGAACAGTGACTCGAGATTCACGTCGCCCCTGATCTGACAGCAGGGATGTTCCACGTGTTTGCGATATATGTCGTCGAGTCGATCTGTTCCTGCTGAACTGAATCGTTTGTCGGTGGCTTTGTTGTAGCTCTCAGTGTATTTCCACTCACCAGCGACAATCTGAATTAGCCCGTCAGAACGACGAAATCTCAATAGGAAGTCCAGACTGGTGAAGTTCGCACCCCGCGTCCGGTCGTCGTCTGAGGCTACTTTACCTAGCCACCGCTCCTCCAAATAGTTCTTCTCTCCAATCCACTCGAATGCTACGAACGGAGAGGAACCGTCCCGCAACGCAGGGTCGGCATAGATGGCGAGGACTTCATCCACGTCATAGCCAAGTCCGCACAGAACAGTGGAAAGTTGATCCGGAGCCCGAATGAAAGGAAACCAGAAATTGACGCAACTGCTTTGCGAGCGACAAAGGTGGTTGCTTGGCTTATCGTCTTCTCCATCGTGCCACACAATTGCTCGATCCTTGAAATACTCCAACGCTTCATCGCGGATCCCGGGTTCAAGGTTTTCGCTGCGATAGTCCTCGTGCAGTCGAATTCCCCATCTCGTGCCATTGAATTCTCCACTCCGGCGCGCCCGTTGACTGAATAACCTGCTCTTAAGCCGAATCATCCGGCTGTATTCACGTTTCTTGAAAGTCATGAGAGCTGTCATTTGGGTATCTTTTCAGGACTTTTCTGGGGTTCTGAACTCTCCGCTACTTGTACTCCAAACTCGATGGCTGGAATGAGTGAACTCGACAGTATGACGGACTTGCTTCGGGAATGTGTTCATAGAGGTGACAACTCGAAAACGTGTTCAGTTGCTGACCCAGTAGAACGGCCATTGCCAGAGGACAGGCGAGAAACAAATGCAGGTTTGCCTTCTTCAGGAACAGGTCCTCGCGCAGATTGCGTAGCTCCCGAATTGCGGACCACACAAATCCAATCCCTTGTTCAGGAGTGAGCACAAGATCCGCTGTATACGATCCCGACTTTGGTGAGCAGTGCAAGAGGGCTCGAAACGCAATTCCAAGTTCTCTCAATGACTGAGCAACAGCGTGCTCGATGTCCGCAGATATTCCGATCGCAAGCACCAAGTCCTCAGAAGAAGGGTCGCCCTTGATATTGCGTGGCTCCACTGGGATTCTCTCGGCTGGCAAGTCCAATGACCATCGCTGATTCTGACCCTTGAAGGGTTGCAACCAAGTCAGGTCGAACGTAGCCTTGGGCGAGTAAATCGCCCCAACCAAGACTCCAAGCGGTAAGGGAGCCACTCCTTTTCCAACCAATTGGGGACTAGGAAGTGTTTCGAGAGCTTGAGTTGCACCGTCAAGGAGAGAGTTCTCGAGTGACGTGTACCCACCTTTGTTGACTACCATGCGACCATCGAAGTCGGCCGAGAAGTCGTGAGCGAGGCTGAAACTCTCTGTCGGCGAGTGTCTGGTAAACACGCCGAGAGACAATGGACCGACTTGCGATGTGCCAATCGCTTGGATGCGCTTCTTCAAGGCAATCTGTGCGATGGATCGGGCTTCTGTCGATCCAATCGTTTCACGACCAATCTTGTGCATGTTCCAGTTGCTGAGATTCTCAGGACTTGCAGCCGAGCCGAGAACTGTTTCGGCTTTGTCGTAGTCGAGTCCAATCAGAACCGGTAAGACCCAGAAGCCCTCTCGAGCTCTGACACGGCGAAAAATCCTGGTGGCTTCCACGCCTGTCACAATCGGTGATGACTCAACCTCGGGTGAGACTAGCAGGATCGCGCCCGACAGAGATGGATCGTCGAGCTCGTCTACAAGCGCATCTTCGGTGGGTTCGTGGGGTAGATCATCCACATCACGCCACGTGGGAACACCCGCACGCCGAAGCGCTTCGCATACCAAAGCGGCTTCTTTGTCTCCGTTAGGTCGAGCGGGAGAGCGTCGATAGGAAATGAATACCTTTCCTGCGGGATCGGTCATGGCAGATTCATCTTTCTTGAGACGTTCGAGTCTTGCGACTGGATCGCTTTGCCGGAATGTTTACCTTCTTCTCCTCGTCGCACATGCGGTATGCCACCGGTTTCTCCAAATGGGCGAGTTGAAGGCATTTGACTGGTGATCTGGACAGCTCTGGTCGAATCTACCGGACCAGATGGAAAAGCATCCAGAACTATAGCCGGAACTAGACGTTGCGTAAGGTCAGAGAATGTAAACCCCGCATCGATTGGAACTCCGTCGACTACCTTCGAACCGGTAAGCTCGACAATCTGTGCAATGTCTTCTTGAAGTAGATCTAGTTCCCCAAGTGGCTGAGCGAGCACTGCTTCACGTTGTTTCGCATCAGGTCGTTGGAACTCTAGGATGTCGGCAGCGCGCCGTTGTACGGCTGGGTCGAGAGCATCGAGCCTGTTGGTGCACATGATGACTGCTACAGGCAACTTGGCACTGGCAAGGCGGTCCACACCTCGGATGAGTGCATTGACCCCCGCACGATCCTCATGATGCATCTGGGAAGCCTCACGAGACTGCGCCAGTGCGTCAGCTTCATCAATTAGAAGCACTGCTGCGCCATTTGAAGTATCTCCGTTGGCTCCCTTGAGCTTCCTACCCTCGTCATATACGTAGTCAAAGGCCTGAGACAGGAGCCGTGTCATTTCACCGACCGCACCTTGTCCACGTGCCGACAAGCTCATTGGATAGAGTGTGATGTTCGTGCGATGTTCACGCGCTACGAGATCACAGATTGACTCAGCAAGCGCAGTCTTACCACAACCTACGTCTCCGGAGAGAATCACGAGTGGCGGTTTGGCGAGCATGACGTTCACCACCGCAGTTGAGGAAGGATGAAATTTCTTTGCCCAATTCCGCAGAGTGCTCGGCACCATCAGAAGGGTAAGCATCTTGCTCAGTCGTAGCTTGTGTTCGTCGAGTCCAACTAAGCTTGCAAGAAGCTCCATTGCATCGGGATCTGGATAGGACCGAGCTGGATCGAACAAGTCTTGAATGTCTAACGTCTTCACGATGTCCAACTCCTCACCTTGGTCCTCCGAAGCCCGCGACCTCCGGCCGAATAAGAGAGATCCTGCTGTAGATAGCCATCTACTCCCGGTTCAGTCGCAACAATACGCTTGAAAGGCAACGTTTTCTCAAACGCCTCTTGATCTTCTCGGGAGAGACGATGCCAAGCTTGCGAAAGGGTCAAGGAACTCGTGAATCCTGCTCCCTCTACATTTGCACCGGGTTTGATGCAACCCGGATCATCTCCGAAGCTGTCGTCAGTAAGTTCGAAAGCTGTGTACCGAAGAGTCGGTTCAATCCATTTGCCGTCGCAAACGAAGCCGTACCAGACACGATCCAAGTATCCCGCTGTCAGCAGTTCGACGACCTCTTCATAGAATTCTTGGATCGAATCGTCATTCGGAAAGCCGTAGAACCGTTGGATTCGCTTCAGATCGGCCTTGACTCGAAAGCAAATCTGCTTCGCATGTGCACGTGTAAAAGTTAGAGTTGCTGAATAGGTGTAGGAACTGGTCATGTTGTTCTCCTATGCGTGGAAGGTCGGTCCAAAGACACGACACCAATGGCGGATGGTTTCCTGTTTTGTGGGTGCTGCCAACGCTGCATCAATCGCATCACCTGCTTCTAACGCAGCGTCTACGATGGAATCGGCTTGAGCTTCCGTGTAGCGCTGGGCAACGTTGTTTTTCTCGTTGACTGGATCGATGATCTGTACTGGATCGCCAAAGATCGGTACTTTACTTTTGAGGTAGTAGTCGGTGAAGATGATCTTCTCTCGCAAGTCGCTCTTGGCGATGTACGTGAAGAAGTGTTGCATCGCCTCCGGATAGTCGTTGAAGTCGTAGCCTTGGTCGCATAGGTGCGAGAGAACCATCTCGATCATGAATGACTTGAATCGAAACTCCCGGTCTTTCTCCTTCAGACATGCCACCCAATGCTTGATTAGTCGCACTACTTGCGCGAAGTGTTGTGGTTGAGCATCTTTTCTTTTCTTCGTAAACTCCAGGTGACGGGGGATACAAGTCTCAAGGAAGGAACCATCATCTTGGCTGACGAGTATTCCGTACCAATCAGGATCTTCGTCGTAAAGAATGGGAACAACGTCGACATCAAGTCCCGTGCCACGAAAAGACACTTTGACCGAGAACTCTTGAGGTTGGACTTGGTCTGGCTTGAAGTTCGGAAATGCTGTTCGTAGTTTCTCGACGAGAAAATCGATCAATTCATTGACATCTGAAGGTATGTCGGCACCAGAGATGTAGCACGCAATGTCGATGTCATTTAGCGTGCGTAGAGCTGTACCCTTGGCGAGGCTCCCGGACAGGAGCATCTTGCGCAGTGTGAAGTCTGGATTCTCTGCAAGGTACTCCTCTAAGCGTTCTCGTAAACGGTGCGCTTGGGCACGGAACTTGCTGGCCTTGTCCTTCGGTAAATTGACGCGCTCTTGCGCGAATTTTGCTATGTCGCTATGGTCGACGTGTTCTCTACTCATCGGCGTTTTCTCCTGTGATATCAGTCGCTTTCGTCTACGGAAGTCAATCCTGCTAACAAGTTCATGGGGTCACAAACTGGCCTTTCAACCCTGATTGGTGTTCGAGTTTGAATTGAGGCTTGTTCTCTGCCGAATCGATGCGAATCCAAGATGGATTGACGTCCAATGAACTGCGGTTAACTCCCAAGTTCAGAATAGTTTCCCATTTATCTCGGAATGTTGTTGAACACTTGCCGAAATCGGGAATCTACTTTCTCGTCCTGGTCACATAGCCAGCTTAGCTCCAGGGTGCTGTCACTGGCTTGTTGCGCCTACGTCAAGTACAAAGCCAAGAGAGCACTGATCGGCTCATGAATTAGCAGTTTGTAGGTAAACGGGAACTCCTGGCTTCACTGTCGAGTGCGACTCTTGACAATTGGGTCTGTTGGAAGGGGGTAGACGTTGCAGAGCTGAACTGGTCGGAGCGACCGGATACTGACAACTGCAAGCTATTGGTTGGTCGCCGAGTGTTCCGTCTGTACTAAAGTGCGATATCCAAAGGTACGTGCAGACTAAGGTTCGACCTAGAGTGTCTGGAGTTTGCTAGGTTGGAAACTGGGGAAGAGCGACTGGGTTGAAAGCGCGATCCGATGGTGGCATCTAGCAAAGTGATGTCGACATGTCGAGGCTAGGGCTATCCGTTGATTCAGATTGGCACGGAGAGGTGGCTGTGTTGGAGACCACAGATGTGTCGGCACGTTGTTCTGCTTGCCGAGTTGTGGTATTGCAGAGGAAACTGGATTCAGCATAAACTCTGATCGTTCGGGACAACGTCTATCCATCGATCGAGTCCGCAACACCCTCAATGTACTCACGAAGCCAAGGCTCTGTCTCAGAATGGAGTTGTAGCACACGTTTCAACTCTGGATCTCCCCACCACTTGGTAGCTTGGATGGCTGCATCCCTCATCTCGACATCCTGAGAGGAAAGAGCTATTCGCACCACTTCAGCACGCCAAGTCGAGTCTCCTACAGTCAGGCGACCTAGACATCGCAAGACTGAAGCCGCAAATACGGATCTCTCGGTATCAGCAGACATCTGAGCGAGCCATCCACATACCAATTCTTCATCTCCCGATAGGAGCGCTCGTTCGATGACTTTCTCGGCCGAATGAGTGATGCCGTCTTCGACCGGATGCGCATCGAAGGAAGAATGCAGTCTGAGATCAAGCGTTTGGAGGTTGGCTTGCACTGTCATTTGCTCCTGAGACTCAACGGAATATCGTTCGTCCAGCTTCACAGCAATGATTCTTGAAATGGAATGACCTCCTTGGACCCAGGGTTATGAAAGGGAGTTCGCAGAGAGTTTCTTGTGTGCGGGAGTTCCCACACCGGACACGGCAGCTCACTCAGTTTGAAGTCCTTGCTAGAGGATGAATATCGAATGATTTTGTGAGAATCGTCGTTCAATCAGAGCGTCAGCGTTCGAATGACCATTCATCGCAAGCCCAAGAGTGTAAGACTCCTGAGTTTGAGTCGGTCCATTTCCCGAGATCTCGTTGGACGCTGTTGCCGTGAATCTAGCCGAGCTCGCAGTCAATTTCATGCCGTCGAGACGTGCGGTCAGCGGTTTGAATGGACCATATTGGATGGCACCCAATCATTCTATGAATAGCTCTTCCCAGGCAGACGGACGATCTTGCGTGCCAGTAGACCAGACTGGGCCGGCAACCGATGCCTTTGTTCTCTTGAAGACTCAGAGCAATCGACGGAGAGCCGTCTCCCTGATGTCCAACCATTCCAGATGTCTCATAAGGCGATCCTATAGTAACCAAGTCCTAGCGAATGGGATAGCTTGTTTGTCGGCGACGCAATCTGGCAGGAATCGGTCCAAGAGCGATCAAGAGCAATGTTGCTGAGTCTCTTGTCTTGGTGGATTGTGCCAGTGTAAGCCGGAGTTAAGGGAAGTTCACGAGGCATAAGCCAGATACTCTGAGTCAAGTCGAGATGTCATGCAAAGGGAGTTTACAACGACTGCTCATCATTCTGTAAACATCTTACTCTCCACTTCTTTTCAGCTGGAAGGGTCACGGATGCGACACATATCGATGTTTTTCGTTCATCTTTGGTTGAAGATCACGAATCAATTGCTTCTCCAGGTCTAGTCTGCGAATCTTTTGTGGCTCAGGGTGAACATGAATGTGGGACAATCGGTGTTGCACAGCCTCCTTCCAATACTTGTGATTGGGAGAAACTCTATCGGCAATAGACTGCGTCTCGCCAACATAGAGGGGTCTCCACTTCTTTTTCAAGAACCAAAGGTCAGAATCGAAGGAGCAAAATATATAGAGACCACCGAATGAAGGCAATTCGTCGTCCTTGGAGAAGATTTCGAACTCTAGCCCAGACCAATACCAATAAGCTGTTTCCATGGAATAGTTCCTCCGCCATTTTATTTCGTTAGTCTTTGTCGATCGCGTTCCGAAGTTGGGTGTGTAGAGTTCTGGCTTCAACACCTGCGGCGAATTTGACCGATTCTTAGACTCTAGCCTACACGCAGCTTCAATTGCTAGATCACCGCAACACCCAGCATTGTACCTGACTCAGCAAGTTGACGAGTGCACGTCCAACTTATGATCGACATGATCCAAGCAGGCCATCTACAGGTCACGAGGACTGTGATAGGACTCAAACGTGTTGACTGTAGTCGGGACGGTTTGGAAGTCGAGTGAACCAGCAGTTGGAAACAAGAACGCCCGAGCCGTGGAAGAGTTGACCGAGTTGACCAACTTGACTTCGATTAGGCACTAACCCAGCGAATGCTTGGAGTCCCTCTTCTTGAGGCAGACAGCATTAGGGTTGCTGATTACACTCTCGTCTCCAACAGGCCAGGTGAGGATGGCACACCTTGTTCTTCGTTAACTCCGCCTTGGATGTAGATCTCGAATACAGTCGAACAGCCAAGGCTGGCTCGTTTCCGGACAACGGGGTAATTCGCCTGTGTTCGATCGCCAAAACTGCCGAAACCCAACAGAGTTCCCAGTGAACCGCGAACCCTCTAGCCTGAGAAGGCCATCCTCGCTGGCAAGCTCGGCATGTTGACTGTCGACCGAGAGTCGATTGCTATCATGTGCCCCATCTTGGAGACTGCCACCCTTGTGAAACAGCAGGGAATTCGATGAATAGCTGTTTGGACTACTCGTTTGTGAGTAGGGTCTCTGGACTTCTGGCTGGTAGAAGTGAATTGGCTTCTGGAGGTTCGTGAATTCCACACGCGTCCCCGAGACCTGATCCCAGAACCACTGCGTTCGTCTGAAGCCGAGAGTAACGCGAGTCTTTTGTTTCTCGCGTTCCCATTCCGAAGCAGCAATCAAGAAACCGAAAAATTGTGCTATAGGGCGGTTCACGAGATACTTCTTCTTCACGAAGAAGAATCTCAAGTTTGCCGAAGTACATCAATGAGGTGATTGTGATCAATGTGGCAAAGCAAACAGTGACTGAATCTGTTCAAACTAGACTCGACATAGTCAACTTCAGGAGAGGAAGACATGCAACCTGAGTGGCATTTCTTACATCAAGCTGCAATGATGGTTCCTGCAGACCAAATGGCAAATCCTTTACAGCATACGGCTCTCAAGGATGCCGAGCTCCTCATGCGAGAAGCGATACAGAATTCGGTTGACGAACGAAAGTCCGAAGCCACTGATCCGGTACGCTTTTCCGTCAGGCGCAAGCAGTATCGGGGCGACGAGAAATTCGCACTGGTAAGCAGACTTGGACTAGAGGAAATGGCGGAGCGCGCAAGAGCTTTCCCTGAGGCACATGGATGGTTCAAGTACAACGAGACCTGCCTCGCCAGTTTGAACGATCCCGACGATCCCATCTCGGCGCTGATATTGACTGATCACAATACCAACGGTCTTGGTGGAGACTGGCAGAAATCGGATGGAATAAACAGTAGGTTTTACAACCTCGTACTGTCGATTTATGCGTCTCACAAGCAGGAAGACGGTGGCGGGATGTTGGGTTCGTACGGCGTTGGAAAGATGGTCTATGCAGTCACATCGAGAATTCGCACGATGGCCTACTACTCTTGCTTTGAACCAAGCGATGCGACAGACGGAGCGAGTGCACGTTTCATGGCAACTGCATTCTTGCCAGCACATTCAATAAGAGACAGCGACTTCACAGGTCACGCGTTCTTTGGTACTCCCTCAGGCACGAGCGCTTACCCAGCGCGACCGCTGGCCGATACCGACGCTCATGAATTCGCCGAGAGCGTTGGATTGGAAGCGAGATCACCACACGATACCGGACTGACCGTAATGCTGTTGGATTGCGACTTGGAGCCGAGGGATTGTCTCGATGCCTGCGAGAGATTTTGGTGGCCTCGGACGTTCGACGAACATGATGAGGAGTACGTCGAATTGGAATTTTTCGACGGGAACACCCGGCTGCCGTCTCCGCTGCCCCGAAATAGGAGCGAATTGAAACCGTTCCTTGATTGCTATTCAAACATCAAACAAGGAGTGGAACCTGACGCATACGAGAGCAAGAAAATCAGACTTGCGGCTAGCGGAGAGGTTGGTCACCTTTGTATGAAAGCACTCCGCAAAACTGAAGTAGCGCACGTTGAGCGCAAGAATCTCGCAAACGCCGTCGCACTCATTCGTAGTGGTTTGGTTATCGAGTACAACCAGAGTTATGCAAGAGAGGATGATCCGGATGCTGTGGGCGTTTTCGAGGCTATTGGGGAGAGACCGAAGAAGTGTTTCACTTTATCCGAGCCGGAAGCTCATGATCGGTGGAACTACAGCAGTTCCCGCTTGGAACGATCTTTGGGCGAATCGGCCGTAGATTTGGTTCGAATTACCCATGAACGAATCAAGGCTAGATTTCGAGACTTTCAGACCCGACTGAAAAACGCCCCACGAAAGGGCCCGAGTGAAGGCTTGGAGTTTCTGGATGAAATACTTGGCTCAATATTCAGAAAAAGGAAACCGGGCCCCGTGCCTCCTCCGGAGCCAACACGGAGGGCATTCACCGTCCATAAGAAGGGGTGGCGAAATCTCGCCCGCGAACCCATCACCGACTATCTTGACTTCACCATCGCATTGGCAGAAGGAGTCAGTGCAGAGCCAGTCAATTGCAAAGTGAAAGCCGTCTTGCGCGTTCTCGAGGATGCAGAAGCGCGACCAGGTGCGTCCGTTTCCTGCAAGGTGACTAACGAAGACGGTGATTTGATTTCAAACAGCTCCGGCTCGTTTGAAGTCGAACTCACACCCGGCGTAGCCGAGACATTCCACGCTTCAGCTCGAGTAAAGCAGATGTGGAGCACACGTTGGACTGTGACGGTCACGAGAGAACATTCGAGATTTTCTGGGGGTGAGGACTCGTGAGCGAGCCTAGAGTCTCTTGGAGCGCGAACGAAACCGAGTCCATCGAGCCTTTCAAGACCTTCAGCAAGGGATTGGAACTTTGTGCACTTCGGCTACGGACTTCGGAATCTTTCAATCAAGCGGAAACGCGAGTAATCACGCCTGACTTCTGGACGGACTTCAATCCAGCGGTGCGAGTGTGCGCCAACGTGGATGAACTAGCAGCTGCAACAGGTCTGGAAGACGACGACATCTTGGTGTCGGTGTTGATCCGCGATAGGGAACTCAACAAGTTTTCAAGGGTATATCAATGTAACGCATACGAATTGCCTGCAGAGCCCGTAGAACTGGCAGACGCATGGTCAAATTTCTCTCAATCCGACCGGGTCGACGTAAGTGTGGTCGCCACGCCTACGGAGACGGCGGACCGTGGTTCCGGTGTCGCTTCGCACAAGGCGGATGTGGTTGCGCGGCGTACATTCAAGCTACGCACTATGACGCAGTCTCCCAAGATACCCGTTCGCTGGGTACCTCCTGAAGATTTCGAACAGCAAGGAGTGTCTGGGGACACGGTGTGGCTGATCAATTGGTTGAGAGAAGATCTTGAACATCCTCCGGTAGAGACCGTGGAAATTCTGTTGAACGAAGACTTGCGGGAAGCGTTTCAAGTGCTGGACAACGATGAAGAAGTGGCGGAGCTCATTCGTTGCGAGATGGCCGCCGCAATTTTTTCCGAACTGGCTACGAGAGCAATCGGAGAGGGAGACAAGCCAATTGAGGAAACGGGACTGCGAAAGGTCATGTTCGAACAGCTATCGAATGTTTCGGGACTCAATGAGGATGAAATCCTAGCGCGACGGGACCGAGCAAATTTCCTGGGAGTAGTCCACTCGTGGGCTCAAAAACTCACCGGTCTTAACCATTCCTTCACGAAGCTCTAGGGGAGGCAGGAATAGTGTCGACATACCCGACGCTGTCATTGGAGGCGGCTCGACGAGCATTCGAAGGATACAAAGCTGACCGTTCGATTGAATCCTTGGTCAAAGAATCCACAGTACAGGTTCGCGGGCCCGCGTTCGACGAAGCACAGTCAGTCAGCTTGTCCAACGTTCTAATGGAGTTGGCATACGAAATCGACCGACCAGGCTACCCGTTCGAACGACAGGCTGCATCACTGGTCCATCGCCACCTAGGACTTCATCCGATCATAGCTGGAGATGCAGGATTCTGGCGTTGGCTGACATTTTCCGCTGACGGGGAACTCGCGGAACTCGTTGATTGGCGTTATCCCAAGCGAGAAACCGGACATGCCCGGGAGCAGTATTTTGGGTTCGGGCTGCTCAAGGACGGAATGTACGCTTACTTGTGGTTTTGTGCACAGTCGGTCCTGGAACCTGACTTGGAAGATCCATACGAGTTATCTCGTCGCGGTGACGTAGACGTATGGCAATCCCATGTTGTCAGAATTGATTTCGGTAGCGTCCCACAGCTGGCGCGAGCTTTCATTCGGTTCGTTTTTCCGAATGAAGGGACCCAGTATTTGAGCCGAGAGCAATACCGACAGTTAGCCAAGGAAGTGACCCGCCGGAACGCATCGATGGCTTTTGAGTTGCTTGACGACTCGGAGAGTCTTGAACTCATTCGTGACATTTGGGAAAGTCTCGACCTCCAGAGCGTCGCGGAATGAAGTCTTCGATGCTGGAGGAACGTAGTAGGAGCAAAACGACGGCACCTTCCGAATCGTTTCGATGTGAAGGAGATCGACTGATTCGGGAGACCAGGGCGGGTTCTTTCTTCGGTGTTTCGGAAATGGAATTGCCACAAGGTGCAGGAGGAATTTCTTCTGATTCAGACTTGAGAAAGGTTTGGTGGAACACGCGTTTGCTCGGAGTCGTTCCCCGCATCGAGATAAGCCCCAATCGGCCTGAATTGAATATTGTCGATCTGTGTTCGGGGTGCGGCGGTCTAGCAACAGGGGTCCGCTGGGCTTGCGAAGCGGTCGGAGTGAGACCGGTATTTCAGCTCTGTGTCGACGTACTTCCGGAAGCAACCAAAGTCTACAAGACCAATCTTCGTCCCCTTCGGGTCTTGAGCGAGAACATAGCGAACTTGGTTACTTACCAAAACGGGGGAGGTATCGAACACGGCCTTCCGCCTCAGCAATTAAGGATTGCAAACGAGACTCTTCGTTCGCTTGAGGGTAAGGTCGACATGGTGATCGCCGGCCCGCCTTGCGAGGGGAATTCGAACTTCAACAACAAGAGTAGACGGACAGACTCTAGGAACGAGCTCTATGTGGCAGCGACTGCTTGTGCAATAGCCCTGAGAGCAAGAACAGTTGTAATCGAAAACGTAGTCGCTGTAAGGAGGGCTCGCCAACGAGTGGTCCAGCGTGCGAGCGAGATGCTAGTCTCGGCTGGCTATAGGATCAACGACGGAGACAGTGTGCTGGATGCATCGTCCTTCGGAACGCCTCAAAGACGACGTCGTCATTTCCTGATCGCTACCAAGAACGCTACCTTCGACTTCTCCTCATGCTTCGACGGGCTAGTCTGCGTGCCGTTGTCTGCCAAGGATGCTCTTACGGATCTGGTGGATATGGACCCACAGGAGGATTTTGACTCGCCGTCACGTCTATCTGCTGAAAACCAACAACGGGTTGAATACTTGATTGAAAACAACGTCTGGGACCTTCCAAACGCGGAACGGCCCGTCTGCCATCAAGACGGTAATCACAGTTACAGCTCGATCTACGGAAGAATTCTTCCAGATCTACCCTCTCAAACAATCACGAAGGGTTTCCTTTCCCCTGGTAGAGGTCGATTCACCCATCCAACTCAAGCCAGAGGACTGACACCCCACGAGGGAGCTCGGCTTCAAGGGTTCCCAGATGATTTTCGATTCGCCGGACGCCGAGGAGATGCCGTGTCGCGCCAAAAACTGGCTCACTTGATTGGGGACGCGGTTCCGCCGCAATTGGGATATGCGACGGGGCTTGTTGCCTTGTCTTCCATTTGATAAATGACCAGACTCCACTCAGTATCTGAGATGAGAGTGAGACGTCGGGGCCGCTCGTTCTTGAAGCCATCGGTCTCAACCAAGAATCGACTGATCAGTGTCAGTTTCGGGCTTTTTTGTAAGGCATACATGGTCTTCCGTCAGCGCCGGAGCAACGCTTTTTCGTACAGATCCGGCCGACAGGGGTAGACTCATGCCGGATGTCAGTTTCGCTACACTTTGGACACATAAACGCTCGTGTGCCACGACGATGCCAGGAAATCGACATCAACGAAATGAACTCCTTGACTTCCTTGGCTCATAACGGATTGCTGCGACCGAGCAAACTGTGAGGGACGGCAGAGTGCTGAGCCGCATGCGACTCAGAGGCGTGAGATTGGAGCAGTGAAAGTTAATCACACTCACCTGAACGATGACTGGAAGAATGTCCGCCTTGCCGACATTGACCTATCCGCCAGGCTCTACAACTGTCTTTACAGCATGGGCCTAAACACGCTCGGCGAACTTGCTAGTCTCTCGGATGCCGACCTCCTTAGACATCGAAATTTCGGCAAGAGATCTCTGACTAAAGTAAAGGCGGTGCTTGCATCGCCTGAAGACTTCATCACCGGAGAGGAGTGTTCGGTCAAACACGGCACATTGGACTTTCTTGCGATTGAAGAACCGTTGTCTTCGACGTTATTGCAACGACTGGAGACGTTGAGATTTTCGACAAGAACTAGCAACGCGGTAAAGGGGCTGGGTATTACAACCGTCGGTGAACTCGTACAGTTCACCGAGCGGGAGCTACTGCAAACAATCGGTATTGGCAAAGCAGCGCTCGACAACATCAAGGCCGAGTTGACCCGCATCGGCCTGTCACTCGGAATCCTAATCGAGAACTGGCCAAACAAAGATGAACTCACGTTTCTACTCAGAGCTAGAACATTAGAGCGCTTGGACAAAACACAAGCAGCTCCTGCGGAGTTCAAGTACGTGGAGGATGAGCTTTGCTCTGCCGTGAAGACGGTTCTAACTACCCATGAGAGTTCGTTAGTCATAAGACGCACCGGCTGGGGCGGAGACCGAGTCTGGACCCTGGAGGCATTGGCTAGTGATCCAAATGCCTCCGGCCGGAAATCTCCTGTTACCCGCGAGCGAATACGACAGATCGAGAGCAAGGCGTTAGCGAAAATCCAGAGAGCTCCTCCAACCACCCCGCTCCTGAAACGTGCGATTGCTTTAATCGAAGAAAGGGCGCCAATTGCCGTCGAAACCATTCCTAACTTGCTTAAGGAGCATGGAATCTCGCGAGGCGGTTTGACGTTCAAAGCGCTAAGAAGGGCGATCAAGGCCTTCGATTTGGGCTGGGATGTCGATTACAGAACCGTTTCCAGATACTCCTATTTGTTGCGGTCAGATCAAGCTGACCAGATTGAACGCTGCTGGACCACTCTGGTTAGAAGGGCGACCAGTAAAGACTTTGTCGACATCGATGAGATTGTCAGTCTTGAGCAGGGCACAGAACCTTCGTCAGACGTTGCCGTGTGCGGTGTCTACAAAATTCCGTCTCTTAGCTGGATTGATGGAGGTCGTCAAATCTACTGGAATCTTGATCGTGTCAAGCGGGGAAAGAACAAGACGATTAATGTATGCCGCAAGATTTTCACAGTGACATCCGATGTACCTTTCAAGAGGCTAGTTGCCGCTGTCAAACGGACCAAGAAGGTCAAGGAGTTCCCACCCGATGATACGTTCACGAGCATGCTAATCGCTTCTGAAGAGTTTGAAGTGAATGATGGAGTGGTGTCTCGAGGAACGAGATTTAGAGCGGTTCCATTGAGCAAAATCGATCAAGTCATGGTCGATACAACAACAGACTGTGGCACGGTAACGACATTCATGCAACTGAGAGATGCGCTTGTTCGACGCGGGTTGTCAACAAATCATGCTCATGTAAAGATGGTCCTCACGCCTTTCTGGGTTACGACAGCACGCGGAAAATATAGATTTGTTAGCAATAATGCCCAATTGGCGGACTTTCGTGGGAACGAATCGTCGGACTACAGCGAAATTGAAGCGAAACAGGATCGCTATATCGAGCTTGAAGTCAACTATCGGCACATGGTTACTGGTAGTCACCGAATCGAAGACAGTGCAGTTGAGCCAGGGCAGTGGCTGTTAACAGACGACAAGGGAAACAGTCTTGGCAAGATCGACGTTTCAGCCAAAATGATAAAAGGCCTAGACTTGGGGTTTGCTACAGCCGGACTCGAGGTTGGCACGTTTGTCATCATCGACTTCTCGAGAGAGGAATTTGTAGCTGAGTTGATTTGGTAAGCAGGACATCAACCCGCTGCTGGTTCTGAAGCCGAGAAGGAAGCACTGAACTTCGGTTGTCAGATAGCATCGGCAATGCGCCGGGAACGACATCGAAAGCGCACCTCTCTTGGGGACTTCTGCACCGTACACTCAGGCTCGGATACGTCGAACAATCTCCTTGTACTGAGCCAGCTCGTGAATCCGTGTTTCTTGCGTGTCTTCACGGTGCTCCCAGCGCAGAATCGCGTAACCGTACTGCCACAGCTGGCTTGCAAGTAGATGGGAAAGTGGCTTTGGGAGTTGCTCGACGGGTAAGCGTTTGAAGGGCCTTTGCGCTCGGTGGAGAGATGGCTTGCCGATGTGATGCTTGCTGACCGAATCGGATGGGTTCTCGATTTTGAATTAGGAAGGCCGCCTTCGGGCACTGGCGGCAAATCACTATGAGGCGTGTACCCGAGCATCTGTACTTGTCTTGTGCAGCGCGTTTGTGAAGTACTCTCTGATCAACTCATGGTCGATGACTGGCATCTCCCAAATTTGATTCACTCTATACCACTTCATCGCCTTGGCCCACGGACCGTTTTCGTCATGGGTCCACTGCGAGAGAATCATGGGATCGTACTTGCTGTATTGTTTCTAAACGAAGTTCACCACGCGATGTGCACTTGGGTCACTCGGTCTAGGGGGTTCCATAGGGGTTGGGAGGTCGGCGTCTACGATCAGCAACTTACCGCGAATGCCCGTTCGGTCGTAGTGTTTGCACTTGTGATAGATCGAAGGCAGTACAGGTCCGAATTTCCACGCCTGCAAACGCTCATCAACCAACGGTTCCTCGTACAGGTAGAGGTAGTAGCCGTGCGCCAAGTAAATGAGCTTCTGAATTTTCATCGGAGAGATCGGGATGTTGTCTCGCTCTCCTGACTCCAGAAACATGTTAGCGATTGAAATAGCAGGATAGGTCATACAGTTTGCTCCTATATTCGTAGTGATCGTTATGTTGGGACAAGATGGCCAATTCACTCCGGCATTTTTTGGTTAGCACTCAGGGCGCTTGGTCACGAACTCGGTACAGCTACAGGAATTGCTCCTCGATTAGCATCATATTGCTCTACATGCGTGCAAGTTACAGACGAATCAGGCCGTGTCTACCAGTCTTTGTATCCCATCTGTTGATTGGTTTCGGCCAAAAGGGTACTCGAGGGTCGTCTCAGGGAGTGATTGGAAGAGACTCTCGACTGGTCTGTGCCGTTGCAGACGATTGGTTCCTGTAGATGAAACTCGACTGAATCGATGTTCAAGTTTACAGAGACTGTAGCGGGCGGGAGATAGTGGCCCACCGACTTTGCAAAGCGACCTGCTGGCCATGCCATGTCGCTTCGAATTCAATGGACTCGGCAATAGACTTCACGACCTTGGCTACTCGGGGTGAAAATCTTGGCATGCTTCTACCCGGGTCTGATTTTGTTTTGCTAGCTCAGTGTCCGGCTCGCCTCCTTCGCCTACCTCGGGGAAACGCCCGACTAGCAGGCAGTCTCGTCTATTCATGAGATCTATCTTCAAGTGCCATCCAAAATCGATTCCAGGGTCTGGAGAATCGGTGTGCTCGGTCAATTGCCGTCTTCTTCAGATGGAGTTTTTGCTAAGAGGCCCAATGTTCCAATTTCCCTCCAACTTCGACGGTCGGTCTTCGTAAATCATTGATTTGTAACGATACCTCCAGTGAGCTAGGCACTACATTTCTGGGCAGAAGGGCGATTTCTGTCTAGTCGGGGAGCCTTAACGGGATCACGTTGGGCTGTGCTCGGACGAAGCGGTACAGACCCTCGGCGTGCTCAGTGGGGCGCAAGGTGACCGAGTAGCGCCGGAGATGTCAAGAAGCGCGAACTGCTGCACACTGATCAGGGAGTTCTGGATTGTGTCTCAAGCGAGTACAAACGTCGCAACACTGTCTAACCAAGTGTCCGCACCATGCCATTTCAGAGTGTTGAGCTAGCTCTCAGCTCCCAAGTGTTTCTTCAAGTTCCAGTCTCTTCACGCGGACCTTGTCCCACGCACCGTTCTTGTGGAGAGAGCAGTAACTTGTGCTTTAATTGAGTGGGTGGACTCCATTAGATTGCGACAGTCATGACTTCAGGATGAACACCATTGAAACAGGTGGTTGCCTGAACGGACGAAACATACCCACGTTGCCCGCGAGCGGATCCCTCGTGAAACCCATCGTGTCGATCTTGGGCATGAAGTACGAATGGGCGACCCTCACCCTCAGCCGGTGCCGCGAGATCTGCGAGGAATTAGGAGAGAGCAACGCTCGGTTTCGAGACGATGTCAATGGACGGAGGCAAGTGCTCAGGCGCACAGAGACCGGCAGGTTCCGTGTCGTCACGACCGACGGCACAACACTCGTTGACGGATCTTCTTAGTCCATGCCAAAGTTTCACAAGTACATCAGTGTTGATTCCTTGTCGTGGTTGTACAAAGACCATACCGAGAGTGTAGGAGACCACACAGACAATCAAGAATCGAGTCGTCGTTGGGCAGCTGATGTTCGCTACGAGGTTCGCTTTCGCTTCAGTCAAGCTGAAGAAATTCTGATAAAGGCTCGAAACGCACGACACTTCTCGTCCCGGTTAACGGACGAGTGTATGCTCAACGCCACCTCCCGCGAGAGACTTACCCCAACTGGCAAGACCATCAGGATGCTGTTTCAGGCACCGCTCGAAATAGGAGTCGTCGCTGAACTCGGAGGCATTGTCAATCCTCCTCGTCTCGACGAAGATGGCAACGTGAAGATCGGTCCAGTTTGGTTCAACAATTCCCACCTGCCTCAAGGTCGAGGTTTTCGAAGACATGAATACAAGAACTTCGCATTGCTCGATCTCGTGAAGTCCTATCCAAAACTCATCTATCAGAAAGATCTTGCAAAAGCTGAAGAGCTCGACACCAAGAGAGCCATATCGGATTTCAGCGACGCTTCGATAGCGAGTCCAAAGATATTGGAGCTGGCGACAATTTCACTGGACGATCGCGAAATGAGATTGTGGTCCGAACGCACATCGCTTGAAGTGATCAAGCAGACGCTGGGAGTCGCTGTGGATTGGGTGGACTCGGTGGTCAGTGTGTGGGAGAAACTCAAGACCCGGTTGCAGATGGCTGATCTGCTTCCGTAAGCAAGGTGAGTGAACGCGTTGAACGGAAGTCTTTGCAGGTTGTCGTTGGTGGAACAGCTTTGGTCACTGATTTCGACGGCAAGAGCGGGTTGTTCGGGCTCAAACTGGCTCAATGGAGTGGAAATTGGGCCTCCGCTTCATTCGGACAACACCAGTCTTCTTGCGGAGTGACACCGGGCATTTGCGTACCAGGTCTGCGTTGTCATTCTCGATTTCCACGTACGCCTTTCCTTCGCTCGGATTAGCCGCTCGAACTGCGGAGCTCCTAGCGCAGAAGTGGAATTAGGTCACTTAACACCAACTGCAGTTAGGAAGTCGCCGACCTCCATAATTCCACGTCTTAGCAGTTGCTTGTAAGGTGTCAAGTCACCCATTCGAAGCGCATTGAGATTGGTTGTCGGAAGCGCATCAATGCCATTGAGCTTAACGACTGTGGCAGCCATTGCTGCACAGCGTACGTCATCGAACTGCGCATGGCGCTCGTCATTTCTTGACAGGTCCTCATAGACGTAATTAGTCGTGTCGAAATTGTTCCAAGCATGGAATGCCGCACGCCGAATTAGACACGGATAGCAACGACCACATTGCTTCCATCCGCTGCGTGCGTACCTGCTACAACTGTTTGTACTCGCAACGTGCTTGGCGAGAAAATCCTGATCCTTACATTCCTGCAACATTTCACCCTTGGTCTTAAACTGATACGGATTCTTGACGTTTACTCTGAGGTTAGCGGCCTCAAGCAGCTCGTCGAACATTGCTAGGAATACCGGATGCGTTGTTCGCGTGCTCAGACTTCCCAATCGTGTCGGCGTTAAAGGCGGGTTGATCGATATGAACCCATTTTCGTTCACATAGAGGTCAACGATTTGATCAGCCTTGTAGAACTGGAGTGATGTAGCAACCAGTATGCCGTAAGCCAAGAAAACCATTGATCGTGCGCGCTGTGAGCGTTCTTTTTCGCCCGGGAACCTAAGGTTGTGGTTGAGCTGAAGGAGTCTAAGGCCCCCACCAGTTTGAGCTGCGATGTTGGACTGCGTCGCCGTGTCTCCCGGTGAAATCTGGCTCACGGCGTAGGGATTCAGACCGTCTGCAACGAGGTCGACGATGCCAACGAAGCTATCAAGCCCTCCTGAGAGCAACGCAACGCTGTCTTGGTCTGGAATAACTGGGTCCGCTGGCAGGCTAGGGAGGAAACCGGAGCCCTTGAACCTCAGTTGCCAAATGTCGGTTGACAAGAAATTGAGCATGTCCTCGACTAACTTTCTTTGCGCATTCCAAAACTCCGGTTCGCCAACCGCAACCTCAAGAACAATCTGCCGTGTCCAACCGTCAGGGCTCTTGCTGCGTAGACTTGCCTTGTCGGCGCATACCGTAGCAAGGGCAAGGGAGAGCAGGTCCCAAGCCCGCTGTTCGGGAACCAGCTTGGCTTTCTGAACCCTCTTCATCAAAGTCGCACCTGCGGAGCCGTGTGTAGAGTTGTCGGTGTGTCCGTAGAGCACACACTTCAATTCCTCCTTTAGTCCAGATGAGCTCTTGGTGCCAGGAGGTCCGCAGAAAATCTTCAACTACAGGTATTCCTCGAATATATGGAATGCTTGATTGAGAGCTGTACGGGCAATGGAGAAAACTTTGTTGACAGCCAATCCCGCCGCAGTACTCGACAACTTCCTGAAAGCCGCGGCGACTGTTTCCATAATGAAATCTCTCACCTCCTCGAGACGGTCTAGCCCGCTGACGACACTCGGTGCTTTGATTTGGATGGTCTTTCCGACATCGAGCTCAAATCTCCAAAACACGTCCCATGCGACAAATCGCTCGACAACGAGCAATATCTGTTTCTCTGAGAGTTCTAGCAAGTCAGCATCTTGGTCCTGCTCGAGTAGCCATGAGAGTGCTTTTCCGATTGAGGCGCAACTGGCTTCTCCGTCAAGTGAACCGTCTACAGGACGTACCCTTTCGATGATCCAACTCACGACTTCATCGCTACTCATGCCTGGATGCAGTTCAAACTCGGTCTCCAGCTCCGAGTCCGTCTTATCAGCGACCTCAGACAATCTCTCAAATAGTAGACCAGCTGTATTGAAAGTACCGCCAAAGCGATAAGTGGCGGTGCTGCTCCCGCCGAGGCCCCTACGGACATAGTGACCCACGGCTCTATGCATCGCATCTTGGGATCCTGTTCGAGCAAACTCACCGAGCAATCGGCGCGATGCTGCGAATCGCGCAGGTGGAGCGATCAGTTCCTGCAGATTGAGTGCCTCATTGTTCGACGAGCTCTCGTCATCGTTGCCGTTACCTTCATCGGGAAGTGGATCGGCATCTGGGTTCCAAGGAGGAGAATAGGGAGCACCAGATGGTGAACCAGGGCTCGATTTTGACGTACCCATTAGTTGCTCTTGGTTGCTCTGATTGTTTTCTTGACCTGATCGCTTACCGCTGAGTCCTCCCAGTGTTTGAGCACAACCTTGGACCACGGCCGATCGGCGATCTTAGGCACGATACTGGCTGTAATCTGACCGAATGGACGATCAATCAAAAATCGCGCAAGGCGTGACCCAAGTGAGGTATCAGCCTCAGCGAGAGCGATACACGCATCAAGGATTGGAGGAACTCCCCACTTCTGCTCTCTTCGAGCTTGTTCAAGTACTTGGTCCATCAGGACATTGATTTCTTCAGTTGGAAGAGCTTTGAGTCCATCCAGCAGGCTGTTAGCCATCCTAGGCTTCTCTAGGATTGCAGAGAGAAGCACAGCTCCTTCTGGGGACAGGCGGTCTTCCGGCGTAATCAAAGGAGCATGCTCACGGCTCACATAGAGTGCACCTCGCAGATCCACATCGGCAATGGGAGGTTTCGTCGCTAACCATTCGCTGACGAACGAGCCGTCCCATGGCTCTTCCCGCTCTGACACTTTACCGGAGGCAGTCTCTCGTTCCCACTTCGCTAGAAACGTGGGTTTACCCTCCGAGTCATTGTTCACAGCGGTCGTCAGTTCGTTATACGCCTTGGGATCCCCACAACGCTCCAACAGCAATATCTTGGCCAAGACTGCTTCGTCAACGCCGACATCGTGAGCTCGTGAAATTGCCATTCGAATCGATAGAGCATTAAGGAATCTCTTGACGAGGCGAGGATTGCCGGAGATTTGGCTGGCGGTGACCATGATCCGTGCCAGTCTATCGGCTGTATCGAAGTGTGCGATCAGCTCTTCGTCAGAGTCCTTGAAAAGATTCCGCGCAAATGCACGATCAACGTGTTCTCCACGCCAGGACTTAGCCAATTGGTCACAAATGCTCTGGCGAATGCTCTCTTTTTCCTCCGGGGCAATTTTTGATTGTTCGACGAACAGGAGAATTAGGTATGCACGTACTTCCTGAGTTCCTAATGGCGGAACTCGAATCGGAACTTGAACAAGCTTGTCAAAGTAATTGGAGACGAGGTCGCCTTCTACATCCCCAAAGTGTTGCCGGACGGCATGCTTGATCATGGTGTCATCGGCCGCGATAACAAAGGCTGTGTTTTCCAAGAACAGAAACAACCTTATTGCTTCCAATGTCGATATCGTGGTTGAAGGCAGACAGCGGTCCAAGTCGTCTATAAGTACGACAAGCGTCACTTTCAGCTCCTTCAATGTTTGCTCGAAAGTCTCGCGGATGGCTTTGATCTCCTTTGGTGGCGAATACTCTGGTTTTGCCTTGAGCAATCCATCGGTGTTCTCGTCTCCAACTTCAGATTGCGCTTGGGCACGTTGCGAGTCGCCCGCACTCCGACTGTTTGAGAACGTCCTCTGAGCTACGTCTGTAGCTCTGCTAATCAGTCCCACGGGAGGTAATCCAAAGGCCAGTGCAAGTGCTCCTTCACTCAGTTTGGCTACTCGAAGCCAGTTCACTCGCTGGAACAGTTCCTTGATCTTCTGTGTGTCGCTTTTTTGTCTCTCGGCTTCACGCTGTAGCTCTGTTGCAATGACTTCAAGCAGCGCGGCCCGAGCATCGTCGTATCCCTGATACAGCCATGCGTTGAACTGCACAAAGATGAACCGATGAGGTGACTCTTTGTCGCTCGATGCGATCGAATTGCGCACGAGCTTGATCATCGAGGACTTGCCAGCACCCCAAGATCCTGAGATCCCGATCGAAATCGGCTTTCCGGCCGCCTGAGTGATAACCTCAGCGACCGTACCGGCCACACCTGAAAAATTGAGGAAGTCCTTCTCTGTTTCGTTGTCAGACCACATTTTGTTCGGGACTCGAACCACCTATTACGAGAGCGATGTCTTGCATCGCGCATCCGTGAGTTACCAGTATTCGCTTGCTAATCTAGAAATCGAGCGCTATTCGGAGAGGACTGCGGATCCGCCAAAAAATACAGCGGTAGAGACTTGTCACGCAGTCCCTGAATGCCGACGAGCAACAATTGATCGGCTCTAGACATTGGCTAGCATAACATATCGTTTGCGGAGCGCTCGACAAAAATTCCCAGCGAGGGTGATTCTCGTTGAGCAGTGCTCTTGAGGAGACTCGGTTGCTAGAGACACTGGAATGCAAACCGCAATTTTCCGATTTTCGTTCCTGGACTGAATCGAATCGGCGTGACCTAGTCAGACATTCCCTCTTGGGGCACTATTTCGTCCAACGCCCATCGAAGTCCGGCCACCTCGGAATTCCTAGCTCACTGCAAGTTATAGGTTGCGTTTGAAGGATCGGATTTCCAGACCAACAGCCACTCTTGAGCTCAGCGAATTACCTGTACTTCAGGCTCTCAGACTGTACGCCAAGCAGAGGAGTACACATGTTTTAGTGGGAACTTACCGCTTAGCATGACTTCCCGCCCGAGGGACTGCGGCTCTGTAGAGACAGGAAGTTATGAGGTAGAGTTGAAAGAGAGATGAGACGGGAGCAGGGGTAGTTCATGAAAAAGTCGAGATCCTCTTGAAATTTGTCTTAGTTACTCTCCACCGACATAAGGCAGCTCCCCTCTACAGAGTACGATCCGACTAAGGGCTTCGTACTGGCACTGCAACCCATCGAATCCAGCGTTTCCAGGTCCTCGCGAATCGTGGGAACCTTGTTCGAGTCGGCGAGCGACATTGACATCGCACGTCCTTGATTCAAGCAAGAGAGCGTCGCTCTCGTGCACTCCGATCCCAGGCAAGCGTGAACGTGCTCTGAGTCGCCCCACTTCGGATCTAAAGATCGCTGATTTCCGACCAGCTTTCCTTGCCGCAAACATCCTAATCACGAAGAAACGCCCCTTCGGAGAGAAGAATGCTTGCCGGCTAGAAGTAGGTGAGCTGATGTCCTCAGCTGTTCAGGATCAGAGAATCACCAAGGCTCGTCAGAATCTCTGTATTTGTTCGCAGCTTCGACAGATGCATGTGAGACTGTGCTCTTCCAATCGCGTCGTGAAATATTCTCTCTACGATTCTCAACACCTGCGTCCCGTTGCATTCTCAATAACTCTCGGGCTCCGACGTGTGCTCCTACTTTGTAGTAGTACTCAGCGACGTCTTGCATCAAGTCGACAAGGCACTTGATCGTGTGTTCCTTCCGTTCCGTTGGAGTTGATCCGCTCTGCCCACCTTCTTTATCAGTCTCTTGGAGGTTAAACGTCTGGCAGAGCTCGCTGATGAAATTATTGATTGCTTTAGATGCACCGTCCACATGCCCTTGGTGATAGTCCATTAGAAGTCTCCTCTTGCTGTTTCTCCATGTAGTTGTATCGCTCGCCTGCAAACAGGAAAAGACAGGCGATGGACACTGAATTGTACGAACTTGCTCCAGAGATCGGGAAGTGGGCAGTGACTTCCAGAGAGTTTCACGGTAGCTGCGTTTCCTTAATCCGTGCACCGGAACGGAAATCCGTTGTTGCGAACTCTTCGCTCTCGGGGTGAAGACCGGTCGATTTCTTGGCACGCTTGCATTTGTTCTTGCGAAGTGCCACGGAAGGCGCGGTGGCGGAAAGCGACCATGAAGCACTTGCTGGATCGTCTTGACCCGACCTCGGAGAGGAAAAGGGATTCAAAGCTCCCGCGAGGACGCTTTCGTCCTTTCCAATCTGAGGAGTTAGCCGACTGCAATGTCGATAACACTCCGACATTGAGACTGTCGACCGGTGGAGCGGACGGATCGACGAAGGCTTCATTTGGCACTCGGATCGGGGCACCAGCACACCAGAGCCACAGTCGCCAGACATTTGAAGACGCACGACGTGGTTTCCAGCAAAGGAGCGGTGGACGGTAGCGCGGACAACGCATCGGCAGGGAGCTTCTTCGGCCTGCTCGAGCACGATGTCAAGGATGAGTGCCGCAGAGTGCTCGCACCGGTGCGTAAGAGTGTAACTACGACTACATCGTGAATCTGCACAATGTTCTGAGACGGGCGTTCAGCGGGCGAGCTCCAAGAGAAAACTCTCGCGTTCGAACGTCCAAAGAAAGGAAGCGGACCGCTTTTGCAACCTTGGAAATGAGTCTCATTGGACACTGTAGCGTCCACGTAACATGTCGCAATTCTGTCAAATTCGAGACTGCTCATGATCGCGTGCTACAACGGTAGGGATGGAGTATTTGTACTTCAGTTCGTGCTAGCAGAGTTAAGACTCAAGACCATGGATACTCTTGAGCACACGAAGGCTTGTATGGGGATATTGGCGTTCACTGCAACCGCTCGGCCAATCGTCGCTATTGGACTAACTTGACGAAATGGATTCTGAGCCTAATGACAGCAGCGACTTGAACGCAGGTGAATTGCTCGCACATCCGGTCATCTTGCAGGGTGCATGGATGCGAGTCAAGTCGTCGCTCGCTCATGGTGACCTCGCTCCGCAACCAGAGCTCTCGTTATGGGAAATGCATCCCGAGCGAATGTTGAGTGATTTATCTGACTCGTTGCGAAACGACGAGTGGAAACCGGAGCCTTGGCTCCAGGTTCCGTATCCAAAGAAGGGCCAGCGACTGCGGCACTACCTGATGCCCACTGTCCGAGATCAAGTCGCGTTCATGGCACATATGGTGCTATTGGGACCAATTCTCGACCAACAGACATCGAACTTCGCGTTTGGAAATAGATGGTATCGGCCCATCATGTGGAATCGACGGTGGGATCCGCCTCGCTGGACTCACCAGGGCTATCCCGTTCTTAACTCAAGCACATATCTACCCTACGCTCGAAGTCATGGATTGTTCCGTCGCGTTGCACATTGGACAGTTGCCAGAATGACGGGTATTCAGATGCCGGCCAAAGGCGACGCAAGTTCACAACCACAGTTCGAAGACTATGCCCCTAACTCGCTTCCTCTTTGGGCGGGAAGCCAATGGTGGGACTCCTCGAACAGCGCATCGATTGCTTACTGGGCTGCATTGGATATTGAGCTCGCGTTCCCCTCGGTGCGAATTGATCAGCTTGATATCGCACTCAGACGAGCCTTGGCTTTGAGTCGAGACACGAATGTCTCAGGCATTTATGAGGGTTGTCCCTACCCAATCTTGGATGCACTCGAAGAGCAGAATATCCGTATCGAACTCGGGAAAAGGCTGATCCGCGCACTTCGACGCGTTTCCATAGTGAACCCGGAAATCCCAAGAGAGTCTTGGTATACATCCAGCAATCATCCCATTCCGGATATCAACACAGATCCATACGAAGGACTACCAACTGGACTGATCATTTCTGGATTACTGCTCAATGTTGTACTTCAGCAACCTGATCGAATAATTCTGAGGTACCTCAACGAGACCAGGGAAGACAGTCCGGGTGCAATCGTGCGATTTGCGGACGATATGTATGTCCTTTCGCAATCCCGAGAAGGGTTGCTAGAGCTGATCGAAGTAGTGCATGGCGCTTTGGCTGGGTCCGATGAACAAGATTTGGCGAGACCCAATCGAGTTACCAACCTGTGCATCAATTTCCAAAAAATCAAACCTGATCCTGTACAAAATATCGTTGGAAAGTATCTTATAGAAAATCGATGGGAACCGTGTTCTGTATGTGAACAACCGCTTCCAAGAAGTGTTGAAGACAATATCACGGTACCCATCGTGCAATGGCTTAGATCATACGAGTTTTTACCCAGTTTTGAGCGCGATAAGTGTGTTGATCTACAGTTGAACAACCTAGATCGAAGTGCAATTAGGCAAAGCGATATAGGCCCCTTTGTAACAAGCCTCGTTGAGACTATGAGCGACATAGGTCAAGACACCCTCCGCCAACGATTTGGCGAAGGCGCAAGAGAGTACTTGGCGCGACTGCATGAACTGACGCGATTCGACATTGACGATGAGCAGGTTAGACCTGACACGCGGCGAATGTTTTCGATTAACAGATTGGTTCATGCATGGCTACCCAGATCGCCCGACATCGATGAAGAGACGAGCGAATTGCGAAAACTGCGGTCCACAATAAGCTTCGCATTGGACACGATGCCGTGGAAATTCACAGCTTGGAGAGCCATTGTGAGGGCTGCTTCTCGTCGTCCACATAGCGAGTCTGCAAAATCCGACAGCGCCAGCGAAGAGGCGAACGATTGGCTTGCCAATCAGTTAGCCAGAATAGCCTGTCCAACCGACACTGGACACTATGTCAATTGGCAATACGCTTGGCCAGAGACGGACATTGCCGATGCCCATCACTCTCAAGCGAACAGTGCCGTTTGGAAAGAGTTCTACCTCTCTTATCTTCGAGCGGCATTTTGGAATGCGCTTGCCGATGTGATCCTCGAACTTCGCCGGCACACTAAGCGTTTGAATGAACCGCAGAACGACTTCAAGATGCCTTCTCCACATCTTTGGACTGTTCGAGCCGTGCCGGAAGGGAGCCATGATGAAGTAGCAGAAACACTGAGCCTTCTCGACAAGTGGATTTGTAGCTTGTATCCAATTGGTCAGGGATTTTCTCTCAAGGCTTGGCCTTGGGAATTGGACGGGTTTGTCAAGGCAGTTCTAGCAATCCATTCGACTACAGAGCTCGCCAACGTCTGGAGGTCTACAGACAGCCCGGGAGACACACTACGAGTTCCAAAGACCGAGAGACTTGGCAATTTGCCGAGGACATTGGAACTGTTGCGACTGTCGGGAAGGTTGCAGGAAGAGATCGGTACAAGACGGAACAGAAGACTCCAAAGAAGTGCATTGGCACATCTTCGCCTGGGGCATGAGCACGAAGAATTGCATGATGCGCTATTCAATAGCAGTGGCATGCGGGTCTTGAGGAATGAAGTCAAAGCTCCAGAGGTTCTTGCTGTAGCAACCAACCTCAGACTCTTTGAGAGCGTTGGACTCAAAACTGCTCAAGAGGTATTACCCTCGTTCAATGAGCTCTCTTCATCGTTGCATAAGAGCATCCCCATGTATCAAGACTACATAAGGGCGCGACGAGTGATCGTGGGACAGCAAGCGGAAAGCGTCCATGGAACCACAGCTCATAGGTTGCTTTGGGGTAGGCCATGTGGTGATTCGTTGTCAAGTTGGCAGACTGTGCCTTGGGAAACTCCATCGGTGGGTTTGCCAAGCCGCGTGGTTGCTACGCTCTTCACTACCGTCCAAAAGCAGTCCAAAGCAGCAAAATGGGAGCCTGCACATGGCCCGTTGAACTGGGAAATCAAGGACGAGAAGGACGTTCTGGCCACCGGTAGGAGAAGCCAGTTCTTCGAAGTCAAATGGACAAGCAATACCGAACAAGAACCTGTGGTTTCGAGAACGGACGATTGGGAAGTAGAACCAAACCCCGCCTACTTTCGACCGTTTCTAGCCATTGATGCAAGAGCAATTCATCCACAAAGTTACCTTCTGTACTGCGATGTCTTGCTCATGCTCACTTTGTTGGACGGTGGCGAAAGACTACTCGATAGCTTGGCAACTCAGGGCGTACGCGGCACTCCTTTTGAAGACAGGTGGGCGTGGCGGTCTCGAATACACTTGCCGCTGGAAGCATGGAGAGAAATCGAGAAAATCCTACGCTGGAGCGACGATCCCCTAACCGATGTAACCAATTCTGGATTCCACCTGGTTCGGTCGTTGTGCGACTGGTCCGCCAATCGTATCTCTTCGTCAGACTTTCTGCCCGAACGTATTGACGTTGGATTAGATCCCAGAGCTTCTCTGGACATCGTTCGGTCTATAAGCCCCACGGGATCACTGTCGAAACCTGGCTTGACCGATGAATTGAGCATCAAGCCGTCAAATCTCTGCGAGCAACTTCTGGTGCGTGTTGGACAAACTAGCTCGTGGCCAGACAAAAAGGAGCTCTTAGGTCATTTTCCGAGAATTACCTCCCGAACGTCTAACGCCATGATCGAACAGGTCTGCAACGCTTTCATAGCACCCACGCAAGTATCAAACCGAGAACGGCCGGATCTTATAGTGCTCCCCGAATCAGCGATCCCTCAACAGGAAGTCACGAGTTTGCGAAATTTGGTGAGGAAGGAGAATGTAGGAGCAGTAGCTGGCCTGTATTGGCGTACCGTCACACCTCCTTTTCGACCATCGAGAACGAGTTCGCAGAGTCCCACTTTTCTTGTCAACGAGGCAGAATTGATACTGCCTATTAAGGATGACCGAGGTCCGACTTCAATTCGTTGGTTCCGCGTTCAAAAGCCGGTTCCCGCACACATCGAGGATGGGTTGACTAAAGCCCTGACAGGGTATGGGAAAGACAAGTGGAGCATACTGAGGGGTAGGAGGTGGTATCGGTTTGTTCATCCAAATTGGGGAGATTTCTCCATCGCTATTTGTGCGGATCTCATCGACTCTGCCCCGTGGAGGTCCCTCCGTAGTGAACTACTTCACGTGTTTATGGTTGCCTTCAATACAGATGTCGAGTTGTTTGATTCGCTCACGTGGATCCGCGCATACGAGAACTTCGTGAATCTCGTATCAGTAAATCACGGACAGTACGGTGGATCGTTCGTTTGGTCTCCCAAATCTAGCCATCACAAAGAGCTAGCCAGAATTCGAGGCAATGATTTGGTCGTAACTGCCGATGTTGAAATTCCGGTAGAGAGTCTGTTCGAGGAGCAGAAGAGTGGTGTAAAGAAGGCGATTGACAACGCGGCCAGTACGTGGCTGAATCAAAAGAAGCAGTCTTCTACCTTCAAGTCTCCTCCACCTGGTTTCCGACCTAGGGATCCTCGGGATAGCAAAACGAAGAAGACGAGCAAGTAGCCAATCGATGTTGACTGTGGGTAGGTGCCGTGAACTCTTGGGGTTCTGGTGTTGGCCGCCATACTCCACACTTTGAGGCCTGCGAGGAAAGTGGATACAGACTAAGGCAGGCATCGAAGAACAGCCACCAACCTACGACTGCATTTGGCCTTGAGGGCATCCCCAGAATCGTGTGTCGACGCGGTTCCAGACAATACACATACCCTGTTCCCGAAGAGTGGATTAGTACGATTATGGAGTGGTTCTTAAGTTCGCCCAACCACAAAACTGGATTCAAGAAATATGTTCTTACCGGTCGTAGATACGGTTGTCGTGTCGTAAGGAAAACTGCACTTGTACGTCTTGTTAAATGGTGGCTTATGACGGAAGATCATCGCCGCTTCGGATCTCTCTCGAGCGCCGCCCGGGCGAATCTCAGCGAAACTCACAATTAATTCTTCGTCTAGTCTCAACGCCATCGCCCATCTGTCTCTTCGAGTCATTGGTTCTTGTGGAACACGTGTACATACATTTTCAGATTCTCCAATATACAATAGCTGTCTTAACGACCACTCGCTTCTAAAGTTAGTCTTCCCCGCATAGACACAATAAATTCCGGACTTGCTTGGAAGATAACGCCAAAGTCGTTCATTCCAGATTCCTTCAAAGTATAGCTGGTAGTGTTCGTAGGTCACTTTTGGCTTGCTCTTCCGTCTGAGAAGACCTAATTGTAACAAAGGGACTGCGCACATGTTAAGGGACACTCCATAAGGAGAAATCCATGGGATGGTTGGTGCTCGTTCGGCGACTTCGGCCACGTTCCGCGAACAGGTGTCACAGCGGCTAGCGCCTATGCCTATAAGAAAGTGCTGGTCCGGGCTCGCTCCTTTCCCCTCTGAGAGTGGAGACCGTAACGGTGCACCCCATCCTGTCATCGGATGCTCGTCGGAGGTTGCGTTGTCGACGTGATGCAAAGGGTGTTCAATGCTCTTGCCTGAATTCGGGGTTGGCTAGACTCGACGAATTTGCATCCCGCTTTCCCGAGCCTGACAAACCCATGCCGTGCCTCGCCGACTCACGGGTCTTCGCTTGTGCTCGACGATCCAATTCGAACTGTACGCCGTGGAAAAACACCAATGCACAAGTTTTTTGATGAAGTGGCAGACAGCGCTGTCTCGGGATCTTGCGCGTGCGCTGGCCTCTGAATTGCCGATATCAGGATCCCCATGCCGATGGGGAAGCCCAGCACACTTTCGGTGGACGGTGAGGAGATGTTGCAATTGGCTGGGTGTGCAACTATAGATAGTTGCGACTCCCATAGGGCATACGTAGATGGGAAAGGTAGACGCGAGGAACAATGGGATCTATGTAGGCCTATACAAGTAGTTGCGTTTTGCTATCGCTTCGCGATGAACGGACGGACGAAGCCGGTGTGCGAAGAAAGTTGCTCGGGATGAGTGCCCGCAGAGATTGAAGGGCGGAGCTCCGCATTCGGTTGGAGTGTCCTAGTCCAGAGCGGGTGTTCGATCATTGACTCGTTCATTCAATCAACCAGCCACGGACTCGATCAACACATCCAGCATGTACGCAATCACTTTGCATCTTTAGTGTTGAAGGTTGTGTGGATTGAAAGGTGTCTGGAGTTTGCAACGTTGCGATAGATGCGGTGGTTGGTTAAGACGGGAAGTTACCGGAAAGACACGGGAATACGGATCGGTAATGCGGATTTCGTGTTCAACTAGGAGCGAATGGGTGTACTATGACCTGTCTTCACGATTTGACGTGCAATTCTTCAGACTCCAGTCAAGGTTCGCCGCCGCCTGATTTCGGAGACGACCTCGAGAATCAGGTCGCCTGCGGAGGTTTGAAAATCCGAACCATCCTGCCGCTCTTGCACTCGGAGTACATGGCGTTCAGCATGTCTAAGTTCGTCTAGCTTCGGATCGAGCGTGCAAAGCCAAGCGAACTCTTTTCGCGGTGTAGCGAACACCATCGGTAGCGAAACTGCAAGTCCAGAGTCGTCTAGATCGCGACGATGAACCGGTAGTCTAGCGAAGCCTCTCGCTACCCAGTCTCCTTCGATGGCTCACACAAGTAACATCAGATGATCCAGTAGATGCGGCAGATGCCAGAAGGCCAGTCTGCGGCTTCCCGCCGTTACGCACTCGGTGCAGCTTCGTTCGAATTGCCGCAAGCAATGACTTGCAGTCGGCTACAGTGACCCGAAGTGGGCTGAGGACTACTTGTACTCCGGAAAGTATGTGTGCAACTCTCTGCCATTGAACTACACATGGCACAGCAACCGTCCGTAGCTCTAAATAATGGGATCAAGTTGTACCGTCTGCCTTGGATCAAAGACCTCAACTTACGCAATGCTTCACTCAAGAAGTTCGGCGAGACAGGCAATTGGCAAGACTCTGCCAAGACTCAGGTGGGCAAGGAGTACGTTGAGACTCAGATCCTCGGCAAACTCACCCTCGACGATGTCAGCGAGATTTTCGAGGACAGTGCGGCAGAGAGATCGAGACTGAGACAGCAACTCGACAATGCCAGATATGTAGACATTGAGGTTAGAGTCCGGTAAAGTCCAGTTATGGAAGTTACCGAGTTTTCAACCGTTGATGGTCGCTACATTGCCTATGGCAATGATCCTGATGTTGTCCCAGTCTATGAGAGAGGCAAGGCGGACAAGTTCCACACTGGTACCGTAATGTATTGGCCCACAGTCGACAAGTTCATGAGAATCATGGACGCGGTCGATGTCGGCGATCTCACCCAGGACGAGATCAATGAGAGATACGGCAAACTGAGAGGCAGACGACCCAAGGAACTGCCTCCCTATTGATCAATGGCAGATTGCAAAGAGCAGAGATTCAGCGACCCGCCAGGGATCGGTCTGGTACTCGACGCCAACGGCAATCCCAAACCGCCGTACTCGCAGATTGACATTGACCTGAGCGAACAATGCGACAGGGCCAAGAAGATAATGGATGAGACTGGCGACGAGGGTCCGTTCATGCAATGGCTCGACGATCACGCCAAGAGACAACGAGAACTGACAGCGATAAGAGCTGGCACCCGCCGGTAACACCATTCTCGTCCAAATGGCAATTTGACTGCATGGCTGATACTGTGCAGTACCACGAAAACAACGAACTGAAAGCTCGTACGCTGGGTGAAAACAGCTGCGAAGCGACCATTGCGGCCAACAACACGACCCGCGATGGCTCGTTGGTCAATCTCGCAAGATGGACCTCGAGGAGTACCAACGGAATCCGGGCTTCCGGTTGCGAGAAGTACCGGAGCCTGGCGCACCCTGGCCAGATGGGGTACCCAGCTCTGGGTGTTGTAGCCTGTGGACGCACACAATTTCCTGTTGGTCCGTTGAATACCCACTTTGGGTTGATGTCAAAGGTGTCGCCGTCGACGAGAAGAGCAACTGTGTAACTCTTCACTCTTGCTCCTATCCGATGCAACGATGCCTTTCGAATGCCGGGATCCAAGTCCCGAGTTGAGCGTGAGCGCAGAGACAAGACCGGGACTGCGCACGTTTTAGGGGACACTTCTATGGATGCCCTCTTTTGCTTTGAATAGCCCTACTTCATGACTATTCTCCAATTTTCCACGACACTGCAACCGAACGACATGGAAATTGGACTTCGCATACTTCTATGGATACATATCCATCGCTTAGCGTCTGCTTTCAGCCGACTGAATTACACCGGAAATCAGACCCAAGCTTGCCGGGACCTCAAAACCGCTTGGATACGCCTAGCTGTCTACCAGGACAACGACCAAGTGCAACGTGCCGAACATGCCGACCCTCGGAAGCTTCTATAAGACATCGACTCGGGTCGTCTGTTCCAACGACGGTGTTGTGACCAAAGCCAACTTTGTTGCCGGCAGACTCGAGCTGTCTTCTGGCGGCGAACGAGGCGAACTTGCTAGTGAAGGCGTTCTAGGTAGTCGAGAACAGCGTGCACCTGATGCTCAATGGCGTGTTCGCGGAGGACCGATTCGTCAAACAGGGATAACGAGCTCTTCAGAGAGCATCTACGGGAGTTTGGTTGATTTCGCCTACAGTTGCCCGGATTTATGGGGCTTCTACAATACAAATAGCCGGTTAAAATACCGCTTGCTACTCTGTTTTCAGCACCACTCTCTTGGGCGGGTGCAAATTGGTGTTGCTACAGATCTTGGAGGAGAAAAATGTCCACACACCTACTCATCGATTTGATTTCGGACCACGAAGTCGAGGGCCGTTTATCCACTGAATGCGATTTAATCTACACAATCGTATCGAACCGCGGATTGGAAGGAGAGGTTGACCACATCGTAGCAACTCGCTTTAAGGCATTACAGGAACAGCGACCGGACCGACCTTCCGAGAAAGTTAGTTTCGTGCATGTCGCCGGCCATGGTAATGATAGAGGCGTGGGTCTGATCGGCGATTCAGTGAGTTGGGTGGAGTTTGCGGAGGAACTGAAGAATTACTGTAGTCCACTCAAACCCAAACGAAAACGAGTCTTGTGTTTGTCATGTTGCCACTCCGAAAAGGCAGTTAAGACGCTACGTAGGTCCCTTGACGCGTGGTTCTCTGGGTACTATTTCTTCTCGAAAGAAAAAATAGGATTTGCAGAAACAATTGCGGCATGGTCCGTGTTCTATCTTCAAAAGGACGCGAAGAGGCCAATGGGTAAACTGCCAAGAAAGAACTCAAGAGGCGAGGAACAGTCCGAGAATACAGCAAAATTGATTAATTTAGCCATTCCAGATATTGGCTTCAAGCATTTCAAAGGGCTCGAGCGATCAAAATAGCGCAAAGTTGCGGCGCGTCTCGTTCACTTCACGTCCACGTGTCGTACGATTCAATTATGGTCAAGGGTGCGAAATTGCTAGTCACGATATACTCCTACAACCTAGACATTGTCAATCTTACTCTGTCCACGAACATCAGTCCTTCGGCGTGATGTCGTGGAACTTGTCCGTCATGTGTCTCATCGGCTCCTCCTAACGCTTGATGGCATTTTCGGCTGACACGAAGGGACTTTACTCTGCCAGCCCCACCTGGCCCGAATGGCTTTAGCAGTTTGGCCCTGCCCTGCCTCGTGAACTTCGCCCCGAACAGTTTAAAAACGGATTCTTGATACGTCACGGGGTAGGCCAGCATTTGGGTTTGCGTACGCTTTTGTGGACAGTCCCTAAGCATAATTTGAACGAGGAGAGAGCTTATGACTGACACGACCAAGTCTTCGAAGGTACGCAGGCGGAGACGCTTCGACGACCAGTTCAAGCGCGATGCGGTGGCTCTGCTGCGAAGCTCCGGAGCAAGCGCGACGGAAGTCGGAGCCGAGATCGGAGTCGGCCCGTCGCTGCTGTCGCGCTGGGCCAGGGAGTTCGAGGAGACCGACGAGGCCGACCGCGACGCGACGAACGCCGAACTGCGACGCGAGAACCTCGAGCTGCGGAAGGAGGTGGCGTTTTTAAATGTCAGCCGACATCGGAAATGCACACCCAAACGACATCGAAAACGCACACTCTGATCGTCACACCGAGCTAGCTCGGTGTGACGACGTCAATGAATCTTAGCATGATCGACCGGCTCCGTGCTGCGCGAGGCCACCAGGCCGGCTCTTCGCTTTTCGCGCAGGCGATAGCTGTCGCCTCGCATCGAGATCACTTCGCTGTGGTGCAGGAGGCGGTCCAGGATGGCGGTCGCGGCCACCGGATCGCCGAGCATCTCGCCCCAGTCTCCGATCGCCCGGTTCGAGGTCAGCAGCACGCTGCCGCGCTCGTAGCGCTCGGCCACCAGCTGGAACAGCAGATGGGCGGCCCGGGCCGGCACCGGCAGGTAGCCGAACTCGTCGACGATCAGCAGCTGCGGCTTGCCGAAGTCGCGCAGGCAGGCGTCCCAGCGTTCGGTCTCGTAGGCTCGCATCAACGTCGTCATGAGCGTCGACGCGGCCACGAAGCGAACGCTGAAGTCGTGCTCGATGGCGGCGCGGCCCAGACTGATCGCCAGATGCGTCTTGCCCACGCCGGGCGGGCCGAGCAGCAGCAGGTTGTCGCCGTTCGCCACCCACCGCGATCCCGCCAGCTCCCGCAGCCGATCCGGATCGACGCTCGGCTGGGCCTGGCAGTCGAAGTCGTCGAGCTCGCGCACCATCGGAAAGCGCGCCTGCGCCAGACGGCGCACGATGCGCATCCTTCGCTTGCCGGACAGCTCCTCGCGGCACAGCAGCACCACCAGATCGCGCAGCGACATCTCCCGCCGTGCGGCGTCGTCGAGCAGCTGTTCCAGCCGGTCGCGGATCCACGGCAGGCGCAGTTCGGTCAGCCAGCTCTTCAGCTGCTCGTCGTTCACGAACTCGCTCACGACGACGTCTCCTCCACCAGCCGCTGGTACTCGGACAGCGGACGGCACAGGTCCGGAGCGGACGGCGGAGTCGGAGCGGACCGGTCGGTTCGCTCGAGATCGGCGAAGTGCGAGCGGTCGACCACGCGCCGGTTGCGGCCCTCGGCGATCTCGTGGCAGGCCACCAGCTCCGCGCCGAGGTAGATGCGAACCCGACCGTTCGTCACGCTCAGACGCACCGTCTCCCCCACCAGACGCCAGGGCACCGAGTAGTGGTTGGTGTCCAGCGAGACCGAACAGCGGACGCTCCCTCAGCGCCGTCAGAAACGGCCGCTCCTGCTCGAAGCGCACTCCGGGTGCCTGGCCGGTGGTGCCGTGCACGCGCACGTCGGCGACGTGCGCCATCCACCACCGCAGATGGCGATCCAGATGGTCCCAGTCGGCGAACTCCCTGCCCGCCAGAGCGTTGCCCTTGACGTAGCCGACGCCGTTCTCCACCTTGCCCTTGGTCTGCGGACGGTTCGACCAGCAGGCGCGCGGCGAAAAGCCCCAGTAGTTCGCGAAGGACAGCACCCGGGGATGGAACTCCGGATCCCGGCCCGGACCCCGCGCCCGCAGCACCAGAGCCTTCGGGTTGTCCATCAGAACCGTGCGCGGAACGCCCCCGAAGTGGCGGAACGCGCCGTCCAGACCCTCCAGCCACGAGCGCTGCCGCTCGTCCTCGAACGCGGCCACGAACTGGCGTCGCGACCAGCCCAGCGTGGCGGCGAACAGCTTGACCTGCACCGAACTCCCGCCGATCGACATCCGCTTCGTGCCGAAGTCGATCTGCACCTGCTCGCCCGGCGACGTCTCGTAGCGGACCGTCGCCAGACTCGACTTCCTCATCTCCCTGCGAAGCGGCTCCACCGCCCGCTCCACCGTGCGCAGGGACACCTCGATCCCATGCTCGGCCAGCAGCTCCTGACGCACCACGTCGGCGTTGCCCCGATGGCGCGTGAAACGTTCAGCCAACCAGTCCTCGAGACCGTGCAGCTTGCCCTTCGCCTGCCGGCGAGGGCGCCACTCCCCCAGCTTGAGATAGCGGCTCACGGTGTGCGGGTTGCACCCGATCGCTCGAGCGATCGAGCGAGCCGTCATGCCTGTCCCGTGCATCGCGATGATCGCGTTCACCTGATCCTTCGTCTTCATCGATCGTCCAACCTCCGTGTCGACAACGTCGACTAGGATGGCATCGATTGACCCTTTCTTCATAACAGTTCCCCAATTCAACTCCGAAAACATGCGACCGACCTCCGGTCGCTTCCGTGTGCGTTTTCGATGTCGCCGGGTGTGCGTTTCCGATGTCGGCTGACATTAAAAAAGTGTCCAACTATTTCGCGTCCCGACAGACGACGTCTACCGGGCTGTAGACATGTTCCGCGCTAGTCACCCCGTGGTCTGGATGTGTTCGCTTCTTCAGGTGGCGAGAAGCGGATACTACGCCTGGAAGTCGCGGGGAGGAAAGCCGTCGCGCCGGGACTCGGACCTTCGCCTGACGACGCTGATCCGCAGCGTCCACACCCAGTGGAAGGGCATTTTCGGCTACCGCCGCATGGTCGACTGCCTTCGGTCCATGCACGGGGAGAGCGTCGGAGCCCGACGCGTCCGGCGTCTGATGGGGGAGGCCGGACTGTTCGGAATTCCCCGCAAGAAGCGGCGTCGCGCGCCGATCCGCACCGACTCGGAGGTTCCCGATCTGCTGCGTCGCAGATTCCGGTCCGAGCGTCCCAACGCGATCTGGGTCACTGACATCACGCAGATCTCCACGGGAGAGGGGAAGCTGTACCTGTGCATCGTCAAGGACGTCCACGACGGCTCGGTGGTCGGCTGGAAGACGGGTCCGCGACAGACCGCGGATCTGGTGACCTCGACGGTGGACCACGCCGTGGCCAAGCGACTCGAGGGGGACCGGCCCGTGCTGCACTCGGACCACGGCAGCCAGTACACCAGCCAGGCCTACCGCGAGTGCCTCGAGCGCCACGAACTGACCATGAGCATGGGACGGGTGAGAACCTGTGCCGACAACGCCTCGGCGGAAAGCGTGTTCGGACAGCTCAAGCGAGAGCTGGTGAACCGATGCAGGTTCCACACACGGACGGAAGCCGCCCGGAAGATCGACGCATACTTTCTGCAGATCTACAACCCTCTACGCAGAGCCTCCCTGCTGCGGGAGGAACTGCAGCGAATCGCGGAGCAGGATGAGACAGAGGTGCGATTGGGTCTGTAGGATGGAAAACCTTAAGCAAAAACTGTCCAGCGAAACGTGCGCAGTCCCTTTGGCTGTCCCACCAGTTGTCTGCTCCCTTCAGAGTTACTTAGAGAGCTTGATCAATATCAGATGAAGTGCCAAGTCGTACGAGTACGGATGATCCTGCTCCGCTGGTCTTCGTCCTTTAGGCGTGAATTTCGTTGATCCAATGCAGTCCGCAGGATCAATTGAACCTCAAAGTGGACTTGCTAACAAGTGCTGAAGACTCGACAGACTTCAGGCGAGGTTACACTTCATGGAGTAAAGACAGAATACAGCATCTTGGACTCTGGTTTCTTGAGCCAAGATTACAAAGTGTACATTAGTCGATCACGGATTTTTTCGATCTAGTATGCACTCAGAGAACTCAATGAGTGAATTTCATCGAGCTACCACTGAGCACAAAAGGTGTGCAATTTCCTTCTCAAAGAACAAGCCTAAAGACTCTTTCGAGATGGCTTAGGCGCTTGATCGCCCCTGGGCTGTCTAGGGTTTTTCACAGGATTCGGTCTCACAGATCGCTTGTCGGGATCTCTAAGCGGAAGCGATCGCTCTTTGACGTCCGGTTGTGTTTGGTCTTGTTTTGGCATTGAATTTCTCCTTATTTCGGTGTTTAAGTCTGGTCCTTGTTGACGGAGACCGATTTGTCTTGATCTACGTTGTTATCGTTACTTCCGTACAAGAACTTGATGTTTTGCATGTCCTTCACTGCTAGTTCGGTGCACCGCGTGTTTAAGTCATTGTCGATTGGTATGAAGATTCTAGTCGCGGAGTCATACAGTGCTGTACGTCTTCGCTTCAATTGGATATTCTTGTATCTGGCCATCTTTTCGTCTACAGCATGAGTCTCTACTTCGCCCCAGAAATCGCGCCACTCATCGAGGATCGATGCGGATCCTGACACGATCTCAGTCAGTACAGTAATTTTGTTGGAAGTCTTAAAGGTATCTTCAAGAAAGTAAAAGACCAAGACAACAAGTATCAGAATACTATTAATAGGATCTTGTAATGGTATTCTGAGTGAGTCCCCAAGAAATTCCAGGGCCAGAGTTGCGATCGCAACCACACCCATCATAATACGACGAACCCAAGACCAACGGTAGTACTTACCAAGTTGGGCTTGATAGTAGCGTCGTGCTCGGTACAGCTCCTCCATTTCTTCCCAGACTTCGGTACGAGTTGTGTCCGAAATGCTCGTTTTCATATTTGTTCAACTCAATCTTGACATGGATGAAGCGTGTTACACAGTTGTGCGTACACTTGGTGCTGTGCCACGAAAGTCACTTTCAACGGTTGGATGCTCTGCGACCGATTGAAGCTACACATGTCCTATACCACACCCATGGCTGTATTGAACTGGTCTTGAGATGGTCTTGAGAGTGCACATTTGTACCGCTGTGCTCCGTTTCGGATCCAATTCCTGTGCATATCCGTCGGTCGATAACCGACCGAAATTGGCCCAAGTCAGTATGTAGCACCAATGCTCTTAAACTCTTTACTTGAATGCTAATGAAATTGCAGGCTATGTCAAACTGGCGAGACTGTAGAAGACCATTGGCCTTACTGAGATGAGCACAAGTTGCTCGATCTGTCTCAATACTTCATGGTCATGTTGTCCCTGCTGTCACGATCTACCGGATATAGGGGATGCTATCGGTGTTCTGGCACACGCGCGAAGAACCATATCGAAAAAGGCGTGCAAATCCTGGATCGCGGAGACTATACCACGGGTGCGTTGCCCAGTTGCATTCACAATCTGAACAAGCCGACTTTGCAAAGAAATCTTGCGACTTTATTCAGCCAAGAAGATGTGGATGCCTTCCTGTTGCAGACAGAGGTAGCTTCGTGTTCATCAAGCAAGGAAGACATCCATGGAATACGTAGCTGGAATAGTTGGCTTGGATCTGGCGACGAACTCGTTTCACGTCCACCGTGCCGATTGCGGCGGTCGTCGAGTCGAAGAGTCTGCGACTCGGCCAGGTGTTGCAGTGCTAAACAAGCGGTTGTTCGTGAGGCACTATCTCGGGCCGGCCAGACGGGTGTAGGAGAATTCGCTTCGCGCAATTACGATTGAACTGGCCAACCACAACACCCGAACGACATGGGCATGGTCCACAGTGGAGAGGAGTACGATCCCCAACGCAAACGGACGTTGGTCAGGAAGGAAGAGTGAATCAAAGACTTTCGGGGCGAGAATTGATGGAGAAGGGACTGATTCCAGACCGGGAAGACACGTTAGGACATTCGGGGACTGTGCACGTTTTTGGACATAGCCAAGGTGAAGTTTATTAGTTGATAGGTGGCCATTCTCCGAATTCCTCGTCATTCCAGGAACAGGCGGCGTAGCGGTTCATTCCATCCTAGCAGCGGCTCCAGCAATCGCTCTCGATTCGACATTGCGAGGATGTGTTCCTGCTACCGTCGTTTGTTTTTCGAAGGTTGTCGCACAATGAAGTACTTGAAAGTCCTTGTCGAACAGCGCGGTTTCGGTTCGGGTTACCGCATTGGCGATAGGCTTTGCTGGAGAACTGGCTTTGTAGGATCAATCGATTGATGGGATGCTAGAGGAGGTCGAGTTGTCGACGAGGATGCACACGGTGTTCACAGTTCTTGCCGAACTTGAGGTAGGACAAAAACGATTAGGTTCGATCCCTCTCGCCAAGACCAGGAGACCCATACTTCGCTCTCCGGAGGGTCTACACCTGTGCGCAACCATGCAAGTCGACCGGAAAATTGATGAGAAACTCCAATACACAACCGAGTCGGTGCGCTGACGGACGGCGTTGTCTGTCGTACTCTCCGATGAATTGCCAGTGTCGGGATCTTGATGCCGGCTGTGGGACCCGCCACTTTAGTGGTGGAGTCCAGGGCATAGAGCGAACTTGTACGAGTGGGACTACTGGTGGGGTTCTGGGCTAACTGAAATTACCCTGGCAATTGGCATTGCCGAAGCAACTGTGGTGTTACCGCATCAGTGAAACTGCCGTTGCCATTCGCACTGCTAGGAAGGTGTGGGCTACGGAGGTTGTGGGGAAGATGTCGGAAGTGGTTGAGTGTGCGTATATAGAAGCCCCTAAATAGAAGGTTGTGTTTTCCAACCGCACGCCGTGAACGGGCGGACGATGCCGATGTGCGAAGCAAGCAACTCGGTTTGGGTGTGGGTGCCTGCGGCGATTGACGGTCGAAGCTCCACACTCAATTGGGATGGCCTAGTCTGGTGCGGGTGTTCGATCGATCACTTGTTCAATGAATCGCTCGATGAATTAAGCATGGACCCAATCATCTGTGATCTTCGGTGTGAACCAACAACCGAAGTGCATTGGTCTTGCGCAGGAATCAAGAGTGGTGGAGAGATTGGCTTATGGGTTTAGCGTAGGTGCGGGCAATCGGGACCAAGTGAACATGGGAGACGGTTGCACAGAAAGTCATGCGAAGGAGAGAGTTGAGACGAGTGGAAGGAGCTTTGAAGGGAGGAGAGTAGGCGCGAGAGGGGCGCTATTTCTTTCCGGTCAGTAGCTTCAGGGGGTCAACCACTCCGATTGGATTTGTGCGCTATGTAGTCTTGAAGCACCATTGGTTGGAACGAATGGGTGAGCCGCGGTCCCGGATATCAATGGTGAAAGGCGATTGTGTAGATGGGAGTGTGGCGCAAATTGCTGAACGAACACCAATCATCCAATGGATTTAGTCCAGAACTAGTGCTTCCTAGAGCGTGGCAGTACCGTTTCGCTCGTGCTCGCTTCTCAGCTCCTCTGAACATTTTCATTACCTTTTGGGACTGCGCACGTTTCGCTGGACAGTTATTGTTCAAGGTTTCCTTCCTACCGACTGCACCGCTCCATTGTCGATTCAAACTCCTCGATCCTCTTCTGCTCGGCACAGTTTCGTTGCAATCATCAGTGCGTACACGTCGATCTTTTGGCTCCGCTCGATCGCGCGCAGGTTCGGACTCTCTGTCTCCCGTTTCAGTTGGGCCAGACGGTCTCAGCCGATACATCACTTTCTCGGTGAGACAATGCACTCAGTATGAGTCTGCATTCGTTCCAATCACGCGGATATTTCACGGTGCACGCGCGGTGAAACGCGCTTGATCGGGATTAGATGCTTGTCAGCGAAAACTGATCTTGCCTCTTGGCCCGTCCGTCTCAGCTAGATCTGAATGGTTGATGGCACCTAAAGCTTGCAATGTGACGGTTGCAACAATGACGACACCATCGAAAGTGAAACCGACAATTCGGATGCCAGCGGAAGGCAGAAGCTGGGTTGCATCACCAAGAGCGGAAACCCGAATCTGCGATCGCCATCGCTTGACCTGCGTTAGTGCCGCACCGACAATGACCTGGGCATTCGATTTGGGGGAAGTTGCTTAACTTGGAAATTGGATGACTTCGAGATCGTACTCATGGACAAGTTCAGTAAGCAATGAGAACTTCACATGTGGATGTCCAGTGCTCTTCAGCGCACGCCTCAATTTGCGTTTGATGAGTCGATTCAGAGTCAAAGCACTCTTAGATTTCGGGGAGACTAGGGTGCAAGACGATTCAATGTCTGTTTCCTCGACCACGCCTAAGTCGTCCAAAAGATCTTCAAGGAGATCTTGGAAGTGGTTGTAATGTCGGCTTTCAGTTTGAATGTCCCATGTGAGTATGAATTCGAATACCTCAGAATTTGGACCCCTTTCGTCTTCATTCGTATGGATAGGGTGGATGACAGGAATGGTTTGCGTCATTGTTCGTCACCTCGTTGATTGAGCCTGGTGATCGAAGAGTCGATTCCAGGCAGTTTCAGCCGGGACTTGCATACTGTTTGGCTGACGCGAAGGAGCCCGGTCTTGTCGGTGCGGTCAAAGGTTGATTTCATGAGCAATCCTGGTGCCAACGAAAAGTTTGCGACATTTAACATCTTGAGACCAGCCGAAGAGTGCGGAGTTTCTCGATTCGGGTGGTTTGGATCGAATATTAGTGGGTGGATGCTGATTCTCAGGATTGACTTTTCACAGTAGACTGCTCTTCGTAGCGGACCCGCACTGGATTCATTTCTTGGGGAGTCTAGAAGCGGAATGGGGACAACGCTTGTTTCACTGGCACGTTGTTGCTGAAGGAACTCTCTTCTTCAGACCTCTCTGGCCCTTTAGCTCCGCGATTCTCTCCGCTTGGTTCGAAGTAGGGGCGCACTTTGCAAACGAGGATCATGAGAGTGAGCTGGTGGACGTATGCGCCATGAAACGGCCTCAGACTTGCTTGTGGAGGTCGAGTGAAGTCGATTGATGCTCGTTGAAGCCAAAAGAGTAGGACTTGCAATCCGTCCACGTATCAGTGGGAACCACGGGGTAATGGTGAACGCCGTGACACGTGTGATGTGTGTAGCTGATATGGGACGTGTATAGGACGTATATAGATGGTTGCATTTTGCGAGCGAGTTGAGCAGGACTTCAACAGCGAGGAAAGACGCGCATAAATCGGTAGGGCAGCCGTTCGCAGTAAGGGAACGAAGATGCGAGGAACAAAATGACCTATATAGAAGGAACAGATTGCCTACACAAATGCCCCTAAATGGGGGGATGCGTCTTCCTGTTGCCTTGCCGTGAACAAACGTCCCGTGCCAGTGTGCGAAGACAGTTGCTCGAGATGAGTGCCCGCATAGACTGAAGGGCGGAGCTCCGCACTCGGTTGGAGTGTTCTGGTCCGGAGCAGATGTTCGATCGATGACTCGTTCATTCAATCAACCAGCCATTGAATCGGTGTGCGTTGGCCTGTCTTCCCGACTTGAGACGCAATTCGTCCGACACAAGTCAAGGTCTGCCTCCGCTTGATATCGGAAACGACTTCGAGAATCAGGCCGCCTGCGGAGGTGTGAAAATCCGAACCATCCAGCCGCTCTCGCACTCGTAGTACATGACGTTCAGCATGTCTAAGTTCGTCTGGCTTCGGATCGAGCATCCCAAGCCAAGCGAACTCTTTTGGCGTGGTAGCGAAAACCATCAGTAGCGAGACTGCAAACTCAGAGTCGTCCGGATCACGACGGAGAACCGGTAGTCCAGCGATGCCTCCCGCTTCCAAGTCTCTTTCGCTGGCTCACAAGCAACATCCAATGATTCAGCAGATGCAAGAAGGTCCGTCTGCGGCTTCCCGCCATTACGCCCTGGATGCAGCTTCATTCGAATTCCCGCAAGCGAAAACTAGCGGATGGCTTCTGTGACCCGAAGTGGGCTGAGGACTACTTGTACTCCGGAAAGTATGTGTGCAACTCTCTGCCATTGAAGTACACATGGCATAGCAACCGTTCAAAACTCATTCGAATGGGATCAAGTTGTACCGTCTTGCCTAGGATCAGAGACCTCAACTTAAGCAATGCCTTGTGGCCGCCGGGGTCACTCAGCTCAGATGCGTCGTAGTTTACGGGGCGCACACGACTTCCCGTTTGACCTTCGAATTGCCACTGTGGGGTAACGTCAAAGGTGTCGCCGTCGACGACACGAGTAACTCTGTAACTGTTCATTTTTGCTCCTATCAGATCCAATGATGCCTTCCGACTACCGGGATCCAAGTTCCAAGTTTAGCGTGAAGGCTATAAGAAGACCGGAGAACCCAAAACAGTTGGCTGCTCGGCCGAAATAGGACTACTACTACGGCCACCTGTAGGTGCACGCCGGAGGCGAAGCGATATGTTAACGCAGCCGCGCAAGGGACTCTCTGGATGTCGCCTGGAAGCGGGGCAGTCGCATACGAAGTCTGCGCTGCTTTCCGAGAGCTGTTGCATTGCACCACGGGAAACCGGAGTCGAGCCATAGAAAGCTTGTTGAAATGCTTGGACGAACTCAACAATCCGCGCTCGAGCCACTCGGTGAGCTATTCGATGGCGAAGCTGTTACAGGTGTCAAATTTAACCTCCGCGGCAATGTGGATCACTGTGGCAATTAGGACACCGAGTGGTGTTGGGAGACTGCGGGGCAGATAGGACGCAATTGGGAGATTTGGACACTAGGTCGCTCCTACCTGTCCATGTAGGAGCGATAACGGTTCAGTCTCGAATCAACTTGGGCAGAAGTTCAACAAGAGGGAAATTGAGGTTGAACGACAAGGGTGCACTCCAAGAGAGACGACGAATCGAGGATCCCAAAGACCACACTATCTTCTCTATGTATAGATGCGATTTGGCTCTGGCTTGCGGTGTGGGGATGCACACCGCTGGTGCGTGAAGCAAGCCACTCGGCTTGAACGGTTGCAGAAACCAAGTGACTGAACTCCACACTGCGGTAGGAGTGGGTTGGTTCAGTGGGAGTGAACACTCATGCGATCAACCAGCAGTCAATCCATCCATCCAACTCGCACCCCATCACTTGCTACCGATGATTTGCTGGTAGTCGCTGCCGTCTCTCGCACCGTCCGTTGAGTTGCCAATCTGCGGATCTTTGTGCAGGTTGCAGTACTCGACACTCTTTTGTCGAGATCGGGATTTCGAGCGAACTTGAGTGAGCGGAACTACCGATGTTGGATTCGGCGGCAGTGGAACTGCTGTGGCAATTGGTGTTTCGGTGGCGGTGGAACATCCACCGCCATGGGCGTTGCTGGAATGGTGCGGGCTCCGGAGGTTGGTGGGGAGATGTCGGAAGGGGTTGGGTTTGCCTATATAGAGGCCCCTAAATAGAGGCCCCCTAAATAGAGGCCCCTAAATAGGGGGTTGTGATTCCCACTCGATACCAAGGGTTCATCCAAGCAGCATTGGGATTGCTCGGCAACGGGAATTGCGTGGCAAGAAAGATTATCGCGGCAACTGGGGTTACTGCGGCAACAAAAGTCACCGCGGCAACTGCGTTGCCGGGCAGGTGGGTGTGAACAGGAGATCTAGGACGTATAAGAGATGCCCATGTAAGACGTGTAGAGATGCCCCTATAAATGGTTGCGTTTTGCGACCGACGTGAGATGGACCTCAATAACCAGGAAGACGTGGGTGAATCGTGGGTGAATCGGTAGGACGGACGTACGGTGTCGGGAAGGGAAGACTCGAGGAACAACACGGCCAATCTATATGCCCCTAAATAGCCCTAAATAGATAGTTGCGTTTTTCTACCGCCCCGCCCCGTGAACGGGCGGACGATGCCGATGTGCGAAGCAAGCTACTCGGTTGGGGTGTGGGTGCCCGCAGGGATTGACGGGCGGAGCTCCACACTCGGTTGGGATGGCCGTGTCTGGTGCGAGTGTTCGATCGACCACTTTGTTCCGCTGTAAACCAACAACTGAAGTGCACTAGGAGAGGTACGCAACATGTGATCCCGAGATCGAGTTATGGAGGTAGGGCAGATTCAGGCAAACGGCAACCAGGCGAATGACAGGCGAGTGAGTGATAGGCAAATGAGAGGAAGGCAAATGAGAGGAAGGCAACTGAGGGGAAGACAAAGGTCGAAGGTGGGAAGAGAGCTAGCGCCACTTCCCACCTCCACTATCGACGGGCGGAACCATCAACGGAACAACCGTTGTGTGCAACCGAGCCAGAACACCTACAGCGAATCTGGCGAATCCGTGCTTGAGAGGCGAGATGGATGGAGTTTTATGGGAGAGTGGATGGACGAGTGAGTGAATGAATAGACGAGTGGGTGAATGAATCGAAGGAAGGGAGAGCAGATTCAAACTGCATCGGTCGGCAGTCGGAAAGGAACGGTAAGGGATTGAAGTCGGAGCGACGGGTGGATTGGAGTTGGAGCGAAGAGAGGATTGATCGCGACGTTGTTGCGGTGTGGCCGGGAGTTCGAACGCGTGGTCGTTTCAGGTTGTTGCAATGGGGAGACGAGAGGGAGTGGAATGAACGCAACTGGTCGTTGGGAGTGCTTCACAATCGAGTTCGACTGCTGTACAATGCGCACCCAAGTGATCGGTTCCGTTGATCGCGTTGTCCCGAAGTGTCGAGGACAACGGGAGGAGTCTGACTTTCAATCCGTCGTTGAAATGAATTGAAACGATTTGAAACAATTTGAAAGAACTTGCAAAAAAGGGCTTGACAAATGGCTATCGAGTCGCTTACACTTCACTCGGCTTTGCAAATCGCTAGTCACTTATGCGTCCATTTGCGTCTCGCAGAGAGGCAAATCGATGCACCAGTGTCAGCGTGAACAAGGTCGATAAGTAAGGGAGGATGTTGTTGTAATGCAAACAAGGTCAGGAACGACTCTGTGCAATTACGTACATCAAACTTCCGGCCGGGGCTCCGCGAGATTGCGCCAAGGAATGGCGTTGATCGGCGGTAGCTGTCTTGGCAGATTTAGCTTAGGAGGAAACTCATGAAGAGAGAACAGAAAGGCGCGTGGCTTGCAGCTGCGCGGCTGACGGCGCTGGGGCTGGCGATTACGCTGGCCGGATCAGCGCTGGGACAGTCATCGAAGCCGGCGGGCGGACAGTGCGACTGGGGCACGGTGACGGGGCTCAACGACGATCACGTGGCGGTGTTCGGCGGCGCGATGACGGAGGATATCGACGGATCCAGTGTAACTGTAGGTGCTGCGCGAACGAATGTCGCGTTCGGTGAGCCGACCTGCACCGGCTCGGGCATTCCGAGCAGTCCGTCGTGGATTTACACTCTGAGGGATGCGAACGGCGACCTGGTCGTGGCGGCTGACGATCTAATCGGAACAACCGCTCAGGACTTCGATGTCCATTGGAACGGCACCAACGGGGTCACGCAAGGAGACACCCCGACTACGCGTCAATTTGGCAAAGCGCCGGTGAAGTACACGATCTACGCTGACTGGTCAAACGCCGCGAGCGACGCCGCCCACGTTCCGATCAGCTACGCCTTCACGGTGACGTCGGTCAATACACCTCACACATTGGAGGATAGCGTGCATGCCGTTGCCGAGAGTGCGACTTCTCTGTACGTCGAGTGGAAGGGCGACGGTAGCACTCAAGTCGTAGACGACCCAAGCACCAGCACAGATGAGTCCGTACCTGATACCTCGGCGACCAGGTACGAGGTGACGGCGACGACGACGAATACGAAATGTGCCGTCGAGAAGAAGACCGTGACCGTGCAAGACCCGAAGAACGGGGCCGCGCGCGCGAACGACACCACTTATCTCGAAGACCACCGAATCGGTGCGACGGTGTCGGGCCTGTGCGCCGGCACTTCGTACAAGGTCACGGTAACCGGCGTGAGTGGTTCGGCGTCCAACTACTCTGAGACTCGGAGTCCGGCCGTGGCGCTGGCGACGGCCTCCTACCCGTCTAATGCCATATCGACGAAGACGCCGGTGACGACGGATCCCGATACGAAGAGATTCCTGCTGTCAACCGGCGAGACGGTGGATCTGGCGTTGACGGATTTTCTCGAACCCATCCTAGGACTCGCGGGTACGACGGCCTCGCCTCCCGATTCCACCAACCCCAAATTGCTCGAAGACGTTGCCTCAGACACGTTAACGGCGTCAAGCGTAGACGCCTACCGCTACGGCGTGGACTACAGGTTCGAGTCGAACCTGAGGTTCGACGGGAGCGTCGTCGCGGGAGCACTCATCGACGATGCCGACATGACCTACGTCAACGACATAGTTCGGCTGGAAGGCGCAGGCGAAGGCCGCTGGACGGTGACTCTCACAGCGACGCTGACGAAGAAGACGACCGCCACCGAAACCAGCTACACCGTGCCGATGATGACGGAGTTGAGCGCGAGCTTGAATGTCTTGGTTCTGGAGAACGCGACGCCGGTGTTCAAGATGTCGGATGCCACGGTGGACTGGGACATCGACAACGTCGGTACGGACTTCCAGATCAACGTGCTGGCGGACTTCGTGAAGGATCCGGTCACGGACGACGACGCGGGCAACTGCACGGACGCCAACCAGAACGCGAGCAACGACGTCAACTGCGAGCACTCCCTGAAGTTCAAGGTCTCGGGCGCCAGCGTGCTGGAGATCACGGACGACAACGAGTCGAAGGGCATCATCACCGTCAGGAAGAAAGGGGACGGCTCGTACGTCGATCTGACGTCGGTCGAGGACGGCCACCAGTACGAGCTGACGGTCACGGCGACGGACGACAACGGCGCCAAGGACACGATGACGATCTTCGTCGACATCATCGAGGGCAACGACGATCCCATGAAGCGGGACAAGGCCACGGACGTGTGGCTCAAGCCGCAGGCCGAGGCGAACGGCGGCGGATCGGACTCCGTCGGTCTGGGGAGCAAGTTCTACGACATCGAGTCGGACGACCTGTGCTACCAGATCTCGGGAACGAGCCTGACGGGCACGACGTCGGGCGGCGAGTCGGTGACGTTCGCCGAGGCGTCGCTGGCGGGGGCGTCGGCGTGTCCGACGGACCGGCTGACGATGTCGATGATTCTGCCGTCGACGGATCCGAAGCAGGAGAACGCCTTCAAGCTGCTGGGACGCTACGGCACGGAGACGGTCTGGGCCGAGGTTCGGGCGTGGCAGCGCGGCGCGAGCCCGAAGAAGTACACCGGTTCGGTGCGGGTCAGCATGGAGCTGTCGTACGGGCCGAACGCGAGTCCGACGATCCGAACGGTCGCGCAGGCGACGAAGAAGAACGCGCACCACGAAGCGGGAGCGTACGTGACGTCGGGCACCTACGAGATCGACGAGGGTCAGGACATCACGCTGACGTTCACGGCGGACGATCCGCAGCCGAGCGGCGACGAGCTGTGCTGGAGTTCGTGGGGATCCTGCCGTCCGTGCATGGGCGAGGAGGACACCAAGCGAAACACGAAGGGCGAGATCACGACGCCGCGGCGGTCCTCGACGAAGGCCACGATGGGCGCGGTCTCCCAGGAATGGGAGATGACGATCGTAGGCACGAAGGTGGTCCGCGACCCCTGGACCGGCAAGACGAAGACGACGGTGTTCACGGACTACGAGAGCCGAGGCGGTGTGTACCGTCTGAGCATCTGCGCGACGGACCTGGCGGGCGAGACGGACGTTCTGAGCTTCAACGTGAAGATCAACGACGTCGAGGAGGCCCCGACGATCGACGACATCGACGACGTCTACACGCTGATCGGCGACTACGCGGTCGAGGTCAACGTGGCGTCGAAGACCAAGGACGGCGACAAGGACGAAACCTTGGAATACGATGCCTATTGCATCGGTACGTGCCAGGGCTTCAAGATTGTTGAGGAAACCGAGGGCATATTCAACATCGAACCGAACGCGAGTGGAGATCTGGGTACAGCAGACGAACTCGACTCAAAGACGACCGAAGTTGAAGTCTCGGCAACGGACTCGACCGGAAAGGTCGCCTACAAGAGGTTCGACGTAACCGTCAAGGACGGCAACAACGCTCCTATGTTCGGCGACGGCATCGCAGGTGTCTCGTACACGGTTGCGGAAAACACGCGTGGCCGAAACGTAGGTGCTCCGATCAAAGTATCGGATGCCGACGAAGGAGACGCACTGTCGACCGTGGTCAGCGGAGGCTCGAAGCAGTTCACCGCAAGCATCGCCAAGTACAACAACAACACGCCGGACGATGCCGACGACGACTACATGGCGGTGCAGCTCAAAGTTGCTGGCACGGCCAAGCTCAATTACGAGGCCATGGTGAACTCCTACGATCTCGTAGTAGTGGTAAACGACGAATACGGCGGTACGGCTGACATCGATGTACGAGTCGATGTGACGGACGTCAACGAGAAGCCGACGGTAACCGAAGACAAGATCGATGACCAACGCGTTCTAGTAGGAATCACGCTTTGCCCAATCAAGGCGGACGACCACTTTGACGACCCCGATGCACGCGACAAGCAGGCTGGGCTGTTCATCGAGGCGAGTACGACTCGCCCCGGCGATGCCACAGTTAGTGTTGTTGACAACAACGACATCTGTGTCACTGGTATCAGCGTTGGCAACGGACTAGGCCGCGTGAAGATCACGGCTACTGACCGCGACGATCTGTCGGTGTCCAAGTCGTTCCGATTGAACGTCGAGCCAAATGGAAAGCCAGAGGTAGTCGGCGACGGTGTTCCCGATATGACCGCCCAAGAAGGTGGCCGCACGGACGAAGACATCAACCTGGACGACTACTTCGACGACGGCGACCCGACCTACTCGGAAATGCTGAGCTACGAGTTCAGCATAGACAATCCCGGGGTTGCGACCGGTGTTCTGATCGGCGACAACATGCTCCGCGTGTATGGCGACCAGAAAGGCACCGCGACGATCACAGTTACTGCGACAGACCAGAACGACCAGTCGGTTTCCGATGACTTCATGATCGAAATCCAGCGCAACGATCCACCAGTTGCACATGCTGACGCAATCGACGATGTGGAGACGCGAATCGGAATCCAAGAGGATCCGATCGATGCGACAGGTGCGTTCACCGACAAAGGTGACACACTGACCTATGCGGTAGCGACTTCCGATCCGGATATTGCGACAACGGCGTTGAAATACGACGACGACGGCGGCCCATGGATCGTGGTCCACTCATGGATGCCTGGCACAACCAAGGCGACGCTGACGGCTACGGACTCCGGCATGAACACGGCATCCGTGTCGTTCACGATCGAGGTGGGCGCACGCAACGATCCGCCGATGGTTGCCAATGCAATCGACGACGTAACCGTTGTGGTTGATGATCGAGAAGACGTCGAACTCGATGACGTGTTCGACGACGAAGGTAGCGTTGATATCACGGTCGAGAACGAGGACGAGATGATCGCAGACGTAGTCTATCGCGCCAGCGTGAACGAGATTCGTATCTACGCAAATGAACCGGGAACTACGATGGTCACCGTAACGGCAACCGATAACATCGGCCAGACCGCCGTTGACGAATTCGATGTGACTGTAGAGGCCAAGCCGGAAGCGGTAGGAACTATCGCGGACGTCACGCTGCAAATCGGCGGCGAAGACTTCGATCTTGATGTCGGCGAGTACTTCAACCACGCCGGCGGCGACACACTGTCCTACACCGTGTCCACAACGGGTTCGGCTGCAACGATTACGAACGTAGGTTCCGATCTGTTGCTTTCGCCCTACACTCGTGGGACGACGGAAGTGACTGTGACCGCTACGGATTCGAAAGGTCGTACGGCAACGCAATCGTTCTCGACCCATGTGAGCGATAGCGAACTCAGAATGGTTGCTGAAAATGCGCTCGCCGGATACGGTCGGGCAATGCTGTCCAGTGTTTCTTCGACTATCGGGGCAAGACTGGAATCAGATCGTTCTGATAGAGGCGTTGCAATTGGTCAGTTCGCGTTTGCGAACGAAGGCGGCTACGCTTCCGGAACCGAGTTCAGCGCGAACTCGGGGACTCTCGGATTTAGCTTTGAGCAAGAAGGTTCGCAGGCTGGACGAACCATGGAATTCGGAGTGAATTCGTTCATCAACCACAGAAACTTCTCGCAGATGCTGAACGGACAAGGTGGCGTTGGATCCTGGTCGGTCTGGAGTACCCAAGATATGCGGCACTTCGCCGGCGAAGGATACAGCGGTAACGCATCCTCGACGTTCATGGGAGTTGATCTGCTGGCGAACGATAGTTGGCTAGTGGGTGTAACGGCTTCCCGGAACCTGAGCGAGAGCAAGTACAGCTGGGGAACGGCTACGCAGGAAATGCAAACTCGCATGCTGTCGGTCATGCCGTACTTCAACTTCGAGCCTTCCGCCAACACCACCGTTTGGGGTGTGCTGGGACGAGGCGCAGGAGACCTGTCATCGACGGTTGTCAATGCAGCATCGCAATCCAGCGATCTAGCAATGGATCTCGGAATTCTCGGCGGTCGCCACCAATTCGCCCGAATCGGCGGAATGGAACTGGCGGTACGCGGAGATGCAGGATTCGCACGTCTAGCGACAGCTTCGGGCGACGGTGCGGTTGACTCTCTTGGAGCCAATGTGCATCGCGTTCGTGCCGGACTGGAAAGCTCGCTGGCCATTGACTTGAGCAATGGACGAAGCATCAAGCCGTTTGGCGAGATTGCAGTACGCAACGACGGCGGCGACGGACTCGTTGGATCAGGTATTGAAGTTGGTGGTGGCGTACGCGTCGAAACCAACGCGCTGACCATCGAAGCACGTGGCCACAAGACTGCTACGCACTCCGCGGCGGACTTCAGCGAGAGCGGGTTCACCCTGCATGCTGAGTACAACCCGGCGACGGACGGATCAGGTCTGACGTTCTCCCTCGCACCGAGCTGGACACAAACATCCGGTGCAGGCGAGAGCATGGACATCTGGTCGAATGCTTCGGCATCTGCAACGACTGGTCTGAGTTCCATGCCCTATGACGACTTGTTGCTGAGCCAAAGCGGAATGACCCTCGATGCGACATTCGGCTATGGAATCCGCGTAGGAAGCGACCGCTTCATGGTCAAGCCCTTCGTTGAAATCCAGTCGGATGCCTATGACAACGGCTCTACGTTGATCGGATTCGAATTGCAGCAGTTGGTGCAATCTTCACGGAATGTCGACGTGCGATTCGCCGCAGGTCAGTCGCAGTTCGACTCCAGCAAGCAGATTGAAGCAACTGCAAGGATTCAGTTCTAGGCAATCCTAGACACAACTAGACAATCACGTGCCGGCGAGTTAGTCGGCACGTGATTCCGAAATCGACCGGAGAACTTCTCACGAGGTTCTTCGGTCTTTTTTGTTTAGGGCTGGAAAAGCCGTTTCTCGTTGAAGATTGAGAAATCGTCCTAATCATCCATTTGAAGTTCGTCTCCTTTGTCAGTCGGTCGTAGGTCTCAGTTGCTACAGACTTGGTCTCCATAGTCGCGTAATTCAGCATCTTTCGTACGGAATTAGTTCTCCCGGCTAGGTCTCAATGGGATAAACGGCTATTGTTACGAATTGAAACAATTTGAAACATATTGCGAAAAGAACTTGACAAATGGCTATCCAGTCGCTTACACTTCACTCGGCTTCATAGTCGCGAATGCCACATAAATGCAACTACCAATAAGGGGTTGCTTCAAGTTCTCGCCGTACGCAACATGCGAGAATGCAGAATGATTGTGGAATTTGGCTGACTTGTAGTTCGGAACGACAGGATGTCTGCGTTCCCAGAAGAAAACGAAACGCTCAATCATTGTCCAGTCGCTATTTTCGGGTGGCTGGTGTAATGGCTGTTAGCGACAGGAGGAAGCTCATGAAGAGAGAACAGAAAGGCGCGTGGCTTGCAGTTGCGCGGCTGACGGCGTTGGGGCTGGCGGTTGCGCTGGCCGGATCGGCGCTGGGACAGGCGTCGAAGCCGACGGGCGGACAGTGCGACTGGGGCAATGCCAGTGCGGATCCGGTAGTCAAGCCGCAGCTCGGGCTCAACTCCTCCAATGTGGGGATTTTCAACGGCCCGAACACCACTAGCATCGACGGAACCAATACGGGTAATCGGTCGACGGTCACCTTCCACAAGCCGACCTGCAGTGGTTCCGGACTACCGTTCCCATCTGGAACGACTCCAGAGTGGACCTACACCCTGAGGGATGCGAACGGTGACATAGTCACAACATCAGACGAATTGCTCGGCACCGGTACCTCGGCAGGCGGTATTACGTACAGTGTTAATAGCACTACTTTTGATGTCACTCTTACCCAAAGCTCTCCGCAGCAGCAGCATTGGGGCGAAGCTCCGGTGAAGTACACAATCTACGCCGACTGGAGTAACGCCGCGAGCGACGACGACCACGTTCCGATCAGCTACGCGTTCAAGATCACCTCGGTCGGTAGTGCACACGATATTCCTAGTGACGTCCATGTTATTGCTGAGAGCGCGACATCGATCTACGTCGAATGGCAGGGCGACGGAAGCACTCGAGTCTTAGACGACCCAACCACCCCAGACACAGATGAGTCCGTAGCTGAAACCTCGGCGACCCACTACGAAATCGTGGCGACGACGGCTAAGACTAAGACCTGCACGATGGATAAGGTGGAGATGATCCAACCTGACCGGGTAGTTTTGCAACATACAGATAGCACTGCGACCTCCTACCAGCCCAACGACCGCCAAGGTGCGACGCTGAAAGGTCTGTGTCCCAATAAGGAATACACGGTCAAGGTGACCGCGATAAGCGGTAAAGCCTCCGACTACTCGCAGATCAGAAGTCCGGCCTCCGCTGCGTCGACACCGGCAACGGTGACGACAAAACCACTGGTGGCGACCGATCCCGATACGAAGCGGTTCCTGCTGTCGACCGGTGAGACGGTGGACTTGGATCTGAAGGAGTTTCTCGAGCCCAGCCTGGGTCTCTTAGGCACCCACGGTCTGACCGCAGACTCGACCACCAACACTGCGACTGAAGCGAACGCCGAACGCTACGGCGTGGACTTCAAGTTCGAGTCGAACCTGAAATTCGACGGGAGCGTCGTCGCGGGAGCACTCGTTGACGACGATGACATGACGTACGCCAACGACATCGTGCGGCTGGAGGGCGCGGGCGAAGGCCGCTGGACGCTGGTTCTCACGCTCACGCTGATGAAGAAGACGACCGCCACCGAAACCAGTGACGTCGTACCGATGATGGAGACGATGACTGCATCCCTTCCGATCACGGTTCTGAAGAACGCCGCGCCGGTGTTCAAGATGTCGGAGGCGACGGTGGACTGGGACATCGACAACGTCGGGACGGACTTCCAGATCAACGTGCTGGCGGACTTCGTGAAGGATCCGGTCACGGACGACGACGCGGGCGACTGCACGGACGACAACCAGAACCAGAGCAACGACATCAACTGCGAGCACTCCCTGAAGTTCAAGTTCACGGGCGCCAGCGTGCTGGAGATCACGGACGACAACGAGTCGACCGGCATCATCACCGTCAGGAAGAAAGGGGACGGCTCGTACGTCGATCTGACGTCGGTCGAGGACGGCCACCAGTACGAGCTGACGGTCACGGCGACGGACGACAATGGGGCCAAGGACACGATGACGATCTTCGTCGACATCATCGAGGGCAACGACGATCCCATCAAGAAGGACAAGGCCACGGACGTGTGGCTCAAGCCGCAGGCCGAGGCGAACGGCGGCGGATCGGACTCCGTCGGTCTGGGGAGCAAGTTCTACGACATCGAGTCGGACGACCTGTGCTACCAGATCTCGGGAACGAGCCTGACGGGCACGACGTCGGGCGGCGAGTCGGTGACGTTCGCCGAGGCGTCGCTGGCGGGGGCGTCGGCGTGTCCGACGGACCGGCTGACGATGTCGATGATTCTGCCGTCGACGGATCCGAAGCAGGAGAACGCCTTCAAGCTGCTGGGACGCTACGGCACGGAGACGGTCTGGGCCGAGGTTCGGGCGTGGCAGCGCGGCGCGAGCCCGAAGAAGTACACCGGTTCGGTGCGGGTCAGCATGGAGCTGTCGTACGGGCCGAACGCGAGTCCGACGATCCGCACGGTCGCGAAGACGACGAAGAAGAACGCGCACCACGAGGCGGGAGCGTACGTGACGTCGGGCACCTACGAGATCGACGAGGGTCAGGACATCACGCTGACGTTCACGGCGGACGATCCGCAGCCGAGCGGCGACGAGCTGTGCTGGAGTTCGTGGGGATCCTGCCGTCCGTGCATGGGCGAGGAGGACACCAAGCGAAACACGAAGGGCGAGATCACGACGCCGCGGCGGTCCTCGACGAAGGCCACGATGGGCGCGGTCTCCCAGGAATGGGAGATGACGATCGTAGGCACGAAGGTGGTCCGCGACCCCTGGACCGGCAAGACGAAGACGACGGTGTTCACGGACTACGAGAGCCGAGGCGGTGTGTACCGTCTGAGCATCTGCGCGACGGACCTGGCGGGCGAGACGGACGTTCTGAGCTTCAACGTGAAGATCAACGACGTCGAGGAGGCTCCGACGATCGACGACATCGACGACGTCTACACAGTGATCGGCGACTACGCGGTCGAGGTCAACGTGGCGTCGAAGACCAAGGACGGCGACAAGGACGAAACCCTCACCTACGCAGCCAATAAGATCGGAGTGTGCCAGGGATTCACCTACGACTGGCCGCGCGACGGAATTCTTCGTTTGATTCCGAGCCAAAACCCACTTTCTCCAGCAGACGAGAATGACACCGAAGTCTGTGAAATGGAGGTCTCGGCAACAGACTCGACCGGATTGGTCGCTTACAAGAGATTCGACGTAACGGTCAAGGATGTCAACACCGCTCCAATGTTTGCCAACGACATTACCTCGGTTAAGTTTCAAGTTCCCGAAAACCGAGGTGTTGGTAAGAACATCGGAGCACAGCTCAAAGTAGAGGATCCAGACGAAGGCGACACCTTGGCGGTTAAAGTCGCCGGATCGGACATGTTTTCCGCGAGCATCGCCAAGAACAACAACAACACGCCGGACGACGCCGACGACGACTACATGGCGGTGCAACTCAAAGTCAAGAAGACTGGCTTGAACTTCGAGGCCGACATCAACTCCTATGACTTGATGTTGATTGTGGAAGACAAGTACGGTGGTTCGGACGAAATCGATGTGCGGATCGACTTGACGGACGTCAACGAAAGGCCGGAGAAGACCAAGGACGACATGGACGACCAGAGAATTCTGGACGGAATCACGCGTTGCCCGATCATGGCAAGCGACCACTTCTCCGATCCTGATGCACGAGACAAGCAGGCAGGTTTGGATATTGACGTGTCTTCGACCCGTCCCGCGAATGTGGAGCCAAGCGTCAAGGACGCTGATGCAATCTGCATCACGGGCGTAAGTGTCGGCAGTGGACCTGCACGAATCAAAGTCACCGCCACGGACCGCGACGACCTGTCGGTGTCCAAGTCATTCCTCGTAACGGTGGAGAAGAACAATGCGCCGACGGTGGTTGGCGACGGATTACCAGATTCGACCATCCAGGAAGGCGGACGTACAGAGGACGACATCAACCTGAACGACCACTTCGACGACGGCGATGGTGCCTATGCCGAGGATATGACCTATGCGGTAAGCGTGATGGAAGAAGGCGACATTGCCTCTGCGGTCCTTGTGGCCGACGGATCGATGTTGCGTGTCTACGGAGACGGAAAAGGATTCGCCGAAGTGACGGTCACGGCAACTGACCAGAAAGGTCAGTCGGTGTCGGACACCTTCGAGATCCAAGTGATCCGGAACTACGAACCCATGGCCAATGCCGATGCTCTCGGCAGTGTTGATCAATGGATCGGCAAGGTATACGAACTGATCGATGCGACTCGCGTGTTTACCGACGAAGGCGACGAGCTGACCTATGCCATTACAACCGACAATCCGGATGTGGCGACAACAGCTCTGGACTACGACGACGACGGCGACCCATGGATCATTGTCAACATGCACAGTCCTGGTGAAACCATGGTTACGTTGACGGCCACAGATACGGCAGCCCAGGTGGCAACTGCATCGTTCAACTTGATGATTCACGAGCGCAACGATGCACCCGTACTCTTGATGCCGATTGGCGACATGGAGTTGATCGAGCTGCGCAGCATGGATATTTCGCTTGATGGTGTCTTCGGCGACGAAAACCTCGAGGAACTCGAAATCACAGTCGTCAATGAAGACGAAACCATTGCTGACGTTGTTCATCGAATCAACGACAATCTGATACGGATCTACGCCAACGAATACAGCGAAGGCCGAGACAAGACGATGGTTGTTGTTACGGCCAGCGACGACTTCCCTCAGGGAGCTCAGAAGACGTCGAATTCCTTCACCATTACGGTTCTCAAGAATCACGCTCCTGTTGTAGCCAATCCAGTTGGCATGCAGTGGGTGTACGTGACTAGGTCTATTGAGATCTCCATTGCGGATGTGTTCTCTGATGCGAACGAAGATCCACTCGTACTGGAAATTTCTTCGGCCAACGAAGACATTGCAACGGTTGAGCGCGATGGCGACATGATCACCATCACGGGTCACATGATTGGATCGACTTCGTTCAGCATCACGGCGACCGATCCAGGTGGTCTGTGGGTTCAAGAGCTGTTCGACTTCGAGGTCCGAAGCGATTCGCCCTTTGTTGTGGAGGGAATGGAAATCCCCGACCAGATGCTGACGGTGGTAGACCCCGTCATGCTTTCGGTTGAGGCTGCCTTCGGAGATCCGGAGGATGAGGAGTTGACCTACGTGACCGAGTCGGGCGACGAAGGTGTTGCCACGGCGATGATGGACGGAGCGGATCTGACCATCACAGGCGTGAAGGTCGGCAAGACCATGTTCACGGTTATTGCATCGGACCCCTATGGCAATTCCGCATCGGACACTTTTGATGTCACGGTGATCAATGCCGGTCCGATGGTGGTGTCCGGCAACGAGATTCCTGATCAGATGTTGACGGTTGTCGAACCGATCACGGTTTCGTTCGGCGACACATTCTCCGATCCTGATGGCGACGAACTCAGCTACAAGGCGAGCTCGTCCGATGAAGGTGTGGCTGTTGTCGGCATGTACGCGTCCGAGGACGATCACATGGCGAGTTCCATTCCTTTCTCGCATCCGGACGAAGATGCGATGTTGGTGATCACGGGCGTGAAGGTCGGAATGACCACAGTTACGGTCACGGCGATGGATCCGGAAGGATTGATGGCCATGAATTCGTTCAAGGTCGAGGTTGTCAATGCTGCGCCGATGGTTGTGGCAGGCAACGAGATTCCCGATCAGACTTTGACGGTTGTTGATCCCGTCACGCTTTCGGTAGCCAGTACATTCATGGATCCCGATGGCGATCCGTTGAGCTACATGGCTGTTTCTTCGAATGAAGCGGCAGCTACGGTTGCTATGGACGGACATATGCTCACCATCACGGGTGTGAAGGTCGGCATGACGACAGTGACTGTTACAGCCATGGACCCTGACGGTCTGATGGCGATGGACATGTTCGAGGTCGAGGTTGAGAACGCAGCTCCGATGCTGGTCAATGAAGTCCCGGATCAGACCTTGACGGTTGTCGAGCCGATCACCGTATCGGTTGCCGACACCTTCATGGATCCGGATGGAGACCCGCTGAGCTACACCGCTACCTCTTCGAACGAAGCGGCGGCTACAGTCAGCGTTACGGAAGCGATGCTCACCATCACAGGTGTGAAGGTTGGCTTCACAACGATTACAGTTGTTGCATCCGACCCAGACGGTTTGACGGCCATGGATATGTTCCAGGTCGAAGTTGAGAACGCAGCGCCGATGATGGTTGGCACGTTGGATGCTCAGACCGTTACCCGCGGAGAGCCCATCACGGTTTCGATCGACGGAGTGTTCATGGATCCAGATGATGATCCTTTGAGCTACTCGACGGCATCTGCTGATGCATCGATTGCTACCGCAAGCATGTCGGGAACGAGCATGACCATTTCGGGTCACGCACCGGGAACGACCAGCATCACGGTAACGGCAAGCGATCCTGATGGATTGACTGCATCGGGTTCCTACGACGTAACTGTCGAGACCATTCCTGAGGCAGTGGGCACCATGCCGAGCGTAACGCTTCAGGTAGGTGGAGCTTCCCATGAAATGGATGTCTCTGCATACTTCGAAGACGACGACGGCGATGCTCTGAGCTATGCAGTTGCCGTAGACGGTAATGCTGCAAACGCTTCGATTAGTGGTGCCGCATTGACGGTTAATCCTCTAACCCGAGGATCGGCGACTGTTACGTTGACCGCATCCGACCCGAAGGCTCGGAGCGCGACGCAGAGCTTCTCGGTAACCGTTAGCGATAGTGAGCTGCAGGGTGTTGCCGCACAAGCGTTGGCGCACCACGCACGAGCTGTTCTTTCGGCTACGTCGTCGGTGATCAGTGCACGGCTTGAGAGCCCTCGAGCTGACAGCGGATTCTCATTCGGTCGTTACGCCAATCGTTTCGCCGACTACATGCCTGTTAAAGAAGGCGAAGGCATTGCAACCGTGGACATTGACGACAATGTCATGAATCCGTTCGGTTCAAACGGCCCGACCTTTGAGAATGGCTCCGCTCAACAGCGCGGAATGAACGCTTTCAGTACACAATCCGGTTCCATGTCCGATCCCAACGGCATATCTGCCATTGGTGGCGGATCTGGCGCTAGCATTGAGTCGTTGTTCAATCTACGTTCTCTGAGAGACATGAAGAGCTTCTCGCAGAACTTGAACGGCAACGGCGGAATCGGCTCCTGGTCGATCTGGGGTGGACTGGATGTACAGTCCTTCGAAGGAACGGGTTACGAGGGCGATGCGACGAATTTGTTCCTCGGAATCGACGTCAAGACCCACGAGTGCTGGCTGTTTGGAGTGTCTTTCGCCAACAATACTGGTGAGAGCACCTACACCTGGGGCACGGCGAGTCAGGATCTCGAAATTTCGATGACCACGATCATGCCGTATGTTCGCTACGAACCGACCACTGGCAATTCCTCGTTCTGGGGAGTTGTTGGACGAGGTTCGGGTGAAGCGGAAACCACGGTTGTTCGCGCAGCCAACCACGTCAGTGATCTGACCATGAGTTTGGGCATTGTGGGAATGAGGTACGCATTCGAAGGAATGGACAACATCAATCTTGCGATGCGTGCAGATGCCGGCTTTGCCGACATGGAAACCGCATCCGGCACCGGAGCGATGGACGGCATCAGTGCCGGCGTCAATCGCTTGCGCGTTGGACTGGAGGCTTCGGTCGACATGGATCCGGGCAATGGTGGAAGTGTTACTCCGTTTGGCGAAGTAGCGGTCCGCAATGATGGCGGCGACGGCGCAACGGGATCCGGTCTGGAACTCGCAGGCGGTATCCGCTTTTCATCGGACGCGTTCAGCATGGAAGCACGCGGTCGCATCGCGGCCACGCACTCGGCTGAAGACTTCAGCGAGCAGGGATTCAGTTTGGTAGCGGCCTTCCAACCCTCCGGGGATGGATCGGGGCTGTCGCTGTCTCTCGAACCTCGCTGGGGCGACGCATCCGAATCGAACGGACTGATCTGGCAGGAGACTGCGACCATCGGAGCTACCGAAGCATTGCCCTATGGCGATGTGTTGCGAAGCGATTCCGGAAGGTCGGTTGACGCGACGGTGGGCTACGGCTTTGTCGTATTGCAGGATCGCATGTTGATCACTCCGTTTGTGGACTTGGTAACTGCGGACATCACGGGCAATTCGATTCGAGTTGGAGCGGAGCTCAAGCAGCTCATCGAGACTCCTCGAAGCATCGATTTGAAAGTGTTGTTCAGCCGTACCGACAATGGCTACACGAACCAGAGCCTATTCGGCGTGAACGCGAACATCGTGTTCTAACGACGAGTTAACTTTCGAGTGTTCCGTCGCTTGGCGGCGGAACATGCAACTCAAGAGGCGGCGGATTCTGCGGAATCCGCCGCTTTTTTTTCGTGATCTGAAAACTGTGACAGTCTCATATCCGATTGCCCTGACAATTTCTGATTCGGTGCGATGTGAGTGTCGGTGCTAACATATCGATCTTCGTAGTGCCTCCAACGTAGTGCCATGAAGTCAATATCCAAGCAACTGCTTCGCGAACACAATGCAATGGAAGATGCCGACAGGTTCGAGTATCAAAGGAAAATGAGGTTGCTACAGTCACTCTGGCGTCAAGACAATCACCTCACATTCCAATTGGACGGCCAGAAGATTCTTGGTTCTCGTTTGGGTGAGGTAACGGCAGAGCAGAATTTACGCAACTTCCTGACAAAGACAATCCGCGATGTGGTTCGTTGCGAGGTTCTGGATCAACGACGGAGTCAAGGCAAACTCTATCAACCACAAATGTTCGACAATCTGCTTTCGAGCCAAGCTCTGGCATTCAATCTGTTTGGTGAGCTCCGCTTTGATTGTCAGCTAGCCTCCCAAGCCTTGGAAGGAATAACATGCGGTCCGTCAAGGATTGAACAGTTTGAGTTTGAGTGGTCGCCTGGTCGTAGCGACCCGAAATATCTGAGCGACAAGACTGCTTTCGATGTCTACATCCGTTACCGGACTGATGATGAGCGCAAAGGATTTCTGGGAATTGAAGTGAAGTATCACGAAGACCTGGGGTCTTCGAATTTGGCGGATCATCGTGAACGCTACGACGAAGTAGCAGACCAAATGGGTTGTTTCCGAAGTGATGCACTACCTCGCTTGCAACAAAGTAAGAAGCTGAACCAAATGTGGCGGGATCACATGTTGGTCGGTATTCACCAGAATAAAGGAGACTTCGACGAAGCCTACTATGTGTTTCTCTATCCGGAAGCAAATGAATCCTGTACGGAGGCAGTCGGAGAGTACCGTGATTGCTTGAGTGACCCGACATCGTTTGTGCCGTTGACGATCAATTCGTTTGTTGCGACCCTGATGTACCACTCAAATGAAGAATGGATCAGGCAGTTCTACGGGCGGTATCTCGATCTAGGCCGAGTGTACTCTCCTTAGGTTCCAGTTGGGACTGCGCACATTTCAGTCGACAGCCGTTAAGGCTAAGCCCGTCTACTCTCGAGCATCCAGAACTTCACTGAATACGCTGAGCAATTGGGAAATTGTTTGAGTGACTGCCCTTCTCGTTCAGCTGTAGGTCCCAGTTAGCGATGATGCAAGATGCTGTTCACCATGACTTCAGCGCCAAATTGGATCATCACTTTTCTTCGCTGCGGCTTCGATGGTCTCTCGGTTTTGGCGCTCAATCTCTTTGAGAGTTTTTTCGCTGGTTCTGAGCGTCAAGCCGACTGCACTCGCGGGGATCGTGATGCGCGTGTTCGTGACCCCTACCACAAGCTTTTGCTCGATTTTCTTGGGTTTTTCTTTGCAGGTCATAGTTGAGTACTCCGTGTTGGTCAGTTCGGTGTTTCGGTTGTACGTAGCCCAAGTCCGAAATTCAAAGTCGCCATTCTCTGTTCGCGCCGTTTCGGTTTTTCAGGTAGTAGCTGGTGGATTGATTCGTCGCAATACTTGTGAGATGGGGTCTCTATTGCCGGATTCAAGCCATGTGACGTGATTGCAATTGAACGCTCCCCGCGGAACTGCCTCGGAGCAAGTTCGTGTGGGATCCTTCGATAGTCCCTTGAAGTTCGAATAAATGGCTATATGTATAGTCTTGTTGAACGCATAAATTGACTGTGACGTGGACCGGCGGTGCATCAAACACGCCGCAAACCGAGGTCCACGCACCAATCGAACTGTAAGAACCTAATTCGAGGCTAATGTAATTCCAGTGAAACCGCTACGCCAGACCAGCCTTGATCTAGCATTTCGGCCTCGTGCCCGTTTGCTTCAGTTACTCGGCGATGAGCTTATTGGTTCACCGCGTCTTGCAGTGTTCGAGCTGGTCAAGAACGCGTATGACGCCGATGCCAATTCAGTCCAAGTTGTGATCGACAACGCGGACGACTCCAACGCATCGATCTCCGTGACGGACGACGGTGTTGGAATGACCCTTGCCACGATTCGAGACATCTGGCTTGTTCCTGCGCATGATCACCGCGAACGTCAACGAATCGCAGGAATGCGAACCGAGAAAAATCGGCTTCCGCTCGGTGAAAAGGGTGTGGGTAGATTCGCCGCTCACAAACTGGGCGACAAGATTTGTCTAGTCACGAGAGCCGCTGACAGCCTCGAGTGTGTCGTGTCCATTGATTGGTCGCAACTGGTAAGTCAAGACGATCTTGCCGATGCGACCGTAAATGTAATCGAGCGTCCGCCCGAGGTCTTCCGAAACGGATCAACGGGAACCAAGCTAACCATATCGCGTTTACGCCAGCAGTGGACACGTGGCGAAGTGAGACGCCTTCATCGCCAAATTACTTCCATCTCGTCTCCGTTCTCGAAAGGGTCTGATGACTTCAATGCAAGCCTAGCGGTACCCAGCCGACCGGAATGGCTAGCACGTCTTCCTGACATTAATGAATTGCTGAGCCGAGCACCTTGGCACTACCGCTTCAAAGTCCACAAGGGTCGATTCGACTGGGAATACCAATTTCGCAAGATTCGCGTTATCGATGTCCCATCTCGTAGAGCCTATGCCGACGACCAACCACTGCTCGTAAGTGCATCGGACTTTTATGAAGACGAGGAGACACCAGGCCGCAAGCGAGCAACGGTTGCCGATCCCGCCATCACTGACGGTATAGGCCCAGTATGCGGCAATCTGTATGTTTTCGACAGAGACAAGGAACTACTAAGTAGACAAGGTGAAGGGCAGTTAATCGAGACATTCCTAAATCAGAATAGCGGTGTTCGCGTCTATCGCGATGGCATTCGTGTCTACAACTACGGCGAGATTGGAGAAGACTGGCTCGGCCTCGATCTCAGTGGCGTCAATGCCCCTTCGGTTCGCATCAGTCGGAATATTGTCGTCGGTGCGATAGAACTGAATCTGGAAGACAGTACGGGACTCAAAGAGAAGACCAACAGGGAAGGATTCGTCGAAGACGACACCTATCGCAGATTCCGGACGATCGTTCGAGGAGCGATGACTCCTTTGTTAGCAGAAAGAAAACTTGACAAGGACAAGATCCGACAGCTAACCGCACCGGCACAAGCTCCAGACGCGGGTTCGCTCAGAAGTTCCATTGGACAGTTGCGTAAGTTGGCTCGCCACCACAAACTTACAGGAGAGTTCGAGCCAATAATCTCGCAACTTGAGCGAAACTACCAAGACTTCAGAGAGACCATGGTTCACGCTGGTGCCACAACTATTGGAATCTCCTTGGTTTTTCACGAAGTTGACCACGGCGTACGCAGTCTTTGTCACATGATCGAGGCAATGAAGAGCCCCATGTCACTTAGACGACAGGCAAGTGGTCTCACTGACATGCTGACTGCATTCACAGACTTGGCGCGGAAAGGAGAGCGCAAGACGTACTCCCTCAACAAGCTCATACGACGTATTCTCTCGATCAATCGATTCAGGTTTCGTAAACACAAAATCGGACTTTGCGGTCCAGCATTGGAAATCGATGCTGTTGAGACCGAAGCGGACTTTGTCTTCGCGACCGCGTTAGGGGCATTGAACAATCTCTTGGACAACGCAATCTACTGGCTTGAAGTTCGTTGGCCAAACGACGAAGACTCTTCGTACCGCCAGATCTACATCGACATCAAAGACGACCTGTTCGACGGACCCACCATTGTTGTGGCAGACAATGGGCCCGGATTTTGCGATCATCCCGACGAGGTCACTCGCCCGTTTTTCACCCGTCGCCCCGAAGGCGTGGGACTTGGACTCTACTATGCCAGTATGGTCATGGATCTCGGCGACGGAGCTTTGACCCTTCCAACTCCAGAGGATGTCGACTTGCCCGACCAAATTGACGGTGCAATCGTGGCTTTGACATTTCCTCCCGCTGGAAGTAGCGCATAACTACTGAGAGTACGAAGTTTTTCCGCTATTGTTGCTCCGCTTGTTTCGACTCCGTTTTCGCACCCTTAAATTCCTCCAGAATGGGCCTCAATTCCTGAATTTTCTCCGCTCTCAAGTTTCCTGACGCATCGAACTGCACCTTTCTGCACCTCAGCCATAACCGTATCTCATCTCGCGAGGGCACATCGGGCACCGGTGTTCTATTGGTGATTGCATCGACTATGCGAGCATCAAGGTCTGACTTTCGAATCGTGTCGACAAAACGTCTGTGGGTCTCGGCGCTTAGCTCAAACTTGAGCAACCACCAGTCTACTTCGCGTTCGAGCAAGTCAGATTCTGCCCGGATCTCCCATTGATTGGGTGGGAATATGAGAGCGCACAATCTTGACAGAAGATTCGGAGAAGAGGTGGTTGCGCGACGAGGGTCTTTTCTTCGTTTTAAGAACATATTGGAACCTGCAGGTCAGTTTTGGAGGCACCCCGAGTTTCAGATGGGGCGGTGGTGTTGTGTTGGTGAAATTTGGAATTCGAATGCAGAGTTAATACGACTACGTGTACTTTGTGTTCAGGTGGAGTCATCCGGGGTCTGACACTTCCTCATCAGAGTGGTCAGCCGAACCTCTCCGACTGGAATATCAGGCCTGTCTTGTATTGCGCCGAGTAGCAAATGGGGCGGTGGGGGACGACGAAGCTCCCACTCTTCCGCAGAAAGCAAACCGCGCGCCGAAGCTGGCACCACTGATGCCCTGAGATTCATCGGTCGAGGGATGTCTTCATAGCGACGTACCGTGAGTAGATCGAAATACGACACACCGTCAACCTCTTCAAGAAGTCGTTTGTGCAATTTGCGACTGACACCTTCGTCGAGATCTCGAACGACGGAAAGGGTCTTCCAAATGTGTTCTTCATCGGCCGTGGATGGTTGTGCGCCATTTGCCCACTGGATTACGTTGTGGCGACTGATGTTGAAGAGTTCGCTCAACTGATCCCAATTCAATGCAGATCGACGTCTGATCTCCAAGATCGCCCGACCAGTCGATAGCTGAAACCACTTGGTCATCGCAAAGTTCGGAACCGACCGAATTTCTTCGTTCTTATAGGATTTTTTCGTACTCATGAAGTTTCTCGGTTAGTTGCGAGGCTCGAGCCAGCGATAATCTGAGACATCAGGAGCCAAACCGGTCAGGATGCATTGGCATCCTCGACAGAATCGATTGAAGGTTGTTCGACACAATCCTTGGATACGAAGGCAACATCTCCGTCTTGAATAATCGGCAAGTAGTTTGAATCTGGGAAGTGTTGGAAATCGGGGTGGACCTCAAGAGTCTCTCCTAGACTTGCTTCTCGAATGTGCTCAAGTTCGGACATTTGTGGGTTAACGATGATGTTGGTGTTGCAGGTTACAGGTATTCGGAGTGGGGAATATTGTGTGCCGAGCGTCTCTGGCGGGCGATTGTTGCGGAGAGCCAATGCCGTATCGATTACGGTATCGATACAAAACCTCACATCGTCAACAGTAGGAGAATCAACGGCATCAATCTCAGCGACCCGGATGTGTCCGTCTGGCATGACTAGAGCTCGGGGTGTGATCGCACCGAATTTGTCGAATGCGCTGACATCAACGCCCCGTGCCAAAAGGTGGACTCGATCAGAGCTGATTTCGATGTACTCATTCGCCCATTTGGCGAACTGAATCAATTTACTCAGCAGGTTGGAATTGCGGTCTCGTACCTCGATAGAAGGATTACTCGTGTACAGTTTCCGTGGACTAGGGAACATCCAATGATGCCTACGATGTCTTGACTTCTTAAAGGCAGGGTCGTGACGGAAGCTGTGCGCGAGGTAGATAGTCATCGCACCCGAAGCCTTCTGCAGGGCTTTGTCGATGTTTCCTGCTTCTAGCTCTGATTCAGCTTGAGAGATCCAATTCTGCGTTCGTCGGTGACCGATGGCATCAGCGAGAGAAACCCCTGTGAAGTCAATCCCCAGCTCGGTAGCACACACATCTGTCAGGAAATTGGTTACGTTTTCAGCGAACGTGATTACCTCATTCCTGTCGAGAGTGGTCAGACCCTCGTGCTTGAACATGACTCGGGCTTTGTTCAGGCGCAACAAGGTGTACTTGTGATGAACAACGATTGGAACTAAGGCTACGATCTTGTTCAATACTGCGACAAATGATGGGTTTTGGCCCAAGTCGACGTTTCGGTGCATCCCGACGGTCAGAAGAAATATCTCGGTCGCATCCTGGAACAGTGATGTTGCCAGACCGTGCGAGTAGGTTCCGTGGCGCTCGAGAGCAAGCTTGCCTTCCTTCAGCAGGAACTTCGACAAGCTCAAACGACGAAGTAGGTCTTCAGGAGACAGAGCTTTGGTAGATTTTGAGTTCATGGGAGGGACTGCGAAGAAGGGATTGGAAGCAATTGACGTTGCCGGTCATGCCATTGGCCGATTGGCGTAGGGCGAGTACGAATACGGTCTGGGCTTGATTCTCTCGATTTCTTGAACAATGTAGTTGCCGATGCCGAGCGCATCTCGTGCATATTGCAACGCGTCGGTTCTTGCTTTGAATACCGCATCGAGTTGACCTCGGTGGAACACCGCAAATTGTCCGCAGTGTGTGCGAAGCAACTCCGGAAGTTGCTTCTTGAATGCTCTGTAGTCGGCTTCTTGGTCGTATGGCATGTCTTTCCTCCGTTGTCTAGCTGACATCAATTCAGACCCTTGAACACTTGTCGATCCGCCCAATCGGACATCGCATCGTGCCTCAAATGTCACCTTCGGTTGACCGAGAGAGTGTGGGTTCAAATCGCACCTTGCTATGAATCTGAATGGATATCGGGTTTTCGGTTGGTAGTGGCCAGGTTGTATTGCTTAGTTCGCCCTCAGGTAATTCCTCTGAAGTTCAAATCAACTTGACATTCGGCGGTCGATCGATGACAAGACCCAATGGAGCTTTCCAAGAGTATCTGGGTCTGTAGACTTCGGGTCGCTCCTGGTAGTCCGCTATCTTCGCCAGTTCCGCCAGACGTATGTACTCCTCATACTGCTCTGCAGCTTTCTTCACAATCTCCAAGATTTCGAACTCGCTGAGATGTATGTGGACAGAAGAATTCTGGGAATCACCAGATTCCTGTGTGCAGGTCACCATGTCTCCTATAAACGGCACCAACACTCTGGCTATGAACGGAGTCGGCTAACGGGTGCCAGTGGATCGACGCTATGAATATGAATCGACTCAACCCCATTGTACTCTCGAGAGGTGTAGCACATCATTGCTTCTCTTCGTCGTTCCGTGGGACTGGCGACTGTCTCGATCGAACCGCTTGGGTAGAGGCCACTTCACCCTCTAACTGACTATAGCGATACATCGCCTGCGTCAATGAGCTCGCCGCAATCTCCATGAACATCGGAGAGTTTAACGGAGTGCATGGCTCGGTCAGCCCAATCTCGCCAGAACTAAATTTGCGGATAACTTCGAGGAAACCCACACACTAGGTCATCGCCAACTGAGATTCTTTCCCTTCAGTGCCGCTTCGTAGGCTTCATCGGCCAGCCGATCAATCTCGTCGAGTGTCTTCTCGCTGAGCTTGAGAGTCACTCCCACCTTGCTTGCTGGGATCGTGATGCGCTCAGAACAGACTCCTTTGGTGTTCGTGTATTCGGTCTTCTTGGGTTTTTCTTTGCATGCCATTCGAGAGTCCTCTGAACTTGGCGAACGTACTGGTCGAGCCGCACTCGAGCTGTGAACGGGCCAAGAATGGATTGTTCCACTGCCATACTCGACTGTTGGTGGCTGTCCCGTCGAGTTTCAAGGCTCACAGAGCACGAACTGCGAACCAACACTCGGGAGTTGTACAATCGGGCTCAAGGTCACGAGGAACTATTGAGTAATCCTCGTGAATGTCGATGTCCAGATATACCGGACATTTGTATAGCGAATAGGAGTCAGAAATGGACTATTCATGGATTGCGCTAGCGATCCCATTGATGATCATTGGTGTGGTCGTTTATTCCTCTCTGCGATGGAAGCGTGAGGTGGACGACCATATGGAAGTCGTGGAGACTTTCATGAGGGAGATTCGTGAAGACCTGAAACAGATCCACGAGCGTCTTCCCCCTGATGTCACGGAAAGCTCACCTCCCGTAACGGAGCGGACGAGCATCGAAACAACGGAGTGCCGTAGGCGCAAGGCTGAAAATGAATTAGCCGTCAACAAGCAAGCATATGAGAAGGTGCGATTGGACATGGAGTCCAAACACTGGGGCAAGATTCTGGTGATGCATAGAGGTGAGATCGTTAACATCTTCAACGACAGTGGAGATGCATACTCGGTGGGTGTGGAGAAGTTCGGACTAGGAAACTTCTCTCTTCAGAAGGTCGGAGACAAGCCGATAAACTTGGGATATTGGGGAATGTTCCTCACGGGGTCATAGTCGTCTCGGTTGAGAGACAGGGTGAGCTCAACGCCAGAGATACTTACTAGCATCCTGCATTGCCTTCGCGCTCTCGTACTCTATTCGCTCGAGTTCGGCGAGTGCTTTATCACTGATCTTGAGAGTTATGCCGACTTCGCTTGCTCGGATCTTGGTGCGCTCTGAGTGATCGAAGATTTGTTGCATTCGGTCGGTTTTTCGCAGAACTTTGTTCTTTTCCATTCGAGAGTCCTTGAAATTGCCCATTCAGTTTGCAGGAATTCGAGCCGGGAGATGGGACGGAAAAGCAGCCAGAGATGAACGGATTGGTTGACGTACTTGATAGTTGGTGATCGAGCCAATGAAATTCAAGCTCACGAGGCAGTGACACTGAACCACGACCCACTACTCAACCCGTTAGATCAAGAAAGAAATGGTTCGCAGTCGGCAAGCCGCCTACTCGCCCACGGCGATACGCACTCTCGAAGTCGCCGCGCAATTTGAAGTCCGACAGAGGAGTGAACAAAGAAACGCCCTTGCGATCCTTGTCCACAAGCCATATCGCATCTTGAGTGAGCAGACCGGAACCGAGAAGCGCGATGTCGTGTGTACTGCAGATGAGTTGTGCACCATGGGGATTGGACTCTCTTCGAAGGAACAGTGAAACGAAAGCCGAAGCTAATCGAGGATTAAGGCTGGAGCCTAGGTCATCGATCAACAGAGCAGATCCAGTTGACAGACACTCCAAAGCGGAGAGAGCAATGGTCAAGAACACTCTGGTTCCTCGGCTCTCCGATCTGTAGTCTAACGGCGAGAATCTCTCACCGGACTCATGCAACAAACGCAGTTGTTTTGGAGTCGACCTTGCAATTCGGTATGTAAGCTCCTCGGATTGAGCATCAGGTTTCACATTCGTATGGCCCGCAAGCAACGATGCCAGTCTGCGCCTAATCTCATGAGATTGTTCGTCGAATTCTTGCCCTCCTATCTCAATACCTCCCATTCCCAGCTCTGCCTGCTGCAAGAGGTTGTATAGCCATTTGCTCTTGTCATGGTTGGCGATTGCCCCAACCACCTCTGACTCGGAAATTGGCGCGACAGAGAGCAGACTTTGCCATTTGCTGGCGAACCACTGATGAACTTCCGTGAGTTGTGGGTGGTTGTTCTGTGCAGCGGCTGAGAGAAACAGACTGTTGGCTCGCGTGAGTTTCGCTGTGACCCGGTTCTCTCCTTGCAATTGAGCACCGAAATCGACATGGACTTCGCTGTCGCAGTTTCGTCGGGTGTAGAGCGTGTGGGTACTGCGTCGCTCACGGCGAACTGTGCGACGTAGCCGTTCGTGACATATCTCATGATCGGTGAACTCGATGTCCAGCTCGTAAACGGGTTCTTCGTCTGAACCCGCCCCCAACGTGAAGCTGCATTCAAACCGTGTTGGTTTCCTTGCACTATTGGCATCAAGCAGAAATGGAAACCGAAGAATTCGATCCGTCGCGCCAAAGCTCTTGTGAGACTTAGCAATTAGATTGCGCATGACTTCCATTGCATCGAGGAGATTTGACTTGCCAGATGCATTTGCACCGTAGAACACTGTAACGGGAATCACTGACGCGTCAACGACGGATACCGCCATCGTCAACCAATCAGATGAAGTCGATGTGGTGAACAGGACTTCCTGATAGTCTCGAATAGAACGGTGGTTGGCTACACCGAAGTGCAAAAGCATTGGTATTCCTTACTAGAGGCGAATTACGAGGATGGGCTAGGTACTTGGATGTTCAACGGAGGCTTGTATGTCATTATTAGTGCGCTTTCCACGGTTGCTCGCTCCGACGGGTCGGGTACAACGAGGGCGTGGATCTGAAAGGCTCCGATTCGAACTGCTTCTTCCCACTTTTCGTGGTTGGGCATCCGAGACTTGAAGGAGCTTGTGCTACCGATGTACTTGGCGTACCACCATCGGGTGTCCGGGCTGAGCCCGGCGAATACGTAGACCCCCGGCACGTCGTTCCATAGATCTTCTGATTCGCAGACAGTGAACGGCAGTCCGCCCCAAAATATTCTCCTAGGCTTGTTCATGATGGTGAATCCATTGCAACTATGTTCGTCAGTCAGACGACTCTTGTCGCAGTATTGATGCCGGCTTCGAAATGTTCCCGTTCCGCCTTGCTCACCCGCTTTCGCGTGGCTAGTGCCCATCTCGGAGTCTTGCGTATCAGACACCTTCGTTCGCCTGCCTCGTGATCGTGGAACGAGAGGTGGACCGACCTTCCTCCGTCTACGATCTTGTAGAAGGTATCGTGCAGAGGCCTACGGCTGTCCGTGTGCCATACGTCGATTCTCCCGCTTTCCGACTTAGCCAGATCGAGTAGCTCTAACTGCTCATCAAAGTTGAAGAGGCATCGGATTCTCAGACGAGGGCACTCTTGCAGTCGATTTCTCATCGCGTCCAACACGCGCACGTTGTTGTAAACGGAATTGCTAGAGTTGATGCCGTCGTCGTGAATGATGAGTTCGCGGTTACTTTCTTCTACCAACTTGATCATTTCACTCGCACTTTGCTCGTCGTTGAAATCGGCTGAATACTCGGTGATTCCCCTATCGCCCATCGCACTCAATAGCAGGTAGGTGCTCAAGCCGAACCCGAGCAAGTAAATGACTATGACAATCCATTCTGGACCTTCGATCATGTTCAATCTCCCACATCGGAAGCGACCTGCACAAACGCTTCGTACGCTACCGATTCAGTTAATAGTCTGTCGGTCTCCTTGAAGAGACCTCTATTGGGTTCCCAGTTTCACTCTCTCTGTCAGCACTCAGTCTGTCTGATGCAATCCCAAAGCGTTTGCTTGGTGTAGCCCGATTAGGAACCACTCAGTTTGAACTCTACTGCGTTGGCTATACGATTTTCACCCTTGGTGCCGACTGTGATTGCCAGTTCCATGAGCGTGGTGTCGTCGATCACAACAATCACATTGTCGAGATGCTTGTGACCGTTGGCGAGACCATCGATTCGACTCTCAACGTCTTGGTTGGGAGCATTTAGAACGATAAGAAACAGACCCATCGAATATGAAGAAAGAGTATGAACTGCACCCGAGAGTGTAGCAGTTCAGACTGATCGGCCAAGTCAAAACTAATCAAGTGCACGCGTCTGCACCTATGACAGCCCACTTTAGGCGTATCGGATCTTCGACAAAGCCGCAAGGTGACTGACACTCGCCGTCAGGAGTCGATGTGGAAGCTGAGATTCGCGACGGCGGTGTGCACGTTCGGAAGCCAAGCGTCCACCTTTTCAGCGGGTGTGGTACGCGTGCCCTCGGTGCTGCGTCCAATCCCGATAGCTTGTCTCTTCATGTGCTCTCATCTTGCTTGCTCTATTCTATTGCTCATGTAATACTATGCAGCACATGTTAGGTCTACAGAAGCGAGCAGAAGAAATTTGGCATTGTGGATTCATCCCAATCATGTAGAACATCACGATTGAACGCCCCGCTTACATCCGCCACGCTATTGCTTACGGCAGCGATGCTCTCGGCTCCCGTCTCAGCGCAATCTCTTCATCAGGAAGCACAACCATCACCTGAACAGCTAAAGGCGATGCAGAAAGCAAAAGAAGTGCTGAAACCCCTCTACGAGGAAGTCTTCGACAATAGTGACGTAGACGACAACGACTCTCTAGACAAGGATGAATTGCCTGAGTTTTACATTGAATTGATGAAGGCGAAATTAGCGGTCTTGGTCGAGGGAGGCGTGCAGGTGAACCAACCATCCGAAGCCGAATTGAGTGAGATAAGAAAAGAGTACGAGCAGGATATAGATGAGGAGTTCAAGCGAACCGACACGGACGAGAGTGGTGAAATCTCACTGGAGGAAATCCTAGAGCGCAATTTTGGGAATGCCGATCCCGGCGAAGACGAAGAAGAGGAACCAGAGAGTACCTCAAATGACGACGACGTAAACGGTTCAGACGGTTCCAAAGAATCCGCGCAAGACGCACCGTAGAGCTTCCACGACACAGAGAATACTCGACGCACTCGTCCATCGCTACAGCGGTGGGGACGCTAGCTACCTCGCTCCTCCTGACGTTGTACGCCAATCACCTTCCGACTCAACTAGAGAGCCTGTACGCTAAGATCGAGCGGTCATAACTACAAAGGCGTGATCAAGAGAATCCCGGCCCTACGGGTCATGCCCGACATTCAGTGCCAGGACAGAGGCCGCCAGCGAGATCGTCGGGTACTTTCTGCTGATTTACAACCCGTTGTGCAGAGCTTCCCCGATGCGGGAGAAAATGTAGCGGATCGCGGAACTCGAAATGGCGGAAGAGCGATGCGGTCGTAGGAAGAATAACCGTAAGCAAGAACTATCCGGTGAAACGTGCCCTGTCCTGACTCGCTTCTCTAGGTAAACTCTAGTCCGCCCAGAAGACGACGCTAGGAGCGACTACGACTCCAAATCCCCCGGATCCAATTGCAAAGCGGCAGCTACCAAGATAGCTAAGGCGATGTACAGTTGGGGATCAGATGCAACCATGTTCTTCAGACGACTCTAGTTGCGTCCCTGACTCCGGTCTCAAAGTGCTTCCGGCGCACTCTGCAAATTCGTCGTTGAGTTCCGCGGGCCCATCTCGGTGGTTCACGGATCATATACTTTCTTTCAGTCGCTCCATGGTCATGGAACGACATGTGAACCATCTTTCCGTTGTCGACAACCTTGTAGTGAATGTCGTGTTGGGGTCTGGGACCCTTTACGTGCCATATTTCGACTTTTCCAGGTTCAGACTTAGCCAGATCAAGAATCTTCAGTTGTGCATCGTCGTTGAATAGGCAACGTATTCGTAGGCTCGGGCACTCCCGTAAACGTTTCTTCATCGCCTCTAGGACGCGTTCGTTGTTGTAAACCGAGCTACTTGAGCCATTGCCATCGTCGTGAATGATGAGTTCACTCTCAGAAGCGCCGAGCATCTTGATCATGTCTTTAGCGGCCTGTTCATCGTCGTTCTCGCCCCAACGTTCGTCCATTCGTATGTCGCCTTGGACGGACAGGATTAGGTAGGTGCCCACGCCTGTCGTAAGGACATAGGCTGCGACAATGATCCACTCCCATCCTTCGATCATGCCACCTCTCCCCAGAAGGAATCGGGCTGAGAGCAGTCGGTCGTTGCTGAGGTTCTCAGACCCGGAACACAAAGTGACTCCCACGGCAATTCTCCGTAGTGGCAATAGCTGACAATTGGTCTAGCGTTCTGCGACTCTGGGACGTATTTGTCGTTCATGCGTAGTGCAACAAGTGGGCTCGCCGTCATGAGCGAACACATCAATTTGGCTCGCTCTTCATAAGCGTAACAAAAACATCGAAAATCTGTCTCCTACTCCCGAGATTCCGATGAGTTTCACTGCCTGTTCCATCCCGCACCTGCTCATCGTTCATGGATTGCGAATCTTGCGGGGTATTCGCGATATAGACGTGAACTCAGGGCGACTTTGCAACTCTCTAGGAGCACTCAAGAACGGTGGCTACAGACGAAATGTGAGAGTATCAACAGGCTTAGCCACCTGACCAGCGTGAATGCACTGGCATTGAGCGATGCCCAATTTCTTTCACCAAGAACTCTGAATCGTGAGTTAGGCTTACCGGAGTCGTACTTGATAGCAGACTATTCCTATGAAGGAAAGAGTAGACATTTCTATAGCCGAACAGTTCTCCAGATACCCAGGAGGCCGCCTTCGCGAAGACGGGCCCTACAACGGAACTACATTCAGAGAGGACTTTCTGGTGCCGCCTCTCAGAGCAGGAAAGCGTGTCGTCGTTTCGCTTGATGGAGTGGCTGGAGTCGCCGCATCTTTCTTGGACGAAGCTTTCGTCGGATTGGTCAGGATCGAAGGCTTCGACAAGGAAGAACTTGCCAAGCAACTAGAGCTGGTCTGTGAAGACGAAGTGATGGTCGACTTCGTTGAAATCTGCAAGGAGATGATCCGCCGTGCTGAAGTTCCAACCAGTGAGAGCGAAAGTTGAGCTTCTGAGTCTAGGTTCTTGCTCTGGCAACTAGTTTCTAATCGATCGACTCGCCATTAAAGTAGCGCATCGCGCGATCAAAGGCATCCTTTCCGATCTGTATGCCGATGAGCCGACCTGGTATGTCGTCCGCAGGCGGGTGAATGCCTCCCCAAATCCGCGACAGGCTGCACTGATCCGCCGCATCGTAGTACTTGGCCCACTGCAGAGTCATGTCAACTGACGGTCCACGTTCGAACACCAGGAACTCATTGGCTTTAATCTCGAACCCGCTCATTCCGCCCGGAAAGTACTCGCTTCCGGTGAGTGCTGTCAGCACTTCCGCGGCACTGCGGGAATAGGTGGAGTGACCAGATACAAATCCGGCAAACGGAGGCGTGACGAAGGTTGGTCGTTGATACGGCCACCAGTTATCTGCAAGAATCCAGTCCACACCGGCGGCATCTTCTTCGGGATCGGTAATGTAGTCGGGACCTTTCCACGCCAATAGTTTGACCTTGCCAACGTGTTGGTTCTCGTCTCCGGCAAGCTCGTCGTCTTCGTCGACCAGTTCGATGTATCCTTCGACGAGAGGAATGCCAAATTCCGCGTAGGAAGCGAGATCGCTGTCGGAACTCTGACCGCGATCCGCCATCGCACGTATAGCCGAAATCGGTCGGATGTAGTCGTACCAACCCTTAATGCCCCAAGCTGAGATGGCCGCATCGTGCATCGCTCCGCCTAGAGCGAAGTAGGCTTTGACGTCCCACTCCAAGTGATCGAGAACGGGACCGAGTCCTTCCATTCGCCTTTCGAGTAGCGGGTGTTCATTGACTTCGTTGAGTATGACGAACCAATGACCAGGCGGAGTTTCGGAATCGGGTCCGTCCGCCCAAAACTCAGCAAGCACTCGCGTGTAGTCGCCGCGCGGAACTACTTGGGGTTCGTAAGGTTCCTGTGTGACTGGATTTTCGGAGTAGCCCGGACTGGGATCTCCTCCCTCCACCAGATCGAAGAACTGATCGTAGTCTGGATAGTTGGTGGGATTGGGGTATTCCTGGATATTGCCGAGCGAAGCGGGGGAGATGTCGATGTTGACTCCGTCTGCGGGATCGAGGTGCGACGACCAGACAGACACGAGAGAGAAACCCCACTTGTAGGAATCCGAATGCAATCCGTCGATGGTTGGCGGACCGCCGGGGTCGTGATAGACCCAGTAGTCGAAGGTGTCTCGAGTGTAGATGGTGAGATCGGAGTAGCCTAGAGCGAAAGGCCAGACCGATCCCCACTCGGGACTCAGAAATTCCGGTTCGGATTCGCTGGGATTTCCTGCCTGATCGATAAACTCCGCCAACGCGAGCGGTTGCCATCGATTGAGATCGACGATGTCCGGATTTCCTGGCAGCTCAGGTCTGAGAGGTGGATTGACGGGTTGGTAGGCGATGTTGCGGTAGTCGTCGTTCTCGTTCGCACCGTCTGATGTCCCAAAGTCGATGTAGCACGTGGCGATGTAGTTGCCCAACGACTCTGGAGTACCGTCTTTCCAGTCCGTCGAATCGATTTTTGTGTCGTATTCGAGGAAGCTCATTAGGGTACGAGCATCCTTGACGGTCTGGTTGGATCCGATGGACTTGCCAAAGCGATAGGTAATCAGTCGAAAGGCGGCGTAGCTGATCGCTTTTTCGCGCTTATTGAGAACGGAGTCTGGATCCGTGTCCCCGCTATCGAACGCCGACGAATCCCAATCGCACATGAACTCACCTTGCGTCGAACCGAGAAGCCAGGTCGACTCCAGATCCGCATAGGCAGCCCACGCATCATAAGTGGCGGACGACACATGAAACAGGTTGCGTGCATGAACGGTGGGTCTCGCATAGTCATTGCGGATCGCAGCAAGCAGGACTTCGTTCCATCTTCTGGCCACCGACACTTCGGCATCGGGTGCAGCGCCTGGTAGATAGTTGGCAGTGACGGAAACTGTGGAATCCGGCATGGTGAAAACAGTCGTTGCTGCATGGACGTCTTCGAATGCCCCTCCGCCGTTGGAAGTCCAGTGTGAGAAGAAGTAGCCCTCTCTCGCTGGTCGAGCTTGAATCTCGATCTCATCGCCCGCTTCGTAGCCGCCGGTCCCAAATCCTTGATTAACGATCAGACGAGTTGCGGCTTCCGTCGCTCGGATAGTGATCAGTTGGTCTACCGGCGCATCGTCCAATGTAGTAATCGTTCCATCCGGCCACTGAACTTCAATGTCCACTGAAGTTGCGGCCCACAATCCAAAGTGCACCTCGAGAGGATTGTGGGAGACGTAGTTGTTGGAGCCGCCTAGATCGCGGATCTGCTCGCCGTATTCGGTTGTTGCGGTGACTCGAGCCCCAACTCCGAACCGATTGCCTTCGGGACTCTCCAACCGAATCGTTGTGTGATGGTGGGTAAGTTCCGTGTCATTGCGATAGAAGACGAGGTGATCGTCGCCATTGTTGACTATGACGATGTCCAGGTCTCCATCACGATCGGCATCGAAGCAAACGATGCCTCGTCCCTGACCCGCATCATCCAGGCCAACTTCATCAGCGATCTCGTCGAAAGCAATCGGAAGTTCCCCTCGATTGCGAAAGAATCGGACGGGGACGTCTTCGAAGATCTTCCCGGAGAAGGAATCCCCGTCGGTTATCCAACCGTTTACATGGGCAATGTCGAGGTATCCGTCGTGATCGAAATCGGCAGCACAAGCTCCCCAGCCCCAAGCTCCGTCTTCAACTCCGGCCTCAACCGTTATGTCTTCGAACTGTCCGTTCCCGATATTGTTGTAGAGACGATTCCCGAACCATGTACCGCCTTGCCGGTCGAGGTTGTAGATCGATGTCACAAACCAGTCCATGAAGCCGTCGTTGTCGTAGTCTCCAACAGCTGATCCCATGCCGGCTTGATCGATGATCACGGAACGATCCGTAATCCTGGTGAAAGTACCGTCGCCATTGTTGGCCACGATTTGGCTGGTTCCGAAATCCGATGCCATCAGCAGATCCGCATCTCCATCGTTGTCGATATCGGAGAAGGAAGGAGCGAACGACCAGTCCCGGTCCACTTCGATGATCGCCGCCGCGATTCCGGATTCGATGCTGACATTGGTGAAGGTGTAGTCGCCGTTGTTCCGATACAACGTATAGGTGTCGTCTCTCGACACTGGGTTGTCCCAGTGCGCGAGAATGAGATCCAGGTATCCGTCAACGTTGTAGTCGAAGAACAACGCCGACACCACGTTCTGTCCGCCAGCGATGATGTCAGAATTCTTAGTAATGTCCACGAAGCCGCCTTCTTCCTCGTTGACTCTGTTTTCAAAGAGGTAGATCGGATTGGAACTGACGGATCCGACGAAGAGATCGAGATCGCCGTCCGCGTCAATATCGCCCCAGGCTGGACCACTTCCCCAATGCGCGACATCCACTCCCAGTTCCGCTCCGACCTCCACAAAGGTGCCATCGCCTTGATTGCTATATAGATGGTTAGGCATGTGCTGGGCGCCAGCCACATAGAGATCGACATTCCCGTCGAGATCGTAGTCGCCAGCAGCTAGACCACCTGAGAGCAAGAGGGCATCGGGAGTGTTGAGGCTGTGAGTGGTAGCCTCGCGAGTCAGTCCCGAGTTTTCGACTCGAGTGAATATCAGCCCGTGCGGGTTTTCTTCTGTGACGGTAGGTTCGGGAGTATCGAGCTGGCTGTTGGGCACTGCGGCGGCAACAACTGCCGCCAAGACCGTCAACGCAACGACAACGGTGAGATTGCGTCGCCGGGTGTCAGGGTTGGCAGGGGTTGCCTTGAGTCTCGATGCCGGTTTCACGGAGCAGACAGGTGTTATGGCTAGGAGCGAGCGGCGTCGGTATGGACGCTGCGTTGTATTTTAAGTTCTTGGCAGAGATGTCAAAGCGTTTTGGTGTTGAAGAATTGGCAACGGTGGGTGGGTTCCGAGGCGACGATCGCTGTAACCGTTAAGAACGGATCAACTTTGGCGAGCAGTGAGGAGTTGGAGAGCTATAGTGCGAAAGTCTCAATGAGCCGAAGGGTTAACCACAGGACGAACACTACTGCTCCGCCCCAACGAAGAACGTTCAAAGTGTCGGTGAGTTGACTCTGTAGATCGGAGAGTCCGGTCTTGACCTCGCCTACGCTGTCAATCAGATCGTCGGTCTTGCTCTCCAGTCTTTCCAAGCGGTGGTGAACCAACGAACGGCCGACCATGAGGGGCGGCCCGGGACTTTCGGGGCTGGATTCCGTTGGGTAGGGGGTGAGTTGGCAGAATTTCATTGCTATGTGTCTCTCTACGCGGAACGACCCTTCCGCACTTTGCGTGTGGGGCTCTACGCGATCAGATTGAACAAGTACTCGAGTCCCAACCCGAAACCAACTGAAAGGAAAGCGCTAAACACGATCCATACCTTCATTCGGCGCTCGTACAGTTCGATGCTCGCGACCATATTGGTTTCGAAGGCGTCCAGTTTGGTTTCAAACGCGTCCATCTTGGTCTTGAGCGAATCCAGTTTGGTATCGAACCTGTGCATGCGTCCGTTCAGTTTGGTCTTGAGCGAATCCAGTTTGGTATCGAACCTGTCCATGCGCCCGTCCAGTTTGGCTTCGAGCGTTTCCACTTGCCCATTCAGGTTGCTTTCGAGTGTGTCGAAGCGACCATTCATCTCCATCTTAAAGAGCTCTAGATCGGATTTCGTTGTGTGCTGCTCTTGACTCTCTCGCGTAATCGACACAATAGCCTCTGCAAGTGGGTATGGGCACCGCACATCCCGCAGTAACTTGATCGCCTCAGTGGGATCAAACTAATAGAAGGTTATGAATACAGCATACAGCCGGAAATCGGGTTTGGCAATCGCGAAGCGTCATTCATTGCGCGCAGACTTGAAATCGTCGGACTGAGTCCCCACTCTATATTCACTCCCCGAGGATTAGGGAGCTATCCGACTTAGAAACCATTACTTTTGGCGTGTGCGGACAGGTGTGCCGCCGTGTCTTTGGGATTAGTAGCCGGACCAGGGTGCCAGCTAGTTTCGAAATCTAGCGGGCGAATATAAACGCAATTATTAGGAAGGCAGAAAGATGGCAAGGTATGAATGGATCAACATCGACAGCCCCGACGACTTTGAACAGCTGCAGGATCGGTTGGATTCCGATTTCGATCCTGAACGCATTGCGAAGAAGCTGAAGGCGAGCATCACAGATCGAATCAAGGCTGTGCTGTTAGAGCACAACTACACTGACAAGGACTACAGCAGTGCGATCTACGGCATTAACGCACTGAAGTTTCGACCGTACCGGACTGAGTGTGTGAGGTTGCACTTCTTTGACGACAGGGTGGACTTGCGCGACTGTGCACAGAACGAAGACCACGAGAGCACCCTCTGCAATCACTACCACGGGTACATGGTGTTGCGTCCAATGCTACGAGACACTGTGGGAAGGTCGGTGCTGTCGCCCGACATAAGAGTCGGTGCGCATGGAAAGGTAATCCAAGGAAAGCACTCTGTGAATCTGCTTGGTCACCGACTCTCGGTGAGGGGATTCCCGACGATGAATCCACATGTCGAAGTCGCTAATTCCACGCATGTTGCAGCTTGGACGGTGTTACGACACTACAGCGAGAGCTACTCGCAATATGGCAGAAATCTCATTCGCCAAATTGTGCAGTTGTCATCGGGTTCTGGATCGGCAGGCATTTCGCCGGTGCAGGGTCTGCAAGTGTATGAGGCAGAGCGAGCGTTTCGTACAGCGGGTTGTGTTCCTCTGACCGTGGCTAGGAACGAAGCGACTGTCGACGAGGAATTCTTTGGCCAATTGCTGGCTTACCTTGAGTCTGGTTTCCCTGTGTGCATAAGGCTGGCGGTCAACGACCAAGATCATGTCGCGGTGGCTGTTGGGCTAAATTGGAGAGAGGATGCCGATGGATCGCCGCCTGTGGCGTGTCATGCTTGGTCACAGGTGAAAACGTTGTTAACCGTGGACGACAGCGGAATGCCCTACACGACGGTGCCTGTCGAGAATCCGCCAAGGGATGTGAATGAGTCGGACTTCACGACGAGTGACATCAACGCTTTTGTCGTCGCGCTTCCGGACGGAGTCGGATTTCCCGCTGAAGCCATGTCGAAGTACTCCAAGGTCGTGCAATCCCTGCTGATCGAATCGATGGGGTGCGACTCGGAATTAATTCAGATGCCGCGCTATTTCTTGACTACGATTGCAGATCTTCGACACTACGCAAGAAACAACGAGGACCAGTTCGGCGAGACATTGGTTGATCTGCTGATGCGGCTAGACACGGTGCAATTCGTGTGGATCGTGGAGTTCACAAACGAGTCGCTCTGGCAGGAAGGGAAGGTGGTGGCTCGCGGAATAGTTGATGCTTTTGCGAGTCCCTCAGATCCCAATCCTTTGTTGCTGTTACATAATGAAGAGACAGTGTTGGTGTTTGATCGCACGTCAGTTCAAACGAGTGCGCAAGCGCTGGCGCTCCAGCGGCCATCGGGCGTACCTTTGCAGAGAATGGAACTGAACCTACTGCCGGTGCGGAGTTAGCTCGTAGCTATTACTCCTGATTCGGATTTATACCGAGGAGAAATCATGAATCGTAGCTTGAAGGAGTTCCTGGAGGAGAAGGGAGCGAAACCGGCAGATCCAAGAATGGTAAGGCAGTATCGAGAGAAAATGGATCGCGTGATTCCGGACATTGAAAAGAGTGTCAGGGAACGCGAGCGTATCGCGGCTCTATTTCGCTATGGAGTCTTGCCGCGGGTTCAGCGAAGGGAACCGGACTAGCTCTCAGACTTCTTGCTTCTTGGGCTAGAAGGATCGAACCTGACAATCACTTCGAGAGTGTTGCTCTTGCGGCATTTGGGATAGAACTGAGAATCAATGTGGGTTGCAGATAGACCCACGGAGCCCATCAAGAAACCCTCCTCTTGCCTTCCAGCACGACCGCACCTGCCAACGGCTCATCGAGACTGAGAAAACTCCCCGAACTCGTCTTGCCCCGCACCCGCTTTGCCGCCGAATCGAACGACCGATTCGACGCATCCCTGTCCGACTGTGAAACAAATTGTCATAATTTTTGTCTTAACTGTTACGAATTGTTTCAAGCAACCGTAGTCGTGCTTTGATTGAACAGTACCGCTTCTCGACAAGCAGCTCGATGTTCGCAGTCGCTTGCCTGTCCGTCTTGACAGGACGCATCGGGATGATCCAACAGCGTTGGGACTGCCCCGAAAACTTGCAAGAACAAAGGGTTGAACTTTGTTATGAAAGTACTTTATAATCAGGGTGAAGTGCTCTGTGGGAGCATTGCGCCTGCAAGCAGGTAGATGCAAACACAGTGCGGAACATGGATGTACTAGGTTGATCAGAGTCACTTCAATGAGTGAAGTTGCGTCTCGCCAAACCTATGAAGAGGGATCGCTTCGGTCGGGCACCCGCTCGAACTAACCGACTTGTCGATTCCTGCGCATGGAGGCGGGGAATGACTTCTTTGGGACCACGGAACAACAGCGATGTTGTAAAGGTCCACTTTAACAGCCATTGTGTCGTGAGAGTGTGCACGCTCAAGCGACCGGATTGGCACAAGGAGGAATTCCATGAATAGATTGCATGCGATCCGGAGCCGCAAACAGGCCCGGTCTCATCTCAAAGTCGGCACGGCGTTGAGAGCAACCCTACTGTTCATGATCGGCGCGTTCAGTGCCAATGTCTTCGCACACTGCGTGTTCGAAAACCCGACCACAAGCAGCACCCCTTGGGAACAAATCGGTAGTGACTTCACGGTGAAGTTCTATCGAATTCCGTCCCCGACTCCGGGAGAGTCAGGAACAGACACAGCAAAGCTCCCTAATTTCGATACCGACGATTGCCCCACGGGCGCAACGATTGAATATCGCTTGTACAAAGGGTCGACTCGGTTAATCGATGGTGACTCCGATGGAGACCTGACTTTGGGGACTGGGGTCACATTGACGCTCAATAGCGGCAATATCGACAATGAAGCCACCTTCATATTCGCTCATCGGACGACAAGCGGATGGGGCCCCACGACATTCACGGTGAAAGCGTTCAACACTGCCGTCAACCCAGATAAAGAACTGGATAGGTTCTCATTTACGATTGCTGTGCTTCCGCCCCAATTGGCCGTAACCTCAGTAAGTGCCCAGGCCGCACAAGCCGTAACTACGGACAACATTCAGGTTATTTGGACTGGCGATGGTGCCAGTGGAGACGCAAAACAGTACGAAGTAATGTGGTGTGCACAGGCCTCCTCGACTGCCACTGACTGTGCTGGTAGCTCGAGTGTCCAGACTAAGACAGTCAATGAAGTAGCCGGATCTACAGCGCAGCGCTACGCGATCAAGGGACTTTTATCTCGTACAAACTACGTTGTTGGCGTTCGAGCGAAGGGACCAGACCGTAGCCCCAGTGCGTACCAGTTTGCATCGCTGGTCACGACATTTCCAACGCTCGAAGGCTCGGACACAATGCGAGCAGGTGATCGCAGCAACAATCCAATACGTGTTGCTGACGATGGAACCACGACTATTCCCATTGGGAAATGGTTCGAGCCTATCCACGCGGTTACGGACAACACATACCATTCGGGCATTACGTACACAACCGCTACAAGGTCGGGTGATACGACCGCTTTGGATGTCGATTACATCAGCGACGCCGACAACGACCACACAGACGATGTCATCCGTCTACGAGGTAAGAAAGTCAAGAACTTGACCACCGCCGTTGTCGAGTTGAGAGGCTCTGACGGCACGGTGTTCACCTCGACAATTCACGTCACAATCGGAACCAAAGCAAGAGCGATCTTCACAGTGACCAGCGCAACAACGAGGTGGGACGTGGAAGCCGCAGACGCGTCGGCGTTTACGTTTGATGTGAAGGACTTTGTCAAGAGCGCCATTTTGAGCGATACCAGCGAAACGCTCACCTATTCCATGAAGAGCGTCAAGGTCCCGGGTGGAGTGCAGTACCTCGTCCTCAACAGTTCTACTGGAATCATTTCGGTTGACGCTGATTACCAGGATGCTGGAGACCTCGATGTGCTTCAGTCGGGAGACGAGTTCGAGTACGTGGTAACTGTTGTCGACAAGGATCTCGGCTCCGACTCGTTTACGTTGAACATCGACGTTCAGGAAGGCGACGACCCTCCCATACGAATCAAGGAAGCGACGATATGGATGGATCCCATCACCGAGTCCAATGGTGGTGGTACCCGTCGCACCAATGTGGCTTCGTACTTCACGGACCCCGACGGTGGGGCTCTCTGCTACAAGATCACTCGAAACACTGCGACCAAGACAATCAACTCGAAGTCCGCCAAAGTAGCAGACTTCAGTTTGTCGGGTACGACGCAGTGCCCCGGTCCCAATCTCAACGTAACGATGAATCTGCCGTCGACCAATCCGGCAAGTGACGAGTTCGCCCTGCTGGGGTACTCCGGCCTTGAGACTGTCGAGTTCGATATTGTCTCGTTCCAAGACGGAGATGCCCAAGGTGCTGAGTCGGATCCGGTGACAGTCAAAGTGGATTTGGTCTATGGCACAACCAACGTCGCTCCGATCATCCGGAAAGTTGCCAAGGTCACGGGTACCAATACATACGTTACAACGGGTGCACACACTGTCAATGAGAATCACCCCATCCAGCTGACTTTCACTGCTGACGATTCGCATCCGAAGGGCGACTATGTCTGCTGGAGTGCTGCGGGTCAGTGCAAACCTTGCAAGGGAACCAGCGATCCTCGAGCAAGCGATAGAAAAAGTGGCGATATCTCTCACGAATTCGATCTAGTGGTCAAAGCATCTAAGACTGACTATGAGAAGTATCCGAACGGATATACGATCAATCTTTGCGCTACCGACCTCGCTGGAGCCACCGAAAACATCAGTTTCCTGGTGATGTTGAAGGATCAGCAGGAGCCGCCGAGGTTCAAGACAATCCCTGACTTGTACTTTCTTGTCGGAGACTATTCTGAAACGGTCGACCTGAGAGAGTACGTCTCGGACGGCGATGGAATTACAGACATCACGTCCTTCGAGGCGAACAAGATTGGTTCGTCCACGGCAGTCAAAGTTGCCGAAGTTGCTGGAATTGTGACGGTCACGCCGACCACAAACTCCATCAGTTCTAAGGCTTCTGTAGATATCGAAGTGATGGCAACCGACTCCAAAGGCAACACTGCCACAGCAATCTTCACGGCGTACGTCAAGAACCGCAACAGTTCTCCCGCGTTCTCCGGCGGATTCACGGCTGTGACTTATTCCGTTGCCGAGGACACCAAGGGCGGAACCGAGGTAGGTTCAGCAATAGTGGCGCAAGATTCTGATGTAGGCGATGTTGTGTCCTACGCCATCTCGCCCAATGACTACTTTGAGATCGCGACCACTAACCAGCAAGCCAAACTCAAGGTCAAAGCAAAAGCCAAGCTCGACTTTGAGAAAGGACCCAAGTTGCACGACCTTACCGTGACGGCCAGTGATGGATACGGCGGTTCGGCTTCTCTTCGCGTGTACATCAAAGTGACGGATGTCAATGAACCTCCCGTTGCGTCCAAGGTTGTCATTCCCGATCAACGCGTTCTTTTGGGAATGACGAGTTGCGATATCAGTGCAATGAAACACTTCACGGATCCGGACGAAGCGGATATCAACGGAGGTCTGCTGATCTCCGTCTCGTCGACACGTCCGGGCGATGCAAGAGCAACCATCAAGAACAACGATGAGGTCTGCATTGAAGCCCGTGCGATCGGAACAGGTCCGGCACGTATCACGATTACTGCGAGAGATCGCGGCAATCTCTCCGCGTACAAGCGGTTCCGAGTCTATGTTGAGCAGAACAACCCGCCAATGACCGCTTCGACGGGTGGGCTTCAAGACATGGATGTCCAGTTGGACGGACGTAGCGAAGACATGGACTTGTACCAGTACTTCGACGATGGTGATGTTGGGTACGAAGAAAAGATGAACTTCACTATCAAGGTTGCCGATGCAGACATCGCGAGTGGAGTCATCGTGCGCGAACAGTACCTGCGCATCTATGGCAGCAAGGACGGTACGACGAACATTACGGTCACGGCAACGGACCAGAACAAACAGTCGCACTCGCAAACCTTCGCAGTCACGGTGATTCGCAACGATCCACCAGTCGCCAACCAAAATGCAATTGCCGACGTCGATACGAGAATTGGGCAAAGCATTGACTACATCGACGCAGGCGACGCTTTCGAAGATGAAGGAGACAGCTTCACGCTGTCGCTGGGAACGGACGACGCGAATGTTGCGACCGCTAGCCTCTCGTACGACGATGATGGCAATCCTTGGATCAGAATCTATCTCCACTCGGTAGGGGCAACCACTGCGACACTAACCGCTATCGACACAGCCAACAATGTTTCGACAGTGACGTTTGAGATCAACGTTGGAGAGCGGAACGATCCGCCTACCCTCGTGAAAGAGATCGCGGACATCACTGTTGAATTGGATGGACGTGAAGACATCTCTCTGGAAGGAGTATTCGAGGACGAAGACGAACTCGACATAACGCTTGAAGTCGAAGACGACAACGTTGCCGATGTCGTGTATCGCTCTCGCATGAATCTTCTGCGAGTCTATGGCTATCAAACTGGCGATACGGACGTAACGGTTACGGCAACGGACGAACTCGGTCAATCCGCATCGGACACGTTCAATGTGATCGTGGCTCGAGGGGTGGCTCCGGTTGTTGCAATGAGGCCGGATCCGCTGGCGCTGGGCAAAGGTTCCACACGCGATGTGGATCTCGATGATGTCTTCAATGACGCCGACGGCGACGTGCTGACGTATTCGGCAACTTCGTCGGACTCCAGTGTCGCGACCGTTCGAGTTTCGGGAAGCATGCTCTATGTGACCGCCGTAGAGATCGGCGATGCCACAGTTTCCGTTACCGCCACAGATCCTTACGGTTTGTCGGCGACGACGAACATCAAGGTCGCGGTTGGACCGGCAGACTCGCCGCCGGTCGTAGTTCGACAGATGGATCCAATAACCATCGAGGCAGACAGTTACGTTGATATCAGCGTGGTAGGTGTCTTCAAAGACGATGGAGAACTTACCTATTCGTCATCGAGTAGCGACGACAACATCGCCGAAGCCGTTTATCGAGCAGCGAGCGAAACTCTCCGTGTATACGGTTGGAGAGTTGGCGTAGCCACAATTACGGTAACGGCGACCGACGAAATCGGACAGCAGGCTGAAACGTCCTTTGAGCTGACAGTAGAACCGGCGAATGATCCGCCGTTCCTGTCGGGAACTTTGGACGATCAAACGGTAACGGTTGGTGAACCGATGACGGTAATGTTGACCGACGCATTCACGGATCCCGACGGCGACGCGCTGACCTTTACGGCCAGTTCAGGAAATACCGGGCTTGCCACAGTAAACGTTAGTGGTGCGACTCTCACAATCACCGGTGTCAGTCACGGTTCGACAACCATCTCGATCACAGCATCAGATCCACGTGGACTGAGTGTGACGGGAACCTTCCAAGTGATGGTCGAAACCGCTCCCATGCTGGTCGGCGAATTCGAAGACCAGACTGTGACCGCGGGTGTAGCCCACACGGTTTCGGTCGGGGACAATTTTGAAGATAAAGACGGCGATGCGCTCACCTACACCGCCGCTTCTTCGGATACGAAGATCGCGACGACGAGCGTCGACGGCGATGAAGTGACCATCGATGGTTTGGACGCAGGAGAGGTAACCATCACGGTTACAGCTTCCGATCCAAAGGGTCGCATGGCGTCTGGCTCTTTCGAAGTAGTCGTCGAGACTGCACCCATGCTGGTCGAGGAATTTGACGACCAAGTGGTCACTGCTGGAGACGAAGTGCTTACGATTTCGATCACCGGCAAGTTCGTGGATCGAGATGGCGATGTCTTGACCTACAGTGCGAGCTCGTCCGACGAATCCATCGCAATGGTGAGCATGTGGCGCGATCAAATCGACATTGACGGTGTGGATGCAGGCACGGTTACCGTAACGGTTACCGCAACCGATCCCAAGGGACGCTCGGCATCGGGAACCTTCATAGTTGTTGTAGAGACGGCACCCATGTTGGTCGAGGAATTTGACGACCAGGTAATGACCGCTGGAGAGCCGCTCATGGTTTCGATCGAAGGTAAGTTTGAAGATCGAGACGGCGATGAGATGACCTACAGCGCGATGTCTTCGGATACCGACATCGCCACCGTTAGCGTGGACGGCGAAATGCTGACCATCGACGGAATGGATGCGGGAACTGTGACCATAACGGTAACGGCAATGGATCCGAAGGGTCGAAGCGCATCGGGCGACTTTGAAGTAGTCGTTGAGACCGCACCCATGCTGGTCGGTACCTTGGACGATCAGGTAATGACTGCTGGAGAGCCGCTCATGGTTTCGATAGCGGGTAAGTTCGAGGATCGCGATGGTGATCCGTTGACCTACACCGCAACTTCATCGGACACTGATATTGCCACGGTTAGTGTGGACGGCGAAGAGCTGCAAATCGACGGAACCGACGCAGGAACTGTGACCATAACGGTAACGGCAATGGATCCGAAAGGTCGAAGCGCATCGGGAGCGTTCGATGTCGTCGTCGAGACTGTACCGGAAGCTGTCGGGCAGATGGCCGATGTGAACATGCAGATCGGCAGTGAAGCGATGGTCATGGACGTTGCTCCGTACTTTACGGATCGAGACGGTGATGCTCTCGAGTATTCGGTAGCCGTGGAAGGCACAGCGGTTCAAGCCGGTGTCGAAGGAGCAGCTATGACGCTGACTCCGTTTACACGTGGAACTGCCACTGTGACAGTTTCTGCAGCGGATCCGAAGCAGCGCATGGCGCAGCAGACGTTCATGGCTACGGTGGGCGACAGTGAACTGAAAGCAGTTGCCAACGAAGCACTAGGTGGATTTGGACGAGCAGTGATCGGTAGCGTATCGAACGCTATCGGTTCCCGCCTGGAAGGCAATCGTTCCAATTCCTCGGCTTCCAACTTGATGCCTGTGACCGAACCTCGTCGGCGTCAAGCGCCGCGCGATGAGCGACAGCAGGATCAGCAGCCTACGACTGTCTATGCGACTACCGGTCAAGTAGGCCCGCAGCGTAGTTCGCCTCCGGCCGATCCCGCACCAGCGCCAGCACCGCGTTCAGGTGGAATTTCTTGGGGAGTGATTCCTGGGGAATCTTCCACTGAAAATCGCAGTGGCTCGAACTTCAGAGGTTTGGTCGGCAACGGATTCTCGCAGTACCTCAACGGCGACGGCGGAATGGGTTCCGTATCCGTCTGGGGTGCACTGGATGCTCGCAACCTTGAAGGAACCGGCTACGACGGAAACGCCAGCGCATTCTTCCTCGGTGCGGACGTCAAGTTGAATCCGAACTTCATGATAGGTGCCGCTGTTGCTCACAACAGAGGCGAAAGCGACTATAGCTGGGGATCTGCGAAGCAGACGTTGGAAACAACGGTTTCCTCGGTGATGCCTTATGTCAGCTATCAGCCTTCCGAAGGAACGATCGTTTGGGGCATCGTGGGCAGAGGAAGTGGCGAAGCCACCACCACCGTCGTCAATGCCGCATCCGAGTCGAGCGACTTGACCATGAACTTGGGAATGTTCGGCGGAAGTGCACGGTTTGCCGATCTTGGGGTCGTGGAGATGTCGGCGAAAGGCGATGTTGCCTTTGTGAACCTGTCAACGGAAGATGGCAATGGAGCAGCTGAAGGTCTCGAAGCGAGTGTAAATCGCATGCGATTGGGAATCGAAGCAGCCATGGATTACTCGGTACCGGGTGCCATGTTCGCTGTGATGCCCTATGGCGAGATGAACCTGCGGTACGACGGCGGCGACGGAGAGGCTGGTTCCGGTCTTGAACTCGCTGGAGGCTTGCGCGTCAAGTCCAACGGTTTCGCTTTGGAACTGCGCGGATTTGGCACGGTTGCGCATTCGATCGAAGACTTCAGCGAAAGCGGTATCAGCGTCATGGCGATGCTGAATCCTTCAGGTACAGCACGAGGTCTTTCGCTCTCGCTCACACCGAGCTGGGGTGAGACAAACAGACCGCAGAGCTTGGTCTGGTCCGATGTCGCATCGGTTGGATCGCTTGCTCCGCGAAGCGCTTTCGACATGAAAGATGGTTTCTCGGTCAATGCGAACGTAGGCTACGGATTTGTGGTCGATCAGGATCGCTATCTGCTGAAGCCCTATCTTGAGTACGGCGAAGACGCGAGCGACAATACTTCAATGTTGCTTGGTGCAGAATTGCAGCAGTTGATCGTCTCCTCTCAAGTCGTCGACATGAATCTGATGTTTGGACGGATGAACACCCGCGAGAACATCAACGAGGATCAGTTCGAGTTCAACGCAACGCTACGATTCTGATCTAGCGACTTAAGAGGCTGACGCAAAACTCCGCGATTTCGCCGTATTGAGGGGAACTTTCGGCGCCTGCGGATCGTCTAACATATCGGTGGGCTGAATGGTGCATTGCCGTGGGACACAAATTCATCGCTGACGACGCCGAATCCGCCGATTGCATTCCGCGCAGGATCGCCGACTACGTTCCCGACGACTCGCTGGCCCGCTTCATCGCCGAGGCGGTGTCCCGGCTGGATCTCTCCGGAGTCGAGGGCCAGTACGCGGAGGATGGGCGACGCGCCTATCCGCCGAAGCGCCTGCTGGCGGTGTGGCTGTACGGCTACGCGACCGGAGTGAACACCTCCCGGCCCCTTGCCCGGAATTGCAAGAACGATCTGCGCTACATCTATCTGAGCGCCGGGCTGAAGCCCAAGCACGACACGCTGCTGCGCTTTCGCAACCGATGCGAGAAGCACTGGGACGAATGGATGCGGCAGATTCTGCTGGACGCCGCCGATCGGGGGCTCGTGGACCTGTCGCGGGTGTGCGTGGACGGCACGAAGATGAAGGGCAGCGCGAGTCTTGGCTGCAACACGACCCTGATCCTGCTGAGACGGCAGGAGAGGGTGTTCTCGGATGCCATGGACCTGAGCGAGAGGGCGTCCTCGAGCTGGGGCGAGGACGAGGCCGAGCATGCGGAGCTGCGCAGCGTGCTGGGCCGGAAGCTGGAGAGGGTGAGAGAGCTCGAGCGCGAGCTCGTCCGCCAGCACCTGGACGGCGAAGAGTCCGCTTCGGCGTCGGAGGAGAACGACGGTGGAACCGGGGACTCGGGGTCCGGGGAGGCGAAGCTGCCCGACGACGCACGGTGCAACACGACGGATCCGGACTCGCGCGTGATGAAGACCGCGAAGGGATCGTTCGAGCAGGGCTTCAACGGACAGATCGCCGTGGATCCGGACACCCACCTCGTGATGGCCGGCCACGTCAGCCAGGCCGCGAACGACAAGCGCGAGATCGAGCCCGCGCTGGAGGAGATCGCCGAGCTTCCCGAGGAGCTCGGCAAGGCCGAGGCGGTGATCGCCGACGCCGGCTACTTCAGCAGGGAGAATCTGGAGAGGTGCGAGAACGCGGACGTGACTCCGTTCATCGCGCCCGGGCGCCGGCTGCCGGACGAGAAGCCGTCGGGCGACAACAACATTGACGACACCAACGACAGCAGAACTGACGATTCGGACGCGGTTCGACGCAACGCCGAACGGCTGGCCGATCCCGACGGCCGACAGGTCTACGCGCAACGATCCTCCAGCGTCGAGACGGTGTTCGGCATCCTTCGCAGCGCGATGAAGTTCAACGAGTTCCACCTGCGGGGGATGAGAAAGGTGAACGCGGAGTGGAAGCTGGTGTGCGCGGCTTGGAACTTGAAACGCATGCATCGGCTCCTGGGGAGCAGTGCGCCTACTTGACGGAAAAAGGCGGAAAACGCGCCGAAAACGCCTCAAAACGGCGAAAATCGGCCTTTTGAGACGCATCCAACGACAAAATCACCCCGGTTCGCCGCGAAAATCCGTTTCAGAGATGCGCCCGCCACACGCCGACCGACGTGCCAAACAGAATTGCGTCAGCCTCTTAACAACAATTGGCGGCCCGCGCATCTCGATGAGGTGTGCGGGCCGCTTTACTATGTAGCGGTTTACCGATTAGGGATTCTCAGTACGAGAAATGGGATCGTGCTAACGCTGTAGTCGTCTAAAGAATCTACGACCAGGCAACTAAACGCACTGACATTGCACCGGAACGAGTTGATTGCGCAAGTCTGAACGCAACGTCAAACCGGATTCGGACATCTACTTGGCATAACGAGCCCCAATGAGGGAGCCGTGGGGTCACGGGTCTTCGGTTGTTTTCGCCATCGAGAGTCCCCACTACAAGAATGTAGGGAACTATTTCTCGTTGCATGTTGATGGACGCATGGTTCGACCGGATTCTTGGACTCACCGAGGACATCTCGCATGGATGCCTTCAATGCCATAACTCGGTAAGTGAACACTTGAGAACACTTCAACTGATTTCCTATTAGCGGTAGGTCTACACCACGGATTTGGACTGGATTGAAAGAAAGCCATGAAGCTTAGAGATGCCATTCACAGTGATATGTCGATGTCATCCGTAGAAACACGAAGTCGAAAGCCACTGTCGATTCGCCCTTACGCGCGTCTCTTGACTATGTTGGGAGAACAGCTTCTGAAGAACGAGTGCATGGCTTTGGTTGAACTGATCAAGAATTCCTACGATGCTGATGCGGGTAGCGTTGTGATCGAGTTCGACGGATTCGCAGACGACATGAGGACATTGCCCGGCTCGAGAATCGTTGTGCGAGACGACGGATGTGGAATGAGCCCCGAAGTTGTTGAGTCCGATTGGATGAATCCTGCGACTCCCTCCAAGTTCATCGCAAAGAATCAGGGACGACGGCGCACCAACGAGCGGAACCGAGTAATACAGGGAGAAAAGGGTATAGGGCGATTCGCGGTGTTAAAGCTGGCCAGAAAGATCACCGTGACCACTCGAACTGAAGATGCGGAGAAGGAGACGGTGATCTCGTATGACTTCACGCAATTCGACGACGACTTTCTCGAGCAGTCTGGCGAGCGGAAAGAACTATTCCTCGACGAGGTGAAGATTGAATGGGACGAACGGACACCGAGATCGCTGGTTGGTCAAGCGCACGGCACGGTTATCGAGATGGAAGCGTTGAAGAGCAACTGGAGCGAGCACTTGATTGAATCATTGTGTCGGGACGTTGCAAAGCTCACGGATCCGGTGTCGAGACTCACGAGGAAGGACGCGATTGACACCTTTGATATTCGTGTCGAGTGCAACGGGAGGATACAAACCATCTCCCACATCGAGGAGCATGCCTTGAAGACACTGGTCGAGGACAAGCCAGTGCTCTCAATCAAGGGGCGTTTCGAGAGTGAAGATTGCAAATTCCACTTCGACTCTGGTACGGGCGATGAGGAGGTCAGTCTGTACGAAGACGGCATTAAAGGGCTGTGGGTCTGGCGTCGTCGGTATCCCAGCGGGGAAGCGAGAAAGGTGGCGGGGAACGAGCAGACGTACGAGTGCGGTGATTTTTCCTTTCAGTTCTACATATTCGACTTCGCCAGAGGCATCGACGGTCGGTTTTTGTTAACCCAGGAAGAAAAGAACCGTCTCAAGAACCACCGAATCTATCTCTACAGAGACGGCGTGCGTGTGTATCCGTACGGCGATCCGGACGACGACTGGCTCAACATCGATGTCTCCCGAGGAACTGGTAGCGCCGGTCAGTTCTTTATCAACGATCAGGTCTTTGGGTGGATTGACATCACTCAGGAGGGCAATCCGAGACTGCGCGACAAGACTAATCGAGAGGGTTTGATCGAAACTGGTGGCGCATCTGAGGATTTTGTTTTCTTGATAAGAACATTCCTGTCTTTCATAAGGCAGACAGCCTTCCAGCGCTACCAGGCGAAGCAACAGCGGAAGAATTTGGCAAAGTCGGTACGTGAGGGAGTGGTGGCAGAACACCTCGCGAACATCAGGGAAGTTCTCGCGGATGCGGGCGAGGAAGGATACGCGAGAGAACTTTCACGGATCAGTTCAGAATATCAGCAGGAACGAAGTTTCCTGCTACGTCGCGCAGAAATGACAGAGGATCTTGCAGGAGTTGGGTTGTCTGTGGAAATGGCTTCGCATGACATCATGCTTCTTGTGGCGAGAGCACAGGATATAGCGCTCCGGTTGGCTGAAAGCGTTAAAGAAGGCTCGCCCGAGGAAGTCCGCAATCAGGCCGACATGCACATTGTCGTATTGCAACGGATCGTCGAAGGTATGCGAGATGTCCAGAGGTTGTTCCGCTCGTCGCGTCGTCGTCGGAGAGTTCTCAAGCTTGAACCTATCTTGGATAGGACCTTCGGCATCTACTCGCGGTTACTTGAGAAACTCAACATTACCTACAGCAAGTCCATTGTCGGCACGTCACCGTTGGTCGCGAGCACGACCGACGGTGTGATCATGCAAGTACTCATCAACCTATTTGACAATGCAGCGTATTGGTTGGACACAAGAGCATCGACGTTGCCTCGCGACATCCTCGTGACTCTTGATGGAGACAAGAGAGAGCTAGTGTTTGCAGACAACGGACCGGGTATTCGAACAGAGGACGCACCCTACATCTTCGAGGCATTTTTCTCCGGCAAAGGACAAGAGGGAAGGGGGTTGGGACTCTACGTCGCCCGACAACTGTTGGAACGATCCGGCTTCGCGCTTGATTTGGTTGAGCATACTGTCGATTCGCAACACGGTTCGATCTTCGTGATTCGTTTTTTCCACAGATGGGGCATAGTGGTCACCCTGCGTGTTCGTCTCATCTACTTCCGGTTGTGACCCGCCAAGATCTTCATCATGTCTCTCGGGTAACGGTATTGCCTACGCCGCCGCCGTGCCTTTCTCTCGATCCTCAATGAGAATCCTTGGTTTCTTGCTCTCTCTTGAACTCGATTCCGCATCAACAAACACCCGTAGCACAACTTTGTGCAATTCACTCGGCTTAATTTGGAGATTGGTGCAAATCAAGTCAGGGAGCAGACTTCGAATGGCATCTTTCATCAGCTCGAGAGAGTCAGTCTCGAGACACACCCCAGGAATGTCGTCGCTGGTGCCAATGTAGACACCCGTTTCTGGACATGTCTTCAAATGTACGCTCAATGTTTGAATTTCCATAATTGCTCTTTGCTTATTCAAGACTGCTAGGTGTGCAGTGGAGATTAGTTCTCTGTCTCACGTATTGCCGGATCAGTTGATGAACGAGCACATGTTTGCTGTTCGTACCGAAGGAGTGCAAATGCTTGGCTTCTCCAATGTACAGGTGTTTGGGAGTCTGCAAGACGATGTCGATCTCAGTGTTCAACAGGTTGCTTTTCAGCTTGTCAATTTGTTGACTAGAGTCCAACACGTAATGGTGGTCTGAGCTTGCCTCATGTTAGCGGACAGATGAAAATTTGTTGTTGTTGTTGTGCCTCGTGGGAATGTGGGTAACTCGCCAGAGTTATCCACATTTCCACAGGCCGTTTTTTTTTTCGAAAATTTGGGTTTTTCCGCTTCTTCACGTCGATTTCCCGTTGTTCATCTCGAACTCCAGCGGCGACTGGTAGTCCAGCGAGGAGTGCAGTCTTCGCGTGTTGTAGAACCCCTCGAGGTAGTCGAAGATCATCGACCGCGCCTGCGCTCGGCTCGCGAAGCGACGACGAGGCTGACGGTCGATCAGCTCGGTCTCCAGGGTGGCGAAGAAGCTCTCCGCCATCGCGTTGTCGTAGCAGTCGCCCACGGATCCCATCGACACCGTCACGTTGGCCTTCTCGCAGACCTCGCGGAACGATTCCGACGTGTACTGCGAACCCCGATCCGAGTGATGGGTCACGTCTCCCTCCGGACGTCGCCGAGCGACTGCCATCTCGAGCGCTTGAATCATCAGCTCGGCGGGCTGCCGACGAGACATGGACCAGCCCACGATGAGACGCGAGAACACGTCCTGCACGACCGCCAGATACAACGTCCCCTCGTCCGTCGGAACGTGGGTGGAGTCCGCGACCCAGAGCTCGTTGGGCCGTTCGGCCCGGAACTCCCTGCGAACCAGATCCGCGGCAGCCTCGGAGCCGTCCGATCGCGTGGTGATCCTGCGACGACGACGACACACTCCTCGAAGTCCGTCCGCCGCCATCAGGCGTCCGATCCTGGCACGACCGGCATGCACGCCCAGCTTCCGCAGAGCAGCTTGGACGCGGGGTGCGCCGTAGGTGCCCCGCGACTCGGCGTGGATTCGACGAATGTGCTCGATCAGCTCCCGGTCGGCGGCCTCCCACCTCGACGGAGGGCGTTTCAGCCACGCATAGTATCCGCTGCGGGAGACTCGCAGCACTCGACACATGGCGGCTATGCTGAACTCGGCCCGGTGCGCCTTCATGAACTCGTAGACCGGCTTGGGGTCTTCGTGGTCTCCTTGGCGAACCAGGCCGTGGCCTTTGCCAGTATGTCCCGCTCTTCCGTGACGCGGGCCAGCTGGCGACGCATCCTTCGATGTTCCTTCGGATCGATCCACTCGCCGGGACCTTCCGCGTTCGCACGGTCGATCCAGTTGCGGATGGTCTGCTCGGTCGGCTCGAACTCCTCGGCAAGCGACGACACGCTGCGTCCGGACTTCGCCAGCTCGACCAGCCGATCCCGATACTCCTGTGGATAATGCCTTCTGCCCATGATGTACCTCCTTGGGTCATTTTGCATGTCCACTAACTTGTGGCAACTTCAGTCTTTCAGACAAACACGCAGTGGTCCAAATTTGCCGATTCGCTCTCTGAGTTTCAGTTTATGAGCAACACGCGAGTACTCCTCCATCAACTGCTCCTCCTTCTCTTGCTTTGTTTTATCGTCTTTCATCGCGTACCAGTCCCGGATACCCTTCCAATAAAGTTCGAGCTTTACCTTTTCGTCAGTATCCAAGGGCTCCCCAAGCAGGCGTGCCAAACACTTTGCTTTGCCCCCAAAGAAACAAGAAAGAACCTGCGCGGTCTTCCAGTTTTCCGTTCGATTGCTGATTCCAAGAACCATGAGGTACTTCCGTAACCGTACCCAGTGTACCGAGTCACACCACTGTCGAGATAAGGAGGCCATATAGCGGCAGATCACGCTACCAATGGCTTTAGGGAAACTCCAATAGGATCACCGAATTGTATAGCAAACGCCGGGTACCCTGAATCAATCTCAAACTAGAAACGAATAGTGCCGGAGAGCCGGAATTCGCTCGTTGCTGGATCAGTCTCGCGTTTTGTTCGGATCAGTTGTAAGTCCAACGTGCCTGCCAAACGATCCGAGGCTTCGATGAGGACTCGAGTGCCCAAAGTCCCGGCTTGGCCGCCGCGATCCGATGACTCCACGCTCAGCAAGGGCGCGTACTGAACTCTGTCGTTTAGAGCTATCGTTCCAAATCCCCACACAGCTTGCAGAGATCTCTGGTCTTTGCAGTCTTCGTGTCGAGCGGCTTGAGTTACATTGTTCCAAGCTAGTGGAAAACTGGGACTGGTGTTGCTTGGATTGCATCCGTAGCTTGGTTGCAATTCGAAAGTCATTCCGTTGCCGCCCGTCGATGGGTCGTACTTCGCTCGAATGCTGTAGCCACGCTGGTCCGTGTCCGACAGCGAATTCGATCGGAACATCGTTGCTCTGGTCTCGATCTCAACGATTGGAGTAGCAACCCGTAGGCCGCCCACCATCTGCAAACCCCAGTCGGCTTTGTTGGATCCACCGTCGTAACGGATGCCCAATTCACCAAACGGAGCTACTGTTGCTCTAGGAGCCATGGTTAAGGTCGTCGTTCCGTCGATTCCCACCGAATACTGATTCGAAGTTGCGCTCAGTCCTCCAGATGGACCGTTCCCTTTGGTTCTTAGGTGCAGTGTTCCTGCTGAGACTTGGAATCCGAGGTCGTGCGAGGAGTCTCGAAAGAAACTCCTACGAAGACCCAGGACAGCAGTCTGCTTTCGTAATGGACTTGATCCGAGCTCTTCAGATTGCGACTCAACATGAGCCAAGCCGCGACCGTAACCAAATGTGCCCCACATCGAATATTGCTTGCCTAACTGCCGATTGAAGTAGGGCATGGCGGCTCGAAGGGAGGTCGAGAGTCTCTCTTGCACTGTCCCGTAGGAATAAGAGCTTTCATTCACACTGTCGAGGAGTGCAATCCCCCAGGTTCCGCTACCAAATGCGTGGGTATCGGCTCCGATGATTCGAGTCCCTGCATTCCCGCTAAATCCGCTTCCAGCGTAGGTGGACGAGTCGAAGTGACTCCACGCAGAGATCGGAATGCTGAATCCGCTGGAACTTCGAGCAGATGGATTAGCAGCTGATCCAAGATGGCTCTCGATGTTGGTAGATGGATAAACGTATGAACCGTTCGTGGAAATACTCGTCGGTTCGCTGACCGCTGCTAGCCAATCAGTCCCTCTGTTTTCCCCGTCATTCATTGATTGTGACTGCCGTGATTCTCGGGAAAGCCTGGACCACACCTGCTGCAGTCCGAATTCTGTGTCAGTCCGCTGTTGTGCAACTCGAGAACCGATTGCCTGTGTGATGCTGGACAACAGGCTTCGTCCATAGCCACCGAGGGCTGCTTCGGCAACGTTCCTTATCGCCTGATCGCTCACGAATACGCGGAATGTCGTCTGTGCAAAGTTGCCATCCGGATCTGTGGCAATCACACCGAACGATGCGGTTCCTCGACTAATGGGTAGCAACGAAATGATCGTCTCCTGCATGGTTGCAGAAGCAATCGATGAATCCGATCCGACCATTCGAAATGTCAGCGGATCTCCGTCTGCATCGGAGAAGAAGCTCAATAGATCAACCGTAGTTCCTTGACCGCCGAGTTGCAAAGTGATCTGCGCCACGGATTGCGATGCGGATGGTGCGGTCTTGACAGTCACTTGGAAAGTGTCGGTCACTGACTCGCCAGATGGATCTGTCGCTGTGGTCGTAATGAATGCGGTCCCTGCAGCAATGCCGGTAACAGTCAATGAGTCGTCGTCCACCTCAGTCGTGGCTATATCGGTGTCGTCGCTCTCGGCCGAGTAGGTTAGATCGTCTTTCTCGGGATCGTGGAATACTTTGGAAAGCGAGATATCCACTTCTTCATCGACGTGAATGGTTTGATCAGCGACGGGAGACTTGACCTGTGGTGCAGTATTGATGGCCTCTTTCAATACGGCTACTTCAAACGAAGTTGACTCGGTCTGGCCAATGTCGTCCTCGGCGGTAACGGTGACCTCGAAATTGCCGATATCCAATGGGTAAAGGCGAATAACCATATCTTTCTGGCGAAAGATCACATCGGCGTATTCGTCGGTATCTGCTTCGACGCTGTATGTCAGTTCATCGACGTTCTCGTCGTCGAAGACTCCGTCGATATCGACATCCCAACGCACGTGGGACTCGAGCGAAATCTCAATGTCTTCGAGCTCTACTACAACGACGGGCGGTTGGTTGCGTTCGAGGACCGAGATAGTGAACTTGTCGCTTACGGATTTACCCGAAGTGTCCGTTGCCGTTACAGTGCAGACGGTCTCGCCTACAGCGTTTGCCGTGATCTCGAGAGTAGAGGAAGTCTCGATTACATCGGCCTCTGCAACGTCATTGTCGGAAAACGTTGTTTCGAATGTCAGACCGTCGAGATCGTCGGTAAAGTGGTCCGAGAGAGAAATCTCCGTAGTTCTCCCCACCCGCGTTTCCAAATCGGCGAATTCCAAAGCAAGAACCGGTGGTTCGTTGGTCTTCACATGAACCTTCAACCGAGCTTCGGCGGCGTTGTCTGCCGCATCGAAGACTGTGATCGTGACTCGCACCGACCCTTCGGATACTCCGGTAACCGTTAGGGTGCTGTCCACCACAGCCACCGTGGCAATGCCGGTATCTGCCGACTGTGCTGAATAGGTGTGAATGTCTTCAGGTTCGTCTTCGAAAACGCCATCTAGCTCCATGTCGTTGGAGGCATCGGTATTGACATTGAAGTCGGCTAGCTGTTCGATCAGACTGGGCTTTTGGTTTTCCTCGACCGTAAGAAGAAATCTCTTGGTTGCAGTGAGCGGCGGGCTTCCGCTATCGGTTGCTCGGAGTGTGATGGTGGCCTCTCCAGGTTCGAGGCCGTCGACCACCACTCGTCCGTCGTCGTCGAGCTCTGCTGTTGCCACTCCTCGATGGCTGCTGGTTACTTCAAAGGTCAGGCTGTCGTTTGCGTCTTGATCTGTGAATTGATTGGAACCGACAATCGTTTGCTTCAGTCCCAATCCAACCAGAGTTTCGGTGTCGGGTAGAACTTCTTCAGTCGGAATCGGAGGTTCATTGATGTCTCGAATGGTCACAGAGACTACTTCGGAGTCGGTTCCTCCGTAGCGGTCGTCGGCAATCAACACCAGGTCGTAGGAAGCCTGGGTCTCAAAGTCGAGGCGATCCAAGATCGCGATCAAGCCCGTCTCTGAATCAGCCGCAAAGGGATAGCTGTTGCGTGCGAGTCGAAAAACAACCTCGTCTCCATCCGGATCGAAGGTGGAAGGCGTTCGACTGAAGTGGCTCCCGACTTCTTGATCTTCTGGAATGGAATACTCCGTTGTGATGCGCTCAAAGCGGGGAGACTGGTTGTACTTCTTGATGTGTAGATAGAAGGATTCTCGGGCCGTGTCTCCGTAGTCGTCTTCAGCGGTAACGGTGATTCTTGTCTTGACTGTGTCGGTGCTGATTGAGTTTGCCGGAGAAACAGTCAGGAGCCCTTCATATTCGATGGTGTCGACGAACTGGGAATTGGCCGCGATGGTGAATTCTAGATCGTTCGATTGAGTTCCGGGTTCATGCTCGAAGTATTGCAGTAGGTCGATCTCAGCGGATGGGTCGTCTACCAAGAGATGCACATCGGGCATCGGATGGCTGATCAATCCGCGCCAGAAGTTGTCGGTTGTGATCTCGAACGCCAGCGTGTCGGCCTGACCCGACAGATCGGTCGCTATCACATTGAACTGGTACGTCGGATCAGACTTGCTGCGTTGCAAGGTACGAATGGATTGCACCCGAACTTCGTGTATGTGGCTGGATTGTCCATTGGTGCTGTTTGAACCATTGGTCGCGCAGCTGGCTTCCTCATTGGGATTGTTGACTTCCACTAGTTTGAAGTGCGCCGCATCCTGCCCCGACAGGGAATAGCACAATCGATCGTCGCGAGGAAGAGCATCAACCGCAGTGAACACCATGTCGAAGTGTTGGTCGTCGTTGGCATCGTGTGTCAAGTGGTAGCCTGAAGTACTGTCAGGTTCTCGTGCTCCGAGAATGGACGGAACGTTGTTGGTTCCGTAGACGATTGAAGCGCTGACTGTGCCGGTGATCGTGGCGGGATCATCATCATTGGTGTCTTCGGTTGCCGTTATCTCAACGTCGACTTCCTTAACCTCGAACAAGCCCACTTGGTCGATCCTGCGCACTTGAACGTGGGGAAGTCCGCAACTCGAAGGACCACCGACCGAGATTGTTGCGTAGTCGTCGCCTGTTACGAATTCCGCTGTATAGCACCAGTCGGTGTTTGAATCGGGATCCTCGAAGTCATTGCGAACATGAAAGTTCACCCAGTCCACGTCGAATCCCATGTTCTTGTGTTTCAGCAAGCCGAGTTTGGTACCGGCAACGAACGGAGGCTCATCAATGTCGCGCACGTTGATGGTTAGCACAAGTGTGTTGGACGCATCGCCCACGGAGTCGATGGCATTTACGTGCAACGTGTATGTCGGTGAAGTCTCGTAGTCGAGCTCCTTGCCGTGTTTGAGATCGATCGCTCCGGTCTTCTCGTCGATTTGGAAGGTTTCTTCCTCAGGCTCGACGTTTTCCAGACGATAGGTCCAAGAATGGCCGTCTGGATCAGAAAGCTTGTAGCGTCCGGCAAGTTCGATGGTCTCGAAGTCGTTCTCGTCCATCTCGAAGGTCGCTGCGGTGATGCCGAATTCGGGAGGCCGGTTTCGAATGACAGTAAATACCACATCGCGACTCGCTTCGATAGCTGGAGAGATCCTTGAAGTGGCGGTAACCGTCACGGTGACTTCGGTGGACTCGGACTCCGTGTAAGTGCCGATGATTCGAAACAGATCGTCTTCCACTCGACCATCGCTGTCGACGAACACGATGGTTTTCACCGAGCCGGATGGAGTTACCGATGCCGTGTAGTCCCACAAGTGTGGATTGGTCGAACTGCTGGAGTTGAACCCCCGATCGGAGAGAAAGGTGAACAGTGCATCGAGCGACTCAGTAATGGCTTCATCATTGCTGTCGATGATTTCAACAAACGGGATCCGCTTTTGTTTTTCTTCTCCTGCCAGCAGAGATTCGCTGAGACTGAAGTCCGCATGAGTCTTTCGATTGACATCGGCCGAGGATCCAAAACCGTAGTCGGTTTCTACATCGTTGTTCGAGTCGTACACAACTCCATGTGCGGCGAGAGCCAGTTCGTAGGTGGTGTCGGTCTGAAGGTTGATCAGCGTCGTCTCGCACGTTACCGGATAGGTGTCGATGTTGATGCAAGAATCAGTGTTCAGCGGTACAAGCACACTTCCCGTTGTCGAGGTATCGGAGATCGTCCAGGAGATCCTGCTTTCGCTAATGACCTGCTCCGAAACGCTTGAGTTTGTGTCAACCGTCCACTCCAGATAGATAGACGTCGACGACTCGACGATCGCGTTTACGAGGGTAGGAGCTGGCGGAGCGTTCTGGTCCTGAGCTTGGATACCCATGGAACAAGCCGCGATCAACAAAGCTGCTAACCAACACGGGTAGTTCGTGCTGGTGCGCCCAGTCAATCGGGCTATTGATTCCGGAAATCTAGAAGCGTTCACCGTTCGAACGCATCCTCGATTGCTTTTGGATTGAGTGCCTCACCTTCCATTCCAAAATTGTATTGACTGCTTACATGGGACAGAAAGTCTGATCCCTCGGGCATTTCGCCCGCACGAACCAAACCAACGGTTTCCACGACTCTGTGTGTTCCTTAGACACCGAAGCTCGGAAATTGTTGTGAATACTCGTTCAACTCTCCCCGATTACAAGGCTTGTCGGTTAAGATTCTCAAGAAGCGAATTCGGGGATTGGGAAGTGAATCGAATTACAACCGTAGCAGCACTGTGCCTGTTGGCAGTGACACTCTCGCTGAGTGCGCAGTCGGAGAGAGTCAAGACCTTTACGGCTCATGCTCTGACCTTGGAAGATGCCCCAAAGTATCCGGCGGACTTCAAGCACCTCGAGTATGTCAATCCGGATGCTCCCAAAGGCGGGGAGATTCGGTTGTTCTCGACTGGTGGGTTCGACACCTTCAATCCCTACATCATCAAGGGTGATGCCGCCGCAGGTCTGGGTGATACTTTCTACGAGTCGCTAATTCGCGAGACCGATGACGACTCATTAACCGGCTACGGTCTGATCGCGGAGACGATCGAGGTGGCCGAAGACCTGTCGTTTGTGATCTATCACATGCGAGAAGAAGCCCGCTTCAACGACGGCACCCCGATAACCGCCGAAGATGTTATTTTCAGTTTTAACATCCTGAAAGAGAAGGGTCAGCCGTTCTATCGCGCCTACTACGCAAATGTGTCTCAAGCCGTTGCTGTGGAACGCCTCAGTGTGAAGTTTGAATTCTCTGGTGAACCCAATCGGGAACTACCGCAAATCATTGGGCAGCTTCCGGTGTTTTCGAAGAAGTATTGGGAGGACCGAGAGTTCGATCAGACCACCTTGGAGCCTCCTGTGACGAGCGGCCCATACAAGATCGCATCCTTCGAACCCGGTCGATTTGTGGTGTTTGAACGCGACAAGGACTATTGGGGAGCGTCGCATCCACTCAATGTTGGTCAATGGAACTTTGACACCATTCGCTACGACTACGTCCGAGACGACGATGTTTCGATCGAGGCGTTCAAGTCGGGGGAATACGATTTCCGCGCAGAAGGATCGAGTAAACGCTGGGCGACTGCTTACGACTTCCCGGCCTTGACGGACGGCATGGTCAAGAAGGAGATGTTGCGGCACTACCGGGCAACCGGAATGCCTTCGTTCGTCTTCAACACGCGCAGAGCCAAATTTCAGGATCCTCTCGTTCGCAAAGCTCTTGGCTATTGTTTCGACTTTGAGTGGTCGAACAAGAACCTGTTCTATGGGCAGTACACTCGAAGCCGCAGCTTCTACGACAACTCGGAACTTGCGGCGACGGGTCTTCCATCCGAAGCGGAGTTGGAAATCTTAGAGCCCTATCGTGGCAAGATTCCGGACGAAGTGTTCACCGAAGTGTTCGAACTACCCGTAACTGACGGCTCGGGCACCCCCCGAAGCAATTTGCGAACGGCGGCAATGTTGTTGCGTGAGGCTGGTTGGAACGTCGTTGACAATCAACTCGTCCACTCGGAGACTGGCGAAGCTTTGGTAATCGAGTTCCTGCTGGTTTCTCCTGATTTTGAACGGATCGTAATGCCGTTCATTCGGAATCTGGAACGCATGGGCATCAAGGGAAGTGTACGTACTGTAGAGCAGGCTCAATACCTGAACCGAGTGCGCGACTTTGATTTCGACATGGTTGTGACTGTGTTTGGTCAGTCTCGTTCACCAGGCAACGAACAGCGCAACTACTGGGGAACAGAAGCAGCTGATGCGCCCGGTAGCCGCAATCTGGTCGGCATCAAAGATCCGGTCATCGACGAACTCATTGAAGGAATCGTGGCTGCGACTTCGCGGGCCGACTTGATAGTCCGAACTAAAGCTCTCGACCGTGTGTTGCAGTGGAACTACTTCGTCATTCCCACTTGGCACATCAATTCGGATCGAGTGATCTGGTGGGACAAGTTCGGACGCCCCGACATCAAACCCGCGTACAACATAGGGCTGTTCTCCTGGTGGGTGGATCCTGTCAAGGCCGAGAGGATTGCCAACTATCGCCAGTAGTGAACCGTGGACCTTCGGCGGAGCTACGAGTGCTTCACTTTCACTCCATCCGTAAGCGCGACTTAGCAGTAACGGCGGCTGAGTTTCCATGCTAGCTTACGTAGTTCGCCGCATCTTGCTCATCATTCCCACGTTGTTGGGGATCATGGTGATTAACTTCGTCGTGGTTCAGTTTGCACCCGGCGGTCCTATTGAGCAGATCATTGCCGAGCTCACCAATCCGGAGATGCAGGTCACTTCGCGAATTTCGGGTGGAGGCGGAGGCGAGGTCGACACCAGTGCACAAAATTTGCGTTCCGGCAGTTCGGGTGGCTTGTCGAGCAAGTATCGCGGGGCGGAAGGACTGGATCCGGAATTCATCAAGGAGATGGAGGAGTACTTCGGGTTCGACAAGCCCTTGTGGGAGCGATTCCTCAAAATGATGGGGAACTACATCCGTTTCGACTTCGGACACAGCTACTTTCGCGATGAATCGGTTATCGATCTCGTAATGCAGAAGATGCCGGTATCCATATCACTGGGCATTTGGACCACTCTGTTGGTCTATCTCATCTCGATTCCGTTGGGGGTTCGCAAAGCGGTTAAAGACGGCACGAAGTTCGATGTGTGGACCAGCGCTGTGGTGATCATCGGCAACGCAATACCAGGATTCTTGTTCGCCATTCTCTTGGTTGTCTTGTTTGCAGGAGGTAGTTTCTGGGAGCTGTTTCCCTTACGAAATCTTGTCTCCGACAACTGGTCGGAGATGAACTGGTTGCAGCAGATTCTGGATTACTTGTGGCACATGGTTCTTCCCATTACAGCTCTTGTGATTGGAGGCTTTGCAACCTTGACTTTCTTGACCAAGAACTCGTTTCTTGATCAGATCAATCAGCAGTACGTACTAACCGCACGCGCCAAGGGATTGGCCGAGGGGCGCATCCTCTACGGGCATGTCTTCCGCAACGCCATGCTCATCGTCATTGCTGGTTTTCCGAGTGCATTTGTCGGCATCCTTTTCACCGGAGCGTTGCTCATCGAGATCATTTTCTCGTTGGACGGCTTGGGTCTGTTGGGGTTCGAAGCGATCCTCAAGCGAGACTATCCGGTGATCTTCGCGACGTTGTACTTCTTCACCTTGCTCGGATTGGTCATGAACCTGATTGGGGATCTGACCTACACGTTCATCGATCCACGCATTGACTTCGAGACCCGCGGTGTCTGAGTCCACAGCAACCACAACTTACGACGTGAAGCGGTCGTTGATCTCGCCGCTTACCTCCAGGCGGCTTGCGAACTTCAAAAAGAATAAACGTGGACTCTGGTCGTTCTGGATCTTCTCGGTGTTGTTTGTGATCACGCTGTTTGCGGAGTTCATTGCAAACGACAAGCCTTTGCTGGTGGGCTATCAGGGGAAACTCTACGTTCCGGTCTTCACCGTCTATTCCGAAACGACTTTTGGCGGATTTTTTGAGACTGAAGCTGAATATCGCGAAAAGGAAGTTCAGGATCTCATCCACGACGCAGGAGGGTGGATGTTGTGGCCTCCGATTCGCTTTTCGTACAACACCGTCAATTTCGATCTCACCCAACCTGCACCATCGCCTCCTTCTCGGGAAAACTTGCTGGGTACGGATGATCAGGCGCGCGATGTGTTGGCGAGGGTCATTTACGGATTTCGGATATCGATCCTATTCGGGTTGTTGCTGACGGTTCTTTCGTCGATTGTCGGCATAGCCGCAGGAGCGGTGCAAGGCTACTTCGGGGGTTGGACAGACCTGATCTTCCAACGCTTCATCGAGATTTGGTCGGGAATGCCGCGTCTGTACATGCTGATCATCTTGGCCAGTGTGTTTGTACCGAGTTTCCTGCTCCTACTATTCCTATTGTTGCTGTTCGAATGGATGTCCCTAGTTGGTGTGGTTCGAGCAGAGTTCCTGCGAACGAGAAACTTCGAATATGTCCGTGCGGCTAGAGCACTGGGAGTCAAGGACACGAAGATCATGCGACGGCATGTACTGCCGAACGCCATGACAGCAACTATTACGTTTCTGCCATTTGTAATGATCGGATCGATCACAGCGTTGACTTCCCTGGACTTTTTGGGCTTTGGGCTTCCTCCGGGCTCAGCGTCGTTGGGTGAGTTGCTTGCACAAGGCAAGGCCAACTTGCATGCACCGTGGTTAGGACTGACTTCGTTCTTCGTTTTAGCATTTATGCTCAGTCTGTTGATCTTCATCGGAGAAGCGGTGCGCGATGCATTCGATCCGCGCAAGACGTTCGATGCAATGGCGAAGGAAAGTCCCAGAGAGTCGACGGAAAGTGATCCGGTCGAAGCAGAACCAGCTTACGCTGAGCGGTAGTTGCGAGACTTCGACCTTAGTTAGATTGATGTCTTTAGTCAGAGAGCGAGATCCAAGAGACTCGTGACCTGCGTCTACAAGGATTGGTTGACACTTCTTACTATGCGACAGTCTCTGAGCGGCCGACGCAGTATCTCCCGCATAGCTCTCAATAACTGGACCAAATGGGTCTTGCTGGTTGCCAGAGTACTTGTCTTTCGAATCTGACTGAGACCAGTCAAACCAAAACTAACCGTCGCGCCTCCCCAATTGTGAGACACTCTACCTCAGGTCTCTCATATTGTCAGTTTCGAAGTCGGTCCCTGACGTACAAGCCGAGGAACGCAAGTAACGAGCCACTGAAAATTGTGGTCGTAATCGCATCCAGCGCTGTTTTCTCGAGCCAGTGCCACGAAGATGGCGTAAGGTAGTGCCAAGACACGGTAATCATTGCGCTCCAAACCAACAAGAACGCTGTCCACAATAAGAGGTTCGTGCCCGCAGCGAAAATTGTCTTGAGGAGTTCACTGCGTTCATGTTCCCGTCGCTTTCTCTTGGTCTCCAACCTGTGAAGCTCGAGGGCATCGGATTCGCGCTGAGCATTATCCGGTTCTCCTAACGCCTCCGGCCGAACTTTTCCTTGGTCCACGGGCTGTGAGGTTACATATCCATCATCCATTAGCCAATTTGTCGTAGTACTCTCGAATTAGTTCATCTGGAATAATTGAACCTAGGCCAATTCCATTGTTGTACACCGTGTGCCACGGTGTACCTTTCTTGTGGGTTATTGACGACAGTTCCCAACCTTTGTACGTTTGATACTTATCCACAACCTCTTCGAGTATCGAATTCTGCTCCTCATCGAACAAAGTGAAAGAGTCTCGAGGGTGCACGTCTATCGGCTTGCCGCCGAACGACTTGAAGGTGAAATAGACATCAGGAATCACCGGGCCGTATCTCCACGCCTCTGCGGGCTCGAAACACAGTTTTCTGGCATGGATACCAAGCATCCATCCATGACATATGTATACCAACTTTATGATTTGCATGGGTGTTGTATCCAACCCCAATTGATGCCTTAAGAAGAGGATTTGATCAGCAATTGTGCGAGATGCTTGAGCCTCTCCGTGCATGTCGGAATCGGACATAACCCTTGCCGTGCTAGTGTTCGTTGCTACCACAATAGTAAATTAGTCTGAGCGGAAGTAAGAGAGAGAAATAAGGAGTTCTCTAACATGTGAGTATACACTGATACAGTATCGATTTCAACACTTAGTCGACAAACGAGTGTTGGATACTCTTGTCGGAAGCCGACCGCGACTGGTCGCGAGGCCTGTCAAAGCGGTCGGTCATTGCACTCCAGATCCAGACGTGGCTCTCATAAGGTCACGGTGTATTTGTGACTTGGTTCAAGCAAATCGCATCAATCGCTCAAGTATTTCTTGGTTTGCGTACTCCGAGAATCCACCACAGTGTGTCGATTTACTCTAGGAGAAGAGGACTGCAACCAGCGTTTAGAGACCGAAGCCGCAAACAGTCAATTCGAAAAACGCCCTGTTCATTTGCCTGCAAGTCCCTTCCATGCCTGACCTGGAAGAAGTGCCACGAGCTGTCTTGAGACTTTCTGCCCAGCTTCGGCGGGTCGCCATTCGAATCCCTGTCGAAGTAGTGGATTTACATCGGCGATAAAAGAAGCATCCACAGTTTTCTTGGATAGGTTCTGCTCAAACATTGCACGGGACACCTCCCTTTCTTCGCGACTCAGATAGCCGCCAAACACCGATGCAATCTCTTCCGGGTTGCTATGACGGTCTTCGAGACCGATTGCGAGATCAAACAGGTCTCTACCCTTTCGACGTTGATAGAGCGCTCGCATCTTGGTTGCCAACATCTCATCGAGCTCGTACGTTGTGACCTCTGCACTCCCGGAATACCACCTTGACTCCACTGAAAATCCCTGGTTCGTCAATCCAAGAACTGAAAAGTGCTCGCGGGTGTTAATTTCAATCTTGAGGCGTAGCCTTCTTGTGGGAACGCTTTCCGACATGAACCGATAAAAGAGGGTCACTCGACCTTGGGATTGCTTCCACTTTGCATCTCCAAGCCATGGTTTTAGTACGAGTCGCAATCTGTCCATCATTGGCCCAGCTGGACCAGGTCTAACTTGAACTAGATCGATATCCTCAGAGTATCGAGCAGGTGGAGTTAGGTACAGCTTGTAGAGTGCTGTGCCGCCCCGAAAAGCCAGTGCTTCAGCAAGAAAGGGGTCAGAGAAAATGTCAACTATAGCCCGGCTAATAACAAGATCTTGTTCGACTTGAGAGTCATTGTTCCACGGTGCAAACTTCCGCCATTGAAAGATGTGGCCCTGCGGTATCATACCTCCGCCTCCATCCTCGCGTTTACCCAGAGCTTCCAGTCGTCAGACTGATGGGCGCCCTCAACATCGTTGCTGGGCATGAGCTTCGTCAAGTTGCGGGCGTGTCGGCGTACATGCTTCTTGAGTAGCCGAGCCTTGTCTCCGGCCCCCACTTGTTCCAACAGATAGCCAAGACGTTGTGACCACAGAATCGGTGCTGATTTTGAGGCGGCGACGAGTTTCCTCGGCACGATCAACTCACTCAGCTCCGTGAGCACGGTAACCACATTGTCCAAACCTCCAGACCGGTTGACGTAGCCGACCAGATCGATTGCAGTCGCTTCCACTGTCGAAACTAGAGTAGTACTGTATGGATTGTTATAGGTCTCAGTTGGTACAGCATTGAAGTTTCGACGGGCTACGAATACGACCCGCACACCACCGCAAACAATCTTCGGTCGATTCTTCTTCAGAACAACCTGCAATTCTTGCGGTCGCTGATGAGTTGCACCGTGGTGCTCGGCGGCTGAGAGCAGTCCGACGTAGTAAGGGATGCCGCGTAGCTCCATCAAGTCTGAAATGAAATGATCGCCTGGAAGACACCCCACGCGTTTGTAGCCCGGCGGCACAATGACATAGAAGCCACGGGCCGGGCTTGCGATCAGACCCTTGGCCGCCAAACGACTGAGTGCTTGGCGCGCCGCGGCGTCGGAGACACCAAGTTCTGAGCGAAATTCAGCCGAGGTAAAGTGTCCTCGGCCGTCGACGGCGAAGTCTTCAATAACATCGCGAGCACGTGGTGTAGCGGGCTGAGACACAGAACTCATAAAGTAACGATTTCCGTCACATTAATTGATCCATATTCTACACGATGGGCACAATTGATCTCACTGGGCAGGTCAGGAGTCCATGAATAGGAATCTGCCTATATTGCTCACATAAAGTAACGTTATTCATTACATTAGCAAAGCCATATCGGTAGCATGGATAGAAGCAGTCATGGATTTCCATCCGATTCAACCGGCATCTCGAGAGCTGAGTCCAGGTTCAGGCAGGGAGCTCCCCTAGCCATCGGCGACAGTCCGAAGGTGTTGCAGGCAAGTCAATTGCGACTCCTCCGGTGCGGAGATTTTCTTGGATTGAGGCATTGCCAGCGGTGTCGGTAGTGCCGTCCGTCGTAAATGTCCCGACAGGCTTTCTATGCTCACGACCGTGGCGATAGGCGTTCATCGCCCCTCCAGACTCGGAAGACTGTGCTACGAACACACCTTGAGAATACGCGACTATTAGTTTGTTTCGCTTGCGCAACTGCAGAGAGGAAGTCCTCTGGCCAAATCCGAATTCACTGACAAAAGCCGAGTTGGGATAGTCAAGAAGCTCTTTCCACAGTTCCCGGTTCTCGGGTGGGAACACATGATCCAATCCGCACGGCATGACACAGACAGTGAAGCCGCCAGCATCTCGGGCCGCGCGGTGGCCAATTGTGTCAGCACCGGTTGCAAAACCCGAGACGACTAAGAATCCAACATTCGAAGCAGTCGTTGCAAGTGTCATGGTGGCAGTTGCGTACGGTTCTCGTATTTCACGAGATCCCACTACTGCAACCGAGGGTCTGTCTCTCCAAATCGACGTATCGCCGCGCACGAACAGAATCGGGATGGGATTGTTGCTTTGATATACGTGTTCTGGGTAGTCTGGATGGTTGTAAGTGAGAATTGATGCAGAGAAACTCTCGGCAGCTTTCAGTTGTATTGAGGCAAGATCCCGTGCACCTTTCCGTTGCTCTGAGGAGATCTGGTAGATCGCTAGCTTGAGTTTTTCTCCGGTGCGACCAGTGAAAGGTAGATGGTTCGGATCTTCGAGGGCATCGCACGGGTGAATGCCCGATTCGTGCAGGATGCGGAACTTTGCTGGACCAAATCCCGAAATACCGTTCAGGGCGTAAAGTGCTTCCAATGTCGAACTGTCAGGAAGAGACTCGACTGCTGAGTTCGAGGCGATTCCGTCGGCTATTGATGTGGTCACGATCTGTTCAGCCCAGTTCTGCAACTAACCCAAATGCGTTTGGCCTTGGGAGTGATCATTGAGTTGTCTCCATCTCCGACATCTGACAGGCCATACTTGCTTTTGTCTCGAGTTGCCACAAAATGCATCTCTTGGGTGCTCTAATTAGTTGCTGCCCCGGGCGCTGTCAGGGACAAGGGGATTGATTGGCACTAATTGTTATTCGGCAGATTATTCAACCATCCTAATTCGAAACTTGGACGACAAAGTCGAGAACCTATTGCGAGTGAGAGCGGCCAATAGCGGTCGCTCGATGGAAGAGGAAGTGTGTCAGATCCTACGCCATGCCGTGGGGCCGAAGAAGCCCTCGGGGAATATCGCAATGGCCATTCGTGCTCGTGTAGCACACCTCGGTGGAGTGGACCTAGAGATACCTCCACGTGCAAGCGATCCAGGACGCCAATCGCCGTCTTTCGTCTAAGAAAGCATCGCATCAGAGTGCGTCAGCTACAAGGCGCGATAGAAGCAGTTGATTCAACCACGGCCGCATTTCTTACTGTGCATGCTTTTCCCGTTCAATTCTCGGCAAATTGCTGGGCTGGAATCGGCATTGTTCAAATGAAAGCGGTCGTATACTTTCTAATGGCTGGAAGTCTTGAACGGAACGATTCATATCGACTCCGGTCAACAGAAAGACTCGCGACTCGAGCAGGACAGTGATGAAGAGATTGGCAAAGGCGGACATCCAAGGGAAAGCTGCGATGTCCGCGGCGTTGAGAACGGTATGGTCTGGAGCAATGTTGCTCGTACTGGCGTTTACGGCAAGTTCGGCATTCGCCAATGGAGAGCGGATCTACATCGAGTGTCCATGTACTTTTGAGAGAACGGACGACGATCAGCTCGCCATAACAGCTGGATTTCGGAGTTTCCGAGACGAGGATACGCAATACCTGCGATTGGATGTCTTCGCCAAGTCGAACAGGGCAGCTAACCGCCGCACGTTTGTGGGCCACGTCCTCGTTGAGGAACTGGTCGAGGCTGGAGCAACCACCGAACCCAAGACCTACTACGGCACCTGGACACCATCGGTAGAGAACAGCAACCAGCTAGATGAACCTCTCTACTTGCTGATCAATCTGTATCGGGAATGGAACCGATCGGGCGGTTACCAGGATGTGGTCTTGGGAGAGGAAACCGTCAATATCAAAGAGACCTTCAGCATTGGCGAATTGGACTATCTCACGGACACCGACGGAGACGGAGTGAGCGACCGCAACGAGAGCGAAGAAGGAACGGATCCCAACGATGCGGAGTCCTTCCCCGGAGATTCGACCATCGACATTCTGGGAATGTACAGCCAAGGTTTCGAAGACTTTCACAACGGTGATCCTTACACACGCATTCGTCACATCGTGACAACCACCAATTCGATCTCTGGGAATAGCGGATTGGACTTTCGGTTTCGTCTCGTGGGAATGGTCAAAGTCGAAGTTGACGACTACTCCCAGTTCAGCTCTATCAACATCGTGGACATGGACGGTGAAGCGGACCGTCACGGTGCCGATATCGGTGTGGTGTTCAAAGGCGCACCGGACTCCGTCAACTTCATTTGTGGCTACACCTACATCACTGGTTGGGGAATGCGAGGCTACATGCCAATACTGCATGACCGCTTGTACACCGGCTACGTACTGTCCGGTTGCCCAGGAGACACGACGGCCCACGAGATCGGACATATTCTGGGGCTCGGTCACTCGGAGTGGCAGGATGAAATAGGCTCGTGGCGCTGGGCTCGAGGGCACGCCGTCGAGAGCACGTTCCATACGGTCATGTCCTATGGCGGACTTGGAGGCACCAAGAGCACGGTGTTCTCCAATCCTGATCTGATGGCATGCTTCAACAACCCATGTGGCATTGATGAAGCAGAGGAACTCGGTGCGAACGCAGTCCGGGCTCTGAATGCCATCCGATTTCAGTTCGCAAATATTCGAGAATCGTTCCCCGATACCGACGAAGATGGGTTCGTCGATCCCGTAGATGCGGTGCCGGACGATCCAGACGATTGGCTCGATACTGATGGAGACGGGATCGGAAACAATACGGATCTCGACGACGATGGCGACGGATTCATCGATGCGTTGGATGCCTTTCCACTCGATCCCGATGAATTTCTTGACAGCGACCTCGACGGAGTCGGCAATAACACCGACGTATTCCCGTTCAATCCCGACGAACAGTACGACACCGACGGGGATGGAGTCGGCGACAATGCTGATCCCTTCCCGCTCGATCCCAATGAGTCGGTGGACACCGATGGCGACGGGGTCGGCGACAACTCCGATGCTTTCCCCGACAATGCCGACGAACACACCGATACCGATGGAGATGGAATCGGCAACAACGCGGATACCGACGACGACGGCGATGGAACCTTGGACGAAGTGGACGCGTATCCGCTTGACCCAGCCCGAACAGATTTCTCGTCGTTCCAGTTCATTGGAGAAGAGACGTGGGATGCCGCGGGCGCGGCAATGGTTGGTATCGGTGACATCGATGGCGACGGAGCCAACGAATTCATGGTCAGCGCCCAGCTGTGGGACGACGGTGACGTGGAAGGCGTCGGTACGGTTTACATCATCTCCTACGCCGACCTCGATATGTTGGACATGGAGGACGGCAGCAAAGACCGTGAGATCCAACTGGAGCACACTGCTGCCGGAGAACACTCGTGGATCATTAGAGGAACTGAAGAAAATGGATTTCTTGGCACCCTGCTGACTACCGGCGATATCGACGGCGATGGCACAGCCGAACTGCTACTTCCAATCCTTGGAGCAACCAATGAAAACGGTGTGGCATCGGGTGCCGTCTACATCATTTTCGCCAGCGACTTGTCCCGCATGGACGCTGAGGATGGAACTACTGACCGGGTAGTCAACATCAATAACTACAGTGTCGGTTTGAATTCCATGCGGATAGTGGGAACCGAGGATGGCGCTGGTGTCGGAGTCGCTGTGTCAGCCGGCGATGCCGATGGAAATGGTCGCGACGACTTGCTCATAGGGGCACCGAGTACGGGCGAACCAGACGCAGACGATAACGAGCCAGGAATCGCATACTTCGTCCCGGATTCACTGCTCCATGTTGCAGGAGCGATTGCGACCAGCGGACCGCCTGATCTGAACTTGGACGACGCATTGGAGAACGGAGATGTCACCGCATTGGTCGGCGGCCCTGGAGACACCATAGGGACCAACGTTTCGTTGCAGGGTGATTACGACGGAGACGGAATTCCTGAACTCACCATCGCTGGTGGAAACTACGGCACGGACAACATTGGAGCCATCTTCATCATTCCCTACCACGTGCTTGACGATGCGGACACGGCCGACGGAACGTCAGACAACCGCATTGACCCCATATCGGTTCAGATCACGCCGGATACCTGGACAATCGATGGTGCACTGGATAGCCTGAGAGGTCTGCGATTCATCGCCGACAGTGATATGGACGGCGATGGTCGTACCGAGCTCATCGTTCGAGTGGACTACTTCCTGTCTACGTATGTCGTATCGGGAGCTGACCTTGCGGCTGCCGATGAGCAGGACTATTCGCCTGATCGACGCATTAGCATCGACAACACTCCTCTGCAGCCTGGATCATTCTTGGTCTACGGCATGACTTCAACACGAGACTGTTGTTGGCCGGCGGCAACCAACCTGGACACCGATGGCGACGGTCTAGCGGAATTGCTGGTTGGAGGTGACTATTGGATTGGGGTTTCCTTCGGCGGAGTGGTTCACTACACCTATGAACAACTGATCGAGACGTACAAAACGCAGAGGGATATCCTCAGCAACGAGATCTACGAGGGTTGGGTTATCGCGCTGCTCACCGGATGGCAGGCGTTCGCAACCAATTCCTGGTTCATTGGGACACAATCGCCCAATGGAATCGGACTGACTGTTGGTTCGGTTGGCGACTTGGATGGCGACGGCGGGAGCGACATAGCGCTCGGAGCGCCGCTGAGCGGCCATTCGGAATTGGATGCGGGAATGATGTATCTGATCTATTCCAGCGAGCTCAAACCGCTCTCTGCTCGCGACGGTACGGACGACTTGTTCAGCGAGTTGACCAATGTTGCCGGGGAAACCGACGGCGATGGAATCCTCAATACCGTTGATACCGACGATGACGGCGACACCCATGTCGATGTCGAAGACATTTTCCCTCGCATCGCCACTGAGTGGGCCGACTTTGACGAGGACGGATGGGGAGATAACCTCGATGCCTTCCCAGAAGACGATTCAGAGTGGTTCGACAGCGATGGAGATGGAGTGGGCAACAACACCGACGAAGACGACGATGGCGATGGAATCCCCGACACCGAGGATGACTATCCCAGGGATACGGACAATGACGGCACCACCAATCGCTATGACGACGACGACGACGGCGACGGCGTCGATGACGATGACGATGCCGACCCCATTGATCCGGACGTGTCCTAAACTTTGACTTTGCAAGCGTCTCCCGTCAGCCTGCTGGCGGGAGTCAAGTAGGTTTTTCTCATGACTCAATCCGTTGCTCCGTTCCTGATGTTTGAAGATGGCAAGGCTCAGGAAGCCATTGACTTCTACATTTCTGTTGTTCCGAACAGCGAGATCGTGGAGATGCAGCGATACGGCGACTCCAACCCCGACAATCCTGAGTTGATCATGTTTGCGAACGTATCAATTGGCGGACAGATGGTGTATTTCCACGACACCACGATTAACCACGGATTCACGTTCACACCTTCGTGGTCGTTGTTTATAGAGTGCGATTCTGAGAGTGAAGCTGATGAATTGGCGGCCGCACTCGTGGAGCAAGGCGAGTACCTCATGCCTCCTGGAGACTACGGGTTCGGAAGGAGGTTCGCTTGGCCTCAGGATCGTTTCGGTGTTTCGTGGCAGGTGCGGTGGAAATAGTTCGGTCGTCGAGCAGTCTGAAGAAGATTGTCGAAGACAGAGTTCTTGCCTAGATTCTGGCAAGCGAAAGTAAAATGCACCGACATGCTGTTGTGTGTTGTATAGCTTTTTTGATATCTAGCTGAATCCAAGAAATGCTGAGCGAATTGCTCCAAATCGGCACCGATCTGGCGGAGTTTTTGTGGCTCTCCATGCTGATGCTCGCCCCCGTGTTGTTGCTGGGGCTGTTCCTATCAGGGCTCATCCATGTCTTCGTTTCAAGGCATACGGTGAATCGATGGTTGCAGCGCGACGACTTGAAGTCGGTGGCGACCAGTGCTGCCGTTGGCGTGCCCATTCCGCTATGCAGCTGCTCTGTCTTGCCCGTTGTTGCCGAGATGAAGCATAAAGGTGCATCGCGGTCGGCGTGCATGTCCTTTCTGATCACCGCTCCAGAGACTGGTGCGGATTCGATATTGATTACCAACTTGTTCTTCGGTTGGATTGCGGCCATTGTTCGGCCATTCGTTTCATTTGCCACTGCTGTCATTGCCGGTCTGACCTGGATGGGTCTATCGCGAAAGGAAGATCCAGTAGTTGGCGAGTCCGAACCCATGGCGTTCGACCCCTGTTGCGAAGACGAAACGACGACCGTCGATGACTGTTGCGATTCAGAACAACCGGTCGCGAACGACTGTTGCTATCCATCCCCGGCCGAGTTAGACGATTGTTGCGCGGATGCCTCAGGCCACGAGTATCTCGTGCCGACCACCGAGGATTGCTATGTGAGCTTAGCCAGCCTTCGGGGAGCATTTGAAGAGACAGTTCGAGCTTTGGTACACAAAGGTCAATCGCTAGTGTCAGCCTTCAACCGAGTTGCATGGTTCAAGGCGAAGAAAGCGGACAAACCTTCCGCCGCTTCGGCGGGCTCCGTTGAGATCTGGAACCCCGATATGGCACAAGATCCGTTGACAATCGGAAGAATTCTACGCCATGTGTTTCGCTACGGTTTCGTTAGCATCGCCGACGACATCTTGGTCGCGTTGCTGATCGGCGTGTTCCTTGGCGGGATCATCTATCTCGCCGTTCCCGCCGACTTGATGGCGAACGAGTACGCGCGATGGATCTCCTATCCAGTAATGTTGCTGATCGCAATGCCTCTCTATATTTGTGCAAGTGCCAGTACTCCGATCGCCGCAGCGCTGGTTGCGAAAGGATGTAGCCCAGGAGCCGCGCTGATTTTCCTGATGACTGGTCCAGCAACCAATACCGCTACGATTTCCGTGATCATGAGTCAGTTCGGTACGAAGTTCGCCTCGATCTATTTGAGCGTTGTAATGGTCGTCACGTTTGCATTCGGCGTGCTGGTGGACTTTTTGCTAATTGCAACCGGCTTGCAAATCACGGTGAATTTGGAACCTGCCCACAACGAGGCAATCCAATTATTGCAGTACGCATCGCTTGCTGCGTTTGCGGCTCTCGTTGTTTGGCGCTTTAGAGCGGGAGCGTTGCAGAGCGGATGGCGGGATGTGATGGTCAACTTGCGTGCCTTGCTGGCTCGCGGCCGAACGACCAACTGACGGCGAAAGCGCTCGCACGCCTGCTCTCCCTCGCATTCGACTTGATTCCTGACGAGTCGCACCTGATGTCGAAGCAATCCGAATCGCTTGACGAGTTTCAACAAGCGTTGGGCTACACCTTTCGAAACCCGCTATTGTTGGAACAAGCGCTAACGCATCCGAGCTATGGAGCTTGCGACAACGCACGACTGGAGTTTCTGGGCGATGCAGCGTTGAAGTTTGTGCTATCCAAGTCGCTTTACGACGAGTGGTCGGAAGTGCCGGAGTCGGAACTCAGTTCACGAAGGGCGGCGTTGGAGAACAATCGCCGACTGGCGCAGGTTGCCGCCGACTTAGGTATTGGCACGGTTCTTCGAGTCGGTAGCGGTGCTCGAAAGGACGGTGCTTTGGAAAACGAAAAGACGTTGGCGGATGCGATGGAAGCCGTCGTTGGAGCCGTCTGCTTGGATGGCGGCATCAAAGATGTCGCCGAGCTTGTCGATCGCCTTGTGAACATCGATGTCGGCTTGGGTTTGCATCCGAAGACCGAATTGCAGGAATTGACGATTCGGGAATATGGTGCCTACCCGACCTATTTCCACGGCGATTCAGTCGGCAGTGGAAGCTCGCTGGTGTGGAGTGTTCGATGTGTGGTTCCTGGCACGGATCTATCGACATGTGCGCAAGGCGCGAGCATCCGGCAAGCTGAGACGGATGCAGCACAACAGATGTTGAACCAGATCCGCAGATGAGCGATTCCACTCGATCCGGCTACGCGGCAATCGTCGGCCGACCCAATGTCGGCAAGTCCACCTTGCTCAATCACATGCTCGGAATCAAGCTGAGCATTACTTCGCGAAAGCCTCAGACCACGAGACACCGCGTATTGGGAATACTCACGCAACAGAGCGTTCAGTTGATGTTCGTCGATACGCCCGGCGTACATGAGATGCGGGGAGGTTCGAGCAATGCCATCAATCGGTTCATGAACCAGCAGGCGATCGGTGCGTTGGCGGATGTGGACGTTTGTGTGCACGTAATCGACGCAAGAGGTTGGCGAGAAGAAGATGAACTGGTGCTACGTCACGTTGCTCAAGCTAGCGCAGCCGCAATATGCGTACTCAACAAGGTGGACTGCGTTAAACCCAAGCCGAAGTTGCTGCCAGTCATGCAGTTGGTTGCCGAGAAGCATCCCTACGAGGAGATCATTCCCACTTCAGCACTCAAGAACGACGGTCTCGATGTGCTGATCGATCAGCTGTGCTCTCGCATGCCTGAAGGACCGCACTTGTATGACGACGACGAAATCACGGATCGGCCAACCCGTTTCCTGGTTGCGGAAATGGTTCGTGAGCAGGTAGTTCGACAGCTGGGAGACGAGCTTCCCTACCGAACTACCGTTGTGATCGAGAGCTATAAAGAAGAAGAAAACATAAATTTCATCGATGCCGTTGTGTATGTGGAGAGGGAAAGCCAGAAGGGTATCGTGATCGGGAAGGGAGGTGAACGACTGAAGTCCATCGGTTCCTCCTCGCGCAGGACCATTGAAGCGTTTCTCGAACGAAAGATCATGCTGAATCTTGTCGTTCGGGTGCATCGCGGTTGGACCAACGAAAGACTCGCCCTGACAGCGTTGGGTTACCAGTGAGCGCTTCGACTTCATTTACTGATCGAGCAGTGTTGCTCCATCGTCGGCCTTATACCGACTCGAGATGGTTGGTGGAGTTCTTGACGATGGAATACGGGCGTATTTCGGGGGTGCACCGATCTGGTTCACCGAAACGCTATAGACCCGAGCCTTTTTCCGAATACGCCATAGCGTGGCGAGGCAAGACCCAGTTATTTACGATCACACAGTGCGACGTCGAGCGAACGCATGAAGTCGAAGGTCGCAAGTTGTACTCGGGTCTGTACTTGAATGAATTGATCGTCCGAGCAACGCGTCCCGGCGAGCATGTTGAAGGACTCTATGAAAACTACGTCGGCACTATCTCCGCACTGGCTATGGGCGAGCAGGATCTGGAAGTTCTGCTGCGGACTTTTGAACGCGATTTGTTGAAGGGCTTGGGTTATGAAATCGTCTTCGATTTCGAGATCGAGAAGGGTCGTCCAATCGATGCGCAAAAGCAATATTGCTTTGATGCTGACGGCGGATTCCGACTAGCTGACGAAATGGAGGGCGAGAGAGTAAGCGGTGCCACACTGCTGGACATTGCCGCCGAAGACTATTCACGGGAAGAGACTCGTCAGGCGGCGAAGGGCATCTTGCGCTCTGCGATGCAGCAGCATATTGGTGATCAGCCAGTTCTCTCAAGATCCCTCTACAGTTCTCCTAGTTCGACCAACCCACAAACGGAGTCGAATGGTGCTCAGAGAGGACTAGCCGTGAGTGACACCTCTCACGCGGCTCCGATGGCTCAATTCGACGAGCAGATACTGTCGCCATCCGACGATTGGGTTGCGGATCTCGTCCGGGCGGATCCGGATGAACGCACGACCATTCTTCACGTTGAACGGCTGATCAACGGCACAGCGTTCAAGAAAGATGCCGCGCAGATCGCCAACATTCTTCTGAAGTTAGAGGTCGATACCGATGTTGTGTTGGCGGGTGCGTTGTTCTATGCGATTCGCAACAAGGAACTTGACGCCTCGCAAGTCGAGGATCCGGCCATCAGCAAGCTGATCACGGTCATTGCTTCGCATGGCTCAAGCGGATATGGTGGCACATACAGGCGGGGAGTTTCTTGAGCGGCAGTCTCGCGACCAAACCAGGAATGTCCGAAGGATGCTCATCGCCCTAATTGATGATCCGAGGGTGGCGGTACTCAAACTAGCCGAGCGACTGGTCATGCTTGGTACGGCGAAGAACTTTCCGGATCCGCAGCGCCAGAAAGTCGCCAACGAAGTGCTGGAGTTCTACTGTCCGCTTGCCAATCGTCTAGGCATCTGGCAGCTCAAGTGGATGCTAGAGGATATGTCGTTTGCATACCTCCGCCAAGAGCGCTATCGCGAGATTGCGGAATCCTTGGCTGCACGGCGGAAGGAGCGAGAGACTCAGGTCGAAGCTGTTTGTGAAGACCTGCGATGGAGGCTGGACAGAGAAGGCATCCAGGCGGCGATTACAGGCCGGGCGAAGAGCATCTACGGCATTTGGCGCAAAATGCAGGAAAAGAACATTTCGTTTGATGCCGTCTACGATGTCGAAGCGGTTCGAGTTATCGTCGAAGAAGTGCCCGAGTGCTATGCGGTTCTTGGAGTGGTCCACACTTCCTGGCCGCCGATTCCCGCTACGTTCGATGATTACATCGCCAATCCGAAGGCGAACGGCTACAGTTCGATCCACACCGCGGTGGTTGGTCCCCGAGGCAGAAACCTGGAGGTGCAGGTACGAACCCAAAAGATGCATCGAGCTGCCGAATTGGGAGTTTGTGCACATTGGGCTTACAAGGACGACGACCTAGCGCTCAACATGGGCAAGGTCGACTGGTTGCGCGAGGTCCTGCACTGGCAGGAGGAAATGCAGTCCCAGTCTTTCATCGACTTTACACGTCGTAGCCAGGGACCGCGAAGCATCTACATCGCAACCCCCAAGGGACACGTCATCGATCTTCCTGCGGGTTCGACCGCTGTCGATTTCGCTTACTACATTCACACGGAGGTCGGCAATCAGTGTTGTGGAGTTCGCATCAACGGTATGGAGCAAGCTCTCAACCTTCCCTTGGAAACTGGTCAAGTGGTGGAGATTTTGACGCGTTCCGATGCAACGCCCGAGCGCAAGTGGCTGGACAGCGATTTGGGCTACGTTCGAACGTCGCGCGCACGTCGGAGCATTCAGGAATGGTTCCGATCCGAAGTGGCGGAGAAGAACATCGCCGCCGGTCGAGATTGGCTATTTGAAGAGTGCATGCGCATGAAGCTGGATGTCGACGTTGAGCAACTGGCTCGCGACAACGAATTCAATTCTGTCAATGAGATGTACATTGCCATCGCGGTGGGCGATCAGTTGGTCAACGACCTCTTGCCCACAATCATGTTGGCGGGAGAGTCGAGCAATGCTTATCCCGATGATGGGACGATCACTTCAGCGCAAAAATTGACTCAGGAATTGGATGTTGAAGCAATTGATCGCCCGAGGCTACTACTGGACATCACTCTTGCTCTCGCATCGTTGTCAGTCAACGTCTTGGCGGCTACTATCGACTCACCAGATCCGGGCAAACGAGCAACTCTTCGGTTGAAAGTAGAAGTGGTTGGTCTCGAACAGGCTCGTCAGGTCATTAACCGACTTCGGGCCGTTCCAGATGTATTGAATGTTGGTCGTGCGCCAACCACCGATTAGTGATCCAGTGCGACGAATCTCGTTCTCGAATCGCAGATTAGACAAGAGGTACTAGCTATGAGATTGATTTTTCTCGGTCCGCCTGGTTCGGGAAAAGGTACGCAAGCCAAGTTTGTATGTGCAGATCAGGGGATTCCACAGATCTCAACGGGAGACATTCTCCGCAACGCCATCGCACAGCAGACGGAATTAGGTTTGGAAGCCAAGAAGGTCATGGACCGAGGAGACTTGGTCTCCGACGATGTCATTCTGGGTCTGGTGGATGAACGACTCACGGAGCCGGATTGTGCAAAGGGTTGCTTGTTCGATGGATTTCCGAGGACTATCGCTCAAGCCAAGGGGCTCGAGGATATGGGCGTGTCAATAGATGCTGTGGTCGAATTGCAAGTCGATGCCGAACAAATCGTACGGCGGGCAACCAGTCGGCGTGTCCACGAACCGAGCGGACGAATCTACAACATCATTTCCTCCCCTCCCAAAGTTGAAGGAGTGGATGACGAAACAGGTGAACCCCTCATTCATCGCGACGACGACAAGGAGGAGACGGTTCGAAATCGGTTGAATGTCTATCGAGAGCAAACCGCTCCGCTGGTTGACTTCTACAGGAATGCAAGCAACGCATACTACGAAGTTGACGGCAATTCAACTGTAGAGGAAATCCAGGCAAGAATCGCTTCATTGTTTGCGATTCCGTAGTTGCTTTAGCAAATGGTAGATGCCTCGAGATTTTCCGTCGGTTCTGCGCTAGCTCACCGCCAAATCATGGTTGTACCGAGTGATATTGCGGGGCGGCGAAAGATATTCGGTACCGTGACACGAGAGACTCGCGATTCTCTCGTAACTCAGGTGGAAGAGGTACTCCGCTACTTCCGCTCGTCGTTTGATGCTGCACCTGAAGTCCCGGCGGTCGCCCGCATCAGGCTCAAACCCAATGCCATCGCCAAGACTCACAGACCGCTGGTACTGCTTTCAAAGGCATCTTGTTCGGTGATCGGGGGATGTGCACTGGGCGAGCTCCTGATAAGCATTTCTCCTTCAATGCTGGCACGATTGACCGATCAAGTTCGCTGTCTGGAGTCCGACATTGGAATAGCCAACCTTTCCACTATCGAAAGAATCGAGCCGTTTACTGCGTCAGACGCACTAGGGCAGCTAGGAATTGAAGGTTTGTCCGAGAGAATTCAGTTAGGTGAACACCGCTTGAAGTTTCGTCTGTTTGAACACCGGGACGAGCGACTGAACCAGCTATTGAGACTTGCCTTCTCTGACTTGCTCGAGGATCTTGGACTGGACGAAGTCGCCGAGCTGGACTACAGCTCCACGTTACGGCTCTTCCGACTTGAGCGAGTTCGAGAGTGGATGATTGAGCCGTTGTCAGCATTCGTAGGAACTCGGAGCCTGTCGACGTTTCCCTCCTACTCGTTACCATGACCAATTGCGGATCAGAGTTGCTTGTTTCCACCCCCGTGGATTGCTCTTGAATGGCTGTGGAGCACGCTGAAGGAAGCTGATACAATGCAGCAGATGGAAGACATTGGGTGTGCTTGTTAGCGTCTGGATTGACTGACGGAAACACTTAAGTTGCCGGTCACTTCAGTAAATCATCAACCGATCTTCCCAGAGATGGTTAAAGCCAATTGGCTTGTATTAGTTTCTCGATCATGTAACGGTTCTTGCTTTCCACTAACCTGCCTGCGGGTGGCCCACGGCGGGTAATGAAGCTCGAGTATTGCTGAACACTATCGATGCGAGTGAAATTTAACGATTGCGTAGAAAGTCGGGCTTGGAGCATTCCCGGGAGTGTCGTTGACCTGTTCTGTGGATGCGGCGCACTGTCGTACGGTTTCCGGCAGGAAGGATTTGACATCGCTTGCGGATATGACATTGATGAACACAGTCGCTACCCGTTTGAGGAGAACAACGACGCGCCATTCGTTTGTCGTGATATTGCTGAGTTGAGTGCTCAAGATCTGCAAAGCGAGTTTGATCCTGACTTACCTCGGATTCTGATTGGTTGTGCACCGTGCCAACCATTCTCTGCGTATTCGCGCAACAACCAGGATATGAAGTGGAAGCTACTCAGCGATTTTGCCCGATTGGTTGCCGGTGCGAAACCTGACGTTGTTACGATGGAGAATGTTCCTAGATTGCAAACATTCAAGGGTGGGAGCGTGTTTCGCCAATTCTTGAAGACTCTCGATGAATTAGATTACCAGACGCGGTGGTCTGTCTTGTACTGCCCAGATTTTGGTGTACCACAAACACGCTCAAGACTTGTTCTCGTGGCATCTCGTTTGGGAGAACCATCGCTTCCAGTCCCGACTCTGACTGTGGACGAGTATCCAAATGTGAGAGACGCTATTGGCAATCTCCGACCCCTAGAAGCCGGAGACTGTGATGATCAAGATCCCCTGCATCGGTGTAGCCGGATGTCGAGAAAGAACTTGAAACGGATCCGCGCATCGGTCCCGGGAGGTACATGGAGAGACTGGGACGAGAGTCTGATTGCGGATTGCCACAAGGTAACAACCGGTAAAAACTTCTACAACGTTTATGGACGAATGCGGTGGGACAAGCCAAGTCCAACAATTACTGCACAGTTTTATGCTTTCGGACACGGACGCTACGGACATCCTGAGCAGGACCGTGCTTTGTCGCTACGAGAGGGAGCTTTGCTTCAATCCTTTCCTCCCGACTATGTGTTTACACAGGCCGGAGAAGAGGCTATATTGACACGAACTGGTCGACAGATCGGAAATGCAGTTCCTGTGGTACTGGCACGTTCCATTGCATTAGAAGTCAAGAAACATATCGAGGAATCAAAGTGAGTAAGAATAGAGAATTGGAGATGCGAATTAGTATGATTGCATTAGAGCACCTAGGCATGAATCTATATAGTAACACCCCAGCAGTCGTGTCAGAGATAGTCGCAAATGCATGGGACGCAGATGCAGAAAATGTAACGGTAAATTACAACAAGACTGGAGTCATTACTGTCTTGGATGATGTCGATCCTTGTCAATTGGAATTTCTCAGTTCTCACGGACTGCTTAGACGAAAGTGTGTTGCCCTGGGAACAGCCACACTTCGACCAACTCACCGGGTCTCATGGACCCTCGATAGGAGGGCACTTCGATCAGGCAATTGCTCTGGTAGAAGCTCGCTAGACGATTCGAGCTCTGATCACCAGTGGGTGTTACCTGAAGCACTGCGCCGTTCATGATGCAGATGCCTCGTTGATACTCTCGTCGACCAGATTTGTGCTCGATTTGATGGGTCAGAGTTGCGTGGAAAGTGACGGGCTTGCGCATTGGCACACCAGAGAGCACGTCAATGGCGGGAGCAACGAACAGCATGTAGGTGATGATCGTCGAGACCGGGTTCCCGGGTAGCCCAAAAAAGAAGCTGTCGCCGATACTACCAACCGCAAGGGGTTTACCAGGCTTCAAGGCCACGTTCCAGAACTCGAGCGAACCCAGCTCTTCGATCGCCGGACGAACCAGATCTCGATCACCTACTGATACCCCGCCACTTGCGACAATCAAGTCCACTTCTCCCGCCGCCTTGCTTATGGCCTGTTTAATGACCTTGGAATCGTCGGGAAGATGGCCGAGATCGACCACGGTAACTGGCTTCGACTGCATGAGGGTGGACAACGACATTCGGTTCGACTCATAGATCTGACCGAATTTCAACTCATTACCGGGGTCTTGAAGCTCATCTCCAGTGGAGAAGATAGCCACCTTGATCTTTCTACAGACTTCAACCTCTGCCAATCCGCACGCTGCCAACCATCCGATCGCGAAAGGTGAAAGGTATTCACCCTTATTGGCGAGACGATCGCCGGTCTTGATGTCCATTCCTCGTAGTCGAATGTTGTCTCCGTAGCGCACCCGTTCACCGATCAAGATCGTGTTGTTCGTTCGGTGCACGTCTTCTTGAATCGCGACCGCTGTTGCGCCCTCAGGTATCGCCGCACCGGTGAAAATGCGACATGCCTGACCACTCTCGAGAGTCTTGTTCCACGGATGGCCTGCCGATGACTCGCCAACAACGGTAAAGCGATCTCCAACATTCGAACTCCTCTGCTCTCGGATGGCATAGCCATCCATAGCCGAACTATCGAATGGCGGAAGATCGACGGGTGCGAAGACCGGTGACAACAGCGATCTCCCCACTGCTTCCGACAGAGGAACAGTGCTGGTTTCTTCAATCGTGTTAAGCATCGTCGCGAGGGATTTCCATGCCTCGCCAACGGTTAACATAGGTTTGCTAATGATCGTTCTCGCGTTAGAAACTACTGCTGATGTGTGTTCTGCGGCACTAGGTGGCGAAAACAGTATCTTAACGAAAAGCTCAATTGTTCCCCGTCGTCATAGCCAATTGCTACTGAAAATGATTGACGGTCTCGTCGATTCCTACGGCGTATCCAGATCGGACATTGAAATGGTCGGTTTTTCAGCAGGTCCAGGTTCGTTCACCGGGGTTCGATTCGGAGCTGCCGTGGCTCAGGGAATCGCGGTAGGAATTGGCATCGATATTGTGGGGGTGCCAACCTCCGACGTGTTTGCACACCGGATCAGCAAGAGTTATCCCGATCTTTGTGAGTTCACTCTACAACGTAAGTCTCGCAAAGGCTGGTCCTACGTCGCACGTTATCGAGTAGCCGATGGTCTGGTCACTTGTGTGATGCCGGATCGGCTGGTTGAGGACTCGCATTTCGAATGTCAGACAACCACCATTCGAGAAGCCGACATCAATCCCAATGCCGCGGACGTACTGGAGTTAACGCTGGAACGATGGGAACAGAAAGTCCCTCCGCATCGCGCTCTTCCCATGCTTGTTGATGGCGATACTCCCTACAGGCCCAGAGTATCGACTGCCGGAAAGTAAGGTTGGAATCGTTTTCAGAGGCTGCGGCTGATCGCCCCAGCAAGATTCCAATAGCGGTGTTTCTTCATCCCGGTGACTCACACGGGCGCAAGATAGCACGGTCCCTGGGGCTGGACATAGCGGATGCGAGATGTGCTCCAGATTCCTGGTACTTGGTGATAAGTAAAGGCAGGCTGGCTTTGCGAGACGGATCCAAACCACTGTTTGGGTTGCGTGCCGACGGGATACGTGACCGTCTCGGCGGATCGAGGGATTCAGAGCTGAGCAAGGCTTGTGGCGCAACTCGACGGCCATATGTCTTCGATGCCTTGGGAGGCTGGGGACTCGATGCACTCGCCTTGTGTTCCTTGAAGTGTCGCGTCGTGCTAACTGAAAGTGTTCCCATCGTTTGTGCGGTAGCTCGCCACTTCGCCCGAGAACTGAATCTTCCGCTCACCTCGCACTGCGCAGATGCAATGGATTTCCTACGGGAGACTCGCGAGTCGTTTGATGTGATCTATTTGGATCCTCTGTTCCCCGAGCATCGGAAGGGATCGCTCCCTTCTCTGCAAATGCAGGTCTTGCGGTCACTTGCACAGACCGAGACCGATTTGGAAGAGTTGTTCCGGCTGTCCCTCGCCAATGCTCTCAATCGGGTGGTTGTGAAACACCGCCGCAATCAATCGCCGCTGTTCGGTAAACCAGATTGGCAGATCGAGGGTAGAACGATTCGTTTCGATGTCTATCGCGTCAACGTCTGACGTATCTTTCGATCAGCAGCCTGGAATCGATGTCGAAGACACTGCGGGCGTGGTCAATTACATCTTGTGCAATCGTGCAAGACTCGACGAAGCCTTGTTCGTTGACCACCATGATTTGCTCGGAGAGCATCGTATCGGCAACACGATCAAAGAACTGTCGGTCGACGAAGTGTGGAGATTCGTCCCCTTGGGTACGGGCCAGATAGCTGACTGGTCTCCCACGCTTTGTGGGCTAGCTTTTCAACAGTCAGCGACTCGCTCTCGTGCTGTAGAAGTGTGGTAACAACGATGTAGAAACGATTGAGCATCGGTCTGGTGGTGTCCGCCAGCTGCTTGAGTTTCTGTCGGCTTGTCCCATCATCGGCGGCTCGCAACCTATGATCCTCGTTGCAGTCGATGAACCCCAATCTCTCCAAGTGTGTAATCCAGCGTCGAATCGTTCGCAAATTCCTCGGCATGTTCAGTTGATCGCACACAAACGGAAGTAGAAAATTGGTGATTTCCATCGCCTCACGAATCGACAAGGCCGTTTGACGATTCAGAATGATCGATGCCACGAGCCCGGGAATGGCAACAATGTGCAGCATGTTGTTGCGAAACCAAGCCAGCTGAAGCCCGGTTCCCGGAGTGCTTGCCAGCAAGGATTCTCCGCTTGCCTCCTCTCGTTGCAGAAATCCCAATTGGACACAGCGATCAATCATTGATTGGGCCGTTTCTTCGGGCAATACGACATCGTTTCTGCTGGATTCGGCCTGCAGCACTTCCACCATCACTGAGAGTTTCTCGATGCAGGATTTTTCGTCCATGCAACGAGTGGGGGAAGTCAAGAGAATCAACGCAACCAGATTTACCGAATTGAGAATCGCGCAGTCATTGATCGCATGGGTAATTGCATAGCCTAAACGCTCCGACTCGACTGCAACATCGTCGGAACGGACAAACGTGTCCAGCTTGATCGGTTCGGCAATGTGCAGCGACACGCGACCGAAACGAGAACCTAGCAGCTTGGTGGCGAGAATCACATCGCGCAACCTTTCCGGTGTCTTCGGTCTTCCCGACAGCTCGTCGATGTAGTCTTTCGCGTCCGGAATCGTCTCGTAGGCGATGTACACCGGAACGACGGCGATCGGGCGAGGTAGTCCCTTTGCACGGCTCGCGAGGATCATGCTGAGCAATCCGAAACGGGGCGCAAGCATCAGACCGGTTCGGCTACGCCCACCTTCCACGAAGAACTCAATGCTGTTGCCTTGTTCGACACACAAGCGAAGATAGGAAGCCAGTACGTTGTGATAGGTCGGATCGTCGCGAAATGAGCGACGCATGAAGAACGCCCCGCAACGACGAAGAATCGGGCCTACGACGGGAATGTCGAGATTGTCTCCCGAGGCTATTTGAGGAATAGCGTAGCCATGCTGGAACAGCAAGTAGGACAGAACAAGGTAGTCGGTTTGCGAGCGATGATTGGGGGCGTAGATCAGCGTGTGGGTTCTCGCGACCTGATTGAGGCGGTCCGCATCGACTAGCTCGAGTCCGTCGTAGACGTGCTTGAAGTACCAACGCAACACACCTTTCACGAACATCATGACCGGATAGGACATACGCGTCGCCATCTTGCGGACTTCGCGCCGTAATTCCCGACGCTTCGGAAGTTCTGTTGGCGATTCGGCAGCTACATCTTCGACAACGCGGGCGACAGTGCTGTCGAGTCGCTCGAGATCGGGGCCAACCACGGCGTGTCGAGTCTCCTTGAAACTCTTGCGCAGACGAATGCCTATGTGTCTCAAATTCCATTCGACGGTATTGGCGGGATTTGACAGTTCATGCCAATGAAGGGGTTCGCCGAACTGGATTAGCACGTCTCGACGATTGAACAGCGTTACAAGCGCACGTCGAAGTGACGCCGTGGGTCCGAAACGCTCGGAAATCAAGTCACGCCAGAAAAACCTGTTGCGATGGGCCGTGCGGCCCCAAAAAATTGAAACTGGAACAACATGAAGTGGCACACTTGGATTCCCGAGGACATGCTCCTGCCAGTGAGTCATGGCAGGCGGAAAACTTCGCATCACGAAGCGTCTGCGCCATCCTGCGGGTCGCATCAGGTAGAAGGTCTTGTTCGGAAGGTCGGAGAGACTTGTCTCGCTAGACTCTGAGTTGATCGACCGCAGTATGTGCTGGAGCAACGCAAGGTCATACACCGACTTTCGATGCAAGACAAATACGCAGGCATTCTCGCCGGGACGCGGTGAACCGACCACGGTGGGCCGAACTGCGAACCGAATGTAGCGCTGGAGAAGTCCTAGTCGGACATGGGGCAACGCTTTGGCAGACTTCCCCTTAGCGGATGCCCTCGTAGATTTCTCCCGGGGTGGGAGTTGCAGCATCGTCGGACGACACTCCCGATTCCATGTTGAGTTGCCAGATGCCGTTAATCTTTCGATCGACTACGCCTTCAATGTCGCTGTCCGACTGGATTACGGTCGGTCGCAGGAAAATAAGCAAATGACTCTTAGATGTTAGTGTGGAATTGGTGCGGAACAGTCTACCCAGAAGCGGAATGCTACCAATCAAGGGTACTTTCCGGATTGTCGTGTTGACATCGTCTTTGATAAGACCGCCCAGAACGATGGTCTGACCGTCGTTGGCTACCACGGTAGTGTTGACTCGTCGCTTGCTGGTCACGATGTCGCTGAACCCCGACTCGCCAATTCCGAGTGAAGGATTGATAACAGCATCGACCTCGGTGGCCACAGTCATCTTAACGCTGAGATCGTCGCGTATCTTCGGTGTGACAGTTAGGCTAATCCCCACATCTTGTCGTTCAATGGTGCTTAGCGGCGTCTGACCCTGTTCACGTGTCACTCCGAAAGTACCGGTTCGAAACGGTACTTGCGAACCGTGAAAGATCTCGGATTCTTCATTGTCGAGTGCAATTACATGGGGTGTCGACAACAGATCTGCTTTGGAGTGTGTAGTTAGCGCATTGATGATCGCCGCGAACGACACGCCATTGGGATCTAGTCTGGCAACGGCTAGAGTTGGCGACGTCAACTGCTGCAATCCATCTAGTCCCGGTTGGGACTGGTCCGAGTCCTCTGCTATCAAGGTGCCGAGCAGATTTGACAAGATGCCAGTAATCGAAGTGGTCGCTAGAGGAACGCGTTCGCCTGAGTCGTCGGCGCCTCCCAGCTCGATTCCTGAAGTGGAGTTTTCGCCGATCGTGACTTCGACTATGGCGGATTCGATGAGAACTTGGAGCTTCTCTCTATCCATTTTCTCGATGATGCCAACAACATCGGAAAGAATGGCAGGGTTGCCTCTGACGAGAATTGCATTGTTGGATGTGTCGGCTTGAATCGAAACCTCAGCGGATTCTGTTGCCGCGCCTGGTGTTTGGTCGGTTGGTTCGATGTTGAGTAGCCCTGTCAACACCGTGGCCACGGGTTCTGCATCGGCATGCTGAAGATTAAAGACGCGTGTTGTCTCAGCGACTTTGTAGGGTTGGTCCAGTTGTGCGATCGTGTCCGTCGCGATCGCCAGTTCGCCCGGTTTGCCGCGAAGGAACAATGTGTTGTTGTTTTCGTTGGCAAATGCGATTAGACCGAGGGATGCGGTTTCGGATCGCATCATTTCCGGATGGATTTGCTCGAGCATATTGGCTACGTCTCGAACCCAAGCGTGCTTCATTGGAATCACGATGCTTTGTTCGGCGTCTAATCGATCGAGTTCCTTGACAAGCTGGACCAGAGAAGCAACGTTGCCGGCATGATCGCTGATAACGAGAACGTTGGGATTGTTCACCGCTGCCAAATGGCCGTATTGGGACACGAGCAGACGCAGTACACGAGATGCTTCTGCCGATGAGACATAGTTTAGTTGTATGACTTGGGTAACCATTCGGTCCGGGCTGTCGAACCCTCCTTCCGTCGGATAGGACCAGGTTTTGGCATTGGGAAGCTGTACGATGCGAGCCACCTCGCCATCGTCGATAACGGCATAGCCGTGGACACGCAAAACGGACTCCAGCAGTGTGAAGACACCCTCTGCGTTCAGCTTACGTTCTGAAATGATCGTTACTTCTCCACGAACTCGTTCATCAACCACAAAGGTTCGCTTCGTGATCGTCGAAACTTCGTCAATGAATTCGAGGAGATCGGCCTTCTGCATGTTGACGGTGTATTCTTGGGCAATTGCCAAGAAACCGAAGCCGATAACGACAGCTACGAGAACCGATTGTGCTAGGAGTTTGATGATCTTGTTCATTTCTTCTATGGGGTCTCGTGCTGATGCGTTTCGGTGGATGATTCTGTTGGTTCTGGTCCGACGGATTTGTGGTCAACCTCTTCGATGGACTGTCGAAGATCACTGTGAATGGTCTTAAGCCTGGATTGGTCGATGGCTTGCGAAACTGGGTTGCGTTGCATACCAAGAGACCCCGCCACCTTTGGCTTCACCGCTGGACGTTCTGACTGACTCGGGGTTGGCGGAGTGATCGGGGTTGGCGGAGTGATCGGGGTTGGCGGAGTGATCGCGGTTGGTTGAGTTATCGGGGTTGGCTGATTCACAGGAGTCGGTGGTGCCAATCCTGCTTCCTGCAAGGCGATTTGAGGGTCCTGGTCGAGCTGTTCAATGAATTGCTCGTAGTCTTCACGCTGACTGTTTACTGAAGAACTGGAGTCGTCGTCAACTGTGCCCCCATTGGAGTCTCCATTCTCGGGCTCGGACTCCTGACGGGTGCCACGATTGTTGAGTTCGATCTGGGTTGTGGAATTTTCGACCAGTTCGAAGACTTCATACTCCGTCGCGAAAGCGAGAAGCTCGCGTTGGCCCGTTCTTTCCAAAATGACTCGGTCACGCAGGACTTCTGAAATGTTGGCGATTCCGGCAACCCGATCGCCACGGCTGAACTTCTTGGGCTTCTGCGTACCTTGTGCGATTCGAGCCGTGGACAGCTCAGGATTGGTTTCGTCGTAGACGATAGTGACCAAAGTCAGGTTCAATGTTGTCGTGGCAAGTTCTTCAACAGTGAAGAGTTCTGGCTCGTCGGCGGATCCGAACAGTTCGGCTCTGGAAATGTCGCTGACGGTTACTGTTCGATCAGGAGTTGTATCGACGGTTTGAATTACCGGCGCATCGCCGGATCGGACGAGGTCGAAGACGCTCAATGCAATCAGAGCAATTACCCCGGCGATTACTGCAATCCGCACCGGGAATGCCAGTCCATTGATGATTGCGTTGATGTTCATGGGTGCGTCCGCTTGGTGGTAGTCGGAAGATTCACAGTGCCAACTGCTGAGAGACAGTGAGTGCGTATTCGTTTGCGTCGACAGGTTCTTGCGTCGGCAATTCCGCTTGTTCGAGCAAGTACTGTGACAATGCTACGTGCGCTACGCCGGTTTGAACTTCCAACCGAATTTGGAGGAGATTGTTGTTGTTCATGTCAACGGCAGTCAGCAATACTTCGTTAGACGACAAGCTCAGTTCGCCGATAGCCGCCGGAAGTGTGACGACTCGCGATTGGTTTTCTAACCTGTAGCGGGTTGTTCCTCCTTCCCAGTTCACTGTTCCGGTTAGAGACTGGATGGTGTTGCCGGAACCTACCCGCAGTTCGACATCGTCGACTTGAAAGCGACCGCCTATCTTGATGCCATAGTGTAATAGCACTGAATTGACTAGCGACGGCTCAATGGTCGCCTGCGCAGCGAAGTCTGAATGAGCGAACTTCTTCGTGATGGTTCCTTCTAGTCTGAGAGCAGGATTGTCAACCGAGAGCTCGTATTGCAGAGTCGCACTCAGCAGGGATTGAGCTTTGAACCGCCAATGCAATCGTCCCACGTTGATGCTGGGAGCAATGACCTCGGCGGATCCATTCCAGACCGTACCTCTCGTATCAAGCAGAGAAATGCCGTACTGGTCGACGAACATCGCAAACACTCTTGCGGGCATTGCAACTATCACGACTGCCACAACGGCAAACGCTCCAATTGCAATATAGATGCGTTTCATACGAGCAATCGTTCCAAAATGGCTTCGTAGGTGTCAGTCAACACGTCAAGTTCATCAACAGCGATGTGTTCGTTGTATTTGTGGATCGAGGCGTTGACCGGTCCGAGTTCGACAGTTTCGACTCCGCAGGGAACGATGAATCTTCCGTCGGATGTTCCACCCGACGTCGATGGCACCGGGACGACTCCGGTCGTTTCCTGAACCACTTCGAACACCTTGCACATGAACTCGCCACGTTTCGAAATGAACGGCTTGCTGTTGGAATCGCACTCGAACCGATATTGGAATCGGCCCGCCAGCTTGGAAAACTCTTTTTCGATCGCTGAACTGAGCGAGTCGGGAGTTTGTTCTGTGTTGTACCGAAAGTTGAAGTCAACGGAGACTTCACCCGGAATCACATTGTTGGCTCCCGTCCCGGCTCGCAGGTTGGAAATTTGAAAGGTGGTCGGCGAGAACGCTTCATTGCCGCTATCCCACTGTCGGTTAGCCAGTGACTGCAAGATCGGTAGCGTGTGGTGCACGACGTTCGGAGTGAGCTGGGGATACGCGACGTGGCCAATCGTTCCTTCGACGGTCATTGTGCCGCCGAACGAACCTCGGCGTCCAATGCGGATGGTGTCTCCGAAGACCGTATGCGACGACGGTTCGCCCACTACGCACCAATCGAACAGCTCGTTTCTCTGGTTCAACTGGTCCATGACGTGTCGAGTTCCGTCTATGGCGCGTCCCTCTTCGTCGCTGGTGATCAAAAATGCGATCGAGCCGGCGGGTTGTTCATGCTTGGCTACGAATCTCTCTACCGCAACGACCATCGCCGCAACACTCGCCTTCATATCGGCTGCGCCTCGACCGTACAGCTTGTTGTCAGCAATGGTCGGAACGAAGGGAGGGGTGTTCCAGAAATCGAGATTGCCCGTCGGAACCACGTCGGTGTGACCGGCAAGACAAAGCACCGGATGGGAGTCGCCCAGACGACACCAGAGGTTGGAAACGTCCCCAGCCGGCATGTGTTCCACGTGGAACCCTAGTTTCTTAAGACGTGCACCCACGAGGTCTTGACAGCCGGCGTCGTTGGGCGTGACCGACTCTCGACCAATGAGGTCCATGGCCAGCTTCAAGGTCTCGTTGCTCATCGGTCTAGATTGGTCCTGGCACGTAACTTCTCATGCGATATCTTGGATGGCGGCATCGATCCGCTCGGTTAGAGTATCTACGATTCTCTCGGTTCTGGAGCCTGTCTGCAGAGGTTTGCCATTCAAGTCTGAAATGACAAACAGATCCTCCACTCGTTCGCCCAACGTTGCAATGCGTGCTTCATGCAACTCGACATCCAGCTCGACAAAGGTCTCGGCAATTAGTGCTAGCAAACCAGGTCTGTCAGAAACCACCAGTTCAAGCGTTGATTTCCCTTCGTCATTGGGAGAGGTCAGTTTCAAAGTGGCAGGTCGCACAAATTGTGTCAGCTGTCTCGAGACTCTACGAGGAAAACGCTTGCGTTGCTTTGAAGGGTTGTGAAGAGCACTTCGAATCTGCTCGGAAATCTGTCGCTTTCGCTCCTCGTCGCCTATGCGTTCTCCATCCATGTTCAGAACGATGAACGAGTCGTAGCACATCTGTGATTCGCCCGTCACAATACGAGCGTTCACCACCTGCAGTTGCAATTCGTCCAACATCGCAACACAATTGGCGAACAACAATGGCCGATTGGGTGCGCACACGAATACTTCGGTTGCCTCCTCTCCACGAGTACTGCCAAAGATGTCGCTGGTTCGTACGAAAGGACCGTCTTCGAAGTCGTGATGGTGAATACCTGCGGTGAGCTGAACCGTATCGTCCACGTTGTGATACATCACGATCGAATTTTCTGAATCGGTCCATATTCGTTCCGCCACATCCGATCCGATCCCAATTTGAGCCAACGCGGTCTCTGCCTCGTTCCGATTTGCCTGAGGATCGACCGTTGCTACAGCCGAAGAATCGTTATCCGCCGAGCGTAGCATTACGCGAGCAGATCGGTAGAGCTTGCTGATTAGGGAGGCTCGCCAACCGTTCCAGAGATTGGGGTTGGTCGCGTTGATATCCGCCACGGTCAACGCAACCAGATAGCTGAGATTGCGTTCAGATCCCACCATGTTTGCAAACTGAGAGACGACTTGGGGATCGTCAATGTCCATCCGTTGAGCCGTCGTCGAGAGAACCAGATGATGTTGAACCAACCAAGTTACAAGTTCCCTATCTTCGGCGGAGAGTCCAAGTGAACTGCAAAAGTTGCTGGCTTCGATTGCGCTTAGTTGCGAGTGGTCTCCACCGCGACCCTTCGCAATGTCGTGAAACAAACCGGCGAGAAACAGCAGTTCAACTTTGGAGATGTACTGCAATGCTTCCACGACAAAGGGAAAGTCGTCTCGATACTTCGGCATGAAGAATCGTCGCATGTGGCGAATAACCATGATCGTGTGTGCATCGACGGTATAGATGTGAAACAGATCATGTTGCATTTGACCTACGACCTGACCGAATGCCGGAATGTAACGACCAAGAATTCCGTAGCGCCGCATACGTGTCAGTTGACTTCCGAGCGTGTAGGGAGAGCGGAGAAGTTCGATGAAGAGACGTGCGACGGCTGGATTGCTGCGAAATCTCGCGTCGATGAGGTCGAGACTTTCTCGAATGAGCCGGATAGTCGAAGCACGGACGCCACTGATCTTGCTGTGATTGGCCATTAAGACAAAGATCTCCAACAGCGATTCCGGGCTTCGGGAGAACACTTGCTCGTCTACCGCTTCGATGTAGCCATTGCACAGTTGAAACCGTTCGTTGACGCTCTCTGTGACCTCTCGACCTCGGTGAAGAATCACTTCATTGAAATGCTGAAGCAGGATGTCGTTGACTTCTCGAAGCTCCAGCACGTGGCGGTAGTAGTCACGCATGAAGCACTCCACAGCGAGCAGACCCTCGGAATCTCGATAGCCAAAACGGTCGGCGATCTGACGCTGGTAGTCGAAGACCAGATGATCCTGTCTACGACCGGCCAAGAGATGAAGTGCAAAGCGAACGCGCCACAGAAATAGTTGTCCAGCAACAAACGTGTCTCGCTCCGACTCAGTAAGGATCTCGAGTTGCACGAGTTCTTCGACGGAACTGGCGTCGAAATGACGCTTGGTGACCCAACCGACGGTTTGGATATCTCGTAGTCCACCTGGCGAGTTCTTCACGTCGGGTTCAAGCCCGTATTCGACATCTCCCCAGCGGTCGTGCCGAGCTTCCTGTTCGTCGTGTTTTGCTCTGAAGTACGAAGAGCTCGGCCACAGTCTTCGTCTTCGCATGACCTTGTCGAGTTCGGATGCCAGATCGCCCGATCCCACCAACAGGCGTCGCTCCATGAGGGTGGTCATCACTGCAACGTCCCTTTGAGCTTCCTGCAAGCACTCGGAAACGGTACGAACGCTATGTCCGATATCGAGATCCAAATCCCAAAGCAGTCGAACAAATGCCGCAATTCGGGGATCTTCCCGCAAACGACGGTGGATCAGAATCAGTAAGTCGATGTCGGAGTGGGGATGTAGCTCTCCACGTCCGTAGCCTCCCACTGCGATGAGTGCGACTGGTTCTTCAGCGTCGAACGAGTCTTCCCAGAGTTCCGTTAGGAATCCATCGATGTGGCGTGTACGCGCTCGAACCAGTTGTTCAACATCCTCGCCCTGCCAGAATCGTGCGGCCAAGCCCTGTTCGACTCGACCGACTCGCGTCTTGAACTCTTCGATCTGCGACTCCGGGGAGTCATCGATGAGATTCTTCATCGCGCAGGGTCAAGATTTCGCGTCCAGACTCGGTAACAAGAATTGTGTGTTCCCACTGCGCGGACAGTTTCCGGTCGCGGGTAACGACCGTCCAGCTATCGGGCAGAAGACGGACGAAACGCTTGCCGGCGTTGATCATCGGTTCGATGGTGAAGGCCATTCCGGCTCGCAGCGCTTCACCCTGGCCAGGTTCACCGTAGTGAAGAACCTGGGGCGCGTCGTGAAAGACACGTCCGATGCCGTGGCCGCAGAACTCCCGCACGACCGAAAATCGTTTGGATTCGGCGAAAGACTGGATGGCATGGCCAATGTCTCCCAGAGTTGCTCCTGGTCTTACAACGTCGATGCCCCGATACAAGCACTCTTGGGTCGTCTCCACCAATCTCTGTGCCAGTTTCGAAGGTTGGCCAACACAGAACATCTTGCTGGTGTCGCCGTGGAAACCGTCTTTGATCAGCGTGATATCGATGTTCACGATGTCGCCCTTCCTCAGGATCTTGGTGTCGGAAGGAATGCCGTGGCACACGACGTTGTTGACGGAGGTGCAAGTTGCCTTTGGAAAAGGCGGTTGATGCGAAGAAGTGGTGTAGTTGAGCGGTGCCGGGACGCAGTTCAATTCGTCCACGATGAAATTGTGGCATCGCTTGTCGAGTTCCCCTGTAGAGACTCCGGGCCGAACGTATGGGCTGATCATGTCCAGAACGCTTGCCGCCAAACGTCCCGCGGTGCGCATTTTCTCGCGTTCCGGATCGGAGAGTATGGGTGCAGTCTTCAAGTTTCGAGAGGGGAAATCGCAGATGTATGGGGTTCTTGGGAGTCGCAGCTCCTACGACTCGTACCAATTATCCCATCCAATCCCCTGCATCGGGTTCATTGCGATCGTCTTACGAGCTTAGGTGCTTCTCTTAGGGCAGTCGGAGGCGAACATTGGGGCGATTGTGTGCCCTCAACTACGCGTTTGCCGCTGTCCGATCTGGATTCGAGCGATACCGGTCCGAATGGATATGACACTCAATGCTGCGACCATGCGATTTGTGGTATAAAGCACGCCGCCGAGGGTATTGGTCCCGAGGCGACGAATTGGAAGTGTGAAGTGCGGAGCGTTTCACGGGTGGATCCGTCGGCCTGCGGTCTAGCGGATCGAATTCAACGCTCTATCACACATCAACGCGCACTAGCGCAAGACAACCCGGAGACAGATTGATGAGCGAAATCGGCATGCGCGACATGCTGGCGGCTGGAGTGCACTTCGGCCATCAGGCGCGCTACTGGAACCCCAAGATGGCGCCGTTCATATTCGGCGTCCGCAATCGCGTTCACATCATTCACCTTGAGCGAACTGCTGAGGCGATGGAAGATGCTCTCAGCGCTGTTCGTCGTATAGCCGCGCAGAATCAGAAGATCATGTTCGTCGGCACCAAGCGAGCTGCACAACGCGTGATCAAGGAGCAGGCCATGCGCGTTGGGATGCCCTACGTTGATCGACGATGGCTAGGCGGAATGCTCACCAACTACAAGACGATTCGGCAATCCATCCGAAAACTCAAGGACCTTGAAGAACAGCAAGAAAGAGGAGTCTTCGACCTACTGACGAAGAAGGAAGCACTTCAGCGTCGCCGCATGATGGATCGGCTTGAACGAGGACTGGGCGGCATCAAGGACATGGGAAGCCTGCCCGATGCGTTGTTCGTTGTCGATGTGAACCACGAACGAATAGCAGTTGAAGAGTCGAACAAGCTGGGAATTCCTGTAATTGGAGTGGTCGATACCAACAGCGATCCCGATGGAGTTAGTTGGATCATCCCCGGAAACGACGATGCGATTCGGGCGGTTCGGTTGTACGTTACTGCGGTCGCCGATGAAATTCTGGTTGGCAAGTCTTTGGCTGAAGGCGGAGTCTCCATTGAGGAATTTGAGAGGAGCAGGGAACGCGAGCAACAAGAGCAAGAAGCCAGTGCGGATACGAAACCAGCCGAAACCGGAAACGGGGAACCCGAGGTTGCCGATCAGCCCGAACCCAAGCCGCCGGAAGCGGAAGAAGGAACCGAAGAAGAGTAGGCGAAATGCTTTTCGAATCCACATTGTTTGAGACAGGGACTTAGCGGAGGAGTATTGGTTCGATGGTCGACGTAGCCAAGATCAAGGAAATACGCGAGCGCACTGGAGTCGGCTTTGGCGACTGCAAGAAAGCACTTGAAGAAGCCGATTGGGACATCGAAGGTGCATTGGACGTCTTGCGCAAGCAGAGCGCTGTCAAAGCGGCCAAGCGAGCGGACCGAGACGCTTCCGAAGGACGCTTGGCGCTCAAGGTGTCGGACGATGGTACGGTTGGGGCAATCGTCGAAGTCAATTCCGAAACCGATTTCGCCGCGCGTAACGAACGATTTGTAGACTTTTGCACACAGGTTGTCGATATCGTCGCCGAGAACGGCCCGGACGCTCTGGATGACCTTGAAGACGCAAAGAATGCACTGATTTCCGCCATTGGCGAGAACATTTCGATTCGTCGAGCGGACCGAATCGTCTCGGACGGCGGGGTCGTAGCCGGATATCTACACGCCACCGGAACAGTGGGCGCTATCGTGGAGCTAAGCAAGGATGCGGGTGAACTGAACAAGAACATCGCCATGCATGTGACTTCCGAGAATCCGTTGGTGGTGAAAGCCGATGAATTGCCCCAGGACGTGCTCGAGCGAGAGGAAGCGATCTTCAAGACACAGGCGGAGGAGACGGGCAAGCCCGAGAAGATCGTGCAAGCCATCGTGAGTGGCAAATTGGCAAAATTCAAGGCGGAATCGTGCTTGAACGAACAGTCCTACATATGGGACCGAGATCAAAAGATCGGCAAGCTTCTGGTAGCGAACGGAGCAGAGTGTCGAAGTTTTGTGCGCTACGAGGTCGGCGAGGGCATCGATTAGTCAGGCTACTCAGAGTTCTCGTCGGTGCTCACAAGTTGATGCCAGTAGTTGACTCATGAAATACCGACGAATCACGCTAAAACTGTCGGGAGAGGCGTTTAGCACTCCGGATGGAGGCGTGATCGAGGCGAGTTTTGTCCAACGACTCGCTGTGCAAATCGGAAAGCTCGTGTCCATGGGCGTAGCAGTTTCCATCGTCCCTGGTGGCGGAAACGTGTTTCGCGGCCGCGATCTGACCCAGGAAGCGCAGTCCATCGGCATCTCGTCGGTCACTGCGGACCAGATCGGAATGCTGGCCACCGTGATGAACGCACTGGTGTTGCGCGACGCTTTAGCGAGCATCGACGTTGGATCGGAGGTGTTCACTCCCCATGCGATCAACGGAGTTTCCCGAGGCTTTGTGCGACAGGAAGCAACCGCGGTACTCGAACAAGGATCCGTAGCACTCTGCGCTGGGGGCACCGGCAATCCACTGTTCACTACGGATACCGCTGCCGCGTTGCGTGCGGTCGAACTATCTTCGGATGTTGTGCTGAAGGCTTCAGTGGTCGATGGAATCTACGAGGAGGATCCGCGAGGGAAGGACAAAGTGCGGAAATTTGAGTCCTTAACCTTCGAGGAGGTCATACAGCGAGACCTGCGAGTCATGGATCTTGCGGCTTTCGCATTGTGCAGAGACAACCGAATACCGATAATTGTTTATGACCTCAACGCACCCCAAGCATTGACAATGATTGCAAAAGGTGCGAATGTTGGAACTCTGGTCCACAGCTCCGAAGGGAGTTAGCAATCATGATCGACGAGATTAAAGATGATGCGGGCACAAGAATGTCGAAAAGCCTCAACGCGCTGAATGCAGCTTTTGCTCGCATTCGGACGGGACGGGCCAATCCGGCACTGCTCGATACGGTTACTGTCGAATACTACGGTGCGACTGTTCCTGTGAAGCAACTGGCATCGATAACTGTGGAAGAAGGACGAACTCTAGTCGTTTCGCCGTGGGAAAAGGCGACACTGATCGACATTGAGAAAGCCATTCAGCGAAGCGACTTGGGATTGACTCCGAACGCAAACGGCGAAGTCATTCGATTGCCTTTGCCCCCTCTCACGGAGGAGAATCGCAGAGATCTCATTCGTCATGCTCGAGCTGAGGCCGAAAACGCGCGAATTGCAGTGCGCAACATTCGGCGTGATGCCATACATGACGTGCGGGAACTCTTGAAAGAGAAGATGGCAACCGAGGATGAAGCACATCATGCCGAACGCGATCTTCAAGGAATCACGGACGAAAAAGTGAAGTCGATAGACGAAGTCCTGGCAGGCAAGGAACAGGATCTGCTGGATTTCTGATCGCCTCAACGGCGATGCATCGATAAACGGGAAACAAAGGAAACAGTGCTGCGCACACCGCCGAATCGATACGAACCGGAAGCAAATGAAGAGCGAGTAGCCCGACACGTCGCCATCATCATGGATGGCAATCATCGGTGGGCACGTCAGCGCCGACTGCCGAGCGCGATGGGGCATCGAACGGGTGCGAAGAACGTGAGGCCCATAGTGGAAGCCTGTGCGGACGAGGGTGTGCGCTACGTCTCGTTGTTCGCGTTCAGCACCGAGAACTGGGCACGTCCACCGAAGGAAATCGAATTGTTATTCAGTCTGATTCGAGAGACTCTGAATCGAGACTTGGACGCACTGGATGAACGGGATGCCAAGTTGATGTTCATTGGCGACATTTCGCGGTTTCCGCGCGATTTGCAGAGACTCTTGCGACACAGCGAACGTCGAACCCAAGACAACAAGACTCTGACGCTCATCATCGCGTTGAGTTACGGCGGCCGTTGGGATGTCGTCGAAGCTGCCAAGAGGATTGCCGTGCAAGCAGCTCAAGGAGAGCTGGATCCTCATTCATTGGACGAAACGGAGTTCGAACGCCACTTGTCGATGTCCGACGTGCCGAATCCGGATCTGTGCATTCGAACGGGAGGCGATCAACGATTGAGCAACTTCATGCTCTGGGACTTGGCGTACACCGAATTGTTCTTCACGGACACTTACTGGCCTGATTTCACTCAAGAAGAGCTTGTAGAGGTACTTGACGATTTCTCGAGGCGAAGACGTAGATTTGGTGCACGAAACGCGGGCGCAATCCAAACCTACCGCGCCACCCATTAGAAGCCCGAAAAAGATCGTTGCAAGGGTCGTTACGGCCCTTGCGCTGTTGCCGATCGTGTTGGCAGTCGTGTTGCTGGCCGATGCCCCCGTAGTCTATGGACTGTTGTGCATCGTTTGCTTTGGGCTTCTGTTCGAATGGGGTCCGATTTGTCGAATTCGCAACGACTTTGCCAAGATTGCCTATGCATTTGTGGGAACGGCAATTGCGGTTGTCATTCCCCTGTTTGAAGAACAAGCCATCTACATCACTGCCGTGTGCGGTGCGTGTGCTGTAGTTCCAGCTATCGCATGTGTTGCGAGTTTTCTGTGCAAGGTTCCTGAATCAGCGAGTCCGCCGTCGGGTCTTATCCGAAGACTTAATTCCTTTTGGATGGGACTTCGTCGTGTGCTGACCAGTGCATGGATTACCGGCCCGCTCGGTTATGTGGTTTGTGCATCTGCGATGGTTTGCTGTGGTCATCTCGAAGGAGGTGGATTTGCCCTCATCGGATTGTTGGCGGTAGTGTGGCTGGCGGACATCGGGGCTTACTTTGCTGGTACATACCTCGGCGCTCACCAACTGAATGCGGAACTGAGCCCGAGCAAGACATGGGAAGGAGTGGTCGGAGGTCTAGTGCTTTCTGTTTCGTGCTGTCTGGTCGTTGACCTATGGCTCGGATGGATTGAGTTGAACGCAATTTGGGCATGGTTCTGCATAGCGTTTGTTGCCGTGTTGGGCGATTTGTTCGAGAGCGCATTGAAACGGGTTGTGGAAATGAAGGATTCCAGTGAATTGTTGCCCGGTCACGGCGGCTTGCTCGATCGATTGGATTCCTTGTTGCTGTCCGCGCCTTGCGCGTACTTGATCTTGGCTTTGTGAGCGTCAAGAGTGAGCTTGGCGTTGAAAACTCGAACTAGAATTGAAGTCAGTGGTCTATTAAGACAGGATCTGGAAATGACGGGGTCTTCTTGCAGCTTCTAACCTATGTCTTTGCGTTGGTAGGGGCGTTCCTGATACTCGTGACCGTCCACGAGTACGGACACTTCATAGTTGCTCGCAAGCTCGGAGTGCAGGTTCAGCGCTTTTCGATTGGATTGGGTCCAATTGTTTGGCGCTATATGTCGAAGGGCGGTACGGAATTTGCCATTTCAGCAATCCCCATTGGCGGCTACATCGCCATGCTGGATACTCGTACTCAAGAAGTTCCGCCGCATCTCGAACACCAGGCTTTTGACCGAGTTGCGCCGTGGCGCCAGATCGCCATCGCCTCTGCAGGTCCACTGGCAAATCTTCTGTTGGCCTTCGTGCTGTTCTGGCTCGTCATGTTCAATGGTGTTCAAGTACCGGTGCCGTACGTCGGGCAGGTCGAGGATGGTTCCCCTGCTTACGTCGCAGGGCTGCGTGGCGGAGAGGAGATTGTTGCCGTCGATGGCGAGCCTGTTGAGCAATGGATGGATGTCATACGGGCTACTGTACGCCGAGTGGGCGATACCGGAACCATCGTCTTAGGAGTGACTACTGCGGATGCGGAGCAGCAGACGTTTCGCATTCCCATTCACGAGTGGCTTCGCGACGCGAGCGAACCGGACGTCATGGGGTCGTTGGGAATTTCGCGAGGAACTCCAGCCGTGTTGAATGAGGTTCTGCTGAGTTCGGCCGCTGATCTCGCCGGACTGAAGCCGGGCGACAAGGTACTTGCGATTTCCGGCCAGACTGTTAGAGATTGGCAGGATCTTGTCGACATTGTTCGAGCGGCACCCAGCACGGAGATCGAGATCCAGTTCGAGCGCGATGGGCTGAACTACACGCTACCGGCAGTCCCACACGCGGAAGTCGCGGCGAACGGAACGTTGTACGGAGTTCTGGGAGTGCGTCCGAATGTTCCTACCCGAGAACTGGGTCAAGGCGTTTTCGGCAGTATGGCCTACGCGGCCAACGAGACCTGGAGCTTCACTGCGCTCACGGTCACATCCATCAAGAAGATGATTACCGGCGAAATGGCCACTTCCAATCTCGCAGGTCCCATCACAATCGCGCACATGGCGGGTAGCGTGGCACAGATCGGAATGGACTACTACCTCCGGCTCATTGCAATGCTGTCCATCAGTTTGTTCCTCATCAACTTGCTTCCCATTCCAGTTTTGGATGGAGGACACATCGTCTACGGACTCATCGAAATGGTCACGCGTCGCAGGGTTTCCCTGCGAATCCAACGAGTGGCTTCGATGTGTGGCATAGCTCTATTGGGATGTCTGATCCTGTTGGTAATCTATAACGACGTCGTTCGGCTTGCAGGTGGCTAAAGCCTCTCAAGGACGGCACAAAAGGTGAATTCATGACTTGGTTGAAGAAACGCGCATTGCCGATTGCGGTAGTTGCGAGTTTGGCTCTTGCTGTATCAGCGGCCGCAAGGTACAGCTTCGAGGTCGAAGACATTCGGCTTCAAGGGTTGAAGCGTGTGTCCGCGGGAACTGTGTTTGGCGAACTGACCCTCGATGTTGGCGACACGGCAGATCCGCTGACGATACGCAACCTGATTCGCGAGCTGTTTGCAACCGGCTACTTCGACGACATCAAAATCTCCCGGGACGGGCAGGTTGTTGTGATCAACGTTGAGGAACGACCCGCCATCGATTCGATCACGATCGAGGGAAACAAGGCGATCAAGACCGAAGACCTGCTCGACGGTCTAGCAGCGCAAGGATTGCGGACTGGAGACATCTTCAAGCAGGCGACGCTGGACCGAACCCGTATTGAGCTTCGGCGGCAGTATGTTGCTCAGGGACAGTACACGGCGAACATCACAACCAACATTTCGGAGTTGGCGCGCAATCGAGTCGCTCTCAAGATTCAAATCGACGAGGGCAAGAAATCCAGCATTAGTCAGATCGAGTTTGTTGGCAACAACACGTTCAGCAAGAAGACCTTGGTCGATGCCATGGAGCTGAAAGAGCCCAACTTGCTCGGCTTTCTTCGCGGCAACAACCAGTATTCCCGTCAGAAATTGCAGGGAGATCTCGAGTCGATACAAGCCTACTACCGAGACCGAGGGTATGTGGAGTTTGAAATTCTCTCGACGCAAGTGAGCATGACGCCGAACCGCAAACAGGTCTACCTCACTGTCAGCATTTCCGAAGGAGAGAAGTTCCGGGTCAATGATGTGGACATCATTGGAGAAATTGACGACATCGACCCAGATTTGCTCTCCCAGTTCATTGCGATCGAACCTGGAGAGATCTTCTCAAGCGCACGAATCACCAGGACCGAAGAGATACTGACCTCATTCCTGAGTTCCCGAGGATACACGTTCGGGACTGTTTCCGGAGTCCCTGAAATCAAGGAAGACGGCACGGTAGATATCAAGTTCGTCGTCAATACCGGTAAGCGAACTTATGTTCGTCGAATCACATTTCTTGGAAACACGGTCACTCAAGACAGCGTTTTGCGACGAGAAATGCGACAGCTTGAAAGCGCATGGGCTTCGACTTCGTTCATCGATCGATCCAAGGTCAGGTTGGAGAGACTCGGATTCTTCAGCGAAGTCGGTGTAGAGACTCCGGCAGTCGACGGGACGGACGACCAGATTGATGTGACCATATCGGTTGAAGAGCAGCCGACAGGATCGATTTCAGGAACGTTGGGCTATCAGAAGTACAGTGGTCTCATCGTCGGTGCCAGCTTTGAACAGAGCAACATCGGCGGCACCGGCAACAGTTTGAGCGTCGGACTCAACTGGAGCGACTATTCGAAGTCGGCGAATTTTCAATACGTCAATCCGTACTACACCGATGAAGGAGTCAGTCGTGGAATCGGGGTCTACTTTCAAGATACAAACTACAGCGGCGCATATCGATTCACTCGGTACTCGACCAGTTCGTTCGGGAGCGGAGTCAACTTTGGATTTCCGATCAGCGAGGATAGACGCTTGCAGTTCTCAGCTCGCGCTGAGTGGACCGACATCACACAGGGCTACAACGAAGCCACGGAAATCACGGATTTTGTAGACGACGTCGGCGCAAAATTTCTGAATTTCAAAGTTGAAGGCTTGTTTGTACATTCGACGTTGAACCAACCGTTGTTTGCGACCCGAGGCAATCGTCAGGTAATCGCCGTCGAAACCTCGCTTCCAGGTAGCGACCTGCAGTTTGTTCGAACAACCTACAAGTCCGAGTGGTATATGCCGATCAGGCGTCAGCAAATACGTCCAAACTGGGCATTTCACTTCCGAGCGAACCTAGGAATGGGCCGTGCATACGGCGACACCACCACCTATCCCTTCTACGAGCACTTCTATGCGGGAGGATTCGGCTCGGTTCGCGGATTCGAACGGAACACTCTGGGTCCGAGAAGCACTCCGAGCGGGGTTTCCGCCGTCTACTATCCCGAAGGTCGCCCGTTCGGTGGAAACGTTCTGGTCGAAGGTACGGTGGAGCTCATCTTCCCATTGCCGTTCTTGGAGAACGTGGGTCAGGTGCGATCCGTGGCCTTTTTTGATGTTGGCAACGTATTCAGCACTTACTGTCCCGAAGAGAGCGTTGGCTGTCACTCGCCGAGCGTAAAGAATCTGCGTTACTCGGTGGGGGTCGGAGTCTCCTGGTTGACCAGGATGGGTCCGATGTCGTTTGCGTTAGCGCAACCATTGAACGACGAATGGTACGACGAGACCGAAGTGTTTTCCTTTGAAGTCGGCTCGTCGTTCTAAGCGTTCGGTACTGTAGTCCATACGGATTTCGCTAGTCAGTCGCACTTATAATTCGCACCAACCGTTGCCTGTCCCACCGTGAATCTCAGCGCAGCGACCACACAGGAGCAGTCATGAATTCTCGTCTATTCCAATTCCTTGCTTTGGCGTTGTTTGCGTTGGTAGCGGCATCCGCATACGGTCAGCTCAAGATCGCCGTTGTCAACGCGACTCAAGCCGTCTTCGAAAGCGAAGAGGCGCAGGTGGAGATCAAGAAGATCGAAGAAGAACTTGTGCCAGAGCAAGACCGACTACGCGAACTGCAAGACGAAATGAACGGGTTGCGAGACCGTGCAACGAAAGACGCGGAGATCATGTCCGACGAGGAGAAAGCTGAGCTTCAGCGACAGATCGACGACAAGCAGCTCGACCTTCAGTATGGTCTGGATCGGTTGTCGAGGAGGGCGAACGACGAGCGAAATCGATTGTTCCAGGAGCTTGCGCCAAAGTTCAACGCAGTGTTGAACGACCTGATAGAAATTGAAGGCTACGACATGGTTATCAACTGGAATCCCCAGGTTCATCTCTACGTCAATCCTAAGCACGACATTACGCGCAAAGTCACGGAACAGCTGAATGACCGTCAAGGGGAAGTGATTCCTCCCACTGGGGAAACCGAAGAAACTGAGGACGTAGAGGGCTAGAGATTGGCTTTGGGTCGGTGTACGCGCTACGGGAGATCGCCCAACACATCGGAGCGAAGGTTGTCGGAGACCCAGAAACCTCTATAGAACGTCTCGGGTCGATACGAACAGGTCGCCAAGGCGACCTCACACACCTATCCAGTCCCCAATATCGGCCTTTTCTTGAGACAACGCAAGCTTCGGCCGTAGTTCTCGCCGAACAAGATGCGAATCACTGTCGGGTCGCCGCGTTGGTCGTTCCCAATCCCGCTTTGGGATTTGCAAAGGCCTCACAGCTCTTCGACAAACGTCCGCGCGTGCCTGCGGGCATCAGCGAGAAAGCCGAAGTCCATGCTGACGCCAAGATCGGCGACGATGTGAGAATCGGTCCCTGGGTGGTTGTCGAGTCGGATGCGGTTGTCGAGGATCGAGTCGAGATCGGTGCCTGCAGCCACATTGGATCCAACAGTCGTATCGGCGCCGATACGGTGATCATGGGATCGGTCTTCATCTATCACGGTGTCGATGTGGGACGGCGTTGTTTGATTCATGCGAACTCTGTGATTGGAGCTGACGGATTTGGGTTCGCTCCGGATGCACAAGGAAGGCTGGAACCCATCGCCCAGGTCGGAGGAGTGCGGATCGGCAACGATGTCGTCGTCGGAGCGTCAAACACGATTGATCGAGGAGCGATCGACGACACCATCATTGAAGATGGCGTTAAGCTAGACGATCAGGTGCACATTGGTCACAATTGCATTGTTGGTGCTCATTCAATACTGTGTGGTTGCGCCGGACTAGGAGGTAGCGTCACGATTGGCAAGCACTGCGTGATTGCGGGCGGAGTTGGGGTTGCCGGCACCGGACCGTTGACGATAGCCGACGGTTCTCAAATTGGTGCCATGACCTACGTCAGTCGATCGATCGACGAACCCGGCCAATATCAAGGAGCCACTCTGCACACGCCGATCCGAAGCTGGCGGCGTAATATGATGCGATTGACGGAACTGGACAGTTTGGCCAAGCGGATCGCCAAGCTGGAGAGGCAATTGGAATCCAAGTCGAGCTCGAATAGCTAACCATGGAAACAGTAATGGACATTAACGAGTTGCGGCAGTACTTACCGCATCGTTATCCATTCTTGATGGTGGACCGAGTTCTGGAGATAGAGAAAGGCGGCCACATCATCGGGATCAAGAATGTCACGGTGAATGAACCGTTCTTCACCGGACACTTCCCTTCACGTCCCATAATGCCCGGCTTACTCATTGTCGAAGCCTTGGCACAGATTTCTGGTGTTCTCGCGTCGTATACACGTGGAATCAAACCGGCTATGGATGGTTACCTCTACTATTTGGCAGGCACCGACAAGACCCGGTTCAAGCGTCCGGTGGTTCCTGGCGATGTCTTGCGCATGCGTTCTGAGGTACTGCAAGAACGGCGAGAGCTTGTGAAGTTCCAATGCACGGCGTTTGTCGAGGAAGAACTCGCTTGTTCCTCGGAGTTGCTGGTCGCAGGGCGCGGCAACGAATTGGAGCCAATCGGCTGATCGAATAGCCGCTCCGTGGGCTGAATCGACACGCCTGACATCCCAGCCAACACTTCCCGATCAACTCAAGCCGTTGATTCTGCGATACTTGTTAGCCAGTTGTCTCTAACCGTTGGAGACATAGGTGAGCGTTGCGAATATCGGAATCGTTGCAGGGGAGAAGTCCGGCGATCAGCTTGGCGCAGAGCTGATGGCCTCTTTGAAGCAACATCTGCCGGACGCCACGTTTCGCGGCGTAGGCGGCGACCGAATGTTGAACGAGGGACTGAATCCGCTCGAAACCATCGATGCGTTATCGATGAATGGATTTGTCGAGCCGCTTATACGCATCCCTCAATTGTTCCGATTGCTTCGTACTCTCGTCGAGGGTCTCGCGAATGTCGATGTGATGATCGGAGTTGACTTCAACGTATTCAACTTCATGATTGAGAAGCGATTGAAGGCTCTTGGTATACCCACCTGCCATTATGTCAGTCCTTCGGTGTACGCATGGCGCAGAAACCGAATCACCAAGATTGAGCGGTCCACCGATTTGCTGCTGACACTGTTTCCCTTCGAAGTGGAGTTCTACAAGGAATCGGCTGTAGAAGCTGTCTTTGTGGGCCACCCGCTCGCTGATCAAATTCCGATCGAGACAGATCGAGCCAAGGCGCGCTCGTTCGCATGCCAAGAATTCTCGATCCGTAGCTCGGCATCCGTCATTGCCTTGTTGCCGGGTAGCCGAAACTCCGAGATCAAGTCCCACGCACGATTGTTTCTTCGGGCTGCGGAGCGAATTCAGCTGTTGACTGAAGGAGATTGCGTTTTTGTCGTCCCCTGTGCTCATGAACGAGCGGCAAGCGCAATGGTGGAACAATGCCGCAACTTTGCGAATCTGGACGTTCGAGTTCTCACCACTCCATCGGTCGATGTTTTCGCAGCATGCGATGCAGCCTTGGTAAAGTCGGGAACCAGCACTCTCGAGGCAATGTTGATGCAAATTCCGATGGTGGTTGCCTATCGAACCGGTGGGATCACCTACGCCTTGATCCGCTCCGTTCTGCACACCCAATGGGTTGCTCTTCCGAACATTCTCACCCAGCGAGCCTTTGTTCCCGAACTCTTGCAGCAAGAGGCGAATCCCGAGACTTTGGCTGTCGCTCTCTGCAACGAACTGAATCGTTCAAGATCGAGTAGCGAATACGTTGACGAGTGCAATAGGTTGCATCGTTCCTTGCGTCACAATGCTTCTTCGCGTGCTGCGGAAGCGGTGTTGAAGCTTCTGCGTTGATTGTCGAATGGTGAGCGACTTGGAACAGGACTTGGTCGGAGAGGCGGACTGGATTCAGAACCAGACTGCATGCGGAGTCGACGAAGTCGGGCGGGGGCCGTTAGCCGGACCAGTGATTGCAGCGGCTGTTGTGCTGGATGGTTCTCGACCGACTGATGGAATAAGGGACTCGAAGCAGCTGACAGCGCAACAACGAATGACTCTTGCAGAGTCGATTCGCACGAACGCATTGGCATGGTCGATTGGTCGTTGCGAGCCGGACGAAATTGATCAGCTCAACATTCTTCGTGCTTCGTTGCGAGCTATGGAACGAGCGGTGGATCAAATCGAGATCGCAATCGACATCGCGTTGGTGGATGGCAACATCGCTCCTTCCTTGAGTTGCCCCGTGGTAACAATCGTCAAAGGCGATGCAAAGGTTGATTCCATTGGCGCGGCTTCGATAATTGCCAAAGTGGTGCGGGACGACGAAATGATTCGAGCTGCGGAACTCTATCCTGAGTATGGGTTTGATCTCAACAAGGGTTATCCCACGAACCAGCACTTGGAAGCACTGGAAAGACATGGTCCGTGCCCGATTCACCGCCGGTCTTTTCGTCCGGTAACGGAATCCCTGATGAATCGACCGGAGGCTAGGGAACTCTTCTAACTAGGTAGTCAATGACTGAATTTGCCCATCTGTCGCTACACACCCAGTATTCGATAGTCGACAGCACAATTCGCCTCAATGAACTCGCGCGAAAAACTCGCGAACGCGGCATGAACACCGTAGCTATCACGGACGATTGCAATCTGTTCGCGTTGTGGAAGGCACAAAAACTTCTTCGCGACGAGGGGGTAAAGCCCATCTTTGGTGTGGACATGCGAGTGGCGGATGCGCCCGAGATGAATGATCGGCTGATGTTGTTGGCCAAGGACGAGACAGGACTTGCCAACATTCGCAATCTGATGTCGTTTGCCTACTCGAACGATGTTGCGTATCGCTGCATCACGACCGAGTGTTTGTTTGCCAATCACGAGGGGCTAATTGTCCTTTCAAGTGGCACTGAAGGATTGATCGGCAGATTGCTGCTGACCGAGGAGACCGACCAGGCGGTCCGATTGGCGGAGATGTACAAGCAAACGTTTGGAGATCGCTTCTACATCGAACTGACCCGTCTCGGCAAACCCAGGGAAGATGCCTACCAGGCCAAGGTCATTCCGTTTGCAGACGAACTGCAGCTTCCTGTGGTGGCGACGAACGATGTGCGCTTCATCGACCGAGAGGATTTTGACGCGCATGAGACTCGATACTGCATTGCTCACAGGCAACGCAAGGGCGACGGTACGCATAGCACGGAATATACGGAGCACCAATATCTTCGCTCGGCAGACGAGATGAGAGAGCTGTTTGAGGATATCCCCGATGCGATCGACAATGCTGCGGAAATTGCAACTCGTTGCACTGTCAAGGTAGACGCGGGGCACCACCTGCCGCTCTACAAGACCCAAAGCGATCAGTCGCCCGCTGAGATTTTGCGCACTACATCCAATGAGCAAATGACAGAGTTGCTTGAGAGATTTGATTCCATCGGCAAGCAACATGCTGGTAGCGACGTCTATCAAGCCCGATTGGACAAGGAACTGAAGATCATCGTTGAGATGGAGTACGCCGGGTACTTCTTGATTGTGGCCGACTTCGTTCGTTGGGCGAAGAAACAGAACATACCGGTGGGACCCGGACGAGGTTCTGGCTCTGCCTCGTTGGTTGCCTTTGTGCTGGGAATCACTGAAATCGATCCGATCGAACACGACTTGATGTTCGAACGGTTGCTGAATCCCGAACGCGTTTCGCTACCCGACTTCGACATTGATTTCTGCATGCATCGACGCGGCGAGGTGATTCGCTATGTCACCGACGTCTACGGAGAGAACTCCGTCGGACAAATCGTCACTTTCGGAACGCTTGCCGCCAAGGCTGTAGTTCGCGACGTCACACGAGTGCACGGAAAAGGCTTCGCGACCGGTGAGTCCATCGTTCAGCTGATTCCGGATCGATTGGGAGTGACACTTCCCGATGCCCTTGACGAAGTGGACGAACTAGGGCAGAAGATGCAATCGGACGAAGACATTCGCGAAGTGATGAATCGCAGCCTGCGTTTGGAAGGTCTGGTTCGCAACATGGGCAAGCATCCGGGTGGAATTGTCATTACTCCAGAGCAGCTTGATGCAATCGTGCCTGTCTATCGAGAGCACGCCTCGGGCGAGTTGATTTCGCAGCTTGATAAACAAGACATCGAAGAAATTGGAGTGGTCAAGTTTGATTTTCTTGGTCTGAAGACTGTCACAGCGTTGGCGCATGCATGCGAAGCAGTCAATCTCGAGCGTGCCAAGTCGAATGAACCGCCCCTGTTGCTTAGCGAATTGCCGTTGGACGATGCTCCGGTGTACCAGATGCTGCAGGAAGCACTGACAAGCGGCGTGTTTCAGCTGGAATCTCGCGGAATGCGAGCTGTCCTGAGAGACCTTGGTCCAGATCGTCTGGAGGATCTTGTTGCACTGCTCGCGTTGTTCAGGCCGGGTCCTCTAAATTCAGGTGTCGTTGATCAGTATGTCAAGCGAAAGCACGGGCAGGAACAGGTTCGCTACTTGCATCCAACGCTCGAATCGGTCTTGAAGAAGACCTACGGCGTGATGGTGTATCAGGAAGATGTCATGACAGTAGGTCGCGAATTGGCTGGCTTTTCAATGGGTGAAGCCGATCGCCTTCGTCAGGCAATGGGCAAGAAGAGCGAGTCGGTGATGAAGGAGATGGAGGAGAAGTTCGTCGCCGGTTGCATTGACAATGGAGTCGAGGAGCGTATCGCCGCATCGATCTTCGAAGACATGGAGAAGTTCGCGCAGTACGCCTTCAATCGTGCCCATGCTGTCGGCTATGCAGTGGTTGCCTACCAGACCGCCTATCTGAAGACACACTATCCGGCCCAGTACCTCGCATCGCTTGCTACATGTGACATGGGGGACCGCGAGACCGTTTGCGAGTTGATGGCTGAAGCGAAACGAATGGGAGTGACGTTGCTAGGGCCTAGCGTGAACGAGAGCCGCTACGGTTTTAGTGCGCAAAAGGACACGATTCGAGTGGGCCTCGGATCCATTAAGGGGCTCGGCAGATCTCATGCCGAGTCCGTCGAGAATGCACGAAAAGAAGGCCCGTTCATATCCATGATCGACATGTGCTCTCGAGCAGGCTTTGGCAGAAATCACCGCAAGCAAGCGGAAGCGTTGATTAGAAGTGGAGCTCTCGATTGTGTGGCTGGAGAGAGTTCGATCAATGACGGACGACCCAAATTGCTTGCACAGGTGGACACTGTGCTTGCCGCCGCGGAAGGCAAAGCCATCCAAGAAGCAAATCCCTTCGATGATTTGATTGGAGTTCCCGACGAGGCAAGTGATGAAGTGAAGGAACACGACTACAAGCCGACCAATCTCGTTCAGACACTTTCGGACGAAAAGGATGTATTGGGTTTCTTTGTCAGCGGACATCCGATGAGCGTGTATCGACAGGAACTGCGTCGAAAGTGCACTCACGGCGAACTTGCCACACTGAAAACTACATCGGGAACACAGACAGTTGCCGGCATTGTCAGAACCGTCAGAACGCGTTCGCTCCGCAATGGGGCGACCCTCCAGGAACTCGTTTTGGAAGACGAACACGGTTCCGTCGAGTTGACGGCGTTTGTCGAAAGAAACCAGCTGGACGAGGACCAGCACCATGAAGGTGATCTTGTAGTGGTCGAGTGCAATGTCAGAAAGGACGAGGAATCGCAGGAGCGACGGATCAGAACAAAGTCCATCGACTCGATCGCTGAGTACCGCATGCGCAATGCAGCGAAAGTCCAAATCGACGTGACACATTCGGATGGGGCGGATCGAGTGGTTGCATGCCTGCAGGAAGAATTCAAGGAGCACGAGCCTCGCGGCTGTCTGGTGGTCGTTCAGTACTCCAACAACGGGTACACGGGCTCGTTGGAACTTGACGAAGAGTGGCAGTTGAATGCCACCAACGAGGCCATCGAGCGTTTGCAGTGGGAGTTTGGCGTCGAATCGGTGAGTATCTCCTATTGATACCGTTGAATCGGATTGAATCTGCCCACTAGCAATCTGGTTGCCGAGGCACTCGGAACGCTCCAGCTCTCAACAGACTCCACTTTTCAAGTTGCGTTCAGTGGAGGCATGGACTCTACAGTGCTGCTTCACGCTGCGGTTGCTGTTCACGGCTCTGACAACTGTCGTGCTGTACACGTCGATCACTCTCTACATCCCGACTCGGCGAAATGGGCGGATCGGTGCCGATCAATTGCGGGGAGTTGGGGAGTGCCGATTCAAGTTGAACGGGTCACAGTGGCTTCTGGCAACACCGAACATCAAGCTCGACTGGCGCGCTACGACGTATTCAAGACATGCTTACATACGGGCGACGTCATGGCCACCGCCCATCACGCAGACGACTTTGTCGAGACTCTGTTGTGGCAGCTGATGACTGGACGAGCTCCGATTGGTATTCCAGAGAGACGAAAGCTGGGAGCCGGAAGCATCGTGCGTCCATTGCTTTCGTTGTCGCGTGCGACTCTGCGCCAATATGTGGATCAACACGACCTCCAGTGGATCGAGGATCCGAGCAATCAGGATGTCTCGAACGATCGAAATTGGATTCGACACCAGCTCCTGCCGGAATTGCTGTCACGGTTTCCGGATGTCCGGAACCATTTGGCGGAATCGATGGTTCCGAGCCTCGCCGAAGTCGAAGCCGGTCCTTTGCCGCTGACTTCGGGTTCGTTGGATGAACAATCGGTGAGAGCTTGGTTGATTGCCTGCGGTGAGAATCCGCCTGGAACGAGAATTGCCGAGATCATCCGCCAGTCGACCGCCCGAATTGATTCCAGCCCGGAAGTCCGTGTCTCTTCCAGAGCTTCCGTTCGACGTTATCGGGATCACTTGTATGTGGTTCGAGATTCAAAACCGTTTGAACCAATTGCCGTGCACCCGGGAGCAACAGTGGAATTGGCGAATGGTCACTTGACCTGGACTCAAGAGTCCCGAGGATGGGAGAGTTCAAAGCCGTTGCATCTCACAAATCGAATGCACGAGGAACCATCAAAATTGTTCATTCGGTCTAACAAGCAGACGAAATCGCTCACGAGTTTGTTTCAGAGCAAGGGAATTCCACCATGGTTGAGAGATGGTTGGCCACTATTGATGGAGTCGGACCGAATCGTGTGCGTTCCCGATGTGGTCATTGCTGACGATGCTGGTGTCACAGGCCAATATTCCTCCGTTTTTGTGCCGATATGGAACCCAACTGACAATTGAATTTTGCGTCTGTAGAAGGCGTTGCTCGTGAGTTCATTCGGGCTGCGTGTTAGTACAATCTACGCCGCAACGTGGATCTGCTGCGTGCAACAAACAACTACCTGCTTTGCATCCACTCTTCAACGCGTCTTGGAAGGTTGATTTCTTCGACCCCGATCATGAATCCCGCGGATTCTTAGGAACAGGATCCCAATGACCCGCTACATCTTCGTTACCGGCGGAGTCGTCTCCGCGGTCGGCAAGGGAATCCTCACAGCCTCGTTGGCGGCAACGCTTGAAGCACGCGGCCTCTCCGTGAACATCGTCAAGATGGATCCCTACATCAATGTGGATCCGGGGACCATGAATCCCATCCAGCACGGCGAAGTTTTCGTAACCGACGACGGCGCCGAGACCGACCTCGATTTGGGGCATTACGAGCGGTTCGTTCGGAATCGAATGACCCAAAAGAACAACTTTACAACGGGAAGCGTCTACGAGGCTGTCATACGACGCGAGCGACGGGGCGACTATCTGGGTAGTACGGTGCAGGTCATCCCTCACATCACGGATGAGATTCAGCGGCGCATCAAACTGGTCAGCGAAGATGGCCGGTATGACGTGGTCATTGCCGAAACGGGCGGCACCATCGGTGATATCGAGTCCTTGCCGTTCTTGGAAGCCATTCGACAGATGCGATTGCAGGAGGGAGCACAGAACACGCTGAACATTCACTTGACGCTCGTACCCTATGTTCGATCTGCAGGAGAAACCAAGACCAAACCAACTCAGCACTCAGTCAACGAAATGCGACGGATCGGTCTGCAGCCGGACATCTTGGTATGTCGGTCGGAGAACTTCGAACTGCCTCCCGATGCGAGAAAAAAGATCGCGATGTTCACCAATGTCGAGGAATACGCAGTTATTTCCTTGAAGGATGTCGAAAGCATCTATCAGGTTCCGCAAATTCTTCACGAACAGGGACTGGATCAGATCGTGGTGTCCAAGCTACGGTTGAAGTGCGATAGAGCTGATCTGTCAGAGTGGGAACATGTGGTCAATGCGTTGGACAAGCCCACGAGAACCATCCAGCTGGCCATGGTCGGCAAGTACTTCGACTTGATGGACTCGTACAAGTCGTTGATCGAGGCGATTACCCATGCTGGCATTCGAACCGGCACGAAGGTTGAAATTTCGTACATAGATTCCGAGGAGATTGAGGCCAACGGAACCGAAGTCTTGGCGGACAAGGATGCGATCCTTGTTCCGGGAGGATTTGGACAACGTGGTTTTGAAGGGAAGATTTGTGCGGCCGGCTACGCTCGCAGGAACAACGTTCCCTACTTGGGCATCTGCTATGGCCTGCACGCAGCCATCATTGAGTTTGCTCGGTCGCAGCTCGAATTGGATCAAGCTCACTCGACGGAAGTGAATCCCGATACGCCGCATCCAGTCATTGGACTGGTCACTGAGTGGCGTGATTCGGATGGGTCAACTCAGCAACGTGATGCCGTCAACGGGGACCTCGGCGGAACGATGCGGCTCGGCGCACAGGAATGTGTTCTCAACGAACGCTCACTGGCCTACGAGATGTACGGTGAACCAGTCGTGAGCGAACGCCATCGCCATCGTTATGAAGTGAATGGCAAGTATCTTGATCGGATGCAGCAAGCCGGCTTGATGGTGAGCGGAATGGACGGCACAGGCGACCTCGTGGAAATGATCGAGATTCCCTCAGTCGATTGGTTCGTTGCCTGCCAGTTTCACCCCGAGTTTCGTTCCTCTCCGAGAGATGGACATCCGTTGTTCACTGGGTTCATCGAAGCAGCACGCAACTACGCGGAATCCGCCTGACCATGCAGCTTTGTGATTTTGAAGCGGGAGGCGGGCGACCAATTTTCTTCATCGCCGGGCCCTGTGTCATCGAGAGCGAGAGCTTGGCGTTGGAAACGGCGGGAAAACTGAAGGAAGTTTCTCAGGCGGTTGGTTTTTCGTTCATCTTCAAGAGTTCGTTTGACAAGGCGAACCGAAGCTCACTCAAGAGCTACCGCGGTTTGGGTTTCGAACGCGGCCTCGAGATACTGCAAGAGGTCAGGAAGCAAATCGACGTACCGGTCCTCACCGATGTTCATGAATACACACCGCTGGACGAAGTGAGCGAAGTGGTATCGGTGTTGCAGACTCCGGCCTTTCTTTGCCGACAGACCGATTTCATCACGAACGTGTGCGAGCAAGGACTTCCGGTAAACATCAAGAAGGGTCAGTTCCTTGCTCCTGCGGACATGCTTCACGTCGTCGACAAGGCGAAGAGTACAGGGAACGAGCAGGTCATGGTTTGCGAACGCGGGGCAAGTTTCGGCTACAACAACCTCGTCTCCGACATGCGGTCATTGGCGATTCTTCGAGAGACGGAATGTCCGGTAGTCTTCGATGCAACACACTCGGTGCAAATGCCGGGTGGCTTGGGATCAGTCTCGGGCGGCCAACGCAACATGGTGCCGGTGCTTGCCCGTGCAGCTGTCGCAGCCGGAGTCGATGGTGTGTTCATGGAGACTCATCCGAATCCGGAAGAAGCCAAGTCGGACGGACCAAACTCTTGGCCCTTGCATCTTGTGGAACCTCTCGTCCGCGAATTGTGCGAAATTGATCGCGTCGTCAAGTCGCACCCAATGCTAGAAAACCAGGTCGCGTGACCCGAATCGCGAACATTCGCGGATTCGAATTTCTCGATTCTCGAGGAAATCCAACTCTCGGCGTCGATGTCGAACTTGACAACGGTTGCACCGGAAGCGCAATGGTCCCCTCGGGTGCCTCTGTAGGTACGTTCGAGGCGCTAGAAGTGCGCGATCAGGACCCCAATCGCTATCACGGCAAGGGCGTTCTGGGATCGATTCGTGACATTAGGAACGAGTTCGAACCGCCACTCAAGAAACTCGCAGATCCCGACCAGTCCGAGGTCGATTCGCTCTTGCAACACATCGACGGAAGTCCTGACAAAGCACGACTGGGTGCGAATACGGCACTGGGAGTTTCGTTGGCATTCGCTCGAGCAAGAGCCAAGGATCTGAACCTACCGTTGTACAGGTACATCAACACGTTGTGCGATTTCAGCGATGAAATGCGCATGCCGGTGCCCATGTTTAATCTCTTGAACGGCGGCGCGCACGCCAACAACTGCATAGACCTTCAGGAATTCATGGTGGTTCCTGTGGGAACTCTGGACATCGCTTCAGCCGTTCGATGCGGATCGGAGATATTTCATTGTCTGAAGAATCTAATGGACTCCATCGGGTTTTCGACGTCTGTTGGCGATGAAGGGGGCTTTGCTCCCGACTTGCGCTCCGACAGCGACGCTCTCGACCTGCTTTCCGAAGCCGTAATCGAAGCCGAATACGACCTAGGTACGGATGTAGCCTTCGCTTTGGACTGCGCAGCGTCAGAGTTTTTTAATTCCGGTAGGTATGTACTTCAAGGGCAGAATCGAACTTTAGATGCAAAAGGGTTGATCGACTATCTAGAATCGCTCATAGAGAGATTTCCCATTGTTTCCCTAGAAGACGGACTGAACGATCAGGACTGGAATTCCTGGCAAGAATTGACTGCACGACTCGGAGACCGAGTCCAATTGGTCGGCGACGATCTGTTTGTCACGAACGAGAAATTCTTGAACAAAGGGATCGAGTCCAAAGTCGCCAACGCAATCCTCATCAAGCTAAATCAAATAGGAACGTTGACGGAAACTCTCGAAGTCATGGCCGAGGCGAAAAAAGCTGGATATAATACTGTTGTCTCTCACAGATCGGGCGACACCGAAGACCCTTTCATTGCAGATTTGGCGGTGGGAGCATGCGCGGGCCAGATAAAAACAGGATCAGTTTGTCGTTCCGAGCGAACATCGAAGTACAATCGTCTCATACGCATTGAAGCGGAAGCGGGCCTGACGAACTTTCGGGGGGTTCGCGAATTCGACTAACACAAGGAGGTGTTGGTGTGCGGGTACTGACTCTAGTAACGCTTCTCATTCTGGCTTTTTTCCAGTACACCTACTGGTTTGGTGCCAGCGGTCACTTTGCCTTACGCCAGCTCGAACAGGAGCTGGAGCATCAACAAGCGTTCAATCGCGAAATCCTCAAACGCAATCAGATGTTGCGCGTCGAAATCGAGCAACTTCGAACGAGCCGTGATCGTATCGAGCTCCTTGCACGACGGCAGTTGGGCATGATTGCAGAAGGCGAGACGTTCTACCTTGTCGTCGATTCAGGAAGAGATTGACTGGCCGCGCGCCTGGCAGGGATGCCGAATCATGGGTTCGATCCGTGAAGAAATAGACGACTTCCGCGTTGAGGAACGATTGGACCTCGAGTTCTCGGACTCGGGCGAACACTTGTACGTCCACATCGAAAAGAAAGACCTCAATACTCAGGATGTGCAAAGAGCGCTCGCCGACCACTATGGCGTGCCGCGTCTGGATGTGTCGTATTCCGGACTCAAGGACAAGCGAGCGATTACGTCGCAGTGGTTCTCCGTTCGTTTGCCCAAGACGGAAGCACCGCTCAATTCCGACAAGATTGCAACACTGACACAGCGACGGCATTCGCGCAAGCTTCGCATTGGTTCGCATCAGGCGAACCGCTTTTCCATTCGCGTTCGCGACGTAGTAGGTGGAGATTGCGAGCTCGCCACCCAGATCCTGGGTGGTCACTGTCCGAACTACTTTGGGCATCAGCGCTTCGGAAGGGATTTCAACAACATTCGAACGGCCCGAGAGTGGGTTGAACAAGGAAGGCCTCGTATTTCTAGGAAAGCTCGTGCTTGGCACCTTTCAACGCTGAGATCCCTTGTGTTCAACGAAGTGCTGGGCAGACGTGTTCTTGATGGTAATTGGGACACGCCCATCTCTGGAGATAGGGCAATCGGATTGTTTCCGACTGGTCCGTTGTGGGGGCGAGGAACACTACCGACAAGTGGAGTTCCTCGTGAAATTGAAGATTCGGTGAGAAAGGATCATGCCGAAGTGTGTGATGCGCTTGAGTGGGTTGGGCTTCGACAGCAGCGCCGGTCGCTTGTAGCGCAAGCAGGAGACGTGGAAGTTGAAGAGAGCGGCAGAACCATGTCGCTGGGATTCACGCTTTCTCCGGGCACATACGCAACAGTAGTTCTCGCGGAATGTTTTGAACTGAGGGAGCAAATGGCGTGAAGACGATATCGAAACAAGGCATCGGAATGACTTCGGATCGAACTCGAGGGAGGCTGGTGGAACGACTTGTCGATCAGGGGATCGACAACGATTCGGTGTTGAATGCGATCGAATGGGTGCCTCGTCACATCTTTGTCGAACAATCGATTGCCCATTTGGCCTACGAAGATCGAGCATTGCCGATCGGCAAACGCCAAACCATTTCTCAGCCCTACGTTGTGGCCCTCATGACAGCGGCGGCGATCGATGTGGAGAACATCACGAAGATTCTTGAGATCGGAACCGGTTGCGGCTACCAGACTGCCGTACTGGCACGACTAGTCGAGAACGTCTACTCCATGGAACGAATTGAGTCCCTGTCATTGGGAGCTCGACGACGAATGCGACAGCTTAAGCTTGACAACGTAAGAATTTGCGTAGGCGATGGGTTTGAAGGATGGGAAGAACACGCTCCCTACGATGCCATCGTTGTCACGGCGGCTGCAGTTCATGTGTCGGTCGCGTTGCAGAACCAGGTGCGAGTAGGGGGCAGAATCGTTGTTCCTCTAGGAAGGAGCTCGGTTCAGGATCTGGTGTGCATGGAACGACTGGAATCCGGCTGGTCAACCACTTCGCTGGGCTCTGTGACGTTTGTACCTATGTTGCCAGGAGTGGATGCGTAACCACGAGCCATGACTGAGACGCGTCAATCTGTTTGGGATGCGGTCGGAGTCGCCCTCCGCGGCTTCGTGATGGGCATTGCAGAGGTTTTGCCCGGCATTTCCGGAGGGACTATTGCTCTCCTGACGGGAATCTACGAGCGGCTGGTAGGCAGCCTTGCCGACCTGTCGGTTGGATTCGCCAATTTGGTTCGACGTCGTGCGGATGGATTCAAGTTCCTTTTGCAACCCTCGAGATTCATGGTGCCTTTGGGTCTAGGTATGGTCGTCGGTTTTGGAGCGACGACTCTGTCCGTTGTTCACTTATTGGAGTCGCAACCCCTATTGATATGGGGAGCGATATTTGGAATTGTGCTCGGTGCGGTCGGGTTCACGGCCGTTGAATCTCGCTGGAAAAACATTGGACTGTTCGCGCCGGTGGGATTGGTCTTTGCTCTTGCTTTGAGTTTTCTACCGAGCGCTCAAGGTGAGGCACCGCTCCTTGTTGTCTACATTGGGGCCGTATTGGCCTTTGGTGCTTGGATTTTGCCGGGCATATCCGGTTCTTTCGTCTTGTTGATCATGGGTGTTTGGACAACGATGGTTCACGCATTCGCATCCCTCGAACTGCTGACAATCGCGGTATTTCTTGGAGGTTTGGCGACCGGCTGGTTCGTCTTTTCCCACCCGGTTCGTCTATTGGTTGATCGCCATCGACCCATCGTCATGGCAGTCTTTTGCGGTTTGCTTGCAGGTTCGTTGTGGCGGCTCTGGCCGTGGCAAGTCTCAGACAGTCCGGTGTTGCCGACTGACTTTTCAGGTGATCCGGCACTGCTCGTTGTTGTTCCCGCAATGTGTGGGGGCGTTCTCTTGGTTTCGGTATTGACTTATGCGAAGGTTCGGAACAGTTCTTAGCGTTCTCGTAGTGGCGAGTTTGTTGGGATCGATGCTGCCTGGTTGCAGCACTTTGAAGCCTGCTCCCATTGTTGATCGGTCCACTTCGGTTGGCGGCCATTCAATTTCGCAGGGATCGAAGACCTACCGGTACGTTGTCCGTTCTGGCGACACGTTGTATGCGGTTTCCAAGCTTCACGGTGTGACTGTGGCGCAAATCGCGCAAATGAACAACATCGAGCCTCCCTACATCATCCAGCCAGGACAGATTCTTGTAGTGGACACGTCGCTGATGAGACAGCAGCCCGCCGTTGTAGCTCAACCGCCCCCAAGAACCTCAGTAGCACAGGCGAGTCCGCCACAGAAGACAATAACTCGGTCCACAACACCAGTGCGTACCGCTCCCCCGCCAACTCCTAAACCTCAATCCACATCCAACGCTCCGAAGTCCCAGACACCATCCACGCCAAAATCCACCGCGGTGGCATCGACTCCGCCAAAGAAAACCGAGACGATTCCTCGATCATCGGTTGCGGCACAGGTGCTGCAGACCCCGCAACAGGATTTGACGCAGTTGCCCAAGGGATGGCAGTGGCCGGTGAGCGCCAAACCACTTCAATCCAAAGGCGGTGAAGACGGTTTGAGCTTTTTCCTGAATCGGGGAAACAAAGTGCTAGCTGCAGCTTCCGGACGTGTCAGCTACGCTGGTGTGGCGTTAAGCGACTATCGCTACATGATCCTCGTGAAGACTGCTGACGATCATGTGATTCAGTACGACTTCAACACTGAGCTGACCGTCAAGGAAAACGACATAGTTACCAAGGGTCAGACTCTTATCACAATCACGGACAGCGACACCAAGAGCGACAAGGGTGGTGAAGCTGACGAGGATCTCTACCGCAAGCTGTACTTTGCGATTTGGCGCAAGGGTGCACCGCAGGATCCCAAGAAACTTATCAGTAGCAACTAGCGCGGGCTATCGTTCCAGATACTTGCGTTTGTCAGGAACGTCGCGCCATTCCGCTTCATCAGGCGGTGGATCCTTGATTTCCGTGATATTGGGCCAGATGTCCGCCAACTCTGCGTTGAGGTCCATAAATTCCGTCTGATCTTCGGGTAGCTCGTCCTCAGGATAGATGGCGTTGACTGGACATTCGGGTTCGCACAGTGCGCAGTCGATGCACTCGTCTGGATGAATAACCAGCATGTTGGGACCCTCGTAGAAGCAGTCCACAGGGCACACTTCGACACAGTCGGTCAACTTGCATTTGATGCAAGCTTGGCCAATTACAAAGGTCATTCGGGAATGGCTAGCAAGCGGGAATGGCGAGTAATTTTACTGAACGCGACTGGATTTGCTCGACTCCATTTCTAGCCAATGGAATTTGCCGGTGTTGCAACCTGAATCCTCCGTGGCATCTGTGATGGGGGCTTTACTGATGTCTCCGTTGGGTCTGCGTGTGGAGGAGGGGAATGTAGTCAGTCCCCATTCTTGAGAATGGAGGAAGTGAACTAGCCATTCTCAGTGCATGCCCATAGTCCACGACGGACACAAGGGCTCAATCGAGTTGCTATCGACGAACTCTCTGGGTCAAGCAGCACTGAGCTAACGAAGCCCTACACGAGGGAAGAATTGAGCTGTTCGTAATCTCGCAGTTGGTTCTGACCAGTGGCGACCGCTCTGATCACGAAGATTCGTGACGTAGTGTGGTCTTGAAAGTCCTGCTACGAGTGGTGCTGCGAGGGACGCTATTGAATTCCTTAGTGAGAGGCGTACTTCCGACTACGACACATTCGAGTCTGATTGAGGTTCACTGGTGGCATCGTCGGGGGCTGGCTCAAGCTTCGGTGTCCCAATCGTCGCCAATATTCCACCGACAACACCCAAGACCAGAAATATACCGATGTACCAACCAGACGCCCACAATACCCCAATTGTCTGCAACGTATATCCAGTTGAGATCAAGCGTGATGGATTTTGATCGTACGTCGAGCCGAATAGCATCATCGGAACAAACACACAGGTTGCCAGAATGACACCAATACTTGCGCAAACCAGAGACTGTAGAGCATGCAACCTCTTTGATGACTTGAGAAACAGAGATCCCAACAGAACGAGTGCCAGCGAAAATACCAACCCAACCCATCCCATTACGAAATTGAGTATCGAGTATTCGCTGTCGAAGCGCATTCCGATAGCGGCAGAGAGGATAAGAGCCACGGACTCGACTATTCCTACTGTACCACCGATGATGGCGAGAACTCCTCCGGCCTTTTTCATCTCTTCAGTATTCCTCTCTTCGTGCCCTAGTGCTGTCCGTTAACGCGCGACACCTGTGCATTCACCACAGCTGATTCTACAGACTGTGAAGGAAGAGAAATCGCCTGGACGACAGCCTTTGTTGGAGTGTTTTGTGTGTTGCGCAACCTATTCAGTCAGCCGAGTGCACCGCTTTGCTAGGTCGGTGCACGATAGTAGCTTCGATTGTTCGTCTAGGTGTGACGGTCTTCTCGAGCAATCACTTCCAGTAGCTCGTAATGCAAGTCCCGAGCGCTCCTCGGCGACAGCTCTTCGACGTCGGTTTGGCGCGGTGTGGTCTTGAAAGTCCCGCTACGAGTGGTGCTTCGAGGGAAGCTATCGAATTCCGAGTGTGAGAAGGCGAACTTCTGACTATGACACATCCGAATCTGATTGAGGTTCATTGGTGGCATCGTCGGGGGCTGGCTCAAGCTTCGGTGTCCCAATCGTCGCTAGTATCCCGCCGACAACACCCAAAACCAAGAATATTCCGATGTACCAACCGGACCACCACAATACCCCAAACGTGTGAGGTGTATACGCAACTGGGACAAGAAGTGTATTTCGAGGTGTATTTTGATCGTACATTGCGCCGAACAGCAGCATCGGCACAAACACGCAGGTTGCCAGAAGGACACCAACGATTGCGCAAACCAGAGACTGTATTGCATGGACCCTCATTGAAGACTTGAGAAACAGAGATCCCAACAAGACGAGAGCCAGCGAAAAAACCAATCCAACCCATCCCATTACGAATGAGAGTATCGAGTAATCGGTGTCCCAGCGCATTCCGATTGCGGCAGTGAGGATTACAAACACGGACTCGAATATTCCCACTGCACCTCCGATAATGGTGAGAACTCCTCCAGCCTTTTTCATCGTCTCAATATTCTTCTCTTGTTGTGCTAGTGCAGGCTCGTAACACCAGAGATCCTTAAGCCTTGTCTTCTTCTGATTCTACAGACAGTGAAGCAAGAGCAATCGCCTGAACGATAGCCTCTGTTGGAGTGTCTGGTGTGTTGCGCAACCAACGGTGTCAGTCGATTGTTCATCTAGGAGTGACGGTCTTCTCGAGCAATTACTGCCAATAGTTCGTAGAGCAAGTCTTGAGCGCTCTTGGGCGACAGTTCGTCGACGTTGGTTTGGCGCAGTCGCTCGACAACGGGGTGTTCGTAGGATTCGTGCTCAGTCTGTTCCTCGAAGAGGTCCGCGAAATCGTTTTCTCCGTTGCGGATTGAAAGTTGCTCAAGACGATGCAGCTGATTGCGGGCGTGTTGCAACACACGACCAGGGATTCCAGCGAGGCGGGCGACATGAATGCCATAGCTCTGGGATGCCGATCCTTCCTCAACGGAATGCAGAAAGACCACTTTGCGGTTGTGTTCGACTGCACTTAGGTGGACGTTGTGAACCGTCTTGTGTGTGTCCGCGAGTGCGGTCAGCTCGAAGTAGTGCGTGGAAAACAGCGTAAACGCCTCTACGGTCTCGGACATCGCGTGGGCGACGGCGAGGGCAAGAGCGAGACCGTCATAGGTGCTCGTACCCCGCCCGACCTCGTCAAGAAGCACGAGACTTGACGAGGTTGCGTTGTGCAGGATGTTGGCCGTTTCGGTCATTTCGACCATGAAGGTCGATTGGCCAGCTGAAAGATCGTCGAATGCGCCAATCCTGGTAAAGATGCCATCAATGGGCCCGATCAGTGCGGACTTTGCTGGAACGAAGCTCCCGGCATACGCAAGAATGACGATGAGAGCTGTTTGTCGCATGTAAGTCGACTTGCCTCCCATGTTGGGACCGGTGACCACCAGCATTCGTCGATAGCGATCCATTTCGTTTGAATTGGGAACAAAGTCGACGTCGGGCCTCACTGCCAGCATGGGATGCTTGCCTTCCTGGATCGAGAGTACGGAGTCCTCGGTGAATTGCGGACGCACGTAGCCTTGTTCTTCAGCGGCTGTGGCAAAACTGTTGATTGCGTCAGTTCGCGCAAGCGCATCGGCGACAGTGCGCAGCTCGTTTGCGGACACTCCAACGGTCTTTAGAACAGAGGCATAGAGTTCCTTCTCCCGTTGCAGAGCATCTTGTTCGCTGGTGAGAAACTTTTCCTCAAATTCCCACAGTTCCTTTGTGACGAACCGCTCGGAGTTCTTGAGAGTCTGTCTTCGCACATAGTCTTCCGGCATCTTTGAAGACTGAGAACGTGAGACTTCGAGGTAGTAACCGTGAACACGATTGTGACCCACGCGTAGATTGGAGACCCCAGTCCGTTCACGCTCGCGTTGTTCGAGTTGCAGTAGAAAGTCCGATGCCTGAGTCCGGATTGTGCGCAATTCGTCGAGTTTCGGGTCAAAGCCTTCTGCAATCATTCCCCCTTCGCGCGATATTGCGGGTGGTTCATCGCAGATGGCTCTGTCAATGAGATTGCGAATGTCGCTAAGGTCGGGCAATTGTTGAAATCGCCGTGTTTCAGCGTCGACTTCAAGTGTAGCCACCAATTCAGCCACAGCGGATTGGCAATCGATTGCCGCTTGGACGCGGACTAGATCGCGCGGTGATGCCGTTCCCAAAGCGGCACGTGTCACGATCCGTTGCATGTCGCCAATTGGCCGTAGCGCGTCACTCATCGCTTCTGTGCAACGATGTTCGATCAGGGATTCGACGAAGTCGTGACGTTCACTGACCGAGTGAACGTCTGTGCTTGGTTCGTTCAGCCATTGACGAAGCAACCGAGATCCCATGGGGGTCGCGGTGAAATCCATGATGTCGAACAGAGAACCCTGAGTTTCATCGGTGCTGATCTTGCGATCGATTTCGAGATTGCGTCGGGTTTGCGCATCCATTCGCAGAATGGATCGATCTGAGTAGAGCTGGATGGATTGGATAAACTCCAATTGCTGGCAGCAGGCTTCCTGAGCGTAAGAAAGTGCTGCGGCAGCGGCTCCCACGGCCAGAGTCTTTTCTCCAAGTCCGAAACCGCGAAGATCTCGCGTGTCGAAGTGTTTGGAGAGCGCAGTTGTGCCGAGGTCGAAATCGAATCGCATCACGTCGATTTCGCGCTGTGCCGCCGTGAAATCGGGAAATTCACCACCAATGGGAATAAGAATCTCGGACGGTTGAACCGCCTCAAGAACCGCATGGAGTTCAGTCGCTGCGGATGGCTCGGCCACCATGAATTCTCCGGTCGACAGGTTGATCCAGGCGACACCGGCAGTCTGGCGACTGGCGGACGGTCGATTGATCGCCATCAGCACGCTGTCTTGACTTGCTTCCAGCAGGTTCTCGTCGGTCAGTGTTCCCGGTGTAACGATGCGTTGAACTTGACGCTCCACCGGACCTCGAGAAGCATTCGGATCACCCACTTGTTCACAAATGACCGCACTTCTGCCCAAGCCGACGAGTCGATTGAGATAGCCGTCCACTGCGTGATACGGCACTCCGCACATCGGAATGGGATTTCCCTTCGATTGACCTCGAGAGGTCAACGTGATCTCCAGAAGTTCTGCGGCGGCTGTTGCATCTTCAAAGAACAACTCGTAAAAGTCTCCCATGCGATAGAACAAGAGATCGTTGGGATACTCCTTCTTGATCGACAGATACTGTCGAATCATGGGAGAGTAGGAAGAGTCGTTCACTTCGGAGAGAAGATCAGAGTTCTCGAATTGGCGATGTCGACGGCTTGGATTGCAATCCGTTTCGCGAGGTCGGTGGGTGCGCGAACTGAAGAGTTGAATGCATGTGGACGTTGAATTTTAATTTGGTACTCGTGCAACTTTGTTCATCGTGCTCGGTTCTCTCTCAGGAAGTGTCCCATCGTGAATCGGTTGTTGGAGGTGCCTGAAAGCTGGTGAAGTTCACGGATCTGGATTCAAAGGCACTTGAGGCCGCTGAATTCAAAGGACTCTGCACGTTGATCCAACCCCAATGCGCTGTCCAGAATTTGTACAGAAAGCGTTCCCTATATGCTTACTTGAAAGAGTATTTCACCAAGAATTGAACCTTGTGAGCTCGCCTGAACTCATTCAGAGACAGTTTGCCACCCGTTTTGCCGAACGAGTGCTCGCCGCTCGATGGTGGGTAATTCTGAGCGTTCTAGTCTTGGTGGTGATCGCCGCAGCCGGCATTGTTCGACTGGGGTTTTCAGCCGACTATCGCATTTTCTTTGACGAGGACAACCCTCAACTGCTTGCATTGGAGGAGCTCGAGAATACGTTTGGAAAAAGCGAGAACGTGGCGTTTCTGATCGTTCCAGACGATGGGAATGCCACCTCCGAGACGGCGCTCTCACTCGCTGTTTGGCTCACGGAAGAAGCTTGGCAGGTCCCATTCACACGCCGAGTGGATTCTCTGGCCAACTTTCAGTACACCACAGCCGACGGAGACGATCTATATGTGAGAGACCTCGTCGATCTACAAGAAATCTCACTAGAGCAATCTCGGTCACACATTCGAGATATCGCACTCGCTGATCCGCGTATTGCAGGGAGCGTATTGGCCCTTGACGGCGAAGTCAGCGTGGTCAACGTCACTGTCGAATTGCCTACTGACGGTCAGCTGCAGGCCGTTGCTGAAGTTGCGGGGTTTGCCCGAACCACCGCCGAGAAGGCCGAGGAACGCTTTCCCGATGTGGACATTAGGGTAGTGGGAACCGTGATGGTCAATCAGACGTTCGTGGAAGCCTCGATTAACAGCCAAATGGTGTTTCTGCCGCTGAGTCTGCTACTCATGGGAGTGATACTTGGATTGCTCACGCGGGGGTTCTCCGGCGTTGCGGCAACAGGCCTGGTAATGATCTTTTCAATTTTTGCGTCGATCGGCATCGGCGGTTGGGTTGGATTGCCGTTTACACCACCGATTTCTCCGGCTCCAACCATTGTGCTGATGATTGTGGTTGCAAACTGTGTCCACATATTGGTGACCATCCAGCAACAAATGCGAGAGGGGGACTCCAAGCACGAGGCCATCGTGGAGTCCATACGCCTCAATCTTCATCCCGTCTTCCTAGCTAGTCTGACCACGACCTTAGGGTTCCTGAGCATGAACTTCTCCGAAGTGCCACCCTATCGTCACCTCGGCATGTTCGTCGCATTTGGAATTGCTACATCCTTCATTCTGTCCGTTACATTCCTGCCTGCCTTGCTTTCTCTACTCCCCATCCGCGCCGAGAAGAAACGGCGATGGACGTCCGGCTTTTCGATGGATCGATTGGCAGACTGGGTGCTTCGGTACAAGACTGTGTTGTTTTGGGTATGGATGGTCCTGCTTACGGGACTGGCTTTGGTCATTCCACGCAATGAACTGAATGATGTGCTGGTTCACTTCTTCGACAAGGGAATTGAGTTTCGGCAGGACACCGACTTCATGGACGAGCACCTGAGTGGAAACACACTCATCGAGTATTCCCTTCGAGCCTCAACAGAGGGTGGAGCAACCGATCCTCAATTCCTCGCTGAAGTGGCCGGATTTGCAGATTGGTACAGAGAGCAGGAACCAGTACGCCATGTAGCGACCATCACTGACACGTTTCGACAACTCAACCAAAGCATGCACGCGGATGATCCCACTCAATATCGAATACCCGAAAACCAGCAATTGGCGGCGCAGTACTTGTTGCTCTACGAACTCTCGTTACCCGAGGGATTGAATCTCAACAATCAAATAGACAGATCGAAGTCTGCCACTCGAGTATCAGTCTCGGCAGAAACAATGCGTTCGGCTGACTTGCTTGAATTAAATGCGCGAGCAGAGGATTGGTTGCAAGACAATGCACCGAGTGTTGCCGATGTCAGCGGTACCGGACCTGCGACACTGTTTGCCTACGTCGGGCAACGCAACATTCGCGCCATGCTGGTTGGCACTGTAGTAGTTTTAGCGGCTATTTCAGTGTTGTTGCTGGTCGCGTTGCGGTCGTTGCGCATCGGGATGATCAGCATCTTTCCCAATCTCATCCCAGCTGTAGTCGGATTCGGCATCTGGGGGCTGACCGTTGGTCAAGTGGGGCTCTCGTTGTCGGTAGTCGTCGCAATGACTATTGGCATCGTCGTGGACGATACGGTGCACTTCCTTGCCAAGTATCTTCGTGCGCGGCGTGAGTATGGTCAAGATCCCGAGTCAGCTGTGCGCTACGCCTTTGACAAGGCCGGTCGCGCCCTAGTTACCACAACCCTGGTTCTCGTCGTGGGGTTCCTGATTCTCGTGTTCTCGCCGTTTATCCCAACTGCTCAAGTAGGTGTATTGACAGCAGTGATCATTGGCGCAGCGCTGGTCGCTGACTTGACACTTCTGCCAGCACTTCTGATTTGGCTGGATCGAGGACCGAGTAGTCGCCAGTTGCAACCGTCAGAGTCTCCGTTGTCTCCCAATTTGCCAAACGCGAGTTAGGAATAAATCGAGTGGTAACCGACTGTCTATACAATTTCGTTTCTCCATGCTAAACACAAGACCCACATCTACCGCCGAGCTAATCCGAACGGCAATATTTCACCGTGTTCAATAACCCTTTCGAGTCCTTTCACGACACTGTTGCGGAAGCAAAAGAGGAACGCGAGCATCTTGATCAGTTGCTAATAATCTCCACACCTAAAGAGCGCGTTCTCGCTCTTCTGGTGTTCGTGACTCTTCTTGCGTTCGCGAGTTGGTTAGTGTTTGGCTCAGTTGCCCAACGCATTTCTGTCGAGGGAATCGTCATCGGGGTGATCGACGGGCGATCCGGGCAAAGCAGGGTACAAGTCTTAGCGTTGAGTGAACACGACGGAGCGGAAACTGTCGTGGCGGGAATGGCAGCCGTGGTTCGATTGGACGGCTTAAGAGATACCCCCGAGTCTATCAGCGGTCGGGTCGAGATTTCAGATGAACTACCAATGGAGTTGGAGACGGGAGAAAACGAATCTGCCGCGTTCTCTGTTCCTCGACTGGATGTCGCGATCTACGATGAGCACGATTTCACGTTATCGTCTCTAGTAGGTGAGAAGTGCATAGTTGTCGTGGAGATTGGACGTCAATCACCGATCCAACTGATCGGAGCGGGATTGTTCTAGCATGAACAAGCGTGCGACCAAGAGTTCACGCGACTCCTCCGGTTCGAAATCTCGCGCTCACCGGATTAGCACACCAATTATGTTGCAAATGCACGCGTCGGAATGCGGTGCTGCCTGCCTAGGAAGTGTTCTGGGATTCTTTGGACGCTGGGTTCCGCTGGCTGAACTACGCGAGAAGTGCGAAGTGAGTCGCGACGGTAGTAGCGCTGCGAGTATTGCAAGAGCGGCTCGACACTACGGATTGGAGTGCAAAGGACTCAGCGTTCGCGCGGAACTGCTGGAAAAGTTGCCGTTGCCGCTCATATTGTTCTGGCAATTCAGTCACTTCGTCGTGCTAGAAGGCATCGAGAATCAGCAGTACTACCTGAACGACCCTGCAACGGGTCGCCGAACGCTGACATCCGAAGAGTTCCTCAAGCACTACAGCGGAATTGCTCTGCGATTTGCGCCCCAAGACGACTTCGAGCAAGGCGGCGAATGGCCAAGCATGTACGGACAGTTGAAGACACTACTGTCCGGTTCATGGAAAGTGCTATCCGGTGTGGTCTCCTGTGGGCTGATGCTGACTCTTGTGGCTTTAGTCATTCCCATAGCGCTTGGCATATTCGTGGACGAAGTCTTGCTACGGAGCGGACCGTGGCTGGGGGTGGTGGCATCGTTGATTGGGGGCGGCTTACTGGTCTATGCGCTCTCTTTGCTGAAGTTTAGATTCTTGAAACGGCTAGGAATCCGTATCGCTGTGAAGGGCTCCGAGTGGAGCTTGACCAAGTTATTGCGGCTACCGGTCGAGTTCTTCGAACACCGGCTGATCGGCGACTTGACAGATCGCGTTTCCTCGATTGATCGGGTCTCCAAGAATCTCTCGACCGAGTTTCTTGTGCTCATCGTGGACATGGCGATGAGCGTAGTCTTCGTTGGCGCAATGTTCATCTACCATCCGATGCTCACGCTGGCTGTTCTCCTGCTCGGACTGACCCACATTGCGCTCGGCCACTTTCTCAACTTGACTCGACGAGTACGCAGTCAAACGATGAGACGCGAGCAAGGACTGTTGATTGGAGTGGGCATGCAGATGTTGAGCCATGCCGACAATCTACGCATGACCGGTGCGGACGACAGGTTCTTCTCAAGGTGGGGTGGCCAGCAAGCGCGTGAGCTCAAGGCGCGACAGGAGTACGCCGAAATGAGCACACTCAACAACTCCTTTCCAGACCTCATTTCGATGTTGCGCACCGCGGTTGTCCTTGTACTTGGAGGAGCTTCCGTTATGAGTGGAGAAATGACTTTGGGTGCGCTAGTTGCCTTTTTCGTCCTATCTGAGATGTTTCTCGAGCCGATTGGGAGTTTTCTTGGATTTGCAGACAAACGCCAAGCGTTCGAAACGGATATACAGCGATTGAGCGATGTCACAAGTGCCACGGCCGACCCGGTGTTTAAACGCCGTGACTCCCAATCTGACAACATTGCTACGTTCCAGAAAAGACTTCAGCTTGCCGGTCGGGTTGAACTTCGCAATGTCAAGTTTGGTTACAACACCAGCCAGCCTCCGCTGATCAAGGACTTCAGTCTAACCATCAATCCCGGTCAGAGGGTTGCTGTGGTGGGATCCAGCGGATCCGGCAAGTCGACTTTGACACGACTCGTTTCCGGAATCAGCCAACCATGGTCTGGCGAAGTACTGTTCGATGGCCATCCACGGAGCGAGATTCCCGAGGAGGTCCTGCGTCGGTCCATATCCATGGTGAATCAGGAGGAGGTGCTGTTCGCTGCGAGCCTGCGCGACAACATCACGCTATGGAATTCGGCGGTTCCTGTCAATTTGATCGTCGCTGCCACTAGAGATGCCTGCATACATAACGACATTCTGCTAAGAAAGCAGGGCTACGCGACTATGGTCGAAGAGGGCGGAGCCAATTTCAGTGGAGGGCAGCGTCAACGGATCGAGATCGCACGTGCATTGGTCGGCAATCCGACGATACTCATTCTCGACGAGGCTACTAGTTCCCTCGATGCCGCGACTGAGGAAGAAATCGACGACAGTTTGCGGCGCAGAGGGGTGACCTGTCTCATCGTGGCCCACAGACTGAGCACAATTCGCGATTGTGATGAAGTCATCGTCCTGGAGAAAGGTGAGGTCGTGCAACAGGGCACGCACGACGAATTGATCGCCGATCGCGACAGCACCTACTACAAATTAGTCGCGTCAAGCTAATGTCTCAGGAACGCGCCGAATACACAACACTTTCCGACCTCGCGGACCAATCAGGAATCCCCGTTTCTTGCGAAGGAAATTCGCCGTTGTCCCTGGACGACACGCAGAACGTCTGGTTGGTCGAGCAAGGGAAAGTGGATCTCTTCTTGCGTGAACTCAAGGGCGGAGAGGACCAAGCCGCACCACAGCACCTGTTGCGAGTCGAAAGCGGGCGTTTGCTTCCCGGTATCGAGGCTGATCGCAGAGAGAACGAAAACACGCTCGGAGTTGTTGCCAAAGGATTGCCTGGAACAATCCTGAAACGCTTGCCGGTTGCCTCATTGAATGGAATTGCTCCGACAGAACTCGCGGATCAGATTGACGCGTGGATGCTTGAATTGACGGACACCCTGTCGAGGTTTGTCCTTCGTCTTCCACGTCCGACCTCCCATGTTGATCGGGACGAGACCAAATTCCTTGCGCCGAGCGCTGTGAGTGTACGAAGTGGCGTTGTGTGGGTGTACGGAATTCCACAGGGTTCGAGTCTGTACATGGACATGGTGGACCCAGCAGAGATTGGCGCCGATGTCAGCTCATGGCAACTGCCTTTGACCCGAACCAGCTGGCTTTCCGTATTCGACGAAGTGACGCTGTCCAGCAGGTCGTCTGTAAAGTTGGCGGAAGAGGGCTCGCTGTTGCAAACGCTTTCTTTTTTTCACAGAGTCGCGCTTCGAATGGAACGCGTCAATCTGCAACTTGCTGTCGTGGACGACGCCAATCTCGAACGAAAGAGTGCGACGAGTCGCCGAGTTGCTGAAGATATCGCCCGGAAACGTCTCTTCAATATCTACGATCTTCCATTGGAACCAGAGCAGCAGGATGAAGACACAGCTCTGGCAGATGCCCTCAGAATCATCGGTAAGCGTGAAGAGATCGACTTCGTGTTCCCGCCCCCATCGCAGTCTTCCCAGGAACCAGTAGATCTTATAGACATTCTTGACGCTTCCGGAGTACGCGCACGGCGGGTCAATTTGGACGCTCGAAGCGAATGGTGGCGTAGCGACAGTACCTCTATCTTGGGATTTCGCGCAGAAGATGGACAACCTGTAGCTCTGCTACCAACCCAGTTCGGCAATTACAAGGAAATCGATCCAGTCACACGCAAGTCCACACGGGTTGGCCGGGACCAAGCCGCCTTGCTTCAAGATGAGGCATGGATGTTCTACAGGCCTCTACCTTCCCGTGCTGCCGAACCTCGCGACCTGTTGAACGTTGCACTTCGTGGGTCTGGTGGAGACTGTGTTCGTCTGTTGTTGACGGGACTGGCCGGTGGATTGGTAAAGCTAGTACCGGCCTTTGCATTGGGGCTTGTTGCGAATCACCTTGTCAACGAGGGAACAACTACCGATACGCTCTACGTGGTAGCGGTAGCCCTTGTGGGTTTTGGACTCTTAAGTGTTCTCCTGCACCTGTTGCATGGCAGAGCACTAATGCGATTGGAAGCGCGCTCGGCATCTCGAATTGAGGCTGCCTTTTGGGATCGTCTAATGCGTCTTCCGACGAGCGCCTTGCAGGGACACAAAAGTGGCGACTTGGCCATGTCCGGCATGACCTTTCAACAAATCCGAGACGGACTGCAAGGAGTTGCGGCAAACAGTGTGTTGTCGTGTTTCTTCCTATTGCCCGTTTTTGGAGTTGTTTTCTACTTCGATACAACTCTCGGTGCCGTTGCGCTTGGATTCAGCATGATTGCAGGGGCGGTGACCTTCTACTTGGGATTGAGCCAAGTAGCTCCTTACGCAAAGATGACTGCGGCGACTCGTCGGGTCGCCGGTCTGTTGTTCGAAATCATTGGAGGAATTGCCAAATTGCGGGTTGAGAGAGCGGAGGGCTCAGCCTTTGCAATGTGGGTGCATGAGTATCGAGAGCAGAAGCAAGCAGAATTGGAGGTGGGCAAGTTCGAAGGTCACGCACGCGCCTTCAGTGCTGCGCTCCCATTTCTTGCGGCGGCGGTGCTGTTGTTTACCGTAGTAACCGGAGGCGACCGATACGTTCCTGTAGGCGATTTCCTGATTACATATGCGGTGTTTCTCGTCTTTCAGCACGCCTTGGCACGGTTCGGTGAATCGCTTGGCGTATTGGCCGCCATTCGACCTGCAATCGAACAAAAGCGACCATTGCTCGTTGAAATTCCGCAAACGAAGACTGAAGGCGAACGAGTCGATAGGTTACGCGGAGAGGTACTGTTCGATCGGATTTCGTTTCGTTATGAAGAAGACGGTCCGCTGATCCTTGACGATGTCACTATCCGTGCCCGCCAAGGGGAGTTCATCGCTATTGCGGGCGAATCGGGATCGGGAAAGACCACGTTGTTTCGGCTTGCTTTAGGTCTTGACCGACCGAGTGCGGGAGCTGTCTACTACGATGGTCGTGACTTAAGGGAACTCAATCTAAAACAGGTGCGGCGAAGAATTGGTACCGTCCCGCAATCGATTCGTCTGCATCCCCTTGACATTTGGGACAACATTGTCGCCCACGAGCAATTGGCAACCACTGAGCAAGTGTGGCAGGCGGTTCGATCAGCCAGCATCGAGAGTGAAGTGAAAGCGATGCCGATGGGCTTGATGACCATGGTGGGATCCAGTGGAGCGGTGCTATCCGGAGGAGAGAGTCAGCGTGTGATGATTGCTCGCTCTCTGTTCGCCAATCCGCGAGTGATGTTGTTCGATGAAGCGACCAGCTGGTTGGACAACGCTGGTCAAGCGGAAGTCATGCGGAACCTCGCACTCTTGTCGTCCACACGAATTGTCATAGCACACAGACTGTCCACTTTGGAACAAGCCGACCGTATTTATGTGCTGAAGGCCGGCAGGGTCGTTGAGACCGGTTCGTTTGAGGACCTAATGAAGATCGACGGAACATTCAAGCGTCTGGTCCAGAGGCAACTTGCGTGATGTGGATCGACCAATGAAGGAGAACGAAGACTTGCTCGCTAGAGCAGTCTCCAAGGCGGCTCGAGACAGTGATTTTCGTACAAGCCTGCTTGCCGACCCCAAGAACTCCATCAAACGTGAATTTGGTGTGTCCCTAGATGGGAATCACGAAGTTCAAGTACACGAAGACTCGAAGAAAACCACCCATCTGGTTCTGCCTCCCAAGAGTAGATATAGCGATGCGGAAAGGGCGGAGGCGAGCACGGGGGCCAGCTCACTCGAGTTTCTAAAGAAAACGATGTACGATCCCGCTCAGCCCCGGCGAGATCCGAGCCCGCGAAAGCGCTTGACTAGCTCTCACGGAGCTTCCATAGAGTCGATAAGAAGCGAGTGTCGGGCAGCCATCAAGCAAGCGCTTGAATTCCTGAACGATGCTGTTGACGAAACCGGTGCCTGGCATTGCATCCGGTTCAACTTGAGTGACCCGGACATACCCAGGCATTACGAAAAGCCGCCCTTTGTTTCCGCTCTCTGTGGACTGGCAATTCAATGCAGCGAAGAACCGCTAGCGAAGAGTCTGCTGGTGCGCACAAGAAAGTACCTTGCCGAAACAGTTGAATATCCAGGACTCTGGCGATACTACCGCCACCTCCCCAACGACCTCGACAGCACCTCCCTTTGTTCGCTCGTCATACTCGACCATCCTTGGATTTCCCTGCAGAGAAATGTACCTCGCATACTGGATAACCAGGACGAAGACGGTCGCTTCTTGACGTGGGTGCTGGACGAAGGAGAACCAGATGTCGTCGCAAAGTTTCGCATCGAGGCCGACCCTGTCGTTAACGCCAATGTGATTGCCTATTTGGGCAATCGACCGGCTACTCGTGAAGTTTGCAGGTGGTTGGAAAACATGATTCGAGAAGGGAGTGAACGCAATGCCTCCAAGTGGTATCAGGATCGAGTTTCCACCTACTATGCAATTAGTCGTGCTTTGCCTTGGTTTTGCAGTTCGACCGAGAAGCTAGTCACAAGCCTGATCGACCGAGTCTTGGCATTGCTCGATGGGTCTGGGCAATTCAACAACGTACTTCAAGCAGCACAAGGTGTTTCAACAATGTACAACCTAGGACATCTTGAGCGCTTAGACATCAACAATCACGTTGATCAATTGCTTGGCTCTCAAAACGAGGATGGCAGCTGGCCTGAATTGCTTGCGTTCGGAGACCAATCGATGCAATTTGGTGCCGTGGGACGGATTGGACACGGTTCAGAATCCGTGACAACTGCCTTGTGCGTCGAAGCGCTGGAACGTATTCATACCTTTCTTGGATAGCGACGGAAACGCAATTGACTCATATAGATTACATTGATAGGATGGCAGAGGAGTCGGTATTGGATGCAATAGCGAAGCACAGGTAGTCCAGTGACGCAAGATTCAGTCTCAGGCGGCGCTGCAACTGGTTCCGAATCCAAAGACTCCCCATACTTCGAGCCGTCTTTTCTAGACGCTCTTCCCTACTACTTGCCGCTGGGCATCTTTCCGCTGCTGGTCTTGGCCTTGCTCTATGGAGGGTGGTGGATGTTGCCTCCTTTCCTGTACATGAGCCTCGCCAGCTCGTTAGATCGCGTCTTTGGTCCCGATGGCAAGAACATGACCATTACGGACATCGCCGAGCGTCGACTGATCTCTTACAACATTCCCCTGTGGACGTGGGCGATTCTTTGGCCTCCGACACTCGTCCTAGGTTTGTGGCAAATCCTTTACGCAGATGCATTCGCCATTTGGGAAGACGTGATTCTGGCGTGTCTCTTGACTATGGAAGCACAAGCAGTCTTCATAGTGGGCCACGAGTTGGTCCATCGACGCACGATGTGGGAGCGCCGGATAGGTGAGCTTCTTCTGGCATCTGCGTCCTACCCGCAATACGCCACAGAACATGTCTACATACACCATGCAAGCGTAGGCACTCCGCATGATGTCGGGTCGGCTCTCAAAGGCGAAGGCTTTTGGCGTTACTTTCCCAAGGAACTGGCCAGCAATCTCACGAATTCCTGGAGAGTATCGGGAGAAAAACTCTCTCGACTGCGGCGGTCGCGTTGGCACTACAGCAATCCATTTTGGCGCTACTGCATATACCTAGCCGGTTGGTACACCCTCGTAGTGCTGTTGGGCGGATTTTGGGCTCTTCCCGTCTACGTGTTTCTGGGTCTGAGTTGCGTCTTCTCCATGAAGATCAGCAATTACTTCCAGCACTACGGACTGCGACGTATTCAGCTGTCCAATGGTCGATGGGAAAGGATTGCGCCCCACCACTCGTGGAGTGCAGATTGGAAATTCACCAACTGGATGTTCTTCAAGATCCAACGACACGCAGATCACCACGCAAGAGTGACTCGTCAATACCCACAGCTACAGAGTCGGGTGGGTGAATCTCCCGAATTGCCGGGAACCTACGGGGAGATGATGAGTCTTGCGTTGCGTCCGAAGCAATGGTTCTTGAAGATGGATCCTCTCTTGGACCAATGGCGCAAACAACTCCATCCGCAGGTTGAAGATTGGAGTCCTTACGACAGTCCTGTTGTCCAGGCACGTCCTGACGCTTTTGAGGCGATCGTGGAGATCTTCAGTTTGGCTCCGCGACTCGCGAAATGGATCGAGCGGCATCCTGAACTACTTGACAATCTTCGGATTCCGGAATTCACGGATCTTGATCTTCCCAAGGGATTTCTATCGCATGCAGGTCAAGAATCGATTGCACGCCGAGGTCTTGCAAGACTCTATTGGACCCACGAGATGGGTGTGCAGGAAATGCAGGACCTCATCGATGAATTGCCAGCGACTCATGCCAAGGAGAAAGCAGAGGTCCTACGCAACTGGTCAAACGACAAGGTGTTTCAAATAGGGATGCATTTAGTTCGTGGGAATCTCTCGCCAGCCGAGGCTCGAGTCGCCATGTCCAATTTGGCTGAGTCTTCGATTGTGTCTGTGATTGCCGAAGTAGTGGATGAACTCGTTGATAGGGTCGGGTCTTTGCAGGTTGGAGCTGTGGCTGTGGTTCTTCTTGGCGACCTCGCAAGTAAGGATGTCTGTTCCGACACCGCGATGGAAGTCCTGCTCTTGCATGAAGGTTGGCACGATAGGCAAGTGGCTCGGCTGGAACGTCGGTTCCAAGAGACGTTGGTGCGATTGACTCGAGACAGTTTGTTGTTTGCTCCGATTGAAGAGGAAGAGAATCTCGCCCTCTCGATGCCAATCTCAGAAGTTGTTGAACACTGTCAGAGTCCGTCGATGAGAGATCTGCCCGTATTGGCCAGATCGAGGTGCGCCTTCGAGTTCGGAGAGTTGGATCTTGGTAGACGGTTTATGGACATACGCCAATCAGTGTTGAGTGAATACAGCAAGAATGAGTCGTTGCTTTCGAGATTGATCGAGGGCAACGGCAAGGAGTCCGAATCCGAGACTTCAACCTTTGAAAGCATGTCAGGTGGGTTAGACGAACTTGAACGAACAGCGAGCTACGCGCAGCTGACGTCTGATCGACTCGACTCCACTGACACTGCACCGACTGCCACAAAGATATTTGAGCAAACAGGCTCGGTTCCCCTTAAGGAAGCAGCATCTGTATGGCGGGACTTACTGGAAGTCTCCAGCTTGGTTCACGGTAGAGGAGTTGACTTGGACGATGCTCCACCCAAGGTAAAGACCTTAGTCGCCAAAGCCTGCGGTCACCCAGACTACGATTCGCTCAATTCCTCGATTACCACGGTTGCACACGATGCTGCGACTGAAATTGAGTCGCTAGTCAAGAATCTTCGGCCATAGAAGCCGATTCTTCCGCAACCAGATGAATGACGGATCGAGCTGAAGCCACGCCATCGAGCGGAATTCTGGCTCGGACAACTCCGGCTGATCGTGGACTTGTCAAGGTTCCGATGGTCACGCCGCACCTACAGACTCACAACGTGGGTGGGCACCAAGTTCTAGTTGTCTCCGAGACCTTCAACACGCTGTTGCACGGAGGGCTGTATTGCGACATCGTTGCGCTGTTGGATGGAAGCAACACGGTAGATCAGATAGTTCAAGCACTACAGTCGAAACACGGATTTCCCAACATTCTGTCCGCACTTGCTTCTTTGTCGGCGAAAGGGTATGTGGTCTCAGCAGACCACTCGCTCGACCGAGGAAGGGCTGCCTACTGGTCCGCTCTCGGAGCATCGCCGAGTTGGGCTGAGCAGAGGCTTGAAGAGAGCTGCGTTGCAGTCGACGGTGACAAGGGAGCATTGGCTGGACACCTGACGCGGGCGGGAGTCGAAATCGGCAAGACTTCGCCAAGTCTCACTGTTTACGTTCGCCCGGACTATCTCTCAGCTGATCTGGCGGAAGCAAACCGTCGTCACATGGGATCGGGCGCGCCGTGGATGGTTGTACGACCACAAGGCATCGAACCTCTGTTTGGTCCCGTTTTTGCTAGCAACGCAACCGGTCCCTGCTGGAACTGTCTCGGATATCGCTTGAGCAGTCATCAGGAAGTACACAATTTCCTGCGTTTTGTTGGTGGCGAGGAACAAGCATTCATCCCGTTTGCGATGGAACCGGCTATGTTCGATTCAGTGCAGGGACTAGTCGCAAGCGAAATTGCCAAATGGTTGGTGCTGGACGAGAGTTCGACAATCCACAAGCACGCCCTGACACTAGAGACCCGCACTCTTTCCGTTTCGAAGCACAGGGTAATGCGAAGACCCCAATGCGAGGCCTGTGGCGACGAAAGCCTACGAAGGCCTGACCGCTCGCCCATTTCCCTCAAACTTCAATCAAGTCAAAAAAGCCTTACCAATAGTGGTGGGACACGAAGCGTCGCTCCGGAAGTGACTTTGGCGAAGTATCGCCATCTTGTGAGTCCTGTCAGTGGCGTTGTGAGCTGGCTCGCTCGTACGACGGACGAAACCGATACTTGGCTGCACGTCTACTGGGCAGGTAGCAATTTCGGCTTGAGAAACCGAAGCTTGAGTACTTTGAGGAGGAGTCTGCGTAGCAAGAGTGCAGGGAAAGGAAGTACGAGGGAGCAATCCGAAGCAAGTGCGTTGTGCGAAGCAATAGAACGCTATTCCGGCGCTGCGCACGGTGACGAGATTCGACGGTGCAGTTCGTTCGTCGAGTTTGCCGATGAAGAAGGTGCAATACATCCCAATGATGTCCAACTCTTCAGTGACAGCCAACTTGATAACGCAGCCGAAATCAACACGCGAGGCCACCCATACAACGTCGTTCCTCCTAGGTTTGACGAAGAAGCCAGAGTCGATTGGACTCCCGTCTGGTCATTGACGCAACAACGGCACCGATATCTTCCGACAAGTGTGCTCTACGGCATGTCAGCCGAACAACGAGGATCGTTCGACCTGTATGCAGATTCCAATGGTTGCGCCTCTGGCAACACCATGGAGGAAGCCATTCTGCAGGGATTTCTTGAACTCGTGGAGAGAGATGCATTTGCGATTTGGTGGTACAACCGATTGCAGGTTCCCTCGCTCGATCTTGAGAGCTTTGGCGACGAGTATCTATCCTCAGCCAACGCTTACTACGCAGATCTCGGCAGAGAGTTGTGGTTGCTTGATGTCACTTCGGATTTTGCAATTCCCGCATTTGTCGCCGTTTCACGGAAAGTCAACGCCCAGACCGAAGACATCATTTACGGTGCGGGTGCACACCTTGAGCCGAGGATTGCGGCACTTCGTGCCTTGTGCGAACTCAATCAATGCCTTACGTGGTTGCCTCGCTCTTCAACCTACGACGGCAAGCCTCAAATCGATGACCCTGTGGCATTGGAGTGGTGGAAGACTTCTCGGATTGATAGTTGTCCTTGGCTTGCTCCATCGGACATGCCGGCGCGCAAAGCGTCCGACTACGGATTTGATGCCACGCAAGATCTACGTGAGGATGTCGAAAGCTGCCGAGCTGTTGTAGAAGCCAAAGGGATGGATTTTCTGGTTCTGGATCAAACACGACCCGACATCGGTATGCCCGTGGCTCGAGTCATCGTGCCAGGAATGCGGCACTTTTGGGCTCGCTTTGCACCTGGTCGCCTGTACGACGTACCACCTAAAATGGGGTGGAGACGACATCCACTCACTGAAACGGAGCTCAACTCTTCTCCGGTCATTGCCTGAGGCGGTTTCATGGACCAAGACGAGGCCATTGCGGTAACGCAGGAGCAACTTGCCAAGGAAGGCGACACCATGGCGGATCTGCTCGGCAATTTTCGAGACCGAGTGGATTCGGTACTCATTGGGGAAGCTCAGTGGCAACGAATACTTGAGTGTGGCAACCGACTACCCATCGAACAGGGGGCGCTCCCGTTCGGATTTGAAATACCTCTGCATGAGGCACAGCCCATAGCGGACTTGGGTGTGTCCTTGACTAGTGTGCCCAGGACGAGAGCGTTCTTTGAAGAAATCGAACGCACTGACCAGACGAACGAAACTGCGAGAACGGTCTTGCGCCTCTTCAAACAAATGGATGCTGTCAATCCATCGTTGCGTTCAATTGCTGGGCGCAAGCTCATGCTCGAGTACGACACAGGCTCCGAAGACTTTGGTCATGCTTCTCGTCCCGGCGTGTTCCTGCGCCCCAATGAGCGTCCAATTACAGGTGCTAACGATCAAAGTGAGGATGTTCGAACCTTGGTCGAAGCTTTGACTTCGGCGGTCGGCTTGCAGTGGAATAACGAAGAGTGGAAGTACGTTGAACAAGCGTATGCAGCTCAACCCGAGCACACCCGCACCGATTCATTCGGTGTGTTCCCATCCCGGCCACGCTCGATTCGGCTTGCAGTCATGGGGTTCAGATCATCTAAAGAGGTTCGAACCTATCTGGAGCGCATTGGATGGCCTGGGAGCATTGCGGCAGTCGAATCGCTGATTTCCCGCTTCAATGAACGGGCAGATGTTGAGCGGACAGGACTCAACATCGATGCACAGGAGCAAGGGATCGGACCTGAGTTAGGGTTGACCTTAATCGTCAAACAGAGATACACCAAGGACTCTCGTTATTGGCTCGATGGTTTGACGGATTGGAATCCGTTCTTGAACGCACTGAGACACGAGGAACTGGTAATAGAAAAGAAGCTGGACGAGTTGTACGGTTGGGTGTCGAAGCCTACCGTGTTGTTCGCAAAGTCGGGTCGATTCGTGCTGCTCAGGGGCATCCACCACATGAAGCTCGTGATGTCGTACGATCAGTTGGTCAAGGCGAAGGCTTACTTATTCCTAGTGCTCTCAGGTGCACTCCAACTATAGGGCTCAGAGGCCCTCTTCGTGGAATCGGAGTGCTGTGTAAGTCGGTTCGATGGCGCTCGCGCTCTGAACGAGCACGCATGCGCCGTCGAATTAGATTGTTGTGTCTACCAGCAGCAACTCAGGCCGGCTGAGATTGCTTCCAACTGCTCCTCAGTGATGTGAGGATCGGGTGGCAACGCAAGATGCACGGTCTGCATGTCGCTCTCGTGAATCTTGATCGTCATGGATTCCGGCATCGTAATGCCCAATTCTTCGCAGATGGTCGCTTTGGGATCCGCGACCAGTGCACTTCGGAACTCCTCGTCCACTGCGGACTTCTCGACGATCTGCTGAAGCATTTGATCACCACTTCTCATAAGCTTCTCCTTATTACGTGAGGGAGACTTTGATCATTGATGATTCTATACCATCAGAACATAAAATGAACAAACTTACCGCTAGCGAATGTCGCGCACCGATCCGACCACGGCTACATCAGTCGAAGATGCATTACTAACATGTCGCCGTGAATCCAAGTCATTCAACAATGCTCCATTCTTGTCAATCGCAATATCTGGGGAAACCTGCTGCAAGTTCAGCGTTGCGGGGATCTGGATTTTGGAATGGCGCATCAGTCTTGGTTGCGTTGACTCTATGCCTCCTACTAGTTCCTGATGTGTTTGCACAAGACGAAACACCCGAGGAAAAGGGATTGCGGATTGCGCTTGAAGCAACTGCTCGTAACGAGGGTTTTGGTGACTTCACCGCCGGTCTGACCATGGTGCTCGTGGATCGACATGGTCGGGAAACGATCCGCGAAATGCGATTCAAGGTACTGGAAGTACCGGACGATGGCGACAAGAGCCTGTTTGTATTCGATGAACCTCGAGATGTCCAAGGCACAGCCTTGCTGACTCACGCTCACATCAACGCCCCAGACGATCAATGGTTGTACCTGCCGGCATTGCAAAGGGTGAAGCGCATCAGTGCGGCCCGAAGGTCCGGTTCCTTCATGGGAAGCGAGTTTTCTTACGAGGACATGAGCTCAGGTGAAGTCAAGGAATACACTCACAAGTATCTGCGTGAGGAAGCTTGCGACGATCGCATGTGCATCGTGACTGAACAAGTGCCGCTGGATGAGAGGTCGGGTTACAGCCGCAAAGTCGTGTGGATGGACAGCGAAGAACTTCGGACCTGGAAAATGGAGCTGTATGACCGTCGAAACTTCCATCTCAAGACTCTCACGTTCACGGACTACCAGCAATACTCTCAAAAGTTCTGGAGGGCGAGTTCACAGACCATGGTCAACCATCTGACTGGGGCTAGCACTGAATTGCAATGGACTGATTTTCAATTCGGTAACGATCTCGAGGACAGTGAATTCACCCAGACAGCACTTCGACGAGTACGGTGACTAGACTCAACGTCCTGGTCACATCGCTCGTGTTTTTGGTAGGGGCTGGTGCTGGCGCACAAACTCTGGATTTTTCCGGAGAAGTGGGTTTGGAAGCCAGATGGTTTCCGCAACCTCCATTATTCGAAGGCCAACGCCCCAGTGCTGCAGGTCTGGTTTTTGAACCGACGCTATACGGAGAGTTCTCGGAACGAACCAGCTTTGTTGTTTCCTTGCTGTCTCGCTACGACAGTGCCGACTCCAATCGCACTCATTCAGACGTGCGCGAGGCCTACCTACTGACATACGGCAATTTGGGAGATTCCTCGTGGCAGGTCAGGGCGGGGCTCGGTCGAGTGTTTTGGGGCGTAGCAGAGCTCAACAACATTGTCGATATTGTCAATCAGTTGGACCTAGTTGAACATCCGCGCAATCGACCCAAGCTCGGTCAGCCAATGGTGCATGCAACACTTTCCGGCGGTTGGGGCGTTGTTGAATCCTTTCTGTTGCCCTTCCATCGTTCACGTACCTTCCCCAGCCCAAAGGGACGACTACGATCGAGGTTTTCGATCGATGAGGAACCTGTCTACGAATCCAGTGATGAAAGCCGCCATGTAGATTACGCAGTCCGCTACACCAATTCGTTGGGCCTGCTAGATTTTGGGGTAAGTGGATTCGTGGGAACGAGCCGAGAACCGTCTTTCTTAGCGACTCGACAATCTGGCTCGACAGAACCCATGCAGGCAGATTTGATCCCTTACTACGAACAGATTCGGCAATTTGGGCTCGATCTGCAGTTTACGACGGAGCCTGTGCTGTACAAACTCGAGGCCACGCACGTAAGCGGCGCACGCAATCTCGCGTTGGAGGAAGAAAGCTATCAAGCCTTCATTCTTGGAGCCGAACATACAGCGTACGAACTGTACGGGACCCCGGCCAGTTTCACGTTGCTTGGCGAATGGCACTTCGACGGTCGGGGAGATCGGGCAACGAACGTGTGGGCGAACGATCTGTTTCTCGCCGGATTTCTCTCTTTCAATGACGTGGACGGCACGGAACTCGTAGCTGGTCTGCTGATCGACTTTGACCGCACGTCCCGAAGTGTGAATTTGGAATTCAAGCGTCGACTATCCAACTACTTGCAACTTCGGGTAGAAAGCATCGTGGTTCTTCATTCAGATCCAAAAGACTTGGCCTATGATGGAAGGCGGGACAGTTTCTTGGGAATGGGCTTCTACGCGAGCTTCTAGTAGCGATGTTGCAGCCAGGTCGAGAATCACTCAACAAAGTCGCCGTGGTCGGGCGTGGAACTGCAGGATCCTTGGCTGCGGCCAGCGTTGCCAACGCTCTTGGCGATGACGACTTCGAGCTGCATCACATCTATGACTCGCGAATCCCGGTGATAGGAGTGGGCGAAGGCAGCTGGCCAAGCTTGGTGGCTGAAATGCACAAACTGACCCAACTTCCGCACGAGATTATTCAGCAACGCATTTGCGGTACTCGAAAGTACGGCGTTGCATTCGAAGGATGGGGAAGACGAGGACGAGACTTTACGCACTTCTTCTCTCCTCAGCAAGTGTCTTATGCCTACCACTTGGCCGCGGACCTGCTTGCGGAGTTGCTTGGCGAGAGTACGCCGACCAAGCACATCGACGCAACTGTGCATGCAATCACCAAGTCAGGAAATGGTGCGAGGGTAGATTTCGAAGGAAGGGAATCGGAACACTACGATCTGGTGTTCGATGCTCGAGGGTTTCCAAGAGAGCTAGATTCAAGGGAACACATAGACATTTCGTTCATTCCTACCAACACGGCTGTGATTCGTCGGTGCCCTTCGATCATCAAGGAGACTGATGGACCTGTGTTGCAGCATACCTACACGAGGGCAGTTGCACGACCTCATGGTTGGGTGTTCGTCATTCCGCTTACGGCCCACACGTCGTATGGCTACATATTCAATCGCACGGTGTCCACAACTGAGGCGGTCGAGTCCGATTTCGACGAGTTTCTCGAGACCGAATCCGTTGAAGAGTTTGAGCCGCGGGCGGTCATTCCATTTCCGAATTTTGTTTGTCGTCAGATATTTGATGGCGCGGTAGCACGTGTTGGGAATGCGGCGGCGTTCATGGAGCCGTTGGAAGCAACTGCAATCGTTGCGACTCAATTGCAAATCGGAATGGTGCTTCACATTCGTCTCAATCGTTCAATTGACCACATCGAACGCGATGCTCCCGTGGTCAACCAGTTCTTGGTCAATTCAATTCTGCGTTACGGCCTCTTTGTCGGGTGGCACTACTGCCGTGGCTCGGCGTTCGATAGCGAGTTTTGGCGTCAAGCGCGTGACCGTATTTGGACTCAACATCGAACTGTGGCGGATCCCGATGCCGTCGGTTGCAATGCACTCGAGAAATTCGACGAAATGATTGATTTGCTCAGGCGTCCAGTCATCGATAGAGAGGATTGGGACAAGATGTGCGCAGTGCCGCTAACCAGCTATGCCCAGGTATCGCAAGGGCTTGGATGCTGGGAGTAACCGGCGTTCAATTGGCAGGCGCGATCACACCCTGGTTGGAGTGCAATTTGAACTGCTGGGTAGGTTGTCAGGCCAGTCAAGAAGATGTGAGCCAACTGCTATTGAATTCTGATTGAGCGCCCATATGTTAGGTACGGAGCGAATTTTCTGATCGGCTCGGCGACGGACGGTTGTCCATAGCGTCGAGTAGCCTTCGGGAATTCGCATGTTCACTTTCTTGCGTATTAGGTATTGCAATTCGTACTGATTTTATATACAGTAATACGCATCAATTTAGGAGTTGTTAGTTATGTCTCAAGGAAATCGAGACAAAGCTCTCAAGGTCGCTTTATCTCAGATCGAGAAGCAGTTCGGCAAAGGGTCGATGATGCGACTCGGCGACCATGAGCAGCAGGCGGTTCCGGTGATCTCCACCGGTTCACTTTCACTCGACATCGCGCTAGGCGTCGGCGGAATGCCGCGCGGCCGTGTCGTTGAGATCTATGGTCCGGAGTCTTCTGGCAAGACTTCGCTGACTTTGCATGTGATTGCCGAGTGCCAGCGGCAAGGTGGAACATGCGCGTTCATTGATGCTGAGCATGCAATGGATCCCGTCTATGCCAAGATGCTAGGCGTGAATACCGATGACTTGCTTGTGTCGCAACCCGACACTGGAGAGCAAGCCCTTGAGATTTGCGACATGGTGGTACGTTCGGGCGCAGTTGATGTTGTCGTTATCGATTCGGTTGCGGCATTGACGCCGAAAGCTGAAATCGAAGGCGAAATGGGAGACTCCCATGTTGGTCTGCAAGCGCGTTTGATGAGTCAAGCTCTGCGCAAGATGACATCGAACATCAAGAATTCGAACACGCTGGTCATCTTCATCAACCAGATTCGATTGAAGATCGGCGTAATGTTCGGTTCACCTGAAACCACGACCGGTGGCAACGCTTTGAAGTTCTACTCATCGGTTCGTCTCGACATTCGTCGAATTGGCGCGATCAAGGACGGCGACGAGGTGGTTGGAAACCAAACTCGAGTTCGAGTTCAGAAGAACAAGGTTGCCCCACCGTTCAGGCAAGCGGAATTTCAGATTCTCTATATGACCGGAATCAACCGAATGGGGGAGATTCTGGATCTCGGAGTTACGAATGGCCTGATTGACAAGTCCGGTTCGTGGTATTCGATTGGCGAAGAACGAATCGGCCAAGGTCGGCGGCAAGCTGAATTGTGGTTGCAGGAAAATCCTGAACAAGCCAGTCGAATCGAATCGGCGATTCGTTCAGTGCTTCTTCCCAACACAGAATCCGTGGAGGAAGTCACAGACGGAGAGGCCGTTCTCGAGGCCTAGAGGTCGCAACAAGGAAGCTGAGTCCTGGGGCGTTAACTACACGCCCCAGGACTACAGTGCCACCAGCTCGAAGTTGCTGACCAATAAGTTTGCCAACCTCGATTCGCCATACGCACATGGAGGAAAGCTAATTGCGTGCAGAGGCGACATGCACGAGTTTGACTACGATGTTACCGTACAAGGTTCTTAGCTAGCGAGAAGGGAAGATTCTTAATTTCAACGAAGATCCCAGAATTAGGCAGATGTATAGAAGCTATCGCATCGAAAGTGCTCGATGGTCATATTCCATGTCGAATGGCTCAAGTTTGAGAGAGCTGTTGATCGTTAACTTATAGCCTATGCGAAGTTCAATTGAGAGCGGAAAGGCGTGGCAATATGGATTGGCAATTCAGTTCCGAAATGCTTTGAACGCCACGATCAAAGAATCGCCACCCAAACGCGTTGCAGAGCAGTATTTTGCGAGCCAGTCTCCGTCTGAGAAGATCCGAATCTGCACAGCGGCCAAAGAAGTTGTGGTGTTTCTCAAGTTCCACGAATTGCGAACCGACCACGTTCGCGAAATCGAAATTCAATCCGATAAAAGGGGACAGCATAGAGACGTGAGAGACATCCTGATTCATACAACTAACGGTGTCGTGGGACTCTCCGCCAAACATCGTCTCTCCACGATCAAATACTCTCGACTGTCAATCAAACTAGATTTCGGTGAGAAGTTGTATGCAACGCCATGCTCCAGCAATTACTGGGCGGCGGTGACTCCCATCTTCGACGACTTGGAAGCGAGAAAAGGAAGCCCATGGTGCGAATTGGTCAACAAACATCAGGACTACTACCTTCCAGTACTCCAAGCACTAATGGACGAGATCTCCGCTCGGGGAAACCCTGAGTTATTGATGCAGTATCTACTGGGTCGCTTCCCGTTCTACAAGGTGATCAAGGACAACGGCACCGTAAAAACGCAGTCATTCAATTTCAATGGGAGTCTAGGATGGGGGAGACGCATAAACTTACCTCAGCACATTGTTCACCTGGAGCGGCCCATGATTCGAAAGAACAACAAGCGAAGTCTGACCACGGCTGTGATGTACCTGGACGAGGGTTGGCAGGTATCGTTTTGCCTTCACAGCACTACGAAGGAAATCGAGCCGTCTTTCAAGTTCGAAATCAAGCTGATTGGAGCCCCGGTCAGCCTGTCTTCCCATGAGATTCCGTATGAGTCTAGTGCAGAGTAGATACTCCACGAATCGCTTTAGGCGAATCTCAGCCATTGATTGCTCAGCTATGAGTCATTGGCGCTGAGGATCTGACTCGTCGATGAAATCTTTAACTGCAGCTTGCACGATCGGTGTGCGCTTGTTGAGTTCAAGAGAACACTCTCGTTTCGAGTTGATCAACAAACTAACTCGCCGCGGTATCAACCGAGACACAGCGAACAAGGCTGTGGACAAGCTCACCGAAGAAGGTTTCGCCTCCGATTCGCGCTACACCGAATCCTGCATTCGGAAGCAAATTGAAAGAGGGCAGGGCCCTCTCAAGATTCGTGCTTATTTGCAGGAGCACGGCATCGACAGTTCGTTAATTGCAAACCATCTTCCTTCCGAAGACGACTTCTGGTTGAAGCGTGCCGCCCTAGCCGACAAGAAGTGTCGAGATCGACACAATTTCTCAAATGAAGAGGCGCTGAGTCACACTTCGAGGGCGGTCCGCGGACGGCACTTGCACAATCGCGGGTATCCGGCTGGGGTGATTTTCAAAGTTCTCGGTTCACGCGACTGAGCGAACACAGAGCGGTTCGGTTGGTCGAAGCAAATTCGAGCGGTTTCTATAATTCGGTGCGATCTTGCCCACCACACGCCAAAACGCCATGCGCACGGATCAGTTGCGTCGCGCGTATCTTGACTTCTTTCAGGATCTAGACCACAAGGTCTACTCGTCTGCGCCATTAGTTCCTACTAACGATCCCACTCTGCTATTCACAGTTGCGGGGATGGTGCAGTTCAAGGATGCATTGACCGGCGCGGCAACACCGGAAACTCCACGGGCGGTCTCGTGCCAGCTCTGCATGCGAGCCGGCGGCAAGCACAACGACTTGGACAACGTCGGCTATACGGCTCGGCACCACACCCTCTTTGAAATGCTCGGCAATTTCAGCTTCGGCGAGTACTTCAAGGAAGAAGCCATAGACTGGGCATGGAAATTCGTAGTCGATTTTCTCCGCTTCGAGAAAGAGCGCATCTGGATCACGATCCATCCGACCGACGATGAGGCGAAGGATCTCTGGGTCCGGAAGATCGGCATCCGACCTGAGCGAGTGATTCCTCATAGCGACAACTTTTGGGAGATGGGCAACACGGGCCCTTGCGGTCCGAACACCGAAATCTTCTACGACCAGGGAGACTCGTTCGAAGGCGGACCTCCCGGATCGCCAGACGAAGATGGAGATCGCTTTCTGGAATTCTGGAACTTGGTGTTCCCTCAGTTTGACCGTCAGCCAGATGGCGAATTGGCTCCCTTGGCAGCACCTAGCGTTGACACCGGACTTGGCCTTGAACGCACTGCAGCGTTAATGCAAGGGGTAGCAAGCAACTTTGCTACGGACATCTTTGAACCCCTGTTTCAAGCGGCCTCTCGAATAGGCAACGTGCAGTCGATTGAGGAGGCCCTCAATACACCTTCGGTTCGCGTGATCGTCGATCACATCCGATCTTGCGCCTTTCTGATCGCCGACGGAGTGTTGCCCTCAAATGAGGGTAGGGGCTATGTATTGAGACGTGTCATTCGCCGTGCTCTGCGTCACGGCCATCGAGTGGGAGCGAGCGATGGTTTCTTTTGTCGATTGGTTGATCCATTGGTCAATACGATGGGGGAGGCCTATCCCGGATTGTCGGACGCTCAGTCTCAGATCGAGTCGGTGCTCGAACAAGAAGAGGAAAAGTTTGCGAGCACGTTGAGATTCGGCATGAGACTGTTGAACTCGCTTATCCAGAACCTAGCGGTGAAGGAACTCCACGGGGAAACGGTCTTCAAGCTCTACGACACGTACGGATTCCCTCTCGACCTGACCCAGGACATTGCTCGCGAGCATGGACTGACAGTCGACGTTGAGGGTTTCGAAGCATTGATGAAGGAGCAACGCGACCGTGCTCGTGGTGCTGGCCGATTCGAGACTCAAGAAACCAAAACGGTTCGTTTCGAGACAGAAGTGGAGTTTGAAGGCTATCGGAATCTGCAAGTCGAAGCACAAGTCTTGGAGTTGCTTCGGGAAGACGACGGAGAGCTCGTAAGCGTCGATGTATTGAGAACCGGTGAATCAGGCCGTGTAGGTCTTGATCGAACTCCCTTCTATGCCGAGGCGGGGGGCCAGGTCGGAGATACCGGACGTATCACGACGAACGTGTGCAGCTTCGATGTGAGCGACACCCAACGAATGGATCGCCAATACATGCACCAAGGCAAAGTGGTCCGAGGCGAAATTCGTACAGGAGATTCAGTCCAGACTCAGGTGGATGCGGTTCGAAGACAAGATGTCGCTCGCAATCACACGGGAACGCACTTGCTCCATTCCGCACTCAAACGCATCTTGGGATCACATGTGAGCCAGCGTGGATCCTTGGTCGCTCCAGATCGTCTTCGGTTCGACTTCGCACACGATCAACCCTTGACGGCTGAGGAAGTAGAACAGATTGAAGACTCGGTCAATGAACAGATTGCTCTGAACACCCAGGTCAAGACAGAAGTGCTGCCATACGACCAGGCCATTACATTGGGTGCCGAAGCGCTGTTCGGTGAAAAATACGGCGAGATTGTTCGTGTCTTGCTCGTTGGAAACGGCTATTCCACTGAATTTTGTGGTGGAACCCACGTTGCTGCAACCGGGGAGATCGGATCTCTTCGAATTGTTTCGCAATCGGGGATTTCGGCCGGAGTTCGAAGAATCGAAGCAGTCACCGGGCGCGGCGCACAGGCACGAGCACGAGTCGATGACCGAGCATTGAGAGAACTTTCTGCGATGCTCAAGACCAATCGCCCCGGGTTGGTCGATGGCGTCACATCGTTGCTGGACGAAAAGCTGGAGCTTATGAAGAGCTTGAAGCAGTCCCGCACGAGCGGCGTTGCTAATGTCGGCCGCGATTTGGCAACCGAAGCCGAAACAGTGGGTGATGTTCGTGTCGTGTCAGCTGTGGTCGACGGCGATGCAGATGCGCTCATGTCGATCTATGACGATCTCCGATCACGAATGCAATCCTATGTGATTGCCCTTGCAGTCGTGGTTGACCGCAGAATTCAATTGGTTTGCGGTGTCTCACGCGATTTGTCGGCAGACATTCCAGCCTCGGAACTATTGAAGTTCGTTGGTTCTCAGGTGGGAGTGCGCGGCGGCGGAAAACCTGAAATGGCCCGTGGTGGAGGTGGGACGGACACGGATTCGCTCCCCACAGCGATGAACTCTGTATTGGACTGGGTGCGGGACCGAGAAAGTCTCATTGCGTCGTGAGTCTCATCGTTGCGAAGTTCGGTGGGACATCGGTTGGTGACCTAGGCAGAATCCGAGCAGCTGCTGCCCGTGTGGTTGGATGTAGAGAGGAAGGGCACGAAGTAGCAGTCGTCGTCTCTGCCATGGCTGGAGAGACAGATCGACTGCTGACTTTGGGTCAGGAAGTGGTCGACCGCCCTAGTCCTCGAGAAATGGATGTGTTGCTTTCTTCCGGAGAGCAAGTGGCCATCGCATTGCTTGCCATGGCTATTGAGGATCGAGGCTATTCGGCGCGCTCGTTCCTTGCATCGCAGATTCAAATGCGTACAAGTGGACTGCACATGCGAGCTCGGATTGAGAAGGTGGAAGTCGCTCGACTTCAGAAATGCATTGAGGCAGACACCATTCCTGTGATCGCAGGGTTTCAGGGAATCTCGCCGAATGGAGACATGACAACGATTGGACGGGGCGGATCCGATACAACAGCTGTTGCCGTCGCAGCAGCTTTGCAAGCCGTCGAGTGTCGTATCTACACAGACGTAGACGGCGTATACACGGCGGATCCGAGAATTGTCGAACATGCTCGCAAATTGGATAGAGTTGTCTCCGAAGAAATGCTGGAGATGGCCGCGCTCGGCGCGAAAGTGCTACACACTCGATGTGTCGAGTACGCACACAGGTACTCGATGCCGCTTCGCGTGCTGTCTAGTTTCAATGAAGGAACTGGGACGCTGATTTGCGAAGAAAAGGAAGGAGACGAAATGGAACGGCCGGTGGTGTCGGCGGTCACGCACGACCGCAACGAAGCCAAGATAACCGTAACTCAGGTACCCGATGAACCCGGGTTGGCATCGAGGATTCTGGGTCCAATCGGGGCAGCCGACATCTCAGTGGACATGATCGTGCAGAACGTCGGAGCCGAAGGTCTCACAGACATGACGTTCACAGTTAAACGAGAGGACTTCCAACGGTGCATGGAGATCTTGAGAGAACGCATTGGGAGGCTCGCAGATGAACTGAAGAGCGACCAAGCGTGTCTGATGAATGTGCAAGGAGACGACTCGATTGCCAAGATAACCGTTGTTGGAGTCGGAATGCGGTCTCATGCCGGCGTGGCTACCACGATGTTTGAGACGCTTGCCAACTATGGAATCAACATTGAGATGATTTCGACGTCTGAAATCAAGATTTCAGTGGTCATTCACGAAGACTTTTGTGAGTTGGCGGTTCGTGCATTGCATTCCGCTTTCGAGTTGGACAAGGCGAACCCACTGGCAGAGTGAGCAAAACGGGAGATATTGTGTTAGGATTAGTTTGCTTTTTGGGACTTTGTAGCAAGAAGCGGCACGAAGCGGAGTCCAAATCGCGACAAGGAGGTTGTTGTGCTAATCCTAACGCGGCGTGTGAATGAATCGTTGATTATCGACGGCAAGATCGAAGTTACGATATTGCAAACTCGCGGCAATCAAGTGCGCATAGGCATTGAAGCGCCGCGCGACGTGCTTGTGCATCGCAAAGAAGTCGTTGAACAGAAACAGTCACGCGATACGGAGCAACGCGACTCCGAGTAATACGCACCACTCACTGAGTGAGTCGCATAAAATCAGTTCAATCTACGCATTCGTTGGTTCGTTCCCTGCGCCTGTGGCCAAACTGGATAAGGCACCAGTCTACGAAACTGGCGATTACAGGTTCGAATCCTGTCAGGCGCGCCAGGGTACGCATGGATTGATGGTAGAGAAAGGAGAGGTGGCCGAGCGGCTGAAGGCGCTCCCCTGCTAAGGGAGTATGGGTTGAAACCCATCGAGGGTTCGAATCCCTCCCTCTCCGCCAGCCCATAGCTGAATTTAGTCTGGTGTTGAGAAATTGATTCATTGCTAGAAATGAGATATTGTTTTGCAAATCTCTACTGCGGTTCCAATACTGCGGACCGGTTTGACTTTCGCGAAACTGTACATCTCTTGCACATGGCGGTACCTCGCGATTGTGAGTCAACCTAATGCCATGTTCGTCGATCATACAGACATCGGCTTGAACCGTTTCGAGTGTTTGAGTTCTCTTGGGACGCCGCAAAAGCGGCAATCAATCTACGCAAGCATAGAATCAGTTTCGAGCTTGCTCGCTCGGTTTTTTGCGACCCTTTCCAGGTAAGCATGTCAGACCTGTCAAGTGTGCGTGAGGAACGTTGGATCACAGTGGGTTTTGCTGAGAATGGCCGACTTCTGGTCGTCTGTCACACTCTTGCGGACGGCGACTATATGAAGGTGCGTATCATCTCGGCACGAACCGCATCCGTAAAAGAACGACGCCAGTACGAAGAAGCACAGTGAAGGAAGAATACGATTTTTCGGCGGGCGAACGCGGTAAGTTCTTCTGCGAGGGAGCCGCTTTTAGCCTACCGGACTTCGGTCCGCAAACTGACTGGATCGGCCCATCGGGCCGTATCGGCAGATTCATTACAGACGTGAGGCAAAGCGACCTGAATGCCTATCGAGAACAACCTAATTTGGTTAGGGAACAAGCCCGATTGGAACGTGCTATAGGTCAAGGACCTTACCCACATTGTGAGTTGTTCGAGCTCATTCAGCTTAGTGCGGATGCCTTGCTTGAAGTGGCGCACGAAGGGAGCATTCTGATTCGGCTGACCCGAGAATTCCTGTATTGTGCCGACAATGGAACTCCCGCAGATGAGGAAGTTATAGAAGGCGTTATCGTCGACTGGACATCTAGCAAGCCAACTTCAGACGAAATTGGCAGACTTAGGCGTGGACTGTGGTCAGTCCTGCGCTTATCCGAAGCTCCTGAGTTCTATAGCCGAACCGGCTCTTTTCGTTTCAGCAGCGGGTTCACAGACAAGGAGTTGGAAACTGAAGTTGCCGATGAGAACTATTCTGCACTTCGAATGCCAGAAGCCATAGATCCTCTGAATGAGCGAGAAGACGACGAAGAGCTCCGCGAGTTAATGTCATGGGCCAACAACATAGTTCGCTTGCCCTTGAAAGATGATGTGTACGACGACCTCTCGCAACAGCTTCAATCTTTCCCTCCTGAGATCTTGCTGTTCATCGATCATGTCCGATACCTGACTGTAGACCACGAGAGTGGCACACAATCCTTCACACTGCACCGGCAAGACGGGGAATTGCTGCTTGAAACAGATAGTGGGTACACACGCTGGCGTCGATTTGACATCACTCACAAGCTTTCTGCTAACGCCCTCGCGGATTGGAAACGTATTGTTAGGGAAGAAGAGGTTTGGATATCGTGGGCTGTGCCAGTTGATCGTGTGGACCTTCTCGGTCATTTTTGGGCATTTTTCCCGACAGATACGGCAAGCCTCGTGGCAGGCATCCTTAACGCGCCGTGGAAGACCAACAAAGCACGTCAAGGTCTGTTAGAGGGTCCTTACAATGAGGAACTTATTGACGTGGCGGCTGCCTTGATTTCCCACGCCCGCCTCGGACTTTCGTCCGACGAAGACCCAGTCCAACAGATGGATTCTCTGTGGCATCGTACGAGAGCGAGCGATCCTATACAAGAGAGTCTACTTCGCGAAGACCTATCTTCGAGTCTCAGAACAGTGGCCTTGACTGCGGATTAGGAAATAGAGACACATTCCAAGTGGGCTATTCACTCACCGATTGGAAGAGCCTTGGGGACATCTTTTCCATTTGGATGAGTCTTCAGGACATTGAGACCAAAATGGTTATTGGCTACCCCTATGACTCCTAACAGTCCCATTCGATTGATCGTAATCATGAAGGCGAGATGACTCTTTCGTTCTGTACCGCTCTTAGTCCACAGGTCGATCGCAACGAAGTGGCACAAGTATTCGAAAGCCAAGCAGCTTGCCCCTTTTGCAGAGTTCCTACGCTTGTTTTGTAGCGATGACGGAAAGAGTCTCGACAAGTTGATTGCAAAGCATCCAGGGATGGTGGACCGTGACCTAGTTCGTAATCAACTGTTTCGCCATGCGACGGGCAATCTCCAAAACAAGACCGACAAGACTCAGCTTCTATCAGCCGTTGACACACTCGTGAAACACGGAGTGCTATGGACAATTCAGAGTACCGTTGCCTGTGATCGAGCCGAAGAAGTGGAACAGTTGGCAAAGTCACACCTGGCATGAAACCAAGGCCTGCACACTGCAGCAAAAGTTACCAAGGTTCAACTATTCAGGTTTCTCGTCGATGCGGGTGCAGATGTCAATGCCAAGGAAACATGGGGAATGGCTCTGCACGAAGCAGCGCGCTATTGGTCAGTAGAGGCAGCCGGCATACCCGTCAAGAGAGGGTCATATGTCAATGCGACGGATCAGTATGGGACTACACCGAGAAGCTTGTGCCGATCAGGGAAAGACGGTTTGAAGCATTGTGCGAGCTCTTGGATGCGCACGGTGCCAAGACTTAAGTTGCAATTCACCTAGACCTTGCGTCTATGAGATCACGTTGCCGGGCCGGTGCGCGCATCGGGGCCATTGCCACTTGCAAACGCAATGGTGTGCCCCCATTTAAGAATTGCGGCAACTGAATACTCGCAATGCTGCATTGATTTCAATACGAGGGTGCATTCGTGAGCGCTCCCATCAACCTTGCCATTAAAGACGCACTAGCACCATCGAATTTGTCGAAGAATGAGTGCGGTTTATTTCATTTTGACTTTGAGTACAAGGACTCTGAAGACGGACACCGTAGCGACTGGTGGACGTATGCCATTGGAGTTGTCGAACAGGTGCTCCTTGAATCGAATACCGATACCCGCAATGCTCTGGTTCTGGTACACAATCGGGTTCAGAATGCGACGGTCGGCGCGTACTGGTCGAAGATTGATGGCGTGCAGGGATTGCGCTTGATCCCTGGTCCAAATGTGACGGTGCACTAGTCGATCAAGCCAACTGCAGAAATTGTGATCGTGCAGTCGGCTTGAGTGAGCTTGTGTTTCCGCTGGAGCGCTCGCGGAAGCGCTCGGATCCAACGAGACTGGCTAGACTCTAGGTGACGTAGGAAACCTCACCCAGTCTGTGGCCGTTCTCGGATGTTCCACCGAACCATACTCACGACCGTGCTGGCGATTAGGACTTCCTAGAAGCAGAGTCGGCTCTTAGAGCCGCAACAAGGAAGTGCAGAAGCCAAACTCTGGTTGTTCAACGGTTACTCTTTAGGGAGCAACCCCCAAACTACGTTTGATCGCCCGGTTCGGCGGCCTCGGACTCCTCTCCGGAATCTTCCTCTTCTTCCGCCTGGCGTGTTCCTTTGAAGTCCATGTCTCCCCAATCCGATGACATCTTGCCGGTAATCTTGTCGCCGTCGACCTCGCCGGAATACTCGAGGCTAAAGTTTCCACGTTGAGTTTCCCTAGTGATGGTGAAGGAGAACTTGTTCTCGTCGACAGTGACCTCGTCGATCTCCGTTGTCTCGCCTCGAAAGCCGGTCATCTCTGCTGAGTAATTGCCTTCTTCATCCTTCTCGATGACCAATGTCGACGTCATACCGCCGCCTTGCCCGCCTTCAATCGTGATCTCGTACGTTCCAGCCACTTCGGCAATGAGTGAAACGGATGCGAAGAGTGCGACCAAAGCCGCGGCTATCTTAAATCTTGGCACTGGATTCCTCCTGTGGGTTGTACTGGTGCGCCAATGTGCTGTTAGTTTACTGTATGACTAATCGATGGCGGATTCCATCTCCATACGACTCGGAGTGAGGAAAGCGCTTCCGACTGGGATGGGGAAGCTTGGATCTAATCAGAATCGCCCGTCGCCGTTGCAAGAGCGACGACGGGGTTCAATGTGCAGGAACTAGCGTGTTGAGGAGTGCCTTGGAATTCCAGCTTCCGACTCCCGTACGGTCGGACAGAGATGGGAAACGCCGAGCGTAGCTCCTAGAAGTCAAAGGGTGCTCGCGTGGAGCACTCGAGGATTACGACTGATCGCCCGCTTCTGCCGCTTCGGACTCCTCTTCGGATTCTTCCTCTTCTTCTGCTTGGCGTGTTCCTTCGAATTCGATGTCTCCCATCTCGGTCGAGATCTTGCCCGAGATCTCGTCGCCGTCGACCTCGCCGGAATACTCGAAGCTCATGGACATTCCTTCGGCTTCAATGGTCATGGTGAACGAGAACTTGTCCCCGTCGACGGTGACTTCTTCAATCTCGTACGTTTCGGTCATTCCGCCGGAACTTCCTGATAGCTCTCCTGAGTAGTTGCCTTCGTCGTCCTTCTCCATGGTCAACGTTGTTGGTCCCGCAGCTGCCATACCGACAAACTCAATCTCGTAGGTGCCAGCGACCTCGGCGATGAGTGAAACGGAAGCGAAGAGTGCGATCAATGCCGCAACTATTTTGAAACGTGGCACAGAGTACCTCCTATGGGTTGTTTACTTGAACCAGTGTGTGGTTAGTTTAGCTTAGAGATGAGCGAAACGTGGCACTCAGCACTAAGTGAAACAGCAAACTTGCGAATTATTTTGTTGGAAGGTTCTTGGTCTCCTGGGATTCGCCTTCCCGTCTCTCTCAGAGATGGGAAGTTGCTACTTTGGGATCAACGGGTGCTCGCGAAGAGCGCTGGAGGACTACGACTGATCGCCCGCGTCGGTAGCTTCGGAATCCTCTTCGGAATCTTCCTCTTCTTCTGCTTGACGTGTTCCTTCGAACTCGACCTCTCCCCAATCGGTCGAGATTGTGCCCGAGATCTTGTCTCCGTCGACCTCTCCGGAATACTCCAGGCTCATAGAGATACCTTCGGTTTCTGGTGTTGTGATGGTGAATGAGAACTTGTCCCCGTCGACGGTAATTTCGTCGATATCCAGTGCTTCGCCACCGGCGCCTCCAGAAATCTCTCCCGAGTAGTTTCCTTTGTCGTCCTTCTCCATGGTCAACGTTGATGGTGGTGCACCTGCCATACCGACAAACTCGATCTCATAGGTGCCAGCGACCTCGGCGATGAGTGAAGCGGAAGCGAAGAGTGCGATCAATGCCGCAACTATTTTGAAACGTGGCACCAGGTTCCTCCTATGGGTTGTCTACTCGAACCAGTGTGAGGCTAGTTTACTTGATAGGCCCATTGCGGCGAGCGAAACGGCCTTGTGTACAACCAAGAAAGTGCCGTGGCCCAGCTGACAATCCGCCAACGCGATCAAGCTGCACCGAGTTTCGACCGTCGCGAGCAAGAAATCTCTTATGGCTGAGCCAGTTCCCGACTCGACCAGTTGGCCTTCAATTCGAGGCTACGGAGTAGACTCGTGTCGCGGTGTCGTGGAAGAGGCTCGACTTTTCACTCGGACTAAAGTTTGCGGCCAGTTTCTTGAACGAGTTCCACAACACGTGGTACGAGCAGCTGGCCTTGTCCACAGGAAAGTTGCTCTCGAACATGCATCGTTCAGCACCGAATTGTTCGATCATGTGCATGTAATAGGGCCGGGTTGCTTCAACCAGTTCATCTGACGTGGCGGGTCGATCCCGTTTGTGGAAGCCGAACCCATTGATGGGCATCACAAGACCTCCCAACTTGGCGACGACGTTCTCACACGTTGCCAAATCGGCCACCGCGGTCTTCCAGTACTCGAATATCTCCGAGCGTTTTCCTGCATAGTGTGCGATACCCAGCGGACCGCCAAAGTGATCGAAGATGATGGGTTGTTCGGGAAAGGCTTGTGCCAACTGGGTTAGCTCTCCAATTTGTGTGTGGTAGAGCCAGGCATCGAACGTCAAGTTTCTCTTGCCGAGTTCCTTGAAGCCTTCTCGGAACGTATCGTCCAAATACAGCTTCTCAATCGGATTCGTGTGGGAATTTCGGATTTCGTCGCTCGGATCCCAACCCGCTGCGTGGCGGATTCCCCTAAATCTGTCGCTAATCGATAGATGCCGGTCTAGTACCTCTCCCACTTCCGCACCAAGCATCAGGTCGGCGAAGCCGACTATCGCCGCACAAATGCGAGAGTCTCCGTATCGACCGCTTTCGCTGATCGCGGCAATGCCATTGACGAACTCGGTTTCCCCAATCGGCCGCAGTTTTTCCGGTCCGCTGGAACGATACATCGACGAACACTCCATGAACACGGTCGAAACTACGTTGTGTCCGCTAGTAGTGTCGTCCAGCAGTTCTTCGATCAGATAGCGACTTTGCGGATGGTCCCACAGGTGATGGTGCGGATCGCAGATTGGAAGTTCGGGCTCAAGAGTTTCTTCAACAACCTGCCCAAGCCAGTCCTCTTGGTTCACATATACCTCCTACGAATGAATAAGCGTTGTGCGAAACCGCAGCTCGCACAACGCTCTGAGTCTGTGGCCGTCCTCGAGAAAGGAGGCCGGACTAATTGTTCTTCGACGCTCCTAGCGACGCGAAGGTGCCGCAGGGGTGGCCGTGCCTTGCCCAGGGAACTGCTGAGCTCCTTGGGTTTGGGTTGCCCCCGCCGTGGGCATGCTACTTGCCCTCATTTTCATCAAGCCAGCTTGGAATTCCTCTTTCGAGATTTTCTTGTCGTCGTTCTCGTCCATCTCACCGAACGCTTCTTCAGCAAGCTTGTTCTGCTTCTCTTCCATTGCCTTCTGGTCTTCGGCACTCATCGTAGAACGCTTGGCTTCCTGTGGAGTCTTGACTACCACCGGAACTCGGGGAGTAGCTGATGTACTCGATCTGCTAGCTACTGTTCCCGACCGAGTTTGCGTCCTCTGAGCTTGCCGCTGACTAGGCGGGGCAGGATTTTGCATCGCTTTGAACTCTTCCATGTCTATCGAGCCATCTTGGTCTTTGTCGACTAAATTGAACATTGAGTCCATGCGTTCTTTCATTATCTTTTCCATCTCTTCGGGCGAAGGCATTTGTCGCTGACCTTGGGCGCCCTGCTGTTGTTGCGCCGAGGCTGAAACAGCTAGCATGCCGGCAACCGTCAACACGATGGAACACGTAAGTAGCTTCTTCATTTGGTTCCCTCCCAAAAATGTGAACTCTATCTGACTCTAAGCATAACTCAACATAGCCGAATTCTGACCCTGCGTATCGAGTTACACACCATCAATTGTCGAACGTCACCACCGAGCGGATGGACTCACCAGAGTGCATCAAATCGAAGGCGTCATTGATGTGTTCCAACGGCATGGTGTGAGTGATCAAGTCGTCGATGTTCACCTTGCCATTCATGTACCAGTCCACGATTCGGGGAACGTCTGTGCGCCCCTTGGCTCCTCCGAACGCAGTTCCACGCCACACTCGACCGGTAACGAGTTGAAATGGGCGTGTGCTGATCTCCTGACCGGCACCGGCCACTCCAATGATTACGCTTTCGCCCCAGCCTTTGTGACAGCACTCCAATGCTTGTCGCATGACTTCGACATTTCCGATGCATTCGAACGAGTAGTCGACTCCTCCGTCGGTCATATCGACGATTTCGGCCACAACGTCCGCCGACTCTGTTGGATTGACGAAGTCGGTCATGCCGAACTTTTCTGCGAGTTCGCGTTTGGACGGATTGATATCGACTCCAATAATTCGATCTGCGCCAACTATGCGAGCACCTTGAATCACGTTGAGTCCGATGCCGCCAAGTCCGAAGACTGCAACATTGGATCCCGGCTCAACCTTTGCGGTGTTCATGACTGCGCCAAGGCCGGTGGTTACTCCGCAACCGATGTAGCAGACCTTATCGAAGGGAGCGTCCGTTCGAATCTTGGCGACCGCAATCTCTGGAAGCACGGTGTAGTTCGAGAAAGTCGAAGTTCCCATGTAGTGGTAGAGAGTTTCTCCGCTTGCTGAGAATCGCGATGTACCGTCCGGCATCAGCCCTTGCCCCTGCGTCTCGCGGATTGCTCCACACAGATTGGTCTTTCCAGACCGACAGAACTTGCATTCACGACATTCGGGTGTGTACAGAGGTATGACGTGATCGCCCGGGCTGACGCTTTCCACACCGGCTCCCACGTCGACAACCACACCGGCACCTTCGTGTCCCAGAATCGCTGGAAACAGACCTTCTGGGTCGCTTCCCGATAGCGTGTAGGCATCGGTATGACAAACACCTGTGGCGTGGATTTGTACGAGTACCTCACCGGCGTTGGGACCATCCAATTGGACGTTGGTTATTTCGAGAGGCTCGTCGGCTCGATAGGCTACTGCGGCGCGGGATTCCATTTATCTGCTCCATCGTCGAATACATCAATAGTCTATTGGATAGAGACGTTGTTTTGTCGGGTTGTTGGACTGGACCAATCCAGACCGCATTGCTTGGTTGGCAATGGCAAGTTGACGGACAGAATTTGCCTACGTTCTTGACTCGAGTCGAGTGAGACCGGCTGATGTAGCATTGACAATGAGCCACGAAGGATCGTTTTGCGACGGAGGGTTTGTATGTATCCGGGACTCTGGGGAGAGAAGACACCCGACAAGGCAGCTGCCATCAACTCGGCGACAGGAGATGTTCTGACCTATAGCGAGCTCAATGCTCGTTCCAACCAACTCGCACAGTGCTGGTACGCCCTTGGCCTGCGTCGGGGTGACCACGTTTGCATCTTCATGGAGAACAACCTCACGTACTTTGTGGTTGTCTGGGCAGCGTTTCGTTCTGGGCTGTACCTCTCCACAGTCAATCGATACCTAACGACTGAAGAAGCGGCTTACATCGTCGAAGACTCGGGTTCTCGCTCCGCAGTCGTGTCTGTCGCACTGAAGACCGAGGCATCTGAACTGCCGAGTCTATGTGCCAATTGCGAACAGTGGCTTGCGGTTGACGGAGCCATCGACGGATACGAAGACTTTGATGCCAAGCTCGAAGAGTTCCCGGCCGAACCACTCGAAGAGGAACCTTCTGGTGGGTTCATGCTGTACAGCTCAGGCACAACCGGTAGGCCGAAAGGCATTGTGACGCCCTTGCCTGAAGGCGGAATTGCAGATTCCGACAGTCGCGTCAGCATGTTGCTGCGCGGTATCTGGGGCATCGGCGAAGACTCGGTGTATCTATCTCCTGCACCTCTCTACCACGCGGCTCCGCTTGGATTCTGCACGGGAGTTCAAGCCGTGGGCGGGACGGCCATCATGATGCCGAGATTCGACGAGGTTCAAGCATTGAATGCGATCGAGACTTATCAAGTCACGCATAGTCAGTGGGTGCCGACCATGTTCACTCGAATGCTGAAAATGCCGGAGGAGAACCGCGGAAAGTTCGATCTGAGTTCGCACAAGGTTGCGATTCACGCCGCAGCTCCCTGTCCGATTGAGGTCAAGAAGCAGATGCTGGACTGGTGGGGTCCCATTCTGTACGAGTATTACGGAGGAACCGAACTGAACGGACTTACGCACGCCAGTCCACAGGAGTGGATCGACCGACCGGGGACAGTGGGAAGGTCCATCCTGGGTGTCATTCACATTTGCGATGAAGACGGAAACGAAGTCCCCGCCGGCGAACCTGGCATTGTCTACTTCGAACTGCCGGAGATGAGCTTCGAGTACCTGAACGACCCGGAGAAAACCAAGGAAGCACAACACCAAGACCACTCGAACTGGACAGCTCTGGGGGATGTTGGCTATGTAGATGAAGATGGCTACCTGTATTTGACGGATCGAGCAACGTTCATGATCATTTCCGGTGGAGTCAACATCTATCCACAGGAAATCGAAGACACAATCGTGATGCACGACAAGGTTGTCGATGTTGCGGTGATTGGCGTTCCCAACGCCGATATGGGAGAGGAAGTCAAGGCGGTCGTGCAGCTAATGGAAGGCAATGACCCCAGTGACGAGCTCGCGGGCCAAATCATCGAATGGACTCGCGAACGACTCTCTCACTACAAGTGTCCGCGGTCTGTGGATTTCCGAGACGAGTTGCCGCGTCTACCGACGGGCAAGCTCTACAAGCGACTGCTGAAGGACGAGTATTGGGGTAAGTCGAGTTCGCGAATCGTCTAGCGAATCAACCTGCCAACTCTGCTTTCTGACGAAGGCTAGAACCGGTAGTCGGGTGGTTTGAAGGGGCCGTTCCGATCGACGGAAATGTAGTTTGCCTGTTCCTTGGTGAGTCGTGTGATCGTGCCACCGAACCCTTCGACCATCAGTCGTGCCACTTCCTCATCTCTCACTCGAGGAATGACTTCAATGCTGATTGGCGGGCGTTGATTCTTCGGCTGATCGGCCCATCGTTGTTCGTACAGGTACATCTGCGCAAGCACTTGGTTGGCGAACGAACCATCCATCACTCGCGACGGGTGTCCCATCGCGTTGCCCAAGTTCACGAGGCGACCTTCGGAAAGCAGGATCAGAAAGTCGTTGGGATCCTCGCTTCGAAAGATCTGGTGAACTTGATCCTTGACTTCAGCCCACTTCCAGTTCTTGCGCATGAAGGCGGTGTCGATTTCGTTGTCGAAGTGCCCGATGTTGCACACGACGCAACCGGATTTCAGAGTCTGCAACATTGCGTTATCGCACACTGTCGTATTGCCCGTGCAAGTCACAAGCAGATCGGTGTCTCCAAGCAGTCGTTCATCGATGTCCTCAACGCGTCCGGTGTTGTTGCCGTTCAAGTAGGGAGAGACGACCTCGTAGCCGTCCATGCATGCCTGCATTGCGCAGATCGGATCGACCTCGACTACTCGCACGATCATCGATTCGGAGCGAAGGCTGGCTGCGGATCCCTTGCCAACATCGCCATACCCAATGACGAGAGCCTTCTTGCCAGCCAAGAGAATGTCGGTTGCTCTTTTGACGGCATCGTTGAGACTGTGACGACAACCGTAGCGGTTGTCGTTCTTGCTCTTGGTTACCGAGGCATTAACATCGATTGCGGGAACCTTGAGTGTTCCATCTTTCAGCATTTCTCGGAGTCTTTGAACACCCGTGGTGGTTTCTTCGCTGATGCCGTGGATCCCGTCAAGCATCGACGGATAGCGTTCGTGGATCATTTGGGTTAGGTCGCCACCATCGTCGAGCAGGATGTTGGCATCCCACGGCTCGCCGTCTTGCAACACGGTTTGTTCGATGCACCAGTCGTATTCCTCCTCAGTTTCACCTTTCCAGGCATAGACGGGAACGCCGTCGGCGGCCATCGCAGCGGCAGCGTGATCTTGGGTCGAGAATATGTTGCAGGAAGACCACCGCACTTCGGCGCCCAACGCTCGCAGAGTGCGGATCAGCACAGCGGTCTGCACGGTCATGTGGATGCAGCCGATGATCTTCGCACCACTCAGTGGCTGTTCGTCGAAGTACTTTCGACGGAGCGCTAGTAACGCTGGCATTTCAGACTCTGCAAGAGCAATTTCGCGATTGCCGAAGTCCGCCAGTGAGATGTCTGCTACACGATAGTCAGGCATCAGTAGTCCTTCTGATCTTGATATGAATGAAACCTCTGCTACGCCGAAACATGCAGAGAAAACAGGGAGCGAGAAGTAATCCTGCGGCTACAACTGTACGCTCGCCTTTCCCGCAAGACTATTGTTGAGAGTGTATCGTAGCTCAACTCTTCGCTACGACCGACAACGAGTTGCGGGGCTAAAATTCTTCGTCTTAAGCCCGTTGTCTCCTACCGTCTTCGGTAGTTGCCAACAGGAGAGCCATCTCCACACTTGGATCAGCACCGATGCCCCTAATTCTCGGTATTTGCCTCGTCGCTTTAGTCGCAACGACTGGTTGTTCAAACGGTGGGGATTCAGCAGACTCAACGAGCGCTGATCCGGAAGATCATCCCGGATTTGCGGTTTATCGCAAGTACTGCCGCACTTGCCATCAAGGCGGCGTTTCGGGTTCACCCATCTTCGGCAAGAAGGAAGATTGGGAAGAGAGAGTAGCGAAGGGTAGAGATGTGCTGCTTCAAAACACTATTGACGGCATGCCTCCCGCAATGCCGGTCAAAGGCCTCTGCATGAGTTGCACCGACGAAGAGCTGGACGAAGCCATCGACTACATGCTGAGTGCACTGGAGGATTGAGATGCGAACCTGCAATCTCGATTCGGGTCAAAGTTCTAGTTTGACAGTAGAGCTTGCACTGACACAACACAGGCAAATTGAGAAGTGAATACAGCAATGAACTGTGAACCAGGAGACATCGTCTCTCGGCGCAAAGGGATCGTTATGCATCGAGGTGTGGTCGTCGAAGGCGGTTGCGTTTATCACAACACGCCTTTTCAGGGCGAGCACATTTCGACGATCCAAGAATTCTCGAAGAACCGAAGAATGTACGTCGAGCACCGAACACCAGAACAGCGCGAACTGGCACTGGAATCGCTTCGAACGTCTGATTCCCACAAGTACAACTTGTTCACCAGCAACTGTGAACACACAGTATCACGCGCCTTCGATGAAGCAATTCGAAGTCCGCAGCTGGTTTCATTTCTGATCAGCGGAGGAGTTGCGGCGGCGACGTTGGTGCTGACTCGTTCCTTGGGTTTAGCGGCTGCTGGCTTTGCAATTACTCGTCGTTTGACGGAACGGAAGCCGACCGAATCCGTATCTCCCCACTCCTTGCTTGGCTAGCTCGATTTAACCGTTCAAAGCTTCACTAAAGATGTCTGGCACGTTGCTTGAGAAGTCGTGCTTTGGGGACAACTGAACTCGCACACTGTGTAGCAGCATTCGTTCAAATGCCTGTTCATTGGAATTGGGAGCTCCGTACAGAGTATCTCCAACAACTGGGTGACCTATCCAAGCCAGATGGACGCGGATCTGGTGCGTCCGTCCAGACACCGGCCGCAAGAGTACGAGACTTCGACGGTCTCCAAGTTCAAGTGTGCGGAGACGAGTAATGCTGGGGTGCCCATCGGTTGAGTCGATGAACCATCCTTCTCGTTGAGGCCGAATTTCTTCTCGAAGGCCCGCAATACGAAATCTACTCTTTCGTCCTGGTTTCAACGGCAGGTCGATCGTCAGACTTTGACCCTGTGGGATATGTCCAGCGACTACAGCCACGTAGAACTTTCGAACTCCTTGCTGGGCGAACAGCCTTGATGCGTTTGCTTGAAACGTCTTCGTTCGAGCGACCAACATTACCCCGCTTGTGCCTTTGTCGAGGCGATGGACGAGTTTCGCTTCCGGAAATTGCTTCTTGATGGCATCAAAGATGTTGGGCAGTCCCGCACGATCTCGCAACAAACTTACACCGCTAGGTTTTTCGATAGCGATGCAGTCTTCGTCTTCGTACAAGACTTCAAACATCTGAGGCCCAGTGCCGAACGCACTGCTTGAACGCATCGCTAATCTTGCGTAGCCGAGGCAAGTCCACGTTGTTGGCATATCGATCTGACGGATGGTGGAACAGCCGATTTGATCCCAGAATAGAAATGTACTGTCCGTCGCGATCGAAGATGTTGCGTGCTTCACCACCGGGACGAACCCCCGACGGAACAATATCCCCGACCTTTACTGATTGATGCGACAAATTGTGTCGCAAGAGGTCAAGGTTCTCCTGATTCGAACCTTGCAATCTGATCCGAGAGTCCAACGAAGCGAAGTTGGCACCCAAATGGACCCAAAGAAAGGCTTTGTGAGCCAATCCGCGATTCTCATCCAGGAACACCTCCAGACCGATGTGTCCCAATTCGTGACCAGTATTCGCAGTGAAAATCACAGGCCGTACCGGTGGGTGTTCAATAAAGTACCTGATGCACTCGAGCCAAATGACGATCCCGCCAATCCGTTCAGCAGTGCAGGTGTACCACGAGCTCTTCGGCGTCATGATCACTAGTGGATCCAAATCGCTCGAAGAACCCTCGATTCTCAATTCGACGTTGGAAGCACTCGTAGCCTCACTGACGAATCCAACCTGAAGAGTTGCTTCTTGACCAGCGTTTGACGCATCAATGAGTAGTTGTTCGTGATCGGATGCCACTTGAAGCACCGGAGGCCCAAAGGGATTGCCATAACTGTCAGCGTTGATGAGAGCTATGCCGGGCGTGTCCAACTGGGAAACAGCGACGATGCCAGATAGATCCGGTGCACGCCTTGCACCATCAAGCGAAACCGTACGATTTGAGGAGCACCACAGAAAAAGGCAATCTTTGTCGGGAGTCAAGCTCAAGGGTGCATGTATTCCGTCTTCATCGGTCGTTCCGCCGTCGAACATTGGAGTACCGTGGATCGGCGAATTTCCAACCCGCAACGCTCCGGTTGTGGGAATCAATCGTCGAAAGGGAAATTGACGAACACTACCTTCTAGACCCAGCTCCAAGATCTCCCCGTTTAGCCATCGAGCAGTTGCACGATCGCCTTCAGTGCCTGTACGGTGTTCGTTGGACGAGTCCCATAATTGGATCCATCGCAAGAATCGTTGCTCTTCGGAATGGATAGCCGGCATGGGAAGGTTGCGAAAATATCTCCCGTCAGGTCACAGCCATCTTATCGCCTGACCTGAAGTAGCGAGAGATTGATAGAGTAGGTCGATATGTCGGTCACTATTCGAGAACTGGAATACTTCGTCGCCGTTGCAGACCACAAGCACTTCGGTCGAGCGGCCGAAAGCTGTCAGATCACGCAACCCACGCTCTCGACGCAGGTGCGCAAACTGGAGAACCAGCTAGGAGTGAGCCTGCTGGATCGTTCAAGTCGTACTGTCCAATTGACGGCGGTGGGTGAAGTCATTGCATTGCAAGCTCGAAAGATCTTGCAGGAACAACGCAATCTGCTTCAACTCGCGCTGGACAACCAGAGTCCCCTTGGCGGTGAGTTTCGCTTGGGTGTGATTCCCACAGTTGCACCTTATTTGCTTCCCAAGGTATTGCCCAGTGTTCGTGCTGAACTTCCAAAGTTGCACTTGCACCTCAGCGAAGTGCAGACCGAGGTGCTGGTCGCCAAGCTGCAATCGCGAGAAATCGATGCGGGAGTGCTCGCGCTTGCCCATCGACGACCCTGGTTTGACAGGTGTGGATCTCTACACGGAGAGGTTTCTGTTCGCAGTGAACAAGAACCACGTGAAGGCAAGGAAAATCCACGCAATGCTTGACGATCTTCAAGACGAAGATGTTCTACTGTTGGACGAGGGTCATTGCCTTCGAGAACAGGCGTTGGAAATTTGCAAGTCGAGTCGGGCAGAAGCCAACGTCAATTTTCGGGCTTCGAGCCTGGAGACCATTCGGCAGATGGTTGCGGCCAACATGGGAGTGACGTTGATGCCGGAACTTGCCGCGGAACCTCTGAAAGGAGTTAAGTACCTACCGTTTCAAGAAGACGAACCATCTCGTCGGATCGGAATGTTCTGGCATGAGGGTTCACCGAGGCGGGAGCTGCTGCTTCGGATGGCGGGGATTTTCGCGCTCGACTCTTAGACGAAAGGACTAAGAGAGGTAGGGAAGTCCAAGTTAGTCGTCTAAGTCTGCGATTAGTTGGCGGCGCAGGGTGTCGCCGATTTCGACGGAAACCGGCATTTCGGGATGATCGATCCCAAAGAGCACGGAGTTGTTCTCCTTCAGTTGCGCAAGCGGACTGCGTGTGAACTGAAAACGCAGAAAGTGAACCGCAGAGGTCTTTTCTTCGTTGGTCCGATCCAGATCTTCGTTCGCAATTGCTAGGATGCGTTCAGCATTACCGATTTGTACGAACACTCGATGTTCGATTCCAGGCATCCGCGCCAGTGACAGTCCACGGATCGTCGAGTCTTCATATTCGAACAGCAAAGTAGCCTTCCAATTGTTCAAGTCAGGAATCAGTTCGTTGTAGGTGTCGATTTCCTCTTGAATTTCGCTCGCCTTGAAGATTCGTTCTGCTCGGAGCATTTCCTGCACCTGATACTGCATGGTGTGGAAGTCCTCGAACTGCAGAGACGCGTTGGGACCCAAGGCCAGCCGACGTTCCTTCTTGTGCTGCATTGCCGACGCACGGAACTCCTTTCGGACTTCTTCGTATTCCTCCAGGCCCAATAGGTCTGATCTAGCGAGTTTCTTCAAGGCAGATCGATTCCGTAGGCGCGAGCCACCATGGTCAACGGGTGTTCCGAACTCGAGCCGTCGGACAGTCCGTGAGCAATCAATCTCCCGGCCATAGGGCAATCGGAGCCGTAGGTATCGGGTTCTGCAGCGCTGACTTGCCGAATGACGGGTCGCGCTATCTTCATTGCCGAGTCGTAGGTTTCCTTCTTCACAGCGTAGGTTCCGTCGTGGCCGGAACAGCGTTCAATCATCGAGACCTCGGAATCGGGAATGAGCGAAAGAAATTCACGCGTTTTTTGACCGATGTTTTGGATTCGTTGATGGCACGCCGCGTGATAGGCAACCTGACCCAGTGAATTCTGGAAGTCGGTGTTGAGGAGTTCTTGCTTATGCAGGTTCAACAGAAACTCAAATGGGTCGACGAATGCGTTCTTGACCTGTTCCACCTCTTCATCGTCAGGGAAGAGCAGGGGTATTTCCTGACGGTACATCAACGTACAAGACGGAATGACCGACATGATTTTTCTTCCTTCGGCCACAGCTTGCAGAAAGGTCGGGAAATTGCGCTCCTTGAGTTTCGCGACGGCATCGAGATCGCCCAACTCCAACTTCGGCATTCCGCAGCACGAAGTGTTGGGAAGCAGGTTCACATCGACATCGTTGTGTTGTAGCACCTTGATGAGAGACGCAACGACGCCGGGCTCGTTCGCTTGTCCGTAGCAAGTAACGTAGATGGCTACGCTTTGTTGCTCTTGCGCACGAGTGCTGGTGGAGGGACTCACTGAGACAAGTGATTTGATAGTCCGCTTGCCCTTGCTGTCGAAGTAAGGGATAGGTGCTTCCCGATGCACGCCAAACCACGACTCCCCGAGGCTTCGCAGTGGTTTTGACGAGGCGATGGCGTTGGCGATAGGTGCAATGCCCGTTGTAGAAGCCGATCCAAACATCGCGTCGGTGCTGGCAATCAATCGGTCCCTCACGGGTGTCTTCTCAGTCTTGAATTTGTGAGCCTTGGCTCGAAGCATGAGGTGGGGAAAATCGATCGCCCAGCTGTGCGGTGGCAGATAAGGACACTTGGTTTCGGCGCACAAATCGCACAAGTAGCACTCGTCCACGACCTTGCGATAGTCGTTCTTGTCCACGCCATCCACTTCAAAGGTGTCGGACTCGTCGACTAGGTCGAACAGGGTAGGGAATGCGTTGCAGAGGCTCACGCACCGTCGACAACCGTGGCACACATCAAACACCCTCTCCATTTCCTTTTCAAGAGAGTCTTTGTCGTAGAAGTCGTCCGATTGCCAGTCGATGGGCTGACGACGAGGAGCTTCGAGATTGCCTTCGCGTTGGGTCATGGTTGTTGAAGTGTTGACAAGTGGCGGCGTTTGCAAGGTCGCCGAAGAAGACGGCACGGACGAACGACCCGCGTTCGAACGCGGGCCGTTGGTGTCAGATGGTTATGATGAAGCCTAGGCTTCGTAGGTGTCGAGGTAAGACCCTCTAACCTGCCATGGCATCGAGAGCTTTTTGAAACCGGTTCGCGTGAGAGCGTTCGGCTTTCGCTAGAGTGTCGAACCAGTCGGCGATTTCGTCGAAACCTTCATCGCGAGCAGTCTTGGCCATTCCCGGATACATGTCGGTGTACTCGTGGGTCTCGCCAGCGATGGCGGCCTTGAGATTGGCACTTGTGGTACCGATCGGAAGCCCGGTTGCGGGATCTCCGACGGATTCCATGTAGTCCAAATGACCGTGTGCGTGACCGGTTTCGCCTTCGGCTGTTGACCGAAACACTGTGGCGACGTCGTTCTCGCCTTCGACATCGGCTTTGGCCGCAAAGTAGAGGTAGCGACGATTGGCTTGGGACTCGCCTGCGAAGGCGTCTTTGAGGTTCTGAAGCGTTTGGCTTTCGTTGAGATTCATAAGAGGTTCACTTTCCAAAGAGAGTTGAAACTACCCAGAGTATAGGTACGGATTCGGCAATTTCCATTTGAACTTTCGTATGGCCTTCATTGAGAATATCTATCGAAAATGCTAATTAAGAATCATATAATCAATGATTATCATTCTCATTTAGGCGGATCTCGAGCGTGAATCGGTCACAGCGCGGCTATCTCCTCGAGGCGCGGTATCTCGTGGGATTGGGTACTCCGCTAGCAATAGCTCAGGTTTCCCAGATGAGCATGTCGGTGGTCGATGTCGTCATGGCGGGACGGTATGGGGCAGTCGATTTGGCAGGAGTGGGACTGGGCTCCGGCCTGTTCTGGCCAATCATGCTCCTACTGACGGGAATGTTGCTGTCGGTTACGCCAACGATCGCACAGCTCTATGGAGCGCGTCAGATTGGTGAGACAGGCTACGTCGCTCGGCAGGCGATGTGGCTAGCCGCAATTCTCGCACTGGCAGTTTTCTTTGTCATGCAGAACATCGAGCCGGTCTATCGTCTTATCGGTGTGGATGCTCGAGCAATACCAGTGGCTGGAGAGTTTCTGCGAGCTCAGAGTTTCGGTGTGTTCGGAATGCTTGGTTATCTCGTGCTCCGCAATCTGTGCGAAGGATCGGGAATGACAGTCCCCACCATGGCGATCCTACTGTCTGCGTTGGCGTTCAAGATTCCAATCACGTATGTGATGGTGTTCGGCTGGGGTGACTTCGAGGGTCTAGGAGGGGTAGGTTGCGGCTGGGCCACGGCGGCAACCATGTGGCTACAACTGTTGGGCGCACTATTGGCTGTCAGAATGACCCGGGTCGCAAAGTCAGGGTTCTTTTCTGCGATTGAATGGCCGGACTGGTCCGTTATAGGACGATTGGTGCGAATCGGAGTGCCGATGGGTTTGACGATCTTTGTCGAAGTCTCGTTCTTTTCTGGCGTGACTTTGTTGATCGGTCGCTTGGGAGTAGAAGCTGTCGCTGCCCATCAGATCGCGATGAACGTTGCGAGTATCGGTTTCATGATTCCTCTTGCATTGAGCATGGCATCCACCATCCGAGTTGGAGCATCTGTCGGTGCCAGCAACTTCCGATCGGCATCCCGAACCGTTAAGACAGCAATCGGCCTTTCGCTCATCGTCGGGATGATTGTCGCCGTCGTGTACATCGTTGGCCGACACCCTATTGTGGCTCTGTACAGCGACGAAGTCGAAGTGCTGCGGGTCTCGGCAACTCTATTGCTGATGTGTGCTTTCTTTCAGTTGTTCGACGCCAGCCAGGTCACTGCGGTGGGCACGTTGCGCGGATTCAAGGATGTGAGGGTTCCGATGTGCATCGCCATGTTCAGCTACTGGCTCATCGGAATGCCGCTAGGTGCCATTTTGACCTTCGGTATTAGATCGTTTGAAGGAATCGGCGTTTACGGATTCTGGTGGGGACTGATCGTCGGTCTTGCCATTGCAGACACTCTGTTGGTGGCTCGCGTGCGATGGGTGTTGAACAACATCCAGGTTGTCGTGGACCGATCGAGAGAGAAATCTGGCCCAAGTGATGGGGTAGCCGAAGACGCAAATTGAGCCTATAGGAGATCAACCCACGGGATCGACTTAATCGGTTGAGTTGTCAGTAGGGTGCTCACATTCCCCAATTGACATTACTTGCTCTTGCGAAAAGACTGAAGATTGCCAGACTGCAAGCTTGCACGCCCACCTGTTATATCCCAAAACGTGTACCATGGTCTAATAGATCCAGACGATTCCTGAATGCGAAATCGTATGTGCGAAGTCAATACTGAAATCTGTTCTGAGATAAGCTGAATATCTTCCTCAGTTAGTGGATGACTCACACTCTCGACCGCAATCACTGCAATTCGAAAGAGCTTTTGAGAATCCTCGTAGCTCGGTATACGTGTACCTAGTCTCTCAACAATTTGATCTCTCGTAATCCATGACAATCGAGAAGGAAAGAAGATCCGATTCCCCGCTGAGTCGGTGTAAGGACCGTCTGAGTCACCAAAAAAAGACACATCCTCAGCTACCAAGATGTCCTCCAATTGATGGGCAGGAATCAATCCGGCCAAGTAGAGTTCTAGACTACAATATGGTGTGAAGCTACCGAGTGCTCGATGAGGCTGGAATGCACCAGCAGTATAACCGCTCTTACCCTCGATCTTACGCCAGTGCACGAGGTTTTCACGATTGAATCCTCCCAATTGCCCGTTAACACTACTGTACCCCCAGTGTCCCTCCGGTTGGCTAGTGGGAATACCTATAGCCGTCATGGTTTCTGGGCCTACCCATGTGTGCATTATCTCGTGAAGTGCAACTTCCATTATGAGGTAGGGATTTGTCAAGTGTAAAATGTTCTTCAACTTTGACTTCGACCCAAAGTGCCACCCAGCATTGAAAGTAGGTTTTCCGATCCCTTTGATGCTATTTCTTACAACCATGGAACTCCCATGATATTCCAACTCATCGTCAAACCAGTCAACTTGATTCACGTTGGATACAATGAAGAGCATGTCGAATTCGTCTCGATAGTGTCGATAGAACATGCGACTTATTGAAACTCTCCCTCCGCCATTCATTTCATAGTATTTAGATGGAACTTTCATGACTACTAGATCGTCACGATGTTGAGTCACGGTAGGCATGGGAAATGAAGGACTAGGACGAACTACTACACAACCACTCACCAATAAGAGTATTGCCAGAAGAGATATGCTGAGTTGGGTCATACCGAAAGGTATCTTGATGGTTATTGGTGCTCTCCAATGATCAAGTTCTGAACCATTGTCAGAATGGGTTGCGGTAGTTTGGGGCTGTCCAACTCCGCGGTCTACTGTCGAGAGGATGCGACTGATTTTGGTGCTCATGACTTGGAGTTGAGTCGGCACTCACTTCTTGGAGGATTGTTGTGCGCCTGTCTCCTCAGAATGCTGAGTTTAATGGTACATTTAGACAGAGTAGTCGATCTTCGTCGGGTCGTTCCGAGTCGCCTTGCTCAAGCGGATTACCGGGCGTAGGTTGGGATTGGTGTGAACGCGCCACTCTGTTGTCTCACCGTTCATGTGTTCGCTTACCCGACTTCTAACAGTCTGGAGCTGCCTAGGACAACAGGAACTGCCAGGTCAATGTCCGATGGCGGCATTACCGCTTCTCGGATTGAGCAACACTCGATCCTCTCGGTGCCAGCATTACGAACGGCGAATTCGCGAGACAGCTGCCAGTTCTTTGACCAGGTGCAACACTTGCTCCAAAGCAGTCGATCCCGTGAGTTGGTGAACGGCCCCGACTGTCTGCAGTTCAGTTCGCAGACAGGTGCTCGAACGTAGCCGAAGTCGATTAGCAGTTGAATCGGCGAACCTCACCAACCTGGAATCGAATACTGTTATTTTGTATACTCATACCAAATGTGGCTTGAGCACGACGTCGCTCGCACATGATTTTTGATTTTTGCGCCACGCGTAGCAGCTTGAAGGAGAAGTACGATGATTGAATATCGATGGCGCACGGGACGTTTATGTGCTCACCCGTAGCCTACGATCGATTGTGATCGAATCCGGGTGGAATACAATCAGGCAACACTCCAAGGCAACATTTGCAGTGTCAGGGAAGGCTAGACAGTTTCGGTTCGATTTGCATTCGCATCTTGCGGAATGCGACTTGAACTATACGCGTCTGTGTAGATTGATGATGGACATGGAGTCCGGCGAACTGCATGGAGTATCGATGCTCCTCCACAGGGAAGGCGACCCGATTCACTTTTCGGTGACTTCCGATTGCCGGTACACCACCACAATCAACATTGCCCAACGCATGCCTTCAGGCATCCGCGACCTGATGCTGGTTGTTCGGGTTTATCACGACGTACAGTCCGCGGAAGTGATTCGCTTCCAAGGACAAGGCCGCTTCGCGGCACGCTACGACTACCCGAACGCGCAAATGCGAACGCCCGACGAGAAATCTCAAGTGAATCGTTTTCTAGGCGAGCTGCTGACTCTGTGCTTGGCGAAAGGGCAAACAACCTGCACTACTTCGGCGACCAAGAAGCTCGATTTCGCCAATTGAACGGCGAGCGAACCAACCAACTCCCAAATTGGCCGGGTGCGATACACCATGGCTAGTTTGCAGGTGTTGCAAGTTACGGATTGCCATCTGTTTGCGGATGCAACGGTGCTCAAAAACGGACTGCAGACTTCGGCCACGCTAAGAGCCGTTCTCGAAGAGGCGTTGAGTGAGAGAACCCCGGATGTACTGCTGGCTACGGGTGATCTGATACAAGATTCGCTCCGCGAAACCTACGCGCTCTTTCTTGAATTGGTACACGAGCAATATGACGGTCCAATGTTGGCGATACCAGGTAACCACGATTTGGACGAATGGTTCCGAGAGATGCTCCCCACGAGTTCCATCGAGGCGAATGGCTGGAGTCTGGTGGGTCTCGATACCCACACAGATGGCATCGTTTCGGGTACGGTTAGTGCTGAACGCCTCATGGATCTCGAATCGGAACTGAACGAAACATCGGGATTCGTGCTCGTCACTGGGCACCATCCAGTCCGAGACATCGGGGTTGCCTGGCTCGATGCCCACAAAGTGGAGAACGGCGAAGAAATTGTTTCGCTTGTAGAGCGATGTTCGCGAGTGCGTGTCTACCTGAGCGGACATGTGCACCAGGAGTCTGATCGGACACACAACGGAATTCGTTATCTGTCCACTCCATCCACGTGCTGGCAGTTCGGGTCGGACAGCGACGGGTTCAGCCTCGACGAACGACCTCCGGGATGGAGGTGGCTCGATCTACACGAAGACGGCACCATTGACACACAGGTGCACCGACTGAGTGCACCAACATAGCAATAGAGAGGATTGAAGGTTTGAGTAAGGAATACACAGCCGAATCGATCTTGGTTCTGGAAGGGCTGGAACCAGTGCGGCGGCGGCCGGGTATGTACACGGATACCGCCCGTCCCAATCATCTCGTTCAGGAAGTCGTCGACAACAGCGTCGATGAAGTTCTCGAAGGTCACGCCACGCAGATAGATGTGGAATTGAGATCCGATGGTGTTGTTTCGATTGCGGACGACGGACGAGGAATGCCCGTTGACGTTCATTCCGACTACGGAATCAGCGGCGTGGAACTCATCATGACCACGCTCCATACGGGTGCCAAGTTCAACAACGAGTCGTACCGGTTTGCCGGTGGATTGCACGGCGTTGGAGTGTCGGTAGTCAACGCTCTCTCTCAGTGGCTAGAAGTCGAAGTAAGACAGAAGGGAAACGTCTATCGACAGCGATTCGAACATGGAGAAAGCCAAGGACCCCTGAGCGTCGAAGGCAAGGTGCCCAAGAAAACGACGGGTACTGTTGTCACGTTCCTGCCCAACAGCGAATTCTTTGATTCCGGGTCCATCTCTGTTACCCGACTGCGGCACGTCTTGCGTGCCAAAGCGATTCTGTGCACCGGATTGACCGTCAATCTGGTCACGTACGACAGTTCGGGCGAACGTCAGTTGGAGACGTGGAAGTACGAAGAAGGGCTAGCAGGTTATCTAACGGAGCAACTCACTGGATCGCGTGTACCTACATGTCCATTCATGCACAGTGCTTCGGGAGAGCATGAGTCAGTCGAATGGGCAGTGACTTGGACTCCTGAACGTAAAGAACAAGTTGTCGAGAGTTACGTAAATCTCATTCCGACGCCGCAAGGTGGCACGCATGTCAATGGACTGCGGGCAGGAATAACCGATGCGATGCGTGAGTTCTGTGACTTTCGAAAGCTCTTACCCCGTGGCGTGAAGCTCACTGCCGACGATGTGGCGGATCGGTGTTCATTCATTCTGTCCGCCAAACTCGAAGAACCGCAATTTACAGGTCAAACAAAGGAAAGACTCTCATCACGAGAGGCGACAACGTTCATTAGCGGTGTGTCGCGAGCGGCTTTTAGCTTGTGGCTCAACGAACATCCTCAAGAAGGAGAGGCGATCGCGGAGTTTGTGATCGAATCTGCACAAGCCCGTATTCAAGCATCCAAGAAGGTCAAGCGAAAAACGGCAACCGCCGGACTGTCGTTGCCTGGCAAGCTGGCGGACTGTACGACTCAAGATGCCCAACAGTCTGAACTGTTTCTAGTTGAAGGCGACTCTGCGGGAGGGTCTGCAAAGCAGGCGCGAGATCGAGAGTTTCAGGCGGTTCTCCCGTTGCGGGGGAAGATCATGAATACCTGGGAAGTTGACACAGGTTCGGTGCTGTCTTCTCAGACAGTGACCGACATTGCTCACGCAATGGCCGTCAACCCCGGTAGTACGGACATAGCCGATCTGCGCTATCACAAAGTTTGCATACTCGCCGATGCCGATTCCGACGGTGCGCACATCGCCACGTTGCTTTGTGCCTTGTTCCTACGACATTTTCCTGCGTTGGTCGAGGCTGGCCACGTCTTCATCGCCATGCCTCCCCTCTATCGGATCGACGTTGGCAAGAACGTTTTCTACGCGATCGACGAAGCAGACAAGCAGGGCATTCTCGATCGACTCGTAGCCGAGAAATCTCGAGCGACTCCGGTCGTCCAACGCTTCAAGGGTCTCGGCGAAATGGATCCCTTGCAATTGCGGGAAACTACGATGGCTCCGGCGACCCGAAAGCTTGTTCGTCTGCACATCGACAAGAAGAATAAAGCGATGAGCGTCATGGACATGATGCTTGCCAAGAAACGCGCCGCTGATCGCCGGCAATGGCTTGAAGCCAAGGGAGACAAAGCCACTCTCCACCGAACAGTCGTCGAGGAAGAGACAGATCTCGATGACTCGGCACACACCCACGTGAACGGCAACTAGCCATGGCGTTGGATCTCTTCGATCAAGATGCCATAGCCCTCGAGGAATATACCGAGAAGGCGTACCTCGACTACTCGATGTACGTAATCAACGATCGCGCATTGCCGTTCGTTGGCGACGGCCTCAAACCGGTTCAAAGGCGGATCGTCTATGCGATGCAGCAACTTGGCATTACCTATCAGGCCAAGCACGCCAAGTCTGCACGAACCGTAGGAGACGTCATAGGCAAGTTTCACCCACATGGTGAAGATGCGTGCTACGAGTCTATGGTGCTAATGGCGCAACCGTTCTCGTTTCGCTATCCACTCGTTGACGGACAGGGGAACTGGGGTGCACCGGACGAGCCGAAGTCTTTTGCGGCACAGCGATATACCGAGTCGAGACTTACACAAGAAGCATCGTTGCTGTATTCGGAACTCAACCAGGGCACAGTTGACTTCATTCCAAATTTCGACGGCACGCTCACAGAACCGGTTTATCTTCCCGCCCGCGTGCCCTTCCTGCTTCTCAATGGCAGTACAGGCATTGCCGTTGGAATGGCGACGGATGTCGTTCCACACAACTTACGGGAGATCACGGAAGCGTGCATCGCATTGTTGCGCAAGCCCAGTATGTCGGACGAAGACATCATGGATGTTGTTCTCGGTCCTGATTTTCCGACTGGCGGGTCGCTCATATCTTCCAGAGAAGAGATGCTGGCGGCCTACACGAGCGGTCGCGGAATGATCCGATGTCGAGCAAACTACGAGCGAGAAAACGGCGAGATCATCGTTACAGAATTGCCGTTTCAGAGTTCCCCCTCGCGTGTGCTTGAGCAAATCGCTCAGCAAATGACTTCGAAGCGATTGCCCATGCTCGTCGACCTCCGCGATGAATCGGATCACGAAAATCCGACGCGGCTGGTATTGGAACCTCGATCTTCGCGAGTTGATGTCGAGCGGCTAATGAGCCACCTCTTTGCTACTACAGATCTTGAACGTAGCTATCGACTGAACTTCAACGTGATCGGCTTGGATCAACGTCCTCGCGTGATGTCGCTAAGAGAACTGCTTCGGGAATGGTTGCGTTTTCGCAAGATGACCGTTCAACGGCGAATCCAACATCGGATCGGCCAAATCGAGCGGCGTCTTGAAATCGTTGCTGGTCTCTTGATCGCTCATCTGAATATCGACGAAGTCATTCGAATTGTTCGGGAGGAAGACGACCCGAAGTCGGCCCTGATGCAGCGGTTCTCGCTGTCGGATACTCAAGCAACCGCAGTTTTGGATCTCAGAGTGCGGCAGTTAACTCGCTTGGAACACGAGAAGCTCACCGCGGAGAAGGACGAATTAACCGCCGAACGGAGTGATCTATATCTGATTCTGAACTCCGGTCAGCGTTTGAACACCTTGATACGCAAGGAACTGGAACAAATCTCGGAAGAATTTGGAGATGAGCGCCGGACAGCCATCGTTGAACAAGCTCCTGACGCTGCTGCATTCTCGGATGGTGAACTGACTACCAACGACCCTGTGACCGTGGTTCTTTCGAGCAAGGGTTGGGTCCGGTCAGCAAAGGGACATGAGATCGATCCGAAGACGCTCAACTACCGCGAGGGCGACGAATACTTGGCCAGCATCCTGGCACGAACAAGCGACGAGTGCGTGTTCTTCGATTCCAGCGGGCGAATCTACACTCTTGCAGTTCGTAGTTTGCCGTCGGCACGAGGCAATGGTGAGCCTCTCACTCGCAATCTGACTCCGCCTCCAGAAGCGAGATTCATTGGACTGGTGGCGAGCGGAACTCCCTCGGTGATCATCGCGAATCGACAGGGCAAGGGTTTCGTTCTGAAGGTGCCCAAATCGGCTGGAAAGGTCAAAGCAGGCAAGTCGATCATCACTGTTTCTGAAGGTGAAGAGTTGCTCAAGCCCGAGGTATTGCCCGAAGACGGACACATCGTGCTTATTACCAGCGGCGGACGAATGCTGGTGCTTCCCTCGGATGCAGTCCAGCACAAGTCTGGAGGTCAAGGCGTTGCACTGGTCAAACTGACAGAGAGCGAACAGCTCCTGTTTGCTGTAGGCGTTGGAGACAAGGATTCAATTCAGATAGTCGCGGGCAAGCGCTTCGTTGCGCTCAATTCCAAGCGGCTTTCCGAGTGGATTGGTCGACGAGGCAATCGAGGCAGGATGTTGCCGCGTGGATTTACCAAGGTCGACAACGTCGTCAAGGTGTAGGCCCAACGCCGATACTGCAGGTTGGCTTCAGTCTGAAAGAGACCTAACTCCCGACAGCGTTAGTTGCCTTAGTCCATTCGTAGGCTTCTGGATCGAAGTCTCGACACTGTTGCCAGAACTCCATCAATGTGCCCGGCCAGCACTGCGTGACGCGGCCATTTTCGTTCTTGTACCAAGCATTCACGGTCGAAGCTCCCCAAGCCATCCAAAGGTTGTCTTTGTCGATCTGGACGTTGTAGTCGTCGTGAACAGTTTGCTTGCAATCCATAGCGGACAAGCCGTTCTCCAGCAAGTGGCGAATGCACTGCATCACGTACAGCATTTCGCACTCCGAAAAGAAAATGATGCTCCCGTTCACAACGATGTTGGTATTGGGACCGTACAGCGTGTACATGTTGGGGTAGTTTGGAATTGTGATTCCCAGATATGCTCGGGGGTCAGCTCCCCATCGCTCTCGCAGTTCCGTACCGTCTGCACCGTAGATCTTCATAGGGTAGAGGAATTGGTTGGCATAGAAGCCAGTTCCGTACAAGATCACGTCGTAGTTCTTGTCCGTACCGTCGGACAGTTGCAATCCCGACGGAGTAATTGACTCGATTGGCTCATTGATAACTGTGACTTTGTCGTCTTGCAGTGCCTTGTACCAAGTGCCGTCGTCGATGAGCATGCGTTTGGCCGCGGGTGGGTAGTTCGGTATGAGTTTGGCGACGAGGTCCGGGCGATTTGCCAGTTGCGTTTCAATCGAATTCGTGAGCATGAAGCGCAGGCTTTGGTTCGCCTGACTTACAGATAGAGGTTGCCCCTCCCAATTCGGTTCGCAACGCGCCATCGAAAGCAGTCCTTCACCGGATGTCCAGAACATTGAGAAACGAAACCAAGTCGCGTAGAACGGAATGTTGTTGAGCAACCAGTGCTTCTCGTCGGTGATAAATGACTGGTAGAGGGGATTGATCGCCACCCACGGGGGTGTACGCAAAAAGACATCGACTTTTCGAGCCTCTCGAACGACATGGGGAGTGAACTGAAACGCTGACGCACCAGTTCCAATGATGGCGATATTTTTGTTCTTCAGATCTACGGATTCATCCCACTGTGCCGAATGAAAGCTGGGTCCGGAGAATTTCTCCTTGCCCGGAATGTCGGGGAGCTTGGGTCGATTCAGCTGGCCGACTGCGACAATTACTGCGTTGACCGAAACGTCCTCGTTCCCGTTCTCGGTTGCTAGTTGAATCTGCCACTCTCCAGTCTCTTCGGAATAGCGCATGGATTCGACTTCCGAGCCAAATCGGATCGAAGAGCGAAGATCGAACTTCTCGGTGACATCCTTAAAGTACTCGAGTAGAACACTCTGATCTGAGAAGTGTTGCGGCCAGTCTTTCGGAGCAAAGGAATAGGAATAGACGTGATTTGGACTGTCCACTCGACAGCCCGGATAGCGATTCTCGAACCAGGTTCCGCCAACGTCGCTGTTTTTCTCGAACACAACGAACGGGATCCCCGCTTCCTTGAGTCGTATAGCAGCGAGAATGCCGGACATCCCCGCTCCGACGATTGCAACTCGAAAATCCTGCCTCTTAGCGGTGTCAATGGCATCGAAGCCTTCGACGGTGTAGGCGTTCTCGTCGTTGAGCCCCAGCTCCGCGAGCGCGAATCGGGTGTACTCGAGGGACAGGTGTTCGCCCGTGATGAATTGGATCATTTCCTGAATGTGTTCAGGGAGCAGGGATTGCGGGGTGAGTTCGCCGTCTCGGAGTTTGACGATGATGTCAAATGCCAATTCCTGGATCTTCGTTCGATCCTCGGCAGTGATCGACTGATTGGGATTGCCCATCATTACCGGATGGGGTTGGATGCTTCCACGAATGAGATCGATATTGCCGGTCAGATGCACCAACGCACACATCAACGCTGGAATATGGCCATGCTCCAACCGCTGTTGAATGTCGGCGTCGGAGGCTTGAAGTAGCTCTTTGTCTGGAGTGAAGGCTGTACTAGGACTCAAAGGCAAACTCCTGTGCCACTCTTCGGTTGCAGGTCTCGAAGGGCACTTCTGCGTGAGTCAGGAATGTTACCGAACGCAGTCGGTGCTGGCTCAATAGGAGTTTTCCCTAGGACGCGTTACGACCCGTTTGGAACGACTAGTGTCTTGAACGCTGCGCCTGGACTCTCGCGTGCCAGTCTTGGAACCAAGTAACCCGGCAGTTGGGTCTGCAGACCGCGGTAGATTTTCAAAGCTTCATCTTCAGCCACGTCAAAGTGAGCAGCTCCTTCGACCTTGTCGAGTAGATGAAGGTAATAGGGAAGGACGCCTATCTCGAATAGCCGTTGCGACAGTTCTGCAAGAACATCGCTCGAGTCGTTGACATCCCGAAGCAGAACGCTTTGGTTGAGTAACGTTAAATCAGCACATTGCAGGATCTGAAAAGCACTTGCAACGTCAGAATCGATTTCGCGCGGGTGGTTCACGTGAGTAACCAGGACGATCTTCTGACGTGCGTTACTCAATGCATCGATGAGTCCAGACGTTACTCGTTGGGGAATCACAACCACAAAACGTGTGTGCAAGCGAATGGTCTTGAGATGGGCTACGGATGCAGCTTCCTGTAGCAGGTGATTTAGTCGATCATCGGATAACAACAACGGGTCTCCCCCCGACAAGATCAGCTCTTGGATTGAGTCGTCGTTGCGTACAGTTTCGAGCACTTGCTCTACTGAATCGCTTCGGTTTTCGGCATACGGAAAGTGGCGTCGAAAACAGTAGCGGCAGTGGATGGGACACTCCGAAGTGGCGAGGTAGAGTGCTCGGCCCGAGTACTTCTTCATGATCCCGGGAGAGTCCATGGAACTGGACTCGTTCAGCGGGTCTGGCGTATAGCCGTCTACTAAAGCCTCTTCGAGGCGTGATGGGGCAACCTGAAGGAGGAGCGGATCACGAGGGTTGCCCGGTTGAATTCGTGCCAGATAGGGTTCCGGCACTAGGACTTCAAAAGCGGGACTGTCGAGCCAGTCGGCTTCGGTTGCTTCGAGATTCAGTCGCTTGTGGAGAGTTTCCGGATCGCGCACTGCCGTACGCAAAATCCTCCGCCAGTCATCGTCTCCCCAGGGTAGTTGGTCGGCGAGTATCATTGCCACGTTGACGGGGATTTCCGACGATGCCTAGCTATTCTACGAACGAGTTTCGCAACGGCCTGAAGGTCATGTTGGAAGGAGAACCGTGCGTCATTCTCGACGCTGAGTTCGTGAAACCGGGCAAGGGTCAGGCATTCACACGGGCGAAATTCCGCAATCTCATCACGGGGCGAGTCTGGGATCGGACGCTTCGCAGCGGTGTAACCATGGATGCCGCGGATGTGGTCGAACTTGAGATGGAATATCTCTATTCCGACGGTTCGGAATGGCACTTCATGCGCATGGACGACACCTATGACCAGATTAGTGCCGGTGCAGATGTTGTGGGCGATGCTGGTCAATGGCTAACCGAACAAGACAAGTGTCTGGTAACCCTGTGGGAGGGAACTCCGATTTCCGTTGTACCGCCGAACTTCGTCGAACTGAAGATCAAGGAAACTGATCCGGGAGTTCGAGGAGACACTGTATCTGGAGGAGCCAAGCCCGCCACGCTCACGACTGGTGCAACGGTTCGAGTTCCGTTGTTCATCGATGTAGGTGAAGTGGTACGCGTTGACACCCGTACCGGCGAGTACGTAGGACGCGTTAGAGACTCATGACCGACGCGTGGCGTCCGACGGCCACCACGCAAGCGTTGCAAGTTCGATCTGATTTGCTTCGTCGCATTCGCGATTTCTTTCATCTACGAGATGTCATCGAGGTGCATACTCCGGTTTTGGGATCTCGAACGGTGTCAGACCCCGCCATTCAATCTGTACGTACGGATGGTGGGTTCCTTCAGACTTCTCCGGAATACTTCATGAAGAGGTTGTTGGCAGCCGGAGTTCCATCTTGCTACCAAATCGGTCCGGTCTTTCGAGAAGGCGAGACAGGCCGCTGGCACAACCCGGAGTTCACCATGCTCGAGTGGTATCGACTGGGTTTCGAAGCGGCAGAGCTACGTAAGGAAGTTGCAGACTTGGTGGACACGGTGCTGGGTGAAGGCGCATACAAGTGTCTGACTTTCGATGCACTTTTTCAGAGTGAGATTGGGTCAGACATCCATGACGCTGATAATGAGGAACTCCTGAAGCTAGCAAGACAGAACGGTTTTGTTGGCGTTGGCGGACGGAGTGAGATTCGAGATTTTCTGTACGCACAGGCAATTGATCGGGTCGAATATTCACGGTTGTTCGTGATCGACTTCCCCGAAGATGCCGCAGCACTGGCCCGTTTGAAGACTGTCAATCAAAGAGAGGTTGCGGACCGGTTCGAATTGATCGTGGACGGAATTGAGATTGCCAATGGATATCACGAGCTACTGGATGCGGACGAATTTGAGCGAAGATTCAATATCGACAACGACAGACGACGCAGCATGTCGCTTCCATCAGTAAAGATGGATGAACGCTTTCTTGCCGCCATGAGACACGGTTTACCACCATGCGCGGGTGTAGCCGTTGGATTGGACCGGTTGTTTGCACTGGCGATGGGTGTGGATTCAATCGCCGCCGTGACAGCATTTCCAAGTGACCGCGCATGAATCTTCGCTACTCACATCAGTATTCATTGCATTCTTTCTGGCGGAGAGACGCGTGAGTTCGAAGTTAGTCTGGATGGACTTGGAAATGACGGGTCTTGATGTCGACCAGCATGTGATTCTTGAAATCGCTACGGTGATCACGGACTCGAACTTGAACGTGATCGAAGAAGGACCTGCCATCACGATATTCCAGCCCGAGGACGCGTTGGCGAAGATGGATGAGTGGAATGTTGAACATCACACTCGCTCGGGATTGCTGGAGCGGGTACGGGAATCGGAAAGTAGCTTGGAGGAAGCGGAGGCTGTGACCTTCGACCTGATCTCGCGTCATTCCGAGAGAGGAGAGTCGCCACTGTGCGGTAACTCTGTTTGGCAGGATCGCAGATTCCTGAATCGGTACATGCCCACATTGGACTCCTATCTTCACTACCGAATCATCGATGTGAGCTCGATTAAGGAACTCGTTCGTCGCTGGGCTCCCGACGTTTTGGATCAGGTCGAGAAATCGGATTCACACAGAGCGCTTCAGGACATCATGGAGTCCATCGAGGAGCTACGTCTGTATCGCCGCAAATTCATTTCCGAAGACTTTCGCTGAGCCGACCTCGACGTCACGTGTATGGTTTGACTATGGGTTTCCCCTATGGACAGACCCTTCCATGCCGTTGATGTACTGGATACTATGACCAGATCGGGTCTAAGTATGTGATTGAGAGACAAGACGGCTGTACGGTGCAACACCTCCTAAGTGTGTGCATGCTCAGCCGAGCAGTCCGGGATAACGAGGCAAACCATGGGAATCTCGAAAGCTGTTGATTGGGCGAAAGAAAATCGCCGGCTGGCTTGGCGTGGATTTGGAATGGTCATACTCTTGTATCTCTTTTTGTTGGTAATGCTTAAGGTTTTCTTCCCAGTACCGTGGCTCCTGCTTGGATTACTGGCGGCTCTAATGATGGTGCACCTTGTCTTAATGGGCCGTAGATTGATGCGAGACTCAGCCCAATCGAAGGAAAGTATGGGGTGAGTACTAATCGAATTGTCAGGCTGTGGAATTAATGACGAATGTTTAACGGAATCCGTCGTGTGCTGTCGGAGATCTCAAACCGACACTAGTCTCAGACAACTCCACGACTTGTGAAGCTTCTCGCGGCGAGACTCAAATTGTCAAAGGCGCATTTAGCGACGATTGCTAAGACAGTCACATGCGCATTCGATCTCGTTCTATGGAGAACCTAATTCAGTCTCCATACGCTCAATACGGGTTCTATTTTGCGCAACTGCTTCAACAATGATTTTGCTTCGCCTTCGTACATCGTCGTCTTCAATTTCGTTCACCGCAACCAACGCAGCTGTAGAGTCGGTGTTAGCCCACATGGCCAATACGACCTCGATCATCCCCTCGTTGTCGATGTCAGAGAGACTATTGGCTAGCTCGAACGCACGTTGGCCATCTTCCTCAACGGCAATCCGAAAAGCCCACAACTGCAAGTCTTCTTGATATGGTGTACCTTCAGTAGATTGGATAATGTCCAGAATGACTTCGATTCCCTCCTGCTTGATCCAGTGCCACGCTATGTGCGAGAGCTCTTCTGCCGCCTGATATTCAGTCTTGTCGTCATCTTGAATAACCGAGTGCCATTCGGCTCTTGGGTCTTCGACGAGAGTGAGCAGCCTGCGGGTGGAGAACCTTCTTTCAAATTTCCGCTCGAGATTCAGCTGTACTGCAATCTCCCTTAATTGTTCTCTTGTCAGGTCCCATCTGCGAGAGATAAGTTCTGCAAGTAAGAGGGCGCGCACCGGTTCGGGCTTGGTGCTGGCGTATGACACAGCTGATTCCGGTTCATTTGAGAACCACTCTTCAAAAATGGCTCGGAGTATTTGATCGCGCGGCAGGAACTCCTTGCTCCGACTAATTGCTTCCATCGGATCAATGGAAGCCAGCTTTCGAAATACGGCCTCGTGTACCAAATCTCGGTCTTTCCGTTCAGGCAAAGCCATGGCCTGGTGGGCTAATTCGAGAAGCGTTCTTTCATCGGCTTCGCTCAGAATCTCGTAAAGTCGAACTGTTTGCGAAAACGTGCTGTCGCCTTCGAACACTCTGTCCAATGCGGATGTTTGGTCGTCTGACGTGTGATGCGAAAGTCCACTTTCTCCTTGCGGTGTACTCGCCTCGAGTCCAGAAGCCTCTTCTTTTGGCTGTGAGGTCGGTACGCCGTAGAAGCCGATTGCCAGCTGATACCCCACCAATGCACCGATCACTAAAGCGAAGAGTGTTCGATAAAAGCTTGTACTCATTCCAGTGAGACCGTGTCTCTGTAGTTATCCAATTCCACCATGATAACCCCGAAATTTGGAGTGAACGCCGCGAAGATAAAACTCTCGTTGCAACGGAATGGCGTTGTGCCATCATGCTTCTAAGACTCTAGACGGTTGCTTTAGCTTCCATCAGCTTGTCGTTTCAGTGCCCAGTCGATGTGTTCCACGTCCAACGAATTGCTTCGCGCTTGCCTATCCTCCCGCTTTTGACTCAGTTCCGTGGATTGCTTCCTATGAGGGGAGCAATTTCGGCTCTACCGGGTAGGCTACGCGCTCTCTTCCCCTACCTCAGGCGACGACATCCCATCCATTCAGTGCTACGCAGGAAGTCCTACTCGCGCTACTCAAGGAACTCCTTCTCGCTCAACTCAGCACGTCTCGGGCCTGGAGTCTGCCTGCAGACTACTGTAGCGGGGAATGCAGAGTTGAAGAGCAAGCGATCCATATAATGTGTGTATTGGATTGGAGGGTGAGAGTCTTGTGAGCTTGTTGGGGAGAGATCAGAAGTGGATAGATGTTACTAGAGAAGAACGTGAATTTTGCGCCGTTCTGTTTTCGAAGATATTGAACGACTGTAATGAGTTTGTTGACTTCTTGAACAAGAAAGCAAGAGTATTGAGAGGTGGGCCCTTATGTTTACCAATGTCAGTCGGATGGGTCGTTGGATCTGAAGTAGCACTTTACCGAGACTTGATGTATGAGAACTTGATGCACGAAGGAGAGGACATATCAGAGTATATCGAGAAGATTTGGGAAGACTCGAAGGATCCGCTACGATCAGCCCGAGCAAGAAAGTTTGATTTAGCCCTATTTAGTGATGAGTGTTTGGTTGTAATAGAGGCAAAGGCGCACGGTGGATTTAGTAGTGACGATGTTTCCAAACTAGATAAAGATCAAGAGACTATCCGAGCCATTGATCCAAAGACTCGTTTTGTTGCACTAGGATTGCACTCATGCAAATATACGCCTGAAACAGCCATCGAAGAAGCCGAAGTTGGAAATGGGTTTCACGCACTGTTCACGTGGAACCAACTAGCCAAACTCTACCGCGGTCAGAGAATTGAACGTTGGATGAACCGGGCTAATAGAGTGAGGAGACTGTAGACTCAGGCTCGCATGACAACTATAGTCGCAACTAGGCAGATCAGCGTGATGCCGATGCGATAACACGTTTCCTGCAACTATGGCATGGTCTTGACAGCATACTATTTCCTGCACCTACGGCTGTCATCATTTGCCTTGACCTGACGGTCAAGTGCCCAATCGATATGTTCCACGCATATAGAGTCGTCTCGAGCAAGCATTTCCATTCGTTTGCTGCCGAGTCCACTCACAAGCAACAGGTCATATGGGGCATTTCCCGCTGCGACGGCTAGGTTTCGTACCCACTGGCTGTAGTTCAGTCGGCGTAGTGCCATTCCTTCGGTATTTCGCAGGAAATCTTCTTCGCTCCACTCCAAGAGCTCCTTGATCGGACGCTCAGTCAGAACGTCACGAGGTGCAAAGTCGGATTCGTGGGGCTCTGGGGTTGTGCGGTTCCACGGACAGACAAGCTGGCAGTCGTCACAGCCGAAGATGCGGTTGCCAACCTGAGGTCTAAGCTCCATGGGAATCGTTCCCTTGAGCTCAATCGTGAGATATGAGATGCACTTGCGCGCATCGATTCGACCATCTCCGACGATTGCTCCAGTCGGGCAAGAATTGATGCATGCAATGCAAGATCCGCATTGGTCTTGGACGGGCTCAGATGTTGTTGGTAGCGGGAGATCGGTATAGATCTCGCCGAGGAAGAAGCAGGACCCCGCATCGGGGTGCAGGATTAACGTGTTCTTGCCTACCCAGCCCAGTCCTGCTTTCTGTGCAATTGGCTTCTCCAAGACCGGCGCAGAGTCTGTGAACGCTCGGTGATTCCCACCGGCTACCTCGCTGATTTTCCGAGCGATGCGGGCGAGTCTTCGGCGAACTACCTTGTGGTAGTCACGACCCCGTGCATAGTTGGATATGTAAGCCTCAGACTGGTCGCCAGTACTTCTTGGTGCATAGGACGCATAACGCATGCGGACAGCGATGACCCGAATTGTTCCGGGCAGGAGAACATCGGGACTCAGTCTCTTTTCGACGTTCTGTTCCATGTAGTCCATTTCGCCGTGGAATCGACACCGCAACCATTCGCGATAGTCCGCTGACACCGAGGAGAGATCGACATCAGCAATACCAATTTCGTCGAAGCCCAATTCGACTGCCCAGGAACGAATGTCCTTCACTAGAGAGTGCAGGTCCATCAAATAGAATCTGGGAATGAGTGCGATTAAGCGAGTTTACACGTCCGGAGAGTGTCGGGAACTCGATCGAGTCGCGATTGAAGAGCACGGAATTCCCGGCATTGAACTGATGAATCGTGCCGGAAGATTTGCTCTTGACCAATTGCAATCGCGCTTTCCACACGCTCGATCACTAATCGTATATGCGGGATCGGGCAACAACGCAGGCGACGGTTATGTTGTGGCTCAACTGGCTAGACAGCGGGGACTTAACGTTCGGGTCGTGCAAGTCGGCGATGCCAGTCGATTGCAAGGCGATGCAAAGTTGGCTTGGGATTCGATGCGAGCGGAGGGGATTGAACCCCACAGCGACCTAAGTGGTAAATCCGATGTCGTTGTAGATGCTTTGCTTGGAACTGGCGCAACCGGAACGGTGCGTGAGTCATACGTCCGTGCGATACAGGAGATCAATCAGCTCGGCCACAAAGTGTTGGCCTTGGACATACCGAGCGGGATCGATGCGAGCACTGGCGGTCGAATGACGGATCAGCCAGTCAGAGCTGATCTCACGACCACATTCGTCGGAGCAAAAATCGGGCTGTTCACCGGAGCAGGCGTCGAGTGTTCAGGAGATGTGGAGCTATCGGATCTCAATATTCCAGGTGGAGTCTTCGACGAGAACCTAGGGATCGAACTCTTGGACCCCCGAACCAGTGAAGGATTGTTGCCGCGCCGAAAAATCTCAGCACATAAGAACGAGCTTGGTCATGTACTGGTCGTTGGAGGCGATCTCGGTTGCGGAGGAGCAGCGATCCTTACAGCCGAAGCTGCAATTCGGAGTGGTGTGGGTCTCGTTTCGGCGATCACTCGAAGAGAACATGTAGGTGGCTTCCTTAGCCGCTGTCCAGAAGTCATGGTTCAGGGCGTTTGGGGGCACGATGACTTCTCGGAGTTGGTAGGACGAGCTGATGTGGTCGCGATTGGCCCTGGTATGCAGTCAACTTCATGGAGTCGATCTGTTCTCGACCATGTGTTGAAGTGCAATCCTTCTCGATTGGTGGTGGACGCTGGAGCGCTGCGCCTGCTGGGCTCGCGGAAATTTCCCAGTCCTCAAAACACCATTGTCACGCCTCATCCCGGTGAAGCTAGTGATCTACTCGGCATATCTACGGTGGAAGTTCAACAGGATCGTCCCAAGGCCATTCGGGATCTAACTAGCCGGCTCGGTTGTGTGGGTGTGCTCAAAGGAGCAGGAAGTCTTATCGCAGAAGATGGGAGCTTGAAAGGTCTCGTCCGGTATGCAAACCCCGCTTTGGCAACGGCAGGTAGCGGAGATGTCCTGACAGGAATCGTTGCGGCAGCCTACGCGTTGAAGCGAGATCCCGTTGATGCAGCTCGCATCGGCACAATGATGCATTGCCGCGCCGCAACGGATGCTAGTAGCGAGGCTTCTGGTCGATCCAACGTCGCAGGAGACTTCATTCAAAACATCCGCCCGTGGGGCTAGTCTTGAGTGTGCGCCCAGCAAGTGGATCTGCCGACTGAATCGTCAACCCTCGAACTCGGGGCATCGCTTTCGCAGCGAATTCCGAAGGGACTGGTGTTTCTTAAAGGCCCGCTAGGAAGCGGAAAAAACGACGCTGGTGCGGGGTTGGCTTCGAGCCCTCGGACACAAGGGTCCGGTCACGAGTCCCACCTACACTTTGATCGAACCGTACAGCCTGAAAGGCCTCGAAATTCTGCACATTGATTTGTACAGGATTGAACATTTTGAAGAATTGGACTATATTGGTCTACAGGAACAGCTGGAGTTGAGCCATCTGCAGTTTGTGGAGTGGCCAGAACAGGGACGTGAACGGCTCCCATCTCCCGATGTCGTCATTGAGTTGGCGGTTCAAGGGGAAGGGCGCATTGCAAACATACGCTTTTTCAATGAATAACCTCACTTCGTTCGGATTCATTCTCCGAATCGTCGCACCCACGATCTTGATGTTGGCGGCAGTGCAGACTCACGCCAACGAGCTACTGGGTATTCGCTGGAACGAAAGTCCACACAACACTAGGATTGTCCTCGACCTGAGTCAGGAGGCCGACTTCTCGTTCGGACAGCTCGACAATCCTCCCCGAGTGTTCATCGACCTCAACAAGACAACCCGACCGGCGTCGATTCGCATTCGCGAACTGGACAGTCGCGTATTGAGATCGATTAGGCATGCACAAGGAGCCGGTGGAAAGTATCGGGTCGTGCTTGACTTGGCAACCTCGATGGAACCCACAGTCTTCAAGCTGGGTCCCCATGCCCCCTTTGGTCATCGTTTGGTCATTGACCTGCCGAACGATGTCGAGATCGAGGATTGCTCCACCGACACCGAACCGCACGAAGACGTAACCATCGTGATTGATGCCGGCCACGGAGGAGAGGATCCAGGGGCCATTGCAGTCAATCGGGTCTATGAGAAGAACATCACAATGGGAATCTCCAATGCCGTCAAGGACATTCTGGACGATGCTCCCGGTTTTGATGTAGTCATGACCCGAACGGGCGACTACGAAGTTCCATTGGATCGAAGGCGCGGAATTGCAATGCAGGAACGAGCACACCTCTTTGTCTCCATTCACGCTGATTCCTTCAAACGACCGGAGCCGCGAGGTGCAAGTGTCTACGTGCTGGACAACGGAAAGGCTCAGACCGAGTTGGATCGCTGGCTGGTCAGGAACGAGAACCGCTCGGACTGGACGGGTGGAGTGGCATCGTGGGTCAATTCCGACTGCTTCGAAGATCCCGGCCAATACCAATTCTTGAACAAAATGGCTCGCGAAGCAGTTCTAGACCATTCGGTGGGCATTGGCAAGAGCATTCTGCAGGAGATCTCAGCGGTGGCCCGGATCCATCCCAAAGGTCTAACGAAGGATCACTCTGATTTTCGAGTGACTGACGCAGGTTATCTGGTGCTCAAGAATACGCAAGTTCCCTCGGTTCTGGTCGAAACCGGCTTCCTCTCCAACCCCGCTGAGGCTCAGATGTTGGCGAAGCGAGCGTATCAGCTGGAGATTGCCGAAGCCATAGCTAATGGAATCCTTGCATACTTCTGCGATAATCCGCCTTGGCACACGCGATTGCAAAAAGGCGAGGTGGAGTGCACCTATCGCCGAGCATTCAAGACCTATCGCGTACAGCGCGGCGACACGCTCGGCGAGATTGCAATGGCGTATAACGTAACCGTACATTCAATAAAGCAATCGAACGAATTGAACAACGACAGAATCTACATCAATCAGGTGCTGACCATACCGGCTCGCCCCACTCAGAATTAATGGCTAGTTCGCGCATCCGGAGGCTGGATCAGCGCATTGCCAATCAAATCGCAGCGGGAGAGGTCGTAGAACGACCCGCGTCGATTGTCAAGGAGCTTGTCGAGAACAGCATCGACGCCCAAGCTTCGAACATCGAAATTCAAGTGGAGGCGGGTGCTCTGCGGCGCATTCGGGTCTCCGACGACGGAAACGGCATCGAACCGGACGATTTGCGATTGGCCGTGCAGCGTCACGCTACCAGCAAGATAGCTTCGGCCGATGACTTGATCGGTGTTTCGACCATGGGTTTTCGAGGCGAAGCATTGGCAAGCATCGCGGCTGTTTCGAAACTGCAGATCACCTCTCGTACTCCTGGTTCCGATTCGGCGTGGGCGTTGCGCGTGGAAGGTGGAACGGAAGTGGAGCATGTGCCAGCGGCAGGCACGAATGGAACGGTGGTCGAAATAACCGACCTCTTCTACAACACTCCGGTCCGAAGAAAGTTCCTCAAGCAGTCCCGTACGGAGATGGGGCATGTGGCAGAGTGCATTCGCGTTCTTGCGATCGCCAATCCGGAACTCAGTTTCACCTTAACCAACGACGGACGGACCGTTGAGAGACTTCGATCAGAGGAATCGGCATTCGAGAGGATCGCTCGTGTTCTAGGTCCAGCATTCGCAGAGGAGTGCGTCGAAATCGACCTGCAGCGCGAAGACTTGCGGCTGAGCGGATGGGTGGGTCTTCCCACGTTCACACGAAGCACGTCCAATCGTCAGTACTTTTTCGTCAACGGACGCTACGTCGACGACCACATCGTTGCACATGGAGTCAAACAGGGGTATCGGGACGTGATGTTTCACGGTAGACATCCGGTGTTCGTTCTCAACCTCGCAATGAATGCACAGGATGTCGATGTCAATGTTCATCCGACCAAGCGAGAGGTTCGTTTTCGCGATTCGCGCAGGATTCACGACTTCCTCATGTCGGGACTCCATCACGAACTGTCGGGAGTAGGGACCGACAAACCTGCACCTATCGAAATCGGATCGGACAACAAGATCGACAATCCGTTCGTGTTGGAGGCCGATCCCTTTGTCGAGTCGCAACTACCACTAGGAACTGCTGGAACGCTTCCCGATCCAGACCGTGCGCTATCGCACGCTCGTCGACCTACCACCAAGGTGACCGTCGATCGTGGCGATGTGCCACCGATGGGCTACGCACTAGCTCAACTACATGGAGCCTACATCTTGGCGGAGAATGCCGAGGGACTTGTGATCGTCGACATGCACGCAGCACATGAGCGTGTCGTGTACGAGAAGATGAAGAAGGCTCGCGACGCTCAGGAAATCACAGCACAAAGACTGCTCATACCGGTTGAGATCAAGGCGAGCCCTGCCGAAGTCGAAGTCGCTCGATCAGCGACGAATCTGCTTACGAAACTCGGTTTGAAGCTGGAATTCGACGGCGATCAGACGATTGTTGTTCGTGAGGTGCCGTCTCTAATGCGGTCGTCGGATGTCTCCAAACTCGTAATGGACACTATCGAAGAAATGCAGGAATTTGGCACGGCCCAGTCCATTCAAGATCGTGAGAACGAAATCCTTGCCACGTTTGCATGCCACGATGCAATCCGATTCAACCAGCAGTTGACGATCCCGGAAATGAACGCTTTGCTCCGCGACATGGAGCAAACGGAAAACGCGGGCCAATGCAATCACGGTCGCCCGACCTTCAGGGTTCAGAGCCTGAAATCGTTGGACAACGTGTTTCTGCGCGGTCGATAGCAAGACTTCGTCGGACTGACGATGAGCCAATCACACCGGCGGCATGTGTTCGCCCTGGTGGGTCCAACCGCTAGTGGTAAGACGGAAATCTCCCTTGCATTGGCAGACCGATTCGACCTCTCGCTGATTAGTGTGGATTCCGCGATGATCTACCGCGGAATGGACATCGGAACGGCAAAGCCCAGTGTTGAGCAGCAGCAGCGCCATCCCCACGAATTGATCGACATTGTCGAACCTGAAGACGACTACTCAGTCGGGGATTTCGTTTCGCGCAGCAGATCAAGCTCTCGAGCGAGCTTTCCAACGAGGCAGTTTTCCGTTGCTGGTCGGTGGCACGATGATGTACTTTAAGGGTCTTCGCGACGGTATTGCCGAATTACCTCCGCGTAGCAATGAGTTCCGCGAGCAGCTACAGAAGAGAGTTGACCTGGTTGGAACCAGTGGATTGCACGAGGAGTTGGAGCAAGTGGACTCGGAGGCTGCTCGCCGCATCCACCCCAACAACTACTCGCGAATCGAACGGGCTTTGGAGGTCTTTCACCTGACCCGGCAGCCGATGTCGCAAATTCTGCGCAATTCTCCCGGAGTAGCCGATTGAAACGCCGTCTCGACTGCACATATCACGAAGTAGCATTGCTGAAACATTCGAGAAGTGAACTTCACGACCGCATCGAGGCACGTGTTGCACATATGCTTGACAATGGATTCGTCGAAGAAGTTGCCGAACTCATGCGAAGGCCGAGTCTCCACTCCAGTGCGATGTCGATGCGTTCCGTCGGCTATCGACAGATGTGGCAACACTTGGAACAGGAACCTTCGGAGCGTGACATTGATGCCACGGTGGACCCTAATCACTGCAGCGACTCGTCAGGTTGCGCGTCGTCAATTGACGTGGTTGCGAAGTTGGCGCAACGACAGTCGACATACTGCCGTCGTCGATCATGATCCCGCAGAGACCTTGGAACGCCTGTTCATCGAGGCCAAGGGGCAATTGACTCTCACTCTGGTGCAAATCGGAGATTTCTTGCAGACTTTTGAAACTACAATGATGTTTAGGAGTCTGTTAAGTCATTGAGTTTCTAACTGCACTCAGTAAATGTTTTTTGATCGTCCCGACAAGGGACTGCGCACTCTTCTCCTATCCGTTCAGTTTCGAGATTCGCAAGGGCAACGACACGATCTCGAGGAGTTTTTCGGAACTTGCCGCATCGGCGGGATTGAGTGTCGAATGCACACACAGTGTCGACCGAGGTTCGCCGCATCCAGCTACATGCATTGGAAGCGGCAAAATCGATGAGCTTGCGGCTGAACTGACCGCGAATCGACTCGATGTGCTCTTGGTCAATCAGGACTTGACAGGTACTCAGCAAAAGAACCTGGAGCAAAGGCTGAAACGTTCGAGTCATGACTCGGACGGAGCTCATACTTCACATTTTTGAAGAGCGAGCACGAACCTTTGAAGGCAAACTACAAGTCGAACTGGCGATGCTGTCTCATGCACAGTCGCACATCGTTCGTGGGTGGACTCACTTGGACAGGCAGCGTGGCGGAGTCAATCTGAGAGGCGTCGGCGAGAAACAGCTGGCCATCGACAGGCACTTGCTGCAGGTTCAAATCAACACGGTGAAGCGACGACTCGACAAGGTCAAGCGGCAGAGATCCCAGCAGCGCCGTAAGCGCATGCGCTCTCACGTTCCGACTGTAGCGCTGGTGGGCTACACCAATGCCGGAAAGTCCACACTGTTCAACCGCATGACTCAATCGGAAGTCTATGCCGACGATCGCTTGTTTGCGACGTTGGATCCCACCATCCGACAAGTGCACTTGGACGGAAAATTCAAAGTACTGCTTGCAGATACAGTCGGGGTCATCAAGGATCTTCCGATGGATCTGGTCGATGCTTTCCGCGCGACACTGGAAGAAGTGGTCAATGCGGATCTCCTGTTGCACGTCATCGATGCCTCAGCGGACAACCTACCTGAGATTCAGGAATCGGTGACCGATGTCTTGCAGGAAATTGGAGCAGATTCGCTTCCCATAATCAATGTCTACAACAAGGTGGACTTGATCGATCAGCCGCTCGCAACCCGTCGTAATGCCGCCTATGTGAGCGCATTGCAGGGTACAGGCATTGAGAATTTGGAACAATGTATCTTGTTGAGGCTTCGGGGCCGACCGAAAAGATTCACTGTTGAACTCGAACCGGCGGACGGCAAGGTGCGGTCAATTCTGTACCAAATGCACGCCGTCGAGAACGAGTCCTACTCCAAAGACGGTGGTACAGTGTTAACGGTGCAGCTTGCACGTGATCAGGCTCGCGAACTAGAGACTCGGCATGGCGTTTGCTTGCAGGGTTAGAACTCTCAATCTACAATCAATTTGTTTACAAAAACGGAGTTGGAATGGCTTGGAACGACAACGACGGTCGGAATAAGGACCCTTGGAGCAACCAAGGGGGCGAACAAGGTCCGCCCGATCTAGACGATGCATTTCGCAAGTTGCACGGGCAGCTTAGGGGAATGTTCGGACGTGGCGGTGGGGGCGGTTCCGGCTCCAGCTCGTCAGGAGGAAAAGGCAAGGGCTTTCGCCTTTCACCAAAACTGTTACTGCTTGTTGTGGTAATCCTGGTAGCGGTCTGGGGAGTGTTCGGCTTTTATCAGTTGGATGCGCAGGAACGGGGAGTCGTGTTCCGGCTCGGCAAGGTTCAGGAGGAGCTCAAGAAACCGGGCCTGAACTGGAACCCACCCATTATCGATGTGGTTGAAAGGGTCAACACCACAAGAGTGAACTCAAGCAGTCACAGCTCACAGATGCTGACCGAAGACGAAAACATCGTCAAGGTGGATCTGGTGGTTCAATACCAGGTCACCGACGCAATCAAGAACGTGGTTCACATCCGAAATCCCATCACGAGTCTTGAACACGCGACGGAAAGTGCATTGCGCCATGTGGTAGGAAGTTCAAAGATGGATACGGTGATTACCGAAGGTCGGGAGATATTGGGAGACAGCGTACAGGAACGACTGCAAAGCTACGTTGATCGATATCAGACAGGCATCACGGTCAACAAGGTCAACATTGACAGTGTCGGTCCTCCCGAAGAAGTGCAAGAAGCTTTCGACGATGTTCAAAAGGCCAAGGAAGATCAGGTTCGACTGATCAACGAGGCGAATGCACTGGCGGAACAGCTGATCCCCGAAGCTCGAGGAGAGGCACAGAAAACCATCGAAGGAGCAAATGCTTATCGTGACCAGGTCATCGCTCAGGCAGAGGGTGAAGCTGACCGTTTCACGAAGCTGCTGGAGGAATACCAGAATGCACCAGAGGTGACCAAGGATCGACTGTACATCACGGCGTTGGAGTCGGTGATGAAGTCGACAGGTAAGGTGCTAATCGATGTCGAGGCTGGGAACAACCTGTTGTTGCTGCCCCTGGATCAGCTTCAAATCGGAAGCGCAGGCGCTGGAGGGGGGCAGAATCTGTCGACAGCTTCGAATGATTCCGCTTCCAATCTCTTGAGACGCGGCCAGTAGGAGGAAGATGAAATGAATGCAAGCGTAAGAACAATCGTAATCATCGTCGTCCTGGTGTTGGCAGGCGCGCTAGCGCTGGACGCTTTCTTCATCGTTGATGAACGGAAACGGGCCATCCTGTTGCGGTTCGGAGATGTCAAATCGGACGAAGAGGGGGAAAAGCCTGGATTCCACCTTAAGTTCCCGATTTCTGACCAAGTCAAGTACTTCGACGCTCGAGTACTGACGATGGACACTCCTCCGCAACGCTACTACACAAGCGAGAAGAAACCACTGATTGTGGACTCCTTCGTGAAGTGGCGCGTTCAGAATCCCAAGCTGTACTACACGGCGACCTCGGGTGAAGAAGAAACGGCAAATCGTCGTCTTCAGGATCGCGTGAACGAAGGACTGCGAAACCAGATCGGTCGTCGCGAAATGTACGAGGTGATCTCTGGCGAGCGGGATGAGTTGATGCAGGAACTGACCAACGAACTCGACCAGGCAATGTCGGAGAGATTCGGCATAACGGTGATCGATGTGCGAGTCAAGCGAATCGACTTGCCTGACGAGGTATCTGCTGCTGTCTATGATCGGATGAATTCCGAACGAGAAATCGAAGCAAAGCAGTATCGGGCTTCAGGTCGGGAACAGGCTCTAATCATCGAAGCGGATGCTGAAAGACAGAAGATTGTGATCGAAGCGGAAGCGTATCGGGACGCGGAACAGATTCGCGGCGATGGCGACGCTAGTGCGGCCAAAACCTATGCCGATGCCTATGGTGCGGATCGTGAGTTCTACGAGTTCTACCGAAGTATCAATGCATACGTCACGGTGTTCGAAGACGGACAATCGCTTCTGGTACTCGATCCGTCGAGCGAATTTTGGAAGTACCTGAAGAGCGATTCGGGCAATTAGAGAACGCACTCGTGGTTCTCCTTGTTTGATTTCCGGTAGGTTCATTCCTGCCGGACTGTCCTGAGTGCAGTTCTGGCGCGGTCGTAGTCTCGTCACGGCCGCGCCGCTTTTTGCTGCGCTTTCCTTCTGACAGCACAGTCTCCTCCTCCGAAATCTCAATCACGTAGGTAGTGATGGCACGTTCAGTTGTCATAGTCGGTCTCCAATGGGGCGACGAAGGCAAGGGCAAGGTCGTCGATCTCATGTCGAGAGATGCGTTGGCCGTTGTACGGTTTCAAGGAGGAGACAACGCCGGACACACGCTGGTCGTCGAAGGGCAAAAGACGGTTCTGCATCTGGTGCCGTCGGGAATTCTTCACGAGTCTGCGCTCAGCGTGATCGCACACGGAGTGGTTGTGGCTCCCGATTCGTTGATGAGCGAGTGCAGGATGCTGGAGGGTCGTGGAATCCCAATTCGCGAGCGATTGCGAGTCAGCATGGAGTGCCCGCTCGTACTTGCTTGTCACAAAGCGTTGGATGCCGCTCGGGAATCTCACAGCGGTGGCGAAAAGATCGGCACCACACTACGAGGCATTGGGCCCGCATATGAAGACAAGGTGGCTCGTCGTAGCGTTCGAGTGTCGGATGTGTTCGATGCCAAACTGTGCGAGTCCAAGATCGATGAACTCTTCGAGTATCACAATCACGCGCTAGTCAACTACCACCAAGCCGATGCAGTGGATCCCGCGGCAACGAAGAGTTTGTTGGCGGAGTTTGCCGAATTTCTTGAACCCCTTGCGTGCGATACCGTCGCAATGCTTCACCAAATACGACGAGACGAAGGGACGATTCTCTTCGAAGGGGCACAGGGAACCATGCTCGATGTCGATGTTGGAACCTATCCGTTTGTCACATCTTCCAACACCGTCGCAGGAGGAGTGGCGACAGGTGCGGGAGTTGGGCCCCGACATATCGATCAGGTGCTAGGAGTGGTCAAGGCCTATGCGACTCGAGTGGGGAATGGTCCGTTCCCGACGGAGTTGTTCGATTCGGATGGCCGGCGTCTTGCCGACCATGGGAATGAGTTCGGTGCCACGACGGGTCGTCCTCGCCGGTGCGGCTGGCTGGATGCGGTAGCTCTGAAGCACGCTATTCAAGTCAACAGCGTATCGAAATTGTTTCTCACGAAATTCGATGTACTCGATGGTTTTGACCGCATCCGAATTGCCGTCGACTACGACGAAAGCGGCATCAATCGCCGGATTGTGAATTCCTTCGATGGGGAATACTTGTCGCAGGTGAAACCCGTGTACGAAGACATGCCGGGATGGAGCGAGTCTACCGCCCATGTTCGATCAAGAGATCGTCTGCCCGCCGAAGCCCGAGCATACATCGATCGATTGGAAGAACTGGCCGAAGTCGAAGTTGCGGGAATCTCGACAGGGGCGGAGCGCGATTCGATGATCTGTTGCGACAGTGAGATATTCGCGTAGTGCCGTTGACGTGAATCGTACAATGCGCGCATGATCGATTCTAAGCTTTTGGACCTGCTGGTTTGCCCGCTGACGAAGGCTGAATTGAAGTATCAGAAGACCAGAAACGAACTCTGGTGTTTCGAATCCGGGCTTGCCTATCCCGTTCGCGACGGCATTCCCGTGATGGTTGTTTCCGAAGCTCGCGAACTCACAGAAGAAGAGAAGGCGTCCACGACGGATTGACCGGATTGCGTTGCACGCATTGGGTATTGGTCGATCCTGCACTTGATTGCTCTGTTATCTCCAATATATGAACAAGCTCTATTCCATTGCTGATCAGGTCATGCCAGATGTGGCAATGCGTATCCTCAAGACCGAGCACGATACGCTCGATTGGGTGGGGATGAGCGAGATTCGCCTGCCTATGACGTTTCGAGACGGGGACGAAGTACGCAATGCTCCCAGCACGGTGCAACTGTACGTCGATCTGTGCGATCCCAAAGCTAAAGGGATCCATATGTCTCGGCTATACGTATTGCTCGACGAAAAGGCGGGTAAACATCCCTTGTCTCCCGCTTCAGTCAGTGCGTTCTTGGATCAAATGCTGGAATCGCACGAGGATTTGTCGACTCGTGCATTTGTCGAATTCACCTGCGACCAGTACTTAAGACGTAACTCGCTAGTCTCGGATCACTCAGGGTGGAACAGCTACGAGGTGTGTGTTCGGGGACAGTTGACTCGCGACCAGAAGTTGGTTGAACTGCAGTTCACCGTCCACTACTCCAGCACGTGCCCCGCATCGGCTGCATTGGCCCGTCAATCGATTCAACACCAATTCGATCAGGACTTCGGCTCGGTAGGATCGGTAAGCGCTACCCGAATTCGACACTGGTTAGGCACCGACGAAGGAATCGTTGCAACTCCGCATGGACAGAGGAGTTCGGCTGTTGTTGTGGTTCGTCTGGATCCAACACAAGAGTCCTTTCCACTAACCCATCTCGTTGACCAGGTTGAGTCTGCACTGGCAACTCCGGTGCAAACTGCGGTTAAGCGAGTGGACGAACAGGAATTCGCACTGCTCAACGGTCAAAACCCGATGTTTTGCGAAGATGCCGGGCGACGATTGAAGGAGTGCCTTGATGCAGAATCCGACATTCTTGATTTTCTGGTTCGAGTCGAACACTACGAGAGCCTGCATGCTCACAATGCTGTGTGCATGGTTGCGAAGGGTATAGAAAACGGCTTGACGGCTACGCCCTGACGCGGCAGTCCCAAAGAGTGGCACGCGAGAAGAGGACTCGAACCTCCACGGGGTTGCCCCCACCAGCACCTGAAGCTGGCGTGTCTACCAATTTCACCATCTCGGCATCGTGCGAACACTCACGCTACTAGCTTGCGGAATGTCGAACGGGAGAGCATCCTGTTGATGGTTGAAACAGCTCTTCTGCACGGTTCTTGTGCAGGCCATCGAGAGCAATCGCACACCAACGTGAACGCAAGTATTTTACAAGCCCATCATGTATTGCTGGACCACGACCTGAGTACGTAGCCGATATCCTGCGTCAAGAGGCATCGTTGCAACCCATGGCAGTGCTGAGTTCGAGCACTAGAGTAAGAGCAACGGGAGAGTGCACTTCTGCTGTATTATTGAACCTGCCAACACGAAGTCGTTGAAGGAAGCATCTGATGAACAGGCACAAGCTAGATCCCTTGCTAGTGGGATTCTTTTGCGTTGCTGTTTTGTGTGGGACTTGGAGCTGGGCGCAAGAAGACGAGGAGCAGGTCAACAGCGAACTCGACGCAGCTATCGAGAAGTACAAGGACTCTCACCTGTCCAATTGGACAATAGACGAACTTGCTCGACTGAAGAAGACTCTTCCGGAGGTCTACCCCTACGTTATCTCGGAGGGATGGGACACGATGGATGGGTTTGAGAGGTTTCGAGTAGTAGCAAAACCGACTCTCACTTTCTTCGGGATGGAAGTCAAAGAGATTGACGACTACATGGGCAAAGTTGACGAGTTTGAGTCTAAAGTGTTACCAGAGTCGAAGAGCGATGTTTCCTTGATTTTTGGATTGGTCGGCAAGTCATTGCTCTCCCAAGTTGGTTTAGTTGAGCTAAGTGTCGAAGTTCAAAATTCAACTTTCGATGCCATGTCACTTGCTTTTTCCGAGTCGCACTCGGATGAAATGGCTAAGTATAGAGAATGTTTGGATCGATCCGTCGAGGCTTTGAATGACAAGATCAAATTGAGTTTTGGCGACTGGATGGCATTTATAGAAAACGACACGACGAAGTCGACTACGTTTATTGAGTATGCACGCGAGCAATCTAAATTTGCCATTGACATAGCGGGTACTCTTATTGATGCTTCCACTGATGATCGGGTGTGTCACGAGAAACTAGAACTGAACTAGAGTCGAACCTTGGGAGACCGAAATTGTGGTCGTAGCTTGTAGGAAATTTGGTTGGTCTCCACGCCATGTTCACTGGACTTCAGACTGGGCTAGTCGGGATCGATTGTTGAGGTACAGACCGAGAATTGGATTTTTCAATTGCTGGTGTTGTTTGTGAATTCGGCAAGCATCAGCGAACGACAGAAATTGTTTCGACAACATAACAACGGAGTAAGGAGTAGCAAGATGAGAATTCGTACATTCGGTCGTGTGATAGCAACAATGTTGGTTGCTTGTTGGCCTTTTTCGGTGCCGCATTCTAGTTCCGTGGATTCCTCCCATGGATCTATTTTTGCTTCCTGCGCAGAACACTTTCCAGAGACAGTTGCCGAGAACATGAAGTTAGTTTATTTCGCAGCAAAAATCGAGAATCTGGGAGGCTTCTATCGAGCTACGATAAGTCGTGCACCCGATGACAAAGATAGAACTCAGCGAGCAAAAGATAGACTGAAGTTGCGAATTGCCGAAACGCTAAAGGACAAGAAGTGGGACTCGGAAGCCTATATTGATCGGATGCAGGAATATTTGAGCTGGTGTCAGGATAGCTTCGTGACACGCTCCAGTGGGTAATCCAAATTTGGACATCCTCGGCGATTGGAAGATTGACTTGATCGTTCTCGCAACACCAAATCTATTGCGTTGGGAGTGCTCGAACAGGTTGGCGGATGAACAGGTGGAGCACAGCCGAATGTCGAGGAAATTGGCATTTATCTAAGAAATTCGTAACGAGCCCGTGACAAAGGCCTCAAAGTCGCGGATTCGGAAGATTCTCAAGAAGTCGGGACCTATCTCTTTTGGCAAACTGGTTGGTCTGCTCCGCAACGCTCGTGGAATCACCGACCTGCTCGAATCCATGCAGAAAGATGGGGAAGTGATCCGAACACCAGACAATCGCTATCAGCTGGGTGCTGTTTCAACGCCTGGGAGTGGTAGTTCAGGTGTCGTCACTGGACTGGCAAGCAAGAGTTCCCACGGCTGGCAGCTTCAGCTTCTCGCTCCTTCGGACTTTTCAACAATCTACTTCTCGCCGGCAAAAGGGGTGCAGCAAGGGGACATCGTCAAGGTACGAGTGAAGGGATCACAGCCGCCAACTGCGCGTGGGGTCGTCGTTGATGTCTTCAAAGCCGCCAACGAGGTAGAGAGAGCCGCTCAGGCGATGTTGAGAGCCTTTGAAGTCCCACAGGACGAAGCCGCTTTCGGACCGAAATCGGGAATTTCAGCTAAGACGCTAGACGCTGAGTCACTCGCAGGCCGCACGGACCTGCGCGACGTGAGTTTCGTAACAATAGATGGCGAGACGGCCCGTGACTTCGACGATGCGGTGTACGCGGAGGTTTGCGAGGACAAATCGTGGCGACTTTTGGTTGCAATTGCCGATGTCGCTCACTACGTCCTTGATGGTGATCAGATTGACGCGGAGGCACGCCGAAGAGGCAACTCGGTGTATCTGCCGGATCGTGTAGTACCGATGCTTCCGTTTGAACTCTCAAACGACGTCTGTTCACTCAAGCCTCATCAAGACCGACTAGCTGTTGTATGCGAGATGCTTATCGACTCGACTGGTTCGATTTCGTCGTTCAAATTCCACGAGTCAGTGATCCGGTCGTCGGCGCGACTCACCTACACCGAAGCCGCCGAAGCTGAGAAGGGAAACCTATCGGGTCGATCAGTCGTTATCAATCGTTCCTTGCGAGCCTTGCACAAGCTTCATCGAGCGATGGCGCAGGAACGTCAGTCGAGAGGTGCTTTGGACTTCACATCAAGGGAATCTTTCGTTCGAGTATCGCGAGGAGTTCCAACAGAGGTTCAGGTGCAAGATAGAAACTCTGCTCACGGACTAATCGAGGAGTCTATGATTGCGGCCAACGTTTGTGCCGCTCGTTTTCTGCAACAGCACGGTTTGAATCCCATGTATCGAGTGCACGAAGGGCCGGATGCCGATTCGTTTGGGGACCTGATGAGAAGTCTGAATGCGTGGGGAGAACTCAATCACCATGTGCGAGGAAACGACTCCAGATCCGTTCAGTCATTGCTTGAACGCATTCGTTCCGGTAGCAAGGTGCCATGGGTGTGGGAGTTGCAGGTGTTGCGTTCGATGAAGCAGGCTGTCTACTCTTTCGACAACTCGGGACACTTCGGTCTGGCACTTAATGAGTACTCGCACTTTACATCTCCCATTCGTCGCTACTCGGACCTCTACGTTCATCGTTTGATCAAGGGAGTGTTGGCCGGCAAATCGAAGGACTCGGGAGTGCCAATTCAGCACAAGTCTCTCGGAAACCACCTATCCCAGTGCGAGCGTCGGGCAGACGATGCCAGTCGTCGGGTTGAATCCTGGCTGAAGTGCACACTGTTGAAGACAAAGATCGGGAAGATGTTTCGTGGTTTCATTGTGGGGCTGGAGGACTTTGGAGTGTTTGTTGAGCTGGATGCCTACTTCGTATCCGGTCTGGTGCATGTTTCCTCGCTCGGCGGAGACTACTTCGAATACGACGGAGATTTTTTGCGAGGAGTCAGCACTGGAAAGACCTATCAGCTTGGGGATGTCTTGAAGGTTCGACTGGTGAATGTGAACCCTGAGGAAGCGAAGCTTGATCTTGCTTTGGCGGATGTGGACGAGAAGGAAAAGGGCATCCAACGAGTACGCCATCGTTTCAATCGAAGAGGACGCAAACGTCCATGACTGAGAATCGTCGCAGCGACAGTCACGTCTACGGCATTCACAGCGCCGTCTCGATGCTCTCAACGTCTCCGAAGCGAGTTCGTCGCGTGCTCTTGGCATCCGGCTTCCGCGGCAAGCGTCTCATGGCGGTACGAGACTTGGCAACACAAAACCAAGTCAGAGTGAAGGTGGTTCCTCGCAACAACCTGGATCGGATCGCCGCTGGAGAACCTCATCAGGGAGTGATTCTCGAGATCGATGCGTTTGAGCTGCGCACGGAGCAAGAGTTTGAGCGAACATTCCAGGAATGGGATGCTCCCCTCATACTGGCGTTGGACGGAATTCAGGACCCACGCAATGTGGGCGCGTGCCTTCGCACCGCAGTAGGTGCAGGAGTGGACGCGGTTCTGTTGACGAAAAACCGCAGTGCACCCATCACTGATGTCGTCCACCGAACTTCCACCGGCGCATTGGACTCGGTTTTCCTTGTGGGCGTGTCGAACTTGGCTCGACGCTTGGACTGGTTGAAGCAAAACGGTTGCTGGGTCACCGGAACATCCAACGATGCAGAGGTCGGCTACACCGAAGTGGACTTCAAAGTGGCTTCCGTTCTTGTTGTCGGCGGCGAAGAGAAAGGCATGCGGCAATTGACAGCCTCCAAATGCGACCACTTGGTGTCGATTCCCATGCTCGGCGATGTGGAGAGTCTCAACGTTGCTGTGGCGACCGGAGTCTTGCTGTACGAAGCGGTACGCCAGCGAATACAAAGCTGAGTCGCTGACAACGAAGCGGGATTTAGCCCTTTTCGTTACAATTCGCGTGCGGACGACAGTTCGCGCTTAGAAATCTACTCCTTGTTCCTAGCCCTGATTGGTCTCGCTGGGGACTATTGCCGAAAGGAGGCTACATGCGACACTACGAAATCGTGTTCATAGTCCACCCCGATCAATCCGAGCAGGTGCCCGGAATGATCGACAGGTATCGTGCCATGATTGAGCGCGAAGGCGGGACGATCCACCGGTGCGAGGATTGGGGACGGCGCCAGCTCGCCTATCCAATCTCCAAAATTCACAAAGGGCACTACGTCCTGCTCAACATCGAAGTGCCGACGGCGGTACTCGAAGAGCTGGAAAGTGCGTTTCGCTTCAACGACGCTGTGCTTCGCAACATGATCTTGTCCCGCAAGGCACCGGAGACAGAGACATCGAAGATCTACGAAGAGGAGCTCAAGGAACAGGAACGAGACAAGGAACGAGAACGACGACGCGAACAGGAAATGGAAGCGCGTCGACGGGCACGAGAAGACAGCGCACAACAGGCTGAAGAGTCCGAAGAAGACCAGGAAACAACCGAAGAGGAATCTGAATCGGAAACCGTCGAGGCGACTGCCGAAACTAATGAATCCGAGAGCACTGACGAATCTGAAGACTCACCTGCCGTCGAGACCGAAACGGAAAGTTCCGAATCAGAAGAGACAGAAGAGGAGAAGTAACCATGGCACGCACCTTTCGTCGAAGACGTACATGTCGATTCACCGAACAGGGCATCAAAGAAATCGACTACAAGGATTTGGAAACGTTGCGACAGTACATCAGCGAGACTGGCAAGATCGTGCCGGCTCGAATGATGGGAACCAGTGCCAAGTATCAACGCCAGCTGGCCCGTGCAATCAAGCGCGCTCGCTACCTTGCGTTGCTACCGTACACGGATCAGCACCGGTCGTAGGGAGACTTACCAATGAACGTTTTGCTGTTGGATCGAGTAACCAATCTTGGCGATCTCGGTGACGAGGTTCGAGTCAAGCCTGGCTACGCCCGAAACTTTCTCATTCCACAGGGACTCGCCCTGAAAGCGACCAGCGAGAACCGCAAGGTTTTCGAGGAACGTGAAGAGGAGTTGAAGGAAAGGGCTATTGCTCGCTTAGAAGGCGCTGAGAAACGAGCCGCTCTTCTTCAGGATCTCGAAATCACCGTGGCAGCTCGAGCCATCGACTCTACTCGACTTTACGGTTCGGTCGGACCTGTCGAAATTGCTCGCGAGATTTCAGAACTGGGAATCGAGGTGAACAAGAGCGAGGTTAAATTGTTGGGCGGTGTCATTCGAGAACTAGGCGAATACGAAGTCGAGATCCGCGTCCACGCGGATGTTGCCAGCACGATCAAGGTGATCGTCGACGCCGAATAATCAATTCAAAGGCTAATAGACTCTTTTCCACAGACTTTTCCCAACCCGAATTTTGTAGCGGCGCGAAATCGCGTCGATTTCACTGTCAAAAAGGCTTTTCATTTATTTGAACGTTGACGAATAGTCCAAAATGATGGACAGTTTAGAGATTCAAGGACGAACTCAGACATCAATCCATGCCCGAAGATCCCGATACCACCTTCGACGACTACGTAGTACCTGACGAACAACCGCTCAGTCGGCTCCTTCCGCACAGTGCCGATGCGGAAAAAGCTGTCCTAGCTTGTGTCATGAACGATCCCAACACCTGGGATCAGCTGGCCGGTCTCATCGAGTCCGAAGACTTCTACGAGACACGAAATCGCAAGATTTTCGAAGTGATGCAGAGTCTGGCGAATCAGGGCAACCCCACTGATCACTTGTCTGTGAGCGATGCGTTGGCCAATGCCGACCAATTGAAGGCTGTCGGAGACTATCCGTATCTCTTCGACGTGACCAAGACCATTCACGACCCACACAACGTTCAGACGTACGCCCGAATGGTGCACGATGCCGCTCTGCGGCGAGACCTCGTTGGAGCTGCGGATTTCATCAAGAACATCGCGGTCACCCCCGGTGAACGATCGACTCAAGACGTGCTCTCGGAATCCGAGACCCGAGTGCTCGGCATTTCAGCCCAGAAGACCGACGAGCGGTTTGAGCACTCCCTCGGCGAAGACCTAACGAAGATCGTGCAGCGCATCGAACAGATGCGCAATACAGGAAGTGCTCTTCCCGGGTTGGCTTCAGGATTCCTGAAGTTGGACGAACTCACTGGCGGCCTTCACGACAACGATCTGATCATCGTTGCTGGTCGACCGTCGATGGGAAAGACGTCGTTTGCCATCAACATTAGCGAAAACGTGATTCTGCGAGAGAAACCAAGTCCGGTCTTGTTCTTCTCGCTTGAGCAGGATGCTAGCCAAATCATGATTCGGATGCTGTCGTCCCTGTCGGGCGTTCCCTACAACAAGCTTGAGCGAGCCGAACTATCGGTACAGCAGTGGAAGCAGCTTGAGAGCGCTTATCAGTTGCTCTCCGACAAGCAATTTCACATCGTCTCTCGTCCCACGTTGTCGGTGGACGAAATGCGCTCGTACCTTCGACGAATCAATCGGATGATTCGTGTGGATCGAACCAACAACACTTCTCAAGGCATCGGACTGGTCGTGGTCGACTACATCCAGCTCATGCGCGCATCTCGCCGTATCGACTCGCGGGTTCTCGAACTAGGCGATATTTCGCGATCGCTCAAGGCGTTCGCCAAGGAGTTCGAGGTTCCTGTGATAGCCCTCGCTCAGCTCAATCGAGCGGTGGAGAGCCGGAACGACAAGCGGCCAAGAATGGCGGACCTCCGCGACAGTGGTGAGATCGAACAGGATGCAGACTTGATCGTCTTCATCTATAGAGACGAAGTCTACGATGAGCAATCTCCGCACAAAGGGAAAGCGGAAATCATTGTCGCCAAGCAACGGAACGGACCTCGAGGCAGTACCGAACTCAGCTTCTCCGGCGCACTCATGAAATTCGAAAATCCTGGCGAGGAATCGGCAGGTGTATATCAATCAGCCCAGCCGTCTCGGGACTCGGATGCACCTCCATCGGCCCCCTCGTTCGAGGAAGACGACTCACCACCGTTTTGATTGTTCTCGAACCTCTGCTCATCCAACCGGATTTGCATTGCCCTTAACATCCTCGCCTTTGGAGACAACAGCTAGACGATTCTCGGAAGCGTTCGTTGTATGATTGCGGGAAATTCCATTCCTGTGAAGTATCGTGAGTCCACAAAGCGCAGTTGCCGAGAAATTCGCACACATCGACTATTCCATCGAGCAGGCTAGCGTCGCCCTAGGCGCAAGGGTCGAAGGCTTGGATGTTCGGTCCGACAAGTCTCAAGAAACCATCGACTTGCTCCATGACTTGATGATGGAGCACCATCTGCTCGTGTTGCCCAATCAGGACCTCTCCGCACTGGAATTGGAAGATTTCGGTCGTCGCTGGGGAGAGTTGCTGACCCATCCAGCAACCAAGCATCGTGATACGCAGTATGTGCAATGGATTGGGAGTTCCGCCGAGGGCAGAAATTTCAAGTTCTTTCCCGGATCCCATCCGGCTGGAGGGGGCTGGCACTCGGACATGACTTGGCATTCAACTCCGCCCAAATACACTGGTTTGCTCGCTCGAAGACTTCCATCCATGGGAGGCGACACCATCTTCTCGAACCAGCATGTCGCATACGACACATTGCCGTCTGAATTCAAGGAAGCAATCGAATCCAAGAAAGCGTTTCACACGGGAAAAGTCTTCGGTCCCGATGTCGAAGACTCGATTCATCCGGTAGTTCGCACTCACGACGAAAGCGGACGTAAAGCACTGTACGTCAATCCGAACTTTACCAAGTACATTGTTGGCATGCCCGCCGACGAGAGCGAAGCATTGCTGTTTCGAATCTTTACGCACTTTGTGCGACCGGAATTCACCTACCGGCACACTTGGGCAGTCAATGACCTAGTGCTGTGGGACAACCGCTCGGTCATGCACTACGCGATTGCCGATTACAGCGAACAGCGCATCATGCATCGAATAGTTGTTCAAGGAGACGTACCTCAATAGGTGTGATTGGGAGTTCGGCTCCTACTTCTAGGCGGTGACGCAGCTTGGCTCCAAGGTGTAGCTCTGGCGGCGTTTCGGACCCGTAACTTCAGTGAGCTCGGAGATCAATCAAGTCTTTGATCGCTCTGGGCGTAATCGACACCATAGGTCTAGCCTCTGTCTTTGCTGTGTCGAACGTTTAGGCAACTTGAGAAAGTCCCCTAAGTCGTGGCGCACGCGGCGAGTGCTAAGGGGTTGAAATCGAACATTAGCACCATAGTAATATACCTATATAAAAATACAGTAATGACGTGAAGACAAAGTCCGTTTTCGTCTGCAATCAATGCGGCGTGAATCATCCGAAGTGGCAAGGCCAGTGCTCCGAATGTGGCGAGTGGAATTGCTTGGAGGAGCTCGAAGTACCGCGAGGCAAATCACCAAGCAAGGCCGGTTCGACGCAGGGATTTAGTGGAAGCGCGGCCGAAATTACCAATCTCTCCGAAGTTCGTGCTGAAGCCAGTAAACGAGTTTCGTCCGGCATGCGGGAGCTGGACCGAGTGTTGGGCGGTGGTTTGGTTCCGGGTTCGGTTGTGTTGATGGGTGGCGACCCCGGAGCTGGCAAGTCAACACTGTTGTTGCAAATGGCCGGATTGCGAACGGATACAGCATCCTGTCTCTATGTGAGCGGAGAAGAGTCGATCCAGCAGATTGCCTCTCGGGCAGCTCGTCTCGGTATGGCTGACCGAGATGTCAAGCTTGCGTCGCTGACTTCGGTTGAACAGGTGTCAGATCTCGTGCTTCGGGAACGTCCATCAATTACGGTTATCGACTCGATTCAGGTCATGTACACCGATCTGCTCGACAGTGTTCCCGGCAGTGTCGCGCAAGTTCGAGAGTGTGCCGCTCGGTTGACTCGGCTCGCCAAGCAGACTGAGTCGACCTTTGTGTTGGTGGGCCATGTGACCAAAGAAGGAAATCTGGCCGGTCCCAAGGTGCTTGAACACATGATCGATTGCTTCCTGATGCTCGACGCGCCTGCCGGCAGTCGCTATCGAACGTTGCGCGGAGTCAAGAACAGGTTCGGTGCAGTCAACGAATTGGGCGTATTCGCCATGACTGATCGAGGACTAAAGGAAGTACCGAATCCTTCGGCGATTTTCCTGGAGCGTTCAGGAGATCCAGCACCGGGGAGCGTCGTAACCGTTACTTGGGAAGGCACTCGTCCTCTGTTGGTGGAAATTCAGGCTCTGGTCGACAACGTTCAAGGCGGTTATCCGCGTAGGGTTGCGGTCGGTCTCGACGGCCAGCGACTTGCCATGCAACTGGCGATCATGCATCGGCACTGCGGAGTCTCACTAGCCGACCAGGATGTGTTTGCCAACGTGACAGGTGGGGTTCGAGTTACGGAAACTGCCGTCGATCTAGCACTCTTGGTGTCTGTCTACTCCAGTTTTCGTAATCGTCCACTGCCTCGCGATCTGGTGGTTTTCGGCGAACTCGGACTCACTGGAGAGATTCGTCCGGTTCCGAATGGCCAGGAACGTATTCGTGAAGTACAAAAGCATGGGTTCACCCGTGCAATTGCTCCGCTCGCCAATCGAGCCAAGCGATCTATCGCTGGAATTGATGTGACTTACGTCCGGTCGTTGGGAGAAACGCTCGAGACATTGAGCGACATGCTCGAGTAGAGACAACACCAATCCCTGTTCGATCATCGTGTAGACATCGAGCGGGACAATAAAATGTCCGCTCTCTGACTTCTCTCTTCTTAGCGCGATGCTCGGTCCTTTGAACAGTTTGCGAGAGACCGATTCGGTCGTGTGGAATGCCATAGCCGCGGAAACGAGACGGCAGGAAGAGCACATCGAGCTTATCGCATCCGAAAACTACGCCTCGCCAGCGGTGTTGGAGGCACAAGGATGCGTCATGACCAACAAGTACGCCGAGGGCTATCCGGGCAAGCGGTACTACGGGGGATGCGACCACGTTGATGAGGTTGAAGCCCTAGCGATTGAGCGGGCGAAACGCTTGTTTGGTGCGGACTTCGCCAACGTTCAGCCCCACTCTGGAAGTCAGGCCAATGCGGCAGCGTACATGGCATTGCTCAAACCCGGAGATACTGTGCTCGGCATGGGATTGTCGGACGGCGGTCACTTGACGCATGGATCCCCCGTAAATTTTTCCGGCAAGCTATATCAGGCCGTGCAATACGGTGTCAACCCAGACGACGGCCTAATCGACTTCGATGCGGTTCAGCGATTGGCTGAGGAACACCAACCGAAGATGGTGATCGCTGGGTTTTCCGCCTACAGCCGGAAGATCGATTGGTCCAAATTTAGAACAATTGCGGACTCCGTTGGAGCGTACTTGCTCGTGGACATGGCTCACGTGGCGGGTCTTGTCGCGGCGGGTCTTTATCCCAACCCGGTACCTTTTGCGGATGTGACTACTTCCACCACGCACAAGACCTTGGGAGGTCCGCGAGGTGGCGTGATTCTTGCTCGATCCAATCCCGATATCGAGAAAAAACTCAATTCTTCGTTGTTCCCAGGTTCACAGGGCGGACCTCTCATGCATGTCATTGCCGCCAAGGCAGTGTGTTTTGAAGAAGCCTTGAGTCCGAGTTTCGTCGAGTATCAGACTCAGGTCGTCGCCAACGCGCGCACCATGTCGGACGGGTTCCAGGAACGAGGCTACAAAGTGGTGTCTGGGGGAACGGACAACCACTTGCTCCTCGTGGACCTAATTGATCACGGGATCACCGGCAAGGATGCAGATGCGGCTTTGGACAAAGCCAATATCACGGTCAACAAGAACACGGTTCCCAATGATCCGCGCTCTCCTTTTGTGACAAGCGGATTGCGTTTGGGCACTCCGGCCGTGACGCGTCGTGGAATGGGACAGCAAGAGTGCCAGACGCTCACTCAATGGATGTGCGACATTCTCGACGACATCGAGAATGAGAACATGATTGCATCCGTGCGGTTGAAGGTATTGGAGTTGTGCAAGCAGCATCCGGTTTATGCTCACTGAGAGTTTTCTCAGCCGTGACCATACTTTGGCTTCTTTACTCATGACCGCGACAAGCTGTGTCGCTTATTGATCCTAATCGTGCACATCATTCGAGCGTATTTGAATCGTTGGACGAATTTGCACTATGCAAAACGATGACCTAGACAAGCTCTATCTTCGCGCCGCCATTCGGCTAGCGGAGAAAGGGTTGTATACGGTTACAAGGAACAATCCTCGCGTAGGTTGCTTGATTGTCAAGGGTGGTCGAGTCATTGGCAGAGGATTTCACCGAGAGGATGGTGGTGCCCATGCCGAGGTTGATGCTCTTCGACAGGTGGAAGGCGATGCCTCCGGAGCAACCGCGTATGTGAGTCTGGAGCCATGCAGCGTTCACGGTCGCACACCGCCTTGCACCGAAGCCTTGTTGAACGCGGACATTGCTCGAGTGGTGGTTGCCGAATTGGATCCTAATCCACAGGTCAATGGTTCGGGTCTAGCACGCCTACGGAAGGCTGGAATCAAAGCATGCCTTGTGAAAATGCCCGAGACACAGTCGCTCAACCCCGGATTTCGTAAGAGAATGGAATTGGGAATGCCGTATGTCCGCATCAAGTCTGGAGTGTCGCTGGACGGGCGCATTGCGATGAAAAGCGGCGAGAGTCAGTGGATCACGAGTAGCGAAGCTCGAGGCGATGTGCAGTATCTGAGAGCACGAAGTAGCGCGATCATCACAGGCATTGGAACTGTGTTAGCTGACAACCCTCGTCTAACGGTCCGGAAAACCGAGCTAATGGACAGTGAACCGATCCGTTTGTTGCTTGACACAGTCGGAAGACTTCGGAAAGATGCGCGATTGCTAGAGCAAGGTGGTCCGTTAGTTGTTGTGTCTCACGAGAATTCTGAAGTTCCCGGGAGTGTCGAGAAGTGGAGTCACGATGGAACCAGTGCGGACTTGAACTGGGTTTTGAAGAAATTGGCGGAGATCGGCGCGAACGAAGTGCTTGTGGAAGCAGGCCCTACTCTGACTGGATCGTTCTTGCGACAGGGACTATGGGATGAACTGGTTTTCTACATTGCTCCGAAACTCCTTGGATCCACGGCAAAACCAGTTGCTCTTGTCACATTCGAACGGCTCGTTTCGGCGGTCGGCGGACGCATTGAATCGATCACTCCACTGGGACCGGACGTTCGTGTCGTAGTGAAAAACGACGCGGCAATCTGAATCGAGCATGAGCGGTTCAACTGGAAAACGCAGACAAAGTCGGCGTGTCTTGCTGCAAGCCCTCTACAAGTGGGACTTGGCGGGCTCCAGTGAACAGGAAATCATCGGTTTCTTTTCTGCTGAAGGTTCGCTACGCTCTGCCGATAAGGAGTACTTCAAGGAGTGTCTTCACGGTGTTCTGACAGACGCGGAAAGACTAGACAATGCCTACGAACCCTACCTGGATCGAACGGTTGCCGAGCTAAATCCTGTTGAACGAGCCTGTCTGCGCGCGGGAAGTTTCGAACTTATCGAACGTGGCGATGTCCCGCAAAACGTAGTCATAAACGAGTGGATCGAACTGTCCAAGACGTTTGGTGCCCAGAACAGTTATCGCTATGTCAATGCTGTACTTGATGCGGTGGCTCAGTCTTCGCGAGGTCAGAACGATTGAACGAGATTGAAGCGATCGAGCTTGTCGTTGATCGGCTAGGACGCGTAGTGTGTGCCCCGGACGTTGTGCTCGGAACTGGCGATGATGCCGCAGTGGTGCGATTTAGCGGTGAAAAAGACACTGTAGTAACTACGGATGTCTTGTTGGAGGGGCGACACTTCCCAGTTGGTAGCCGAGGGGATCTGGTTGGCTATCGAAGCATTGCTGTCAATCTATCGGATCTTGCTGCGATGGGTGCTTGCCCGAAGTTTCTTACTGTCGCATTGACCATTGAAGAAGCAGATCAGGAATGGCTTTGTAGCTTTGCGGACGGAGTGCGGACTTGTTGCCTGGAGTACGAAGCAGTGGTGGTTGGGGGCAACTTCACTCGCGGACCCAAATCGATTGCTGTGACCGCGCTTGGGAGCGTTGAGATGGGTCAAACTCTAAGACGTTCTGGGGCAAGACTGAACGACGATGTTTGGCTGACTGGTTCGATCGGTGCTCCTGTATTGGCTCTGACGGATTTGCGAAACGAGATAAATGAATCACTGTCGCACTTGCTTGAAAAGCGTAGCCATTCTGCTGTTGCCAAGTACTTCCTTCCCCAACCGCGCGTGCAGTTCGCGATGCAGTTGCACGGATTGGCATCGGCGGCAACCGATGTGAGCGATGGACTGGTCTCTGAACTTGATCAGCTCGTGAGGCAGAATGGGTTTGGCGTCGAGGTGGATGTCGATGCGTTGCCCCTGTGGCCCAATGCGGATCTTGATGAAACTATAAGTGCCGACGACAGTTACGAATTGCTGTTTAGTGCAGCTCCAGAGCATCAATCCGAGATTCAGACTATTGCCGAGAGTACGGACACACCGGTTGCTCGAATTGGTTCGATTGCTTCAACTGAAGGCATTCGCTTTTGCCGTGAGGGAACGGTCCTGAAAGTCGGTTCTGGTTACTCTCACTTTTGATGAACACGACTGAAAATACAACGCAAGCCTCCACTGAGGCGGAAGTCGAAGAGAATCTCAAGCAACTACGATGGAGGAGTCCTCTTGTAATCGTTGCGAGTGGCTTGGGATCGGGATGGTTTCCGATTGCTCCCGGTACATTTGCGTCACTGATCGTTGGCTTGCTGTGGTGGTGGTTGCTGGCTGGAGCTGGTGAGACCACTCAGTTGATTGTTGTTGCCAGCGTCGTCATTGTCGTGGCCGTTGCGTTGGAAGTGCTGGTGCGCAGACATGGATATGTCGATGCCCGCTTCATCGTCGCCGATGAGATTGCTGGCGTTTGTGTTGCCATGCTGTTGTTGCCGAACAATCCCTGGGTGTTGCTGATTGCCTTCCTGCTGTTTCGAATCTTGGACATCTGGAAGCCATTTCCCATTGGGCTGATTGACGACAAAATGCGATCGGGATTTGGAATACTCATGGACGACTTGATTGCCGGCGGCATGGCGTGTGTGGTGGCGCATGCACTCTGGAAGATCTTTCAAACAACTGAAGGAGACACGAAGATGTCAAACGAAGATAGTTCGCAACCGAACGAGGAAGAAGCTGTAGATTTCGAGTCGGCGTTGGAACAGCTGGAGTCGCTGGTTGCCAGCATGGAATCCGGGGATCTCACACTTGAACAGTCGTTGGCGGCGTTCGAAGAGGGTGTCGCGCTGACGAAAAAGTGCCAGAAAGCGTTGC
>CAXXFR010000025.1:0-166728 GCA_963667455.2 Pseudomonadales bacterium | reverse complement strand
TCTTGCCGACGAAGGATCCTTCCTGCAGTACGGCTCGCTGGCGATCGGCCAGGGATTGCACGGAAGCCTCGACGAGCTTCTCGACTATGCACCGTCCGATGGTTTGGTAATGGGACTCGGGCACGTCAATGGAGACGTCCTTTGACGAAGACAGATCTCGTTGCGTCTTGATGTCTTACGACTATTCCGTTCTTGCCGGATCTCAAGGTGGAATGAACCACAAGATGATGGATCGGATGTTTCAGATTGCCGAGAAATTGCAGTCTCCGCTTGTACTGTTCACTGAAGGTGGAGGTGGCCGAGCAGGAGGAGGCAGTCGTGCGGCAAGACCGGGGCGTGGCGGTTCACGCGCCATTTCAGGTGGAGGTGGACTGAACACGCCATCGTGGACTTTGTTGAGTCGTCTGCATGGAAGAGTCCCGGTCGTAGGGGTGAATGCCGGATTCTGCTTTGCCGGAAATGCGGTTCTTCTGGGTTGTTGCGACGTGATCATTGCGACAGCCAACTCAAGCATTGGAATCGGCGGACCGGCAATGATCGAAGGTGGCGGTTTGGGTGTCTACAGTCCCGAAGAAGTGGGTCCCATGTCGGTACAGGTTCCGAATGGTGTTGTGGATATCGCCGTGAAGGACGAAGTCGAAGCTGTAGAGGTCACCAAGAAGTACCTCTCGTACTTTCAGGGTCCTCTTCCAACGTGGGAGTCGAACGATCAAAGACTTCTGCGCCACGTCATTCCCGAGAATCGCCTACGGGTCTACGACATTCGAGAGTTGATTCGAATTCTCGCCGACAAGGATTCCGTGCTTGAGCTGCGACCCGATTTCGGCACAGCAATGGTTACTTCCTTTATTCGGATCGAAGGCAGACCGGTTGGAGTCATTGCCAACAATCCCTCGGTGATTTCGGGAGCGATCGACAGTCCGGCAGCTGACAAGGCGGCGCGTTTTATGAAGATGTGCGACGCGTTTCAGATTCCGTTGCTGCTGCTGTGTGATTGTCCGGGGATCATGGTTGGTCCAGAGGTTGAGAAGACGGCTGTGGTGCGGCACTCTGCTCGCATGTTTGTAATTGGTGCAAACGTTCGGGTTCCTACCTACATGGTCATTCTTCGAAAGGCGTATGGACTCGGAGCACAGGCAATGGGAGGCGGAAATCACCGCTTACCCGCATTTGTCGTTGCATGGCCGACGAGCGAGTTCGGTGGAATGGGACTGGAAGGTCAAGTGAAACTCGGTCAGCGAGCAAGGTTGGAGGCCATTGAGGACTTGCAGGAACGACAAGCTGCCTACGAAGCGATGGTTGAGGCAGCGTACAACCGTGGCAAGGGGTTGAACGCCGGCCACGTTTTCGAAGTCGACGATGTGATTGATCCAGCCGACACCAGAAAGTGGTTGCTCGCAGGCATGAAGGCAGGAGCCCCGCTGGTACAAGAGCAGCAGATGCGAACACCTATGATCGATGCCTGGTAGCGACCACGTCAAGCTGTTTGTCCTTCTGGCCAGACGCTGACCGCTCTGCTCGCAACCAAGCGGCGGGTATAGTATTTGCCGAATCTTTGCCCCTTCTACTCGAGCCCTAAACCATGACTGACTTGACTGGCCCTTCCTGGGATCTCTCCGGCGAATACACCTCGCCATCGGATCCTCAAATTCAAACCGACTTGGACGAATTGACCGGGATTCTTGACCAGGTCGAACAGCACAATGCGACATTGATCGATGTTCTGGACCACACCGATTCGATGAGTGCAGCGGAACGAAAGTCTTCTATCGAAGCAGCATGTGAAATCCATAGTCTCGGCGAGACGGGGTCCAAGTTGTTGCGTAATCCCTCGACGTTTGCGAGCTGCTTGCTCTCGGTAGACGGAGACAATGACGAAGCGAAGTTGCTTGAAGGCACGTTGATCAAGTATCGGCTTCGCTACAACGAACTGTTTCAAACCTCGTCGCAGTTCCTCAATCTTGTTCCCGATGATGTGATAGACGAATACTTGCTCGACCCGCGAGTCAGCGAGACCGAGTTTAGGGTTCGACACACAAGAGAGCGACGGCACGAACTGCTCAGTCTTGAAGAGGAAAACTTGGCAGGTGCATTGAGCCAGAACGGAATCCATGCGTGGAGTGGACTCTACAGCCGTTTGTCCGGTCAGTTGAGGTGTTTGGTAGCCGACGACAACGAGCAACGAGAAGTCGGCATCGCCGAAGCTGCATCCTTGATGCAATCCACCGAGGATCGAACGCGAGAAGATGCATGGCGTGCAATCAACCGAGCGTGGTCGGATCACGAAGAAACCTGTGCGGCGGCGATCAACGCATTGGCCGGGTGGCGTTTGGAGATGTGCGAACGCCGATCCGTTTCACGGGACGTGCACTTCCTCGATGCCCCCGCGCACGCAAGTCACATCCGGCGAGAAACGCTGGACGCTGTGATGGATGTAGCCAAAGAGTCGAGAGAACTCGCAAGACGGGCTGCCAAGGCAATGGCACGTTCGTATCAGAAGACCAAGATCGGTCCATGGGACACCCGAGCACCCGCACCTGAAATGGCCGGTGTGGATGCCGCGGTTCCATTCGAGCGAGGACTCGAGATTGTTGCCGATTCCTACGGCGAAGTAGACGACTCCATGGGCGAATTTGTTCGAATGATGTCGGATCGAGAGTGGATTGAGGGTACGGTCGGAGCCAACAAACGACCTGGAGCGTATTGCACCTCATTCTCGAAGAGCAATACTCCGCGTGTCTATATGACCTATTCCGGTTCGATGTCGGACGTTACCGTTCTCGCCCACGAGCTTGGCCATGCGTTTCACCATTGGACGATGAGAGATCTTCCGGACTCGCAGAAGTCCTATGGAATGTCGCTCGCGGAAACGGCTAGTACTTTTGGTGAGACGTTGGTTCGAGACGCGTTACTGAAGCAATCGAGCGATCCAGCAACAAGTCTTGCAGTTGCCTGGGAAGAACTTGCGGCAATTACGTCGTTTTTGCTCAACATTCCGACAAGGTTCGAGTTTGAACGCAATTTCTACGATGCTCGAGCGGACAAACCGCTGCTACCTCGTGAATTGCGAGCGCTCATGGCCAACGCGTGGCAGGAGTGGTACGGCGAATCGCTGTCGGAACCCGACGATCTGTTTTGGATCAACAAGCTGCACTTCTACATTTCCGGAACGAGCTTCTACAACTTCCCGTATCTGTTCGGCTATCTGTTCAGCCAGGGCATTTATCAGCGGAGAGAGTCGTTCGGAGACAGCTTCTTCGATCGGTACACGGGCTTGTTGCGCGACACCGGCAGGATGAGCGCGGAAGATCTGGCCGAGCAACATCTGGATTCGGACATCTCGAAGCCCGATTTCTGGCGAGCGACAGTTGAGGGATTGGCACCCCGCGTCGAGCATTTTGAGGAACTCTGCGACCAAGTATTCGCTTGATGGTCGATGACGTATGCTAGTTTGCCAATCTGAATCCAATCGGAGTTGAGGAGACTATGGACAGTTCAGTTCTGACGCTTGAAAAGCTCGAAAACGTTGCCTTGCTCACACTCAATCGGCCTGAGAAGCTCAATGCTCTCTCCGGGGAGTTGCAAGATGATCTGCATGCGGCACTTGAAGAGTCGAAGAACGATGATTCGATACAGAGTCTGGTCGTCACAGGCGAAGGTCGTGGATTTTGTTCGGGTGCTGATCTAACGGCAGGGCCAAGGGCTTCCGAGAAGGAAGAACCTACTTCTCAGCAGAATCCAACTCTTGACGAATATGGTTGGGTAGGTCGTCAAGCACTCGCGCTGTACGGATTGGACAAGCCGGTCATCGGTGCCATCAACGGCGTTGCAGCTGGAGCTGGAATGAGCTTGGCATTGGCGTGTGATGTACGAGTCGGCTCGGACCGAGCCCGTTTCAAGACAGTCTTCATCGAGCGGAATCTATCGCCGGACAGTGGGATGAGCTTCTTTCTGCCTCGCATCGTTGGATACTCCCGGGCGGCGGATTTGATCTACTCAAGCCGCATGGTAGAGGCGGAAGAGGCCTATCGCATCGGCCTGATTGATCGACTCGTCGATCACGATGATCTTGTGGACGAGTCATTGAGTTTTGCTCAACAAATGACGCGGTGGCCGCCGCTGGCATTGCGCACCTCAAAACGTGTATTGCAGAACAACATGGAAGTCCCGCTTGAAGAAGCGCTCCGCTACGAATACACGAGTCTTTCGTATCCGCGTCGAGCGGTAAATGACCAGCGGGAATCTCGCGCGGCGTTTCTTGAAAAACGCGAACCAAAATTCACGGGAACTTGAAGAGCCGAGTGAATTTCTGATATCCGTTCGTCGACGACTTGAATCGCACGTGGACCCTCAGACGCTTCCTATAATCCGTGAGTGAACCAACCAACAACGGAGAGTGGCGCAATGCAACGCAGACCCCGAACTTTCGTCCATGCCGCGATGGCGGTCTTGATCGTTACCAGCCTAGCCGCAAATGAGGAGATTGCCGACTATCGCCACGAGTCCATGGAAGCGGTCGGTGCGCATTTCGCATCGTTAAGAAAAATCGTCGGTGACGAGGTGCCTTTCGACTCACACCTCAAGATGCACGCGAATGCTCTCAATGACTACGCCGACATCATGGACTCCCTGTTTGAGGAAGGTTCCGAGGGCGGAGAAGCGCTCGACAAGATATGGGAAGAACCGGAAAAGTTCGCCGAGACCATAGAGACTTTCCAAGAGGCAACCCAAGCACTCGTGGACGTTCTGGACAAGGAAGATGCGACAGAACGAGAGATCGCTCAAGCTGTAGGTGGAATTGGCCGTGCTTGCAAGGGCTGCCACGACCCCTATCGAGAGTAGTACAAGAGAACGAGTAGAACTACTACAGCAACGGCATAGCAAAGAATCGCTCGGAGTAAGGAGAACTCCGTAGGGGCTACGGGAACATGCTTTCTGCCTGAGAACATCGAGAGCGGAGTCGGGCTTCGGAAGATCCCTCCGTAGACGATGTGGGCGGACAAGTGCACGCCGATGAGCCCGATCACGAACCACCAAGCATTGTGATGTAGGTCAGTCGCAAATTCCACGACCTCATCGGAAGCGAACTGAACCAGTGGACCTTCGATGAAGACATCATCGGTTGTAAGAAGCCCAGCGACGGCTTGTACCGTTAGGGCAACCATCAAGCAAACCACCAGCGCAATACCCGGTGCCGTATGAGCCTCGGCCGGCGCATTTCCGGTGAAGTGTCGAAACACTTTCTGAGGAGTCGTGAAATAGTGCTTGAACCGAGAATAGGTTCCTCCGACTATTCCCCACAGTAGACGAAAGGCTAACAGCGCAACAACGGACATTCCGGCCCAAGTGTGGAGGTCCATTGCGTTCCATTCGGTCACGAGGCCCGTAGTGAGAGCGGTACCTGCACAGATGGCAATGAGCCAGTGCCAGACTCTTAGCGGCCACTCCCAAATGAGTGGATTCTTACTCCCGCTCTTGGTCGAGTCGTTCATTTGTGGGATGCAGTCGGTCCGCGCCACTCACCAGGATCGAGACAAACCCCCATCCGCGAGGTCCGACCACAGCGAATCGGAAAGATCACGCTGAACCAGATCGAGATTGGTTGCGACTTCGTCCAACGACCACACTCCGGGGATCACCGAAGCAACGGCTTGGTGCCGCAAGGGATATTGCAAGGCTGCTGCTCGCATATCCACGTTGTGTGACTCGCAAACTTTGCGAATCTTTTGAGACTTTTCCCACAGATCGTCAGGCGCAGGCTTGTAATCATAGGTTGCTCGTCTTCGATCCACATAGGTAAGCAGTCCGGAGTTGTAGGGACCGCCAATGATCACGGAGACGCTTTTCTCTAGGCATAGAGGTAGCATTTCGTCGAGAGGCTCTTGTTCCAAGAGCGTGAACCTGCCAGCAAGCAGAAAGCAGTCGGGATCGAATTCCCGCATAACTCGGGTGCAAACAGCGGACTCGTTTACACCAAGGCCAATTGCTCGAACTATTCCTTCTTCACGCAATCGGTGCATTTCTGGCAAGGCACCTTCGCTTGCGGCTTGGTAGATGGAAGGTTGTTTCTCGCCGTGAGTCCAAGCATCGATGTCGTGGCAGAGCAGCACATCGATTCGATCCAATCCGAGCCGCTCGAGGCTGGCCTCGACGGACCGGCGGACGGCATCGGCCGAGTAGTCGTATTGAATGGCCACCGGCTCGTTGTCGCGCATTCCGTCGAAGCGCTGACCTTGATTCTTGGGGACCAGCAATCTGCCGATCTTTGTGGAGATTGTGAACTGTTCTCGCGAATAGCGTGCTAGGTTGCGCCCAAGTCTTTTCTCGGATAGACCGTGCCCGTAGAGTGGAGCTGTATCGAAGTACCGGACTCCTCCGTCCCATGCCGTAGCAACGATTGAATCAGCAACGTCTTCTTCCAGTCGGTCTCCGACTGCTCCGATAGGTGCCCCACCGAAGCCAAGTTCAGTCACTTCGACACTGGTAGTGCCAAGCTTTCTTCTTCCTAAATCCATGAGATTGCCCGAATTCTCCAACCGTTTTGGTCGGTCAGATACAGAAGTGCGCTGTTAAGACTGCCCGTCAGAGCGATGGTGGCGGAATGAGTTCCCGCATGAATGTCTTCGATGTTTGCAGTACCTACATCACGAAGAGGCAGAAACTCGGGAGGCGAAACAGCCCTCGCAAAACCAACATCGACCACGTAGACGCTCGGTCCGCAAACTTTCATGGCCTCTTCCCGACTGCCACGACGAATGGCACGTCTGAATGCTTCGACGGCATCATGTGCTTCTCGACTGCTCTCGTTGGATACGTGGTCGCCAAGGTCGGTTCCGTATCGACATTGAATTCCCCAGCTGTCGTCTATACGAGTAACGATGTAGCTCACGTGGTTGGACAGGATGGGGGAATCGTTGGAATCTACTCGTGTCCACCCACCTTGTATGTGCCACTTACTGTCGGATGTGTGAATGATTTGAGGCTGTGCGCCGACGGTGTGATCCCATCCCGATTCGAGAACTGGTTGCCACGAGGTGTTCAGTGCGTGGACCTCGGCATCGGCAATGATTCGGGGTTCTTGGCGCCAACTGATACGAACATGCGGATAGTGGAGTGCCATCGAGAACTCGTGGGGATCTCGAGAGTTGAAACTTTCAAAGAAGTTCCAATAGGCGTGAAGTGCGGTATCCCGTGGCATCGTCTATCTCGACCGAGAGCTATTCCCGTTGCAGGCTTGGGCGTCTGGTCCGGTTTCTCATCGAACAAGCGACTGCTACGTTTCGCACCGTTCGATCTTCAGAATGACTCAGACTCGTTTCGTGTTCGCTAATTATGGAGCAAAGCGTTAGATGATTTCGATGGTCACGATGGTTAGTCCTCGTTGATCATGGTCTGACACATCCCCTGTGCACCCGCTTTCGTCCACGAGACCGGAAGTGGTACGTTCAACGGTCACGGATTGGGAGACGTCCTGAGAAGAGAACCAAGTTCAGGGATACGGGTGTTGTGGGGTGGACAGTCGAATACTTGGAGGTCCCAGAGGCGGCAAGATCTGTGAGTCAGCTGTCAAACATGACTCTGCGCTGACACCGTGATTTGCCTACACCAAGAAGGAAACGTCAATGAAACCTTCGACAATCAGCAGAAACACCAGAAACAACTGAGTCAACCAAATCCACAAAATAGCGGCACCTCCCAACCCCATAAGCCAGCTTGTCTTCCTTTCCAGGTAGTACGAGATCGCAAAGAATCCGAGTAAATCGATTCCCAGCACGATGCACACGCCAAGCGAGCCCGGATCCCAGTGTCCACCCATCGAACGCAAAACGAACATCTCCCGCGACATCAAGGTTGGAAGAAAATAATGCTTACCGCCAACAATCACAAACAGCAGAACAATAGCGGCACTTTTTAGGTTCACGAGTGGATAGTCGTACCGTCGTTTAGATCGTAAGTGAAGGACAATGACCAAAACAGATGAACCGATCAGCAGAGTGCCGAATACCAGCAAGATTAGCATTTTGTGTACTAACATATTAGGGTCACTTTCTTAATATTCTGAAATATTCATCAACAGAACACCTTCTCTAATCAATGACATTCTGTATATTGATATTGGCAAAATTGACTCTATATCTTTCAACATTGCTAGTTAACATTGTACTCGATAAACCACTTCATGTAGCCAACAAAATCGTCGAGTTCTTGACCAGCGAGCCGCCCTTGTAGATAGACAGAGTACTTTTTGTGCCCATCGAAGGCGAAGAGGTTCGTGGTCCACTCGTTGTCGTAGTAGCAATACGGCATTACCACTGCCTCATTGTTGGCTATCACAAGATTCGAACGATAGGCTCCGAATTCGTGGACTTCGTATTCACGGACCAGCAAGCTACCTCCATAAATAGTCTTCGAATAAAACCTCTTCGCTTCATCCAGTGACCAAAATATGTAGTTTTTTGAGTCTGGATGCAGTAGTTCAGACGGAAGAGGGTTCAGATTCTCAGACCAAGAAGCGCCAGTTTGGCTCTCCAGCCTCACTATTTTTCGACCAAACAGTTTGGCTAGGAGCGAACTATCGTCATCGGCGTTGCTGGATTCGATCTCCTTCCTCGCAATGCCAACTGGCGATGCACGTTCTAGCGGCTCCATGAAGCCTTGGTCGTGTTGGCGCGCCAGTTCTTTCATCTGGTCTTCGGGCATCGAGTCATAGAAGTCGGTCGCGCGTCCATCGATGGTACGGAGGAATTCAATGACAGCGATGGCCTGACGTGGAGGCAAACTCGGCAATTGCGACATAAGCTCTTTCCGGTCGTGCAATATTTCGTTGAGCGGTTCGAGCTGTTGCTGGTGTTGGGTGCTGAGCTCTTGGAATGCTTTCGTTGCTTGTTCTGCAGTATGTGTTGAAGGCCAGTAAACGGTCGTTTGACCTAGCGGACCAGTTGCAGGCCTTTGTTCTGGCACTAGATCGCGGAGAGGGGAGTCGTCGGGAACTTGATCGGCTCGGTTGCAGCCGAGCATCATAGTAGCCACAAGTGCAAGTAAGAAGATTGCCACGAGCGAAGACCAAGTCATCGCGCTCGACTCAGTCCGTGATTCAGTCGAAACCCCCATCAATAGCGAGGGCGAGTCGGCGGCGACTCGTTGTGAGACAGAGCGCCATGCAACTGGCTAAGACACTTGTCTGTCGAGGACAGACCCTCCCCAATTCGTTAGATTTGTTGAGGAGATATTCACTTGTCGAGGCGTGGGCGCGAAGCCTTTAGAGGTGCGTTAGAGCTCTTATAACAATGGATATTATCAGAGCCTTGCCTGGCGAGGACAACTGGCAAACAAGCTACAACCTATGGCAGACTGGGACGTCGAGACGAGTCAAGATTGGTTGGATACCGCGACCGACCTTCCGGTGCGCTTTGCTCAGGTACGGGAAGATCCCCTCTTGGACATCGAAACGGTGCGACGATCAAAATCCGGTTGCAATGCCCTGATCATTGCTTCTGGCGGTTGTACAGTGTGTGCGCTCAATACACTCGGCCATATTGACGAAATGGTCGTCGTGGATCCCAATCCAGCCCAAATTGTTCTAACACGTCTCAAGCTGCTAATTCAGGATAGTGTGCCGCCTTCCCATAGAGCAGGTTTGCTGGGTCACGAGCCGATGGCTAAAGAAGAGCGTGGGACACAACTCGCTCAATTGGCGACAGAATACAAACTTGACCTTCAGTCCTTAGGACCCTTAGCCGTGCTCGCAAGTCGTGGCTTGGACTTCATCGGACGCTATGAGATCGTGTTTGGCGCAGTTTCCCGGCTACTCGCTGACGATCACGAAGACATCTCCCAATTGCTAATGCAGAATGATTTCCAGCAGCGCATCAGCTTGCTAGAGTCAATGCAGGGCTTTTTGAATCGCCTTGAATCTGTACTCAATCGTGTGATGGCTCTGCCCAATTTGGTCCACCTGTTCGGAGAAGAGGCGACTCGGAATCGACTACAGGATTTTTCAGCTCACTTCTTTCAACGCACCCAATGGGCGATTACGCAACTGCCAACCGAGTCCAATCACTACCTCTGGCAAGTGCTGTTGAATCAATCTCCTCCGGGTCACTCCGTACCTTGGCTGAGTATGAAACTACCGAATCGGCTTCCGACAAAGACATTTCATCAAGAATCGATCGAGGAATACTTGGGAAAGTGCGAGAGGATATTCGACTACATACATCTCTCAAACGTTCTGGATTGGCTCTCCGATGATCAAGCCAGATCGCTTCTAGCGAGCACGTGGGACCACCTTGCCCCCGGAGGTCACACGCTCATCCGTCAGCTCAACTCCAACTTGGACATACCCTCGATGAACGATCGATTTGAATGGCTCGACCAAGACTCCCACGATCTGCTCTTGAGGGATCGCAGCTTCTTTTATCGCAAGATTCACTTGGGACGAAAGCCGTGATACGCACGCACGTTTGGAGTAAACCGCCGCCGGAGTATTGTGAACGGCTCAGGGAGTTCGAACTTCAGTTCGACTATCCGTTGACTGACACCGCTAGGTTTCGCATCGAACATTCTCTCGAGTATGAACGGTTTTTCTCCACATTGGGTGAATCGTTAACGGTCGTTGTCGAGAGTGGGGGAACCATTCTCGGCGTCTTGAGCTCTGTGATACGAACACTACGCCATTCCCGGGGCGAGTTAGAGAAGTGGCTCTACATTGGAGATGTGAAAATCGATCCGTCGGCACGAAGTGGCCACGTACTGAAACGTCTGTTCCTGGCCACTCGAACTTGGGTAGGAGAAAAGTGCACCAAGGGCTATTCCGTCGTAATGGAGGGTACGGGTGTGACGCCTGGCACTTATACCGGGCGGATTGGAATTCCGCAGTTTCGACCTGTACAGAGCGTCACGATTCTCGGCCTCAAGACTGAAAGCCTCAGGCAGTTCCCAATCGATTCCGCAAAGATTCTGACAAGTAATGACCCCCACGACGACTGCGAGCATCTACAGAGAACCCAAGCACATGGTCGAGCTCCCCAATGGTCGATGGGGAACAGGTCAATTCGTTCGCGCATGAAGCTTGTTTGGCTGTCGGATCCCAGCACTGGATGCACTGGTCTGCTGGAAGACACGCGCGGTTCCAAGAGACTGTACGACGACAATTCCGAAGAACTACTCTACGCCCACTTGTCCAGTGTTCAATACAGGTCGCCGAAGGATCTCATCCCGATTGTTGTGGAAGCTGGCAGGGTGGCTTACGACGAGGGGTTGACGAATTTGCTCGTGGCTATTCCCGCAACGGAGTGTTCGAGTCTCTCAGGACTCGTAGAGAACACCCAACACGAAGTGCTTTCCTCAACCGTTTATGCGACCGATCAAACGGAAGGCCTTGGTCTCCCTATCAGCTCATCGGAGATCTAATCAATGCAACATCATTTGGAGAAATCATGAGTGATTCTGGTGCCCCGACCGTAACTGCGGTTGCTGAACAAGTGAAATTGGAAATTGGGATCGACACGAACATCTACTTCCGATCACTTCACGATGGCTCGATGTCGCTTGACGGTTTCAGGCGATCACAGCAACAGTTTTTCTTTTGCGTCGCGTTTTTCTCGCGTCCGATGATGGCCCTCGTCGGCCGAATTCCCAATCCCAGTCGTAGACTCGAAATCCTGAAGAATGTGGTGGAGGAACACGGGCAATTTGAAGAGTCTGCCTTCCACCAACACACATTTGAGTCATTCCTTCGGTCGATAGGAAGCGATGTTCGAGGACTTGAGGATCAGGGACGACAATGGCCGGAGATTCGGGCATTCAATAGTTCTTTGATCGGCGCGTGCCTACTCGATGAACTGGAGGTTGGCATTGCCTGCATGGGCATCATCGAGTACTGCTTTGTAACGATTTCGACCCGCATTGCACAGGAAGTTGTGGAGCGCGGATGGCTGAAGGAGGAAGAACTTGTGCATTACCGAATCCACGCTGACATCGACATTCGCCACGCACAAGACTTCTTCGAACTATTGGAAGATCCGTGGATTGAAGGCGAACGGCGCGTCTGGATCGAGCAAGGCCTTCGATTGGGCGCATACATATTCGACCGCCTGTACTCCAGCTTGCATGCTTCGGCTCAGAAATTGGTCGTCGAGACGTCCGGCTGAGAGAGGATTCTCCAAGAGATCGTCCTAAAGTAAGGTCTGTCTAATTCGATTCGCCTTGGTTGGCAGTGTCAACTTCGCCGCCTCTCTCGTTCTTAGGTCCGAGGACGAGATCGTAAACTGACTTCCGCAAAGACAAAGTCTCGTCTCCGAATCCCCTGCGAAGCACGCTGAGCGTGTAATCGTCGGCCGCCAGCCTCTTGAACCGAAAGCGTCCTTGATCGTCCGTCTGGACGGAGTTGACCAAGTGAAAGGCGTTCTCCGCCCTTGCGAGTGACACCCACACATCCCCGGATGTTGGGAACGGTGCGACTCTCCCGGAAATTACCAGCGAGCCCTCGAACTTGGGGAGCAGCTGAAACTTGACCCCGCGGACATTGCCATTGACAAGAAGCTCCTGTTTTTCAGCAAAAAATCCCTTCTGGTTTGCGACGACTACATACTCGCCGGGTTCCACGTTCGAAATGCGAAATAGTCCCAAAGCATACGCTTTCGCCTTGCCCACGATCTGTCCGTCCTGGATGAGGCTCACTTCCGCTCTCTCGGTTCCGCCCGGGGCATGCACGGTTCCTTGGACAGCAAAGATGCTTACAGGGATGTTCACCTGCGTATCGCCTGCAACAACAACATTCAAGGTAGGTCCTCGGCGAGTTGGTCCGTCGAATTCGTCGCTCACTATGTAAGGCACCGTATCCTGTTCGAACCACTGGAGGGTTACCTTGTAGTCTCCGTCCTGCAGGCCATGAACTTCGAAAGATCCGTCGTTGGAGACCTCTCCCCAGCCCGATGCAGAGGTGGGGTCCTTCGGTTTGGCGATGACTCGAAACGACCAGTCGAGCAAAGCTTCGCGCTTCTGCACCTTGCCGTACAGCCGGTTCGTGCCCGAGAACTCGATTTCCGCTCGCGCCTCTCCGTCCGTTGGAACTTCGACCCACCTTGATGTCTTGCGTCCCGATGAGGTCTCCGCCACGACTATGTACTTGCCTGAGCGCAGGCCTTGGATCAGGTGCTCGCCGTTGCCCAAGTCTCTCGTGTAACGTTTATTGCGCTCCGGGACTCTGCCCTCGATCGTCAGAATTGCGGTCTCGCCGCTCTGGAGACCTGACAGATGCACCGTGAGGCGACCCTTGGTGTAGACGACGAATCGCACGTGTTGAACCGTGTCTTCCCGCACCTCCACACTCACGGTGTTCGAATCACCATAGTCATCGGTTCGGGCATAGATTTCGTTTGTTCCGGGCTCTGCGGCAAGCTCGAAGTTCCCGTCGGCATCGGTATCCGTCCATGTGTTCAACCTAGGATCGGTGTTCTGACTAATCACCTCTGCGGGAACAGGCTCTCCCGTGGTAGACACCACCCGCCCGGTCATGTTGTTGTTTCTAGCGAACGTCACTCTAGGACCCAGTGCCACCTCGACTTCGTTCTCCGACTCCCCGATGTCGAGGGTTTGCGCCTCATGGTCTGTCGCGATCACCATCAGTTGCACTCGGTCGTGCGGAAGTGGCCCCAGGGAGAACTTTCCGTCCGGTCCTGAATTTGTCGTCCACGTATTCGCCAGCCACCTGTTTGCCAACACATACAGACCATATAGGAGCCCGTCGGGATTTCGACCATTTCGGACAAAGACGTCTTGGAGACCGTCAGCCAGCAGCTGTTCATAAACGGTCCAAAAAATCCTTGCATCCTCTACGGGTGTGCCGTCAACCGCTGTGAGAACGATCCCCGAGATGAACCTGCCCTGTTTCAGATGAACGGTCCCCAAGTCGTGATCGTTACTGTGAGCGAAGTTCACCTGCCAGAATTTGGGCGGGTAGCCGGGCGACTCCAGATGCAGAAGCATTGTTTTCTCATCCACCGTCTCGGACAGCTCGCCGTCAATGCTTACACGCGTGAACTCCATCGTTGCGAACGAGTTTCGGTGGGCGTACAGCGTGTACTCGCTGATGGGCTTCTCGGTCTCCCAGTCCCGAAGTTGCCCATAGACGCGAATCGAATCGGAGAGCGTTAGCGGGAAGTCGTGTCGTGGAGGGCGGACTCGATGCATTCGACTGGATCCGCCCGTTTCGGACCAGGCACTCACATACACGTTTCGGCCCGGTTGGAACGGACCCTGCCGGAAGTAGCCTGTTTCATCGCCAACGGTTCGAAGCTCCACCCTGGGAAACGAGACGCCTCCAGGGATTATCACGCTGACTTGCGCACCGGAGACAGGTCGATTCAAGGGTCCGGACACGGTGCCGGTCACGAAGTATGCGTCTGCAAGATTCAGATCTCGAGTGTGCTCTTCGTTTTCACCAATTCTGACTAAGAAAGTCTCAGAAGGAAGGTCGCTTCTGGCCAGCACTTCAATCTCGTGCTCGCCCTCCGCAAATCCGGCAATCTCGTAGTTGCCGTCCTCGTCGCTTTCCCAAGCGAACGACGCGTGATCGGGAATTGGGAAGATCGGCTCGTCGGAACTCGACACCGTGAGGCGAGCACGCGCAACGGGAAAACCGTCCGTGGAGAGCACCTTCCCCTTAATTACGGATCCCCGCTCGAACTCGAAAGTGACCGGGCTCGCTTCATCGCCCTGAGACCACTTCTTGATGATCGGGAGAGAGTCTCTTCTGAGAGCGACGAACTCCAGCTCTTGCCGTGCAGGAACGTCCAGCACGAACTCTTCGGCTTCGACAGCTGTCCAGACCATCGAATCCGTCGGAATTGCTTCTGTTGCGCTGTAGACTCCGACCCAAATGTCGCCTAGTTCGCCGTCCTGGACCACCACCCGACAAGGAACGGAGACAGTCTCCGAGTCGGTCGCCCACGATGCCGTCACAAGCAGAATCGAAACGAGGAGCAATGGAGCTTTCTTCATAGTCAACTTGTAGTTAAGCGAACGGAGACATTGGGGAGCGAGTTTCAGACACGGATGGGCCATCTTCCAGACGCTGAAAACCGAGAGTTCGAACCTTCAATCATATCCCGATGAATCGGTGTTGGAATTGCATTCTTGACACCGAATGTAATCTTGGCGACTGATGCTCAGTTCAAGCAATTCGGTTGTACCTTGTCACCGGCTACTCACTGGGTCGCTAATACTCGCTAGAAGGTCTCGTTGGTGGTAGCGTTCGGCGACTTCATCGAAGTCAAGCCCAAGGGCAGACAGAACCGGTTCCGCCACGGGTCGAATCTGGCGTTGGAGGTAGTGTTCACGATCTGGCGGATGTTCGAGATTCTCCAGTGGTTCTGGGCCCTCGGTTGTGATTATGTACTCGATGATCCTTCCTGGTCGCGACGACATCTTGCGACCAGCTGCTACGTGAGGAGGCACAACTTTCTTATATTGGTGTAGAGGCTTTCGGAGTCCCTTGCGATATACGAGCTGATCGTCGAGGTCTCCGGAGCGAAGCAACCTCACATACTCCCGCAAGTACTCATCGACCGGCTCGTTGGTGAAGAGTTTTCTGAACAGCTCTCGTTGAACTTCTTTGGCCAGTTCAGTCCAATCTCGCCGAACCACCTCCATTCCGGTGAACTGAACGTTGCCTGACGGGTACTCGAGTCCTGCGTAACGTTTGCGGGCTCCCGCAGTCGATCGTCGCATTGCCGGTAGAAAGAACTTGGTGAACAAGTGTTCGAATTCAAGCGTTAGACGGCAGGCCACAGACCATTGTTGTTCCACATGATCTGCAAGTGCCATGTTGAACTCGTCCGTGAGGTCAGTTCCCAGCTTGAAGGCTACGGAGTCTTGCTCAACTCCAGATTTGACGAATACGGAGTCAGTATCTCCATAGAGGACCTCAAATCCCCGATTTTCAAACCATTCCTTGGCGTAGCGTAGGAAGTAGCGTCCGAAAGATGTGACCGCATTTGCCATCTTGGAATTGTGAAAACGGCAAATAGGTGTCGCCAGCACACCGTAGAACGAATTCATCAGAATCTTGATTGCCTGAGATGCAACGGGATCATCGCGATTCTTGGCATCTTCCCTTTCCTCAAACAGCTCGTCCAACACAGTTGGAAGAATTCCTTTGTCCCGCGCAAACCTGGCGCCGTTGATGGTCTCGATGGGATTCTCGATGGTTGTGCTCTCGGTGTAGCAAACGGGATCGATGTTGAAAGTGCGAATGACGCTGGGATAGAGGCTTCGATAGTCGAACGTCCAGACATTCGAGAACATGCCTGGAGTGGGCTCGAGCACCAAGCCTCCGGAATGGGGCTCCCGATAGTGTGGGTCCTCTCCTCTCACGGAAGGGGCACGGATGTTCCGTTTGCGAAGCTGCGACAGATAAACGAAGTCGAAAGATGCAACGCTCGATGAAACTCGATCGACCGTCATTCCGGTCAACTTGCTGCGCTTGACTGCAAGGGGAATGAGCTGCAATTGCTCCACAATCTCCAGTGCCAGACGGGCATCTGTACTTGCATAGTGCACAAATCCTGGCAGATCATTGGTGTAGCGGTCGAGAATTTCCTCGGCCCTGTCGGAAACATCGCCTTCGACAGCCTTGCCTTCGCCTAGGACTTCGCGAGCAACTGCATCAAGCGAGAAATCCTTGAATGGAACGAAAGCACCTCGCAGTAGGGAAATCCCATCAAGTACGACGCGGCCGTGGACGATGGCTTGGCTGCTCCCGAAGTAGCCTCTTGCCTCTCGGATGCGTACACCGTCAGAAGACCTGCCCAGCTTCAATGTCGTCTTGCATCGACGTGCAATCCTCGACAGCACTGCCAAGTCGAAGTCCACAACGTTCCAACCGGTGAGCACGTCCGGGTCGAGATCCGCAACGCACTCGACGAAAGCGTCAATCGCCTCTCGTTCAGACGAAAACGCCACCGCCCCTTCCGGCATGGCTCGCGACTCTGGATCGACGACGAGAGTTCGACTCTCCCCGAGGCCGTACATTGCAATAGCGAGCAGGCGGTGAGCGTCAGGGTCTGTCTCAATGTCAAAAGACAGCACTCTTGGATCCAGTCCGACATCACTAGGTGATACCGATGGATCGTTGAAGACCACATCAAACCCGTTTGAACTGGGTTCTGGTTCGCCTGAGATCGAAATCCCCCCTCGAATGTTCTTGTCGATCAAGTATGAGACGGCGAAACGCAGGTCGGCCTCGTAGGTTGGGGCTCCGGCGATGTGAAGCTTGTCTCGCACCGGAAGCACATCGGAAGGAATCGGAACTAGCACTTTCGCTGCGGGAAACCCATCGAGCGTATCGTCGACAGTTGCCTCAATCTTGAACTTGCGCAGATGGGCATGGCCTACGTCGGTGTCGCGCACAAAGAAGGCAGGAACACGCCGCGACTCTCGAACGAGAAATGATCGTCCGTCTTGCAGTCGACCGGCTATGTGAATGACGGGTTGGCCGTTTTCGATCCTGTACGTGGCCTGATAGAGGAAGCCTAGAAAGCTCTCAGCAGAGTGCTGATCTGAAATGTCGCTCTACCTCCACATGTGCGTACCACCGCACACAGCTATTGCCTGACCGGTGACGTAGGAGCTTGCGTCGGAAGCCAGAAAAACTGCGATTCCCTTGAGATCGTCCGACTCACCTAATCGACGAAGCGGAGTGTTGGTCTCGGCGTTGCGCTTCGCTTGCTCGTTATCCCACAACGCTTTCGCAAAATCCGTCTTGATCAGCCCAGGACAGATTGCATTGACCCGTACTCCGTGTGGACCGTATTCCATAGCGACATTTCGAACCAGTGCGATGTCGGCAAGTTTAGAGATGTTGTACGTACCAAGCGAAAGCGATCCAGAGAACGCACCTGTGCTAGCGGTAATCATGATGCTTCCGCGCTTCTTGGCAACCATGTCGGGCGCGACCATTTGGCACAGCCAGTGATTGGACCTCACATTGGAGTTCATGATCTTGTCGTAGGCGGAATCAGGAATCTGGGACATCGGCCCGAAGAATGGGTTCACGCCTGCATTGCTAACCAAGATGTCGATGGGACCCAACCGACTGCGAGTCTCACCTACAAGGTTCTCGAGTTGCTCCTTGTAACCGATGTTGCATGCGATTGCGATTGCCCGTTCTTCGCCGCAGGCATTGTTGATTTGTTCACAAGCCGCTTCGCATTGATCGATCTTGCGACTCGACACAACTACATTGGCACCATGTTCAGCGAGTCCTTGAGCCATGCTTAGGCCCATCCCTTTGGAAGCTCCCGTCAGCAATGCGGTGCGTCCAGACAGATCGAATAGGTCGGTTTTGACAGTCATGTCTTCGTCCTCGGAACATGGTGTTGCGCTCAAGCGAACTATCGTAATGCAAAGGCGAATTGCAATAGCGATTACGATATGCCGTTGAATTTCCCAATTCGGCGTACATGAGAAAGCTCTCAGTCTCAGTGATCGCGGCGGGACTCGTGCTCGGCGGAACGGTTCATTCGCAGCAACCGTGCCAAGACCCCGACTACAAATACGGCATTAGCTACGTCGAACCTCTGAAGTACGAAGAGGACTTTCAACACTTTGACTATGTAAATCCCAACGCGCCCAAGGCTGGCCTGATTCGGTTTCCGGCTTTAGGCACGTGGGACAACTTCAATGGCATTCTCAACAAGGGCCGCTTGGTTGCAGGCTACGACCTCGGAGGTGCTAACTCGCTCGTCTACGATCGTTTGCTGGAGGGAACAGCCGACGAAGATGCCAGTGCATACGGCCGCTTGGCTGAAGGTGTAGCAGTCGAAGAGAACTTCGCTTGGGTCGCTTTCAAGATACGCAAGGGAGCTCTTTGGCACGATGGCACTCCACTCAACGCCAGCGATGTGGTCTGGACGTTCAACACCTACTTGGAGCACGGATCGGTTTCCCTGAAGTCTGCATTGGCCGAACTCGACCGTGTCTATGAATTTGGGGATCAGGAAGTCTGTTTTGTAACCAAGGAAGACGTGGAAGTCAGTCCAATCATTCCGTTCACGTACGGCGGACTGGCGATTCTTGCCGACCACTACTGGGAGTCTCGAGACATCACCGAGACCACTCAAGAGCCGCCATTGGGAAGCGGACCTTACAAGGTCAAGGAAATGAACTTCGGCAAGAACATCTACTACGAGCGATATCCGGACTATTGGGGTCGCGATCTACCCGTCAATCATGGTCGCTACAACTTCGAGACCGTCAAGTTCGATTACTTCCTCGACGAAACGGTGATGCTGGAGGCGCACAAGGCGCACGTCTACGACATGCGAGAAGAGACGGTTTCGAAGAACTGGACAACCGGTTACGACTTTCCAGCGGTGCATGCAGGTCTGTTTCGGAGGGAACTGCGATACCTTAAACGCGCATGGGGTATGTGGTGGCCGGCGTTCTGGAACGTTCGCGTGGAGAAGCTTCAGGATGTGCGAGTTCGAGAAGCACTGTTTCTCTTGTATGACTTTAGATGGATCAATCGCGTAATTCTGTTCGGCTTCTACGACTACGGCGACAGCTACTTCTACAACTCGCCCATGGCTCAACGAGGACTCCCATCAGAAGACGAGCTCAAGTTGCTGGAACCGTTTCGCGATCAGGTTCCCGAACGGGTGTTCACGCACGAATGGAAGCACCCGCCCTCGACCGGTTATGGGACCAATCGTGAGAGCATGAAACGTGCATTGGAGTTGTTCGAAGAAGCAGGATGGGTGCTGAAGCGTGGGGAACTGCGCCACAAGGACACCGGCGAACAGTTTCACCTCGATTTCGTGTTTGTCTCTGCGATGTTGTTGCGCGCCAAGTCTCCCTACATTCGACGCTTGAACCAGATCGGCATCTCGACCAGTGCCGTTGCGCCGGAGGTTTCCCATTGGCAGCATCGCATGCGAACCGGGAAATTCGATGGAAGCGGCTACATTTGGATTCCAGGAAACATGCCGGGATTCGATCTTCGCAACCGTTTCGGTAGTGAAGCGGCCGATCAGCAGTACGGAATGAATTGGGCAGGCATCAAAAATCCTGTGATCGACCATCTCATTGAGGAAGTGATCAAGGCTCGAACGGCGAAAGACCTCTATGCGGCGACGCGTGCCATCGATCGAGTGCTGCTGTGGAACTTCTACATGGTTCCCGGAATGGGGCAACCGGGGTATCGCCTAGTGACGTGGGACAAGTTTGGGGAAGTAAATTCCGATGCGCTTTCGCGAGTACCCGTCATTGATGCTTGGTGGTGGGACGAAGAAAAGGCTCAACGCGTAGAAGCCGGTCTGGCCAATTTGGAAGGCGGCAACAAGAAAGACCAATCTGATTCGACGGTGAATTAGAGTCTCGGTGGTTATCGGAAGTAGCTAATGTTCATCTACATCGCCAAACGCCTAGCTCTGATTCCACCGACTTTGTTCGGAATCATTCTGATCAATTTCGTGATTGTTCAATTCGCTCCCGGTGGACCCATTGAACAGATCGTGGCGCAGGTTACGATCGGACAGGTGTCGTCAACGCAGAGAATCAGCGGTGGCGGCGACACAGGCATGTCTTCCGAGGCTGTGCAAGCGTCCGGTACTGTACACAGTCCGTCCACGTATGGGCTGGACCCGGCGCTGATTGAGGATCTCAACGAGCAGTTCGGATTCGACAAGCCTGTGCACAAAAGATTCTTTACGATGATAGGGAACTACCTGATATTCAACTTCGGCGAGAGCTACTTTCAAGACAGGCCGGTCGTTGAACTAGTTGCGGAGCGACTTCCCATCTCGATTTCGCTGGGTTTATGGTCGTTGCTGTTGATCTATCTCATTTCCATTCCTTTAGGAGTGCGAAAAGCCGTCAAGGACGGCACAAGATTCGACCTCTGGACCAGCTCGCTCATTTTCATTGGCTACGCCATACCCGGCTTTTTGTTTGCGATTCTGCTAATCGTCTTGTTCGCAGGCGGTAGCTATTTCGAAGTCTTCCCGATGCGTGGCATCCATTCGGAAGGATGGCAGGAACTAGGCTGGTTCGACCGGATCAAGGACTACTTCTGGCACATAACCTTGCCGGTAATCTCACTGACTATCGGCGGCTTCGCCTATCTGTCGATGCTTACCAAGAATTCGTTCCTCGAGGAAATCAGCAAGCAATTCGTACTGACTGCGCGGGCGAAAGGTTTGACGGAACGTCGAGTGTTGTTCGGGCACGTGTTTCGCAACGCCATGCTCATTGTCATTGCAGGATTTCCTGCAGCGTTCGTCGGTATCTTGTTCACAGGCTCGGTGCTTATCGAAGTGATTTTCTCGATCGAAGGCATTGGACTGCTCAGCTACGAAGCCGTAGTGAAGCGTGACTACCCGATTCTGTTTGGAACGCTGTACGTCTTCACCCTGATTTCCCTGGTCATGCACCTGATCGGAGACCTCTGCTACGTTTTCGTTGATCCCCGCATCGACTTCGAGACACGCGAATGAGCCCGCTTGTACGTCGAGGACTAGATAACTTCAAGGCCAATAAACGGGGCTATTACTCGTTCTGGATCTTCACGGTTTTATTCGGTTTGTCGTTGATGGCGGAGCTGTTGGCGAACGACAAGCCAATCGTCTTGTACATGAATGGAGAGCTTTTCTTTCCCGCGTTCACATTCGTTGCCGAGAAGGATCTCGGGGGTGAATTGGAGATCGAGGCCGACTATGCGGACCCCTACATCAGGGATCTGATCGAGGAAGCCGGCGGATGGGCAATCTTCCCGCCGATTCCCTACAGCTATGACACGGTCGATTTTTGGGTGGAGCAATCCACACCAGCGCCACCGTCGGGTCAGCACTGGCTCGGGACGGATGACCGAGGCAAAGATACGCTGGCTAGACTGATCTACGGCTTCCGACTATCCGTTTTGTTCGGTATCACGCTGACACTCTTGAGTTCGATCATTGGTGTCGCGGTCGGCGCAGTTCAGGGTTACTTCGGCGGGCTTGTAGACTTGCTGGGTCAGCGATTGGTCGAGATTTGGGCAGGTTTGCCGATTCTGTTGATTCTCATCATTTTGGCCAGCGTCATTGAACCCAATGTCATTTGGTTGCTGATACTCCTTACGTGTTTCAGTTGGATGTCGCTGGTGGCGGTGGTGCGAGCGGAGTTTCTACGCACGCGAAACTTCGATTTCGTACGGGCAGCGCGAGCGTTGGGCGTCTCGAATGTGACGATCATGCGACGGCATGTATTGCCCAATGCTATGGTTGCAACGCTCACCAACATGCCGTTCATTCTGTGCGGTGCCGTCACAATGTTGACGGCCCTCGACTTTCTTGGATTTGGTCTGCCAGCAGGTTCGCCTTCGATCGGGGAACTGCTTGCTCAAGGCAAAGCGAACATTCAATCGCCGTGGTTGGGGCTGACGGGGTTCTTCACGATGGCCATCATGCTGGTGCTGCTGATATTCATCAGCGAAAGTGTGCGAGATGCATTTGATCCGCGGAGATCTCTGAGCTCTTCTAAACAAGCCGAACATGCGGCAACTGAGATTGCCGAGGAGCAAGTGACAGCAGCCGCGTCCAAATAGATTTGTTGAGAGCCCTGCTCTGAGCGGTTTGCAAAATAGTGTCGCACCGCGTGTAGCGGTTTGCTCGTTTACAGTCTGTGGGGGATATTCCCCGTTTCGATTTTCCAACGCCGGGAGGAATCAAACATGAGTTGGGTAGCCATATTGATGGGTTCAAAGTCGGATTGGCCGACCATGCAATCGACTACCAATGTGTTAACCGAATTCGATATTGGATTCGAAGTTCGCGTGACTTCTGCGCACCGGACTCCCGAACAGACAGCCGAGTACGTCACTGATGCCGTTGAACGGGGTTGCCAGGTGTTTATTTGTGCGGCTGGGCTGGCCGCACATCTAGCCGGAGCAGTCGCTGCTAAGACAACCAGACCTGTCATTGGCGTGCCGATGGACGGTGGACCACTATCGGGATTCGACGCGTTGCTATCTACCGTTCAGATGCCGGGAGGCATTCCGGTCGCAACTGTTGCCATCGGGAGTGCCGGTGCAAAAAACGCGGCATATCTAGCCGTCCAGATGATCAGCTTGGCGCGGCCCGAACTGCAAGATCGTTTGAGCAAGGACCGCGAACAGAACCGAGAAAAGATTCAGGAGCAAAGTGACTCCATACAGTGAGCACGGGGTTCGTTATTGAGCCACGACGAGTTGGACGTTGCAGCTGAGGCTCTCCGGCAAGGCGGGATCGTTGCACACGCCTGCGAAGGAGTGTGGGGCTTGGCCTGCGACCCTTTTCAAGAAGGCGCGGTTCAGCAAGTCCTCGACGTCAAGCAACGAGAAGCAAGCAAAGGACTGGTGCTGATTGGTCACGATGCCGGTGTTTTCGAACCCGAGCTAACCAACCTGGACTCGGAACGGCACAATGAGATCCGATCCACATGGCCGAGTCACACGACTTGGGTTGTTCCAACAACGAGATTTCCAGCTTGCGTTACCGGAGGCAGAACGACGATTGCTATTCGTGTACCGGACCACCGACAGGCTCGCCAACTTTGCGCTCGATTCGGAGGTCCGTTGGTGTCCACATCGGCCAATGCAAGTTCGGAACCTCCTGCTCGAACGGAGTCTGAAGTTCGTTCGAGGTTCGAGTCGCAAGTGCGGTTCATACTGGCGGGTGAAATAGGAAGCGCACAGGGTCCTAGCGAAATACGCGATGCGTTGAGCGGAGCTCGAATTCGCTAATGTCAGATCGCTATGCGGTAGTAGGCAATCCTGTCGAACACAGCCTCTCACCGGCAATTCACTCAGATTTTGCTCGGCAGACCGGTCAAGATCTCGAGTACACCAAGATTCAGACAACTGAAGACGAGTTTGAACAGACGGTGGAAGGCTTCTTTGCGGGTGGTGGCCGAGGGTTGAACATCACTGCACCCTTCAAGAACCTTGCTCATGGCTGGGTTGCTCAAGTTGATTCTTCAGCTGTCGAGTCAAGTGCGGTCAACACGATTGTGTGGTCGAACGGGATGTCTACAGGATTCAATACCGATGGTTTGGGTCTCGAGATGGATTTTCGTCGGCTGAACTGGGACTTGGCGGATGCCCGAGTACTCGTTCTGGGAGGCGGCGGGGCCGCACAGGGCATCTTGGCGCTCTTGATTCGTCAGGCCGCATCCGTAACCGTCGCCAATCGATCGGGGTCAAGATTGGAAGCAGTACAGAATCGCTTCGCGGGCATTTCCACGACATCCTTGCACAATGTTTGCGGAAACTGGGATGTGGTCGTCAATGCGACCTCAGCCTATCGAAACGGTCAATCGCTCGAGGTGGATGCTGGGATCTTTAGCGGGGCTCTGTGCTACGACTTGACCTACGCATCTGACGGTCGGACACCTTTCGTCGCCCATGCCGAAGAGAGCGGTGCGCGAAGAGCACAAGACGGACTAGGAATGTTGGTCTTTCAGGGTGCGGCCGCATTTAAGCTGTGGCGCAATGTTGAACCTAGTGCCGAGGAGACCTTGAAACGTATACGGACGGCCTAGCGGCTTATCCTTTCGAGGTGCGGAACGGTTACGACATCAACAGCTTGAACGAGAAAATACACGTATCCATGCGAAACTGTGCAGACGATGGCACGTAGATCTTTCAAGGCATCGCTCGCGGCAATGCGACCACGCGGCGGTTGGGCACTCGCAATTCAAGTGGCAGTAGCGGTTTGCACGACGCTGGGTCTGAGCACATGGCAAGTGATTCGTGGATTCGAAAAGGCTGAACTGCGGGATGTCTACGTCGACAGGCTGGCTCAAGACCCCATTGATGTTGCCGAATTGGTTGACGGCGAGAACCACTACAGGAAAGTCAGCCTGACGGGAAGATTCGATTCCAGCCGAACGTTCATTGTCGCCTACCAGAGGCATTTGGGTAGCCCGGGATTCTGGGTAATCGAACCCTTCGATACAGATCAAGGCAGATTCTTGGTCAATCGAGGATGGCTAGCCGTCGTCGGAACATGGTTTCACACACCCGAGATCGAAACTCCTAAGGAACTAATGGAAATCCAGGGAGTCGTTTGGCCGAGCAAGTCGGAGTTGTCGACTGAAGGCTACGAGGGCGACAATTGGCCCAAGCGAGTGAATCGTTTGAACATCGAGAAGATGGCAGAAGTCACAGGAGCTCACGGAGAAGAAATCCGACTCTTGGCGGCCAGTCCGGGAGTGTTGACTCCGATCCATCTCTCATTCGAAGGTGGTTCGAGCACACATTGGAGCTATGCCTTTCAGTGGTTGATCATTGGTGCATTGATCGTTGGTGGCTACTGGTTCTTCGCGTTGCGCAACACCGATATGGATTCCTAAGAGATGAAGACTCGCATCGTGGTTCTGGTCCTCGTGATCGCCGCTCTAGGCGGTTTGTATTGGTTTTCTGTTCATTCCGGACAGGCGGGCATGTCTGACGAGCAGTTGAAAGCACTGGGACTCGTCGAATTACCGGAACCGAAGGCAACTACCGGACTGGAATTTGTGAACCAATACGGTGAACCGTTCGAGTTCTCCGAAACCCACGGCAAGTGGACCTATGCGTTCTTCGGCTTCACCAATTGCCCAGATATTTGCCCAATCACCATGTCGTTGCTCAAGCGAGCGGAAGATCAAATCTACGAGACGGCCAAGCCCGACTCTGCCGCCAAGTTTCAAGGAATGTTTGTCAGTGTGGACCCGGAGCGAGACGATGTCGATGCCGTCAAAAATTTCGTAGCTCACTTCTCTCCTCGATTCGTGGGTCTAACCGGATCGGAAGCTGCCATCGCAAAGCTAGCTGAGAAGTCCGCCGTCGGCTTCAGTCGGATCGCTTCCACCACGTCGGAGCTCGAGTACTTGATCGAACATCAGGGGCACATCGTAGTGTTCTCGCCGGAGGGATCGATCCACGGCTTCATCAAGCCTCCGCACGACCCGACTCAGTTGACGCGAATATTTCTGCATCTTGATGCCGCTAAGACGCGATCTGAACGTCAGTCCTCGTAGATCGGAGAGGCGACTCTTGCGCGTGTGCTAGCATTTAGAGCGTTCTCTCCCAACCGAGCTCCAGGAACCCGTGGCAAACAGGATCCCTCGTACTTCAGGGGAGTTCGTACAAACATATAGCAGTATTCGGAAGCGAACGCAAGAGCTTTGCCAACCGCTGGAGACCGAGGACTACTGCGCACAACCCATTCCCGAAGTCAGCCCACCCAAGTGGCATTTGGCGCACACCACGTGGTTCTTCGAGACGTTTCTCTTGTTGGATCGCGTCCCGAACTATCGGGTGTTCGACGAGCGTTACGCAGCTCTCTTCAACTCCTACTACAACACGCTGGGAACGCCGTATCCACGGCCTGAACGAGGGGCTCTGACTAGGCCTCTTGTTCGAGAGGTCTACGAGTATCGCAATCATGTGGACCAAGCCATGGTCGAAATGCTCGCCAAGCCATTGTCTGCTGAAACGGTGGACAGAACACTGCTCGGACTGAATCATGAACAGCAGCATCAGGAACTGCTGTTGATGGACGTCAAGTTCATCCTTGGCAAGAATCCGCTGCGCCCCCAGTACCGAGAAGGCTTGTCGCAATCCGAATGCAGTCGTGTGAACGGATTGACGTACTCCGGCTATGAAGGCGGAGTGGTCACAGTTGGAGCTAGTCCTGAGGAGTCGGGTTTCTGCTTCGACAACGAGACTCCGGTTCATCAAGTGTTCTTGCAACCCTTCGAGTTAGCTGATCGGTTGACGACCAATGGGGAATATCTGGATTTCATTCGCGAGGGCGGCTATGAAAAACCGGATCTTTGGTTGGCCGATGGTTGGAATGAAAAATGCCAGCGAGGTTGGAATGCTCCGGAGTACTGGAACAAGACGGATGGAGCTTGGACTGAGTACACCTTGGCGGGAGAGCGACAACTGGATTTGTCCAACCCGGTTTTACACGTAAGCCTCTACGAGGCTGACGCATTCGCTCGCTGGGCTGGTGGGCGGCTTGCCACTGAGTTCGAGTGGGAGCATGCTGCGACCTGCAATGGATGTGCGGAAAACGACGACCACAACGCTTCCGAATTCCTCCACCCTTCACCAGCTCTGTCCATTCAGGAACCTTCCCAGCTGATTGGCGAGTGTTGGGAGTGGACGTCATCGAGCTATGCACCCTACCCAGGCTATCGGCCTGCAGATGGGGCTCTGGGTGAGTACAACGGCAAGTTCATGGCCAACCAGTTTGTGCTCCGAGGAGGATCCTGCGGTACTCCAAGCGGTCATATTCGATCCACGTATCGAAACTTCTTCTATCCCCACGACCGCTGGCAGTTCTCTGGAATTCGGTTGGCTCGCAGTGTCGACTGAAACCGTCTCGGCGGACTTCGCCTTCTTCGATCTCAAGCCTCGTTTGCCTGACATGCGGGAAGAAGTCCTACAGGGACTGGAGCGAACACCGAAAGAGATTTCTCCGAAGTATTTCTACGACGAATTGGGTTCCGAGCTCTTCAACTCCATTACGCAACTGCCTGAGTACTACCTGACACGAACAGAAACAAAGCTGTTGCAGGCGAAGCGTCAGGAAATTGCCGAGACTTTGGGCGATGAGGCGTGCCTCATCGAGTATGGGTCTGGAAGTGGATTGAAGTCTCGAATCCTGATCGATGCGGTTCAGCCGACAGCGTATGTACCAGTTGACATTTCGACGGAACAGCTGATGGAATCGGCCCAAACGATTCACGTTGACTATCCGGGAATGGCGGTCTTTCCGATTTGTGCCGACTATTCGTTGCCTTTCGACATTCCGACGGAGATCAACGGCGCAAATAGAACAGTCTTCTTCCCCGGTTCCAGCATTGGGAACTTCTCTCCTGATTCAGCTCAAGAGTTTCTTGTTGGAGTTGGCGAGGTTGTCGGCGCAGGCGGAACGATGGTCTTGGGGGTCGATACGAGGAAGTCCCCGGAAGTCTTGGAGCGTGCGTACAACGACTCGGCTGGATTGACGGCGGCGTTCAATCTCAACATTCTGAGTCACTTGAACAACCAACTGGGTGCCAACTTCCGACCGGATTTCTTCGATCATTCGGCGGTTTATGACGAAGAAGACGGTTGCATACGGATGTACCTAGTCAGCAACCGTGATCACACCGTGAATCTCGACGACACATCAATCGAGTTCCGCCAGGGCGAGTCCATCCATACGGAAAACTCGTTCAAATACTCTCGTTCGAGTCTGGAGCAACTGGTTGATCGAGCGAGTTTTGACCTGGAAGCAATTTGGTCTGACCGCGAATCGATGTTCATGATTGCAGTGTTGCGAAAAAGAGGCTAACTGGAGACGTTTCGACCAATAAAGTCGGACCTATGCCGACGAGTCGTTGCTGGCTTACCTAGTCAGTGCGAGCCTGTGCAGTCGAAACGGTCGCGAGTGATGTCGCTTCACTAGATACTCGAATTCGTAGGGATCTTTAACCGGATAGCCTTCGGGAAGATCCTTTCGCACGTAGACCCTCAGTCTGGAGAGCCAGAATGAAAGTGCCCCGTACAAGAGAAAGATCGGAAAAAACCAGTATTCCTTTTCCTCGATCGGACGAATGGAGTTGTACTCTGTGAGGAGAGCAATGGTCCTGCCGTAGTCGAGCTCATCGTGGGTGCGACACCAATCATTGATGGCGACTGCCAAGTCGTAGAGCCAATAGCCTCGAGCGACATGGTAGAAGTCGAGAGCTCCAGCTAGTCCGTGTTCGTTGAACAACGCATTGTCCCGAAATAGGTCGCCGTGAATCACGCCTTGAGGAAGTCGCTGAACATCCCCGCGTTGCAGACAGGACTCGACGGTCTCCACGGCGTTCCACAGTAGCGAGGTTTGGCTAGGGTCCAAGTGTTCCTCTAAGCTGTTGGCATGGCTACGAAGCCAGTTTTCGTCGCGAAGACTTTGAGACTCCGTGGCATTGACCGATGTGGTTGTCAAGTGCATTCGAGCTAGGAATCGACCGATAGCTCCGCATTGCCGTCGAACCGGAGCAAAGACATGGTTGCCTTGGATCCGCTTTGCCAACATGATCGACTTTCCCCGATACGTGGACAACTTGGATCCAGATCGAGTATTCACCATGTACGGCACAGGCAAACCGTGGTCGTAGCAAGTCTCCAACGCTTGAAGCATGAGATCCTGTTGAGCCAACCGGTCAACTTCAATCATGGTCAGCACGAATTCTTCGGTGTCCCCTTGTTGGGAGTCACGGCTCGTGGAAACGAAGTAGTTGGTGTTTTCTATTCCATACGATGTGGATTGCATATCCTGCAAAACACCCACATCGTAATCTTCAAGGATTGACTCGACGACTCTCCGAGTTAACTTCGTGAGTACAGCCATGCCAGGAGTTGCTAGAACTCCTTAAGCCTCCACTGCGGAACTAGCCTCTCGGCTCGTTCGAGGTCTCCGAAATGCTTGGTTGGGTCTTCGGGAACCATGTAGTACGGCTTTCCCTTCTCCGGAATTACCTTGATCGTGGTGAGACGACCGTTCTGGCGATATTCCTGAATGGAACGCTTTTCGGACTCGACTAGAACCACGTCGGGGCCCTTGATCTTCTTTTTCTTCTCGCCTTCAGCGGCAAGCGCGAGAGGCGCGAAGAGCATGGCCGCAACAATAAGGGAGACCCAGAATCGGACTTTTAATCTAACTGACATACGTTCGTTGCACCCGATTGCGCTTAATTGCATAAGGACAATGTACCACGCCTGAGCAAGAACCGCAATTACTCATTGACAAATTGACGAGGCGACCATAGCGCGGCCAAGTGATACGCAAGCGTCGGTTTGATACGGGTCGAGGCACTCCACCAACAGGTGCTACGCCGGTCCGACACTTGAAGATCCTCAGCAAGATGTGGATCTAGTTTCGACTCAGTTCCTTTCTCTATAAATCATGCACTTATCACATAGAAGATTGCAAGATCAGAAGTTTAGGAGTGTTGGTTCTTCGAAAACCGTCTAGAACGGCTTTCTCTTCTCTGGAGACACATTGATCGTCGTGAGACCACATTGCTGGCGATGTTCCTGGGTAGAACGCTTCTCGGACTCGACTGGAACCATGTCGGGGCTCATAAGCTCCCTGTTCTTCTCGCCTTCGGCCGCGATTGCAAGCGTCGAAAACAGCAAAGCCGCAACAACAAGGGAGACGCATAAACGGACTTTGAACTCAACTGACATTCATTGCTTGTATAACTTGCATGGGAGGATGCACCATGCCTGAGCAAAGACCGCTAATTCTCGTTGACGGGTCGACGTACCTGTTTCGAGCTTTCTACGCGTTACCCGACCTCAAAACGTCCACCGGTCAGTACACCGGAGCCATACGTGGTGTCGTCTCGATGTTGCTTAAGCTCATGGAGGACTATCAGGGTAGCCCCATAGCAGTCGTCTTCGACACTGCCGCTCCAACTTTCCGACACGAGATCTTTTCCGACTACAAGGGCACTCGACCTCCGATGCAAGACGAGATGGCGCAGCAGATCCAGCCTTTGCACGATGTAATCGAATGCATGGGGCTACCGTTGCTGAAGAAAGACGGTTTCGAAGCCGACGACATCATTGGGACTCTCGCCGTTCAAGCGACCGATGCGGGCATGACCACCATCATCTCGACATCCGACAAGGACATGGCTCAGCTGGTCAATGACCAGGTCAGCTTGCTGGACACCATGCGAGACCAAGCGCTGGATCGACAAGGAGTGGAAGAGAAATTTGGAGTGCCGCCTGAACTGATCATCGACTATCTCTCTTTGATGGGCGATACATCGGACAACATCCCGGGTGTACCCAAGGTTGGACCGAAAACAGCGGCGAAGTGGTTGAAGCAGTACGGCAGCTTGGATGCAGTGCTCGAACAGCGACATGAAATACGAGGCAAAGTCGGAGAAAACCTTGTGGCCGCCGCCGACATGCTGCCGATGTCGAGGGAGCTCGCAACGATCAAATGCGATGTGGAGCTCGATTGGAGCGTCGATGATCTGATGCCTCGGAGCATGGACATTCCAGCCTTGACGGATTGGTTCAACAAGCTTGAGTTCCGAACTCTGTTGCGGCAGATCACCGCGAGCGAAGGCAACCCGTTGCAGCCGGAACCTTCAGCGGCCTATCAGTTCATTTGCGATCCGTTGACGCTTGGAGCTTGGATGCAGGAGTGTCGAAACGCCAAAGAGTTGTCGATTTCGTTGCAGACAAAGTCGGGTAGCAGTCAGAGAATTCCAGATTGTGTCGGCATTGGTATTTGCTCGTCGCCTGACAAGGCCGCCTATATTCCAATTGGCCACTCCGACGAAGAGTTTCGGCAACTGAGCACTGATGTGGTTCTCGAAGCTCTGCAATCGATCCTCGAAGACGAGGAGATTTCGACGATTGGCAACGACCTGAAATCGGTGATCAATTTCTTTGAGTTGCACGATGTGAGCATTCGCGGGTCGATGTACGACACTCGATTGATGTCGTATGTGCTCAACAGCACCGCATCGGGAGGGCACCACACTGCCGCTTTGGCTTCCCGGCATCTCGATCAGACCACGATGGATGGAGCAACGCTGTTTGGGACGCGTGGCAATCGAGTGGCTCCGAGCGAAGTCAAGATTCCCGAAGCTGCGGTGTTCATGGCCGAGTTGGCAAATGTCAACACTCGTGTGTATCCGATATTGCGAGACGCCCTGCTGGTCGACGACGGAAACATGCTGAAGGTTTACCAAGGAATCGAGGAGCCAGTAACCAAGGTTTTGGCGAAGATGGAACGCAATGGCGTGAGTCTGGAACCCACAGTGCTGCAGAATCTCAGTCGCGAACTCGAAGGTCGAATCGACGAGCTCACCACGAAAGCCTTCGAGTACTCCGGGGAGCCGTTTGGCTTGGGATCGCCAAAGCAATTGGCCGAGGTTCTGTACGACAAGTTGGAATTGCCATCTCCTCGCAAGACCCGCACCGGTGCGCGGTCAACGTCCGAGGACGTGCTGAAGGAGCTGGAAGACAAACATCCGTTGCCGCGCATTGCCTTGGACTGGCGTGCGGCGACCAAGCTAAAGTCAACCTATTCCGATCAGTTGTGGCACTACATCAATCCGGTTACGAATCGAGTGCACACAACCTACGATCAAGCCAATGCAACAACTGGACGTCTTGCATCAGCTGGGCCGAACTTACAGAACATTCCGATTCGGACTCCCGACGGCAGACGGATTCGCGAGGCATTCATTGCGCCTGACGGGTATGTGTTCGTGTCGGCCGACTACTCGCAGATCGAGTTGCGGATCATGGCCCATCTATCGGAAGACGCATCGTTGCTGTCGGCTTTCAATGATGGTCTCGACATCCACCGCTCCACCGCCGCAGATGTCTTTGATAGCACCTACGAAGAGGTCGCAGAAGACCAGCGCCGGGATGCAAAGGCTGTCAACTTCGGGCTGATTTATGGAATCAGCGCTTTTGGCTTAGCCCGCAACTTGGGAATAGAGCGGGGAGATGCACAAGGAATCATTAATCGCTACTTCGAGCACTATCCGGGCGTTCGACAGTACATGGACAACACCAAAGCGAAGGCTCACGATTTGGGATACGTCGAGACGATGTTTGGACGACGTATCTATCTCGACGAGATCAACAGTCGTCACGTTCCACGAAGACAAGCGGCAGAACGCTTGGCGATCAATGCGCCGATGCAGGGTTCGGCAGCAGACATCATCAAGCTGGCAACGGTTGCCGCAGATGAGTTTCTTACGTCCAGCGGTATCGATGCCAAGATGGTCTTGCACGTGCATGATGAGATCGTTTTTGAAGTTGTCGAGGATTCCTTAGAGGAGCTCAAATCTGGAGTTGTGAAATCCATGGAGAGTGCAGCGGACATATCAGTTGCTCTCGTCGTCGACGTCGGAGTTGGAAAGAACTGGAGCGAGGCTCACTGATTACCATCGAGACCTGATTCACTCCACATTGACCGAATGCGCGACCGCGCTTCGGCAGATCCGGTTCCCTTCAACGCTGAGAACATCAACGCCTCGACGTAATCGTTGTCGGCTATCGCCGCGGAGACTTTGCGTAGACAGGCGCTTCGTTCTCCTTGCTTGAGCTTGTCGGATTTGTTCAGCAACGCGAGAAGATTCAGTTCTTGCACGAGGACCCACTCGATCATGTCAACGTCAAATGGCTGTAGTGGATGTCTGGAATCCATAACGAGCACTATTCCCCGTAGGTTTTCGCGTCCTTCGAGATAGTCGTTCACCGCTTCGCGCCACTTCAATTGGGCATCACGACTAGCTTTGGCGTAACCGAATCCCGGTAGATCGACGATGCGGCCTTGTTCGCTGGTCTCGTAGAAATTGATCAATTGGGTTCGACCGGGAGTCTTGCTCACACGAGCCAGACCCTTGGTTCCTGTCAGGCAATTGATAGCGCTGGACTTCCCCGCATTGGAGCGGCCGACAAAGGCGACTTCAGCTATGTCGTCGTCGGGACAGTCCCAGATTCGCAGAGCGCTCTTGAGAAATGAAGCTTGTATGGGAGTTGAGTGTGCGGCCAATGCAAGGATTCTCTGCGGTTTCGCTTAGTGTACGTTCGAGGATGCAGCTCGTCGATTTTGGTGAGTGCCTGCAGGTCCGTGGGAACAGATTGCGGCTCGTTTTGGGAATTCTTGCCATCCGTATAATTTGAGCGGCTGTCAAGCCTGTAGCCCTAGTGGTCCCATGATTTGCGAAGTGGATCACTGTCGGAGGTCTAATGCTTCAAGATCACACTGTCTCTCGGTCGTTCGCACTGTTCACCGCATTCGCGGCCGTAGTGATCTTGGCGGTTTGCGCAACCTACGCGGATACCGAGGAACCCGAATCTACAGATATCGCGCTATCCGATCTGTTGGATACGGAAGAGACAGGTGCTGAGACGGTCGAAGAGCCGGTTGTAGCCGTTGATCCGAGCATACCGAATGTCGCTGCAGGACGTGCACTTGCGGCTGCTTGTTCAGCGTGTCACGGATCTGACGGGAACGCACCGATCCCAGAGTACTCAAACCTTGCAGGCCAAGGAGAAAAGTATCTGTACAAGCAGCTCAAGCTCATTCAGTCTGGTGATCGAGAGATTCCGTTGATGGCTGGTCAGCTCACAGCTATGGATGACCACGATCTTCGAGACATGGCGGCGTACTACGCTTCGTTGCCGGGTCGAATTGGACAGTCGAGCGAAGAAGACTTGGAGCTCGGCGAAGCGATCTACCGAGGCGGCATTATGGACAAGCAAGTCGCTGCTTGCACCGCCTGCCATGCGCCCAATGGCAATGGAAACTCGCTTGCAGGGTTTCCACGACTGTCGGGGCAGCCGGTGGAGTACACGATTGCTCAGCTGAAGGCCTATCGCGAAGGTGATCGCACATCTGACGAATACGTCAGTGGCATGATGCGCGACGTCGCGGCAAAGCTCACCGACACCGAAATCGAAGCCCTAGCCAACTACATTACAGGGCTGTACTGATTCATCAGCTATCGCAGCGGGGCATGACGCGATGAGACTAGGTCGAATACAAGCGCTTGTAGGTATTGTCGCTGTTGGTCTCTTGGCTTGTGCCGCCCTAGCCGAAGACGAAAAGTACGTTGAGGGCAAACACTACACCGTCATTCCAAAAGACCCAGATGAGAAAGCTGAAGAGTCCAAAACCAGCGATGTGATCGAGGTTGTGGAGGTCTTTTCCTACGGTTGCATTCACTGCTATAGGTTTGAACCTTACATCAAAGATTGGATGAAGAAAAAGGCTAAGGGTGTGGAGTTCAAGCGCGAGCACGCAGCCTTTTTTGCGAGCTGGGTTCCGCTAGCTCAGGCCTTCTACGCCGCTGAGGAACTGGATGTTTTGCAGAAGGTTCACAACGCGTTGTTCAAGGCAATCCACGAACGCGGCATGAACATGCATCGGGAAGAGTTGCTGTCCAGGTTGTTCGACAACGCGGCCGAAATCGATCCGGAGACATTCGACGAAACGTTTTGGTCGAAGGAAGTTAAAGAGAAAGTACGAGCTGCGAACAATCGGATTCGAGACTGGGGCGTCGGTGGAACTCCCGCACTGGTCGTCGGAGACAAGTACGTCATCGACACGGAGAGCGCAGGAAACAAGCCTCGTGAAATGTTCAAGATAGTCGACTTCCTGATCGAAAAGATTCGCAAGGAAGGCAAGAAAGATGAGGGGGATTCCTCTTCACCGAAGAGCTAGAGATCAATATTCGTTAGTTCACCCGTTTCCGTAGCACAAGTGGCTATTTAAAGACTTCGCCGTCGCACTACCTTTCTTCTGCCATGTCCTAGCCGTTTGGGGTCAGTGTGAACACGTTGCGGCTCGCTTCGAACTCCCGGCTATCGGTATAAAATAGCACGCTCTCAAGCCTGTAGTCCCAGTCGTCCCACCCGTTGCCGAGTGGACTACTTTCGGAGGCCGAATGCTTCAAGGTCACACCATCTCACGGTCGTTCGCACAGTCCGCCACACTAGCGGCCGCAGTGATCTTGGTGGTTTTCCCAACTTTCGCGGATACCGAGCAACCAAATTCCACGGACATCGTCGAATCTGATCTTTTGGCGTCGGAGGAGACAGATGCCGCAACAGTCGACGCGCTTTATGAAACCGCAGATCTGAGCGTATCGAACGTCGCCACTTCCGAAAGCGAGAAGTACGTTGAAGGCAAACACTATCTCGTCATTCCAACTGAGAAAGCCGAAGAGTCCAAGACCGGCGATGTGATCGAGGTTATCGAATTCTTTTCGTACGGTTGCATTCACTGCTACAGGTTTGAACCCTACATTGAAGACTGGTTGAAAAACAAGCCTGACGGTGTGGAGTTCAAGCGCGAGCACGTGGTATTCGTTACCAGTTGGATCCCGCTCGCTCAAGCCTTCTACGTCGCCCAGGAACTGGACGTTTTGTCGAAAGTCCACAGTCCGTTGTTCAAGGCAATTCACGACCGCAGCATGAATATGCAACGGGAAGAGTTGCTGTCGAGGTTGTTCGACAACACTGCCGAGATCGATCCGGAGACATTCGACGAAACATTTTGGTCAAGGGAAGTCTTAGACAAAATACGATCCGCGAACAGTAAACTTCGAGATTGGCGGGTCACTGGAACTCCCGCATTGGTCGTCGACGGAAAGTACGTCATCGACACCGAGAGCGCAGGCAACGAAGCGCGTGAAATGTTCAAGATAGTCGACTTCCTGGTCGAAAAGATTCAAGAGGAAGAGAAGGAAGCCGAAGGAGACTCCTCTTCAACAGCTAATCGTTAGTCCGCTCGCTTCCCCCAGCACAGCGAGGCGGTCTAAGAGGCGCTCTGCGCACTATCCTTCTTCTGGTAAGTCCTGATCGACTTCTGGCATGTTGCCACCTACATCGATGCAGATTAGCTGAAGCACTCCACCCTCCAAAGCACTTGCTGGAACAGGATTGTTGGACATGCAAACCGCCCCATCAGCCGTGAAATCCGTGTCTCTCGTGTAAGTGCCAGACAACGGGATGGGATAAGCGATGAATCGTTCCTCATCGGGCATGAAACGATAGATCCGGTCCGTCATGTTTTCGTTCAGCCAGATGTCTTGAGTCTCCGGATGAACGCCCAATGCGTACGGAGCAGGCCGATGTCCGGGAACGTATTCCGGCATGTAGTAGACCTTGGTCTTGAAGCCATCGGTTTCAATCCGAGCCAGAGTTCCCTCGGAGTATCCGGTTACCCATAGCACGCCTTCCTTGTCGAAACGCATGCGTCGAGGACCGCGCACGGGAGAGTCATACTCGGTCACTTCGAGTGTTTCGGGATCGATTCGGCCAATCTTGTCGCCGAATAGACGGGTGTACCAAACATCTCCGTAGATCGGATCGATGTCGATGCCGTAGGGTGTGGTTCCACCTGAAATGCCGCCAGGTTTAACTCTCGGAAGATTCACGACCTGGGTCTTTCCGGTTTCTGGATCGAGGTTGCCCACCTGCTCGGAACCCGCTAGTGTGTACCACACCATGCCGTTGGAATCCACGCGAATGGTGTGCGGATAGATTGCTCGACCTCCAATGATGTGGGCTGGCTCCCATTTCAGGGTCTCGGGATCGAAGACTCCAATGCTGTTGGTGCTTGTGTTCGTGACGTAGTACTTTCCGTTTTGGTGTAGAGCCAGCGAATGGGGTCCGTTGCGTCCGTTGAACACAGCGATCTCTCCGGCTACCGAGCCGAACGTATGGAACTTTGAGCCGCCTTTCGACTGTGAAATATAGGTCGTCTTGCCGGTGTCTGTGTCGGTCACGGCCATGTGATCGGCACCTTGATCCACAGTGAAGATCAATCCGGATTCAGGGTGGACGATTGCATCGTGGGGAACGATCCCCCGTTCCATGCGGTATTCAGTAATCTTCGTCGTGTAGATCGACGGATCGATCGGGAATTCCGGCCGGGCGTCAATCGGTTTGCCGTCGAATCCTTCGGCGAGAATTTCAGATCGTCGATCTCGAAGCTCGGCATCGAAGTTGCCAAGGTAGGCATGCATCCGCTGGATCGTGTCCACCCATCCCTCGGCGGTGCGGGCTACCCGAGTGAGCGGATTGCCCATCTGGTGGCAAGTCAGACAATCTCGTTGGAACTGATAGCGATTGAACACCGCATCGTCGCCTTCGTCGTATGGCAGATTGCCGAAGTGATAGGCCGCCGGAAGACTGTCCGAGATTTCCTGGTCTCCGACCATGGCCTCGATCTTCAGTGAAATGTCGTGTTGGGAGTCAGCTGACACATCGGGGAGTGTGACATTCCTGTCCCGGTAGTAGGGAAGCCGTGTCCGAATCTGTAGTGTGCCTTCCAAACGCGTCGTCAGTTTGTAGCTTCCGTCAGCCTGGGTGAACACACTCTCGGAGATGCCCGACACGGGGTCGGTTGCCCGAACCATTACGCCCGCCAGCGCATCGCCTTCGACCGATTGCATTGTTCCGCCAATTTCAGCCGCTTGTGCATCGGACGTGAAAGAAAGCAATAGCGAGAGAGTAGCTACATGAACTACTGTCGATCGGAGATACATGAAACTCTGCCTGATATTGGATGCTCGATTCATATTAAACGTACTCGAATTCAGACCGAAAACCCTAGCGCTACTAGTCTAGGCAACTGTCGATTCTAGGCAACTGTCGATCGAAGCATGACCACTCTTCGGTGTGTTACGACTCCTGGGAAAGTTCTGTAGGACGCAATAGTGCAGCGGTGTTCCACGGGATTTCCGTCTGGCGAGCGTGCACCAAGATGTTGGAGCTGTCAGCATTCACGAACCGTCGATGACGTTATAGAGTGCGTCTCGATTAGAAATATCGACACTGGGTGGTCGGTCTCCTCGAACGATTGTCAGTGGCAGTCGGAATGAACCTTCATTCCTTTCTTCTTGTTTGAACCGAGAGCGCAGGGAGTCTTCGACGTATCTTGACAACGTAATACCCTCCATTGCGGCTCGACTTCTGGCTTGCTGAAGAATTTGATCGTTCAGAGTGAGTGTTGTTTTCATTTGAAGGGTAGAGTTCCACCGAGAGTGGAAAAAATTATGCAAGGAATTGCAATAGTCGATAACCAACAGCAACCATACCCAGGATTCACCGGTACGAGCTTGCTTGAATTTCGTAGAGTTCCGCATACTGATTATTCGCAGCCATCAGCTCTTCGTGCGAGCCGTGCTCTACAACCCTTGACCCGTCGAGGACGACAATGTGGTCGGCCATTCGAACGGTGCTGAATCGGTGCGAGACAAGCAGGGTGATCCGACCCGAGTCGTCGCCGTTGGTGTTCTGGTTGGTTCCTCGGGCAGCTCCAGAGTACTTCTCGAACAACGCGTGTTCAGTCTCGGCGTCCAGCGCTGCGGTGGGCTCGTCCAACATAAGCAGCAACGGTACATCGCGCATGAATCCGCGGGCTAACGAGAGCTTCTGCCACTGTCCAAAGCTCACTTCGACCCCGTTGTCCCAAGTGGGTCCTAGCTGAGTGTCCAGTCCGGAACGCAACTGACCGACGACATCTTCGGCTCCAGCTCGCGACACTGCCTCAGTGACGGCGGATCGGTCTTCGATTCGAGGTTCGTCTCCCACCCCTACTGTTTGATCAGCAATTAGTTCCCATCGAAAGAAATCTTGAAACGCACCAGCAAGTTTTGCTCGCCAAGCAGCCGGATCCATCGTCGCGAGGTCCTGTCCGTCAATCAAGATGCGTCCCGACGTAGGTTCGTACATACGTGCTAGCAACTTGACCAAAGTCGTCTTACCGGCTCCGTTTTCACCCACAAGAGCGACCACCGATCCTGCTTTCAGGTGAATGTTGACGTTTTCCAACGCCAACTCGGTTGTACCCGGATAGCTGAACGAGACGTTTTCGAAGCTAATTCCTTGCTGTAGCGAGTCGGGCGCAGGTTCATCGCGGCCAGCGCTCATCGCTTCCGAGTAGTCTTCCAGCCAAGCGAGACGTTTGGATCCGTCCATCCAGATTCCCCTTAGGAACCCCAGTTCGCCTACGGTTGCACTGATGTAGGCGGCGAGACGAGATCCCGCGGCAAGTACCAGCAGGGTTGCTCCTGGTCCCGCTGCAAGCACATAAACCGTGTAGACGATTCCTCCGACATATCCAAGTCCAAAGAAAGCCCATGCCAAAAAGGAAATGCAAGCGGTAGTCCAGCGCGTGCGCCCAATGGGTTGATACCAGCGTTGCCAGGCATCGGCTCGTTCCTTTACCACCCGCTCACCAATGTTGGAGAGTCTGACTTCCTTGCCCGGCGGTGCGGTTGTGGCAATGTCGAATAGGTGTCTCGCCAGTCGTTGGTGCGGTGCCGCCTTCTCTTCCACTTTTCTTTCGGTTGCGGGCCGAGTTGTGGAAGTGATGACCGTAGGAATCGCGGTCAATATCAAAAGCAACAGCGAAGGATGCACAGAGAACAGCAATCCGCCTGTAACCCCCAGTCGAATGATCCATCCGACTGTGGAAAACATGGAGCTGTACATGTGGTCCAGCACATATACCTGCTCGCGTAGGATCGACAATCGATCCAGATACGCCGGGTGTTCATGGTGGGCGACCGAAATCACACTGGCTTGAAGTTGGGCAACATGGGACTCGAGTGCAATCGCAATTCGATCTCGAAACCTTCGTTGCGTGCGATCCTTGACGACCTTCAACACCCAGCCCAGCGTGGCTGAAAGACCCAGCCCGAGAGAGCCGATCCAGACATAAATGGGTTTGCTCTCGAGTAATCCGACGGCGAGAGCCACCAACCACAGTGCAAACAATGCATCAGGTAGCGCAGCGCACACCGTCAATACCAACGAGATGGAAAGAAGCCACGGCTCGGCTTCGTAGCCGCGCTTGAACGCCCTCCACATGGCGGGCAACGCCGCTGGCATCGTGTCAATTGAGGACATTGTGTCAATCGAGGACATCGTAGGCTACAACCTCCTCTTCATCGGTAAATCGGGAAGCCTGCAGGTCGAACATGGTTCGATAACGACCAGCTTGTTTCATTAGGTCGTCGTGGCTTCCGGCTTCAATCACTCGACCACCTTCGAGCACGAAGATTTTGTCCACTCTACGAACGGTGGAGAAGCGATGCGAGATAAGAATCGTCGTCGCATTCTTGGTTTCTTCAAGAACGTGCTCGAAGATTTCCGCTTCTCCGCGAACATCGAGCTGAGCTGTTGGCTCGTCGAGCAAGATGATTCCCGCTCCGGCATAGACCGCGCAAAGTGCACGTGCAAGCGCGATGCGTTGCCACTGACCGCCGGAAAGATCGATGCCACCGGCGTAGGCCTTGCTCAAGATGGTGTCCAATTCGGCGAGATTGCTGGCTCCAGCTTGGTCAAGAGCCCTAAGAACTGTTTCGTCGTCTACCTGTTTGGTCGGATCGACGTTGTGACGAAGCGACAATTCGTACCGAGCAAAGTCTTGGAAGACGGCTGTGATTCGACTTCGCCAGCTCGTCAGATCCCATGTCCTAATGTCCCTTCCGTCCACTTCAATAGTGCCTTCGGAGGGGTCGTACAGCCTGCAGAGGAGTTTGGCGAGCGTAGTCTTGCCCGCTCCGTTTTGGCCTACGATTGCAATGGATGAACCTGCTTCGATGGATAAATTGAGATCGGACAGAATTAATTCGTCTGAAGTTGGATAGGCGAAGCTCAGGTCGCGAAATCGAATTTCTTGGGAGGGTTCGCTGGACGACGAGTGGGTTCCGTTCTTGAGCGAACCGACCTCGTACATGGTGGAGCGCAGTCGAAAAACTGCTCCCGCTGGAGCGGATGCGCTGTCAAGTGCCCACGACAGTCCGCCGAACGCGATCATGCTGGTCGTGAAAGCCAAACTCGCAAATATGACCATGCGGTCCATTCCGAGGGTGCCCGCAACGACATCCATCGCCATGACACTGAACACCAGGCCGTTGGCGGAGAGCACGACAAGGAGACACCAAACAACGGGCTGTTCTCGTAGACGTGTTGCCTCCCAGCGCAAGTCGTGAAGCCGACGTCGATGTCGTCGAAAGCGATCGACAACCCACGGTCCCAGTCCGAATAGACGAACCTCCTTTGAAGCGGGAGGATTGACGGCGAGCTTGTAGGCGTAGTCAGCGTGTCGTTGAGCACCTCGGACTTCGTCGGTGTTTCGGTCTCGCCACACGCCGCTCTCTCGAAGCAAATAGTGGGTCGAAATCCACGCTCCTCCCAATATCAATGGAGCCCACCACGCATAGCCGAAAAGGATCACGCATGCGGCTATTCCGGCCACCAATTCAACCAGTCCGGCGGCGATGAAGTCCATGGCAATCGACAGGGGCGGTCCCGTTATCCCCAGTTCGAAATCCCGTGCCATGGCCAAGTCGTTCGTTGCCTTAGGGTTTTCGAGATGTCCCATTCCTTCCGGACCAACGCAGGTCTCGCTCAACCGGTCGTTGAGAAGGCAGGCAACTCGATCTCCAAGGTTCTTGCTTACGGTGACATGCAACGGACCGAGAACTTGAACGAGCGTGAAGAATGAACCGAGGAGAACCAGAGGACCAATGAGATCGGATTGACGTTCGACCGCTCCGACAACGAATCCCATTGCAACGGCGAACAAAGCTGGCAATAGTCCTCGGCCCACCAGCAATACCCACCAAGTGATTCCGAGAGGCAGATGGGCACGATGCATCAGACGCATGTACCGCCATTCATCTCGATTGGTCAGACGCTCAAGCAAGTGCGTACTCCATCTGAAGAGTCCACCAGTCAACTAAGCGTGGAATGTAACAGAAACCGCAAGAGAGGGGTCGATGAGCGCCGTGTCCACAATTAACATAGGAAGCCTAGCACCGAGGAGCAAACCCAAAAATGAGTGAATTGGCATTCAAATCCGCAGTTGCGCTGGCTCGCATGATCCGAGAGAAAGAAATCTCCAGCGTGGAACTGCTCGAGTTCTACTTCAAGAGAGTGGATGAATACAACCCAAGCTTGAACGCGATCATTTGGCAGATGCGAGACGAAGCAATGGATTCAGCAAAGCAAGCTGACGAAGCCATCGCATCGGGAGGTCAGGTTGGGCCGTTGCACGGCGTGCCCATGACCATCAAGGAGTCCTATGACATCGTTGGTACACCTAGCACTTGGGGCGTTCCGGAACTGAAAGACAACTTTCCGAATTACGATGCGCTCTCGGTTCAACGATTGAAGCAAGCTGGGGCGGTCATTTTTGGCAAGACCAATGTACCGTTGCGTCTCTCCGATTTTCAGAGCTACAACGAGATTTATGGGACATCGAACAATCCGTGGGATACGGATCGAATTCCCGGCGGATCTTCGGGCGGATCGGCAGCATCGTTGGCTGCCGGATTGTCAGGAATCGATACTGGTTCGGACATTGGAGGCTCGATCCGAAACCCTGCTCACTTTTGTGGGGTGTTTGGACACAAGCCGACGTGGAATCTACTTCCGCCTCGAGGTCACGCCACACCGGGCATTCTGTCTCCGTCGGATCTGTCGGTGATTGGACCGCTTGCTAGATCGGCGAACGATCTTGAAGTTGCCGTCAATGTAATGGCGGGGCCGGATGAAATCCAGCAACGTGGATTGCAGCTAAATCTGCCTACTCTGGACAAGCCGCCGAGTGAATGGAAGGTGGCCATTTGGTCTGACGATGAGATTGCGCCTGTCGATCAAGTCATCAAGCAACAAGTGCAAGCCGTGGCAGATTGCCTCAAGGGACTTGGAGCAACGGTGAACTACAAAGCACGCCCCGACTTCACGTCCGATCAAGGCCACACAACGTATCAGTGTCTGCTGAATGCCACGATGACGTGCAGAGTACCGTTGGAAGACTATCTGTCTCGCATCGAGTACTTGGAAGAAGAACTCGGCGACGGAGAAATTGACGATTCACCCAGTTCGCGTGTTCGCCGATCGCCGGTTGCTCGTTTCCGAGACTGGGTGCAGTTCAATGAAGAGCGCACCCATATTCGTTGGGATTGGTACCGGTTTTTCCGAGACTATGACTTCGTGATTGCGCCGATCATGGCTACAACAGCGTTCAAGCATGATCACCGACCGATGGGCGAACGCACCATTACGGTCAATGGAGGCGAGCAGAATTACTTCCGTCAACTGTTTTGGGCTGGCATAGCTGTGAACGCTTATCTCCCCTCGACGGTAATTCCCACCGGACCAGTGGCGGACGGATTGCCCGCTGGTGTTCAGATCATCGGACCGGAATTTGGCGATCTCTTGACGATAGGAGCGGCCAAGGTGTTGGAACAAGAGGGCTTTGCGTTCGAGGCTCCACCTAACTATAGATGACCTCGGCCACCGCCCATGCGCATCCGAACATTGCGCTGGTCAAGTACTGGGGAAAACAGTCAGGCGAGTTGAACATACCGAAGACTCCTTCGGTTTCGGCAACGCTTGAGGATCTGGTTACGACAACGAAGGTCGAGGCGAGCTCTGCCGATGCGATTCAACTCAATGGCAGAAGGGTCGAAGACCAGAAAATTCTCAGTTGGCTAGGTCAAGTTCGGTCGCGATTCGACATCCCTCCTGTGCGAGTCGAGTCCCAAAGCAATTTTCCCGCTAGTTGTGGTTTGGCTTCTTCTTCGTCTGGGTTTGCGGCTCTCACTCTTGCTCTTGATTCCGCCTTTGGGTTGCAGCTGAGCAAGGATTGTCTGTCGGATCTTTCGCGTCTAGGGTCTGCTTCGGCGGCGAGATCTACACATGGTGGTTTTGTCAGTCTCGTACCGGAAGGCGAACGCTGCGTGGCCAGACAGCTTCACCCGGGCGATCATTGGGACTTGCGAGTGGTAGTGGCTGTTACCGACCCGCGTCAAAAAGATGTGCCTTCAACCGAAGGCATGGCGCGTAGCTCGGCGACGTCGGGCTTCTATGAGAGCTGGTGTGAGTCGACTGAGGCGGACTATCGAGAGTGTTTGAACGCCATCAAGAATCGGGACTTCGATCAACTTGCAGCGATCGCGGAAGGAAGCTGCTGCAAGTTGCACGCTCTGATGCTGTCCAGTTCGCCTCCGCTCATCTACTGGAACGCTGGAACCATGGCAAGCATTGATACCGTAAGGAAACTGCAGCGGGGTGGGGTATCGGTTTTCTTCACCAGCGATGCGGGACCGCAGCTCAAAGCCTTCTGCACTCCGGATTCGTTGGATACTGTGGAGGAGTACTTGAAGAACACTCCCGGAGTTGCGTTCACACTGACAAGCTCGGTCGGCGGTAGGCCCACAGTTGAGTAACAGCATCCGTGCCTCCGCACCCGGCAAGGTCGTTGTGTCGGGAGACTATGCGGTACTACTGGGAGCTCCAGCCATCGTTATCGCGGTGGACCGTCGCGCTTCGTGCACATTGGACGTAACTTCTGAAGGTGGTTGGAGGTTTCGTTCGCAGCCTCCGATGTGGAACGCAGAACTTTCGCTTGATGCCATTCGGAATTCAAAGTCGGAAGATCTCTTGGCTTATGCGTTGAGATGCTTGAATGCCTCGTTTGACTTGCCTGAACACGCTGACCTATCGATGGATACGCGCGGTCTCTACAGTTTTGGCAAGAAATTGGGGCTTGGCTCGAGTGCTGCTTCACTCGTTGCGTTGTATGCGGCTGCCAGCGAGTTGGCTGGGACGTCTCACTCGATGGAAGGAGCCCTTGCCTTGCACGAACAGTTCCGCACAGGCGGAAGTGGAATCGATGTTGCCGCATCCTACTGCGGCGGAGTGATTTGCTTTGAAACGGGAAAGGTCAAGCCGCTGAAGATGCCGGCTTCTCTGAATTTCAGGGTCTTCTACGTAGGAGTCAGCACCAACACGGAGGGACGAGTACTATCATTCCAAAACTGGATTAAGACCCAACCAGCAAGTTCTGTGGAGCAATTTCGCGAGGCTTCTACTCGCGTTGTTCAATCCGTTCAAAGTTCGGACAGTTTTCTGGATGCTCTCCGCTATTTCATCGAAGTGCAGGAACTGATCGACAATGCTTCAGGGCTTGGAATCTGGGGTCCACAGCACAGGGCAATGAAGGCGGTGGCCAATCGAGAAGGAGTTCTCTACAAACCTTCGGGTGCGGGCGGAGGCGATATCGGCATAGCCTTTTCGACGAGCATTGAAGGACTTGATCGGTTGTCGCAGCAAGTAGAACGAATGGGGGGCGTGGAGATCAACACGGCCATTGACTACGACGGTGTCACAGTCGGATCGGCATATTAGTGTCGGAGTTCCGCGATTGCACCTGTTGCAGAGAGAGACCGATGCCTGTAATTCCCTGCACTCCTCCGATCGACTAACTCCTTAGGTTGACAACTCATGCGTATAGCGATTTGGAACATCAACGGCATCCGAGCAAGATTGGATTTTGTCGCCCTCTGGCTCAAGGAAAGAGAGCCGGATATCGTCGGATTTCAAGAATTGAAGTCAGAAGACGAGACTTTCCCCCACAAATTCTTCAATGAGCTCGGTTACGAAGTCCAAACTCACGGGCAAAAGAGCTGGAACGGTGTGGGAATCGCCTCGAAAAGCGGTGTCTCATGTGAAGTGATCCGCCGCGGACTGCCGGGGCAAGAGACCAATGGATCACGATTGATCACTGCGCAATTGGACGGAATGACCTTTACATGCGTCTATTGCCCGAACGGCAAGAATCCCGAGCATGCCGATTATGAAATGAAGCTACGCTGGTTCGATTCGTTGTGCGAATACTGGGAAGAATTGACCAAGGAGCATCCCGCATCGGCAATCGGCGGCGATTTCAATATCGTTCCGTCAACTAGAGATACATGGCGTGGTGCAGAAGGCGACGGTGAGATGTACCACACCGAACCCGAAAGAAGCAGTTTGCGAAAGTTCGTCGATCTCAATCTCCACGATCTCTATCGCGAGCTGAATCCTGGATCCCGCCAGCACTCGTGGTGGGACTATCGAGGAGGATCTTGGGAGCGAGGACAGGGCTTGCGAATCGACATGATCTACGGAACCCCCGAAATCCGCTCTCGTACTTTAGATGTTCACATTGACCGTGACTACAGAAACAGGAAGGAAGAGAAGACGCCTTCCGACCACGTACCCGTCTACGCCGATATCGCCGACTAGGACTGCCGAGCACCGATGACGCAGCAAGAAGAGCACCAGATGTCGATCAGTCGGCTCAACTATGCGGATGCCGTGAAAAACGACGGGACCGAGTCGCTACAGGAAAGTGCACTAGATGCGATGAATCGAGACGGAGTCGTAATCATTGAAGATGCCGTGCCGCATGACGTCGTCGATGGGATTCTGGCGGAAATGGAACCGTTCATCGAATCCACCCCGCACGGTCTTCATGGTCTAGAACACTCGCGGCGAGTCGGTGCGCTGGTCGCTCGCTCGCCCAGCTCGCACGCGACCATTGGCCACCCTGCTGTTGTTGCTCTGTGTGAGTCACTGCTTGGAAAGCAGTATCGAGAAGGGAACTCGGTGAAGATGATTCAGGCTCCTCGAGGCGAAGGAACTTACCCGTGGCGGCTTGGACTGACACAAATCATTGACGTCGGTCCCGGTCAGGAACGACAGCCCGTTCACCGCGGAAATGGTTTATGGGTCCACAACTTCGCTGGACTTGAACTGGAGCTTCAAGTGGAGACCATGTGGGCTTTGACCGACTTCACTGAAGCCAATGGTGCGACACATGTGGTGCCCGGCAGTCACCGATGGCCAGATGTAGTGGACGCGGAAAGCCCGAAAACCATGACTTGGTACAACAAGTCTGACTTCGAGACTGTTCAAGCGGTGATGCCGAAAGGCAGCGTTCTTGTGTGGACGGGTTGGACCGTACATGGTGCCGGTGCGAACCAGAGCAGCGAACGACGTGTCGGCATGAACATCGACTACAGCCTGTCGTTCCTCTCGCAGGAGGAGAACCAGTTCTTGGCGTGTCCGCCGGAGATTGCAAAGACTCTGTCGGAAGACATGCGTCGTCTGATCGGCTACTGGCAGCCCGCAGGAGCTCTTAACTACTTCGCGGACTGTCTCCCACCACGCTATGCACTAGCGGACGGATACGATGTTCTTGTTCCCGGGTCGCACGGCATGAAGAGCGCAAAGGACTTGACCTACCGCTGATTGGCCAGCGTGTCCTACTGAACTACTCTCGACGGGTAGGCTTACACAGCCCCAATTCGACCATCGTCTTTCCGGTGGTCTCTATCGTGTCTTCAATTGCTCGAGTTTCGAGTCCTAGATCGTTGATTGCCTTGGTGCAATACGCTCGAGGGCCATCGTGAATCGAACGACGCTCTAAGAATGCCTCCATTTCAGGAGGTCGTCCACCGACTAGCAAGTCAGGAAAGAGATTCTGCAAGTGTTCTTGAAGCTGGTCGACGTTTAACTCGCCCGAAGCATCGGTTGCAGTTAGCTGATATCGACTGCCGGGTTGGACGTTGTCGCTTTCGCACACCAACGCGTGTGCTTCGGCCACGTCGCGTACATCGACGATGTTCCACAGCGCTTGCCATCCCCGAGGACATGGTTTGCCTTCCAACATCCGCGCCAGTGCCCACTGCCACGAACCCAATCCCTCGTGTGCGGTGCTGAGCAAAGGTCCCAACACAACGCACGGGCAAATCGAGACGGCATCGTAGTCAGAGTTCTCCTCACAAAATCCGTTGATGTAGCGCTCGGTGTTGACCTTAGCCCACGCATAGGCGATTCCGCCGTCGCGATCAATGCTGTCTTCGTTCCAGGATCTATCGCGATCTCGATTGGCATCGGCCCAGTCGTCTTCGGTGTACACGTAGCCAGACGGTGCTGGATGGCCAATTGCGGCAAACGAGCTCGTATAGACAAAACGTTTGACGGTTCCGGCCTTGGTAGCAGAGTCTAGAACGTTCTTGATGCCTTCGACCATGCCGTCATAGCACTCGCGAGGCGTGATTTGGCCGCCGTACAACATTGGTGTTCCAACATGCAGAATGGCGCTGCATTCCGCAAAGGGTTCGTCGTAACTACCCGATTCGAGGATATCTCCACGAACGACTTCGACTTTCCCGGGCAGGCCCTCGTTGTTCATCGCTTCGAGATGATTGACCTTGTCAGGAGCGTTTGGGTCTCTGACGCAAGCCCGGACGGTATAGCCTCTCTCAAGGAACGAGTGGACGGTGTGGCATCCGATGTAGCCGGCGGCTCCGGTAACTGCTACCGGTCCGTCTGACGAAGTAATCACAGGCATGGTCATTTCCTACTGGACAACTGAATTTGAGGTGCGAATTTAGCACATTGGGAGATGGGAGTTGGATTGGGGTCAATTGGAGAGCCGGAATGCACTTGCATTTCCAACTCGTTCAGCCAGCAACATCGCAATGGGCGGAACTCTTGCACTCCTTCATGGTCGATGTACACTCTACTCAGAGCATTCGCATTGCTTTGAACAAGAAATTGAACAAGCATCCTGGACCCTTTGCACTTTTCCGGAAGCTGGACGCTCCTCTTGGAGCATGGGCGTGGAGTATGTGGGCGTTGGTGTTAGTCGGTCCGATTCTCTTGGGCTTTATGTCGGTACAGGGTATTGATCACAAAGTTGGTATCGGACTCCTAGTCTTCTTGGCGTTCTGGGTATTGCGAAGCGTGCTGGTCTCCAAAGGCGCGGTTAAGAGTGACTTGAATGCAATCACGAAAGGAATAGGTCTCTCCTTCGTGTTCACGTTCTTGATTGCTAGTCTATTATTTCTCGCTCTTCTTGGTTCCTTCGTAATAACACTCGAACTGCTGGGCGTTTGGGACACGTACTACTACGTGGTGCCACTGGGTGCGCAGATTGCTATTTTTCTGACTCTGATCGGTGTGCCGTTGCTTGTCGGTTGGCGGCTTAAGGGCAGAAGTGTGTTTCGCAAGCACATCCAACAGGTTGATTTTGCGGCCTAATGAGTGACAGGAATTCCTTGATCTGACACCTGTTCGCACGTAGCGCAGCAAGTAGCGGGAACGGTACTTGGTTCGGTCGGAGCGACGACTCGCTCCGAGACTTTGAACTAGACCAGCCTGCGATGATCGCACCTTACAGTCCGCTTGCAACGACACTCGCTGTGCGCTGGTGTACGATGTAGCCAGGAACGCCTCTAGGTGTTGAAGTCGCCCATGAACAGTCAGCAAGGATCCATTGCGCAAGTACCGAAGTTGGACACTCCTCTTGCGATATGGGCATGGTTTCTTTGGTCGGCGTTGGGTTTGTACTTGCCTGGCTCCTTAGCCTTGCATCCGGTGGTCCCGTACTCCACTGAGCTTTCCTTTGCTGGTCTCATCCTGTTCTTCCTCGCTTGCTTCATATTGTGGAAGGTACTAGTCTTCAAAGGCGCGGAAAGGACTGAGCTGAATGCAGTTACTGACGGAGTATTCTGGTCGTTTGCGATCACCACGCTAATTGCATGTGCAATTTCATTGGTCATTCTCGGCACAGTAGTAGTGTCCGCCAAACTCCTTGGCTTCGGCGACACAATTGATCATGGAATCCCCTTGCTTGCGCAAGTTGCGTTCACGACTTCTCTGGTTATTGTGTGTTGGTACATCGGATGGCGACTCAAGGGCAAGAGTGTATACGTCCAGCGCATCCGTCAGCTCTGTGAGGCAGGTTCTTGAGTAGCGAGAATCCTTCAGTCTGATGCGAGCATGAATGTTACGGCCTAGTGCGAGCTATGGGTGGACTGTGTAGCATCCGATGAGTCTGCTCGGGTCTATCAGACGAAGCAATCGCAAACATTGCCTCTTGACGCCGACAACTGAAGACGAATTCCGAACGCTCCACATCGCTTGTTGCGGATCGGATTCTGGATATGGGAGCAACGATTCGTTCTCGAAATTCGCACTCTAATAGCCAGCGCTAATCGCACAGTTCAGACCGGTTGCGTGGACACCCGCAGTGATTTTGTGTACGATTTAGTCTGGCAAACGTCTTAGCGTTGGAGTCGAAAGTGAACAAGCAGCCAGGAACTATCGCACAAGCGGTCAAATCGAACTCTCTAATCGAAACATGGACATTGGTGAATTGGGTACCGGCCTTAGTCTTTTTTTCGATACTGTTCGTCGGCGCGGCGCTAGACACAGTGCTGGATGTTCCCTCTTCTGTGTATTACTTGGGTGTTGGCATCTTTGTCGTCTGCACCATACCTTACATTATTTCTTACTACGCGTTGCGGAACGTTCTAGTCTCCACAGGTGTAGCTAAGGGTGATTTGGATGCAATTTCGAAAGGAATGGGCCGTTCAATTGCATTCACCGGCTTAGTTGCAATGCCGGTGTTCATAGCGATTATTGGCGTCATGGCGGGAGCCGCCAAACTGCTTGGTTTTTGGGACACGTTCACCCATGGATTGCACGCGATCACGCAGATTGCGATTTCGTTGTCTCTGATTGTCGTATCCGCATTTGCTGGATGGATGCTCAAAGGCAGAAGTGTGTACGAGAAATACACTCGACAGATTGGCGTTTCAGACTCCGATTAGCAAACCATACTGATTCTTGAGTAGCAAGAATCCTAGGTCTGGTGCGGTCTTGATCGATATCGCCCGTCTCGAGTATTGAGACGAGAGCGAGATAGGCCCTGTAACCACTCGCACCAGTAACCTCCCAAGTTCGGTCGAACAAAGTTGCGATCATTGCCTCTCGCTGGCCGACAGCTGAAGCCGAGAGACGAATACACCCTGCCGAACAGTGGGAATCGAATTCGGGTCATAGGCCTGACGATGCGGTCCCGAATTTCGATTTGGAATAGCCGAGATAAACGCACAGTTCGGGCCAGTTGGATAGACACTCGGCGGTGATCTGGTGTACGATTTCGTCACAGAAGCCTTTTAGCGTTGAAGTAGAAAGTGAACAAGCAGCCCGGATCCAATGGGCAAGCACCGAAGTTGGACACTCCCGCTGCAATATGGGCATCGGCGATTTGGTCTGTGTTGATATTGCTCTTTCCAGTCAATATCGGTCTTACTCCACTAGATCTCCCTTCAATTGGTTCCTCCTTGTTGATGCGCATGCTGGTTACCGGCATTTGCATTGCGGCCATCGGAATTCTGATCTGCATCGCTTACTTCTCTTTGCGGCACTTCCTGGTCTCTAAAGGTGCTGCGAAAAGTGACTTGGACGCAATAGCGAGAGGAATTGGACGCTCCTTCGTGTTTACGCTGCTAATTGGAGGTGCGGTTTTGCTGGCGTTGCTTGGTGCTATCGTAGTATCCGCCAATCTGATTGGGGTGTGGGACACGATTGCTCATGGTTTGCACGTGACCGCGGAAATTGCCATTTGCATGTCTATTGTCGCCGCATCCTCATACATTGGTTGGCGACTCAAGGGCAAGAGTGTGTACGAAAAGTGCATTCGTCAGCTCAGTACTGCAAGTTCTTGAGTAGCGAGAATTTGGTGTGAAGTAGACACAAGCTTCAACCGAATAGCACATTTCGCGATATGAGTGGACTGTGTGGATCCCAGTTGCCGGGTCGCACCCGAATCCACTTCAGATTCGATCAGTCTACGTACTTGCAAGCAAGGACCTTTGTCGGTGACAACCTCAGTTCGAATTGCTAACGCACAGTTCAGACCGGTTGGTCAGTTTTCGTTGTGAACCGGTGTACGATTTGGTCAGCAAAGCCGACACGCATTGAATTCGAAAGTGAACAACCAGTCTGGATTGAGTGAACAAGCACCTAAGCAGGACACTTCGCTTGCGATTTGGGCATGGAGTCTGTGGCCGTGGCCGTTGCTCGTTCCGGTCTCCTTAGGCCTTTCTCCGCTGGACATCCCCATACCCGGTGCCTCCAATATCTTTATGGACATATTGGTTAAGTGGGCTTGCGCCCTTGCCGTTGGAATTCCGATCTTTTTCGCTTACAAGACTTTGCGGCGTGTCCTAGTCTCAAAGGGTGCAGCAAAGGGTGACTTGGATGCAGTCACGATCGGAGTCATAAGTTCAACCGGGTTTACTGCCCTAATTGCATTTCCGACTGGTTTCGCGTTGCTTGGTGCCACCCTAATAGCCGTCAAGTTGCTCGGCTTTTGGGACACGTTTAATCAGGAAATGCCCGTGACCACGGAACTTGCCTTTTCCGTTTTTTGGGTTGCTGTGCCTACGTACATTGGTTGGCGACTCAAGGGCAAGAGTGTGTACGAAAAGTGCATTCGTCAGCTCGGTACTGCAAGTTCTTGAGCAGCTAGAATCCTTCGGTCTGACAGTTCACCTCCTTCGATCTGTCGACTCAGGGTCAGATTCGAAAGCCAACGCTATTGCTTGAGCTTTGGTCGGTGCCCCGCCAGCTCAATCTCTCGCCAACGCTCAGTTCCAAAGCTAGCTTGTTCGTCGCTGTCGCTTCAGTCGGTTGCACTTTCGGCGAAAATGTCGCACTCACAACTCACAGAGAATAGATCGGGAGGGATCGTGAAGTTTGGTGCACAAGTTACTTGCTATCGGAACACTTGGGACAGCATTCGATCGGTGGTTGAAGTGTTGGAAAAAGGCCCATGGGAAAGCCTTTGGTTCGCCGACCACTACTTGCCGCCGCCAGGTCGCAAAGAAGAGGAACACCTCACGGCGCACGAAGGATTCACACTTATTGCAGCGGTGGCCGGTCTCACCTCGAAGCTACGCTTGGGCCATCTCGTACTTGGCAATACCTATCGAAATCCTGCGCTCGTTGCGAAGATGGCAACGACTGTCGATCAAGTCTCACACGGACGTTTCACGCTCGGAATCGGTGCGGCGTGGTTCAAGCGGGAACACGAGGCATACGGATGGGAATTTCCCTCCATGAAGGAACGTCAGGATCGATTCGAAGAGGCCTGTAGCCTCATTCGATCTCTGTTTCACTCTCAGAAAGGAGTCACGTTTCAGGGAAAGTACTACTCGTTGGACGATGCACCGCTCTCGCCAGGTTGCTATCAGCAACCGGCCATTCCCATTTTGGTTGGGGGAACTGGAGAGAAACGCACATTGAGAACACTTGCAAAGTACGGAGATGTGATGAATTTGGATGGTTGGGCGGGAGGCCCCATGACTGCGGAGTACTTCCATCACAAAGTTGGGGTACTGAACGCTCATTGTGAGAAGCAGGGACGCGACCCTGAAGAAATCAGTCACACCGTGCTGATGCCGACCATGGTCTCGGACGACCGTTCAAGTGTTGAAGCCTTCATTCGAGGACGAAGACTTGGACAAGGAACAGCGGCGGGTACCAAGAACTACGTCATTGATCGAATCGGCGAAATCGTCAAGGCTGGGGCATCGGAAATCATGCTGGGCGGTATTCCCACCGATGATCCCGATCAGTACTCCCTGGTAGCCGAAGAAGTGTTGAGCGTCTTTGGCTAGTAGCCGGATGAACTCGCTTCGGATTGAGGGTTGACGGCTTTCGTCAGTTCCTCGTCGACGGTTATTACCGTTCTGCCCATCCGATTGAGCATGAGACTCTCGATCTCGTAGAACTCTCGCATCGAGAGTTGATCCACCACTGAACTCTCGAGGTACTGTCTGTATGCACTAGTTGTGTCGTAGAAGGGCATCATGAAGTGCGGAATGATCGCTTGCAGCATTGCTCCACGCAAGCGATTGGTGCGATTAACACCGGCTCGATGCCAAGTCCTGGCATCGTAAAGAATGATGCTTCCGGCAGGCGCATCGACGATGTCGGCTTCAGGTCCGTTGTACGGCAGTCCGTGTTCTTTGCGGTGACCTCGCGGGAAGTAATCAGACCCTCGACCCCACTCTCGTGGCGGTCCTCGATGCAGATTGCTGGATCCTAGCTTGAAAGCAGTGGCTCCGCCTTCCTTCGTGAACGGAGAAATGCAGATATTGCGCTGAACTCCCAACACCAGACCAACCGATTCGTGCTCCGGGATTCGGCCGTCGGTGTCTGGGCCTGCGATTCCCCACAAATACGGAAAATCGGAGTGCCAGCCTTGCACGTCGCGCTGGCCATCGTCAGTGGATAGTAGAGCGAGGCTGGGAGGGTGTCCGAATCGAATCTGATTCGTTCGCATGTATTGTCGGGTGAGCCACAACGACACTGGTTCGGCGGCGGCTTGGCCTACGGCCACGTCGTGCGCAATCGGATTCCGACGTCCTTCAGGCTGGGTGCCTTCGTAGTTTCCGACTCCGGAAACCTTCTCAAGACCATCGACAACTTCTGGCCTGAGAATCGACGGCAGGCAAACCCAACCGTTCTCGTTCAAGAATTCGAGATAGGTTGAAGGTAGGTCAGCGGGACCGCGCACCAGCTTAAACTCGGCGAGAGCGCTGTCCGGCTTCTCTTCCTCAGTAACGGGTTCTCCCTCATGCGAAACACAGATCTGTTCGCCTCTCGACTCGACTTTTTCTACCGTCTTGCCGCTCGAGACGTGGCGAAACCCGGTCTTGTCGTCTAGTTCCTCCCAGATGATTCGATCATCGCCAACACAAGAAACACACAGTTGACCGTCTTCCTCGACTCCGAGAAAGGAGCCGTCTTGCATTTCCAAGTAGCAGAAGAACCGATCCGGTTCGTCAACTTTCGTTACCGTTTCGGCAAACAATTCTTTGGGCATTTCGAACCTTGAATTAGTTGGTTTATTGAGTCTTCCACTGAACCAGCGTCCATGACTGGTCGTTGTCGGTGTGGTGTTCGAACACAGCCTCCACCGGTGATCCGATCTTCACTTCCTGCAAGGGATCTCCGAGCAGGTTGCCTACCATTCGAGCACCGTTATGTTCAGGAAATTCGACCAGCACGATGATGTACGGTCCCTGCTCGGCCAAAGCCGGATGCACTGGGTGCCACACTCGTTCGTAGCTGTAGATTCTTCCCACGGGCGCAACTTCGACAAACTCAAGGTTTTCGCTGCAACACGCATGGCACGTCCACTCAGGCCCCCACTGGTATGTACCACAGTCCTTGCATCTCTGAAGAACAAGCTTTTCTTGACTGATGGCTTCCCAATAGGGAGCGTCCAGACCATCGCCAGCGGGTATGGGTTTGGGTAATCCGGGGTTGAGGTAACTCATACCGTTGCCTCCGAGCCAAAGATCGAGGAGCTCACCGGGGTGACCATCGGTCCCGAGGCGACTAATGAGACATCAACATTGGGAACCTGATTGGATGAGTCGTTTCGGAGTTGTCGCACAGCTTCGATGTTGAGACCCAGTCCATGCATGTAGCACTCCGCCAAATTGCCTCCGCTGGTATTCGTCGGCATGCTTCCGTTCGGGGCGATCAGGTTTTCTTTGGTGAAGAACTCGTTGCACTGGTCAGGCTCGCAGAAACCGTGTTCCACCATGCTCATGAGCACTCCGCCCGTGAAGTTCTCGTATATCTGAGAAACATCGACATCGCTAGGTGCAAGCTCAGCCATTTCGTACAGTCTGGGTACGGTTGTCTTGAATGTCGAAGTGGCGTAGTCGGGAGTGTTGTGAACTGACGCGCCAGCTCGATAGTGCGAACCGGAAACTGCGCTCAAGATGTAGGTCGGTTTGTGAGGGAAGTCTTTGGCCCGTTCCGCCGAGACCAGAATCATCGCCGCGGCACCATCGTTTTCTTGACAACAGTCAAACAAGTGAAAGGGCTCGACAATCCAACGAGAGGTGTCGTACTTCTCTTCGTCGAGCGGTCTGCCGTGCATCACGGCACGAGGGTTGTTTTGTGCGTGAAAGTACGAGGCGAGCGAAATGGCACGAAGCGCTTCCTGATTCACTCCGTGATCATGCATGAAACGCGTAACTTTCATCGCGAATGATTGCGCGGGAGACATCAGGCCGTAGGGAACTGTAAAGGCACCTGCACCGGCAACCACATTGCTGCGAGGTCCTTGGCCGAATCGCCCGAACTGCCCTTGGGCCAACGCACGAAACACGACGACGCAGTCGGCCATTCCCGTCGCGATTGCTGCAGACGCATTCGCGATCGCGCCGGAACCACCGCCTCCACCGCCGCCCCATTGCATGTTGGAGAACCTCAGATCGTTGCATCCCAGTGCGTTGGCGAGCCGGGAGGGATCGCTTCGATCATTGGAAAACGACGCAAATCCGTCGACTTCCTTGGGTGAAATCTGTGCATCTTTACACGCAGTCTTGATCGCTTTGAGAGCTAGCTTGAATTCGGCATCCGGTGCTTGACCCCGCTTGTAGTAGGCGGTTTCTCCGATTCCTACGACGGCAACTTTGCCGCGGATGGTTCGCTTCATTGTTGTCCTTGCTGAAATGTCGAGTCTGTGGTGCCCCAATGGCAGTGACTAGCTAATCCGAGGCGCCGAATTGTGGTGGCTACGTGTTTCGCATTGCGTTGTCGATTTTACGCTAGGCCAATCGATGGAGTGGAGATTACGACACCATTGCCAAGTGCTGTCTTGGCTCGACGCAGGAGAGGATTTGCGGAGTCAGATGCACTCAATAGGCGAAGGAACCGATAGCAAAGCAATAGAATGTCTGTTTTGTGCAAGACAATTTCGATGACGATTGATCCAAATGCTGTTGGTGCCAGTGGCGGCCCTTCCAAGAGAAGCTGGACATCCAAAGATGCTCTGCTGTACGCCGTGGGAGTCGGCGCGGGAACGGACGAACTGCAATTTACCACCGAAAATACTCGAGATACGCCGCAACGCGTACTGCCGACCTTCGCCGTAATCGTCGGAGGAGGCGGTGTTCCGATGGGTGCAATTGGATCCTTCAATCCAGCACTCATGGTTCACGGCGAACAAAGCATCGAGCTGTTTGACGAAATTCCGCCCGATGGAGAGGTGGAGAGCACGGGTCGAATCGCGGCGATTTGGGACAAGGGTAGTGCAGCAGTCGTGGAAAGCGAATCGGATGCTGTGTCGGTAGCAACGGGAAAGCCCCTTTTCCGCACGAGGTCTTCATTGTTCCTACGTGGAGAAGGCGGCTGGGGCGGGGATCGTGGCCCGTCGGACAAAATCGACTATCCCGACGATGCGCCAACACACCAAATGTCTTACGAGACTCGTGAAGATCAGGCTTTGACCTATCGATTGTCAGGAGACCGCAATCCATTGCACACGGATCCGGCATTTGCGGCCATGGGCGGATTCAACAAGCCCATTCTGCACGGACTTTGCACCTACGGATTTACTGGTCGAGCGTTATTGCACAGCCTGTGCAACGGAGACCCTGGTCGTTTTAGGAGCATGAAAGGAAGGTTTTCTCGACCGGTGATTCCTGGCGATTGCCTCACAGTCTCGATGTGGGTGGACAATGGAACGGCAGTGTTTCGCACGCAGAACCAGAACGGGGAGACTGTGCTGGATCAAGGAGTTTGCGAATTCGACGCATGATTGCATGAGACCCGGTTTGGAGCAGAGAAACCGTGGTGCCTTCGGGTACAAGAGATACACAAGTACAAAGGTGAAAACCACAGGAGAAACGAAATGAAAGAACTGACACGAATTGCGATGCTTGTCGCATTCCTTTTGGGTGGTGCGTTCCTGCAGGCTCAGGAAGAGGAAGCGGGAGGTGAAGCCGAGGCAGAAACCGGAGCTGAAACCGAAGAAGAAACAACCGTGGACATATGGACTGCGGCCGCCACGGGCGACCTCGAGACGCTCCAAGCTTTGGTGGATGGTGGAGCCGACATCAACGGACAGTCTGGTGGTGAATTGAGTGTCTCACCGCTCATGGCAGCCACGCTGGGAGGCCAACCGAAGGCTGTGATGTGGTTGCTAGAGTCAGGCGCGGAAGTCGACAAAATGGACCAAAGCGGCAACACCGCATTGACAGGCGCGTTTTTTCTCGGTCGAGCTGAAATTGCAAAGTCTCTACTGGATGCAGGTGCAGACGTGCGAATCCAAAACTACGAAGGCTCGACCCCTGAATCGGTATTGCAGTTGGACTGGGCTACAACCGACTACTTGGCAAATACGCTGATGCAGCTGGGTGTCAGCGAAGATGAAGTCATGGGCGGACGTCAGAAAATCAGAGAAATCATGGAAGAGAATCTCGCACGAATGGCCGAGACCGACATTCTGTCAGCAGTATTGATTGGCAGCACCGAATTGGTGAAGAAGCACATTGAAGATGGTGTTGATGTGAACGTTTCCTTGGAAGGTGGCATGACATTGCTCGGGATAGCCGCAAGCGAAAATTACGATGAAGTGGCTACGGCACTCATCGAAGCGGGAGCGGACATCGACCATCGATCTGACTCTGGTGCCACTCCGTTGCTTATCGCCGCGTTCTTTGGCCACGCCCAAGTAGCAAAAGTCCTTGTTGGAATGGGAGCTGATCCAAGTATTCCCGACTACCAAGGAGCGGCGGTACCTGAAATTTTGGAACTCGACTATGCGACAACGACGTATATCGCCCAGTTGATTGGCACCGAGATCAAAGCCGAAGACGAGCTGACCGAAGGTCGCGCTGCGATCGCGCTGATGCTCAAGGGAGACGCTGACGAACCGGCAGAGGAGTCAGCGGAGGAAGCGGTAGAGGAATCAGCGGAAGAGTGAGCTTCGGCGCTCGATAATTCGCCGTGACTTAGAACTCCAATCCCATAGGGATGCCCGGATTCTCAATCGCTTGAATCTCGGCAAGAATGGAGTTGAATCGCTCTTGCTGATCGGGACTGGATCGCGGCATTGCCAGCGAAGTTCGGCTGGCGTACTCGCGGTTTTCTCGTAGAAATTTCGGGAAATCGTCGTACTTGCACGTCTGTGCAAGTTGAAGTATGTCGTCTACAGTCACGGTCTCGCGCATTTCGGCCCACCTACCCTGAATCGAGAGTGCGTGAAGCCTCTGTCCCAACTCCTCCAACCCGTGGAGAGCGAGGACTTTGTGATAGGTGCGCGTCGAACCGTAGAAGGAAAGCGGCTGTCGCATTGCGTTCAACTTGGTTTCGATTTCCTCGTCGGAATCGCCCAGCACCAGGTAGCCGCTCTCAGAAATCTCGATGTCGGACCAAGTTCGTCCCGTTCGCTTCAGTCCTTTGCGAATGGCTGGAAGAAGCACTTCGCGCATGTACTTGTCCGACATGATTCCGCCGTGTGGCATCGCGACGTCTGCAACCTCACCAGCAACTTGCGCCATTCCCGGGCCGACCATCGCCAGTCCGATCTTGGGTCGACCGAAAGCGTTGGGCCCCGGATTGAATGCTGGGGTCATGAGTGTGAATCGGTAGTGCTTGCCAAGATACTCTGCCGCGGCTCCGTCTTGCCAGGAGTCCCAGACGGCTCGCATCATTTGGATGTATTCCCGCATGCGGGGAGCAGGCGCGGTCCAGCTACCGCCAAATCGTCGTTCGTTGTGCCCTTTGACTTGGCTGCCAAGTCCGATGGTGAATCTGCCTTTGGACAACGTTTGAATGTCCCATGCTTCCATGGCGAGAATCATGGGACTGCGCGGAAACGCAATGGCGACCGAAGTCTGCAATTCGATGCGTTCCGTTGCGGTAGCAGCAACCGTCATGGTTACTATCGAATCGTGAGAAAGTTCTCCGCACGTTGCGATGTCGAAACCTCGCTGTTCGGCAGCTTGAGCTTGAGCGGCAACAGTGTCGGGAGTTCCCCCGATTCCGGTAACGACTTGCATGGCATGCACCTCTGGACAGCGGCTTCGACGATTCTAAGCGAGGATCCGCAAGGCTACAGGAAACGCCACAATTGCCGAGGAACAACACACAGGAGCAACGAATGGACCTAGAGAATAAAGTCGCCTTTGTCACAGGCGGAGGAAGCGGCATTGGCCGAGGAATGGCAACGGCCTTTCTGGCGAGAGGACTTTCGGTAGCTATTGCCGACATTCGGGAGGATCGACTCGAACGGGTAAAGCAGTCGTTTGACGAGTATGGAGATCGCGTGCTGACGGTCAGGTGCGATGTGACCCAACTGGACGATGTCGAGCGAGCCGCAGATCAGACCGAACAGCATTTTGGCAAGGTGCACATCGTCTGCAACAACGCCGGAATCGGCATGGGAGGTCCGGTTCCTCAGGTGTCGATGGATGTGTGGCGACGCGTGATCGACGTGAATCTATGGGGAGTAATTCATGGGTGCCACGCATTTGCTTCGCGGATCGAGGCACATGGCGAAGGAGGGCACTTTGTCAACACTGCATCCATTATGGGTCTGGTCTCGGGACGCGGAAGCGGACCCTACTGCGCTACAAAGTTCGCAGTCGTTGGGATTAGCGAGTGCATGCGTCAGGATCTGGGAGAATCGAATGTAGGAGTGTCGGTTCTTTGCCCCTTTATTGTGGACACGCCGATCTTCTACCCCGATCTCGACGATCTCGATTTGGAGGGTATTGAACGTCGCAAGAAGCAGATGCCATTGATGCGCCACGCTCTGCCTCCAGTCTTTGTGGGAGAAAGAGTCTTGTCGGCGATTGAACGCAACGACTTCTACATCTTTACCGACGGAACATCTTCACGAGAAATGATTGCGAATCGCGTAAACGGAATAAACGAAGGGATGGATCGGCTGTGGCCGGAGTCCGAGAGTCAGACCTAAGCCTGCAAGTCGAAGACTCGGCCAGGATTCAGGATTCCTTTTGGATCGAGTGACTTCTTCACTGAACGCATGAGATCCACTTCAAACTTATTGCGCGAAATGTCCAGAAACGGCTTTTTCTCCAATCCAACTCCGTGTTCTGCGGAAATGGAGCCGTTGATGCTGCGCAAGGGTTCGTAGACGCAACGGTCTACTTCGAGCTGATGCTCCGGGTCCGTTCCGGTGTTGATGGCGAAGTGAAGGTTTCCGTCGCCTAGGTGGCCAAAGGTGTAGATGCGGTAGTCTCCGAAGCTCCGTGCCAAACGTTGGTTGACTTCTTCGACGTAGCGTTCCATGGCGTTGATGTTCAGACTGACGTCGAATACGAAGGTCGGTTTGATCTCCATGCACTTCTCGACATCATCGCGAATGGCCCAAAACGCATTTCGCTGCGCCACACTTTGAGCGACTGCGGCGTGGGAAACAAGCCCATCCGCATAGATGGACTCGACCGCTGATTCCATTCGGTCGTGGTCAAGCCGCGGATCTCCTCCCCACGCCTCGACCAGAACGCAATAGGGACTGTCGAGAGGTACGGGAGGCATGTGTCCGGCCCCACACACATAGGAGTAGTAGTCATTCCACATGACTTCGAATGAAGTCAGTGTTCCGCCCAACGTTTGATCCATGCGTTTGAGAACAGTCTTCAGATCGTCGAACCTTTGAACGCTCAAGAACACCGTCTCGTCCGAAAGAGGTCGCTCGCGAAGCCTCAGCACTGCTTTTGTGACAACGCCTAGACAACCCTCAGTACCGATGAACAACTGCTTGAGGTCATACCCTGCGTTGTTTTTAATCATCTCGTTCATGGAAGACACTATGGTTCCGTCGGCGAGAACCACTTCGGTTCCGAGAACCATGTCTCGGGTCATGCCGTAGCGAATGACTCGATTGCCTCCGGCATTGGTCGCGATGTTGCCACCAATGGTGCAAGAGCCTCGTGCACCGAGATCCAATGGACACAGCAACCCCGCATTCTCGGCGGCTTCCTGAATGGATTGAAGCTTGACACCCGCTTGCACAGTGATGGTTCGGCTTGACGGATCGAGACTCTCAATTTGATTCAAGCGTTCGGTGGATAGCACGATTTCGGCTGAATTGGTGCGAGCACCGTCAACCAGCCCAGTCAGTCCGCCATGCACAACGACTGGTTGCTCCCGGTCGTTGCAGTATTGGAGAACTTCGCTGACCTGCTGAGTGGATTCGGGTCGGACAATCGCCGCGGCTTGCACGGTTTCGTCGGTCCAAATACGAGCCTGTCTGCTGGAAACATCCGAACCCACAAGCACGCCAGTGTCTCCCACGATGGCTCGAAGGTCTGAAAGTTGGACGCGTAACGAACTCACGGCGTCATGCTCCTGGAGCGGCTTGATCGAAGCACAATGATATTGCTCAGGAACTTTGGAGAGCGGTTAGGTTCAAATCGCCGAGGAGATTCGTTCTCCCATCGTCGAGGGTAGAGTCCGAGGATTAGCACCTATTCAGATCGGCCTCTGGTGCGCAATTCCCTTGCATAATACGCACCCATTCACCGTCTCGACCTTGCTAACGCTTCTATCGAAGCGTGGCGACAGACATTCTTCAAACGGAGGTTCAAAATGACTGCGAAAAGCATGGATGAACTTACCAGTCTGTGCAAACGCCGTGGATTCATATTCCAATCTGGCGAGGTTTACGGTGGTCTGCAGGGTGTCTACGACTACGGCCCCCTGGGAGTGGAGCTCAAGAACAATCTCAAAGCCGCCTGGTGGCAGGCGATGGTTTACGAGCGCGACGATGTGGAGGGCCTCGATGCCTCGATTCTGACGCATCAAAAGGTCTTGCATTACTCGGGACACGAAGAAACCTTCACGGACCCGCTCGTTGATTGCCGTTCATGCAAGAAACGCAGTCGGGCCGACCACGTCGTCGACGGTAAGTGCCCTCATTGTGGTTCGACAGAACTCACTGCTCCCAGGCCATTCAATCTGATGTTCAAGACGAACATCGGACCAGTTGAGGGAAGTGGCAACTTCGCCTATCTGCGCCCGGAATCAGCGCAGCACATATTCACCAACTTCAAGAACGTCTTGGACTCGACTTCCCGAACCGTGCCATTCGGCATCGCGCAGATCGGAAAGGCTTTTCGAAACGAAATCACGCCGCGTAACTTCATTTTTCGAGTCCGGGAATTCGAGCACATGGAATTGGAGTACTTCGTAAGACCTGGCACCGACGAACAGTGGCATCAAACGTGGATTGAGAACAGGCTGGATTGGTGGGCGAAGCAAGGCGTTGATCGCAACTCCATTCAGATTCACGATGTGCCGTCCGACGAATTGGCCCACTACTCCAAGGCAACTTGCGACTTGATGTATCGGTTTCCTCATGGGACTGATGAATTGGAGGGCATTGCTAATCGGACAGACTTCGATCTTGGTTCGCACACTCGACAGCAAGACAAACTTGGCATTTCAGCAGAAGTAAAGCCCAATCGAGACACGACCGCTCGATTGGCGGTGCAAGATCTGGCAACAAACAGCTGGTTCGTACCCTTCGTAATCGAGCCTTCAGCTGGAGTTGATCGAGGAGTGCTAGCTGTGCTCAACGAGTCCTACGAGTTAGAGCAGTTGGACAACAACAACGAACGAACATTGTTGAAGTTGCCGCCCCACCTCGCTCCGATCAAGGCGGCCGTAATTCCGCTCAAACGGAACCATAGCGAGATTGTTGAGACAGCGCGCTCGATTGTCGGTGAACTGGCATCGCTTGGACTGGGCAGAGTCACTCTCGAAAACACAGGAAACATCGGAAAGAGCTACCGCAAGCACGACGAGGCTGGTACGCCGATTTGTGTCACAGTCGACTTTCAGTCTTTGGACGACGGTTCAGTAACCGTTCGCGACCGCGACACGATGGAGCAAATTAGGATCGGGCGATCCGAGTTGCCAAGCTACCTGCTCGAAGCGATCCGAATGTAATTCCTAGATGCTGTCGGTGTCTTCTTGCAAGTATTGGAGGAGCTCGCTAGAACAGATCTTGCGCAGTTTGCGTAGAGCTTTGGCTTCTATCTGACGCACGCGTTCTCGCGTTACGTGCATGTTCTGCCCCACTTCCTCCAGAGTCTGATCTGCTTTGGTGCCGATTCCGAATCGCATTCGAAGCACTTTCGCCTCTCTTATGGTCAGATCGGAAAGCACCTTCTCAATTGCGTCGCACAGAGCGCTCTTATTGGTCAGTTCCGTGGAGGCTTCGGCGTCTTGGTCGGGTAGGAAATCTCCGACATGAGCGTCGTCATCGGAACCAACGGTCTCTTCGGTAGACACAGGCTGTTTGGCGATTTTCTGGACTCTGAGAACTTTGTGAACCGGAATTTTCATGCGGTCCGCCAGTTCGGAGGGCAACGGTTCTCGACCAAATTCCTGGCGCATTTGACGTTCGAAGCGATTGAGTTTGTTGATCGTCTCGATCATGTGAACCGGGATGCGTATCGTTCGAGCCTGATCAGCGATGGATCGAGTAATGGCTTGCCGAATCCACCACGTCGCATAAGTTGAAAACTTGTAGCCGCGTCGGTACTCGAACTTGTCGACCGCTTTCATTAGGCCCATGTTGCCTTCTTGAATCAGATCAAGGAACTGAAGACCTCGATTGCTGTATTTTTTGGCAATGGAGATGACCAGCCTAAGGTTGGCTTGGACCATCTCGTTCTTGGCGATTCGGATTTTTTCCTCGGCATCTTCGATGCACTTGTTGAGTTCCCGAATTTGTTCAACCGACAGGCGTTCTCGTTTCAACACGCCCTTAATCTTGTGCTGTGCGTGCAGAATGTCCGGTTTCACAATGCTCAATCGCCGACTGTAGCGGTGATGATCTTCGATCTCCTGATCAATCCAATCGGTTGCGGTTTCGTGGTGGTCGAAGTGCTGCCGAAAGACACCGTTCGGCATACCAGCGTTGGCGCACTGTTCAGCGATGACTTCGCCCTGAGCATCGATTCGTTGTAGATCTTCCTTCGGAATGCTTAGGAGTTGCTTGTGGAACTCGGGGGTCAATTTCAGACGACACAGCGCATTCTCTAGCTTTTTCATTGCCAGTCTGCGTTGAGCAACCCGCGATGTCCGCGACTTGGCAAGATTTCGATACTGTGTCCTGGCCCGCTTTAGATTGGCAAAACGGGTATTCGCCAATGGCCGATCGAGGCGTTTTCGAGTGACCGGTGTCGATGCCTGCGGAGCGCTGGGGTCGACACGCTTTGCGGGTTGGACAACCTTTTGCGGTTCCAAATAGCCAGCGAGGAGCTTTTCGATTCGGTCTGCTTCCTTCAGCCGTTCGTATTCGCTGATGATCCAGTCGACTGCTCTGGGAAAGTGAGCAACCGCCGCCTGCACTTCACGAAGCCCCTCCTCGATTCTCTTGGCGATTTCGATTTCAGCTTCACGATTGAGCAATCCGTAGTGGCCCATTTCGCTCATGTAGAGTCGAGCCGGGTCGGTAGTGCTTCCTCGTTCTGACTCTAAAGCGGCTATTTCCGCGGCCAATTCGTCTGCATCGATATCTTCGGTCGGGTCTTCCGCTTCATCGAGCATCCCTTGCGTTTGGGGAGCTGCTTCTCGAACGACAATGCCGTGGTCGGTCAGAAATTCGACGATCTCATTGAACTGGTCTTCGTCGACTGTTTCGGAGGTTAGGTGGTCGCTGATGTGTTCTGGGGAGAGAAAACCCTGTGTGCGACCAATGGCGATCAAGTCCTTGATTCGCGCTTGCAGTACGGTGGACTGAGCTGAGCGCATGTTGCCACTCGCTAGGAATAACGGCAACGCCACGGATTTTCTATCTTAGCACACAGCTAATTTTGGCTCGAAATCGACGATGCCGGTCGGAAATTCGACGCAGTCTCCTGTGTCTTTCCAAGCCACGTTCCTGGCTCGTCGTGAGACAGCGTTCTGAATAGGACTTGTGCCCGTGTCAGTATTCCGGCGTGTTCTGACTCGAATCGCTGGGACTCTCATCGGGCAATGGATATAACGCATCCGAGTCTGGCCGCTGAAAGCCTGGAAGCTTCGGGGCTTCGACAAAGAAAGGAATTCGGCCTAGAGTCTTGAGGAACTTTTCAAGAGCTTCAATCTCCTCATCAGATAGATCGAGTGGTCGAATCAACGGCGACAACGGCGGCGAACGCTCTCGCACTCTACTGTTGAAGGTAACGCCGTTGTTGTACATGTTCAAAACGCCGGTGAAGTTCGTGAACAAACCGTTGTGCATCCAAGGCCCCGTAAATTCCAGGTCGCGCAGACTTGGTGTTCGAAAACGCGACATGTCTTCTTCGTTTCCGGTCGCTTCGTACCGCCCTCGATCTTCGAACCTCCTATTGAAGTAGCTCAACCCGGTGTGGTGGAATTCTCCATCCGAGAATAGGGGTCCATGGTGGCAGTTCATGCACCGAGCCTTCGTGCGAAACAGATGTAGTCCTTCGATTTCTTGATCGGTTAGTCGATTGCGGTCACCATTCACAAAGTGATCGAAGTCACTGGGACTCGAGCGTATTGATCGCACAAAAGACGCAATGGCGATCGCTATTCGCTCCTCGTTGATGGTTTCGTCGCCAAACGCTTCCTCAAACTTGGTTCGGTACTCGGGAATTTCACTGATGCGCTGAAGTACTTCTTCGATATCAGCGTCCATTTCTATTTCGCTCTGCAGAGGGATCAAGATCAGATTGAGCAGTCCTTTTGCGCGTCCATCCCAGAACAGCTCGTCGAAACGAGCAGCGTTGAGCAGAGTCATTGCGTTGCGCTTGCCTCGCAGCCGATCATGACCAAAGGCAACGCGTCGGCCATCTCCCCAGCCGAGGTTGGGATCGTGGCAGCTACCGCAGGCGACTTGCTGAGAACTCGAAAGTCTTGGATCAAAGAAGAGAAACTTGCCTAGTTCCTCTGTATGGGGCGTGTGCCACTCGACTTCGGGCAAAGGTGGCATTAGGCCAATCTCTTTGGCATCGACTCCCTCATCGACCTCAAAGGGAGGCCACTTTTCTATGGGTTGGCGATATTTCTCGATCAGATCGTCATCGGCCGCATAGAGACTGGTAACTACGAGGAGCGTGCTCGCAAGTGAGATCAGACTGCCAAGCGAGCGAATTGGACTGCCCCGTGAGGTTGTTGGAGTTTTGGACGGATTCAGTGGGTATCTTCCGTGGTTGAGTGCTGGTGTCTTCGACGGATTGCCGACCAATCCGGTCGGTCTATTGACTCGATTGATTCTAACTTGCCGATACAGCGCTGCAATTGCTGTTTTTTGTTGGTCAAACACTAGATTGCGGAGGTCTTATCGTGCTCGAGTAGAAGGAGGTTTGAATCCCCATCTCTGAATGCAGGCAACGGTGTACGGATCGCTCGGTTGGGCTAGAATCTACGCAAGGGCCCATAGCTCAGTTGGTTAGAGCAGTGGACTCATCGGATGGTGCGCTTTGGATGAAAGTCCAAAGATGAACGGGATGAATTCAGGGAAACCTAAAGTAGTGCACAGCTGCCACGGCAATCCTGAGCCAAACCAGCGGTACACCGTTGGAAGGTGCAGAGACTACCTGAGAACTGAACCGATTTATCAGAGGTTCGAGCGTTCTTAATATCAGGCTTGAGCGTCCCGCACCCGCACCGAAATGCCAGCCATTTCGACGGGTGGTGAGATAGTCCACGCCGGCGGGAAACCGCTGGACGTCCAATCCAGTATTGGATCGTGAATCCATCGGTCCCAGGTTCGAGTCCTGGTGGGCCCACCAAGTCACTCAACGGTACCGACCACGTCTTATCGAGCGGTCGATACCGTTAGTCTTTTTGAGTCAGTATGCGACTTGGTCCCAGACCTTCAGCGAGTTGCGCAGTTTGCGCAGAGCTTTTGATTCGATCTGTCGAATTCGTTCTCGTGTCACGTTGAGAACTCGACCTACTTCCTCCAGCGTGTATTCGCTGTTTTGACCGATACCGAATCGCATTCGGATCACCTTGGCTTCCCTAGCGGTGAGAAGCCCGAGCTTCTCATCGATATCGTTCTTCATCCGCTCGCCTTCGGTGGCTGTCCAAGGCGATTCGTTGTCTTGATCCTTGAGGAAGTCTCCCAGACTGCTGTCTTCGTCTTCTCCGATAGGTGCGTCAGTCGAGACAGGCTGAATGCTGATGCCTTGAATGTGCCGAATCTTGTCGGGGTTCGTAGTCATCCTATTGGCAAGTTCGTCCGCACGTGGATCACGACCGAGTTCCTGAAGCATTTGTCGGCTGATTCGATTCAGCTTGTTTACCAGATCGGCCATGTGGACGGGTACGCGAATGGTTCGCGACTGATCGGAGAGGGACCGGGTGATCGCCTGTCGAATCCACCACGTTGCATAGGTGGAGAACTTGTAGCCTCGGCGGTACTCGAACTTGTCGACGGCCTTCATGAGTCCGATGTTGCCTTCCTGAATGAGATCCAGGAACTGCATTCCTCGATTGTTGTACTTCTTCGCGATCGAAATGACCAATCGGAGATTGGCTTCGACCATTTCCTTCTTGGCTTGTAGCGACTTTTCCTTGCCGTGCGTGATTTGTCGGTCGATCGCCTCGAGCTCGGAAACTCGCAGTCCCGTTTCCTTGAGCACTTCCTTGATTTTTCTTTGAGCTCGTGCGATGTCGGGAAGATTTCGCTCCAGCTTTCTGCTGATTGGAGTCTCTTCCTTGATCAATCTCATGATCCAGGCTCGCGTCGTGCGTTTTCGAACAAAATCCTCGTTGATCACTTCCAGCGGGACGCCGGCTTTGCGACAGTAGTGCACGATGAGACGTTCTTGCTTCTTGATTTTGTCCCACGCCTTTCGCGGCTGTTCAACTAGGTCTTCGTGATGTTGCGGTACTAGCTTGAAGCACGAAAAGATGTTAGCGAGACTCTCTTGTTCCTTGCGGCTCGTGCCCTTGCGGAAGTCGCCTTCGTTGCTCTTGACGACTCGATGAAATCGGTTGTATTGCCTCTTGAGCGCTCGAAAACGCTTTCCCGCCTTTACTGGATCAGGACCTTTTTTCTTGGTTGTGGTATTCCCATTGGTCTTGCTGGCATCGACTACCGGTGCTCTCGGTACATCTTCCGTCGGGTCGAGATAACCGACGAGAAGGGTCTCCAACCGTTCGATGTCGAGCGCATGGTCATACGCATCCAGTAGGTGCTGGACGGTGCCAGGGAATCGAGCAACAGCGGACAGGACATCGCGCATGCCTTCTTCGATTTTCTTGGCGATTTCGATTTCCTGTTCACGGTTCAACAGCTCGATGCTGCCCATTTCGCGCATGTAGATTCGGGCGGGATCCGTCGTGCGACCCGTCTCCGAAGCGGCGAGCGCGGCGACTGCGGCTTCCACGACTTCCATTTCGTCGGTCGTGTTCTCGTTTTGGCCGAGCAGATTCTGAGCTCGCGAAAGAGGCTCTCCAACTCGAATCCCCAAGTCGTAGAGAATCCCAACGATCTCGTCGAATCTCTCGTCTTCGTCGCTGGATGCCTGTTCGTCGGGAAGATAGTCGTTGATATCCGCAAAAGTCAGATATCCCTGTTCCCGACCTTTGCTGATCAGTTCATTGATCCGTGATTGCTGATTTTCAGTGAGCGTTGTTTGCATAAGACCTCATGTGCAATCAGTACCAGTCGCCTCGCCGCCTGCGCGTGCACATACGCGCTTGCTAGCGGCTCCTATTTCTTGTGTTGATATTCCGCGCCCCGACTGGAGCCATCGGAATCTGACGAAGTGTGATCCTTCAGCGCTTTCTCGAAGGCCGATCTGGCCTCTTTCGGCTCCGCATCCAGAATCTCTTGCCGTCGTTCTGACCTCTCGTACCCGAACACCAAGGCTTCGAGGGCATTGATCGGACCGTTGCCCGCCACTTCCCCTCTGATTTCCGGCAATGGACCGGACGCGGCGCGCGACAAGATCTGTTGGAGATCCGATCCTGCGTAAGACGCTAGAACTTCCGCGAAGTTCCCCAACCTATCGTCGCGAGCACGAAGAATAGCATCAAATGCAAGACTTTTGTCACGAAACTTTCTCATATCTCTCAATAATCCACTGGGAATCAGCGGGACGAATCGAAAGTCGTGAGCCAGCGACCGAATCACCGCGCGGTTGCCGCGTGAAAGGCGATTGCTGTTTGGGTTTCTTGTCTGCGTCCGCACTGGCGGCGGACCAGAAGGCTCTTCCGGACCGATTTTTTGAATTTCTTCGATCGGTACGCCAACCGCTTCCGATAGACGACTGATCATGGCTTGCCGGTAAGTTGCGTACGGAATGGTCCGTATGTCTCGCATAGCCTGTTCGATGACTCCGACTCGGGCTTCGACGTTACTCAGATCAGCCCCATCCAGCATCTCTTCAAAGAAGAAATCCGATGCAGTCTTGCTTTCGGCTATCAGTTTCTCGAATTTGTCCATTCCGAATTCGCGAACGAAGGAGTCCGGGTCGTGTCTCTCCGGTAGGAGAACGATGCGGATGGTCAGACCTTCCTTCATTTGCTCGAAGCCGATCTTGAGGGCTCGCCAAGCCGCATTTCTTCCTGCTTCGTCTCCATCGAAGCAGCACACGACTTCCGAAGCGTTTCGAGTCAGTGTTTGAAACTGTTGGGGTGTCAGAGCGGTGCCGAGCGGGGCAACGGCACCCTCCAGTCCGTGTTGTGCAAGAGTTAGCACATCGACATACCCTTCGACAACAACCAATCGAGACAACCTTTTGCTCGCTTGCTTCGCCTCGTACAGTCCATACAGTTCCCAACGCTTTCTGAAGACTGGAGACTGAGGCGAATTGATGTACTTCGGAATTTGGTCGCGACTGCAAACTCGTCCGCCGAACCCCATCACTTGGCCGCGAGTGTTGCGAATTGGGAACATTACTCGGTGGCGGAAGAAATCGAAGGAGTCCTGTTGCTCCTTCTTGGCTAGCAGTCCGCACTCAATGAGGTGCTTTTCTTCGATCCCAGAAAGCTTTGTCTTGAGCGCTGAGAACGAATTGGGGGCGTAGCCAACCCCAAATCGATCGATGGTTTCCTGATTCAATCCACGCGACTCGAGGTAGCGTTGCGTGAAGGAGCTTGAGCGCAGCGATTCTCGAAAGAACCTTTGCGCCTCGTTCAAAGCGGAAGAGAGGGCATCGTAGTGCGCTTGTTGCTCTTTGGATCTCCCTCCAGCGCCGCTAGTCGGCAGCTTCATACCCGCTAAGCGAGCCAATTCCTCGACGGCTTGTGGAAAAGTCATACTCCTCGTCTGCATCACGAAGTCGAAGACCGAACCATGGGCCTCGCACCCGAAGCAGTGGTATGAGCCGTTATTGGGATAGACGTAGAACGACGGAGTTTTTTCCTGGTGGAACGGACACTTACCCTTGTAGTTGTTTCCACTGCGCTCGAGCGTGACCTTCTCACCAATGATGCGGACAGCATCGGAGCGAGATCTAAGGTCGTCGAGAAAGTGTTGAGAAAACTGAACCATTCAGGATTGGGATTTGGGGCTACTTGGGAGCAAGACGTTCGCGCACAACGGCACTGACGCGAGACATGTCCGCTCGGCCAGCTAGCTCCTGCGACAATTGTCGCATGATTTGCCCCATATTTTTCATGTCAGTTGCGTTGAATTTGTCACACGCGGTAGCTACAGCACTCTCTATTTCGGCATCCGACATCTGTGTGGGTTTGAAACCGTCGATGACTTGAATCTCGTACTCTTCCTGTTCTGCCAAGTCCTGTCGATTCGCCTGCGAGTATTGCTCCGCCGAAGATCGTCGTTGCTTCGTCATTCGGTTGAGCACGGCGATCACATCCTCGTCGTCCAAGGACTTGCCGGAATCGATTTCGACCTGCTTCAACTCCGCATTGATCAGTCGAAGTACTGCCAGCCGCTCTCGGTCTCGCGAGCGCATTGCAGCTCGAGTCGATTCGGAAATCTTCGATTGAAGCGGCGACTTAGTCATAGATATAGGGATCCTATGTCCTAAATCCAATAGGAATCTAGGCTGGATCGGGGTTGGACTTAGTGAAGTCTCTCGAAGCGTCGGGCTTCTCGTTGGAGCTTCTTTAAGTGTCTCTTGACTGCCGCGGCGTTTTTTCTCTTGCGAACAGTCGTTGGTTTCTCGTAGTACTCTCGGCGTCGCGCTTCGGACAGCACACCGGCTTTCTCGCAGGCGCGCTTGAACCGGCGGAGCGCCAGATCAAACGGTTCGTTGTCTCTAACTTTGACTGAAGGCATTCGGCATCCTTGAGTTTGGGGCGGGAATTGTACAACTATAGCCTCGAAAGGCAAGTGGCATTCGGTGATTGTTCGGCGCAACCGCCGGGAAGTCTGCTTTGTTAACCCTCATTCATCGGATGCACGAAATGACCTATGGGACTGCGCTCGTTTCACTGGACAGTTGTTGCTTAGGGTTTGCCTTCCTGCAGACCGCATTGCTCCTCCATCGTTTCCGGCTCCGCGATCCGCTGAAAATGAGTACCGAAAGAACGACGAGACCGTGTGATGCGCGAAACCAGCTAGAGCATTCGGCGGTTCGGGACGTAGTAGGCATGCACCATCGGAAGAGGTACAGAGACAATGGATGGCATCTACCTCTGACGAGGGACTGCGTTGGGGTTGACGACGCACGAGTTGACTTGACTGTCTGAAGCCAGTGAGATTTCCGACACGACCTGTACCTAGATCTCGCTTGCTTCAAGGCGATGGCGAATCAGAAGTGTCCGGCAGTCGAGGTGGAAGCCGCTACGGATGCGATCCGACTTGCCGGAGCGGAAGATGCTCCTGGAGGGTATCGCGATGAAAACCTTGGAATCGCAGAAAGCGGTATCGAGAGACATCCCGCCTGTACGAGCGGGATGTCACTTCCATCAGGGAAATTGCATAACACAATTGAGTCTACTAGAACATCCTGATGTAAGATTTGTCCAAAGTGAATCGACGTTATACAAACGATAGAGTTAAGCTCTCCTCTCATGTCTCACGCTTCAGCAAATTTGAGTGGGCTTTCAAGAGTCTGGAACAATCGGATCGTAGTGTCCGCCTGCATTGTGTTCACCGCGTTTTTCTTAAACGAAGTTGGTCTCTCGGAAGAGCAGGAGCAGAAGCTCGAAATCCCTCAATGGACAACCGAAGACTTCTATCGAGCCATTGAAGAGAACGATGTCATTCGGATCCGTGAAATTCTCTCGGACCCGTCACGCGCAACCCGAGAGTATCTCAGTCACTACTTGCTGGACTATGCACTTGAACTAGAACGAGACAACCTTGCCCGATTGATGGTAGATGCCGGCGCCGGCATAAATACGTGGTCTGCCGTCCGGCACAACAACCTATCCATTGTTGAGGAGCTGTTGAAACGTGGCGCAGAACCAAAGGGAGCGTCGTTGGCCGCGGAGCGTGGAAACTCCCAGATGGTCAAGCTACTACTGGAATACGGCGAAACCGAGATCAATACAGAAGGTGTTGCACGAAACGGACAACTCGAGACTCTCAAACTACTGCTCGATGCGGGAGAAAGTCCTAATGGACTGGAAGCCGCCGTTCTTCACGGACATGAAGATGTTGTCAAGTTGCTTTTGGACGCGGGTGCCGACCCCAGTGAATTGACACGGATGTACGACGGAGAGCTTCTTGGAAAGTACAACTGGACCTACCTTACACCTCTCCACTGTGCCGTAATCAGCAAGTCCTTGAAGCTTGTACAAACGCTCTTGGACCACGGAGCGGATCCAAACGTTGCTCCGAGTCTTGGACTATTTGCTTATAGCGAGCATGAAGTCAGGCGTAATTGGAACTCGGTACTTTCCATCGCAACCGATTCTGAATTTGGGGACGAAGAAATTGCAGAACTGTTGAGGGTCAATGGTGCTGAGAGTGTCTCTGCACAGAACATTGAAGATAGAGGTCTTCAAAGAAGTCTCTATGATGCCGCTGATACGTGGAACTACGAAGAAGTGGTTCACCTATTGGAATCAGGAGCCAAGCCGCTGGGATTTGGAAGTTTCTACTACGACTATTCTGAAAGATACGACCCGAGAATAATTCAAGCCTTCGTTGAAGCTGGTGCTGATCCAAATGTCTATATCGGGTACGACTACTCCTACAATCCCACTGCACTGACACTAATGAATGGAGATGAGCAAAACTTCAAACGACTCGTTGAAGCTGGAGCTAGTCTTGGACCATCCAGTTGGTACATGAAAATTGCGTGCGTTAACGCTCTAACAGATGCGATAGAATATATCTGGATGCTTGTGTCCCCAGTTCTTGGTATTGCCTATACCACAGATGCAGAAATGTTCATTGCAGCAAACTATGGACATGTTGAAATGGTTGAATTCTTGCTATCAAAAGGGGCTAGACCCACTACGCTCCGGAGGGCTGTGGAGGAGCAACACCCAGAAATTGTGAAGATGCTATTGGAAGCGGGTGCAGATCCGAATGAGCCGGATGAATACGATGAGAGATCCACTCTCAAGTTGGCAACGGAAACTAAGAACGAAGAAATTATTGGGATGTTGAAGGAGGCTGGAGCGCGCCCTTAGCGATCCTAACTGAGGTAACCACTCTGAAAGGTCTCGGGGCAATCGAAGACTCACCTACGCTTGCCATCTGCTGGCTAGATCTCCGTGGGGACGTCACAGGACTTAAGATGGACCACTATCAGGTGAAGGCGACTGTGTGCTACGAAGTGCAAGCAGAGCGAGTATTCCTCCTCCGAATACGACGAGACTGAGAATCCCGATCCATCTTGTCATAGAAACTAACATGAAACTCGATCCGACGGCTGCTACAAACAGAAGTAGCACCGGAAAGATCTTGTTCCTTGACTTGGCTACAACAATGCTGAATATCAGCAATAATGCAGACAAGACTGAAGCCATCACTACATCGTCGATCCAGCCGATTCGAACCTGTTCCACCTCTTCGTAGGACACTTCAAACTCGTTGAGTACGTGGGTCGCGTACTCGGGTGTCGGTGAGAGAACCACAGCTAGGTAAAGTGCGGAGAGTAAGACTTGTGTGCCTGACGCTAACATCGCAACAATCGCACCGGTACGTTTCAAATTGCTCTCCTTCGAGCCTACGCATAGAGTTGGCTTCGACGCAGGCGAAACATGCTATCACCGCTTGGTGTTCTCGGTAGCGCGCCCATGACTCTCGATTGAAGCATCGGGGACGGCTGACTGATTTTCGAATTCGGACATCCATTCCCAATTGTTCCCACGAAGTGGAAGTCGAGCACTCCTTAGATTGCCGTCAATTTTCCTAAAATCCAGGGTATGAGCAGCGAATCAACGACCTCTTCGGATGCCTTTCCAAGTCTTCATTGACGGACAAGAGGGCACTACAGGGCTTGAACTGCAAAAGCGGCTTCAAGAACGCTCCGATATTGAACTCTTGGCGGTTGATCCCCAGTTGCGAAAGGATGTCGCAACCAAGCGTGCTATATACGATCACGCTGACTTGGTCGTACTTTGTTTACCGGACGAAGCGGCGAAAGAGGCGGTGTCACTCAACTCAAAGGCTCGATTCCTCGATGCCAGCACCGCGCACCGAACACACTCTGAATGGGTGTACGGCCTTCCCGAGTTGAATTCCAATCAACGACAAGCCATTGCAGATGCGCAATATGTAAGCAATCCTGGTTGCTATCCAACAGGGTTCATACTGTCAGTCCGGCCGCTGGTTGACGCTGGCATTCTGTCGCCTAATGTGCTCGTTCGAACCCATTCTGTGTCTGGATTCTCGGGAGGCGGCAAGACTCTAATCTCGAAGTATGAGGAGTCCGGCACTCACCTGAACGAGGCGCGACCGTATGCTCTGGGCTTGAAGCACAAGCATGTGAGTGAAATGCAGCGGTACGCAGGTCTGACGCATGCACCCCTATTCGAACCAATGGTTGCGGGTTTCTATCGCGGAATGCTGGTAAGAACACCTCTTTTCGCATCCGAATTGAATGGCTACAACAATCCCGAGACCATCTTGTCCGTCTATCGTGAGCGGTTTGAAGATGAGCCGTTTGTTGAGATATGCAACGGAAATGACGAAACTGAAGCAAACGGCGGATTCCTAACTGCGTTGGGATGCAACGAATCCAATCGAGTGGAACTGATGGCGTTCGGCCACGAGGAGCAGGTTTCCGTTACGGCGCGCTTGGATAATCTTGGGAAAGGAGCTGCGATGGCTGCCATTCAGAATTTGAACCTAATGCTGGGACTTCCCGAACAAACTGGATTAAGCAATTGAACGAGACAGACTCATTGAAGTCGAGGTACACGGCCCTAACTCAGAAGGGATTGAACCTCAACCTGACGCGTGGTAAGCCGGGAGCAGACCAAATCGAGCTTGCCGTGGGGTTAGACGATGTTCTGAAAGGCGACTTTCACTCGGTTGACGGCACTGATACCCGAAACTACGGCGGCATAAGAGGCATCCCGGAAATCCGAGAGATCGGAGCTCATCTCCTCGGCATCGGATCGGATCAGGTGCTGGCGGGAGGAAACTCCAGCCTCAACTTGATGTACATCGTGGTCAACATGCTTGTGGATCGAGGACTCTGCGGATCTCCTTTGCGGTCCAATCAATCAAGATCGGCGATTTGCCCGTCGCCAGGCTACGACAGGCACTTTGTTGCCGCAGATCAACTGGGCTTTAAGTTGTTGACTGTTCCCATGACCGACACGGGTCCAGACATGGACCAAGTCGAACATTTGGTGCGAACCGACCTGTCAACGAACTTTATCTGGTGTGTTCCCAAACACTCTAATCCAACAGGATGCACTTACGATACTGAGACAGTGGACAAACTGGCGGCCCTACCCGCAATGCGTGCGGGTACTCCGGATTCGCCCTTCTATGTGCTCTGGGACAATGCCTATTCCGTTCATGACTTTGCCGAACCCGTACCAGTTCTCGATTCGATCGACGAGCAGGCAAGCAGACACGGAACGAACGACTACATTGTTCAATTCGCCTCGACCTCGAAGATCACTTTCGCCGGTTCGGGAGTGTCGTTTATCGGCGGATCGGAGAGAGCGTTGGATGAGATTGAGAAGTACATCGGCGCAATGACCGTTGGATTCGACAAGGTCAACCAGCTGCGACATGCACGTTTTCTCCAAGGGCCGGAGGGTATTAAGGCTCACATGGCGAAGCACGCCGAAGTTCTGAGACCGAAGTTCGCGGCAGTACAACGAGGCTTGTCGGAAGAACTGGGCAACCGAGGAATCGCCAATTGGACGGATCCGACCGGCGGATACTTTGTCTCACTTGATGTGAAGCCTGGCACAGCCAAGAGGACTGCAGAACTGGCAAGCGCCGCGGGCTTGGCCATTACTCCAGCCGGAGCTACATTTCCTTACGGCGACGATCCAATGGACAGCAATCTACGCATTGCGCCGACTTTTGCTTCGTTGGATGATGTCGAGTCTGCCATTGAAGTACTGGGTGTGTGCGTGCGTATGGCGGCTGAACAGTGACAACTAACCATCCTTGAGATAGTTGCTAGCCCGCCCGACGAACTTGATTTTGCTCCTCATTTTGATCGAGTGAAGTTCTCTCACTTCGTCAGTCTGTTACAGTAGCCAAAAACTGCCAACAGGAGACGGAACTCATTGCCTAAACGCACAAAAATAGGCATTACGCAATTGTGTGCGACTGCAGACGTTCAAACCAATCTCGCGACGTGCGCTGAATTGGCGAGCCAAGCGTGCGAACAGGGTGCCCAAGCGGTATTTCTACCCGAGGCCTTCGCGTACATCGGATCGGATCGTGGGATGCGCGAGCATCTCGAATCGCTGGATAACCCCGGACCGATACTGACTGCGTGTGCTGATATTGCAGAGCGTGGCAACATCGATCTCATCGCCGGCGGGTTCCCCGAAGCCGCACCCGACGGTCGAGCCTACAACTCCTGCTTGCACATTGCTCCGAATGGAGAGTTAGCATCCGTCTATCGAAAGATCCACTTGTTCGATGTGGACTTGTCGGATGGCACCCGCATGATGGAGTCGCGTGGCACAGCACCTGGGGATCGATTGGCGACCGCCGAACTTCCATTTGGACTGTTGGGCCTCAGCGTTTGCTACGACGTTCGATTCCCACAGCTCTACCAAGGGCTAGTTGACCGAGGTGCTGTAGCGATTGCGGTTCCAGCCGCCTTTATGAGGTCCACAGGCCGCGATCACTGGCATGTTCTGCTACGAGCACGTGCGATCGAGTGCCAAGCCTATGTGATTGCCGCTGCTCAATTCGGCGATCACGGACACCGAGGGCGCAAGTCATTCGGACATGCGTTGGTGGCGGACCCGTGGGGCAATGTGATCGCAGAGTGTCAAGATGGTGCAAACGGAGTTGCAGTCGTTGACATCGACCCACAAGAGGTTGAACGAATTCGCAGCGAACTCCCGAGCCTGAAGAATAGAAGAACTTGGCAATGAGCGATCAATCGTCCCCCAGCGTTCTTTCGATCCTGCTCGTCCTCGCAGCACTTGTCGTAGTCATGGCCGGACTCAAAGCGGCCGACTCTCTACTCGTGCCATTTTTGCTGGCGGTGTTCATCGCAACTATCGCTAGTACGCCCATCGGGTGGTTGGCGCGCCACCGAGTTCCTCACTGGCTTGCAGTAACGATGGTCTTGATCGTGCTGATTGTGGTGGTGGCTGCCCTCGGCCTCGTCGTCATGCAGACGGTCAGGGAGTTTCAGGTAGAACAACACCTCTACGTGAGCAAGATCCGGGGTGCGATGCAGGATATTGTCAGAGGGCTTCAGGGTTTGGGACTAGATGTCTCCTACGACGAATTGCTGAGCTTGGTTGACCCCGGCGAAGCCATCAACTTCGCCGGACAAGCCCTCCGTCGAGTCGGGCAGATTCTTTCCAATGCATTCCTAATCCTGCTCACGGTTATCTTCATTCTTGCGGAAGTGACCGAGTGGCCGCGCAAGCTTCGCGCTGTGCTCTCGGATCGTCAGATGGAAATCGAGTGGCTGGATCACTTCGGTTCCACGCTCAATCGCTACATCGCCATCAAGACCAGCACCAGCTTGCTCACCGGAACACTCGTGACACTTCTTCTCGTCATCATGGGTGTTGACTTTGCGATCTTGTGGGGGCTGTTGGCGTTTCTTCTCAACTATGTTCCCAACATTGGCAGTTTCATTGCCGCGACACCGGCTGTCTTGGTCACGTTTGTGCAGCTCGGTGGTGGACCGACGATCGTTGTCGTGATTGGCTACGTGGTTATCAACGTCGGCATTGGTGCAGGCATTGAGCCGCGCTTCCTCGGAAGAACTCTTGGGCTGTCAACCTTGGTTGTGTTCCTGTCGTTGATTTTCTGGGGTTGGATGTTCGGTCCGATCGGAATGTTGCTGTCGGTTCCGTTGACGATGACGGCCAAGATTGCCTTCGACATGTCTCCTTCAACTGCGTGGCTCGCACACTTGCTCGAACCCGGAGTACCTTCAGTGGAACAGCCCGAGAAACCCGAGAAACCAGAGTGAGAGTGCAGGAATCCACATTGCTTATGCTTGTTCTCTTTAGTCGGTAGATTCTTGTAACGCATGCTTCTGCCGTTACACGACCACAATCCTGTTGACCAGCGGCCGGTTGTCACATTCGCATTGATTGGACTCAACGTGCTCGCTTGGCTAGGTCTGCAAGGGGCTGGTTTCGATCCGTTGTTTGTCGAGTCGATCTGTCGCTACGGCTTGGTCAGTGCCGACTTGCTGGGGTCGATTGATGGCGGCTTCAGAATTCGGGTCTCTGACACGCTGGTGTGTCAGTTCGACGGTTCACCCGACCTGTACACCCTGGTCACTTCGATGTTCATGCACGGGAGTTGGATTCATCTCATCGGCAACATGTGGTTTCTATGGATTTTCGGCGACAACGTCGAAAACGCCTTGGGACGGGTCAAATTTATCGCTTTCTATCTCGTTTGCGGTCTCATTGCATCGGCGACACAGATCACAACCGATCCGGGAAGCGTCGTACCGATGGTGGGCGCATCCGGGGCCATTGGGGGAGTCATGGGAGCGTATATCGTTCTGCATCCCCGTGCGCGAGTGAAGGCTTTGCTGTTCCTTGTTGTATTCATTACCGTGATTGAAGTTCCCGCGGTTGTGATACTTGGGATCTGGTTCATTACACAGTTAGTTGCTGGGCTTCCTCAGTTGGGGTCAGTGAGCCAAGGAGGGACTGCCTTCTGGGCTCACATCGGCGGATTTGTTGCCGGGATGGCCCTCGTGTTCCTGCTCAGACCGAAGGGGCAAACCATAACGCTGAGACGAGAATCAGTCGACTAGCGCATGTCCCTGAAAGCGCCTAGCTCGCTTTGGCAGATGTGAATCTCAGTAGAGTCAGGTCGTCGGCAATCCGGTCGAAACACGGAGTCAGATCCATTCCGACACGAATGTCCTCAGGTGCAATTCCTACCAGTGTCGAGGTCATTCGAACACCGACGTCCAACTCCACAATCGCCAATAGTTGAGGTGTCTCATTCGCGAAGTGCGGAGCTGTTGGTTGTCGAGCAATGGTGAAGCTGTACAAAGTCGCGTTGCCGGACACATCTTTCCATTCCAACGACGTGCTAAGGCAGTTTGAGCAGTGATTGCGCGGGTAGAAAATCCATGTCCCGCAATCCTGACACTGTTGCAATCGGACTCGATTCTCCAGTAGACCTTCCCAGAACGGAACCGAGGTTGGTGTTCGGAGTGGTAGCGGTTTCTCGAATTCCATCACGCTCCCTGTAGCACAAGGGCGGCTTGTTCGCTCATGATTCCGCCGGTTCCCGATACATAAACGATATTGCAGTCTTCAACCTGACGGCCGTCGGCTCGATCCATGATCTGCCTGGCACCTTCGATGACTTGCGTCATGCCTCCTGCTCCACCTGCTTGTCCCATGCCCAGTTGACCACCGTGGGTGTTCACAGGAAAGTCCCCGGCGTACCCGAGATCATGGTCGCGAATGAACTGCATGCCTTCGCCCTTGTTGCAAAAGCCAGCATCTTCGAGAGTCAGGAGCACGGTGATTGAGTAGCAGTCGTAGATTTCACATGCATCCACTTCCTCACGGGATATTCCGGCCATTTTGAACGCGGTTTCGGACGCCGGACCGACCGGCGAGCGGCACAGATCCTCTGAAAAAGTGGGAGTCTTCATGGTCAAGTGCTCTCCGCATCCAGCGATCCAAACTGGACGGTTAGGGCATTGTTCCGCAATCTCACGACTGGCGACGATTACGGCTCCTCCACCGGCAACGGGCATGACGATTTCAAGCATTCGCAACGGGTCTGCGATCATCCGGCTCTCCAGGACATCGTCGATGTCCACCGGTTTTTGGTAGAAGGCGGCAAGAGGATTGACCGCTGCGTTTTGTCGTTGGTGGACAACGAGCTTGGCCAATGCAGATTCGTCATAGCCGAATTCCGCCGCGTATCTTTGCGCGATCATGGCGTAGCCACAGTTTTGTGCGAGATTGCCGAACGGAATCTCGAATTCAGCTTGGGGTGAACCCCACTTGTGACTTGAAGATTGGAAGAATCTACGCGGATCGATGGGTCCTCGTTCAGGATTTGATGGGATGGGAAGTCCGGGAGTTGCGCACACTACGACATCGGCAATGCCCAATTCGATGGCCGCTGCAGCCCGCCACACCATGCCGACGGGGTTTGCGCCTCCGAGGTCAACGTGCTCGGCGAAGTTGACCGGTCTGCCAAGATACTCCACGATGGTTGCGGGAGTGAACATGTCGGTTTCGCGGATCGAGCTACAGACTATTCCGTTGACTTGGTCGATGGAAAGTTGAGCATCTTGCAACGCTTCCCGTGTCAGTGCCGCCCATTGATCGATGGTGAATTGCTTCTGACCGGTGTATTTCCTAATGTGTTGCCATTCGGTAAATCCGACAATGGCGGCATCGCCTCTCAGTCCCAATGGATGTCTCCCCTCCCTCTGAGCGTGGATAGACTAACACCGAATGATCGGATCAATCGAGTGGAGAGTTGCAAGTGCCGCTGTTTTCACCGTCAAACGCCAACTGTTACGCATAATTCCTCAGTGAAGGAGCACGAATCCCACTTTTGCACGGACGAAGCGGAACAGCTAGTTCGCAGGTTGATCCTCTTTGGAGTCAACAGAACTCCGGCAGCTTGAATGCTGCACGTCCTCCACAGCTCAAGATGCAACACCTAAATCGCGAATGACGACGCAATCGAGTCAGGGCTCTTCGAATCGCAGCGTTTGGCTGGTGCGACATGCCAAGTCGGCGCGGCCGTTTGGGGTTGAAGATCTCGAACGACCACTCAATAAGAGAGGTCGACGCGATGGTGCAGTCATGGCAGTTCAACTCGCCAAAGAAGAACACCCACCCGAATTGTTTCTTACCAGTCATTCCTTACGGACTCGACAAACAACCGAACTGGTCTCAGCGGATCTGGACGCCCAGATCGAGATTGTGCCCGAGTTGTATATGGGGAGAGCTGAAGATGTGGAAGACCTTGTGCGAGGCGTGGATCCATCCATAGCAAGCGTTGCGATCGTCTCTCATTTACCGACCATTGAACGTTGTCTGTGGGCATGCAAGACACGCGGTAGGATCGAGTTGTTCCCTACTCTAGCAATGGCTCGCTTGGAACATGGGAGCTCGTGGGCGGATTTTCAATTCGCGACCGCAACTGTCCACGAGTTCATGATTCCCCGATCCTTCCGCAATTGAGATTGGAGTCTTGTCCGTCTCGAGACTTATGTGACTGACTCCGAGCGCATCAATCCGATAGGAAGTTTCTTGCGCGACAGGCAACGTGCCATGTCTCTCGGTGACCCAACGGCAAGTCTGTGCGTGGTTGCCTCAGTTGGATCGGATGGAACACCATCGGCGAGAACGCTGGTGATTCGGGTTATCGAAGAACGGCTGGGAATATTCGTCAACGCGACAAGTCCCAAGTATGAGGAATTCTCCGCCTCCCAAACGGTATCCGCAATTGCCTACTTTCCGTCAATTTCGGTGCAGTACCGTTTCACGACTGCGTTGCGACAGATGGAATCAGCACTCGTACATTCCTTTTGGCAAAACCGACCTGCCGCATCGAAGAAACTTGAAGCGCTGTACCGCAAACACCCGCAGAGTTCGGTGGTTGAGAGTTCGGAATATCTGACCCGAAGTGTGTCTGCGCTGGACACTCCCCAGGAAGCTCCGCCTAGCGCAGTCGGTTTTTTCTTTGACCCATATCGTTCAATCGAACGATTGGAGCTTGACTATTCCAGCGGTATCCACGAGCGACGACTCTATTCGTTTACTGAAGGGTCTTGGACTGCCGCCAGCTTGGTTCCCTGAGAAATCCTGAGGACGTGTCGAGTGTGGTTGATCCAGCGATCGACACAACTAACGTCAAGACCTAGCTCGTTAGGCATTCTGGAAGGCGCCCGACTGAGTCTTCAGCCCAGGATGAATATGACGATCGGTAGCCAGATCAAGAGAATGGCGGCGAAGTAGATTACAAGATTCAGAATGTCGTTCTGCAACGAATCTTTGGCTATTTTGAATCGCGAACCGAAAATTGCCCAGAGGGCTCCACCAATAACGATGGAGCTTGTCAGAGCTAAAACCAGTGCTCCCATTGCCTTACCTCAAGTGTGTTGGTCGGCCGTCGTGCTTCACGGACGCATGCAAAACTGAACCGGTTGCGTTAGCGAATCTAACTGGGGTTGAATCCATTCAATCCAATTGCACAACACTGGTCGAGTCTCACGCGGGTCGATCAGTTCGTGTACGGAGAAGGATTCGGCTCGTGGGAATGGAGAGCGCGCATTGCGCAGCCGTTCCTCGATTTCCGCTCGCTTCGCCACCGGATCGTCGGCCTGTTCGATTTCACGATGGTATGCGACCGCGACGCCTCCTTCCAATGGCAAAGCCCCGGTTTCAACCGATGGCCAGGCTAGAACATAGGAATTCGGGGCGTAGTGGGCCGCCGTTGCGACCCCAAAACCCTTGTGAATTTGAATGGAACACCACGGAATTGTCGCTTGCGCCGCTGCCGCAACTGCTGCCATGCCATAGCGAATGGTGCCCTTCTCTTCTGCTTCGGGACCGATCATAAATCCTGGTTGATCGATGAAATTCACGATGGGAATGTGGAATGTGTCGCACATTTCCACGAATCGACGGTATTTTTGTGCCGCCTCGGCAGTCATCGCTCCGGCGTAGACTCGACAGTCGTTGGCTAGTATCCCCACAGGTTGCCCTGCCAACCTAGCGAGACCGGAAATCTGGCTGGATCCGTACTCAGCTCCCATTTCGAAGAACGAGTCCTTGTCCACAATCATTTCGATCATTTCGCGAGCATCAAAGGGAGCGTTGGAATCTCGCGGGACAATGGACAGAAGTTCCTCTTCCATTCTTCCCGGATCGTCGTTGGACTGTAGGCGGGGTGTGCGATCGTATGCACTGCTTGGTAAGTAGCTCAAAAATCGTCTGCATTGCGCTAGAGCCGCTTCTTCGTCTTCGGCAACGTTGTCAACGATTCCACTCCTTGCGTGTACGTGTGCGCCTCCCAGTTCGTCTTTCGTTAGCGAAACGCCGAGAGCTCGTTCGACCAATTTAGGTCCACCGATGAGGATCTGTGCGGTGTACTTGGTCATAACCGCGAAGTGGGATGCCGCCATGCGACCAGCCGGAAAGCCGGCAACTGCTCCACCGGCCATGGAAACCACCGGAACTTGGCCCATCGCATCGGAGATGATCTTGAAGCGAGGTTCGGAGAACACGGAATCACCGCCTCCGCCTCCTCCGCGTCGTTTTCCGCTACTCCGGACGCTTCCTCCTCCACCTTCGAGCATTCGGACGAGAGGAATCTTGTACTGAACGGCCAGGTGTTCCGCGTAGATGCTCTTGCGAAGTCCTGCCGAGTTCGGCGATCCGCCTTTGAGAGTGAAGTCTTCCCCACCGACTACAACACGCCGGTTGTCGATTCGACCGAATCCCAGCACATAGTTGGCAGGGACGAAGCCAAGAAATTGATCGTCATCGTCGTAGTCTGGAACGGCGGTGGCTAGACCTTGTTCCTGAAACGAACCGGGGTCGAGAAGCGTATCGATTCGCTCTCGAATGGTCAGTCGACCGCGGGCATGTTGCTTCGCGATGCCGTCTTTGCCGCCCTGTTGCTTGGCAAGTTCGCGACGGCGGTTCAGTTCCTCGACTTCGGCGGACCAGTTCATCTGTTGGCTAGTTCTCCGAGTTGAATTGTGGTTCGCGGTTCTCCATGTTCGCACGAATGGCCTCTACCTGATTCGGAGAACCGATGAGTCCCGATTGGAGTTTTGCTTCCAATCGAAGTCCCGTGCGCTCGTCTCCATGCCATGCCGTTTCCCACAATTTCTTGCCAGCGCGGACCGCATCGGGACTCTTCGAGGAGATTTCCCTTGCCAGTTCCAGCGCAGATTCGTACGGATCATCGACGACGTGGGTTACCAATCCCAGTTGTTGGGCATCTGTTGCGGAGAGGATTCGACCCGTGAAAGTCAGTTCCTTGGCGACGTCAATGGAAACGAGATCCCGCAAGGTCTGAGTGAGCGACATATCGGGGATCAGACCCCATTTGACTTCGAGCACAGAGAGTCTTGCATCCCGCGCCGCGAATCGTATGTCCGCACCCAGTGCGATCTGGCACCCACCGCCGAAAGCCGCTCCGTGAAGTGACGCGATCACTGGAACAGGCAGCTTCTTCCAAATGTAGGCGGCACGTTGGGCCGCATTCTCCGGTAGGTCGTCTGGAGCCTCAATCGATGCCGCCGCCCGCTCTGGCTCAGTGGGTCGGCTCGCCATGCTGCGGAAGCCTCCAAAATCCAGTCCCGCGCAAAACCCGCGACCGTTACCGGACAGAATTACTGCGCGGATATCGTCGCGGTCCATGAGGCTCTCGCCGGCTTGAACGAGCGAGCTGAACATTTCGGGCGACAGAGCGTTGTATTTCTCGGGTCGGTTCAGGCGAACGTCGGCAATGACATCGTCTACCACATCGATTGAAACTAGCGATTCCATGTGTTTTCCCTTGTTGGTTTGCGCTGAATGTGCGACTTCAGCCTTCGATAACGGCAATGACTTGATCTTCGTCCACAGAATCGTCTTTGCTCACGAGCAGTTCCTTGACGGTTCCGGCCACTGGACACTCGACTGGAATTTCCATCTTCATTGACTCCATGATCATAAGAATGTCGCCTTCCGAAACCGCATCGCCGACTTGGGTTTCGATCTTCCACACCTTGCCGGTGACTTCGCTTTCTACTTTGACTTGCGGCATTGCTATAGCTGTTCAGTTTCGAAGGGCATTTGAAGAGTGCAGTTGAGAGACCAGATCGGTGTGCACTCGACCCAGAATGAACGCCTCGCTCCCAAGGATTGACTGTAGCAGTGTTGAGTTGGTCGAGACACCCGACACTTCAAACGCTTTGAGTGCGATCGCTGTGCGAGCAATGGCCTGTTCGCGCGACGATCCTGTTCCAATGATTTTAGCCAGCAGCGGATCGTAGTAGGGTGTCACATGGTTGCCGGCACGATATGCGACATCGATACGCACGCCCTCAAAGTTCACGGGTTGAAATGCAGCCAGACATCCGCTAGAAGGGAGCATCTGAACTGAATCTTCGGCGTAGAGACGTGCTTCAACAGCATAGGACGTCGGATTTGAACTACCTAGGTCAATTTCGGACAGCTTTCGCCCTTGGGCAATCTGAAGTTGTGCCGCAACCAAGTCCACACTGTGTGCTTCTTCCGTAACACCATGTTCCACCTGTAGGCGAGTGTTCATTTCGAGAAAACCGAATTCTCCATCGGCGTACAGACATTCAACAGTTCCCACACTGTCGTAGCCTCGGATGGCATTGACCAAGGTGTCGCTGAGGTCGTTGAGTTCTTGCTGAGAGATTCGTGGGACTGGAGTTTCTTCCAGCAATTTCTGATGGCGACGCTGGACCGAACAGTCGCGAGCACCGAGAGAGACGCAGTTTGCGCCATCTCCGATGATCTGGAACTCGATGTGTTGCGGTTTAGCAAGGTACTTCTCTGCGTAGAGCGAATCGTCGGAAAATGCACGGGTTGCCAGTTCTCTCGCAAGCATGAGCTTGTGTCGCAATTCATCTTCGTGCTCGACGACCATCATGCCGATTCCCCCGCCGCCTCGAGCAGGTTTGAGAAGAATTGGTAGATCTACTTGGTCAATAAAGGCGCGAACATCGTCAGCGGTTTGCACTACACCGCTACCCTGATGCACTGGAAATCCCAGATTCTGCATGGTGGATCGAGCGTGAGTTTTCTCACTCATGTCCTCGATCCATTTGGGCGAAGGTCCCACGAATACGAGCCCCGCCTCTGCTACTTGCTTTGCAAACTTGCTCGACTCTGCGAGAAATCCGTAGCCCGGATGAATGGCTTCAGCCCCGCAATGGGCAGCGGCTTGAAGGACTTGGTCTGCGTTGAGATAGGTGTCTTCCGCCTTGTAGCCTGGTAATCGAACGGCTTCGTCGGCTTCATCGATCGCTGGAAGATCGGAATCAATGTCCGAATAGCAACAGACGCTATGAAGGTTGAGTTCTCTGCAGGTGCGAACGATGCGACTAGCGATTGCACCTCGATTGGCAATGAGAACTCTCTCGAACATCGTGCTGGCTGATTGGGAAGCAGGTCTCTCTTGAATTTGGGGGAAATTCGAAGGGTCTGACCCAACAGGCCATTCCCAAAGTGGCGGGCAACCCATTGAGCCTCTTGGACTCTTTGAGGGATACACCTCGGCCATCAATTATGCTGGAATTCCATCACTCGAACGGAAGTCTTCGCGCTCAGTCCACGACACGGCCGCGTTGAACAAGAAGACTGCAATCGTCTAAACGACCACACGTCTGAATGCGAGTAAAGATTGCCTATTGGATTGCGGGAGCGCTTCTTGTCGCCTGTGTGGCGGTGTGGTTTGTACTGTTGCAACCCCAGTCTGATGAGACCTTCGATGAGACTCTCAATGCAGACGATCAGACGGATCGAGAACGTTCCACGCCCTCCAACCCTGTGCACGACGGGAGGGTCAAAGCCCCGCGGTCAATCAGTAGCAATGAACTCGATCTGCTGACCTCATGTCCCGACCCGACCATTGAGAGATTGAGCGAGTCATGTCTGCAATCTCTTGATCAGTTCTTTTCGAGTAAGAGGATTGGGTGGCTCGTCGATGTTGTTGGTTCGTCATTTGAGCGGTTGGAGTATCAAAGGATCTTCGCAAGTCCCCTGCGAGATCAGAGTGGCGTTTTCGCGACTCTTGATAGAGAAGAGTGTTTTCTCGAAGACGACGAACGTCGAGACTATTGGGGGCCACGGAGCGGCCGCGACCTGAAGATGTCGTGTAACGCCGAAGCCTTCACGAACTACGCTCAGTTTGGTGCAATTTGCTATGGATTCCGCGAAGGAAGGGATGCGGAGAGAGAGTGGATCGACCCCCAATTGGCCGTCTACGCTAGCAAGACGAGGTTTCAACACTTCTTAGGCGGGTCGGAGCACTCTAGCAAGAACGACAACGCCGAAGTGTATGAGCGCCGCAGGCTATGGCTGTGGGAAGAGGTGCTCGAGGTGCGTTGGTTGAAACGCCAATGCGCGAAATTTGACTCGGTACCGACTATGGATGGCGATCGCTATGCCCAAGAATACGAGCGCCTCAAGACTCTATCAATACGACTTGAGCAAGTTTCTGAGTGGATGTGGGAAACACGGGACCCTCGTGTCAACATCTACGAAGGTCTTACGAAACTGGCATCCCTTCTTGGGGATGGTCGAACAAGAGAAGGCTACCGGTTAGGAAAGGAGTCGTGGCAAGAGCTCGTCTATGGGGTCAATCTGGCTGATGATCCCTGGATGGGAGACTTGAACGACGGATGGCTTGGACCAACAAGTGATCGAGGAATTCGAATGTTCACTGGGTTAAACGCCGCCCGGGCACTCGAAAAGCGCGATATCGACTACGACTTGGAGTGGTTGGTTGAAAGCGTGTGTAGGACGAGTGACTATCGAGGAACAGACGAAAGAGGAAACAAGAGTTGCCGGTGGTGGGTTGGGCACTTCCGAGACTTCTTGGCCGAGGGACAAGTCGAGATTCGCGACGCGGATGGCACTGAGGTCAACACAACAAGCAAAGGATCTCGTGAGGAATACCTTTGGGCGCTTGATCGGTTTGAAGAGGTCGCGTTGGAATTAGGCATCTACGACTGATCTAGGACGCAACTCTGGTACTGACATCCGAGTCCTCTGTCCGCCTCTCTACCGATTGCGAAGTGACAGGAGTCTCGTTGTCGTCCTAACCTCGTCTCAGCCTGCCGAGGGAGTCACGCTACTACGCTCGCGTAGTCGGGATCAGATTGTGCGACTGCATCATCGGAAGGATCGCCAGTGGAACCTAGTATCCGCGAGCGAGTTGATCCGAATTGAGAGAGTCGCATATAAGTAAAGATTGCGACCAACGTGAAAGCTGGGTTCTTGGGTGCGAAAAAGGATTGCCTATTGGATAGCTGCAATGCTTCTCGTCACGGGAATGTCAGGGTTGCTAGTACTAGTGCTTACGCGATCTAACGAGATCGATTCTGAGGTTCAGCAGCCGGTAGCTAATGCGGATGCTCAGCCAGATCGAGAACGTTCCACGCCATCCAAGCCCGTGTACCACGAAGCGGTCACTGGTTCCCCATCACTCAGCGGCGGTGAGCCCGATCTGCGGTCCGCTTGTCCAGACCCGGTAATCGAAGTCCTAAGCGATGAGTGTTTGCAAGCACTCGATCAGTTCTTTCTGAGTAAGGCTTTCGGGAAGCTAGTCCGGTAGTCCCCATTCGCCGAGGAGGGTGATTTGTTCGATGGTAGATTGGAGTATGGAAGGATCTTCGCCAATCCAATGGGCGATCAAATTCGCGTTTTTGCGACTCTTGATCAAGAGGAGTGTTTTCTTGAAGACGACCAACGGCGAGACTATTGGGGTCGACTGAGCATTGGCGAGATGAAGGAGTCGTGTAACGCCGAGGCCTTTACGAACTACGCCCAGTTTGGCGCAATCTGCTACGGATTCCGCGGTGGCAGGGATGCGGAAAGGGAATGGGTCGCTCCCCAACAGGCGGCGTATGGGGATAAGACTCGGTTTCAGCACTTCGCGAGTGTTTTGGAGGAATTTCGCAATAGTGGGGACAATGCCGTCGAATTTGAACGTAGGAAGACTTGGTTGTGGGAGGAGGTGCTCGAGGTGCGCTGGTTGAAGCGCCAATGCGGGAATTTCGATTCAGTCCCTGTATTGGATGGTGGCCACTACGTCAGGGAATACGAGAGACTGAAGACTCTCGCCATACAACGGAACTACTCCCATGAGCGGGAGTGGGAATCGCGAGACCCTCGAGCGAACATCTATGAAACTCTTAACGAATTGGCGGCCTTCTTGATGGATGACTTGACGGAGATTGGCTATCGTCAAGGGAAGGAAGCTTGGCAAGAGCTCGTTTATGGAGTTCCGCTCGGACGGGATATTGAAATGGGAGGCTTGGATGAAGGGTTGCTCGGTCCTACACATTCTCGAATGGAACGACTGTACACCGCTTTGGATGTGTCAGTCCTACTAGACAAACTTGCCGTGGACTACGACTGGCATTGGTTGGTTGAGAGCGTGTGCAGGACGAGCGATTATCAAGGGTCGAACCCGGACGGGAACAAGAGCTGCCGATGGTGGGTTGCCGACTTTCGAGGAGGAATGACGGAGATATTGGTCGAACCGATGGGATCGGAATACACGCAGAGAGACGAGGGAACCCCAACGCATATCGAGAGGCTTCTTGATGCACTTGATCGGTTTGAAGAGGTCGCCTTGGAGCTTGGTATTTACGATTGATCTAGGTCGTGACCAAGCACTGACATCTGAGTCAGCTGTCCTTCTCGTTGAAGGTCGGCGAAGTGACGGCAGTGTTGATGCCGGCTCATTCACGTTTCGCCTTTCGAGGAATTCCTGCTATCGCGTAGTCGATCTCAATCTGCACTCTGCGTAGTCGGAAGGATTGCATGTGGAGTCCAATACCCGCGAGCAATTTGATCCGAATTGAGAGTGTCGCATATAAGTAACGACTGTAGTCGACAGGATGGCTAGGTTCCTCGGTGCATAGACCAACAGCATATTGGATAGTCGCGGTGCTAGTCGTCACTTGTCTGGCAGGGTTGCTCGTTCTGGTGCTTATCCAGTCTGACAAGACCGACTCTGAGGCAGCGCAGTCGCCACCTAATGCGGACGTTCAACCGGAACGAGAACGCTCCATCGCGTCAAACCTCATACAACAAGAGACGATCATTGAATCCCCTTCCAACAGCAACGAGAAACCTGATTTGCTGACTGGATGTCCTGACCCAGCTGTCGAGGTCCTAAGCGAAGCTTGTTTGGATGCACTCAACCAGCATTTTCTCAGCAAGACTTTCGGATTCAAAACTTTCTACTACAGATCCGCAAATGAAGGTGAACGGGAGTATTTCCTGAGATACCAAAGGATCTTCGCCGATCCTGTCAAAGATCGGGGTCGCGTTTTCGCAACACTTGATCAAGAAGAGTGTTTTTTGCGAGGTGACGACTATCGAGCCTACTGGGTCAATAGCGGGCTCGATCCTAAGGAGTACTGTAACGCCGAAGCTTTTACAAACTATGCCCAGTTTGGCGCAATCTGCTACGGTTTCCGTGAAGGTCGGGATGCGGAAAGGGAATGGGTCGCTCCCCAACAGACGGCATATGGGGATAAGACTCGTTTTCAGCACTTCGCGAGTGTTTTGGAGGAATTTCGCAAGAGCGGCGACAACGCTGTCGCACACGAACGCAGAAAGGCTTGGCTGTGGGAAGAAGTGCTCGAGGTGCGTTGGTTAAAACGACAGTGTGCAAATTTCGAGTCGGTGCCCACTTTGGATGGCGATCGCTACGTCAAGGAGTACGAGCTACTTAAGAATTTCTCCATTCAACGGAACTACGTAGACGAACGGACATGGGAGTCACGCGATCCTCGTGTCAATGTCTACGAGAGTCTTAGGAGACTTGCAGCTGTCTTCGGGGATGGATTAACGACAAGAGGCTATCGGCAGGATTGGGAGGCATGGCAGGAGCTAGTTTATGGAGTTCATTTTGGGGATAGTCTTGACATGGAAGCATTGGATAAGGGGAGGCTCAATCCAACAATTGCTCGTGAAGTTAGGCTATTCACAGCTCTGGATGCGTCAATAAGTCTCGACAATCTTAACGTTGCCTACGACTGGCATTGGCTGGTGGAAAGCGTTTGCAGAACAAGTGACTATCGAGGATCGGATGAAGATGGGAACAAGAGCTGTCGCTGGTGCGTTGCCGACTTTCGTCGAGGAATGGCCGAGTCACTGGTCGAGTCGCGCGACTCGGTTGGAGTGCCGTTGGAAGAGAGTATCCCAAGTCCTTACAGGGATTTTCACAGAGCAATTGATCGTTTTGAAGAGGTCGCGTTGGAACTAGGCATCTACGACTGAGTCAGGTTGCTACTTCTATACTGACATCTGAGTCAGACGCACGTAACACTGCCGTCTGTGGTACGACAGCTGTCTCGTTGTCGGTCCGACCACGTTTCAGCCTATCGACGAAATCCTGCAGTCGGGCACGCGCAGTCGAGTGCAAATCGAATCTGAAGGATCGCCAGAGGAATCTGATAGCTACGAGTATCTTGATCCGAATTGGTAGTGTCGCATATAAGTAACGACTACGATCAAATGGAAGACTAGGAAGCTCGTTGCGAAAAAGGATTGCCTATTTGATAGCCGCAATGCTTCTCGTCACTGGACTGGCAGGGTTACTAGTTCTGGTGCTTATCCAGTCTGACGAGACCGATTCTGAGGAACTACAGTTGCCACCTAATGCGGACGTTCAGCCGGAACGAGAACGTTCCACTCTGACAAACCTCGTAGATCAAGAAACGATCGCTGAAACCGCGTCCAACAGCAGTGATGATCCTGATTTCTTGACAGTATGTACAGACCCAACCGTAGAGATTCTCGGCGAAGATTGTCTACGGACACTTGACCAGTTCTTCGCGAGCAAGACATTTGGTGAGCAAGTAAAAATCTTAGGTCCTGATGCACTGATCTTGTTAGACTACGGAAGAATATTTGCCGATCCAGACGGGGATCGATGGCGTGTTTTGGCTACGCTTGACAACGAGGAGTGTTTTGATGAAGGCAAAGTCAACCAAGAATACTGGAGGCGAAGCGGTCGCAATCGGTACGAGTCGTGCAACGCCGATGCCTTTACGAACTATGCCCAATTTGGCGCAATCTGCCACGGTTTCCGCGACGGTAGGGATGCGGAAAGAGAGTGGATTGATCGCAATTGGGTTGCGAGTACAGGCAAGACGAGGTTTCAACACTTCTTGGGTGTGTTGGACGGCTTTCGCGAAAACAGCGACGATGAGGTCGCCTACGAACGCCGGAAGGAGTGGCTGTGGGAGGAAGTGCTCGAGGTGCGTTGGTTGAAGCAGCAATGTGCACGCTTCGATACAGTGCCCACTTTACACGACGATCTCGTTTCGAACGAATACCAGCAGATTCAAAACTTATTGGTACGACTGAACCACTCAATTGGGACAGATTGGGATTCACAACATCCTCGCACGAACATCTACGAGGGCCTTACGGTACTCGCATGGTTTCTGGGAGAAGGAGTGACCACCGAGGGTTACCGCCAAGGGTCCGAGGCTTGGCAAGAACTCGTGTATGGTGTTCACGTGGAGAGGGACCCAAAGTTTCGCGATTGGGACGATTTCAGCAAATTGGACAGAGGGTTGCTCGGGCCTACAACTGCTCGTGGAACTCGAATGTTCACAGCAGTTCGCGCGGCCATGGCGTTGGAGAAGCTAGACATCGACTACGACTGGCATTGGCTGGTGGAAAGCGTGTGCAGAACGAGCGACTATCGTGGACCGGGCGAAGAAGAAGAAGGAAACAAGAGCTGTCGATGGTGGGTTAGCGAATTCCGAACGGGTCTTGCGGATGGACCAGCCGATCCTCGCTACTCTCAAGATCCAGAGGTGATTGCAGCGGGCAACGACTACACAGAGAAATTTCTCCGGGCACTTGAGCGGATCGAAGAAGTAGCAATGGAACTTGGCATCTACGATTGATCTACATAGCTACTCAGATACTGACATCTGAGTCAGCTGTCTGTCGCATTGCCGGTTGCGAAGTGACAGCAATCGCGTTGCATGCCTGACAACGTCTTAGTCCACTGAGAAAGTCTCGCCGTGTCGGGCTTGTATTCGAGTTCAATCTGCACGACTGGGGAGACGGAAAGGTCGCTCAAGGAATCCAATACCCTCAAGCAACTTGATCCAAATTGAGACTTTCGAATATAAGAAAGGATTGCGACCAACTGGAAAACTGGGCTCCTCGGTGCATAGAACAACTGCATATTGGATAGTCGCCGTGCTTGTCGTCACCGGACTGGCAGGGTTGCAAGTTCTGGTGCTTGTCCAGTCTGACGAGACCGATTCTGAGGAACCACAGACACCACCTAATGCGGACGTTCAGCCGGAACGAGAACGTTCCACTCCGCCAAGCCTCGTAGATCAAGAAACGATCACTGAAACCCCGTCCGACCGCAGTGATGATCCCGATTTCTTAACTGTGTGTCCAGACCCAACCGTAGAGATTCTCGGCGAAGATTGTCTACGGACACTTGACCAGTTCTTCGCGAGCAAGACATTTGGAAAACAAATTCGATTGATAGGCCCTAGGCCATTGGTCAGGTTAGATTACGGAAGAATATTTGCCGATCCAGACGGGGATCGATGGCGTGTCTTGGCTACGCTTGACAACGAGGAGTGTTTTGATGAAGGCAAAGTCACCCAAGAATACTGGAGGCGAAGCGGTCGCAACCGGTACGAATCGTGCAACGCCGTTGCCTTTACGAACTATGCCCAATTTGGTGCAATCTGCCACGGTTTCCGTAACGGAAGGGATGCGGAAAGAGAGTGGATTGATCGCAATTGGGTTGCGACTACAGGCAAGACGAGGTTTCAACACTTCTTGGGTATATTGGAGGACTTTGGCGAAGACAGCGATGATGAGGTCGCCTACGAACACCGAAAGAAATGGCTATGGGAAGAAGTGCTGGAGGTGCGTTGGTTGAAGCGGCAATGTGCACGCTTCGATACAGTGCCCACTTTAGACGGCGATCTCGTTTCGAAGGAATACCAGCAGATTCAGAACCTATTGGTACGACTGGACTTCTCAGTTGGGATTAATTGGGAATTACAACATCCACGCACGAACATCTACGAGGGCCTTACGAGACTCGCACGGTTTTTGGGTGAAGGAGTAGCCACCGAGGGCTACCGCCAAGGGTCCGAGGCTTGGCAAGAGCTCGTGTATGGCGTTCATGTGGAGAGGGATCCAAAGTTTCGCGATTGGGATGATTTCACCCACTTGGACGAAGGGATGCTCGGGCCTACAACTGCTCGTGGAACTCGAATGTTCTCAGCAGTTCGCGCGGCCATGGCGTTGGAGATGCGAGACATCGACTACGACTGGCATTGGCTGGTGGAAAGTGTGTGCAAGACGAGCGACTATCGAGGACCGGACGAAGAAGGAAATAGGAGCTGTCAATGGTGGGTTCGAAAATTCCGAACGGGTCTTGCGGATGGACCTGCCGAGCCTCGCGAATCTCAAGATCCGGAGGTGATTGCAGCGGGCAACGACTACAAAGAGAAGTTTCTCTGGGCACTTGAGCAAATCGAAGAAGTCGCAATGGAACTTGGCATCTACGATTGATCTGTATCGCGACTCCGATACTGACACCTAAGTCAACTGTCTGTCGCATTGCAGGTTGCGAAGTGACAGCAATCGCGTTGCATGCCTGACAACGTTTTAGTCCACTGAGCAAATCTCGCCGTGTCGGGCTTGTATTCGAGTTCAATGTGGGCGATTGCGGTGGTCGAATAATCGCAAGCAAAGGCTTGTTGCCACGACAAACTTGATCCGAGTTGCAAGAGTCGTATATAAGTAGAGACTGGGAATGATTGATCGACAAGATTCATCGATGCGTATGAAGTCTGCGTCTTGGGTTGAGACTACGCTTGTCGCGGCTTGTCTGGTAGCAGTGGCGTTTCCGATTCCAACGGCCCATGGCGAGACCATTATTGACTTGGGGCGTTCGATTTTTGACACTGATGTTTTTGCAAAGCCCGAACAGTCCTTGTACGCCGAGGATCTGCTACACGATCGAGTGGACGAAGGGAAGGCTGAGACCGGAGAGGAACATCTCGATCTGCTGACGGCTTGCACCGACCCCGCAAGAGAGAAGCTTAGCGAGGCGTGTCTGAAGGCACTTGATCGGTTTTTTCTGAACAAGGCGTTCGGCTACCAATCCCCCCACTATCCAATCCACTATGAGAATCTGACCCATACAACACTGTACTACGGAAGGATTTTCGCCGAACCAGTGGCGGATCGCAGTCGCGTACTCTCGGTTCTCGATCGAGAGGAGTGCTTTCTTACTGGCGACGACCGTCTCGAGTATTGGGGTCGAAGCGGCCGCAATCTCAAGGAGTCATGTCACGCCGCAGCGTTCACGAACCATGCCCAGTTTGGTGCAATTTGCTCTGGGTATCGGGGAGGAAGAGATGCGGAGAGAGAGTGGATCGATCCCGAGTGGGCCGTGTATGCCGGAAAGACAAGGTTTCAGCATTTCGTGAACGTGATGGAGGAATTTCGAAAGAGTGGCGACGATGACGCGGCATTCGAGCGCAGGAAAAACTGGCTGTGGGTAGAGGTGCTCGAAGCCCGATGGTTGAAACGACAGTGCGCGAAGTCAGACTCCGTGCACACTTTGGACGGGGACCGCTATGTTTTGGAATTCGAGAGGCTTAAGACTCTTGCGACACGACTGCAACATGTACCTATGTCGATCTGGGAAGCAAGGGATCCACGCATCAATATTTACGAAGGTCTAACAAGACTGGCTTCCTTCTTGGGCGAACGACTGACAGAACAGGGCTTCCGGGAGGGAGACGAGGCGTGGCAAGAGCTCGTCTATGGAGAAAGATTGGAAGACACTGATTGGGCGAGGAATTTGGACAAGAACTTTCTATGTCCGACAAATTCTCGTGGGATTCGAATGCTGGTTGGAACGAGCATAGCCACTGTCCTGGAGAGCCGCGGAGTCGACTTCGACTGGCATTGGCTGGTCGAGAGCGTCTGCAGAACGAGCGACTATCGAGGAACTGACGACGCGGGCAGCAAAAGCTGTCGATGGTGGGTTGATAATGTTCGAGCAGACATAATGAACGGAGAGTTTCACTTTCTTTTCGACGAGGACATGGCGTCTTACACAAGAAATGAAGAGTCCCTTCGAGAGCATCTTTGGGTGTTCGATCGGTTTGAAGAGGTGGCGTTGGAACTTGGAGTCTACGACTGACAGAGGTCGTTGTCCGGGACGCTGAAATCTGAGCCTCTTGGCTCTCTCTTTCTTTGTAAGTTGCGAATTGTCGAGCCGTCTCGTTATTGGCCTATCTGGTTTCAACTGCACCGAGCAATGCTCTTCTTCCGTTCTCGACGAGCAGAACGAGTCAGTCAAGCCTGGGCTAGCTGAAGAAACGCAAGAAGAAACTCGTGCCCACGACAAATGTGATCCAAATTGAAAGAGTCGCATATAAATAGAGACTACGATCACTTGGATGACGAGTCTGGTCAATGCGAATGAGGTTTGCCTCTCGTAAGGCTTCAATACTGTTCGTGGCTTGCTTAGCGGTGGTGATTTGTCCATTGCCGATGCTATCTGCCCTGACCATGGCTCCGACCCCTGAGCCAATCAATGAGTCTGACGACTTTCCGGTTCGAGAACAATCGAGGTCTGACCGCAATGAGTCCAACCTGCTGACGGCCTGTCCGGAGCCAGCTGATGAAGTCCTAGACGGCACCTGTCTACAGGCTCTGGATCAATACTTCTTGAACAAGGCTTTCGGATACCAGGTCCAGTACTTCCAACGCGAAAGAAAAGGTGATCCGGTCAAGAGATGGCTGGAGTACGGAAGAATCTTCGCCGATCCAGCTAGGGATCAAATGCTCGTGTTTGCCACTCTGGATCGAGAGGATTGTTTTTCTCGTAGAATTCGACCGTTCGAGCTACTGGGGACGAGAAGACCGCAATATCAGGGAGTCGTGTCACGCACAAGCCTTTACTAACTACGCCCAGTTTTGCTCAGTCTGCTACGGTTTTCGTGATGGTAGAGATGCGGAGAGGGACTGGATCGACCCTCGTCGAGCCATGTACAAGGGAAAGACGAGGTTTCAGCACTTCCTGAGCATGTTGGAGAAACTAAGCGAGGACGATGCAAGTGGAGGCGCATTCGAACACAGCAAGAACTGGCTGTGGGAAGAGGTACTCGAGGTGCGTTGGTTGAAACTCCAATGCGCACGTTTTCGATTCGATACCCCAATTGGATGGTGATCGTTACGAAAGTGAGTTTGAACGGCTTGGAACTCTTTCAACGCGATTGGATTACGACTGGGAATGGGAATTTACAGATCCTCGTATCAGAATCTACGAAGGTCTCACGAGACTTGCGTATCACCTTGGGGATGGGTGGACGGAACAGGGCTAGCGGCAAGGAGACGAAGCTCGGCAAGAGTTCGTATACGGTTTTTGACTTGGAGAACATGTCTGACGAGTTTAGGTTGAGCTTGGACAGACTCGGCCCGACCTACCCTCGTGGAATTCGATTGATCACCGCGTTGTACGCAATCATCAATAGTGAGAAAACAGGGGCTCAACTACGACCTGCATTGGCTAGTAGAGAGCGTATGCAGAGCGAGTGACTATCGAGGATCGGACGAAGATGGAAACAAGAGCTGCCAGTGGTATGTGGACTCCACACGAGGAATCTTGACAGAATCGCAAGAATTCATGCGGAACATACAAGATGCCGAGAGGCTCGAGAGAGAAAACAAGAGCCAAAGGGACTTTTCTCGAGCACTTGATCGGTTTGAAGAGGTGGCGCTGGAACTTGGACTCTACGATTGATCTAGGTCTGTGCGTCAGCAGAGAAGTTTGACCTCAAGCAGGTGTTCAATTCCCCCGTGAGATCAGGTGCAATTGACAGCAAAAAAAAACTCCAGAGCAACGTAATTCGCAATCTTCAGCATCTAATCCCACGGTCAGTCGCAGTTCCCGAAATTAGGTTGTCTAAGCCATAGGTGTTTGAGTCGGTTGCCCCAATGGTGATGCAACGCAATCGGAAAGCGGTCTTGTTTGGCCAGCTGGCAGTGGCTTTCGTCGTTGGGGTCGGTCTTGCCACCGCCGTTTTCTTGATCGGTTTGCCACTTCTCGATAACAGTGCACCTTCGTCCTCTGAAGAATCGGTCGCTTCAGATTCTCGGATAGCTGGCGAAGCTAGACTTCAAACACTGAGCGAAATCTCCGAACTGCCGGGACCATCTGAACGCACTGCTCTGCATCAACTGCTTGCCGACATCGATGATGAGCGTCTGCTTGACCTCTTGAATCAATCCTCTCAGGTTCGCGAGGAGTTCCGTACCGCCATGCAGGTGGTCATTTTGCAGCGAATGGCGCGCATCTATCCCCTGAACGCACTTAAGTGGTTGGGGACGACCGAACTGAAAGAACCAGCTCTTCTGACAAAGGCAATTTTTGCGGAATGGGCTCAAACGGACTTGGATTCAGCAGTCAGCTACGCGGCCTCGTCTGGACGAAGCGGAGAGACGCATTGCCCTGGAAGCAGTGCTAGAAGAAAGACACGATCTTCCCGACGAGGTTCGGAACCGGATAGCCGAGCAACTGAGCGGCGAATCGCTCATGGCAGATCTGACGGCTGAAGAGAGTCCCCAATTTGTCGAATGCAGACTTGGAGAAGTCATGGAACGATTTGTTTGAATCGTCCCAAGACGATTCTGATCGGGTGTCACTGCTCTTCGAGGCCGCAAGAGCTTGGGTCGACAAGGTGGGAGTAACGGCGTTGGATCGAGTCGCCGGGTCGTTGGAGGATTCCGAAGAAAGAACTTCAGTGTTGGTTCGTGTGCTTGATCGCATAGCGGACAAGCATGCACGTGCCGCGTTCGACTTCGCGTTGACAGTAGACAGCGAGCGCAGTGATTTCTTGGTGTCCGTAGCTGCCCGCAGGTTTGCGGCAGTGGATCCTGTCGCTGCATTGGAGGGGTTGTCTAAGATCGGGAAGAGCGGTATGCGTCGCAACCTTCAAAACCAGTTGGTGCAGTATTGGGCTCGCAACGAGCCGTCCACCGTACTTGCGCAACTTGATTCACTGCCTTTGCCGGCAAAGGTTCGCGGACAGGCGTATTCAGTTGCGCTTGAACACCTTGCCCAGGAGACACCGGTTGAGGCAGCCGACATCGTGTCGTCCATGGAGGAAGGTAGCTGGAAGGATCAAGCCGCCTACTCGGAGGTCCGAAGCTGGTACTCCACTGACCCCGATGCAACATTGGAGTGGGCATTGAACGACCCCGGAATAGAGTCAGTCCGAAGTGGAGTGGTGAGGCGAGTCTTGATGCAACTGGCCGCAGACGATTTGGAATTTGCGATGAAAACTGCTCTGGAGCAACCGCTTGTTGCTGGCGAGTCAGGTCCGGAAGCGGGTATTGTGAGTCAACTTGCGATAGACGATGTCGCCACGGCGCTCGAATACCTGCCTATGGTTCGCGAGGGTCAGTCAACAGTCGAGGCATATCCCGCAGTGGGACGTGGGCTTGTAGAAAACGGAATGACCGACGAGGCACTGAACCTGCTAACGGAAGTTCCCGATGTCGCCCGCGAACGGTATGAGCAGCAAATGTTTGGTGCCTGGGCAGCATACGATACAAGCGGTCTCGTTGAATCGCTGGATCGGATGCGGTCCGAAGAGATCAAGTCGGCAGCGGCCCTGATCCTTCTTATGTGGGAGCAATCAGGCAATCCACTGAGCCGAGATCACAGCGAACTGGCGACCAGTTTGCTCACGGACGAAGATGTAAAGGAACTATCGCAATACAAGTCAGACAGAATGCCCTGAGTCGTCGCTCCATGTTCACGTAGTCGCGCATGAGTCTAGTTTCTTAAACGTCGTCTTGTTGCCTGGTTGCGTCTCGAGCACTTCTGTGGCGTTTCCGTTTCGGCTCGAATTGGCTATACAGCTTCTATAGATGACTCCCCCTGACTTCAGAATTCGACAGATCTAGAGACATCTACTCGGTCAGCATGCGTTCGTATTCCTGCCAAGCCTTCAGTATTCCTGAGTAGCTGCGATTTACAGGTCCCGTTGTCAGGACTCCTTCTTTGTTTGCTTGGGAAACATTTCTTGTAATCGCAACTACATCTTCGATCGAAAACTCAGTGCGGAACATGTCCAGCAGTGAGCCCCCTTTGTGATCCGGTGGTTTTTCTAGTGGTCTTGATTCAATAACGGCGTTGAGCCGTTCGGCGAGTCCTTGGTCACATACCGCGGCAGTCTGTTGAACCAGCCATCGAGACAGGACATCGGGACGATCACATATCTCCTTGTATTGATCCCACGTTATAGTTGCCGATCGACTCATTCAAAGATGGGTAGAGATGATCCTGTCAATAGTTCGTAGGCTTCGAGATAGCGTCGCGAGGCTGATTTAACGACATGCGGGGGAAGTTCTGGACCCGGAGGAGTCTTGTCCCACTGACCCGCCGAGACCACAGTTTCGAGGTAGTTTCGCACGATTTGCTTGTCGAAGCTGTCTTGTTCTCTTCCTGGTTCCCATTCCTCGGCCGGCCAAAAACGCGAACTGTCAGGAGTGAAGATCTCATCGATTAAGAGAGGTTGTTCTTCGCCGTCAATCACTCCGAACTCGAATTTGGTGTCGGCAAGAATGATCCCTTTGGACAGAGCGTGCGCCCGCGCCGATGAGTAGAGATCAAGCGAAGTGTCGCGGAGCCAAGACATGGTCTCAAGTCCTACGAGATCGACTCCCTGATCAAACGTGATGTTCTCGTCGTGGTCCCCAGCTTCTGCCTTGGTCGAGGGGGTGAACAGCGGTTCTTCCAGTCTGTCGCTGTTGCGCAAACCGGAAGGCAACTCGATCCCACAGACCATTCCTGATTGCAGATAGTCCTTGTAGCCGCTCCCAGTTATGTATCCTCGGACGATACACTCGACCGGCAGAACCGAAGTGCGCCTGCAGAGCTTGACTCGACCTGCGAGTTGCTTCCGCTCTTGATCGCTGAGTCCGGGTACGTCTTGCACATCGGTGCTCATCAAGTGATGGCCAACACGATCCCCGAAGAAATCAAACCAGAAACGAGAAATCTGAGTCAGGACGATACCTTTACCAGGCAGTCCCGTACCAAGAACCACGTCAAACGCGCTAATTCGGTCTGTTGCGACGATGAGCAGTCCGGGGTTTCCATCGGCCAGTTGAACCTCGTAGAGGTCTCTGACCTTCCCTTGTCGTCGATTGGGGAGATTGAGGTTCGTTTCCATTACGAGTTGAGTCATAGGTACGTCTATGCAGTGTTTCCTCCGTCCACGGTGTAGACGGATCCGGTTATGAACGATGCTTCGTCGCTCGCAAGGAACAGCATCATTCGTGCGATTTCTTCAGGTTGAGCGTAGCGTTGGAGTGGTACGCCGGCAGCGATTCGTTCTTTGGCGGCATCGCGGTTTGAAGGGTTCATACCTTCTTCAAGGCTGCGCATCATGCGAGTCTCCACCGGCGAGGGATTGACAGTGTTCACTCGAATCCCAGCACCGGCGAATTCCTTTGCGGCTGATCGCATCAATCCAATAACCGCGTGCTTGCTCGTGCTGTAGGGAGCAATCATCGGTGCACCGCGAAGCCCGGCAACGCTCGAAGTGATCACGATGCTTCCTCCACCGTGTTGGATCATGCTTGGAACAACCGCTCGGATGCCATTCCAGACGCCTTTGATGTTGACGGCAATGACCTTGTCGAATGCTTCATCTTCGTACTCGAGAATCGACTTGACCTGTCCCTCAATTCCCGCATTGGCCAGCAAAATGTCGACGCCTCCGTAGCGTTCTATGGCGGTTTCGGCCATCTTGGTGTTGTCTTCAGGCACGGCGACATCGGCTACACAGTGACTCAACCTGTTTGAGTTGCTTTGTCGCACGAGATCGGACAGAGCCGATGCATCAACATCCACCGCCAATACGTTGCAGCCTTGATCAACAAACACACTTGCCGCAGCTCGACCGATCCCGCCAGCTGCTCCAGTGATGATCGCTGTCTTGCCCGAAAGGCGAAGCTTTTCTTCGGTCTCCAATGCCATGTCCGGTGATCGAGAAACGGAGATTATGCCCTTAGCGTTCGAGAGCGGAGTCGAAGTCCTCGATTAAGTCGTCACAGTCCTCGATTCCGACCGAAATGCGGATCAGCGAGTCCGCTATGCCCATGCTCTTGCGTCGTTCCGCTCCCATCTCGTGGTAGATCGTCGACGCGACGGGAATTGCCAGTGTCCGGTTATCTCCGAGATTGCTTGCACGAACCACAATTTTCAAATTGTTCAAGAATTCGTGTGGATCCATTCCATCTACCAACTCGAAGGAGAACAGAGCTCCGGGCATTCGAAACAAGTTGGTAGCTAGTTCGTGCTGCGGATGCTCCGACAACCCCGGGTAGAACACTTTGCCTACTTGAGGATGGCGTTGCAAGTGTTCCGCCAAGCGTTGTGCGCTGGTGCACTGACGCTCCATCCGTAGTGCGAGAGTTTCGGACCCTGTTGCAATGTTGTGGGCAGCTTCCGGCGACAAGGAAGCACCGAAGTCGCGCAGTCCCTTCTTTCGAATCTGAGTGATTCCCCATCGTCGGGTGGGGAACGATTGATAAGCCTCGTCGATGTTGGGGAACTCGCTCCAATCGAACACACCAGTTTCAGTGACCGCTCCTCCCAGAGCATTGCCGTGGCCGCAAATGTACTTGGTCATGCTGTTGACAACGAGGCTGGCTTGGCAGCTGGCCGGTCGAAAGAGAAACGGCGACGTCATGGTGTTGTCCACGACGTACACCAAACCCCGTTCACTGCACAGTTTTCCAATCTCAATCAAATCCGCCACCTGGGTTCGCGGATTTGCGATGGTTTCGACAAAGACCAACTTTGTCTCCTGTCGAATTTCTCTCTCGACGTTAGCGACGGAAGTCGCATCAACGAAAGAAACACCAAGTCCGTGCTGTGAAAACGTGTTGAAGATGCTGTTGGTGTTGCCGAACAAGAATGAGCTGGATACGAAATGGTCCCCCTCGCGTAGCAACGCGAAAATCAATGAACCGATTGCGGCCATGCCGGTTGCTAGGCACACCGTCTCCGTGCCGCCCTCCATCCGAGTGATCTTGTTCTCCAACGCAGTGACTGTGGGATTGATCTGCCTTCCGTAGGAATACCCCGGCTTCTTGCCCTGAAAAATATCGATGAGATCGTGGACATCGTCGTAGCCGTACGCGACGTTGGGGTGGATGGGTTTGTGAAGCGAACTGTGTTCAATCGGGCCGCTCAAGCGGTCCGAGTGAACGATGTCAGTGGTAAATCCAGCCATGATTCTTGAAGTCGGAACTATGGGTTAGAAGGCTTCGGCCGAAGCGAGCCAATCCGGTTGGATTCTAAGGATAGCCCAGCGACTTCAACTGGCGAGCCAAGAATGTTGCGGGTTGCTTCCCTGCGCTAAACAACACTCTCGTGCACGAATGGAAGTTCCCAAAGTTGGAATACGCGAGACAGAGCCGAGAGCGCAAGCGAGTGACGCAGATTGCCGCCGGCTAGCTCTTGCTTCAGTTGATCTTCACTGCACAGTTCGACTCGGATTTGTTCACCATCTCCGGGTGTGGGATCGCCGACTCTTTCTACATTTCGAGCTAGGAAATGGTGGCAAAGGTGGGGGTGAAATGCCGGATTGGGCTCGACTGCGCCGAGAGAAAACCACTCTCCGCCGGAATAGCCTGTCTCCTCAACCAGTTCCCTTTTGGCCGACTGCAGAGGCGTTTCGCCGGCATCGACCATCCCGCCGGCGGTTTCCAAGGTCAACGACTCGATGCCGAACCGATACTGCCGCACCATAACCGAAAGCCCTTCGGGAGTGAGGGCGACGATGTTCACCCAATCCACTGATTCCAGCACAAGTCGTTTGAGAACCGATTGGGTCCGAGGATTGCGTACCCAGTCGTGGCGAACCCGCAAGATTCCAAGATCTTCCCCTTGCTCCGACGACTGCTTTTCCCAGATCAGGTTGTGTTCGCTCATATTGCTCTCAGCGGTGCGGATTGCTTGTTCATACTAGGAATGCGAGCCTTTCAAGGCGAATAGCCTGTCAGTTCCATGTATCCAGAGCCTCGGCGAGTGCCTTCGGACGTGGCATGAACTACTCCCTCCCAGTAGGGAATGCTGGTGTTCATCTCTTGATTGTCGAATGCTGCGGAAATGGCCAATTGATCGCCCTCGATGGATAGCAGCCACTCCACAGGCCACTGCTTCCAGTTTCTGACCGGTTCAATTGACCACTGATTGCGATCTACGGTTCTTGGCTCGCCGTCGACATCAACCCACATTGCCACTCGATTCTCGTCGGACTCTGGCAGCTTGTCACGTAGGGAGAACAAAACCAAATCGCGTCCGTCTTCAAATGAGATGGCGAACCAATACCATCCTTCGTATTGTCGGCTCAACATCGAACTGCTCCACTCTCGATCCATCCAGGAGAGTCCCGAAACCGCATGCGTCTTGGATCCGATCCTCACTGCGCCTTGGGTCTTCATCCGAGGAATCGAGTAGTAGTGCGAAGCGTTCTCGGGGCTCTTTCTCGAGTAGCCTTCGTCTCCGTGCAGAACGATAGGCTTGGTTTCTTCGAGGGTCAGATCAATGATGAAATCACGACTCTTGACAGCGACTCTCAAGGGAAAGAAGGTCTCCTCAGACGAGAAGAGGGACCAACCGTCCACATGGGCGTGAAATGGTTCTTCAACCACGCCCGCAAGCTGGGGGTGTGCACGGCTTATGCGTTCCGCATCGTAGTGTCGTTTGGCGCGTACATCCGACACTGCTGCGTGTGCCAGATAGACCTGGCCGGTTCGCCAAGGATGTTGCGTTGGTTTGGATGGACTCAACGATCTTCTAAAGATAGTGAATTGAACGCCAATTTCCGTGCCTGAACTCGTATGCAGTACGGAGGTCACGTACCACCATTCCATGAGAAAGTCATCGTGGGAAGAGTGATCGTCTGGAAACGACAAACGAGTCGAGGGGTCGGTCTGAGCATAGAGAGATGTGTCAACTGACTCACCCATCGACTGATGCAACGGACTCGTATCGGAGTCTTGAGCCCGGCTACAGCCCGCCATTACAAGGAACCCTACGACACATGCGAGTGCAATGCTGAGACAGGCGAGGCTCTTGTCGATAGTTCGAAATACGCCGTGGAAATTCACTCGAGTTTCCGCCGCATGAAAAACGGTGCAAGACTAGCCAGAGTCGCAGCGCATGCACCGAGGCACAACGGAAGGAGTAGCGCAACGGGCACGATGTGAAAATCGATAGTCCAATTGAATGCACGGGGATTTACGAGCGAGCACAAGCACCAGGCGATTCCAATCCCAAGAGGTGCTGCAGCAAGACTCGCTAGTCCGCCAAGCGCACCGGACTGCAGTAGCGCAGACAGCGCAATGGATTTTTCGGGGATTCCGACTGTTCGGAGCAGTCGATACTCTCGAGTCCTGTCTCCCTGGGTGGCCAAGGCCGCGGTGAACACTCCAACGACGGCAACCAAAACGGCAACAAAGGAAATGGAGCTGGTGAGCACAAACGTTTGATCAAACACCCGAAGCGCCGCGGTTCGAATCTCCGTCGCGTCTTGGATGCTGACGGAGGGACTAGTCCGAAGCAGCCGTTCTGAAACGTCGGCCATGTGCTGTTGAGGTACGGTTAGCGTGAGACGATCTCTTATCCATTTATTGGTGTCTATCGAATAGATCGGAATGATGGCTTGGGACTGACTTGAACCGTAGGAGTTGAATATGTGAACCACGGGCACGAGTATGTGCTGGCCTCGATCAAACGAAAGCAGGAGGTTGCTTCCTACACTCACCCTGTGCCGAATTGCCAACTGTTGATTGATGAGTGCTCCCTCTAGCACTTCCTCGTCGTATCCGTAGCGAGATGTCTCCCACTCATCCAACGTTGCCGCTGTGACGTTTATGGGTCCGGTCGAGCGGCGCGCGGTACTGCGGTAGTACTCCCTGATCTCCGATACTTCATCCCATGCGGATACCTGTGCGACGTCGATCTCTGCGGCATTCGACAGGTAGAGTCCAGGTCGGAGTCGCTGGTCGAGAAGATCCTCGAAGTTGATCCGAAAAGCCGACACCATGATCCCAATTCCAACAGCGGCGGCAATGGCAATCGAGTACGTACTGATTGGAAGGCGATAGCTGTCAAGTTGTTGCGCGACCTGACGCCAGACCATCCGGAGTTGCAATCTTCGGGGCTTGATGTGGGGTGAAACTCTTCGAATCCACGTGGACAGCGTGAATATGACCAAGAGCACGTGAAGTATGCAGAGTGCAAGAATTACGATGAACGCACCCGCAACCCCGGTTCTTGAGTTCGACCCCGATAAGAGAAGTGACGAAGCTGCAAGTGCAAACACAATTAAAGCCATAGTGGGCCGTCTCGGTCTCTTTTGAAGCGTCGCCAAGGACGCAGCCGCTAGAAAGGAAATCGCCCCGATTACCGCGGCTTTGCCGGTGCCGAACGCAAATGCGCCGGAATTAACGTTCTCATCCAGCAGGTCCAATTGACCAAGCAACACGACCGAAGCGAGAACTCCAATCAAGGAGCCGGCAATTGACAGCAACAAGGCTTCTGCCACGTACACGATCCGGATTTCGCTAGGGGTGACTCCGAAAGCTTCCAAGCGCTCCCGCTCCTTGGAACGTCGCACCACATTCGATGCGCACGACTCGTACGAAATCAGTGCCGAAACGAGTACTGCCAAGAGACCCAGAAGACTGAGGTTGAAGGCAATGGAACCGGCGAACGAATGGGTTGGATTCCAATACGTCATATCTTGGATATCGAATCCGTCCAGCTTTAGTCGAGGCGAACGGTAGCTCCATCCAGTAAGCAGACCTGGCCAAATGCGATCGATCAAGGAACTATGAGCGATGGGAGCACGTCGCATCCAGATGGCGTCGATTTCGCCGGGGCGGTTCAGAATTCGTTGAACAGTGGCGATGTCGGCAATCAATAGCTCTGATTGCGATGGCAGATGTGCAATGATTCGTGCACCTTTGACCTCCACGCCAACTTCCCAATTGTTCCCGATGGCGATCAACGAGTCTTGAGTCAATAGTTCGATCTCGGGAGCTCCGGTGACCAAACCAGAACCCGAAATTGCCTGTGGGTCGGCAAGCGGATCGATGCCAAGAATCGGAACAAGAGCTCCCTTGCTTGCGACCGTTCCTTGAATGACCGGGACCATTCCCTTGATACGGGGAATCTCTCCAGATCTCCACGCCTGGCGCAGTCGGAAGTACTTGCCCTCGTCGTAGTTGTAAATGGGAACCACGTACTGATAGTTCGACTGAATCCCGACTGTGCCGATTTCTCGAACGGCCTGGTCGCCCAATACATGAACGACGATTACTCCCATCACGGCTAGACCGAGCCCGACTGTGACGGAGAGTGTTGAAAGCCAACGTCGCCGCAGGTCGCGGAAGTGGCTAAGGAGTAGGTACTTCAACTAGAGATTGATGACTCGGTCGGCTTTCTGCATTAGTTCGTCACTGTGCGAAGCAACAATCAAGGTCACCCCTGCAGTCTGGACTTCCTGCCATAGAAGATCGGCGACGGCTTTGGAGTTCTTGCTGTCTAGATTGCCGGTGGGTTCGTCGGCAAATACGATGCTGGGACCGTGTGCGAGAGCTCGGGCGATTGCCGCACGTTGTTGTTCTCCGCCGGAAAGATCTTCGGGAAAGGCGTGTCGTCGAGAGTCAAGCCCCAGAGCATCGATTCGTGCCAGTGCTTGATCGATCATGTGCTTGCGGCCAGTGAGTTCGATGGGGAGAAGAACGTTTTCCTCGAGCGTGAGTGTTGGAACCAGATTGAAGAACTGATAGATGAAACCGATGTCGAACCGGCGAAATCGTGCGAGCTCGGCATGACTCAGGTCGCGAAGCGATAAAACCTTTTCATCGTTCAGAGTCACGTCAATGTCCCCCGCATCGACTTGCACTAAACCAGAAAGTACATTGAGCAGAGTTGTCTTGCCGCTACCGCTGGGTCCTTCCACCGCGACGGACTCTCCTCGTTGCACGGCAAAGGAGAGGTCTCGAAGAACCCATCGCTCTCCTTTCCCATCTTGATAGCGCTTGCCAACGCCATCCAGTCGAATCACCATCGATTGGGGTCGTATTGAATGCCTTGGGCGTGAAGCGAAGGGGTCACGGGAATCTTGTGCCGTTCTGTTCGAACGGCATCCAACAATTCTCTAACTGTGCAGTAACCGCAAAGCATACGAAGACTGGTCAGAGTTGGAACAATCATCTGCCACTCTTTGGTCGAGAACTTGCGCAGAGCATTCTTGGGATTGATCCACGAACCTGCAACGTGCTCGGTTGCATGTTTGACCGCCAATTGGTTGACGGGAAGCTCGGCGACAAAGAACCGAGTGTTGAATCGAGCCGGTGCAAATTCGGGCGTGATCCAGTGGCTGAAGTAGTGAACCCGGGACGTGGCGAGAATCAATCGGTTCGCCTGCAGAAATCCCTTGAAGTCGCCGTCGTCGTCCAGCTCGTGTCGGACCTTGTCGAATCTCTCGACTTCGGCAGCGTCGGTATAGTTGAACTCTCTTGAATCTCGATTGGCGAACAAGACCCCACACTCTTCGAAACACTCCCGAATCGCGGCGATCCAGTAGCGCAATCCGTCGGAGTTAACCGCCAACAGCTTGGATGCCTCCGAATCGTCCAAGGAGTCGCATAGCTCATCGAAGCCTTCATCTCGCTGGTCAACTTTGCCGCCCGGGAACACATGAAGATCGGGAAACGCACCCCGACCGGGACGTTTCAACATGAAGACTTCGATGCCTTCTTGCGCATCGCGCACCAGCATTACGGTGGCTGCTTCGCGTAGCGGCTTGGGTTGTGTCAATACTAGGTTTCAGTGGCAGGATCGGTCTTCGTTGCGCCGAAGATCTTGAGGTGTCCGGGAATAACCATTCGCTCGACGAATTCAAAGACCAGTTCAGTCAAGATGGCAAGAATTGCCGCCGGAATTGCGCCTTCCAAGATCAACCCCGGACTGTTCATGGACAAGCCCGTAATGATTGGATTGCCAAGTCCTCCTGCTCCGATAAACGCTGCAAGTGTTGCCGTTCCGATGCAAATCACCGCGGAGGTACGGATACCGGCGAACACGGAGGGCATCGCCAAGGGGACCATCACAAATCGTAGCCTTTCGTACTGGGACATTCCCATTGCCTCGGCAACCCTGATCAGCATGGGATCAACGGTCGTCAGGGAAGTCACGGTGTTTCTCACTATGGGTAGGAGTGAATAGAGGAACAACGCAATGATCGCTGGCAGCATGCCGATTCCGACTAAGGGAATCAACAAGGCCAGTAGCGCGAGTGACGGGATAGTTTGCAAGAGCCCACAGACATAGACGACAGAGCGCGCAAGCCAGGAAATCCGATAGACAGCAAGTGACAGAAGAAGTGCAACTATGGTCGCCGCTATCAAAGCAATGCCAGTGAGTTCGAGGTGGCGGAGAGTGTTGGTTCGAAGCTCTTTGAAGAATCGAGAATTCCAACCTGTCTCTGGAATGGGTTCTTCCTCAATATCGGAGTCGGCAGAGGCGTCAGATTCCAAACTTGCAAGAAAGCCTGAGGCAATTTCTCCTACGAATTTGCCCTCGACGACCGCTTGCCGATTGAGTTCCAGCATCGTAGCTTCATCGATCATTCCTCCCACTTGGTCCAGCGTTTGCTGTATGGCAGACGAGAGATCGCTGCGAATGAGTGGAAGTGCCATGTATAGCGGAAATGCCCCTCGATCATCCTCGAGGACGACAAGGTCGTATCGCACGAGCTCAGCATCGGTGGAATAGCCATCCGTGACATCTATGGATCCATCGGCCATTGCTCGATACGCAAGCGTGTGCTCAATGCCCGTTGGCAACGAGCGCAATCCGTATACACGCTCGAGATGTGGCCAACCGTCTTCACGATCTAGGAACTCGTGTGAGACAACATACTTCAGGTTGGGATGGTCAACCAGTTGGGAGACTTTGGTGACTCCCAACTCTTCCGACATTTCTCTGCGCATGGCCATCGCATAGGTATTGTTGAACCCGAACTCGGAGAGGGCTTCGATTTCAAGAGCAGCCAGTTTCTCGTTGATCTCTTCAAGCGACAATCGTTCTTGCAGTTCCAGAATCGCTTGGGCAATTGTTCCGCTGTACTCGGGATAGACGTCAATTTCGTCGGCAATCAGCGCTCGATAGCAAACGATGGTTCCACCCAGTCCAAACCGTCGATCAACGACGTAGCCTTCGGCTTCGAGTAGCTGAGACATGATTTCGCCAAGAATGCGAGACTCGGGAAACATCTTGGATCCTACTGTGATGGGATCAGATTCCGTTCCTTCGCTCGCATAGAGCGGGTTCGCCATTACCGCCACGAGAAAGACACATAGCATCCTTCTCCAATGCGGGGGCCTCACAGATAGGTCTCCATGAGCTTCGAGACATCTTCCGTTTCGGGTTGTTCGACGACGGCATCAGTAGCCCCGTGCTGAACGACGTCTCCTCTTGCCATTACGACCAGATACTGGCTGAGTGCGACAGCTTCGCGCAAGTCGTGAGTGACGAGTAGTGCACTCACTTCCTCAACTTGCTGCAGTGCCAGAAACTCCCGATGGATTTCGCCGCGACTCATTGGATCGATCGCCGAGAACGGTTCGTCTAGCAGCAGGATCTGGGGCTTGAGCATCAAAGCTCTGCAGAGACTAATGCGATGCTGTTGTCCACCCGACAATTGGTAGGGATAGCGGTCTCGCAAATCTGGATCAAGCCCCATCATGGAGAGCAGCTCGAGATAGCGATCTTCGCAACGGTCGCGGTCCCAGCGCTCGAGTTTCGCCAACAGAGTCACGTTGGCGTATATGGTCATGTGGGGAAACAGTCCGCCGCCTTGCACCGCATATCCAATTCCTCGTCGAAACTTCTCGATGCCGGTATCCGGTACTGGTTCACCCATTACCTCAACCGTGCCCTCGTCCGCTTGATACAAGCCGTTGATGAGCTGAAGCAGGGTTGTCTTTCCGCACCCGCTTTCGCCGACGATCGCTACGATTTGGTTGGAAGGAAGATCGAGATCGAGGTCGCGAAAAATCCAGTTCTCGTCAAATCGTTTTCCGACTCCATTGAGTCGTACAACTGAGTCAAGGGGCATAAGTCTCCAAGATGTTCTTCAGGTATGACTCCAGAGCGGAGCCTAGTTGACCAGATTGATTGCCTTTTCATGAGGCAAACGCCTCAGAAGTCCGCTACGAATACAACGAGAGAGCTTCTGCTGAGTTACTGGACGAATGCGGATGTCAGGGCGATGTGTACTGCACGCAGCGATGTCGCGTTGAGCATCGCTGGGATCAGTTGGTGAGAATGTCCAATTGTGGAAGAAAGCGGCGTGAATCATTGCGGTGGCTACCCTGTGAGAGAGGCCGATGCAAGGTTGTACAAGCACAGATGCCCGTACCCCGAACCGATTCATAAATTGAACAACGCAACCTGCGAAACTTTAGGCATTGTAGAAGGAAGGTCGATTACGTGATTGAAACGATCTGTGCCGCACAGGCCAATCGTCCAGGCTAAGTCTGATGTTTTGGCTCAGATTTCGTAGGACTGGGACAATTGCTCGTAGTGGGCTTCCAACTCCCGTAGAACACGCTGCTCGTCCTCGTCAATCGACTTGGTCAGTAGTTCCCGCGCTTGAGTCTTCATCGATGTGAGAGTTTGCTCTCGTTGAGTCAATTGCCGACGCACAAACTCGTGATATTCCCGTAGTTCTTGATCATTCATTTGTTCGGGCGCAATGCGTGCTTTCAGTCGTTGGACGAGGTCTCGAAGCCGGGAGTCGAGGAAATTTGGGGAAAGCCATCGCCCACTCCTCTGTTGAGATACCCAAAAGCGACGGCAGTTGCTTGCGTCCTCGTCAGGAAGAAAACCGTCGTAGAGTGCTTCCTCAGCCTCTCGCTCGGCTCGTTGCTCAGATCCTTGATCTTCAATTCGTTGCTCGTGAACCTCGCGGAGCACCTTTGGCAGGTCGCTGTGTCTTTGAAGTCTCTCTGCAGCCGAATGAACCACATCTCGATCGATCTTGAGCCTTCGGGCAGCTTGGTCATTCAACGTGGACAGCGGCGCGATCATGGGAGCACGATTGAGAATGATGGTGTGAATCCCAGGTCGGGGTGACTTGGGTTCTCCTTCCTGTCGTTTACGAAACAACTCCGATCTGATCTGTTCGGCGGAGCGACCCAGAATTAGGTCAAGATCGCCACACAGATCCACAGCTATCACTCGTCGTGGATTGGAAGGGTGCTGGACAACGGGCAGAACCGGAGCAATGCAGTAACGCTCTTTGGAATACATGCCTGAAACATGAAGTAACGGCTTGCTGGACGACAAAGAAACAACCTGCTCCGCTGCCCGTCGATTGCGCAACGAGCAAACCCAATTCCACAGGCGCGGTTGAGCTGTCTTGATAAGCCGAGCAATCTGAATCGTCATTTGCACATCGGACGACGCATCGTGAGCACCTGTCGCATCGACGTTGTTGGCGGCGGCAATGGCGGAAAGTTCGTATGTGGGTTGGTCATCCACGGTGGGCCAGTCGATGCCTTCCGGCCGTAGTGCGCACGTCAGCTGGGCAACTCTGAAGATGTCCATTCGACTGTTGTTGCGTCGGCTCTCGTGTTCGTAGGGCGGTCGAAGGTTGCGATACATCCCAAATCTGAGGAACTCATCGTCGAAATCGACGTTGTTGTAGCCCACAATGCAGGTGTTGGGCGTCTGAAAATGCTCGGAGACTTCAAAGAACAACTCCCACTCTTGGATGCCTTCGCGCTCGAGGGTTCGCGGGCTGATTCCGGTAATTCTGGCGGCCTCCGGTTGCATCGGTGCTTCAGGCGGTGGCCTCACCAACTGGTCGTAGGGATCTCCGATTGGCCGGAGGTCGGTATCGGTGCGTTGACAAGCGTATTGAACGATGCGGTCCCATCGACTGTTTGTTCCTGTAGTTTCGAGGTCGTACCAATAGAATGAAGGTTGGGGATTGGAGCGTCGACGGGTTCGTTGATTCATTGAGTTGCTATGGAAATAAACGCACGTAATCTCAGCTTTATTATCGGCCCTCTGGCCGGCGTGTTGGTTGCGGCGTTGCTGTATTGGGGCGGAATGGAGTTCGCAGCAATCGTCACAGGTGGGATTACAGCCCTAGTGGTGGTGTGGTGGATGTTCGAACCCATTCCCATTCCCGTGACCTCGCTAATTCCGCTAGCAGCTTTCCCCCTGCTGGGTGTTCTGCCAATTGCAGACCTGCAGCAATCTTACGGACATCCGTTGATTTTGTTGTTGCTGGGAGGGTTTCTCTTGTCGACAGCCATGGAGAAGAGCGGAGCGCACCGGCGTGTGGCACTGACATTGCTGAAAGCGTTTCGGTTCATTGGAGGCAACGGTAGTCGAACTTTGGTTTTCGGATTCATGGCCACCGCTGCGCTGTTGTCGATGTGGATCAGCAACACCGCCACCACGCTCATGTTGTTGCCTGTCGCAATGGCAGTCATTCATCAAGCCAACGACAATCGGTTCACCGTGCCGTTGTTGCTCGGTGTAGCCCATGCAGCCAGTATTGGAGGGGTTGGCACACCCATTGGAACACCTCCGAATTTGGTGTTTCGCGGAGTCTATGAGGAAACGACCGGGATAGAGATTGGATTTTTTGAATGGATGATGTGGGGCATCCCCGTTGTGGTGATATTCATCCCTCTAATGGCGCTGTGGCTCACCCGAAAGTTGAACTTCAAGTCCAACATTGAACTGCCCGAAATAGGAAAGTGGCAACCTGCTGAGGTAAGAGTTCTTACGATATTTGCTCTTACGGCTTTGGCTTGGGTATTCCGCAAGCAACCGTTTGGCGGGTGGACTGCGCTATTGGGATTGCCGTACTCGAACGACTATATTGTTGCCTTTGCTGCCGTCGTTGCTCTGTTCTTGGTTCCGGCCGGCAAGGGTAGCCGACTTCTCGATTGGGAGACTGCAAACAAGATCCCCTGGGGAATGCTCCTGTTGTTTGGAGCAGGCTTGTGTATCGCCAAGGCGTTTGAGACGTCTGGCCTTAGCGATAGTCTGGCTGCGAACCTTTCTTTTCTTGAAGTGCTACCACTCATCTTAGTGATGGTGATCGTCTGTGCGGGGGTGACCTTTCTTACGGAAACCACCAGTAACACTGCGACCACTACGTTGCTGATGCCCATACTGGCGGCTATAGCTTTAGGTATTGCAGTGGATCCGCGGTTGTTCATGGTTGCCGCTGCGATGAGTGCAAGTTGCGCCTTTATGCTTCCTGTCGCCACTCCGCCGAATGTTGTCGTTTTCGCTACTGGGGAGTTTCCGGTGACTCGGATGATCAGGGAAGGGTTTGTGCTGAACCTCATTGGTGTCGTGATCATCTCGATGCTGTGCTACTGGTACTTCGCATAGAACCGAGTCTTCGGACAGCTGAATGGAAGCCCTTCTGACGTGACCGGAACGTCGAATCGAGGCAATCCGTTTCGAGGCGCGGCAGCCCTCGTCACTCTCTCTATCTACACGGCAATAGTCTGTATGGCGATATTCGTCATCGCGTTGGTTCGTCTGATCACTCCGTTTCGAGGGGCCAGAAAATCGCTCACGGGCGCGATGGATGGGGCAGTAACGTTTTGGGTAACCATCAATTCCTGGTTGCTCCGCGTTTTCGGAGTGACCTACATCGAGATGAATGTCGAAGGGGAATTGAAGGATCGCTCAAACTGGTGGGTCATTACCAGCAACCATCAAAGCTGGTCCGATGTAGTGATCATTCAGGTGTCGTTGCTTCGGTTAGCGCCTACGATCAAGTTCTTCACCAAGCGAGAATTGATTTGGGTTCCGTTCATTGGCTTGGCCATGTGGTTGCTTCGCTTTCCGTATGTGCGACGGTTTTCCAGAGAAGCCGCGCGCAAGGATCGCTCACTGTACGACAAGAATCGGCTCACGATGGAACGAGCGGCGCAGCAATTCCTTGAGCGCCCCGTGTCTGTACTGACGTTTGTCGAAGGCACAAGATTTAGCCAAGACAAGCAAAGGGCGCAGAAGTCCCCGTTCAAACATCTCCTCGTTCCAAGAACGGGAGGATTGGCCTTTGCGCTTGAGACTCTGGAATCCGAATTGACCCAGATCGTTGACTTGACGATCTATTACGAAGATGCCGTTCCTGGTTTCTGGGAATTCTTCTGCGGAGCATGTCCCAACGTGAAGCTCGACGTGAGACCCATCGAACTCACTGGCGAATGGAGAACCAATCTGAAGGAAATGGTCCTTCAGCTATGGGAGCAAAAGGACCGTCGCATCTCGGAAGTGCGGGGTGTCAACAACTCTGGTGATTGAGCAAACTAAATCACAGTCTCAGAGAGCTTCACTTTCTCGCTTTGCCTCCTCGGCAACCAGATTCTGTGAATAAGTTTTGACGAGCTCTAACGTATTTGCGTGATCCTTGAGCTCTTGCGGGGTTGGAACATCCCCTCCGCAATCTACAACCAACGTCTCGAAGTTCACACTGCATTGTTCGAACGACCATGCGACCGGGTCCGCTGCTTCAATCGGTCTGACCGTGTTGTGATCGTGTACTGCCGTGTGATAGTGCGGTCTAACGCGGAAACAGTCGAATCTCGCCAGTTCCTTCTGTTCACTGTTGACGGGTCCGAGCAATCTGAGTGAGAGTCCTCCCGTGGATTCGCGTTGTCGATAGCGGATGTCCCACACAAATTGTCCGTTCGGGATGCTTTTTTCAGCCATGTCAAGTGTTTTTCAATTCAAGCTATGTAGAGATTTATTTTCGCCTGACTGAGGCGTTGAATGCAAGTGCTTTATTCTCTGGTTTAGAGTGAGCAGATGGAGTGCGGCAAGAGCAGGTGGAGGTTCCGCACAAAAACGACTAGGCGCAGGGATCAGCGAGTGGTGGAGTATCAGTTCCCTTGTTCGAGATTGCGGATTCGCCGTTCCAAGTCGAGCAGGCGATTGTTGTTTTGAATCCGTGAGGCGTCGATCGCAATGACCGCCTCTTCGTTGTTGCGCACTCGACCTTCAAACTGTTCACGCAGTGCGGACGACTGCTGATTGGATATGTTGATGTTGTCGGTGAGATCCTGTTGCTGTCGTGCAAGAGTGGTGATGGAGGTTTCGAAGTCGGCAAAACTCTGGTCGATCGACTTGTCCTTGCCATCCAACCGCTGAATGTCCTTTTGAAAAGCCACGATATCGGCTTGGTTTTCTTCGATCCAATCCCTGTTTCTCTTGTTGGCTATGTCCCACAGCTTGCGAATTTCCGATTCCCAGTAGTCAAAGCTCTGTTGTGTGGTCTCGCCGGATTCGTTGACGTTTCCTTCAATTCCTGCTAGGCGTTCCTCCAGTTGCTGAACTCGTCCCTCTGCGTCTTCGAGTGACGTACGGGTTTCGCCAAGTAGAGAGTTGAAGGACCAAACGAACCAGGAGAGGACGATGATCGCTGCAAGAGCGACGATCAGTAGCAACGTGATCCCGATGCTTGAAGAAAACGAAGGCTGATTCCGATTACGCCGAGAAGTACGTTCGGTTGGACTTCCCTCCGTATCAGTGACGATGATCGGTCTGTCATTCATTGACGGCAGTCACGGGAGTGGTGCGATGACTGCAATTTTACTCATGCAGGTGCGGTTGCACCTGCACGAGAGCTACGTGTTAGAACACCGACTTAGACTGCTTTGTGCGGTCAAACGTAGGACAGCAGCAAGTAGACGACTACAGTCAGAACGACACTTGAAGTGATCACGGCGGAAACCTTTTCGATCGCCACATTCATCTTGCCGAAGATTGCGTTGAGTTCGATGAGCACTGCGATTAGTGCTACGGCGTAGAAGCCCCAGGCTCCCGACCATGCTCCTGAATTCGTAATGTAACCGCCGTCCACCGAGTGCGCACTCGAAACCATCGTGAAGACCATGGGTAGCGAGAACAAGGTGTTTGTTCGACTCGCGAGCAATGCGGCAGCGGCGCAGTCAGCTTGATTGGGGTCAGGATCTCCACCTGCTTTCACCTGCTCGTTGGAAGCGATGACCACTTTCTGGTTGGGCCAAATGATGAACCAGACATTGGCTGCCATAAAGGTTGCCAACAGTCCCGCGACGAGGGTGTCTTCCGACAACCTATTCCCATGCATAACGATGAACAGCAGCCACAGTCCGGTTAGGAATGTGAATGCCGCTGCCCAACGAAACCACCACAGAGCCTTGGGAACGAGCAATGTGAATGCATCGATCTTTGCCTCGTTGGATGCAGCTGCCATGTACGCGCCTTGCACAAAGTTGAAGTAGTACAGCAACCCAATCCAGGTGATGCCGAAGACGATGTGACTCCAACGCGCAACAAAGTTCAGTAATTCCATGTATTCCATGATGTCCCTCTGATTCGACAGCAACAAGCTGTCCCTCAAACTAACATGAATATTAGCCCAAGACTGGATGCTTTGCATAGCGCAGCCTTGCTGGTGCTCTTGGAGCGAACCGAGAGTATGTTGCACCGAGCCCTGTGGATACTTGGGTATCCTTTACTGTCCAAGATGTAGTTCCAATCAGGAGAGTCGCTTTGGCGGAAGTCGCCGCGCCACGCAAGTCGCCTCTATCGCTGGCCAGTCTTCCTGTGCTGAGACCAGTGGCAACTGCGATGTTCTTCCTCGCGGTAGTGGTGCTCGGACTCGTCGGTATCGACCGCATGCCGGCCGAACTCTTTCCGCAACTGGAGGGCGACCAGATCTCCGTTAGCTTCAGTCGTCAGGGAAGTACCCCTGAGGTTGTGGAACGCGAGATTCTGATTCCGCTCAACTCTCACATATCGGGTCTAGGCGGCGTCAAGGAAACGATAGGCCAGATCTACGGAGAGGGAGGTAATTTAAGCATCACCTTTGATCCGGGAACCGATACGAAGATTCGCGAGTACGAGATCATTCGAATCACGAGCAACATGGTTCGGATGTCCGATAACCGCAACACTCGTATCAACGTGAGCCGCTTCGACACGAGCGCCTTCGGCTCCTTCGTCATGATGATCCACGTGCTTGGAGGTGATCGCGACGCGGACATCTTGTTTGACCTCGCGCAGGAACAGATAGCTCCACGACTTGCGTCGGTGCCCGGAATTGCCCAAGCGCAGCTGATGGGGGGAGGCGGTCGTCAGGTAACCATTAGTGTTGACCCCACCAAAGCCGCGAGCCTTGGCGTGAGCACTGAGGAGATTACCGGTGCAATCAGCAGAAAGCTTGGTAGGACTCAGTATGTCGGGAATGTCGAGTCTGAAGACGGCCGAGTCAATGTGGTGCTCGACGGACAAGTCGACTCTTTAGGCACTCTCAGACAGACGCGAGTCCGACAGAACCTTCCACTGACGATTGATCACGTATCCGAATCGGAAATCGGCTACGGAATGAGAGAAACCCTCTTCCGCATCAATGGAAGTCCGGCGGTCGGAATGCAACTGAATCAGGAGCAGGGCGCCAACATCATTGAAATCGGGCGTGCAGTCCGGCAGCGCATCAAGGAATTGCGACCTATCCTGCAGTCAGTAGGGCTGGATCTCGTAATCGGGTTCGATGCTTCCGAGTCCATGGACGATCAGCTTGGAAGACTCATCGTGCTGGGACTGTCCGGCTTTGGTATTGCGTTGCTAGTGCTGTTTCTGTTCCTTCGCCAGTTGCGTGCTGTAGCAGTGGTTGGAATCGCAGTTCCTGTCAGCTTGATGACTGCCCTGTCGGCGCTGTATGTCTTGGGATATTCGATCAACATTCTGACGTTGTTTGGACTGGCGATGTCCGTAGGACTGCTGGTCGACAACAGCGTTGTGGTCTACGAGGCAATTCTTCGGAGCATCGAACGAGGAGGGACGCCCTCGGACGCAGCCCGCATTGGATTGCGAAAGACAGTGAGGGCAATCGTCGCCGCCAGTGCGACCACGGTCGTCGTGTTCCTGCCGGTATTCCTTATTGATCTTGGAAATCCAATGTTCAAGCAACTGATGGAAGTCATTGCGATTTCGGTGGTTTTGCCGATAGCCGCTTCACTTTTGGTTGCATTGGGGCTTGTACCGTTACTTGCGCATCGTCTGGCAGCACCCGCCGCTGTGAAACGAGTCGCTGACAAGAAGCGCAAGAGGGAACAGCGAGCTGGGCTGATCGTGCCTGATCGAATGCGCGTGCTTCTCTCGGGTCTCGTAGCCAACGCTCTTCGCTTTCCTGCCTCTTGGCTTGCCGCGACGGTTGGCTTAGTCGTGTCGGTACTCATCGCCCTTGCGATGATTGCGGGTAATTCCTTGAGCTCGGGAGATGCGCCACAAGCCGATTCCATTCAGTTCACAACACGCGTGACCGAGAGAAACAATGTCGGTCTCGATACGTTGGCCAGCTATGTGCAACAGATTGAAGCGGACATCATGGCGGTTGAAGGCGTCGACATGGTCGAGACGACGGTCTCGGAAGAACAGGCAATGTTCTCCGTCCAATTCGTCGATAGAGAGTTGCGGCCCGCGGACTTCTCTCCCTCGAAGGTCCGCCAAGCGGCTTGGCGATCTGCTGAACGAACGGCCAAACTCGACATGATGAGTGCAGGCGAAGGCGAGTATTCGGGATCCAAAGGTCGCGGCTACCAAGGATTCTTTGGTGGGACAGGCAACTATGAGGTTACGGTCACCGGACCTGACTCGTCAAAGCTGATGGCTCTGTGCGAAGACATCAAGGCTCGATTGTCCAATGTGAACTATGTTCAGTCGGCGTGGATCCCGGTGAGACCAACTCGTCCGGAACTTTGGGTGGAGCCGAACCATTTGGCTCTTGAAGCTTTCGGAATGACAGCAGCGCAAGCTTTGCCGTATTTGAATCTAGCTGGTTCGAGAGGCCAGACCTTGGCGGGCGAATTCGCACTTTCGTCGGGGCGTGAGATCCCGGTTGTTGTCGAGCGTGAAGGTGCAAGAGATGAAACCACGTCAAGAAGGGACTTGAGTGAATTGCGCATAAACGTCGGCAATGCAGTCTTGCCGGCCGCCGCGTTCAGCGAACTGCGTGAGATGCCCGCGCCTCCGGTGATTGTTCACCGAAATGGACGACGCGAAATGAAGGTCACCTACAACTTGTCGGGGGCAGTTCCCGATTCGGGTCAGGCTCGCGCACAGGCGGAGGAGGAAGTCAAAGAGTTCATACGGAACATTCCGCGACCCGAAGGTTATGTGATAGATCAAACCGAGGATGAGGAACAAACCGAACGGGGATTGGTGCTTTTGGGGTTAGCCCTCCTACTGCTGTTCATTGTGCTGGCTGTTACGTTCGAGTCGCTTGTGCTTCCTTTCCTTGTGCTGTTGGCAATTCCACTGACGATGATTGGAGCGTCTTGGGGGCTTGCACTGACTGGTACGGGTCTTGCTCCCATGGTGTGGGCGGGGATGTTGGTTCTTGCGGGGCTGATGGTCAATCCGGCCATCATTCTCGTCGATCGTATGCAGCAGCTTGTTCGTAAAGGCTTCTCGACGGGCGCAGCTGCGTACACAGCAGTCAAAGAACGAACGCGACCTGTGTTGATGACTACGGCAACTACGGTTGCGGCACTCTGGCCGCTTGCTTTGGCAACTGGAGCAGAGAACGAGATTTGGCCTCCGTTCGCCATTGTGGTCATGACCGGATTGGTAAGCGCCGCGTTGCTCACGTTGATCATCATGCCGGTGGGATATGTGCTGCTCAGAAAGCTCGACTTGGTCTTCGAACGTGTAGGAGCATGGCTTGCGATCGGATGGATCGTCAGTATTGTCGTAGTGATGATGCCGTTCGTACTGTTGACGGATTTGGAGAAAAATCTGATCTGGATGGTCCTAAGTACGATTCTTGTGGCCTGCTTCCTGCTTGCTCTCGTCGTGTTGATGTTCCGACGCGTCGAGCTCCCCGAACCAGAATTGACCGATGGGACACCATCGCTCAAAGTGACCTACCTCAGCAAGGTCTACGGTCTACCGGGACCGGTGCGCAAGACTCTCAATGCCCCCAAGGAGTTTGCGATGAAAGTCGTATCGGCGGGTGGCAAGGTGTTTACGCGTGGCGATACTTTCGAGAGATCCACTGTATTCCTAATCCTTGCGGCAGGAGCAGGAACGTTGGGTTGGATCACCCCTGTGCACGGTTGGACGTTGATTTTCTGGTTGATCGCGACGGCGTTTCTGTCCCGCATCTGCGCCGAAATTCGCAAATTCCGAGGTTTGGTCACGTCCGATGGGAAAGCCGAACGCGGAGGAATCGAAGGATTCGTGGCGATGCTGCTACCGTGGCTCACGTTGGCTGGATTCATCTATTGGACCTTTATCCGACCTCAGCTTAACGACGAAGAAACCATTGCTTCCTGGTTCTGGCCGATTCTTGCCGCGGTGTTGCTTGCGATCGGACAATCGATGCGCCGAAACGCTGTGCGCCAGGGTGCGGGAGAACTTGCAGAGCGGGTAACCCAACGGTTCATGCGACACCCAAGGACATGGTGGCGGCGAATGAGCCGTCGACTTGGTGGGATCGACTTGCCCGCCGACGAGGTACGGGCATTGTGGTCGGTTGAATTCGAAGCGAAGCGAGGAATGATTGGAATCCTCGGTCCAAACGGGGCTGGAAAGACGACGCTCCTACGGCAACTTGCAGGAATCATCAATCCCACTAGAGGGAATATCACAATTGGCGGCGTACCGCTGAAGGCCTTGCAGAACGTTCTCGCACGTTGGGTGGGCTACCTGCCTCAAGATGCCGGACTTCCGCTGAGTTTGACCCCGCGAGAGTACTTGCAGTACTACGCTGCGCTTTACGACATTCCGGTTGAAGATCGAACTAAGAGAGTCGAAGATCTAATTGAAGAAGTAGGTTTGGCGACCCGTATTGACGACAAAATTGGGTCGTTGTCGGGAGGTATGAAGCAGCGAGTGGCTGTTGCGCGAACGTTGCTTCGGTTACCGCCGATCATCATTGTGGACGAACCCACGGTTGGTCTGGACCCCCGCGAACGCATACGATTCCGGAACCTGCTGGCGCGACTTGCAGAAACTCGCATCGTTCTGTTCTCCACTCACGTCGTTGAGGATGTTGCGATCTCCTGTGAGCGGGTATTGGTAATGGCGAAGAGCCGTCTCTGCTTCGACGGAAGTCCTTCCGAATTGGCCTTCAATGCAACTGGAAAAGTGTGGGAGAAGATAGTCGCCGAAGGTGGCGACAAGGCTTTGCCCGAAGGTGCCATCCTTGCTGAGGAGTCTCCTATGGGGGATGGTGCAACATTGCAGCGCATCATCTGGGACCAACAACCTGGGGCCGAAGCTGAAGCAGCACAGGCGCGACCCGAAGACGGCTATCTGTGGCTACTGGCGACGACATGAGTATTTCCACAATCCGCTACACGTTAATCAATTGGGCTCAACTAACTCGGTTTGCCGCGGTAGCCATCGCTGGTCACAGATACTGGTTGTTCTTGATCCTTGTACCGGTTGTCTGGCTAGTTCCGCAGACTATTCTCGTGCAAATTGGCTGGTTGGAAGCGATTCGACCGGAGGGTGCACAAGTTCGGTTGTTTGGGCTGCCTCTCGCTGTGATGGGAATCTACCTGGGTTTGCGGATCATTGCCTCCGAGATCAGTGGTCGAACGTTGGAAATCGTCTACACCGTGCCCGGAGGCGCAAAGAAGGTTTGGTTGATCAAGCTTGCAGCAGCGGGCATGATCATGGTTGCGACAGAAATCATCTTGGCGGTCTACTCATGGTTTCTGTTGACGAAGTTTCCGCTGGAATCGCTTTATGGTGCTCTCCAGATCGGCGTGTTCTACATGGTTTTGTCCATGGGATTTTCGGCACTGTTTCGAAGCGAAGTTGCTGGAGCCATCCTTGCGGTGGCTGCGCTGGGGTTGAATCTAGTATTTACGGGATTTGGAGAGATTCAAACTCGTTGGACTCCACTGTTCAATCCGTACGCCGTGAGTAGCGGTAGAGGTTTCGAGACAGTCATGGCCTGGACGGTGCAGAATCGAGTCGGATTCGCACTATTGATCTTGGGGTTGGGTAGCTTGGCATTCTTGCGCGGCAATCGTCGGGAACGCCTGCTCGCGGCATAGCCAAGCCCTGTTGCGCTACTGGGAGTGAGCAAGCTCTGTTGGACGTTGTCGGGAGGAGATGTCGCTAAATCACCCAGCGATAGGACTCCAGTTCCCTTGATCGATGAACTCGGGTCCGCGTACTACCTACCAAGGTTCCTTGATCCAGACTCTGCAGACAGGCTGTTGCGGCAGTCGATTCGAGACATTCCGTGGCGTCAAGAAACCGTGCTTCTCTTCGGCAAACGATATGCAGTGCCTCGACTCTCAGCTTGGTTTTGCGACGACGGCATTGGCTATCGCTACTCAGGCATCGATCACGAACCGCAGTGTATGCCTGCTAATGTTCGAGCTCTGAGAGACCAAATCACTGAATTCACCAGTCTTAGCTTCAACTCCGTACTTGTGAACTTCTACCGCGATGGGTCACACAGTGTTGGCTGGCACTCCGACGACGAACCAGAGCTTGGGACGGAAGTGAACATCGCTTCCGTCAGTCTAGGTTCATCTCGAAAGTTTCGGATACGTTGCAGAACTAGAAACAAGCTGCAAGAGAGCCTGATTCTCGAGCACGGCAGTCTCCTCTTGATGTGCGAGCCAATGCAACGCCATTGGCAGCACGAACTTCCGAAGACTAAACAATCCGTAGGCGAGCGGATCAATTTCTCCTTCCGCTTCGTTCACTCACCGTCGACGTGATTGTCCCTGCGCTAGCTCGCACCAATCCGAAGTTCTTGAACAATGAGTGACGGCGACATCCCATCATTAGCTGTACACAAGCAGGTTCTTTCAAACCGATGTCTTGAGGGTGAATCGACGGGCATTCGTAATTGAAAATGGTCGAGGAACAGCACTCCGCTGACAACCCATATCGAGCACCATCATCGAACCTAACACATGAGGCCGATGAATGGTCAACGTTCAGAATTATGTGTGGCGAACGTTACTGGCGCAGTTGGATTGTTGGATGCAATTCTGCGACTGTTATTCTCCTACTCAGCAAAGTTGGAATGGACACAATAATATTTGGAGGGAACGGAGACTCTTCCAGCAGCAATATGGCACTAAATTTTCTCATTGTCATGCTTGTACAACTTGCCTTAGCAATTCCCATCTCAAAGCTTACGTTATATCTCCATAGAAGAACACAAACTCCCAAACGGTTCTACGAAAAACAATCCAAGTCTATGAGAAGATGGTACAACCAGCCGATACCATTGCTTGTTCTGATAATGTCTATCATCGTAACAGTTGTTTTTGGAGTAGAGGTTTTATATGCCCACGTTAGCCCTGTGTCTGCTTGGATTCCGATGCAGACCCTATCCTTTGTAGCCATACCATTAGTAACACCAATCGCCTATTTCCCATTGAGATCAGGCTCGCGGAGTGCTGAAGAATGGCTCAATCGGATACCGAAGGATGCATAAACCGGTTAGCTCAGAACAAAGCGCGTGTTGAGGACACTCTCCCAGGATCAATCGAAGAATTCAGACCCGCAACTGCCTACCATGATGCATTGTTCGTGATCTAGAAAACGGGTCGCCGGAGATCCAGTCCTTGAATCGTGTCAGTCGCCTCCTGATGTGAGAACTAGCGTAGCGTCGTTGTCAGCAAGAGTCGGCGAAGGCTTGTAGGCAATCAGATTGTGATTGAGTCAGTTTGGCGTTGCGATTGGTTCGTCCATTGGCGAGGTGACTGGCCGATGTGGAGAACACTGGAGTCGGTCCAGTTATTGATCGAGCGGGCAAGGACTGATGTTCGGAATTGGAGGTGCTCGCTGATCGACTGGCGAAGGAAGTGGGCACGCTACATTGCGTCCTTGCACTTGAGCTCGTTCATCATAGAAGGAACTGAATTGTCTGCCACACCCACAAGAGCTTCGAGGCCATTGAGTCCCAACATGAGCCGCCCGTTTCGGGTAATTGAGTAGCAAGCCCAACATGAGCGACCAAAGGCTCAACATTCTCTTGAGAGCTATTGCATAATGCTTGTGATGGATATTTATTCCAGGTCACATTCGGAATCAGTGCTCTTCTGGGACAGTACAGTACTGCAATGTGCTCGTCGGTCTGTTGTTCGGGACAACAGAGGCACGATTTCGAGACATAGCAGGGAGACGGACAGTGGCAATCAAATTCATTGAGCAGTAAGTAATGGGGGGCCGTAGCGTATGCCAACATCAGCAGAGTACATGCAGTTTCCACCACGTCTAGGGCTCGCGGTTCAATCGGATCTGCAATTGAAGATGGACAAGAACAAGCTCACGGTCAACAATCCATATCGTGCACCAGCCTCGGACCTAACAGATGAGGGCAATGTATCAGAAGAGGCCGATGAATCAAATCCGGTCAATGAATGGTCTGAGTACGCAATCAAGTGTGCCAAACGGTACCGTCGCAGTCAGGCGTTTGGATCCGTTTCTGCAGTATGGGTTTTTGTACTAGGAAAGTATTCAATGGATGCAATAATCTCGTTTAGCGACTATGGAAGGTTTGGCATTATCAAAATTATATTGGCAACGTCTTTCTTGTATCTCCTATTTCTTTCCGTAGATATTGTCTTCTCGAAACTCGCAATATGGTATTGTAGTCAAACTCAGACGGTTAAGAGGTATTTGAACAAACAAGAAAGGTCAAACCGTAGATGGCACAATAGGCCCATCGTTATGACAATTTTCCTGATGTTGGGCGTTTTAGTAGGCATGATTCCCGTTGAATTCTTGATACATGACGATGTAGACTGGCCGTCAATAAGGACTCTATCACTCTTGGCACTTCCTTTGATGATGCCAATCGCATACATCCCTTTGAGATTAGGAATGCGGAGATCTCAACTCTGGTTGGCACGGTTGGCAAGGGGCGGTTGAGACGTTGGAAATTGGTAACTCACGATGAGTGAGGGGAAAGGGAGCGAAGACAATCCATATCGTGCACCCTCTTCAAACGTAGTAGGCACGACCGAAGTTTGGTCTGCAAACGCGATAAAGTGCGCCGAGAGGTATTTTCGTTGCTGGTCCAATGGAGTATTTGTTGCGGCCATAATTCTCGCATTGGGGAAGTTTGGGCTCGAATTCATACTGTACGCATGGCATGGCGATTCTCTTGATGGAAATATGGTCTTGGCTGCAATACTCGCTACGATTATATTTAGTATAATTTACCCTGTATTGAACATTGCTACCCTAAAGATGCTCGTTTACTATTACCGAAGGAAATTCACGCTCAAACAGTTTATCGATAAGACTCAACGTGAACTTGAAAAGCCTTATAATTCTGCTCTGTCCATTTCGATTGGAGCGACGGTAGCTGCTTTATTTCTCTTTCTAATCACGGACCTGGAGCTGTTGAGTCACTGGGAAGAAAATGGTTTAGTCTGGCCCGAGTTGACTTTGAAGAATTCGTCGTTGCTATCGATGCTGTTTACGGGTCCACTCATATATTTTCGATTCAGATCAGTAGCGCAAAAGGCAAAAGTCTGGATCGAACGTATGGTTGGAGATTCCTAGCCCAAGTTTCGAATGTTTGGCGAGCAAACAAAACTATGGCAAATCGCTGAAGTAGCTTTCGCTGGGCTTGCCAGCACTGCTATCGGTCAACTCCTCTGTTGTGAATATGGTTGCAATACGGCAGAGTTCTTGGCGGCGGCATAAACACTTCCGCACGCGCACTAAAGCTGGACCCATCCTTTAGCTGAATGCAGTTCCGCTTAGCGGCAAACTGTAGCGTATGTCTGACGTTGGGAGCAGTGGTCTCGCCGAATCTGCGTTTCCCATTGCCAAGTACTGAATTGGGTTTGGCCAGAGCAGGAGTTCTAGAGCCATCATTCGCCGGGCGTAGTGGTGGGCTCTCAGTCATGAGAAGACCAATTGACAGTCAGCCAGAACTCTGATGAAGAGCTTACAATCAAATTCTACGTGGTGATTGGCGATTGCCAGCTAACGGAATTGCCCTTCACTCGCTCAGTGTGACATGTTGACAAGGAATCCATGTGAAAGCAGCAGTCTTGCGTGAAGTATCCGCTCCAATGCAGATCGAAGAGGTGTCAATCAGCAAGCCCCTTGCCCGGGAAGTACTCGTCAGAACGGTCGCGGCGGGGATTTGCCACTCTGACCTTCATTTTCACAACGGAACCTATCCCTACTTCCTTCCAACAATCTTGGGGCATGAATCCGCCGGAGTGGTCGAGGAGGTCGGAGCGGACGTGACCTACGTGAAGCCGGGTGATCATGTAATCACCTGTCTTTCTGCATTCTGTGGTCACTGCGAATACTGTTTGACTGGTCGCATGTCTCTCTGCAACGAACCTGAATTGCAACGGGGAATGAACGAAGCTCCCCGACTGTATCAAGATGGCACGCCCATCGCACAGTTCTTGAACCTATCTTCGTTTGCCGAGTACATGCTTATACACGAGCATGCTCTCGCCAAGATTCGCGACGACATGCCGTTGGATCGAGCCGCATTGATCGGTTGTGCGGTCACAACGGGAGTTGGTGCAGTTATCCACACAGCAAGAGTGGAACCTGGAGCCACCGTCGCTGTAATTGGTTGTGGAGGTGTCGGATTGTCCTGCATCAATGGTGCTGAATTGGCTGGTGCTGGCAGGATTATCGCCGTTGATCCCATTGCGGAGAAGTTGCAGCTGGCACGGAAGTTTGGCGCCACTGATCTGGTGAACGCATCCGAAGTCGATCCGGTCGCAACTGTACGCGAACTTACCGGTGGCGGCGTTCACTACTCCTTTGAAGCTGTCGGACTCAAAGTGACGACTGAGCAGGCTTGGAAGATGATCCGTGCTGGCGGAACAGCCACGGTCATCGGAATGATTCCTGTTGGTACGAAAGTCGAAATCCACGGACCTGAGCTACTCCAAGAGAAACGGCTTCAGGGATCCAGCATGGGCTCGAATCGATTCCGTGTCGATATGCCTCGCCTTGTCGACTTCTACCTGGCAGGCAAGCTACAACTGGACGACCTGATCTCAGGCCACATGAGTCTGGACAATCTCAACGACGGCTTCGCGCAACTCGAGACAGGCGAAGTTGCGCGCAACGTCGTAATGTTCAATTGAGACTAGGGCAGTGGAGCGGGCGAAGGGAGTCGAACCCTCGTCTCCAGCTTGGGAAGCTGGGGTAATAACCGTTATACGACGCCCGCTGGCTGGGTAAGATTCAGCCCAACCCTATGAATTGGATGGCTTGCCACTGTTGAATCGCGCGGAACGCTTTTCGCGAAATGCCTCCACTGCTTCACGGTGATCGGGTAGCCTTCTCGCGATTTGATCCCGGATGTTCTCGCGTTCCATGACTGCCTCAAGGTCAGCATCCATGGGATTGCGGGAGAGCAGTTCTTTGATCATCATGACTGCCTGAGTTGGATTGTTGGCGATTTCGTTCGCCTTCTCCAAAGCCGTCGCGAAAAGCTCGTCAGGTTCGACGACAGCAGTAACCAACCCCATCGAGAGAGCTTCTTCGGCCGGAACCATGCGCCCGGTCAAGCACATGTCTGTTGCAGGTCCCAATCCGATCAGATTGGCAAGCAATCTAGTCGATCCCAACTCTGGCATTAGTCCCATTTTGATAAATCGAATGCTCAATCTTGCCTCTGTCGAAGCAATCCGGATGTCGAAGGGCAGGATCATGGTCAATCCCACACCAACCGCATAGCCGTTTATTGCAGCTATCGTCGGCTTCGACTGCCGAATGAAGTGAGTGAGAGATGCGCCTCCTCGTCGGATGGCTTCACCGCCGCCCGGCTCGGTGTTGCTCTTGACGCGCTCGGCGAAACCGTCGATGTCGGCACCGGCACAGAATGCTCTTCCCTCTCCGGTCATAAGCATTGCACCGATGTTTGGGTCATCGTTCCAATGGGTCATCTGGTCAACGATTTCGGAAGACATGGTGTCGTTCCAAGCGTTTAGCTTCTGTGGCCGATTCAACCGAATGATGCCCACTCGATCTTGTGTTTCCGTCAATATCGCCGTGTAAGCCATGTTGTGACCCTATTGATGTGCTCTGAAGTTCTGATCAGTCAACGCAATCATAAATGAACAGCGATCCTAGTGGTCGGGTGTGAATTCGTAGCCGTTCATCGTTACGACGCACTTCCCAACGACGTTGCGTTGCTCGATCATTCGCATGGCATCCACTGCACGCGCCAGCGGAAATCCGGCACACACGAAGGGATCAATTCGTCCCGAATTTGCAAGTTCATGCATTTCGGCTGAGATTTTTCTGGCCACTTCGGGATCCTGTCTACCAGCTTCGCCAGCCCGCACGCCGATCACTGCGATTTGCTTGATCAAGATCAGGTTAACCGGCGCTTGAGGCCATCTGCCGCTAGTGAAACCCACAGTCAAAATCCGACCTCCCCAGTTGACGCAACGCATGGATTCGTCGAATACGTCTCCGCCGACAGGATCGTAAATGACATCCGCCCCGCCCGCACCGGTGATCTCCTTGACGCGTTGCCTAAAACCGCCAAGCGATCCATCAGGAAGTGTGTAGTTGATGACTTCGTCAGCACCTCGTCGGGAGACCACTTCCAGCTTGTCGTCTCTTCCACCAGTTGCAATGACCCTAGCGCCCAACATCTTTCCTACATCGACAGCCGCGAGACCCACTCCTCCTGTTGCTCCGTGCACTAAGAGCCATTCACCGGCTTGCAAGTGGCCGCGATGAGTCAATGCGACCCAAGCGGTTTGGTATGCACTTCCATAGCTGGCGGCCTTTGCAAACGACATTCCGGTCGGTAGTGGACGCACCGCCGCGGCGGGAAGATTGATGGCTTCCGAGAAACCACCTGCTCGACTGCCGAACACCACTTCGTCGTTCGGCTGGAAATTGGAAACACCGGAACCAACTTGCGAGACTACGCCCGCGGCCTCGCCTCCGGGCGCGAACGGAAGATCCGGTTTGTGTTGGTACTTGCCTTGGATCATCAGCAAGTCAGTGAAGTTGACCGAGCAAGCCATGATCCGGACCTGGACCTCATGCGGCCCAGGATCCGGCAACTCGATTTCGTCGAGTGAAATGCTTCCTATGTCGTCGCTTAGCTCATGGCAACGATACGTTCGTACTCGAGTCACTAGGCGATTTGTGCCACCGCGCGTTTCGCCATTGCAGAAACCAGATGCGCTCTATATTCGCTGGACGCATGAATGTCCGAATTGAAGTCAGAACCATCGACCGAGATTCCGTCCAGTGCATCGGGTGCGAAGTTCGCGGATAGCGCTTCTTCCATTGCCGAAGCACGGAAGACGCACGGACCTGCCCCTGTGACGGCTACTCGACACTCGCCTCCTGTCTCCGCGACCATTACCCCCACAACGGCATAGCGAGATGCTGGATTTGGGAACTTCACATATGCGGCACGCACGGGCATTGGAAACTCCACCCCAGTCACCAATTCACCTTCTTCAAGAGCAGTCTCGAACATGCCAGTGAAGAAATCGTCGGCGTCAATGACTCGCTGGTTGGTCTGCACTTTTGCATTGAGTCCCACTACGGCGGCAGGGTAATCGGCGGCGGGGTCGTTGTTGGCGATCGATCCACCGATGGTTCCGCGGTTGCGGACTTGAGGGTCACCGATGCCACTTGCCAGAGTGCACAAGGCTTCAATGGTTGAATACGAAGCAACTTCGTTGTGGACTGTGAGACTACCGACTCGAATGGATCGTCCAGAAGTCAGAACTCCGTTCCAGTCGTCGATACCACCGATGTCCACGACATCGCTTACGTTGGACAGACGCTGCTTCAGCGTCGGAATGAGAGTCATACCACCCGCCAGATAGACGGCATCGTCGCTGGCGGTGTACATGTCAGCGGCTTCCGTTGGGGAAGCGGCTCTGTGATAGTTGAACGCGTACATCATTAACCTCCGCTCGCCGCTCGCCAGACCGTTTCCGGTGTTGCCGGCATGGGCAGTTCCTTCACACCGAGTGCATCAGTAATGGCATTCATCACTGCTGCTGTTGCACCAATTGCGCCAGCTTCTCCACAGCCCTTGACGCCAAGGGGATTGTGAGTGCACGGTGTGACGGTTGTATCAACGGTGAAATCCGGCAAGTCGTCGGCTCTCGGCATGGTGTAGTCCATGTAGGAACCGGAGAGCAGTTGCCCATCGTCATCGTAGACACCGTGTTCGAGCAATGCCTGACCGATACCTTGAGCCAGTCCGCCGTGTACTTGACCCTCGACGATCATTGGATTGATCACTGTTCCAAAATCGTCGACAGCAACGAAAGCAACGATTTCAGTACAGCCCGTCTCGGGATCGACTTCCACTTCGCAGATGTGAGTTCCCGCAGGGTAGGTGAAGTTCGCTGGATCGTAGAACGCCTTCTCCGAGAGACCAGGTTCCAACTCCTCGAGTGGGTAATTGCTAGGCACGTAAGCCGAGAACGCCACCTCGGCAAAGGCAAGCGACTCATTGGAGTCTGGAATCGTGAAGATGCCGTCGTCGAACGACACTTGATCCTCCTGACTGTCGAGCATGTGAGCGGCGATTTTCTTGGCTTTCACGATGATCTTGTCGGTCGCCTTGCTGATTGCGGAACCGCCGACTGCGATAGAACGCGAGCCATACGTTCCCAATCCATAGTCCGAGCGATTCGTATCGCCGTGAACCACGTTCACGTTCTCGAACGGAATGCCAAGCTTGTCCGATACGAGCTGGGCAAAGGTTGTTTCGTGCCCCTGGCCATGGCTGTGTGCGCCAGTCATAACGGTCACAGATCCGGTTACGTCCACTCTGACTTCCGCCGACTCGAACAGACCGACCCCAGCTCCGAGGGAAAGCGCGACTTGCGATGGAGCAAGTCCGCACGCTTCGATGTAGCAGGAAAACCCCAACCCTCGTCGTTTGCCGTCAGACTCCGATTCCGCCTTTCTAGCCGCAAACCCTTGGTAGTTGACAAGGTCAAGTGCTCTGTCCAAGCTGGCTTCATAGTTCCCTGTGTCATAGGTAAGTGCGACCGGTGTTTCATAGGGAAAGTCATCGGGTCGGATGAAGTTTCTTCGTCGAATTTCGCCCGGATCCATGTTCAGTTCGCGAGCAGCGGTTTCGACGATTGTCTCGACGACATACGTGGCTTCAGGTCGTCCAGCTCCTCGATAGGCATCGACGGGAGCTGTGTTGGTGAACAAGGCTTGCACTTCGACGTAGATCGCAGGGGTCTTGTACTGTCCGGCCATGAGGGTGCCATACAGATAAGTCGGCACACTGGATGCGAAAGTGGACAGATAGGCACCCATATTGGCCAGAGTCTTGACTCGAAGGCCAAGAAAATCGCCTTCGGATGAGAGAGCCAGCTCTGCATGGGTCACATGATCGCGACCATGTGCGTCCGCAAGAAAAGATTCGACTCGATCAGCCGTCCATTTGATGGGCCGGCCGACTTTCGCCGCCGCCCAAATCACGGCGGTTTCCTCGGCGTAGACGAAGATTTTCGAGCCGAAACCACCACCGACATCGGGCGAAACGACATGTAGCTTCGCTTCTGGAGCGATATTGACGAACGCCGCTAGAACCAACCGTTCCAAGTGGGGATTCTGCGAGGTTGTGTACAGCGTGTACGCCCCTTCCGCCGCATCATAGGAACCCACGGCCGCTCGAGGTTCGATGGCATTGGGAATAAGGCGATTGTTGACGATATCAACGCTTGTGACGTGGTCCGCACGTTCGAATGCCGCATCGGTAGCGTCTTTGTCTCCGAGCTCCCAGTCGTAGGAGCGATTGGAAGGCACGTTGTCGTGGATGTTGTCCGACTCGCTAGCTGTACGAAGGTTCAAGACCGGGTCGAGAACTTGGAAGTTCGCGTTGACGGCTTCTGCTCCATTTCGCGCCGCCTCCAGTGACTCCGCCACAACAAATGCATAGGGTTCACCTACGTAGTTGACCCGGTCAGTGGCGATGGGCGGGTGTGGAGGTGCGATCATGTCGGATCCGTCTTTGGACTTGACGAGCCAGCCGCAAGGAAGGTCGCCGACTTCGTCCGCGGCAAGATCAGAACCGACAAAGACATCGACTACGCCGTCAGTCGCTTTCGCTTCGGACGTATCGATGTTGCTAATTACTGCTCGAGCATGAGGAGATCTCACAAACATGCAGTAGGTTTGTCCGGGGATATTGATGTCGTCGGTGTATCGTCCGGAACCTGTGATGAATCGTGCATCCTCTTTTCTTCTGACGGATGCACCGATGCCAGTTTCAGTTGCCATATCTGTTTCCTACATCCGTTCCTGGGCCGAAAGCACGGCCTTGACGATGTTGTGATAGCCGGTGCAGCGGCAGAAATTGCCTTCTAGCCCCTTACGCACGGCATCGCCGTCGAGATTCTCAGACTCATTGACGAGACCGATCGCGGACATGATCATGCCCGGAGTGCAGAAACCGCACTGCAAGGCGTGATGCTCATTGAATGCTTCCTGCATGGGATGAAGATCGCCTGGTCTTCCAATCCCCTCAATGGTGGTGATTTCGCTTCCATGCGCTTGTGCCGTCAAGACCGTACAAGCCTTGACGGATTTGCCGTCCATGTGGATGGTGCAACTACCGCACTGGCTCGTGTCGCATCCGATGTGCGTGCCAGTGAGGTTGAGCTGTTGCCGCAGGGTATCCGCGAGGATTGCGTTGTCGGTTACCGACAAATTGCATTCCCTGCTGTTGACTGTAAGAGTCACATCAGCCATTTGATTCTCCTTGACTGTGAGTATCGTTTTGAGTGTTCCAAAGGCCGACGAAGTTCTTGAAGAACTGCGTCGCCATCGTGTTGCTTACGCCGGTGATCAGTCTCGAACCGATTTGAGCTAGCTTGCCGCCCACGTTGCCGGAGACTAGGTACTTGAGCCTTGTTGAGGCACCTTGATCTTCCAATGAGATCTGTGCACTGCCTCTTCCGAACCCTGCCGCGCCACCCATAGCTTCTACTTGCAATGTGTAGCTGTGCGGCTCGTCGATGTCGACCATTTGGATTGTTGCGGAAAAGGTTGCCCTCACAGGTCCCACTTTGGCGCGAACCTTGGATTGGTACTGGGTTTCGGAAATGCGCTCCATCTCCTGGCATCCGGTGATGCAGTTCTTGAGGATCTCGGGATCCTGAAGCGCACCCCAAACTTCGTGCGGCGGAGCTGGAATAGTTGCTTCGCCTTGAAGATCCAATCGCTCACCTCGTACCTACAAGTCTCGCTTTGCATGCCTGCTAGCAACGGATTTTCGCATCTTCGGCGGGCATGGATCGAGCAAGACGTTCTTATCCATGATACTCCCACAAAACGCCTTGGGAGAACGCCCTTCTGCAAGCTAATCCAACCACTTCAGAGTCTCCGATGGACCGCCGAGACCGTGCTGTGATCCTCTAAGCGGCAACGCCTAGCCGATGCTTTCTCCATCGAACGAATCAACGGTGGCGAAGCTGGAGACAGGATTTCGGCGGAGTTTTGTGAGCTGTTTGACGGGTTTGCCGATCGGCAGCAGCGCACATACGGCGTATTGATCAGGAATATTGAACAGTTCACGGACCTTGTCTTCGTGAGGAGCGAGAAACGTTGTGAGAGTTCCGCCGTAGCCCTCGCTCCTAGCAGAGAGCAGGATGTTCCAGCAGAAGGGATAGATGGAGGCTCCGGATACGACTCCTATTCGGTCCAGCTCACTGTCCATGGAAGCTACAACCGAGAGGTCGACAAGAATCAGCAGCAATACCGGTGCGTTGGTGAACTGTTCACCGTAGGAGGGTGCAAGGTTCAGCGCATCGATCTGCTCTTGGGTGACATTGGAAGGAATGATCGTGTTGTACGGGTTCTCCCCTGCGTCGACCTGCGCTCGATAGCGGGTCATCACTGACCCGATGAACGGTAGCAGGGCTTTTCGTTTCGACGGATCTCGTATGACGACAACACGCCAACCTTGTCGGTTGCCCCCGCTGGGAGCAAAACGAGCGTTGTCCAAAATGCGTTCTAGTACAGAATCTGGAACGGCATCGTCCGTGAATTGGCGGGCTGCGAAGGTGGTTCGCATGACTTCGTAGAGATCCATTGTGATCAAGTCCTTGGTGGTGGTAGCGAGGAAGGTTCTACGTCCGGGTGTAGCTGATTCAGCGGTGTGGAGAGTCCGTTCGCCTGCACGATTCTGCAATGGGCTCGTTGCAGCTGCCTAGGTTCGAGAACTCCGCATGAGTGAGCAATCACACCAACTTCGTACTGCATGTTGCGAGCATAGTGCATGACTCGGAGAGTCTTATTTCCAACATCCAGCCCCTTCTGTAGCTTCTTATTGTGAGTCGTGATGCCTGTGGGGCATGTGTTGCGGTCGCACCGCAGAGCTTGGATACAGCCCAATGCAAACATGAAACCTCGCGCCGACACAACAAAGTCTGCGCCCACGCACAATGCCCATGCGACCTCGGCCGGTGTGACCAATTTCCCACTGCAGACAACGCGAACACGCTCCCTAAGTCCATGTCGGTTTAGCGTATCGACGACAAGGGGGAGACTCTCCTTGATGGGCAATCCCATGTTGTCGATGAGGCTCATCGGAGCTGCTCCCGTACCTCCGTCTGCGCTGTCGACCGCGATGAAATCAGGGGCATGCTGCTCTCCCCTCGCAACGATGTGTTGACACAACTCCTCGATCCACTCGGCGGAACCGAGCACAGTCTTGAATCCAGTCGGTTTTTGAGTGACTTCTCGAATATGAGCCACGAAGTCTAGGAGGCGGGCCGTGTCCTCGATTTCAGGGTGTCGATTGGGGCTGACTGAACTCTGCCCCACGTCGATGCCTCGTATGGCGGCAATTTCCTCAGTGACCTTGGTTCCGGGCAAAATTCCTCCTTTGCCCGGCTTTGCCCCTTGAGAGATCTTGATCTCAAACATCTTGACGGCATCGTGCGCAGCCACTTTTGCCAGTTTCTGCTCGGACAATCCCCCGCTGATGTTGCGAACGCCGTACTTCGCCGAACCGATCTGAAACACCAGATCCGCGCCGCCAGCCAGATGATGATCCGTCAGCCCGCCTTCACCAGTATTCATCCACACATTCGCCATTCTTGCTCCGTTCGAGAGAGCAAGTACTGCTGGTCGCGAAATGGCCCCGTAGCTCATGCCCGAAATGTGGAAGAACGACTTGACGATGTACGGATGGTCGACATAGGGACCGATGGTGAGAGGCAGTGTCTCGACTACATCTTCGGTAAGCGTGGGATACGCGGTGTTCGCAAAAATGACGGTTCCCGGTGGACGAATGTCTCGACTGGACCCGAACGGAATCACATTGCTGACATTGCGGGCAGCGCGGTCGACCCAGGTCCTTTCAGCACGGTTAAATGGCATTTCCTCGCGGTCCAACGCAAAGAAGTACGCTCGGAAAAAGACTCCTAGATGTTCGAAGAACTCTCGAAAGCGCCCTATGACGGGGAAGTTTCGACGGATTGCATGTCGACGCTGGGTGGCATCGAGGATGTATGCAATCAGGATTACCAACGCAGCCAGCCCGATTGTGAACACAAACAGCTGTGCAAGAAACTCGAGCAAGTTGAACATCAGTCTTTGTCCTGTCTAGTCGACGCTACGTTGGAAAGCCAACTCAAGGTGTCGGCTTTGGTCATTTGTGTTCCCAATGGCTCGTATTTTGCATTGCGCTCAAAGGCACTCTTGGCCCATGGATTTTCGTCGATTGAATCAGTCTGCACATGATTGGATGGAAGTCAAAGCACACCGCCGAAGCAGCCATATCTCGTTGCTAAAATCCAGTTCATGAAGTAGGAGCAGAACGCGTGCCTATTCGAGATTCACTAGATTGCTGACGGAATTCCACCAACCGTGAGCGATCCAGAGCTCGACTTCCTCAAAGCGTATCTGAATCGAACGGACGAGTCCGACACGACGGGTTGGTCGTGGAAAAGGGTGGTCCGACTTGCTTGGAAGACTTGGCCATTCAAGCGGCCAATGTTGCTCCACCTTCTCATTCTGATTCCACTGACTTTCTGGGCTTTGCTGGCCGCCTTCGTGGGCGGTTTCCTGTTCGGCGTGGATTTATTCAACAACAAAGTGCTCGTCGGAGAAAAGCTTCAACCTGTTCAGGCTTGGGTTCTAAACTTAGGCGAAGAGTACGTGACCACTGATCCGCTCTTGCTTGGGAAGACCGGACAACTTGAGCTCAAAGGCAAGTCGAAATCGAGTGCCAAGGAGGACTGGGGCAAGACGAAGACAGAGTTCGACCCAGACTCGATGTTGACTCCGGAACAACGCAAGGTTGTCCGAAATCGATTGATGTACTGGGGAGCTGCTGGAGGAATACTCGGCGCTATCTTCGGCTTGGCTCTCTGGTACTACTCCACGTGGATTTGGCAGAGCATCAACCAGAATCTGCGAGTCGCGATGATCGAACGAGCGGAGACGCTGTCGCTCAAGTACCACAATCGCGCACGAGTGGGCGATGCCATCTTTCGTGTTTATCAAGATAGCGCGATGATCGTGAATCTGCTTCAGGCCGGAGTCTTCGAGCCGCTCCACACAGCCGGAGCTTTGACGGTCTCGTTGGCTGTGGTGGCCGCATTCGACCCACTGTTTACTCTGTTCGTACTTGTGACGGCTATACCGTTGGGTGTTTTGTCCGTTCTCACAACCAAGCGCATCCGATTGAGCGTGTTTGCCAATCGGATGCGAACAGCGACTTGGTTTCTCGCGCACAAGAGAGCTTCAGTGCTCTCAAGCTAGTCAAGGCAAATGGCGCAGAAGCAACTGTGCTCAATCAGTTCCACCAGGACTCGAACCGTGCCTTGAATGCCGCGTACTTTCTGCGTCTCGACATCATGCTGGTAGCGCTCGGTGCGGCGTTGATCTGCGGCTTGTTGCTCATTGGATCGGAACTGCTAATGGTGAAGTGGGTTATCGAAGAACGGGAAACGTTCTTGGGTGCGATGTTTGCTTCGTTTCTGGGATTCGTCGTGTGGAACTACGGCGGATTTCAAATAGCTCAGAACCGTGTCGGCGCGGTGGGAGGGCACGCTACCGGATTGATTCGTACTTGGATGCTGATGCAAGACTTGTTCATAGCACTGGAACGTTCATTCGAGTTGCTTGATGCGGACAACGATATTGAGAATCCGCCCCAACCTGTCGATGTGCCAGAACCTATCGAAGTTGTCGAATGGAAAGGTGTACGGTTTGGATACGACAGCGATCAACCCGTTCTCGATGGTCTCGATCTCATAGCTTCGAAGGGGACCATCACGGCGATCGTGGGTCCAACCGGCAGCGGCAAGTCAACTCTGATGTCGTTGCTTCTTCGCTTGTTCGACCCGGATGCGGGTGTTGTCTCGCTGAACGGAGTGGATCTCCGTTCGATGCGAATTGAGGACATTCGAAGCAATGTCTCAATCGCCTTGCAGAAGAATGTTCTGTTTGCAAACACGGTGGAAGGGAACATCGCGTTTGGCTATTCCAAAGTTGATAGAGACGCGGTTGTCGCCGCGGCGAAGATCGCCGATGCCCACGACTTCATCGAAGCCCTGCCGGACGGCTACGACACCGAACTGGGAGAACGCGGAAGCAAGCTCTCCGCTGGTCAGAGGCAGAGAATCTCCATAGCTCGAGCCGTTTACCGGCAAACTCCCATCTTGATTCTTGACGAACCCACGGCTTCGTTGGATTCGAGGACCGAACAGCGAGTGCTCGACAACTTGCGGGAATGGAGCCGCGATCGTGTCGTTTTCTTAATCACGCATCGTTTGTCGACGATCAGACTTGCTTCGCAGATTGCTGTGCTGGCCGATGGTCACTTCGTCGAAGTCGGTTCGCACGACCAACTAATGGAAATCGAAGAAGGCCGTTACCGTCGACTCGTTGAAACCGAGTCTTCGGCTTCTCGGGAGGCCGGCTTATGAGATTGTTCATGGGAGAGCCGTAGTCGTGAGCCAGACGGCAGAAAACACCCGAGAGCGCAAGAGCAAGAGAAATCTCGGAGCACTTGTTCGCAACCTCGTGGGCGCCCGGCCGTACGACGACCGAGTGGACACGCAGTCGAACATCTCCACACTAGAAGTGCTGGCCATCATTGCTCGGTCCTTCAAGCAACTCGCACCTGTGAAGGTACTGTTTGCGAGCAAAGTAGCGCTGGCGATTTTCATGATGATCCCAGGGTTGCTTCTACCTCAGATCGCCAAGATCGTTGTCGACAACGCAGTGTTGCAATTGCCTTTAGGTAGTTGGAAGGTTGAGTTTCCGCCGTTCATGGATCCGATCCTGACGTTGTTGGCGGACAAGAGTCCCATCGAAATCATGTTGACGATTTCGATCATTTTCGTGGCGATGCTGTTTCTGACAGGTGCGCGTATCAAGGGAATGTCCAGTCAGCTGCTGGAAGGAGAAGATGCGGCTACCCAGGCAGAGAACAGCATCAGTCAAGGTGGTAGCGCGGGCAGTGGCTTGTTGGGACTGGTTGAGTTCATGGTCAATGTTCGACTGACGCAAAACCTCGGCAACAACTTGCGACTTCGGCTATTTGACCGATTGGCGCGGCTCCCCATGAACGTGCTCGACGATCAACGAACAGGAGACAGCATTTATCGAGTTCTTTACGACGTACCGATGGCACCGGACCTGATCTATCGACTGACCACAGTTCCACTATTGATGTTGCTTGGAGCAGGAGTCAACTTGTACATCCTGCAGTACTCCTACGGCCAGGTAGCCCCACAATTGATCTGGATCGCTTGGATTACCTTTCCCATCGCATTTCTCATCACGTTCCCTGCTGCAGGAGCTTTGCGAAGAACCAATCAAAACAAGCGGGCCGCGGGAGCTGCAGCGACAAACGCAATGGAGGAGTCCGTGAACAGCATTGCGGCGGTCCAGAGCCTTGGGGCTGGAAAGAGTGAAAGCGAGCGTTTTGCTGACCGCAGCTCCGAGTCGTTCTTGCGGGAGCGATTCACCATAGCGGTCGTTGGTGCTGTGGGTTTGGTTGCTCAAGGCGTGCTGGGAATCGCCGCGATTTATGTAACCGTGCTGTTCTCGAATGCGGTCATAGACCAGCAAATGACGGCAGGCGACTTCTTCGTTCTCATTGGAGTCTATTACGGCATCGTGATTCCGGCGGCGTTTTTCGGCTCCTACTGGATCAAACTGCAGGAGGTCATTGCAGCGGTCCGTCGAGTGTTCTTCTTCCTGGACTATGAATCCGAGGAGGAACGCATGGTTGGACTGCCACAACACGAGATCCAGAACCGAATCGAGCTGAAGAATGTGCACTACACCTATCCCAATGGCACCAAAGCTCTTGAAGCAATCGATCTTGAATTCTCAATTGGTCAGTTCGTTGCGATTGTTGGGCCTACGGGATCGGGCAAGACCACGCTTGCCTATCTGATTCCCGGGTTGCTCTCCCCGACTTCAGGCGAAGTCTTGCTCGACGGGACCAATGCAAGTGAAGTTAATGTCGCGAGAGTCCGAGAGCATGTGTCGTATGTGTTCCAAGAGCATGTCTTCCTTCCGACGACGATTCGAGACAACTTGCTCATCGCCAACCCCAATGCAAGTGACGACCAAATGATGAGCGCATTGGAGACAGCGGGTTGCATGGAGTTCATCGATGATCTGCAAGCGGGAATCGAGACGAGACTCGGTCGGGGAGGAGACACGCTGTCAGTGGGTCAGCAGCAACGGCTCTCGATCGCTCGGGGAATGTTGAGAGAAGCCAAAGTACTGATATTGGATGAACCGACCTCTGCGTTGGATCCGGTTACGGAAGACTTGCTAGTCGAATCCCTCAAGGTTGCTTCGAGGGACCGCTTGGTCATCGTCATCGCTCATCGTTTGAGCACGATTCGCAATGCGGATCGAATTTTCTTCCTGGAAGAGGGACAGGTACGTGAATCTGGAACCCATCAGGAACTAATGGACCGTCCCGACGGTTCCTATCGCGAATTCGTGAGTTTGCAGTCAAACTAGACGGACTTAGCAAATTCATCGAAGGGAACGAATTGCTGATCTAGTCTTCTTGACCGACCATTTGTCTGCGTCGATCCTCCAGCTGCTCCAGGTGCGTTGCGTGATCACGACGACCGATCTTGTACAGGGAGACGAGAAGAATCGCTGCAAGATTGAGGGCGCACCAGATCGGCAGGAACAGACTGGCAAGATTCATGCGATGTTCGTTGGTCATATCGGCGACCGACTGTACCGAGTCCATTCCGACAAACGTGAGAATGATGCCGGCTGAAAGAATTCCACCGGCAGATACAGCCTTTGCGCCGAACGCGCGGGTTGCGAAGAACAGACCTTCAGACCTGCGTTCGGTGCGGATCTCACTGTGTTCGACAACATCGGCCATCATGGAATCGAGCATCACTGATCCGACGATGATGCACGTCACTTCGACCACAATGAAGAGTGTGTAAATCGCTAGCGACGCACCATCTCCCAATCCCGGCCACCAACCATTCAATAGGAGTACGTAGGGAATCGGGTAGAGAACGACGTAGGTGAGGATCGTAAAGATTGCCGCCCGCTTCTTCTCGACAGCTCTGCCCAGTGCCGGACCGACTACATAGGCGATCAGTGGCGCAGCCAGTACCGCAATGGCAGTGATGCCGATCTGCTTCTCGCTGAAGCCGAAGAAGTAGCGAGTGTTGTAGATGTACAGCGTGGTGCTAAGCCCGGCGGCGACTCCACTGATGAGTCCATAGCCGAAGAGCGTTGCAAAGTTGCGATTGCGGAGCGACTGGAACATCTGTCCAAACTCGCGAAAGATCTCCGAAATGTGAAAAGTCTCTTTGGGCAACGGAAGCGACTTCGCAAACTTCTGGGTGCCTAGCGATGAAACGACGATCGTGATTCCGATGGCGATGGCTCCAACGGTCGAGAAGATCTTGTAGCCGGTATGGGCCGCCAGACCGTAGACCCCTACCCAAAACAGGAAGTTGATGCAATGGATCCCATTGCCTCCGTACCAGCCGAGAGTTTGGCGGAGAGCCAGCCAACGGTTGCGTCGATCGTAATCAGCCTCAAGTTCGGGTAGCTGGGCGACCGATGGAACTTCAATGAGAGTCGTTCCTGTCCGAATCAGGATTGACAGCACGAGCAGATACCAGAAGCCGTTTGACTCGTTGATTTCGATGACTGGATTGAAGATCAGCCAAAACGAGATTGGAAAGATGAGTAGCGACGCGTACATGAACGGGTGTCTGCGTCCGAGACGAGATCGGGTCTTGTCCGACCAGTGACCCAAGAGCAAGTCCGAAACTGCGTCCCAAATCAACGCGATCCCTATAGCGAGTGCAGCGCTGGACGCGGGTATCCCAAGCACATGGGTGGAGAAGACGAGTAGCAGATAGCTGAAGGCGTAGTTCTTGATGCCAAACGCAATCGATGCCGATCCGTAGAACCAGTGCAGGGGATTGGCTTCAAGCAATCGTGGTTTGGACATCGTGCAATCCGGCAGTCGTTAGGTCGCCGTCGGAGCGACCGACCTGTTCAAGGCTTGAACTCGGAAATCATTTGGGAGATGGAAGATTTAGCATCTCCAAACAGCATTCGAGTATTGGAACCGAAGAATAGTGGATTCTCGATTCCCGCGAATCCGGATGCCATGGATCGCTTGAGTACAAATACGGTTCTTGCCTCGTCGACGTTGATGATTGGCATTCCATAGATGGGGCTGTTCTCGTCTCGTTTGGCGGCGGGGTTGACTACATCGTTCGCACCGATCACGACGGCGACGTCGATGGAGTCCATCCGAGGATTGATGTCGTCCATCTCGAGTAGCTGGTCGTAGGAGATGTTCGCTTCGGCAAGCAGCACATTCATGTGTCCAGGCATGCGCCCCGCAACCGGATGGATGGCATAAGTGACTTCGGTTCCGTTTTCCTCCAGCAATTCACCGAGTTCGCAAATTACGTGTTGAGCTTGCGCGACCGCCATGCCGTAACCGGGAACAAACGTGACTGACGAGGCCGCCTCCAGAATCAATGTTGCATCCGCGGGAGATATGGGGTTGACCTCGCCTTCGATCTTGGATGCATTTCGGATCGCGCCAAATCCACTGAACAGAACGTTGGGCAAAGAGCGATTCATCGCCTTGCACATGATGTTGGTGAGGATCAGTCCAGCCGCTCCGACTAGGGATCCGGACACGATCAGAATCACATTGTTGATGGCAAATCCGGCTGCGCATGCAGCGAGGCCGGAGTAGCTGTTGAGCAGCGAGATCACTACGGGCATGTCGGCGCCGCCGATCGGAATCACTGCCATGATTCCCAGCAGTAGCGCCAGCCCGATTACCGCGTACAGAAACGGCGAATCGCTCGCGGGTTCCATTACGAACATCACGGCACAAACGAGCAATCCCAAGAGCAGCAGCGTATTGACGACTCGCTGGCCAACATAGGCCAAAGGCCGACCGGAGATCGTTTCCGAAAGTTTCCCCCACGCGACCGCGCTTCCTGAGAACGTGACTCCGCCAATCAGAATGGAGATGGTTGCAGTGATAGCGACGAACAAGTCGATGGAGCCGAACAGAGCGACCCAGCCTACGAGTAGACTGGCTCCACCGCCTAGCCCGTTGAAGATCGCGACCATCTCCGGCATCGCAGTCATGGCGATGAGCCGAGAAGCGGCAATTCCAATGACAAGCCCGATGGCCAGACCGATCAGAATCCAATTCCAGTCCACTATGCCTTTGGATAGGAGCGTCGCGACGACGGCAATCAGCATTCCAACGGCGGAGAGCAGATTGCCTTTCCGAGCCGTCTCGGGGTTTCCGAGTAGCTTTAGTCCGAGGATAAAGAACGCCGCTGCAAGAATGTAGGCGGCATTGATGTAGACATAGTCCAGCAAGGCTATCGATCCAAGTAAATGTTGGTGTGTTGTCGGGTTGTCAAGTACTTCGCACTTATTCGTCGGGTTCTCGTTTCTTGAACATCCCGAGCATGCGATCGGTCACAAGGTAGCCGCCAACCACATTGGTGGTGGCGAAAACGACCGCGGCGAACCCGAGCCAAGTGGCTATTTGTGGCGATACTGAACCTGCACTGGCAGCAAGCAGTGCTCCTACCAAAGTAATGCCGGAGATCGCGTTGGCACCCGACATCAAAGGAGTGTGCAAGGTTGAAGGCACTTTCGATATCAACTCGAACCCCAGAAAAATCGAGAGAACGAGAACCAAACCTAGAAATACCGCGTCCATGGTGTGCTAATCCTTGTTGGTTGGAGCAATGAGCACTTCGCCGCCTCGAGTAACCACACATGCTTTGGCGATTTCGTTCTCGGCGTCGAGATGAAACTCGCCTGTGTCTTCGGACGTGAACTCTCGAATAAAGTGATAGAGGTTGGAGGAGAACATCAAACTTGCATGGCCGGCCACCGCGGAAGGAAGACTTCCCAAACCGATCAAGCTCACACCGTTGACATCGACAATTTGGTTCACCTTGGACCCTTCGACGTTTCCGCCGTTTTCCACGGCCATGTCTACTACAACGCCCTTGTACGGCATGGCTTCGATCATCGAACGCGACACGATTCGAGGTGCAGGACGTCCGAACACCTGAGCGGAGGAGACAACGACATCTGACCGAGCAATGACTTCAGCCATTCCCTGCTTTTGCTTTTCGATTTGTTCGGGAGTGAGTGCACGGGCGTACCCTTGTTCGGTCTGACCTGTTTCTCCTACATCGATCTCTACGAATCGAGCACCGAGTGATCGCACTTCTTCGGCTACGACAGGTCGCGTGTCGAACGCTTCAGTTCTAGCACCCAGTCGGTGCGCTGTTGCAATGGCTTGCAAGCCCGCCACTCCAGCGCCAATGATGAATGCCCGTGCAGGAGGTAGCGTGCCCGCAGGAGTCATCATCATAGGGAAGATCCGGGGAAGATGGTAGGCGGCGATAGTAACCGCGGCGTAGCCGGCTAGACTGCTTTGCGAGGAGAGCGCGTCCATCTTTTGCGCTCGAGTAGTCCGCGGAATCATTTCCAATGAAACTGCGGTGACCCCCTGTTCTGCCATGGCCACAACCAATTCCGGCTCCTGAAATGGATCCAAGAAACTGATTTGTGTCGAATTCTTGCGCAGTGAACTTATGGATTCCTGCGAGGGGCGTCGCACGTGCAAGGCGATGTCGGCAATCTGCAGCAATTCGGCCGCATCTTGTTGTACTGATGCGCCTGCGTCCAAGTACTCCTGGTCAAGGAATCCCGCGCTGGCACCCAAACCAGACTCAATGCTGACATCGAAGCCATCGCCGACCAGATTTGCTACATCGGAAGGAACAAGAGCTGCGCGCAATTCGCCAGTTGCTGTTTCCCGGGTGGCTACGATTTGCATGCAGAAGGGGGATGGCCCGGGGGCAAAGTGGGCGTAAAGTACCCGCAAACGACTGTATTGTCAAGGAAAATCTGTACGAATCTGGCACGAAGTTCCCCTAGTTGACGCAGAGTCCTAACGATCGGAGCCAACCTCGACCTACAGGTCTACCGAAAACGGAGCCATGGTGTTGCACGTCACTGATTGCAAGACGCCATGCAGTGAGTTCGCGGATTTGTAAGTGAGACTCGTTTGGACCCCCGATTTTAGCGACTGAACAATAGGTAAGAGCCATCCACAAGTGGCTGAGACTAGAAATCTTGGTTGCGAAGAAAGAGTTTCTTGGAATGGAACCGCACTGGGCAATTTGCTCGTTAATTGAACTGCAATAGATGCAAAACAGTCTTCTAGTTTTCTCCTACGGTCAGCCACACTCCGAAGAACTGAACGGGGTGTCGCACAGAGAAAGACAAGACTACCCCAACAACTTGCTCAACTTCTTTGACCAGTGATTTCCTGTGAGTGTCATGGTAGCCGTGATTCCTAGGTTCCGGCATCAGAGCGGAAACTCGTTATTGCGAACTCTTGGCGTTCCGGAGGTGCAAACCGTTCGATTTCCTGGCATGCTTGCGGTCGTGCGAAGTGCCTCGGAGGGCGCGATGGCAGGTAGTTTGAAGCTGACCATGAGGCACATGCTGGATCGTCTGGTTCGATTTTTCGAGCGGGCAACGGAGTCGGAGTGTCGGTAGGCGTCGCTGGCGATGTTCGTCTCCAAGTATCCGTCGTTGCTGAGGTTTGTGTCAGACGACACTGACGATTCGGAAGCTGGCGGAACGCCGGAGGTTCGGATTTGTTGTGTCTGCCGATCAGAGTGGGTGTTTTCGATGTGCATTTCCGATGTCGCCTGACACGAAGTCGGTATGCACCTGCTCGCCCGGCGACGTCTCGTAGCGGACCGTCGCCAGGCTCGACTTCCTCATCTCCCTGCGAAGCGGCTCCCCCGCCCGCTCCACTGTGCGCAGGGACACCTCGATCCTGTGCTCGTCCAGCAGCTCCTGGCTATTTCAGATGGAGGGCGCCAGTGTGCCTCGACACCGGAGAAGGCGCGAAATCGCGCCGAATCGCACTCCATCGGACACGAAAATCGCCGATGTCCATTCCGTTCCGCCGTGCCATTCGCACCTGAATCACCAAGAAACTTCCCCATCGGAGAAAATCTCTCTCGCTGGAAATCACTGTTCTTTGACTAAGGTGATGCTCCATTGTGTTATGATTGCGGTTTCGCAGTCTAAGTGAGGTCTTCGACATGTCGTACACCCAAAAATTCGCTGGAGTTATCCTTTCAATCTTCGTCTCGCTGAGTTGCGGAGTGGTCGCAGTGGCTCAAGTCGAATCTGATATTGATCAACTCATTGAGGCTCCTGGCGAAATTAATCGCTTTAGCTCGGAGAGCCTAGAAGTACTGAAGTCGAACTTACCCGACTTGCACGTGCAAGTCTCATCGAGTGAGTGGGACGGTCTGAGCGGTTTGGAAAAACAGCGTACCGCAGCTCAAGCCGTACTGCCAGCGTTGGGATCGAAGTCCAAAGACGTTAACGACCTACTTCAGCGCCTAGAGACATTTGACTTGGATGTTCCGCCGAGACGTCGGAACACCGTGGACATGGCTATGGGACGTGTAAGTGAATCCCTGATTGACAGCTTCATCCACATTCAGAAGGAGAAAGAGTGGGTTGCACTGCTTAACGAAGCTCTTTCACGCGGAAAGGATCTATATCCGGATGAGGTCGCTGAAGCGACTAGCTGTCTGAATTCCGCGGTCTCGAGGAAAGGAAAGCAATTTATTTTGTTCTTCGAGGATTGGATAAAGTCCTTGGAGAATCTCACTGACAAACCAGAAGATGAGAGTTTTGACGTGTCAGTAATTAAATACAGTTCCAATTTTGCCACAGATTTGGTCGGTCACATAGTTGCGATCAATAAAGACTATCGGTCTTGTCGAGGTGAGATGGAACTACACAATGGAGACACTGAATGAACGGTACGAAGAGAATTGCATTGTCAATTGCATTTCTATTGGCGTTATACGGTGTCTCTGTTCAAATGCAAACCGACACTTGTGGCGAGATATATGATCAATGTGTGGACTCGGAAGCGACACAGTTGGAGGGCCTGTCTGGGAAGTGCATGGAACTATTATACAGAGGCACTCAGGTACTGTATCGCATTCCATGATCGGGAAATTGAGAATGGCCAAGATCGAGAAGTAGCTTATGAAAATATGCAGTCCTGCATTGAGAGCATCGAGTATTGGCGAAATGTAACTGACGAGCTTTGCAAGAGGAGATTCGAAGCCGGGTCGCAACGATGCTTCTCAAGATACCAAAGTTGCAAATCCGCCGGAAACGGCTCCGAATGAATTTGAGTCTCATGTGGGCACATTGCATCGTGTGAACGAGACAGTCGGAGCGGTTTGGAAAAGTAGCGTATTGCGACTCAAGCCGCGCTTTCTGCATTGGGTTCGAAGACCAAAGTGATCACCAGCTCTTGTCCTGGCGAAATTCCGCACATGACAGGCAGGCCACGTAGTTGTCGAGATACTGGGCGGAGACTTTGCGATGAAAGTCGTCGATCGTGTTCTTCATTGTCAAGTGTCGGTTGGTGAGGGAGTTCAGGTGCAGATTGCCGGAGCGGCGCTCGGCCGCTCGCTGATTCAGGATTTCGTGGTGCAGTCCAAGGTGTCGACGGGCCGAGAGATAGCTGGGATGCCCGTCGGTGACCAGAAGTGAGTCGGGCTCGTCTCGGGTCGTCAGTTCTACTGTCGTTAGTGTCTTCAATATTTTTGTCGCCTCGCCTGACAGCCGAAGTTGCGCAGGCACGCGTCCCACTGGTTCGGTCTCGTAGGCACGCACGAGCGTCGCCGCGGTGACGGAGCGGACGCTGTGGTCGTCGGAGGGAGGCCACCGTTAAGACGGTCCAATACATCTCGAGCCAAGCGCTGACGGCGGACGAGGCGAACCGGCTGGCGAGATCGCACTGGGAGGTCGGGAACAACGTGCACTGGGTGCTCGACGTCGTGTTCGACGAGGATCAGGCCCGCAGTCGCAGGGAGAACGCCGCCGCGAACTTCGCGATCCTGCGCAAGATCGTTCGATCGGAGGGCACGGAAATGGGGGTGAACCGCAAGCTCAGCCTCGCCGGATGGGACGTCGACTTCCTTAGGAAGCTGCTGCGGGAGTTCGGTAAAATTCGTATGCAATCGCCCTGAATTGAGAGGAGCATGCGATGGGACGGTTGTACACTTTTCGTCATGTGGTCCATTATTAGGCATGGAATACAAATGGTTCATGAAAAAAACTGGTGCAATGGCAGTTAGCCGATATGCTGAGGATGTAGAGTGGACTTGGGCAACTTCGTTCGATCTAATTTACTTTGAAATGCTACAATACTATGGCAGAAAAAGTGTCACCGTCAACTTGGCAAGCAAGGTTAAAGAGCAGGTGTTCAAGAGTCTCTAAGTTCGTTGAGAAAATTCTTACAGTTTAGAATGTATGTTGCAGGCTAGTTCTGAATCATTCTCGACGGCGTATAATCGTATCGTCGATTAGAGGTCCGTCCATACAACGTCAATATAGGTTAGTTAGTTGCTAAGCTTTATACCGTATGAAGATGCCTGCCTGAACTCAGAGTATACTGGATCTCGCTCCGGTTAGTCAATTCGATACTCGATGCCAACGATAAACTGTCGGGGTGGAATCAGTTCAACCGATGTTGCTCCCACGCCGAATACATCGGTGAACTTTGAGTTGATCCCGGCCTTGTCGGTAATGTTGGATGCGATCGCACGGAATGACCACGGCGATTCGTACACGCTGAGGTGAAGCGAAGCGTTGAGAACTGAATAGCTACCGACCAGATCGGTTCTATTGTTGTTGAACAGACGGTGGTAGTACGACCCGCGGAATATGTACTGAAGGCTGGAATGTAGCTGACCCCACCGTCCTAGATCGCTGAAGTGAGTGACCGAGGCGGTTGCAGTATTGGCTGGAGCTTTTGCCAATTGGTTCCCACTGACGTTCTTGATGTGGCGTGCACGGGCCTGTTGTATGTCGGGTCCGAATAGGCCAAATCCCTGAGCCAGCAATTCATTGGTGATCGTGTCAGACTCGACGTTGTCCAAAGCAAGGTAATTCGATGTGACCTCGGTATCGAGCCACGAGAAGCGCACGTCGAACTGAACATTGCTGTGAGGGACAGCAATCGCCTCGAATTCGATTCCCCGAACCGAGGACTTGGGAACATTGGCAACTCCGCCCTCAAAGACCTCGGGATCCGTTGCTTGGAATTGCATGTTGTCGTAGGCGTAGAAGAACGTAGAGACGCTCAAGAAGGCTCGTTTGTTGAACAGGTCGCTCTTGATGCCAAATTCCAGGACATCGACGACCTCATCGGGAAAGGTCGGTTGTACCAGGATGGGTGCGATTGTGTCCTCGCGGCCGTAAGTCAGGTTGTTCCCACCGGGTTTGAATCCACGAAGATAGGATCCGTACAGCAAGGTGTCTTCTTGGATTTGGTATTCCACGGTTGTCCGACCAGTGATCCGTTTGCTTGAGACGGTGAACCGATCCGTCCCACTTCTTCCGAAAAAATTCATCACATTGGCAGTCACTTGGTCGTCTGTGTAGCGAAGTCCACCGACCAAAGCTGTCCGGTCGTTGAGTATGTAGTCAGTCTGGAAGTAGACGGACGAAGACTTTCTCTCGATCGAGGAGTCAGAGATGAAGCCGTAGTCTCCTGATGTGAACGACTGAACTTCATCTCGGGTGAACGGATCGAATCGCCCATCCCTGCCGAAGTCAATCAACTCGCGAAACACCAAGTCGAAGGTCGTGTCCAGCAGGAAGACGCCGGCGATCCACGTGACATTACTTGCTTGGTCGTAATCCGATAGCCACTGCAGTTCATGCGTTGTTGTCGTCTGTGCATCGTCTTCGGGTGCAACATACGCGGGAAGGATTGACCGTTGAGATAGGTCCGTCGAGTCGATTCTGTCGTTGTCTCGAAAGGAGACCAAGGAGTCTCTCTGAGCGCTCCCCAAGTACTTGATCGTAGATTCAGGCAGAGAATGCGTTAGCACCACGCTGGCAAGTAGCGATTCGGTTGTGAGACTCGATGCGGAGTCCTGAGCAAGCACTCTCGGATCCGGCGTTGTATCAAGAATGCCTTTTTGAGCGGGTCCGTTGCGAAACTCATCGGAAATGTGACCATTGACTTGCAGTTCCGTGCCTGCAGAGACTTGCCACGAGAGTCTGATGCGGTGAGAAACGCTGTCAGCGTCGTCGAGTTCCTGACCTAGAACAGGATTGGACGAAAATCCGTCGTGGCGGTTGGTGTACGTAGTGGCTCGAATTGCAACGTTTTCGCCGACAGGAATGTTGACGGTAGCTTGTGACCGAATGAGACCAAAGTTCCCAGCGCTCAGTTTGAAAATACCTTTGAAGTCGTCAAGAATCGGCTGATTGGTCACGATGTTGATCGCTCCACCTGTTGAGTTTTGTCCAAACAGGGTGCCCTGCGGTCCACGCAGAATTTCGATTCGCTCAATGTCAACCAGATCATTCTGCATCGAGAACGCTGATGCGATGTAGATGCCGTCTACATGAAACGAGACGGAAGGATTCGCAATTGCGTTTTGATTGGCTTCATTGCCGATGCCGCGAACCGTGACGACCGTTCGCACTCCCTCGTTCTTGGCGATGTTCACGCCAGGGGCAAGTGCATTGAGATCGACGAGATTCTCAACCGCAAATGTGTCCAAGTCTTCGTCGTCGAAAACGGATATTGACTGGGAGACTTCGTCCAATGGTTCACTGCGTTTCTCGGCAGTGACAATGATTTCCTCCAATTGCTCGCTGAATTGAGCTTGCGTGGAATTGCACACAAGCAGCAACAGCAGGACTAGAAGAAATAAAGAGCGAAGGAATGGTTGGTTCACGATCGATTCCGTCCTTAGTCTCAATCGAATTAGGAGTGGATGAAGTCCGAGTGCCAGGACACTCAGAAGAGCGCTGAGCCAGCCACTTTGAGTCGTACCGAGTAGAAGTGGTTCGACGAAGTCATGAAGAAGGTCTTCATGTCGTCATCCCCCCATGCGAAATTGGCGCAAAAAGCCGGAGTCTTCAGCACTCCGAGAAGCGATCCAGAGATTGGATCGTACACATGGACACCACCGGGTCCAGCGCAAAAGACATGGCCGGTTGTTGCCACTTTCAACCCATCTGGAGCTCCCGTGCCTTCACCGGTCGACTCTGCAAACACATCCCCACCGCTCAAGGATCCGTCGTCTGCACACGCGAACTTTCGAACGTGCATTTGCGGGGTGTCTGCGACGAGGAGATGTCGTTCGTCGGTAGTAAATGCCAAACCATTGGGTTGAGTGAAGTCCGAGGCCAGCAGCGAGAGCGATCCGCTTGATCCGTCGATCTTGTAGACGCCGCGAAAGTCAAGCTCCAAAGGGCGTTCGATACCCACACCGCCACTGCGTCCAAACGTTGGATCCGTAAAGAAGATGTCTCCATTCGACCGCACTACGATGTCGTTGGGACTGTTGAGCTCCTTTCCATCCCAGTGCGATGCAACCACCGAAATGGATCCATCAGTTTCTTCTCGCACAACACGACTGGTGCCGTGTTCGCAGGTAAGGATTCGGCCTTGCTTGTCGTAGGTATTGCCATTGGCGTGATTGCTGGGGGATCGATAGACGGAAACTCCGTCTGCTCTGCTCCATCGATGCATGGAGTTGGCGGGAATGTCGCTGAATGTGACATGCTTTTCGTAGGGGTGCCAAATCGGCCCCTCGGTAAATTGAAATCCCGAAGCCAAAGTAATGCGTTCTTGATTGACGTCAACCACTTCGTTGAAGCGGGAATCTACAGTTTCAAAGTCCACGTTGGTCTCTCGATGTAGGATTGGAGGAGGCTTGTCGTCGTTCTATGCGAATGGATCTGTACCTGTCTTCATGAACGGTCCAACCCGTTCTGGATGGTCGTTGTGTTCGCGGTAAGGGTAGAGCGATTCGAGACCGAGGACTCTTTCGAGTTCGGGGAACCGCTCCAACAGTCCGGGATCGATTTCGTCTCGATTCCATTGATGGATTGGACGCATGTGCATTCTCATGAATACTTGCACAAGGGTCACTCGAAGACCCGGATTCGTTCGAGGAGTTGAACCGTGCCAGGTGGATCCATGCCAAACGGCAAGCGAACCTGCTTCACCGTGCAAAGGCACAACCTTGAACGGTGTCTTGTCCAGAGATGATTCGTGAGGCAAGGTTGCACGGCCATAACGATGGGATCCCGGAACGAAAACGGTTGGTCCATCGTCAGCACCTGCATAGTCGGTGCAGAGCCAAGATAGATTGGCGACATGGGCGATGTGGCCGCCGCCCGGCGGAATTCCGTGCGCATCGCTGTGAAGCCCCAAACCGCCGGCTTTCTCTGGCTTGATAATCCATGTGTGACCGGTAAGCATGGCACTTTGGCCAAGTAGCCATCGAGCGATCGTCAGGACTCGGGAATTGGTGGCGGCCTCCGCAAAGATGTCGTCTTCCTGCAGTAGGTACCACGAATTCTTGAATGCTGTTCGTGCTTGTTCGGGTCCAGCACTCTCATAGTCACCGATTTCGATTCCGTTGCGTCTTTCACATGTACTGAGGATCGCTTCCCGTAAGCGTTTGGGAAAGTCGGAATCGATTCCCATCTTCTCGGGCGGAATGACGGTTAGGCCGTAGGCATCAAGCTCCAAGGCGTGCTTGAGAAGATCGTAGCGGTCGAGGTCCACCATGAGGGGGTCCAGACTTGGACTGGCTTCGTAGGATGCAATGTCTTGATGCATGGGTGCGGTGCGTCGAACAGTTGGTCTTGTGGGAGATTCTATTGAAGTCGAAAGGAATGTCTTTGAGTTTCGTGTCTCGAAATGAACGAGGCGATTTCACGGACGGAGACTAGACCGTCGGACACCTCGTCAGCGGGTCTCTCTCGCGCAGTGTTGGAGGAGCATGCAACGTGTGAAGGCCGTGTTTGCTGTGAGGAGTCCGGTATCTTGCTGATGTGACGAAGCGACCAGAACGCAAGCCGCCAGCAAGATCGACGCATACCTTTCTGCTGATCTACAACACTCTACGCAGAGCTTCCCTGTTGCGGGAGGAACTGCAGATCGTCACGACGCTGGAAACGACGGAGGAGCGATGCGTTCTGTAGGAAAGAAAACCCTAAGCAAAAACTGTCCAGTGAGACGTGCGAAGTCTCGCATTCGGCGTTAGTCGAGCTCAATGATCTCCAACAATGCATCCCGTAATTCAATTGGAAACACAACAAGGACCTCAGTCTTATCAATTCCGTGTTCGTACGCGACTTCCCTGATTCGAACGTCCAATTCTTCATCCGGCTCGAATTCGTGAGTCACATACGTCTCGCACAATTCGTAGATCTCGAACTCCTTCGACAATTCGACAGCTCTCTCGCGTAGAACGGGAGCAATCGACTTGGCCCACTCCTTTGCTTTCACTTGTTCCGATATGGTCTTTCCATGCTCCGTGAGCTTGATTGGACTCTCTACACAAGTTAGCGTTGGCCCTAGCTGGCGAAAAATTGTTTTTATGTCCTCGCGCATCTCATCAATGTACTTCATTACTGTGATCATATGGTTGTCCACTTTGCCTTTCCAAGTAGCAAGAGCGACAATAGCAGCAAAAATAGCGACCAAAACTATGGCCGGAGGGGTAAGGATTACCCACCACATGTTGTTATTCATTCGTTAACCCACACTGTTGAGTGAAATTAGTTGGACACCGCTAGTCCACAATACTCTTTGTCAAGTTCTTGAAACAGTGAAGTCTCCTGTCGAATCGCGTTCTAGTGTCCGAGTTTATTGAGTTGTAGTCCATGGGTGCTTACTACCGGATCGATTAAGGCGCGTACAATTTCTCTCTTACGAACCACGTTAGAGACAGTCCAGCAGTTGCTGCGGTGGCTTAATTCAATTGGCCTTTGTCTCGACCTCTATGCGCAGACAAGGTGTACTTGGAATCTTGAACCCCAACCATCGAATGCCTCTTGTTGTAGTACTGTTCCCACAGTCCCGAGTGCTGAATGATGCAACTCGCAATGGCTGGGGACAAGCTGGTAGTGCACGCAATTGATGGGTAATCGTAGCAACTGATAGAAGACCGGTCATGGTCTTTCGGTTTGAGTCGTCTCTTGCATCTCCAGTGTCAAGCACAGACCATTGAATTATACGTCTTTCCTAGTTGCACAATACCGTCTTGGTCGTACAACTCAGTTGATGGACGAACGGGCGACAAACTCGTTTCGGTCAGCGAACCGCAGGCACCGAGGCTCGATCTGCCATGATTGCGCGGGATTTGATCAGGTTACCTTCGGTCTGAATCCACGCTCTATTCATCAGCCTTCCTTAGCGCTTCGGAAGTCTGATCTGAAAATTCCGTCTTGGATGGGTGTGAGCGTTCCGCCAATTTGGGTCAATCCCGAGTAAGCCAGGGGTCTTGTTCAACTCAGTACTGATAAACACCCAGTCGTATCGCCGCCTCCTCGATTTCGTCCAGTACGCGTAGTTCCTCTGTAGAGTCCTTGTCCAGCAACAGTTCTGCCTTTCGAATGGCCGAAGCACAGTTCTCCAGCTTCTCTCTGCGTTCGGGTGAAATCTCGCACAAGATTTCAACGGTCCCGTCGATATCCGCTTCGTAGCCAGCTTTTCTCAACCCGACCAATCCTCGAGCGGCGTCCTTTAACGACTCTGGCCGATTGACATACTGGTTCATAGACGCTAACCCAATCTGCCAGATCCAAGGGAACATTTCAACTTTGGATTGTGCGAAACTGTTCGGCCGACTAAAGGGCGTATCTGGGGTAGTGGGAAAGTGATGACTCCCGACCACTATGAGACGCTCGTCGCCCAACCGTTGCGCGATTTCCAGCATCGGTTGAAAATTCCGAGACTCCTCCCTTTTCTCGTTCCACCAACGTAAGACATCTTCATCCGGAGGTCTGCCCACAAGAGTGGGCAATGAGTGCTTTGTTAGGTCGGGTGGACACAGTCCTCTAGCATCCATCCAAACCTCTCTGAGTACGTTTTCTCTCAGACCGTTTCGCCACAAGTAATACCAACCCGCCTGATCATTCCATTCCCCGCTATATCCCCAGAAGTCTGGCGGTTTCCAATCCAGTTCGTTGTTCAAGTCCTTCAAACTGCGTTGGTATCTGGACTGTCCGTCATCTCGAGGATGTATACGGTCAATGCCGTATTTGGCCCGGAGCTCTTGATCGACCTTCCTGAAGTTCCTTACAAGCTCCCAATTCGAATCCGCTACTTGTCTACCGTCGTCTCCAACAGTCACACCGATTTCTTCCCAGTACTGCCTCCGTTCGTTTCTGTATTGAGCCAAAGCGTCTTCATAGAGAGCCTTCTCGTTCTCGTCTTGGAAAGGACTCTCGCGTGGTTTGAAGTACGCCTGGATGTTTCTGGAGTCGTCACAGAGCTCTGCGAATCGAGTCAAACGGAAGAAAGAGTCGGCATTGCACGTGTCTCTCAGATCCATTCGAATCGGACCTTCGAGAAGTCGGCACTCTTGACGAGACAGGGCTTCCATAACGAGCTCGATGTCCCGTTCAAGGTTTTCGATCATCGTTCTGTGCGTAAACGAACCGTCGTGGGGAACCATTCCGAAGAACAGAATTCTGTAAGCGGCCTTGTCCATGAAATGTCGATCCAAGGCAGCCAGACACTTCTCGTCAGACCAAACTGCTTCACCGAGTGTCTCCGGGCAGTGGTTGCCAAGGAATAGCAGGCTACTGGAAGTGCCCGTTGAGTCTGCCTCGACTAGTGGCAATTGCTCCGACGGGAGCGGAGCCGGCACATTGATATCGGTAGTCAGTTCATCGATGTCGATATCTGTGGTCGACGGGGATCGGTCTCGCAAGACCTGAATGACGATCAAGACCCCGATACATGCGGTGACTAGCAGTAGTGCCGATACAGTAACGATCTTCTTCATGGGAGACATTTGCAGCAGCTAGCTAGACAGAAGCTACGCGTCGGTTCGAGCGTTGCTGTGGATGTCGGCTAATACGACATTATGACCCAGTACTTCAAAGTGAATCCAACTCTAGTCGCTCAAGAAACTACGCCGATTGTGCTCGTTTCGACCAAGCGACTGCGGACGTCTCAGTATTGATAGATGCCCAGCTTTATTGCAGTAGCCTCGATTTCGTCTAGGATGCGCAGTTCCTCAACGGACGCGTTGTCCATGGACTCTTCCGCTTCGCGGATTGCTGTAGCACAGTCTTGGACTACCTCGCGATTCCGAGGTTTGAGATGACACATATATGAGACCATTTTGTCAAGATCGACCTCGTACCCAGCCTTTCTCAGCCCCACCATCGCAGGTGCTAGGTGCATGAGTGACTTTGGTCGCTCGATATTCACATGCCAGAGTGCCAAATCCAGTTGCTCAAGCCACGGAAACAACTCACGCTTAGACTCTTGGAAAGCGATTCGAAATGAATGATAAAAGTGCGAATCCAATATAACGCGCTCGTTCCCCAACCGACCTGCTATAGCCAGCAGTTGCTCGTATGCAAAACCGTCTTTCCGGTTGTCATTCCACCAGCGTAACACCTCTTCATCGGGAGGACTTGCTTCAGGCGTGGGCAACGAGTCCTGTGTAAGGTGCGAGGGACACAGTCCTCTGGCATCCAACCATACAGACTGGAGAGCACGTTCTCTCATTCGGTTTCGCACCGCCCAGTACATATCCATGTAGTCGTCCCACTCGGTCCAGTCTTCTCTCTCCCGTTCATGGTCCCAAAACCAACGGTCGGTAGATTCGTCTAAGCTGCGCTGGTAATTGGAGAGTCCGTCATCTACAACATACAGACTGTCGATGCCATGTTTGGCTCGTAGTTCGCGCTCGAATTCACGGAAGTTCTCTATACGCTCATCGTCCCACTTGACCTTCGGACTACCGTCTTCGTCGAACCTCCCGCCAGTTTCTTCCCAGTACTGCCTCAATTCGTTCCTGTATTGAGACACAGCGTCTTCGTAAAGAGCGCGTGCGTTGTCGTCGGGAAAAGGGCTTTCGTGCGGAGTTAGGTTGTCGAGGATGCCTTCAGCACGAGCACAGAACTGAGAGTACAGCCCCAACCGAAAAAAGGCGTCGACATTGCAAGTCTCCCTCAAGTCTAGGCGGATCGGACCTTCGAGAAGACGGCATTCTTGACGAGAGAGGGCTTCCATGACGAGTTCGATATCCCTTTCAAGGTTGTCAAACATTGTTCGGAACGTGAACGGGCCGTCCTTGGGAATCACGCCGAACATCTCAATCGTGTAGGCGGCTTTTTCCATGAAGTGCTGTTCGACAGCGTCCAAGCACTTCTCGTCCGACCAAATGGCTTCCCCGAGGGTCTCAGGGCAATAGTCGCCAAGAAATAGCGGACTACCGGAAGAACCCGTAGACTCAGCCTTGGTTGTCGCGACAGACTCCGGTGAGAGAGGCCCTGGCACATCTGCAATCTGTTCGCCAATATCGGTGCTGGTCGACGATGTCGAACGGTCTGGGAGTAGCTGAACGGCAATCAGCACCCCGATGCATGCGGTGAGCGGTAGCAGTGCCAATGCGATAGCGATCTTTTTCAAGAGCGACAGCTCCACACCGTTTCAGGAACTTGGTCGAAGTTACGCGTCGATTCAAGCATTGGCGGAGACAGTAGTTGGTGCTGGATTGTCGTGCGGCGACAGACTCTGTCCCAATTCTCGACACTCGAGATCAAAGTGTCAAGTGCATAGAGAACCGTTCTGTTTCCCTGAGTCAGCGTATCGGCGTGGATCCATCAAAGACTCTCTCGTGATTTCTCGTTAACGACCGCACTACCCTATTCCATCAATATATGGTAGATTTCCGAGGAGTCCTTATCACATGTGAGAATTTTTTAGATATTTTATACAGATTGTATTGCGCCCGAATTAATTGTACTTAAGAATTACTCTAACTGTCTTTGGAATTACTACTATAAGACTTATTGAATTAATACAATGATTCTGCAGTATCGGTTGTACCAATACAATCAGATACTACAACATCTAGGATTATTAGTCAGATGAGTCTTCTCGCTCCCAATACGGCGGCGTATTCAGGGGACCTATGTTCTCACCAAGCTGGATCAAGACTCCGTGGGAGCTCTTGGGTGAAATGAAGGCATCGACCCCTCCTTGGGTCTGGTCGAGATTCTTGTCCACGACGCGTACACCGTTTTCTTCCAAACGCTGGGTCTGCTTATCGAGATCAGGAGTCTGCAGTGTGATGTGATGGACTCCTTCACCTCGCTTCTCGATGAATTTCGCTAAGAAGCCATTGGGATCGATTGGCTCGAGAAGCTCGATGCAAAATCCGTCGAGGTCGAAAATACCCAGCTTGAACTCACTTGAGTGGTGAATGTGACTGCTGATGAACTTCGCACCAAGTTGGTCTTCGTAGAATTTGCGGGCTTCGTCGATGCTCCTCACGGCGATCCCGATGTGGTCCATTCTGCCTATTGCTTTACGCTCTGCCATGTATTCGGTGTTCCTCTGTGGCTACGCTTGGATCAAATCAGACGACGAGCCGAGTTTCACACCTCCTGTGGAGAATTGAAACGCAACCGCAGCAGACATGCCTAGCTCGTATTGGATCGACACATGAACCGACGACTACCAGTCGATTTGGATTCGCTCTCCTACCAGCCCGTTGCCTCGTCGGTACAGCTGATCAAGTTGTCAGCCATCCAAATTTTTGCGGCTTGCGGCTAGCACGCGGATTCAACGGCACATTGATCATCGTGGGACCATCAAACTCCATCGCCTCGTCCAACGCAGCTCGCAGGTCGGCTGGATCAGAGACATAGAACCCTTTGCCCCCCAGTGCTTCGAGCATTTCTTCATAGCGCGCACCGTAGGTGAGAATTCCTGGCGGTACACGTTGTCCCTTCTCTAACGGGCCGATACCACCGCCGATACCACCGTTGTTCAAGACAATGAGCTTCACCGGAAGGTTGTATCGAACCATGGTTTCGATTTCCATGCCCGAAAATCCAAACGCCGAATCTCCTTGTACGGAAACAATTGGCTTGTCTGGATTGGTCACCGCCGCGGCGATAGCGAATCCCAAGCCTATCCCCATCGTGCCGTACGTGCCTGCGTCGAGCCGGTGTCGGGGTCTTCGATTCAACATTTGCGTTCGACCGATATCCATCGTGTTGGCACCCTCGCCAATGATGATCGCATCGTCCGGTAGCCAATCTTCGATATCGCGAAAAGCCCGGTAGTAGTTCATGGGCGACGACTCGTCGTCGATCATGGGTTTAACGGTCTGGGCGTTTTCTTCGGCCTTTCCTTGTAGCGTGGAACGCCATTCGGTCTCCTTCGGATAGAACCACTGGCGATTGTCCAACGCTGTGTTCAATTGCTGAGTAATCGCCTTGCCGTCTCCGACCAAACCCACTTCAGCAGGGACGTTTCGGCCGATTTCTTCTGGAGAGATGTCGAGTTGTACAACTCGAACCTTGTCCGAGAATCGAGGCGGCAGTCCAAAGTGCATGATCCAATTCAATCGTGCGCCCATCAGAAACACCACATCGGCTTCCCGCAGAGCAGTGCTTCGAGCCGCTCCCACTGAAAGAGGATCGTCATCGGGCAGTACTCCCTTGCCCATTGGAGATGCGAGGAACGGAAGCTGGGTGCGATCGATGAAGGACCGAACTTCTTCGTCGGCTCGCGACCACGCCATGCCCTTGCCAACAACTACCAGCGGCCGCTCTGCAGACTCCAAGGCGTCCAATGCCGCTTCAACAGCTTGCGGGTCGGCAAGCGAACGCGGTGGATCGCTAACTCGTGAAGCAGCGACGATTTCCGACTCTTCAACCTCGGCTTGGATGATGTCGTCCGGGAAATCCAAATAGGCGGCACCAGGTCTGCCATACAGCGAATGCCGGACGGCTTCTGCAACGTAAAACGGAATGCGATTGGCGTGCTCGATTGCGTGTGCATATTTGCAGTAGGGCTTTGCTAGTTCGACTTGCCGCTCTTCCTGAAAAGCTCCCATTCCGTTCTGGTAAATCGGAGAAGCACCTCCGATGAGAATCATTGGCCAGCAATTCTGTTGGGCATTCGCCAGGCCGGCGAACGCATGGATTACTCCGGGTCCTGAAACGGTCAAGCATGCTTGCGGTCTACCCGTCAGGTAGCCGGCGGCGTGAGCGGCGTAGCTGGCGGCTTGCTCGTTCCGCATTCCGATGTATTGAATTCCGGCACGTTGTGCTTCGGAAGCCACACCTTGAACTGGGAATCCCACGATTCCAAACATGTAATCGACGCCCTGCTCCTTCAAGCTTTGAGCCATTAGAGCAGCGCCAGTGACAGCGGCCATAGTTCCTCTCCCTCAACATCGGTCGTGTTCTTGTGCAATGTGCAGAATTACCCTATCGAGCCGGTCGCACATCGAGACCAACAAAGAACTCGTTGGGAGACTTATGGTACTTGACACAAAACCTGAAGCCACGACGCGTGGCTAGAACGAAGGAATTGACGATGACTTACGAAACTGAATCCGCTCGCAAGATTGTTCGGCGAGCTCGATCCGAAGGGAGATTCATGCTTGAACCTCGGGAAGCAAGCGCGATAGCTGCTGCGTATTCGATCGCAACACCGGGTCAGCAGATTGTCGGCTCGGCGGACGAGGCGGCTGAGATCGTTGCGGAGAAGGAAGGTTCAGTCGTGCTCAAAGTCGTTTCCGACGACATCGTTCACAAGTCCGATGTTGGAGGTGTTGTTGCCGATGTGAGCGGCGGCGAAGCAGCTCGTGCAGCGTACACAGCGATCATGAGGGATGTCACACAGCACAACGCGACTGCCGATGTGCAAGGTGTCTTAGTCCAAGACCAGGTGGCGGAAGGTCTCGAGGTGATCGTCGGCGCGACAACGGACCCTGTGTTTGGAAAGTTGGTTGCTTTTGGGCTCGGGGGAATCATGGTTGAAGTGGTGCAGGATGTAACCTTTCGACTTGCTCCCGCCTCACTCGAAGATGCTGAGGAAATGCTGGACGAGATATCTGGGAGTCAACTGCTCGACGGCGTTCGAGGCAACCCTGGTGTCGACCGTGCGAGCCTCGCCAACCTCATTGTTTCGGTCAGCCATCTGGTTTCCGATGTTCCGGAAATCCGAGAACTCGATCTCAATCCGGTCATTGCAACGCCTGACGGTGTTTGTGCAGTCGATGTACGCGTCATTTTGGAATCCGAGGAGGTGTCGTCTCGACCGCGACCTCCAGCTGATGAGATCCTGAGTGCGATGCGACGGATCATGAGACCGGAAGCGGTTGCGGTCATTGGAGCGTCGGCTGAAGAGGGAAAGATCGGCAACTCGGTCATGAAGAACCTGATCGACGGCGGTTACGAAGGCGGACTACATCCGGTACACCCTCGAGCAGATTCGATATTGGATAAGAAATGCTTCCCTTCAGTGCTGGACATTCCGGGCAATGTGGACATTGCAATCTTCTGCATTCCCGCCCGCTTTGTCGCTTCGGTTATCGCGGAGTGCGGAGAGAAAGGCATCGCGGGTGCCATTCTGATTCCTTCGGGATTCGCGGAGATCGGAGAACACGAACTACAGGATGAAGTGATTGAGGCGGCAAGAGCCAACAACGTTCGTTTGATGGGTCCCAACATCTATGGGTTCTACTACACGCATCACAACCTCTGCGCAACGTTTTGCACTCCGTACACCGAACGTGGATCTGTTGCTCTGTCGTCGCAAAGCGGCGGAGTCGGGATGGCAATCATTGGCTTTAGCCGGAGTGCGAAGATGGGTGTGTCGGCGATTGTTGGACTGGGCAACAAGGCCGACATCGATGAAGACGACTTGCTCACTTACTTTGAGGAAGATCCCAATACTCAGGTCGTTGCGATGCATGTCGAAGATCTGAAGGACGGCAGGGCGTTTGCTGAAGTCGCCTCGCGAGTAGCGAAAACTAAACCCGTGGTTGTGTTGAAGGCGGGTAGAACTCAGCTCGGTGCTCGAGCTGCAAGCTCTCACACTGGAGCTCTAGCTGGAAATGATCGCGTGTACGACGCAGTGTTGCGTCAGAGCGGCGTGATTCGAGTCCAATCTTTGAACGACATGTTGGAATACGCTCGAGGATTGGCGGTATTGCCAACCCCTCAGGGTGAAAACGTGCTCATTCTGACCGGGGCAGGTGGGTCTGGAGTATTGCTGTCTGACGCTTGCGTAGACCACGGTCTGTCGTTGATGCCGATGCCTGACGATCTCGATGCGGCGTTTCGCGAGTTCATTCCGCCTTTTGGTGCTGCCGGCAATCCGGTAGATATCACAGGGGGCGAGCCGCCTACAACCTATTCAGCGACCATCGATCTAGCATTGAGGGAGAGCCGAATTCATTCGCTCATTCTTGGATACTGGCACACGATTATCACGCCGCCCATGGTCTTCGCCGAGCTGTTGACCGAAGCCGTGGACAACGCAAGAAACGACGGGATCGACAAGCCGGTGGTGTGTTCACTAGTTGGCGATGTTGAAGTGGAAGAAGCTTGCGACTACCTCAACGACCACCGAATTCTGGCGTATCCCTACACGGCGGAAAAGCCGGTCGCCGTTTTGGGGGCCAAGTACCGCTGGGCTCGCAACGCAGGTGCGATTGCGTAAATCGGATGTCTCGATGACTCGTAGATTCAGCGCGCTTCGTGAACGAAATTAGGCGGACGGTCCAGTACTGACCTGCTATCTCACCACTGATCGGTAACAGCTTGACGCAAGGCTGAGGAAGCGTCAGCACATCACCTTCTTTGGCGACTTTTTCATATAATGCTGACTCAGAACTGTCGCAACAGACCTGAGTAAGTGAATAATTTAGAGACGGTTTCTACCCCAAACATTCGCGACACGATACCTCGAATTCAACAGCTCGTCCCGCACATGCGCAATCAGCTCATCGGACTACGGTCAGACTCGTCGTTCGAACAGGCACGACTGTGCTATGCAAACACGGTCGATCAGTTGGCATTGCAAGGACGAGGCCGACAAACCGCGAGTCGTGTAGAGAATCGGGATCGTTATTGGTCTCCCACACGAGATGTCCTTGACGAAGCAATGCGCTTTGGATTTGTGGAACGTCAACAGCTCCCTTCCTCGAGACGTTATGTCGATGCTCACCGCCACCGTTTGCACCAATTGACGCAACTGGGGCATCAAGTTGCCGACGAAGCCGAGAACGACCTGCCATCTTTCTATGACCGGCTGGTATCTGCCATCTATGACACCCACCCTTACTTTCGTCAATTCATTGATCGGCTACGCAGTGGGCCCATCGGGTGTCCAGAGGTCGCTGAGGGCGCAGTGGAACAAGCGCGGCGATCGGGTCTTGGTACTGGCCATTGGCTGGACTATGCCTGCGAACAGATTCCCTTCCAAGCGAACGCAAATCAAGCCAGGCTTCGAATCCAAGACTCCATCGTCTCCGTCGTCCGTCGTCGATTCGGAAGGAATCCCGAACGAAGACCGACAAGCAAGCAGCTTGCAGAAGCTCTGAACGATGCTTATGTGCAAATTGCGATAAATGGCCGAGGACTATCTTGCGGTGCACTCGACCTCAAGATCATGAAGGCATGGGGATCCCAGCTAAAGTTACTCGATCAATCCCGGTATGTTCCAGCTTTCTCTGGACAAAACGTCATTTGGCTGGCCGCCGATGTGACTACGAACGGTGGCACCGCTCTCAGACGCAAGGTGCTGAAGACTCACGAGCAACCTCTGGTTGAAGCAGTCATTGCGGCCTACAACGATCAAGCGGGCCAATCGGACTCCAAGCTACAAGCACCCTACCTTCCCATCTTTCGTGTACGAGCACAAGCGGCATTTGATCGGCAAGTGACTCGTACTCTTGTCGATCTTGTTATCGAACGACTGGTAGCCGGATCCATCACAGTACCTAACTTCCAATTTCAATTGCATCTTGGTACGACCCGACAACCTAGTTCCGAGCCGGTTTACCAGCGTGGTGGCAACCGTCGCTACGAAATCACCATTCAACCGCAATCGATTGGAGACTAAAGTGTCGGTAGATGCCCTCGATCACATGGAAGAGGCTTGGAATCTGGACGACAATCCGTTCCCCGCGGAAGCCATCTATCTTGAAGGCTCCCCCTACAGTCCTTCGGTCTTCGCTGCAGAGACCCAGGAGTTTCGCCGCAAACTCATACGTGGCTCGATTCAAGGTGGTGTCAACGTGGGATTCCTTTGGTCGCAAGGCACCCATTCCGACACTGGGTTCGGTAAGACAACATTGATGCGGGAAGTCACTAAGGAGATCAACAGCGACCTAGGAGTCGCTACGCTCGGCCAAGCTGGGCTCCGAAGCAATCGGCAGGTTCCAATCGTGGCTGCCTATTCCAGTCTCAACAATCTCAATGCTTCTGGCCTATATCCGGTGTTGTTTAACGCTGTCATTGATCTCGCGACTGACCCCCAATCGAGTAGCAAGTCTGTACTAGCTCGGTCCTGGGATCTAATCGTAGAAGGTCTGAATACGGATGAACCCACGCAAATCGTCAAACATATCAACGACGCTTGGTTGAACATGCGAGGAACTGCTCCACCGCTTCGCAAAGATGTCCTCAATGCATTTGCGAACGACGGTGCAATCGGTGTCAGGTCCGCATTGGGAGAGGTATCGGCCACGGCTCGTCTACGAAACGGATTGCACTACCTCGACTTCGCTCTTGCCGCACTATCCGCCGCTGGAATAGATCACCTCTACCTGATGATCGACCAGTTGGAAGATCTCGCAACCGTTCGCACTATTAGTGCGGCAAAACGCTCACGGGAGATCGGGCGTATTCGTGACATGCTAGAGGGACCGCCATATGCAAATCGAGT
>CAXXFR010000024.1:0-15794 GCA_963667455.2 Pseudomonadales bacterium | reverse complement strand
TACTCCACTGGTTGATTGAAATCCGAATGGTTGGTGTTTTCCAGCGTTACGTTGACATCTTCTCCCGGACGATAGACTTCACGATCCGTCGAGACAGCCACTTTGATGTCCCACTTGGGGTCCGAAGCTCGGAACTTTGTATAGCCCATACGGAAGGTTGGTTTTCCCAAGTCGACAGCTTGTTCCGTTCCCTCTTCTAGTTCCTCTCTCTTCGCTATTCGGCGGATCCTGATTGGCTTCTTCGGCGACTCGTGGTGCGGCGGTCAATACGGACAGGTAGAAACCCGGGGCATATTCGGGTTTGACAGTGAATTCGACAACTGGAGTGCTGGTGTCGAATTCTTGAACGAAGTAGTCGAGCACGCCATAGCGTTCAACGGTGACCAGCGCTGTGGAACCCACCAGCGTGTTCTCGACGAAGCACTTCACACTATCGCCGACTTGGGGCTCCTTGTTGTCGCACCACATGTCCAGTGCACTCGTATTTCTGGAATCCCAAGCGACAAATTCTCTTCCCGTAACCCAGATTCTGAGATCGGAAACGTGGTCATTGCCGTTGCTATCTGCAACCGTCGAAACCACCCGATACCGTCCGGGAGACTCAGGCTTGATCATGCAAGCCACCGGCTCTTCCTCGGTTGTCACTTCACACGCTTCGCCTTCGTCCACCCATTCGGTTCGATACTGGGACTGAAAGGAACCACCCGCATCACGTACTCGTGCGACAACGACTTCGTAACGTTGCAGCTGCGACGAGACCTCCTGATCGGTTACAACATTGCCTTCCTTATCCACAACAAGGACTTCGATCGGTGACTCTTCCCCTTCCTTGAGAAAACCGTCAATGCCGACGCGCATTCCGACAAACCGATCCACGCCGTAGTACGGTAGTCTCGATGTAGCGGCGATGTACTTGCCTCGATCGCTCATTACCGAACTCTCTACGGACAAGTGTCCGAAGAAGACCTCAGACTCCGATGTCGAAAGTGTGGTTTCAAAGGTTCCCGCACCATCGAGTTGGTCCATCGTGTACAGCAAGTTGGCACGATTGGATCGTTCCGAATAGTCGAAGTGAAAGTGCTGTGTGACAGGCCCGTCAAATCGAGGACGTTGCGCGATCACGTCGGCATTCACTCGAACCTCCGCATTGGCGTACGGACCTCCAGCGTGGAACTCCGCTCGTGTCGTAATGGTTACTTCGTCGTCACGCTCGACTTGCTGAAGGTCGAATTCCTGGAGTACCTTCAAAGGATTGGGGGTGAAATCAGTGACGAAGAACCGCATGTCACTCGAAACCCAGGTTTGGGTTTCGCTCTCATCTGACCCATCCCCTTCCCAATCAAAGGTCAGTTCAAACCGATACCAGCCCATCGGCACATTGGTCGGTAGAGAAATGGTGCCGTCGAAGGCACCAAAGTCATTCAAATAGAGGTCGGAGACTTCATGAATCACATTCTGAGTTGGACCGGTTACAGTCAACTGGTAGGGACCAGTCGGTGCCTCTTTGAGAGACTCATTGGTCTTGTCGCGGACATAGCCCTTGTATTCGACGGTGTCTCCGCGACGATAAATGCCTTGTGCGGTCGTACCCCACATCTGCAAATAGCCATAGATATTTCTGCGACCCCAAGTGATCCAGTCGGAATCAGCCGAACTTGATGGATAGATGAAGAAATCACGCGTGAGCGGCAGAATCGCGATTCCATGCGGACCTTCCACACGTACCGAAACCGAATGACACGGTTCGGTGTAGCAGTAGCTCAGGTAGCCGCGGTCGTTGAGCTTCAACAATGGATTGAACTCCGAGTGGCCGGGCAGCTCGGCTACACCTCCTTCATTGGTCGTAGCGGTGAACACCCCATTCGAGGGCATCGAAAAGTCATGCCTGAGAGTGGTGTACAAGTGAACTTCCGCTCCCTCCACTGGCTCCCCGCTCACTAGATCCAGCACCCAAACATGTGTGTCGAAGATCCCTTGTTTGGCAAACACGTGGTAAGGCGTAGCCTGTGCAAAAAACCAAGAGCTATCGATGTCGTTCTCAAAGCGGCCTTCTGAATGCAGAGTTCCGCTAACGACTCCCGATTCCGCACCCAGTTTTTCTCGCAGGTCTAAGTCGAATGCCGCGAAGGTATCAGCTTCATTGGGAACCTGAAACTTTTGCGTCAGTCCCTTTTGTTCGCCAGTCGGACTGACGACGTCATACTCGAGCGAGAGTCTGACGATGTTTCGACCCAGAATGGTTGGTTCGATGTCCCGACTGGATTCCAATATCGAAACGGCAGTCGACAACCTACTCTCTGCCGGATAGTGGTCAGTCGAGAATTCAATGGATGATTCCGCCGCTAGAACCCGACCGAAGACATCTCGAAGTGGAGGAAGTTTCGATTCCTGCTCTGGGTCTCCGGGGTACGGAAGCTTCAGCTCGTATTCGGACATTGCTCCGAACGAAGTGCGCAGCCAAACCCTAAATTGCAGATACTGGTCCAAGTAGTACCACGAAGGCCAAGTGATCGTGAACGGGTCGGAGAGCTCATCGTCAAACCAGGAGTGTGAATCGAGGTGGGGCTGGAGCTCTTCTGCTCGCACCGGGCTAGAAAAGACGATGCTGGCACTTGCGCCTGGCAAGCACTTCCTTCCTCTTGATGGACTTCCAGCCGGAGAGAACTCAATCAGTTCTCCATCGGAATCGTGGCAGTGCACTGCCAAAACCTGAAACTCCCCAAACGTAGAAAACACATCCTTGTAGGTCTGAGGTTGGTCATGCGAAGCACTTCCAACCGCAGACTGGACCATCTCGGAAAGATGTACGTCGAACGTCTCGCCACCCGGCAATGGCTCGACCGGATACAGAATCCACAATTGCGAAGCATCAGTGTCCGGTGACTCGACCTCGTATTCCTCTGCAAAACTGGCAAGAATTTCGCTAAGACTGTTGCCCTCGTAGTCACCCCCGAAGTAGTTCTCCCGAAAAACTTGCTCAATGCTCCAATCGGTCGGTGCCAGATCCGCGGCAATTCGTGTATTGGATCTTCTTGAGACAATTTCGACCTGATCCACCAGCGATTCCTGTTGGACGGGTTGATCGAACATCACGAGAACAAACGGTCGTTCAGGACTCCTCCACCCCACCACTCGAAACTGCTCTACTCGTGGCAACCTCGTCGTAAACTCGTGTGCAAATGGTTCCGAGAGCGACGCACCGTCCAGAGTTTTCAGTTCCGTTTCCACGACTACCGAGTACATCGTGGAACGTTTCAAGGTTGCCGATTGCGCTAGTTGACACGCTAGAACATCTCGCTTCACCCAGGTCCATTCGCAGTCGATCTGAGGTGTGATCGAGACCGGGACATCCTGTGCGACACGGCCAGACATTCCGAGAGCTACCACAGGCTGATTGAATTCGATGAATATCCCCCGTTCTTGCGCTACTTCCGTTCCTGCCGGTGATACGCGTTCAACCTTCAGTTCTTGACCAAGTGCGTTTCCGCCGATACACGCGAGTAACGCGATCAGTACTGAGCCCAGACCAGATCTGGCGATCTTCACGAGTGAGCTCTCCTCTTGTCCTTGCCTACGATGAGAAATGCCAAGTACCTCCGGTGTGAATTGGTGAAATGCCCCATGTGGATCCTAGGGCTACAAACTGGTGCGGTGCTAGCCTACTACAAAAGCCTGCAATACAGGCGTAGGCATACGGGAACTGCATGGAGACATGCTGAAGCGAGAGTGGACTACGCATCGGTACGGTGCGACGAAGTGGATGAACGGAGCGTTACTTCAACCAAACGCATGAAGATAAGGGCGAACCAAGAGCTAGGTACCCGACACCGTCAATCAACGCCTCGATCGCATGATCCCGGCTGTCAGCATGCATTGCTTCTTGCTACTTGCCTTTGTCGTGAGCGAAGCAATGAGTTAGCCGAAGGACTATGGGAACCGCCCGCGAACAGCATCTTCGGCTTCGACGCTAAAGCGAAGATTAGATCGTACAAAGGGTGCGTAGACCTCGGCGATTGGAAGAGCGAACTGGCCTAAAAAAGCATGGCTTTTCACGGCTGAAGCTGCCTCAGGAGCGGTATCAGCCAACCCCATAGCAGTCACTGTCGGTGGGGTGGGTGCAACAGGATGTTACGGAGTTCTTGACAACGTCAGTCTCGAGTATGATGGGTTGTGTTCATGCCGAATCCGTCATGGGGAAGGCTAAAGTGAATAGTTTTTTTGAGAGGCTTTTCAGAGTCCGCTATACACCGTGGAAAGAAGAAACTCTTCCTTGGCTTGTCTTTCGTATTGCATCACTCGTATTTGTTGCTGGATTGATAGCGTACGGCCTTCATCTGCACTTCTTTGCCTGATTCCGCTCGTTGCCTATAATTGGCCACGAACGGATTTCGGATTTGATCTCGCATTGCGTACGCACGTGCCACTAGGTGTTCTACGATTGCTCTCAGCGGGTAGTAACCGACCTCAAAGCAGAGGGTCGGCAGTGTTGACGGCCACCCCGCTCATCACGAAGGCTGCCATTATTTGCATAGTGTTGTTTTTGATCCCAGGATGCTTCGACGACAGCAAATGGCGGAGGATCGTGCTATCAGTTGATGTTTCGCCTCAGGGGGACCTAGCTGCGGTTCGGTACTTTCGAGATGGAGTAGAGACTATCGAATTGTCCTCTAACTCGCGAAAGTGCCATTGGTCGGTTGGAGGTGGAGGTTGGCAATATCGAGGCATAGCCACGTTTTCTCCTTCTGGTGAACTTGTTGCAATTGGAGAAGAACAATTGGGACTATCACTTGCATGGGGCAACATACACAGAATAATCCTGTATGACACCGGGAAATGCGACCGAGTGCGGGCGATTTCCCTGGGTGGTTTATCCGAAGGTCAAGTTCTACGTTTTTCTCCCGACGGCAAGTACATGGCTATTGCGTCCAACTGGTGGCTATTTCAGACAGGTGTAAACCTGGCGATCATCGAAGTAGAGTCGGGAAGAGTCATCAAGAGGTGGAGCTACGGAGACGCGGAGTTTCCTTCACTTTCGCTTTCTGATAACGGTGCATTTTTGGCCTTTGGCTTTGTAAATCTAAACTCGAAGACGGATGACGGACAAGCAAAGGGAGACAACGACACCGGCACAATTTTGGTTTTGGGAATTCCTTCCGGCGACAAGATGTTCGAGTGGGAAGAAAATGGGGGAAAAGGAGTTGCTTCGGTCGACATCGATTCTGATCAGGAAACCGTAGCTGTTGGACTCAAAGACGGTACCGTGAAATTGGTTCACTACCCCACCGGCGAGAATCGAATCGTGCACAAATTCGACGGCATGGTTATGGACCTGCAATTCTCTCCAAGTAACGAATTGATTTTTTCTGCCGAAAGCAAGAGCAATGGCTCACTGGTTTCGTATCGAACTCATACCGGAGAACCCGTGCACAACTTTAGTGTACAAATGCCCATCTTCGACTTCGATTTAACAGACGATGGGCAGAGGGCTATCGTTGGGACTTCAAGTGGCGAGATCATATCTGTAGATCTAGGTGAATCATCGACATCCGAGAGGTAGTCGAGCCGAAATTTGCCCTTGAGTCAGTGCGAGTTGAACTAGGAAGTTGCTTTGGTTCCCATCGATCAAGAGTGGGGTATGTCGCACTCGACCAGTGCTCGAGAATTCAATCGCATGCATGCGGCTACTGCGTCGATTTGGGCAGATAGGTGGTGAAAGACTGCGGCCCGCATCGGAAGGAAGCGACAGACCAGCATTTCCTGCACCGAGATTCGCAACTCGAACCTCGCACCATTGCACTGGATCCCAACGACACCGTGTAGTGTTGTCTCTACTCCGATTCGGCAAGCCATGAGATTGGCAATACCGAGCCGACACATGTTGACGACTAGTCTGGTCTCCGCTTACCTATATATAACGAAGAAGCCGGGCGTAGAAAGGGCCACGAGGAGGTTCAGACGTTGGCACTTCAACAAGAGTCATAGGAGAAGCAAAATAGGCATGTTGCGGTACGTGAGAGAGCAATTCTGAGTGAATGTTGTGAAGAACCAGAAACTCGGAGTCGTCGTTCTGGTCGCTGTCGCCTTTGTGGCGGGCGTCGCACTATCGGCAGTGTTGTTCTTTTCGCTGTTGCGAAATGACGTAGGAGACACGGCTCCTATCGATGGGGCTCAAAAGTCCGCAGTCGAACTCAAGCGAACAGCCGATGTTGACGTGCTCTCGGATGGACTCGTTGAGTTGGCTCGCATCGACAATCATTTCAAGCGCAATCTAACCCTCTACCAAAATCTGTCAGGGTTGGATGCCAACCAACTCAGTGAACTGCTTAACGAATCGCTTCAGCTCGAATCGAACCTGCGGAATGTAGTTCAATCTGCGATCGTTCAACGGCTTTCCTCCATCGATCCAATTGAAGCACTTTCCCAAATCGATGGGCTTGAATCGAGTTTGCTAACCACTGTTTTCGCCGACTGGTCTCACAGGGACGTTAACGAAGCCGTTGCCTACGCCAAGACGCTGCTATACGACCAAAAGCCGTTTGCATTACGGGGCATTGTCTTGCTATCAAAAATAGCTGGAATTTTTCGGTGTAGCGACATTTCGTGATGCATGGCTAGGCGGCCTTGCTCGTTTCGCCGGCTTGCTCCAGCTTCCGGAGAGCCTCTCTGGCCCATCCCTGCCACTTGGGAACCACCACGGCCAGACCGTTCTCGTAGACGTCGGCCGGCGTCAGCGGATCCTCGTTCTCGTCGGGTCGGAGGGCCCAGTGCGGACGAACGCGGTTGTAGTGTTGCCGGAACTCCGCCAGACACTGCCGGGCGTGCTTCGGTCCGTCGTACACGCGCCAGTGCACCTCCTCCTTCTTCAACGTGCCGTGAAAGCGCTCCAGCAGTCCCAGCTGCTACGGAGTGCGGTATTGGATTCGAACGTGCGAGAACCGGCCCTTCAGACCCTCACGGATGATCAACTCGGGCAAATTGAGAAGTTTCTTTCCGATGAAGATGCCGAGACATTGGAGCAGGGCGGTATGGGATTGCTCAATCCGATCATGAACCTCCAGTGACAAGTAGTCTGGGCCAGCCATCTTCAACTCTACGGTAGCGTGTGGGAACTACTGAAATCAGTCCGATTCTTTGCCCTCTTCTGTGAGTGACTCAGATGCAAACCGAAAAGCAATTACATGATCGCCGCGCCCCGTGCCGTCAGTGAGGGTTCCTCCCGCAGTAATCACGACATAGTCTGCACCATCGTGGCGGTATCCCATGGGAGTTGAATGCGCATCAGCCGGCAGCTCCCAACTCCACACTTCGTTGCCCTGATTGCCGTCATAGGCTTTAAGCGTGCCATCGTAGGTCGTCGCTAGAAAAACGACACCGCCCTGTGTGACCATCGGACCTCCCTTGGTGATGTATCCCCACTTTGAGGCTTCCTCTCCCACGTCAACCCAAGGTGTTGTGCCTGTTGGACGTTCCCACAAGACTTCGCCCTCGTCCAAGTCGACCGCCACCAACGTTGACCAAGGTCCCTCGAGACATGGCAGATAGTTGTGTAGCAGATCTGTTCTTGCCATGCCATAGGGCGTACCAAACTGTTCAGTGTGTTGTGCCTCCACCCCATTGAGCGTGCCTTTTCGTTCAGCAGTGCGAAATTCTCGGCGCGGTATGAGTTTGACGACGGTTGGCCAGCGGCTGACAACAAGGTAGCCGATGCGCGATTCTGGGTCATAGGCCATAGAACCCCAATTCGTGCCGCCTGGATTACCGGGGTAAAGTAGTGTGCCCTCCAAGCTGGGCGGCGTGAATATACCCTCGTAGCGCACACCCTCGAGGAGTCTTTCGCAAGCGGCGATGTGTTCCTCATTGAACTTCCAGATCCGAAGTGGACGGGCATCCGTATCGTGCAGCTGACCTTAGCGATTGGAAGAATCTGCTCTTGGGAAAGGCAGCCTTTTGGGCAGGTGCTGCGGTTGCTGCAGGGGCTGCTAGTCCCACAGGAGTCGGTGGCGTTCTTGCACTTGTGGCTCTAGGATATGCTGCAAGCTTTGCTTCCGCTCACGGAAACGCCAGCGATGTGTACGATAGACTATGCGACGGGAGGTAGCAAACCATGAACATTATGCAATGGCTTTTTGAGAAACGTGTCCCATGGAAGGGAGACCCGACTTCACTCCGAATCTTGCGCATCATAGTTATCTTGGGGGGTACTGGATTGCTGGTATATCTGGCCTTCTGCTACCTTCTAGGGTGATAGCTCCACTACTGTTGCAGGTGGGATGATCATGCCATCACAATTCTCAGGAAGCCGACTGCTTCTAACCCACCTCATTTGCGGAATTGCGTTGATTGCCGGTTCAAGCTTCGGCGACGAGAGAAGCAATGAGGTAGAAAATGCAACTGGCCAACAACCGGAAGAAGTCGGACAATCAGGTGAGTCAAGCGATGAGCGATCACAACAAAATGATGCCATTCAGGATGCTTCTGCATTGTGGAACGAATTCATTGACCAGTACACAGACAGCGGGGAGTGGAGCATCGATGACGAGGAAATGGATTTGCTTCATCACATCGTCGTTACTCGCGTCAGGGACGAAGGCATCCTAGCACTCCAAGACATTAGTGAATCGTTAATCGACGATGACGTTCGTTTTGGTGTGCTTGGACGTCTGCTCGAGGAACTCGTTCAAAGCGATCCGCGACTTGCCTTTGACGCGGCTATCGGCCTACAACATCAGGATATGGAGCGAACTCTTGTCTGGGATGTCACGATCAATTGGGCAACGTCCGATCCCAAAAGTGTGCTGAATCACCTGGCAACGACTGATCTGGACATTGATCTGCTAGGACAACTACGTGAGACCGTGATAAGAAAATGGGCGAGTCGAAGTCCTAACACGTTGCTTGGAGAAATTGATCAACTACCAGAAGAACTGCATGTATTCAGTCAGCAACTGGCATTGCAATCCATAGCTGATCGAGCACCCAAGTCCGCTGCATCCCAGTTAAGCTCCATACAAGCTGTAGAGGACAGGCTAGTAGTGGCGAAGAGTATTGCTCGTAGCTGGCTCCGGCAAGATGTTGCCGAGGCGATCAATTGGGTTCAAATTAGCCCGGATCTCGAAGAACTCCGTCGCGAGGTTCTTGTTGAGGTGCTACAGGATCTTGCTGAAACGAATCCGACGCTGGCTTTTGACACAGCGCTTCAACATCCCATACATGGTTCCGAAGTAGGATTGGAAGCCTCCGTGATCGCAAGATTGGCCCACAACGATGTGGACGCAACTAAAGAGCTACTGCAGATGGTACGTTTGGGAGCAACACAAGTTGCCGCTAGTACTTCTGTGGGAGTGGCTCTCGCTCGCAGCGGAGACTTCGATCAGGCCTTGGCATTGGGTCGTCAATTGCCCGAATCATCGCAACCCATCTACAGCGCAACGGTTGTGGCCAGCTGGAGCATTTCCAATCCGAACAGTGTAGTTGAAGAAATTGACCAGCTGCCGACGGACGATCTCAAGGCGCAAGCAGCCTTTATGGCATTGAGTGGAGATAAACAGCACAAGAAGCTGACCAAAGATCAAGTGCAAAAGCTAAAGACTTATATGTCGGAGGAGATGCTACAAGCCATTGAGCAAGTGGAACAAATGATGCTTATTTTTGAGTAGTCCTTAGCCGTTGTCACAGCTTGTCTGAAGTGCCCGAGGGAGGCTTACTTCCTCACCTTTCCTAAGACAGAAGAGTGATATAGCCGAGGGTGGCAACGGTTATCGACAATCAGCAGAGCAAGCGCAAACAGCCTTATTGGACCTGATCGAAACTGCAAGCTCTGTAGCTGGTAGTTTGGAATTATTATCAGCTTGTGTTGCGCTGGGCCGCTGCGACGCTGTACCGAGTCAGCGCGACGCCGATTGGGACGACAAGTGCCTGGCATTAAGGAAAGCAGATCTAGCACATTTGGTCTCGTGAGTGAGTAGGTCTGGGTGAATATCTTGAAGAATCAGGGACTTAGTGTCGTCGTTCTAGTCGCTGTCGCCTTTGTGGCGGGCGTTGCACTATCGGCAGTGTTGTTCTTTTCATTGTTTCGAAGTGACGGCGATAACACGGTTCCTGTCGATGTAGCTCAAGAGTCTGCAGTCGAACTCGAGGGAACAACAGATGTTGACGAGCTCTCAGATGGACTCGCTGCGTTGACTCGAATCGACAATCATTTCGAGCGCAATCTAACCCTGTACCAAAATCTGTCAGGATTGGATGCCAACCAACTGAGCGAACTGCTATATGAATCGCTCCAGCTCGAATCGAACCTGCGAATTGTCGTTCAGATTGCGATTGTTCAACGGCTTTCCTCCATCGATCCTGTAACGGCACATTCCCAAGTCGAGGGGCTCGAACCGAGTCTGCTAACCACAATTTTCGCTGATTGGTCTCACAGGGACGTGAACGAAGCCGTTGCCTACGCCAAGACGCTGTTTTACGACCAATAGTCCTTTGCATTACGGGGCATTCTCTCGTCGACAACTTACCTGCCTGAGGATGTTCGCCTTCAGATTGGAAAGGAAGTCGGCGATGAAGAGCTTGCAACAAGCGTGATCAACTTGACGAAGATTGACGAATACCTCAAGTCACCAGGAGTGTCGTGGCACGCGATCATCGGCAAAGCTCAACACGACCCATCCCAATTCGGAATGCTTCACACTCTTGCTCGAAAATGGTTTGAGAGGGATGGATTGTCGGTCATTAAACTTGTTAGCAAATCACTAACCAATGATCGAGCTCGCAGCTCGATCCTAGGTCCATTACTCCACATGGGGGTTAGAGCCGATCCATTGGGCACGTTCGAGCTAGTGGTCTACATGGAAGGCGGTGAAGGCAACAAGATCGCCGAAGACGTAACTCGAATTTGGGCAGGAATCGATCCGGAGTCTGCTCTCAATGCAATCAACGCTCTTAAACCTTCGGCATTGCGTCTGCAGTTATTGGCTACAGCAATGCAGTTGTGGGCAGACCGAGATCCTCAGGCAGTTCTTGAATACGTCGAGGGAATGCCCAAAGAAATAATTGCCTTGGGACTGCAACTTGCAATAGTCGCAATGGCTGAAGACTCACCTCAACAGGCCGCGCCATTGGTCGCACAACTGAGAGGCGACTCCAGCAAGCGCAATGCAATCCACAAAATTGCTCAGATCTGGCTAAACTTGGAGCCACACGCAGCTCTTGATTGGATTCTGTCCGATGTCGAGACAGAAGAATATCGACAAGAATTGCTCAGTTACGCCTTGCCAAGCCTTGCCTTGGAACGTCCTCACCTTGCATTCGAAACCGCTTTGGCTCAACCTCTCGAGTCGCATCAAACAGGATTGGAAGCCGGGGTGATTAACCGTCTCGCTGGTCACAACCTGAATATCGCGTTGGAATTGTTGCCAAGAGTAAGGGAAGGACGAACCAGACTGATTTCCTATGGAGTGGTGAGCAACGCGATGGTTGCGAATGGAAGTCCAATGGAAGCAGTGCAACTATCGCAAGAATTGCCTGAATCCGACCGAGGCACCTACTTTCTCCTGACCATGGGTACATGGGCTCAGAGTGACCCGGATGGCTTGCTCGATTCAATCGAAGGACTTCCTTACTCGGAAGCCAAGTCGAAAGCAGCGGCGATGCTCACTTTTCTGAACCGATTTGATGAGCAGACTCTCACGGATGATCAACTCGGGCAGATTGAGAAGTTTCTTTCCGATGAAGATGCCAAGACTTTGGAGCAGGGCGGAATGGGATTGCTCAATCCGATCATGAACCTCCAGTGACACGTAGACCGGGCCAGCCATCTTCAACGCTACGGTAGCGTATGGGAACTACTGAAAACAGTCTCATTCTTTGCCCTCTTCTGTGGGTGACTCAGATGCCAACCGAAAAGCTGTTACATGATCGCCGCGTCCCATGCCGTCGGTGAGCGTTCCTCCCGCAGTAATCACGACATAGTCTGCGCCATCGTGGCGGTATCCCATGGGAGTTGAATGCGCATCGGCCGGCAATTCCCAACTCCACACTTCGTTGCCCTGATTGCCGTCATAGGCTCTAAGCGTTCCGTCGTAGGTCGTCGCTAGAAACACGACACCGCCCTGTGTGACCATCGGACCTCCCTTGGTGATGTATCCCCACTTTGAGGCTTCCTCCCCTACGTCAACCCAAGGTGTTGTGCCTGTTGGACGTTCCCACAGGACTTCGCCCTCATCCAAGTCGACCGCCACCAATGTTGACCAAGGTCCTTCGAGACATGGCAGATCGTTGTGTAGCAAATCTGTTCTTGCCATACCGAAGGGCGTACCAAACTGTTCAGTGTGTTGTGCCTCCACCCCATTGAGCGTGCCCTTTCGTTCAGCAGCGCGAAACTCTCGGCGCGGTATGAGTTTGACAACGGTTGGCCAGCGGCTGACAACTAGGTAGCCGATGCGCGATTTTGGGTGATATGCCATCGAACCCCAATTCGTGCCGCCTGGATTACCGGGGTAAAGTAGTGTGCCCTCCAAGCTGGGCGGCGTGAATATACCTTCATAGCGCACACCTCCCAGAAGTCTCTCGCAAGCGGCGATGTGTTCCTCATTGAACTTCCAGATCCGAAGTGGACGGGCATCCGTATCGTGCAGCTGAAGCTTGGGAAATCGTTGCTTGTTTGCAGCAACCTCTCCAGGTACAGAACTCTCTGGCACTTGCCTTTCTTCTGTTGGGTGTAGAGGTAGTCCAGTGTTGCGGTCCAGTACGAATACGAACCCTGTCTTCGTCGCCTGAGCGATGGCGGGGCGTTTGGTGCCGTCAGAAGACTGATGTTCGAAGAGCAGTGGCTGAGAAGCCAAGTCGTAGTCCCACAGATCGTGTCGGACAGTCTGGTAACCCCAAACGAACTCACCGGTCGACGCTCGCAAACCGACTACAGAGTTTGCAAAGGCATTGTCGCCCAATCGCTCACCTCCGTAGAAATCCGGCGACGGCGACGTTGTGGGCAGAAAGACCATGTCTCGCTCCGGGTCGGCCGACATCACGCTCCATACATTCGCTCCGCCCGTTCGGTTGCCCTGCGGCTTTGTCCAAGTCTTGGCACCAGGATGATCTTGTGAGCGAGGAATGGGATCCCATGCCCAGACTAGAGAGCCTTTACGCACATCGAAGGCGCGCACCATGCCAGACTCGAGATGCGCCGCCCCGTTATCGCCAATTGAAGAACCCACGATCACTAGATCCCCAACCACCGTAGGCGGCGACGTCACTGAGTAATCTCGTTTGCGATAGCGACGGATTCCCTCCGATAGGTCGACTTCGCCTTCATTACCAAAGTCCGGGCATAGATCGCCAGTGTCGGCATCGATGGCAAGGAGCCGGGCATCTAGGGTGCCTAGAAAGACCCTCGCTCGGCAAGGTCCGCGCATTTCAGCTTCTTCCTGCCACGCCGCGACACCGCGAGATGTGAACATCTCGCTGTATTTCTCGGAAAAATCTACCTTGGGGTCAAACTGCCAAAGCTCCCTGCCTGAGCCCGGATCCAAGGCAATGACGCGGTTGAATCCAGTGGAGACAATCAGCTTGCCACGAATAAGAATCGGAGTGGCCCGAAACCTTGATGGACTCCCATCGAAGAATTCTCCATCGGTGCCTTCTCCGGTTCGGTGAACCCAAGCTGGTTCAAGTCGATCAACGTTGGCCGGTGTGATCTCCGACGGGACGGCATAGCGGTCGCCTGCCAGTGAAGCGCCGTAATGAGACCACCCCTCTGAAGTCTCTCCTTGCAGACAAACTGTTGCACAAAGGGCTAGAGCCAACCCAATCGAGGCGAACAGGCGACCTGATCGTTCCCAACTCCTTCGTCGTAGTCGAATTCTCTGTCGACGATGCGATGAGACAGACAACTCGAACCTGAATCGCATAAGTGTTCTTGAACCAGCACTACCTACTCTGGGCGTCAATTGTGCTACATTGACGGCTCAATCTCGTTCATCCCGTTCTGCAGTGGATGGGCTACGGGCGAGACGTGATCAGAGAGACCACTAAGAAGCGATTGTGGACGATAGAAATCAAGCAGACGATGACTCTCAAACTAACTCGGACGACACTCTAAGTGGCTGGACGTGGCGCGACGTTGTGCCTCTGACTTGGAGTGATTGGAGAAGTGCGCTGATACCTGCTGTGGTGGGTTGGTTCGTCTGGAGGATTATCGAGACGTTGTTCCTTGGGGGCTAGTGCAGTGCTGAAAGCCGCGAGGACGAATTGCAGAACTTTCGCCATATGAACGTGATTTAGGGAACTTTTCCAAAACAAACGTGTCTGTACATATAATCAGGTATGTCTCAATTCAGAATACAGGTGCTGACTGACACTCTTCAGTCCATCGGCCAGCGAGTTCCAGAACGGCCGTTGACGGGTTTCCCATGGGAACCTAAGTAGAACTCTACTTCATCTCCGTGGCTTGTCGGGGGCCACCTCTCATCCAACGAACTAACTGCCATCACACAGTTGTGAATTCCCTTAGATGTGAATCGCGTGGAACGTTTCACCTTCGCGGAATTCTCCGAGATTCCCTGCGCTTGACGCAAGCAAAGCCTATTCTGCAGGAACGTAGCAGGAGGACGGGAGCAAGAACGCATAGCCCCGTTTCACAGTAATGCGTCGCCGACTGGATCGGCATTTTGGCAGGCCGGCAACGATCGCGCAGGCCTTTATCAGACACTTCCGGAGGAGAAAGGAAGTGATCGCCATCGGGCGAACTTCATAACAGCTCAGAGCAACGCAACGTACGGCTCGTGTCGAATTGCTAACGCACCTCTCTATCCTGAAGCTAGGGGTGGTGGACTTACGATTTGCACTGCTGTCTTTGTTCGGAGCGGCGGCACCGCAATGCAGTGTGTTCCTTGCTCCTATAATGCGGAAAAACAACGACTAGACCAGCCAGCAGGCGGGTGTGTCGGAGAAATTCACAGCTAGCGGAGAATCAAATGAGCAATGTAGATGGCACTTGGAACACAGTTGTCAATACACCCATGGGTGAACAGAAAGGTCAGCTAACAGTCAAGTCGGACGGCGACTCCTTTAGCGGAGCAATGTCCGGAGATCGAGGCACACTTGAAATTACGGATGGCGCGGTCAGCGGCAATACTCTGACCTGGACCGCACAAATCGAGCAACCCATGCCGATGAAACTGTCATTCAACGTTGAGGTCAACGGCGACGAAATGACCGGCAATGTTCAGCTCGGAATGTTCGGCAATGCGCCAGTGAAGGGTACTCGGGCATAGTCACCGCGCTCGATTTACATCGAGCTATCAACACTATTGCACCTGCACTATCTTGTGCAAGTAAGTTGACGACGAGCTTCTCTGGGAACAATCCACAGAGCAAGCTCAACTTGGACTACACCCCACTTCTACTGAGCCACGAGATTTATGGCTGATCCCGCTTACACGGTCATTGGGGCCGAAGAGTCTCCCTACTCCGTCAAGGTGCGTTCGTACTTCCGATTCAAGAACATCGCCCATGAGTGGAAGACTCGAGGCGAAGCGTCAGATCTGTTTCAGCAGCTTGCACGTCTTCCTCTCATTCCGCTTGTCGTAACGCCAGACGGACGAGGCATCCAGGACTCGACTCCGATCATTGAACAAATGGAGGATCAATACCCTGACCCATCCATTCATCCAAGTGATCCAATCTCCAGGTTTGTCTCGGAGCTTTTGGAGGAATTTGGCGATGAGTGGGGCAACAAGTGGATGTTCCACCTCCGCTGGGCTCGAGACATAGATCAGATTGGCTGTGCCCGTCGCATT
>CAXXFR010000023.1:0-4025 GCA_963667455.2 Pseudomonadales bacterium | reverse complement strand
TCAACGGAAGGGGCAAGCGATGCCGGTTCAATCTCGTGAATCTCTATAAGTAAGGATTTCTCATCAGGTTGAATTCCCGGTTCAACATAGGGGACCGACCCATCTGCCTCTTGCTTGTTGTGTCGGCAACTCGCTCGACCAAGTCTTCGGGTGACGTGCGCAGGAAGTTGCTGGACGAACCCTCGGAAGATGTTTCCTTGTTGGCTTCGTTTGGTGGACTTACTTCGGTTTGCTCGTAGTTTGGGATCGATTCGCTGTTTGCCGATTGAGAATGGGACGACTGTTGCGACTTGTAATACTCGTGCGCTTCCTCGACTGCTCTCAACAACTTCTGAACCTCAGTCGCTCGGTTGTAGAACCAGTCCGTACTCCAAATTCGATGGAATCTCCATCCCTTTCCTTCGAGCACCTGCTGTCGTAGACGATCTCTTTCCCTCGCCCAACTTGAAGAGTGGTAGCGGGCTCCGTCGCACTCTATCGCCAGCATGTAGTGTTGCGGGTTGTCAGGATCGACTACTGCCAAGTCGATCTTGAATCCGGATGCACCTACCTGAGGGTGAACGATGTGGTTGTAGTCCTCAAGAACTGACTTCACATCCGCTTCGAAAGGACTATCCATGTCCTCTCCCGTCTCCATGGCGATGTCCAGTTCTCCCGTGGCTGCATACTTCATGAATCGCTTGAGTACTCGTGGACCGTCGTACTTGGATGTATCGGTGCGAATGTCGTCGTGCGTAATGGAGGCGAATACAACGCATCGCTTGCGTGAACGGGTGAACAGCACGTTGAGTCGGCGTTCGCCGCCCTGTTGCGACACGGGTCCGAAGCCCTGACCGAAATAGCCGGATTCGTCTTTGCCGTATCCGATGGAAACGAATATCACGTCGCGCTCGTCGCCTTGCACGTTCTCCAAGTTCTTAACGAAGAACGCATCTTCTCGACCTTCGTCGCAGAACGCTTCTAGTTCCGGATACTCCCGACAGCGTTCTTCCATTCGCGTCTGGATCAGGTTCTTTTGTGCTACGGAGAGCGCAACGATTCCCAGTGACCAATCGGGATGGTTGCGCACATGCTGCAGCACTTGATCGCAGACTGCAGCCGCCTCAATTTCGTTGTGCCGGCGCTTTCCTCGGTCGTAGACACCATCTTCTACATGGAAGAAGCCCATGCCGCTTGTTGTGGTCCCGAATTCTGGGGATGGCGGGTATGCAAGCTTGCCGGAGTAGAACTCGTGGTTCGAGACCTCAATCAGGGATGGATGTTCTGAGCGATAGTGCCAACTGAGCATCGCTCTGTTGCCGAACCTGGCGTCGCACAGAGCGAGAATGCTCTCCATTTCGGACGATTGTTGAGCTAACTGCTCTTCTGTTGAGGTCTGGCTCTCTTCTTCTCCATCGTCGATTTCATCGTCGGTGTCACCGCCAATTTGACGATCAAAGAAAGAGGTGGGTGGCATTTGCTTTTGATCACCCACGACGACGATTTGCTTCGCCCGCAAGACAGCCCCCAGTGCTTCTGCGGGTTTGACCTGACTGGCTTCATCGATCAGGAGCAAGTCAAACTTCATTCCGTTGGGCTTCAAATACTGGGCAACGGACAGTGGACTCATCAGGAACACAGGCTTCAATGCAGCTACGACTTCGCCAGCTGTATCGAGAAGTTTGCGAACCGGCATGTGTCGTCGTTTCTTGGCAATCTCACCTCGAACTATTCCGACCATTCCTGCGGTCCCGCGTGGGATGTTCTGGTAGTGCTTCAAGCTCACTTCACGGGCAGCCAGAATCCGCAGTGATTCGTCGTGCGACTTGAACTCTTCTACTAGGTCGGTTCGGTTGACCTCGTTCAGTTCTTGGAGCTCGGGATGCTTTGAAAGGATGTTCTTCAAGACTCGCTCAGACCGCAAGAGAGTCACAGTGTCCACGGCAGTGTCACAGCGAAGTCCGCCATTATTGATCTGTTTGCGAACTTCCTCGAGACCGTTTCCGCTCAAGAGTTCTCCAGAACTTAGGAGTTCGTGATATCCGGCAAGCAGATCGGGTCGTTCGGACCAACTCTGCAGTCTTGAAGCCACTTCGCGGATTTCCACATTCGTCAAGTTGTCGCTACCAAACGCAGTTTGGCGGTCGAGCCCCGTTAAATCGACCAATGTCCTCCAAGTGTCTTGCCAATCATCGAATCGATTGGACAACTGACGTTCTTGTTCCTTCAGGTCCACAGATTCGTCGAGAGCTGCGACTTGCCGGGCAACCACGTCTACCGACTCAAGTTGCTGGACTTGACTATCTACCCATGACAAGGCGGCATGATGGTTCACACAATCAGTGCTCGATCCTTTCCATTCGATTTCGAAGCACTCTCGACCTAAACTCTCCTGGTCGGCGATGTCACGACGTAACTCCCTGATGTGATGCAGTTTCTCAACAAGCTCCGTGCGTTTTGGGACGCTTGAATCGAGCTTTACTTTTGATATGGACTTCAGGTCGCGAATTGCGCTTCGATATGGACCATTGAGAAATCGAAAGAAGCTCGACCCTTCTCTGGTCATCGTATTGAGATGAATCTCCCAATCCATCTCGAATGCTTGTTGACTGACGGTTGGTTCAAGCTCTGTTTCCGCACTTTGTAACGCGTTTCAGCAAATCACAGAGCGCAAGTAGAGAATGCCAGTGTTCTGCAACCACTTCTTTGCCAAGTAGATTGGGTACTAGGGGCGGCATTTCGAGAACAGCGTTCAGCTGTTGCTTGAGACCCTCTACATGTTGCTCAGTCCAAAGCCCAGTCAAGGCTTACGGCTCGTGCACTTGCACCGAAAACTGCGTCCAGTTCGGCGAATTGCTGTTGCGCTTGCGCCAAGGATTCCTGCAGGCGTTGCTTGTCAATGGGAGAGAGCCGGTTGTTCACTCCCCTCCAGACATGTTCGTTCTCACTGCCATGTCTGGTGGTCGCGTCGGCATAGCGTCCAACTAAGTTTCGACGTTCATTGAACTCCTCGACCGTCCATGAGTCGATTGCATTCACATCGAAGTCAGGAATGGGTGTGCCGCGGCCAGTCAGCTGTGATATTCGTCCCATCAACCGAAAAGCAGTGTTGCCGGTGGTGGAGTCGCGCGTGTGCACAAGTTCCGACAAGCGATTCAACTGGTCTCGCAACTGCTGCAACCTGTCGTATGCCTCTTGCACAACCTCCACCGGTCGATCCAAGTCCCAGGTTTCCTTGAGGCTTGCATAGACTTGAGCTCGATTCGCCTTGTGCGAGTGCAGTTCGAGGCACAGTGGTCCCAGTCCACACTGCACAAGGCGCTTCATAACGACATCCAATGCCGCTCGCTTCTCGGCAATGAAGAGAACCCGCTTGCCTTGACTCACTGCAGTTGCAATGATGTTGGCGATGGTTTGTGACTTGCCGGTGCCTGGCGGTCCTTGGACAACGACATCCTTGCCTTCTGTAGCCGCAGCTATGACTGAAGCTTGGGAAGAGTCGGCATCCAATATGTGCCCCAGATCCTTCGGGTTGCTGAACTTGGCATCGAGTTTCTGCAGACGCTCGGGTGCCGTAATTGAGACCACCGACTCCTGCGCACTCGATTGGCTTCCAGTTAGCAGGTTCTCGACGAGCTCCGCACCTGCGTGGCTTCCATTGTCGGATTCAAAGTTCTCGATCTCCAAGTCGCGGTACATGAGGAACTTGGCAAAGGAGAAGAAGCTCAGCGACATGAGATCGTTCTGTACGGTCCATCGTGGTTTTGACGAAATCACATCTTGAACTTGCGCGTAGTACTCCGTAGGTTTCCAGGAATCACCCTCGGGAAGTTCGGGAAGCACGAGCTGGTGGTCTTCCAGCAGCATCATGGCCATTGACTTGTTGGACTCGAGACCAGTATCCCGCTTACTCAATCTGAAAACGCCTCGTCGAGAGTCGCGAGACAGCTCGACAGGGACCCAAGATCAACGGGGCATAGCGTTCAATGTCCGAAGTCTCGGACTCGTAGTAACTTAAGAATCCAAGTGCCAGAAACAGCACGACT
>CAXXFR010000022.1:0-7922 GCA_963667455.2 Pseudomonadales bacterium | reverse complement strand
GGCGAAGTCGCCGAACTGGGCTTCCCAGATCACCAATGTATCCGGAGTGGTCGTGGCGTATCCGTATTCGAAGGCAAGAACGCCCTCTTCCGACAGCAACGAGTCGTAGATGGCGAAGGGAGAAACGTCAGCCGGAAATGCGAGTTTCAGTGGAATCACTTGCTCGCCTGTCTTCTGGCAGTACACGCACGCATGTCTGTGCGAAAACGTACCGACACCAACATCCTGCCCCGTAATGCGAACCTTGTAGCCTTGATCCAATAGAGAGGCATACGACGCCATTTCGGCGTAGCCCCAATTCACCGCCAAACCCCCGGCGGTCATTTTGCGACGATCTGCATAGATGTTCTCGACTTGCTTGTGGAGGCGGATTCCTGTGGGAATGGAATTCACCTTCGGCATCAATTCCTGCAAGCGGGCAAGTGGAAACGTCGTGTCGCCTGGGGTGTCCCAGTCGTGTCCAAGATAAGGCCTCCAATCGATAAACATCGACTGGTCGGGCTCGCTGACTACGGACGGCGCTACCGTCTCGCCCCGGTCCAGTCGATCTCTAAAGTCGACTACCCATGCATCGGATTCCTCTATCGAGATCAAACCTTCACGAGCCAGCTGTTCCGAGTAGATCTTGCGAGTGGTCGGATGCTGTCTGATCTGCTGATACATAAGCGGCTGAGTCTTCATCGGATCTTCAGCTTCGTTGTGTCCGCGCCTTCGATAACAAACCAAATCAATCACGAAATCCTTGCCGAAGGCGTTTCGATAATCCATTGCAATTTGGGCTACGTTGACTACTGCTTCCGGATCATCAGCGTTCACATGAAAGATCGGAGCACGCATGATCTTGGCCACTTCACTGCAGTACTCGGTTGATCGAGAGTCTTCCGGGGCACTGGTCGTAAACCCAATCTGGTTGTTCACAATGATGTGAATGGTTCCGCCCGTGAAGAAACCCCTCGTCTGCGACATCTGAAATGTCTCCATGACGACTCCTTGACCTGCAATTGCCGCGTCGCCATGAATCAAGATCGGACATACCGCCACACCTGTCTGGTCTTGGCGCCGATCCATGCGAGCTCGAACGGATCCCTCGACAACTGGACCAACAATCTCAAGATGTGAAGGATTGAACGCCAATGCCAAGTGAATCTGCTTGTCTTTGGAGTGAAGATTGGTGGAGAAACCCATGTGGTACTTCACATCGCCCGTGGTTGAGACTTCGGGAGCAGTACCTTCGAATTCCTCGAAAATATCGCCGGTTTCCTTGCCCAAGATGTTCACTAGAACGTTCAACCGGCCTCGGTGAGCCATACCGATTACGATCTCGTAGGTTTCCCAAGTCCCGGCTCGCTGCGTGAGTTCGTGCAACAGTGGAATCAAACTCTCTGCGCCTTCCAATCCGAATCGCTTGATACCGGGATATCGGTTGTGCAGATAGCGTTCCAACCCTTCTGCTGCGGTCAGGCGTTCCAGAATCACCTTCTTGTTTTCGGGGCTCAAGTAGTCTCGAGAGTGAACGGACTCGAGTCTCGTACGAAACCACTCGCGTTCCTGCGAAGTGGTCACATAGACGAACTCGGCACCTATCGACCTGCAGTAGGTTTCCTCCAGCGCATCGATGATTTCCTGCAAAGAACCTTTGTCTCTGCCAAGCAAGTGATCGCTACCTACACCAAATACTGTAGATAGATCGGCGGCCGTCAACTGATGAAACTCAAGGGCAAGGTCGGAAGCCTGCTCGCGTTCCCACTTTCCAAGCGGATCCACCTTCGCTTTGCGATGGCCACGAGCTCGATAGGCATCGATGAGTTCCATCACTTGAATCTGCTTGAACTGGTGCTCGGACGAAATGTCCGTGCTGACACGCTCGGGCTGCGCCTTGAGACGATTGCGTCCTAGTCGCTCGAAGTGGTTGACGATTCCGCTGTGCGGAATATCCGATCTTCCGCCATTGTGATACGGAAGTGAGCGGAAATAGTCTCGCCACTCCTCGGGTATCGAATTGGCATCGGCGAGAAAACTTTCGTAGAGAGCTTCGATATAGGCGACACTTCCGCCATCCAGATGCGAACTGGATTCCATACGCTGCAGGAATGAATCAGCCACTATGGCTCTCTCCTAGATGATGTGGTCTCAACTAATCGTACGCTCTTTTATGTGCCTGACTTGACCAGCATGGTCCGAATCTTGTTCACGGCACGTGTGGGATTCAAGTCCTTCGGGCAGACGTTGACGCAATTCATTACTCCACGGCATCGAAAGACACTATAAGGGTCATCGAGCTTGGACAGTCGTTCTTCAGTAGCCGTGTCTCGGCTGTCCGCCAGGAAGCGATAGGATTGCAGCAGTGCCGCAGGACCGAGGAACTTGTCAGGGTTCCACCAGAACGACGGACAGGAAGTGGTACAGCAAGCACAGAGAATGCACTCATACAAACCGTCGAGTTTCTCTCTTTCCTCCTGTGTTTGCAGTCTCTCTTGTGCGGGAGGAGGCTCGTCATTCTTCAGGTAAGGTTCCACACGCTCGTACTGCTTGTAGAACTGAGACATGTCGACGATCAAATCACGAACGACAGGCAATCCGGGTAGTGGACGCAACACCAGCCGATTCCTCGACATTGCTTCACGGGCGGTCGTCTTGCAGGCAAGCCCGTTCTTGCCGTTCATGTTCATCCCGTCGGACCCACAAACGCCTTCGCGACACGAACGACGATAGGCAATACTGGGATCCTGTTGCGCCTTGAGCTGCTCCAAGACATCGAGCACCATGATGTCTCTACCTTCCGGCAATTCAAACTCGTAGTCTTGCATCCGAGGTTCTTGATCGGATCCGGGCACGTAACGATAAATGCTTACTTGCATGCTAATACTCTCGTTTTACCGGTTCGAATGGCTCGACTAGCGAAGGGGCGAAATTGACCGCACGCTTGCGAAGTTCCTTGTTGTGTCCTGGAAAGTACAGCGAGTGGCATAGCCAAGCTTCGTCGTCTCGTTCCTGAAAGTCTACGCGAGCATGTGCACCACGGCTTTCCCGTCGTCTCTCCGCGGCAACTGCAGTGGCTTCCGCAACTTCCAGCAAGTTGTCCAATTCATAGGCCTCAACGCGAGCGGTGTTGAAGACACTGGACTTGTCGCTCAAGTGGGAGTTGCCAATGCGTTCACGCAACTCCTCCAATTTCGTCACTGCTTCACGCATTCGATCTTCGGTGCGGAACACACTAAAGCTCTCCTGCATGGTGTGCTGAAGCTCAGTCCTCAGTGCTGCTGGCATCTCGCCGGAAGTGGAATCCTCCCAACGATTAACGCGGTGCAGACAACGTTCGAAATCGCTAGAGGTTGCATCCCGATTGCTCACTCCCTGTCGTAGCACTTCCTCCACATGGAGGCCGGCCGCGCGCCCGAACACCACAAGATCCAGCAAGGAATTGCCACCCAGACGATTCGCTCCGTGAACCGACACGCATGCAACTTCACCGACTGCGTACAAACCATTCACTGGGTCATCTTCACCATCAGCATTCTGTGTCAGAGCTTGGCCTGTGACTTGGGTCGCAATCCCACCCATCATGTAGTGGCATGTTGGAAACACCGGAATCGGATCAACCGACGGATCGACCAAAGCATAGGTCTTGCACAACTCCATGATCCCGGGCAAGCGATCATCCAGCACATCGATTCCTAAGTGGTCCAGCTTGAGGAAGACATGGTCTTTGTCGGGTCCACAACCTCGACCTTCGTTGATTTCAATAACCATTGACCGTGAGACGACATCCCGGCTAGCCAGATCCTTGGCGTTCGGAGCATAGCGCTCCATAAAGCGCTCGCCGTCGCGATTGATCAAGTAGCCGCCCTCGCCGCGCGCACCTTCCGTAACGAGAATTCCCAGTCCGTGAATGCCCGTCGGATGAAATTGCCACATTTCGATGTCTTGCACCGGAATGCCCGCCCGCAACGCCATTGCGACACCGTCCCCGGTGTTGGTCAGAGCATTGGTCGTGCTGGCGTAGATTCTTCCCGCGCCTCCGGTCGCCAGAATGGTTACTTTGGAACGAACGAACACCATCTCGCCGGTCTCGACGCACGTGGCGATCGTTCCTACGACATCTCCATCCTGATTGGTCACGAGATCGACCGCAAACCATTCGCTCAGGAATGTTGTGTTTGCCTTGAGGTTGGCTTGATACAAAGTGTGTAGAAGTGCATGTCCGGTTCGATCTTCGGCAGCACAAGTTCTGGAGGCTTGACCGCCCTTGCCGAAGTCCTTGGACTGACCTCCGAAGGGTCGTTGATAGATTCGACCCGTTTCCGTTCTCGAAAACGGTAGTCCCATGTGCTCGAGCTCGTAGACAACTTGCGGCCCCACATTGCACATGTACTCGATGGCATCCTGATCGCCGATGTAGTCGGAACCCTTAACAGTGTCGTACATGTGCCATCGCCAGTCGTCTTCGGGATCTTCACTGCCTATCGCACAGGTAATTCCTCCTTGAGCGGAAACGGTGTGAGACCGCGTTGGGAAGACTTTCGACAGAATGGCAGTTCGGTGGCCTGATTCCGCGAGCTGTAAACCAGCCCGCATTCCTGCCCCGCCGCCTCCGACGATCACTCCATCGAAATCCAAGACTCGGAGATCCTTCACGAGAGCAACGCTCCCCAAAGAACTCCCAAACCCCAAACCAAATAGATGAATACAACGAGCACGACGATGGATTGATAGAGCAATCGAATGGCTGTTGCGTACTTGCCAATTTTGTGCTCGTTCAGATAGTCCGTGCCAACCGTCCACATGCCAATCCAAGCATGTACGCCCAGCTCAATAATCGCAAGAGTGCCGAAAGCCAGCATCGGCGGAGAAGTCATGTAGCGAATCCAGCCGGCTTGATCGACATCAGGGTTAAAGATTAGGAATCCAACTATGCACAGACCGTACAACCCCAGAACAACGGCCGAAACCCGTTGAAGCAGAAAGTCCGTTAAGCCGCTACGGCTCAAACTCGTGGCACTTACAACCATAGCCACACTCCGCACAAGGCGGCTAGAGCGACGCTAACAACCAGCACTAGTACCGATCCGATCTGGCCTCCCCGAAGAGATTCCCCAATGTGCAGGTCCATCAAGAGGTGACGAACGCCAGCAACGAAGTGATAAGCCAATGCCGACAGAGTCAGCCACAGTAACACACTATTCCACGGACTAGTCAGACTCTCTTGAAGTGTCTTGAAGTCTTCGGCCGAGCCGAAAGACAGGGTGAGCAGGTAGAGAAGATAGAGCGAGGCGGCGAAGAGAAAGACACCGCTGACACGATGCAGAATCGACGTCCAGCCGGCAATCGGCAACCGAATGGCCAGAAGATTGAGAAAAGTCGGGCGGGAATCCTTCACTTCACTACACTTTGACGCTCATTCCACTGCCCGATTCGGGTAGATGCATAGTGTATCCAATAGCAATAGCCTTCTGCATTTTGTAGAGTTCGATAGATAATGAACATAATCGACTGACCGCCTCAGCACTTTTGCGAAAATAGCGGATTGAGGTGTCGGCATTGTTCCAGGAGGGATCGAGTGAAGGAGAAGAGTGCTCAGCTGACGATCGACGGTCAGAAGTTTGAGCTTCCGGTCTATTCCCCGACCGTTGGCCCAGACGTCATCGATGTCGGAGAGCTCACTTCGCTCGGCTACCACACTTACGATCCCGGCTATTTGTCCACTGCGAGTTGCGAGTCTTCGATCACGTATATCGACGGCGATGAGGGAATTCTCAGGCATCGCGGCTATCCGATCGAACAGCTTGCAGAAAAATCCACATTTCTGGACGTTTGCTACCTGTTGCTTCACGGAAAACTACCTGACGAGCAACAATCGAACGAGTTTTGCGACTCTGTGCGGAATGAACAATTCATCGATGATCAGTTCCACTCGATTATGGAATCGCTGGATCGAGATGCCCATCCGATGGGGGTCATGTGTTCGCTAGTCGGTGCCATGTCCGCGCTTAACCATTCTCAGATCGACTCATCGGATCCAGCGAATCGAATGCAGGTTGCGATTCAACTAATCGCGAAGATTCCGATTTTGGCCGCTTTGGTCTACCGGCACAGCAGAGGAGAGGCATTTATCCCTCCCAGAGCCGACTTCGACTACAGTTCCAACTTCCTCCACATGATGTTTTCGGAGAACGCCGAAAGTGATGTAAATCCTGTGTTCGCGAAGGCTATGGATCGAATTTTTCTGCTACATGCCGATCACGAACAAAACGCTTCGACATCCGCGGTCCGCCTGGTGGGATCGACCGATGCCAATCCATTTGCATGCATAGCTGCCGGAATTGCCGCTCTGTGGGGACCATCACACGGAGGAGCGAACGAAGCGGTTTTGGAAATGCTCGACGAGATTGCAGATCCAGCAAACATTCCTGCCTTTGTCGATAAAGCGAAAGACCGCGACGATCCGTTTCGGATCATGGGATTCGGCCATCGGGTGTACAAGAACTACGATCCGAGGGCCAAGGTTCTACAAGAAGACTGTCGCGAAGTGTTGAGCTATCTCGGCATTGAGTCGGATCGCACGTTGCAAATGGCGAAGGAGCTTGAACGCATCGCCTTGAGCGACGAATACTTCATCCAGCGCCGACTGTATCCCAACGTGGACTTCTATTCCGGAATCATTCAGAAAGCCCTTGGAGTTCCAACCAACATGTTCACGGTCGTGTTCGCGATCGGCCGAACACCTGGTTGGATTGCTCAATGGATTGAAATGGTGAGCAGAGGCTACAAGATTGCACGGCCGCGTCAGCTTTACACAGGCGAGGTCCAACGGGACTACATTCCGGACGACTAAACCGTGTTAAGGTTGTCACACAGAATTCAGCACGGTTCTCGAAAACAAGAAGACTCGGCAGTCCAACAAGACCGGTGCTACTCGACAAGGAAACGCGCCATGAACATACCGACTAACAGGACAGCGAACACCTCGATCGATATCTCAGACAATACACAAATACACACTGAAGTCGTGTCACGACTGAAGGCTACTTCCGTCATAGTGGGCTGGGCTATCGCGCTACCCCTGTTTACCGCCTGTTCAAGCCCGCAAGAGGGTGTAGAACAAGACACAGCTCCGGAATCCGAGCAGGAAAGTATCGATTCCACAAGTCAAGGAATGGAGTTGTTCGAGGGTTCTTTCGACGAAGCACTTGCCTTGGCGGCGCAGGAAGAAAAACTGGTCTTCGTCGATGCGTACACCATGTGGTGCGGACCGTGCATCGTCATGCAGGAAACAGTGTTTCCCCTGCCTGAAGTCGGAGAGTACTTCAATCCGCGATTCGTCAACTTGAAGCTGGACATTGAAGACGAAGACCAGAACGGCCCGGAGATTGAAACTCGGTACAAGATCGGAGTTGTTCCAACCTATCTCATTCTGGATAGCGAAGGGAATGAAAAGGGTCGTGCCGTGGGAGGAGCTTCGCCGAGTCAGTTCATATCGATGATCAGTCGCTTGCTCGGAGAGTCTCAATCCACTTTTGCAGACATGCAGGCTCGGTACGAGGAGGGCGAGCGTTCGACCGAGTTCGTTCAGCAATACTTGAAGGATGCGATAGTCGAACTGGCGTTCCGAGAGATCGACAACCAAGATTATCAGAGCGTCAGAGCATTCTTCGATGAGGGAGCCAAGTACAAGAAAATCGCGGACGAGTACTTTGCGAGTAGGCCCTATTCGGAACTGATCAATGAAACCGATGCACAACTGGTCATGTACTTTCACGAGAAATCCTCTCGAGGTGACGAACTCGTCGAGTTCGTGCTCGACAACTACGACGAGTTTCTCGCTGTGACTTCGGAGTCAGCGATGGCGCAACTAACACTTAATGCGGACGCTGGGCGCAGTTGCGGACGCTGCTCGGGCTGGCGATGAGACATTTACCGACTAC
>CAXXFR010000021.1:0-37173 GCA_963667455.2 Pseudomonadales bacterium | reverse complement strand
CTGGATTAGTTGCATCGGCGTCGTCGCGTTGTTTTTTGCGTTTGACGTCGATTCCGATAGCCGTGTACGACTGATTCTGTCTCACGACATTTCGAAGCTGTCGTCACAAGACCTGTGGTCTCAAGGCAGTGCGTCGAACTTCGGCAATGTCTCTTCTTTCGACTTGAGAGGCATTCATGAACGTCGTTGGGGAAGGTGGGATCTAGACATTCACGGTACCGCTACAGGGTCTTATTACAGCCCTGCTCTGCCTTTCTTGAGTAGTTCGAGTGGTTCCGCCAGCTTGTCTCAACAGCGTTGGGAAGTATTCAAAGACATTGCCAAGAACGACAACTATTCCGTTTCCGTCCATGTCGATTGGTTACGGCTGGCTTATCGAACCGAGCACTGGAGAATTCGCATCGGGCGGCAGCCTGTTTCCTGGGGTCAGGGGATCCTCTACAACCCATTGGATGTGTTCAATGCTCATCCGCCAACAACCCTCAACCGCGAGTTCAAGCGCGGCAACGACTCACTGCTGGTCGAACGATTGTTCGGGAACGGTATAGAGCTTCAGTACTTGGGAATCGTGCGCAATAAAGGTGGTGCCAGTGGAGCTGAAACGTGGACTCAGGCGGCCAAAGCGTACTTGCCGTTTGGAGACAACGAAGCAAGCCTGATCGTCGGCAAGCACTACGGCGACCAGATTCTCGGAACTTCCATCGCGTTTCCCATCGCAAGATCTCTGGTCAGATTGGACTTGTTGCGACGATGCGATAAACAGAGCAACTGCCACCAATCGGGCGTGATCAATGCCGACTACAGCTTCGAGGTCGCCGGGGGAATTCTGTACGCATTTGCAGAGTACTTCCACAACGGAGTTGGAAGCAGTTCACTCGAGGACGGGTTCTCTGCATTGCCCGCATCGCTCGTCACGGGGATTGAGCGGGGAGAAGTCCACGCTTACGGACGCAACCTTTTGGTGTTCGGAAGCAACTTTACGTGGCATCCTCTCTGGAGCCAAACCCTTGCGTTGTTTAGAAGCCTTGAAGATTCCAGTATGATGCTGCACACCTATCTAAACTATGTTCCAACCGATGAACTGAGTGTTTCGTTTGGCATTAGGCTTCCACTGGCCGGAAGAAATGAAGAATTTGGAGAACTAGCTTTGAACGATACTACGACTCAGGGAGGGAACACCGGACTGTTTTTTCAGCTTTCCTATTACCGCTAGTGGACACCCGATGTCGGAACACTGTCAATGCCGGCCCTTAGAGACGACCTGAGTCGAAGCGATGTCCGATATCACTAAATCAGCGTTTAGGCTAGACAATCTTCAAGATCGTCTTTCTTGCTTCAATCTTCAGTGCGATCAACACGGCAAGTCTGTGTCGTTATGATGAACCAACTAACCGGAAACTGAAGTAATTGTGAGACTTTTCGGACTGCCGATCCACGGCGCTTTGCTCGCGATACTCGCCGCCATTTCAATAGTCGCCGTCGCGATAATCCCAATTTCCTCTGCGAACGAAGTTCGTTCGAATGCAGGCGTAGTGACCACACGTACAGAGCTAGCCTCCATGGCTGGTGTTGGTGCAATGGAGCAGGGAGGCAACGCAATCGATTCCATCGTCGCGGCCGGGTTCGCACTCGCGGTCACACATCCCGCTGCCGGAAACATCGGTGGCGGAGGATTCATGGTTATCAGATTGGCGGATGGCCAAGTCTTCACCAACGATCACCGAGAAGTAGCACCTCTCGCTGCGCATCGGGACATGTTTCTCGATGCCGACGGCAATTACGATCCCCAAAAAGCTCGTTCAAGCCATCAAGCAAGTGGCGTACCAGGATCCGTGGCGGGGTTGCTGGATGTCCATGAGCGGTTTGGTGTGTTGTCGAGAGCCCAAGTCATGGCTGAAGCAATACGTCTTGCCTCGGAAGGATTCGAGCTACCTGAAGACACGGCTGAAGCATTTGCCGCTCGATTGGATGCTTGGATGGCTCATCCTGGATCCAAAGAGATCTTTCTCAAGTCAGACGAAAGCGTGTACGAGCCCGGAGAACTGTTCGTCCAAGAAGATCTTGCGGAAACCCTGATGCGTATACGAGACGCGGGTAAGGCGGGGTTCTACGAAGGCAAGACAGCAGACTTGATCGTCGCAGAAATGGAGAGAGGAAACGGGTTGATCAGTCATGAAGATCTCGAGAAATATGGTTCAGTCTGGCGCGAACCCGTTGCAGGCACCTATCGCGGCTTCAAGGTCTTCAGCATGCCGCCGCCTTCATCCGGCGGAGTGCTATTGATCCAAATGCTCAACATGCTTGAGCCTTTCGATTTAGGAGCGATGGGATCAGGGTCCGCCTCTACTATTCACTTGATGGTCGAAGCCGAACGCCGAGCCTACGCGGACCGCGCGATCCATCTTGGAGACTCGGATTTCTACCCTGTTCCACTGGCCACTCTAGCGGACAAGAACTACGCAAATTCGCGTATGGAAAATTTCAATGCTGAGAGCGCAACGCCTTCAGAACTGATCGGTGAGGGCGAAATCCCTCTTGAAAGCGAAGAAACCACTCATCTCTCCGCGATCGACAAGCACGGAAACGCCGTTTCATTCACCACAACCATCAACAGCGGCTACGGAAACCGAATTGTCGTACAAGGAGCCGGATTCCTGCTCAACAACGAGATGGACGACTTCTCCTCCAAACCGGGAACTCCCAATCAGTTCGGATTGCTCGGCGCGGAAGCCAATGCGATCGAACCGCGCAAGAGAATGCTGAGCTCAATGACTCCGACTATCGTTGTCAAGGAAGAAAAACCGGTACTCGTCACGGGTTCTCCGGGAGGCTCAACCATCATTACTACGGTGCTGCAGGTCGTCGTTAACACGATCGACCACGGGATGTCGGTCAAAGACTCCGTGGACAGTCCGCGATTCCACCACCAATGGAAACCCAACGTCATTCAAGTGGAACGCGGGAGGTTTCCGGAAACCTTGCTTGACGAACTTCGTAAGTTGGGACACGATGTTCGCGAACGAGGCACATTGGGCGTGGCCAACTCCGCGGGCTGGCACGACGGATTGGGAGTTGCGATAAGCGATCCTCGCAGACCCTTGGGAAACGCTATGAGCGCAACAGCGAAGCAAGACGACTCCGAAGAAGACTAGGAGACAAACGTTTCCTTAGGTGCCTTCCATAAAATGACCTCGGACTTGGCATACAAGTCTTGCACGTTCGAAGGTGCTCCAGATTGCATCGGAGCATAGTCGGAGCATAGTCCCTCACCGAATAAGGCCTTCCATGACCACCAGTTTCGATAGCAAGTCCAAACTGTCGGTTGGAAGCCTTGACTACACCTACTACGATCTGAATCGGGCTCAGCAGAACGGGGCGGGATCCATAGACCGCCTGCCAGTCTCGCTCAAGATTCTGCTAGAGAACCTGCTTCGCTTCGAATACAGTTCGGACGTTCAACCTGCAGACATTTCTCGCGTTGGTAACTGGAATCCAAGGCAACCAGCTGATCTGGAAATTGCTTTCCGCCCCGCTCGCGTCTTGATGCAAGACTTCACCGGCGTTCCGGCGCTGGCGGACCTCGCTGCAATGCGCGACGCCGTCGACGAAGCTGGACATAACCCATTGCTAATCGATCCAATCACTCCAGTTGATCTTGTAATAGACCACTCCGTGATGGTTGATCATTTTGGATCGTCTGGAGCATTTGCCGCCAATGTGGATTTGGAAATCGAACGCAACCGTGAAAGGTATCGATTTCTGAAGTGGGGTCAAAACGCATTCGATCACTTTCGAGTAGTACCACCCGGAACCGGAATTTGCCACCAGGTGAATCTGGAATATCTCGCCAAAGTTGTCTGGACCCAAAAGGAAGGCAACGAAGTCACGGCTTTCCCAGACACACTAGTCGGGACGGACAGCCATACAACCATGGTCAATGGACTTGGAGTCCTGGGATGGGGCGTTGGCGGCATCGAAGCGGAAGCAGCGATGCTGGGACAACCCATTTCGATGCTGGTTCCCCGCGTAGTTGGGGTTCGCTTGACCGGCTCGCTTCTGGATGGTGTGACGGCGACTGACTTGGTGCTTCGAGTTGTCGAGGTGCTACGCGAACTGGGTGTTGTCGGTTCTTTCGTGGAATTCTTCGGCTCAAGTTTGAGTGAACTCTCATTGGCGGACCGTGCAACGATTTCGAACATGGCCCCGGAGTACGGAGCAACATGCGGAATCTTCCCAATCGATGATGAAACACTGTCCTATCTTCGATTGACCTCTCGCGAACAGGAAACCATTGATTTGGTTGAGGCATATGCCAAAACACAAGGACTGTGGCGTGAAACAACCTCGGAACCAGAGTTTTCGACCACAGTCGAGCTTGATCTAGCATCGATTCAACCATCGGTCGCGGGACCAAAGCGTCCACAAGATCGAGTGGAGCTCAAGAATCTCAAGTCGAGCTTCGATTTAGCCGTCCAGCAAGACATCAGCTACTCCGAGTCGTCCGATCAATCGGTGCCCGTAGAGGGAACAGACTTCAGTCTGAGCCATGGCGATGTGGTCATTGCAGCCATCACCTCGTGCACCAATACATCCAATCCGGCTGTGATGCTCGCAGCGGGACTTGTTGCCCAGAACGCATCGGAACTCGGACTGCGAACCAAACCGTGGGTCAAGACGTCGCTTGCACCTGGATCGAAGGTTGTGACGGAGTACCTTCGAAAGACCGGACTTCAGGAGTCATTGGACACAGTTGGATTCAATCTCGTCGGCTACGGATGCACCACCTGCATCGGCAATTCCGGACCGCTCCCCCGACCTATTTCCAATGCAATCCGAGAGGGAGATGTCGTCGTGGCTTCCGTTCTTTCCGGCAATCGCAATTTCGAAGGCCGAGTTCATCAGGAAGTGCGAACGAACTGGCTGGCTTCGCCACCGTTGGTCGTCGCATATGCGCTAGCAGGTACCGTTCGAATCAATCTCGAGCAAGACCCGATTGGCCAAGATTCTGACGGCAATGACGTGTACCTACGTGATATCTGGCCTACGAACGATGAGATCAGAGCACTGGTCGAGGAAGTAACCACCAACATGTTCGATGAGCAATATGCGGATGTCTTCATTGGGCCATCTGTATGGCGTGATTTTCAAACTGAGAGTTCTCCAACCTTCGCTTGGGGTTCGTCCGATTACATCAAGCAACCGCCGTTCTTCAGCGTAGGAGGTGATCTAGACCAGACCGTCGAAGTTGAAAATGCAAACATACTCGCCCTCCTTGGGGACTCTGTCACAACCGATCACATCTCTCCAGCTGGAGCAATTCAGCCTTCCAGCCCGGCTGGCGAGTACCTCCAACAACTCGGTGTCCAAGTTTCGGAGTTTAACTCCTTCGGGTCGCGAAGGGGCAACCACGAAGTGATGATGCGTGGGACTTTCGGCAACATTCGAATCCGCAACGAGATGGTTCCCGAGACTGAAGGAGGCTACACCGAGTATGTGCCGACCGGCGAGGAAGTGTCAATCTACGACGCAGCGATGCGATACGCTGGAGAGGATGTTCCGCTGGTTGTATTTGCAGGCAAAGAATACGGCACGGGTTCAAGCCGAGACTGGGCGGCCAAAGGTACGAGACTACTCGGAATCAAGGCTGTTATCGCCGAGAGTTTCGAGAGAATTCACCGATCCAATCTGGTTGGGATGGGAGTGCTTCCACTGCAATTCAACGAAGGCGAATCACGAAAGTCGCTGAATCTCACCGGCAAGGAAACCGTGTCGGTGCGATTTCCTGAAGGGGTCACGACATTGAAACCTCGCCAGATGCTCGAGCTTCATGTCAGCTATCCAAGTGGCGAGGAACTCACTTACCAAGTGAACAGTCGAATCGATACCGAGAACGAGATAGAGTACTTTCAATATGGAGGAATTCTGCAATACGTTCTCAACACCCTGACCCCCGAGTACTAACGCGTCCTCACTGATATTGCGAAGGAAACGAACACGACGTGGCGTACGAACATCAAGGAGAATTGGCTGGCGACGACGACCATCTTTACCGCATCCGTCACAGCCTTGCGCACGTATTAGCGCAAGCCGTACTCGAACTGAGGCAAGGGTCCACACTGGGGTTTGGACCTCCGATTCAAGACGGCTTCTACTACGACTTTGCGCTGTCCGAGCCGATCACCGACGAAGATTTTCCCGAAATCGAACGTCGCATGCGCAAGATCATCAAGAGCGGCCAGCGGTTCTATTGCGAGGAACTGCAACGCGATGATGCGCTTGATCGACTCGATGAGATGGGAGAACCCTACAAACGAGAGTACGCGCTCGAGCTATGCGACAAGAATGGCCTCGAGTCGCTGACTTTCTACCGAAACGGGTCGTTTGTCGACATGTGCGAGGGGCCGCACGTCGATACAACCAAAGAAATACCTCGCAACGCGTTCAAGCTACGCAACGTAGCCGGTGCTTACTGGCGAGGCGATTCCGACAACCAAATGCTCACGCGAATCTATGCCTGGGCTTTTGCATCGAAGGAGGAGCTTGACTCTCACGTTGCTGCTTACGAGGAAGCTCAAAAGCGTGACCACAAGAAGCTGGGTCGAGAGCTCGGTATCTTTACCATCGACAACGAGATCGGAAGAGGCTTGCCTCTTTGGCTGCCCAATGGAACCGTCATTCGAGACGAGTTGGAGAAACTCGCTCGGGAGCTCGAGTTCAAAGCCGGCTATCAACGAGTGGCGACACCTCATATCGCCAAGCAGGAACTCTTCTACCGAACCGGGCATCTGCCCTACTACGCGGACGACATGTATCCGCCGATGGAGTTGACCGAGCAGACGGAAGACGGCGAAGTCACTAAGGAAGCGTACATCCTGAGGCCGATGAACTGCCCGCACCATCACAGGATTTTTGCGTCTCAACCCCGTAGTTATCGCGATCTTCCCCTACGCCTTGCGGAGTACGGCCACGTCTATCGGTTCGAAGAGTCCGGTGCCGTAGGTGGTCTGCTTCGAGTCCGGGGCATGTGCATGAACGATGCTCACATCTACTGCACTGAAGATCAAATCAAGGACGAGTTCCGAAAGGTAATGGAGCTGTACGACGAGTCTTACAGCATTTTGGGGTTGGAATCCTACTTCCTGCGTCTGTCCAAGTTCGACCCTGAAGATCCGAAACGAAAAGACAAATATGTTGACAATCCCGATGCATGGGTGGAGTCAGAACGTCTTCTCACTGAGTTGCTGGACGAAATGCAGCTGGACTACGTAGAAGGAATCGGCGAAGCAGCGTTCTACGGGCCCAAGATTGACGTTCAGTTTCCAACTGTCACTGGTAGAGACGAGTCCGTGAGCACCATTCAGTTGGATTTCGCCATCCCGGAACGCCTTGACCTCGTGTATATCGGCTCAGATGGCGAGGAACACACACCATACTGCATACATCGGGCACCGCTGTCGACTCACGAACGCTTCGTTGCTTACTTGATCGAGCACTATGCTGGCGCGTTTCCGACTTGGCTGTCGCCCGTTCAAGTCCAAGTTATCACTGTCTCGGAACAGTTCCACAGTTACGGGCAGCGAATCGTCGATACGCTTCGTTCCAAGTTCGTTCGAGCGGAACTGGCATCAGAGACTGAAACGGTTTCCAAGAAGATCCGCCAAGGCACCGTTATGAAGATCCCCAACTTGGTGATTGTCGGAGCGAGGGAGGAGGAAGAAGAGACGGTTACTCTGCGGCGCTACGGGATCCGCGAGCAACTGACGTTACCTTTGCCGCAACTTGTTGATTCAGTCGTTCAGACGGTTAGCGAAAGATCACCGAAATTCATCGTAGGCTAGTTTCGGTCCACGGCTTTTAGTCGGCAAATTCGTCGTCGGGACTGTCCATTACCAGATGTACAAGATACTTGTCCTTGGCCTTTAGGTAAGCCTCCCTCGATATCTCTCCGTTCTCGTACATCGTCTTTAGAACACCCAATCTGGACTCGACCCGCTTTCGTTCCCGTTCTTGAGCCGCAACCGGTGCTGAAGGCCTGTCGCGTAGGACATGGCCGTCTCCGATGCCGAAGCTAGCGGGTTCGTAGGAAATGCTCCGGTTGATGAAACGAATCGCAAGGTAGAGCATTTCGACCACAACAAGCGCACAAAGCACCCGATAACCCATGCTCAAGGTACTCCAACGAAACGTCTCAAACACCAGATACCCATTGCAACCTTGAATGAATATCCAAGTGACGAAAGCCGAGACGGTCTGTGGAGCCGAAGATGTTCCTGCGCCATCTTCATGATCTTTGCTCCGACTGTTGAGGTTGTGGGCAATTCTGTCCAAAGCACTCGCGATGTAGCGCAGTGACTGAGCCAGCAGAACCAATCCGATGGCGAGAATTCCGGACAACCAACGGCCAATTTGGAACATGCCGAAAATCAGCACGATATAGACAGCGATTGCGACTACGTGAAACAGCCCTTTCCATAGCCGTTTCATGAAGACCTGAGAATTCGGACGATTGATCGAAGTAGCCATGAGAGTGCCGAAGTGGTATTGCCGAAATTCTAGTACGGCCTGGTTCCCGTGGACCCCGCAATCGATCTTGCCAAGATTCTTACGAATTTAGTCTAGGTCGAGAGCTAAAGCACGCTACTTTTTCCGATCGGTAAAGCGGTTTGCGGGGTGGCAGTCGGGTTCTCTTATTGGGACCTGACTGCGGATTGGAATTGCTGTCCTATCGTGCGAGACTAGCGCTCTCGAACGCTACATCCGACGCGGCGGCTAGTGAGCTGTAGTTGGGGTGGACTGGCAAAGTGGCTCGAAAATAGGTTCGCTGCTCATCAAACTCGAACGAGGGCACAGGAGAACCGTTTTCATCCATTGCCCGAAAGATCTTTGCCAACCCTGAGTATGTTCCCCCAGCAAGGCCAATTTCCTTCAAGAAGTCGCAAATTCGACGATTCCGGACCGGTGCTGCTGGAATCCGATCATTGGATGTCATGTGTGCATGCTCAATAGCTGCTACCGGCCCTGGATAGCTCTTGAGAACGATCCGGCCGGGATGGAGATGTACGCTTGTTGGTTCGGGTTGGTCGGTGTCATATCCACGATGGCACAGGGCGTTTACAAGTGCTTCGCGAAATGCTGGCAGAGGATAACTGACCGAACCTCCGATCTGACTTTTATGTCTGTGCTCTTGCAATTGGAAAGCAGAGAAATTCTCTACATAACTAAGACAGTCACGAAGCTGGTCCACCAGTGAGCCATCAAAGGTGCGTTTCTCGTGAATGTCCCCGGCCCCATCCGCGGCAAACTGCACAACCTCAATCTTGTCCCCGGGAAACCAACGACTTGGATCTCGAGAGAAAGTGAGTAATGCCCCGTTACGAGGCACTTCGTGACCGTTGACCTGAGTCGTGAGTCTCAAACGACGGTAGATGTCTTTCGTACTTGGTTCGTCGAGTATCTCGCTTCGGAAGTCGCGCAAGTACTCTCGAACTTTCGATTTGCTCAAGTCCTCTACCCTAGCCCCAAGTGCACGACGGTCATCCCACGGGACGCGGGCAGTCTGCTGAATGAGTTCGCCCAAGATACCGCCCCGTTGCTCGGCATCAACAGTCTCCGACCCAAGCCGGACCCAATAGCGACCGGGACGCTTGTTGTAGGAAGGGGCTAGGTGAGGTCTGCCATCACTTGCAGGGGCCCAGACCACCAAAATACACCGATTGCTGACTGTTTCAGGCGAAAGGATGGGCTGATAGGACGGGCTAATCCTGTTGCATTGATCTCGAGTCCATCGTTGGTCTGCATCTAGCGCTTTAGGTGAGAGACCCCGAGGAGGGAGAACAATTCGACCATTTCTCTTCTCAATTCCAATTACTACAAAACCGCCGTTCAAGTTGTGATAGTCGTTGGCGAACGCACAGACTGTACGAAGCACCTTTGGGCCGGTCACTCGAGGATTCCAAGACGCCTTGAACTCAACTCGCTCAGACTCCACACCTCGACAATAGAGCAAGTCATTGAGATCGACTTGAAGATTCTTATTCATAGCTAGAGTTTGAATACTCCGACTCTATGCAGCTTAACTAACAGTTGCAAGAGTGTACGCCATGTCGCATTAGGAGAACTAGAGTCCTTTCTCGCTGACGATTGGGACGCAAGCGTCATTCCCTCGTGTCAAACTTCAAGGAAGTTGACCTTCAATCACTTCTTCGCCCTTTCGTATTGATTTGTGACCTCGTTCACGCACACATCGAGACGCTTACGGAGTTCATTGAAAGATTCTCGTATCCGACGGATGGATTCCGGATATTCGCCTGCTACACAGCTACGGCAGGCGAGACGACATCGCAATGAAGGTCAAACACAAGCTCAACCCGCCCGACGGGATCCAGATTGACTGAAGAACTACCCTGTCAGTTCCGCTGATTTCGTGTGCAATTGCCTTGGACTCCAATCTGAGCCTCTTGTTGTATAAAGCCTTACCAAGCTAGAGTCACTTGGCGAGTTGCTCGAGTCCAGTAGAGCAAGCCATGCAAATAGGGGCAAGGGAATTGAAGCTTGATTTCTGCGAATTCTCCACCGAGGAGATGGTTCTGAGATCCAAACAATTTCGGGAGCACATGCTTCGGCGACGCACCGTTCGAGACTTCGAGTCACGGCCAGTTCCTAAGGAAGTGATCGAGAACGCCCTCGCGTGCGCCGCTTCCGCACCCAGCGGGGCTAATCGTCAACCTTGGAGGTTTGTGGTGGTTACCGACCCATCGATCAAGAAGCAAATCCGAACGGCCGCCGAGGCCGAGGAGAAGGAGTTCTACGCAGGACGAGCACCAGACGACTGGCTGGAAGCACTAGAGCCGCTCGGCACAGACGAACACAAGCCGTTTTTGACCGAAGCCCCGGTTCTGATCGCAATCTTTCTCGAGCGTTATGGAATCGGTGCAAACGGTAAGCGCATCAAGAACTACTACACGCCGGAGTCGGTCGGTATTGCGACAGGCTTCTTGATCGCAGCGCTACATCAAGCAGGCCTTGCGACGCTGACACACACGCCGAGCCCGATGGGATTCCTCAATCGAATCCTAGATCGACCCAAGCAAGAGAGACCGTTCTTGCTATTGGTTGTGGGCTATCCCAAACCCAACGCGACCGTACCAGATATTGAGAAGTTCCCGCTTGACCATGCCGTCTCGTACAAGAGCCCTTGAGATCCTGTCCTCGAGTTCACTTCACTGAACAACAAGCTACTCAGTGACGGCTAGAGACATATCCAGGTCGATTAGGTCATTGAGAATGTAGCTGGCTTCCATGAGAACGCCGTCCGGAATCTCTTCTTCTTCCTCTCTGTCACGGACTTTCTCGAGCACATCATCAAGTGCGTCGAGCGAATCTGAGGGTTCGTATCCCTTGCCTTCCAAACGATCATTCTCGACTGCAAGTCTCCACTCGTCGTATTCGTTCTTTTCTTTTGTCCTCACGGTCTGGTTCAAAGAGGTTTCGGCCTTCTCTTTGTCTTCCAGCATTCTTTGTTCGAGAGCTCTCAAATAGACGAAATCCGGATTCTCTTCGGTTCTCTCTTCGTGCAAGGCGATCAATTCATTGAAGTGCGGAGAGAGGTCTCCGATAGGCTTGTACACAGGACCTTCAATCACGTCGCTGGACAACGTGTAGTCATACTCGCTCTCGCCAAAAGTATCTCGATCCACCGGGCTGGGAAACTCGATATCTGGAAACACGCCATCGTGCTGAGTGCTTTCGCCAGTGATACGGTAGTACTTCGCTTGGGTAATTTTTAGTTGGCCGTGTCTAACAGGAACGAGTTGCTGGACCGTTCCTTTTCCAAATGTCTGAGTGCCGACAACCAGTCCTCGACCGTAGTCCTGAATTGCACCGGCAAAAATCTCAGAAGCAGACGCTGAGCGGTGGTTCACGATAACTGCAAGCGGACCGCTCCACACGACTTCAGGGTTCAAGTCTCGATAGACCGTGGCCTTTGATCGAGAAGGTTTGACAAGGACGGTTGGACCTGTGGGAATGAACAAACCCGTGAGAGTGTGTGCCTCCTCAAGCGAACCACCACCATTGCCGCGAAGGTCGATGATCAGCCCATCCATACCTTCGGCTCGAAGTTCGTTGACCAACTTGCGCACATCTTTTGTTGCACTTCGAAAGTCGGGCTTGCCTTCACGTTTCGCGTCAAAGTCGATGTACATGGAAGGCAAGTCGATGACCCCAATACGTCGTTCCTGGCCCGCTTCATCGATCTCGATCATTCGTTTGCTCGCGGCGGACATTTCCAGCTTGACTTCGTCGCGAACGATTGAAACCACTCGCGTTTCGCCTTGTTCTTCGGGCTTCTTGAGTTCGAGAAGCACAGTCGTTCCCTTTGGACCGCGAATCATTTCGACCACGTCGTCCAAACGCCAACCGACAACACTCGTGAGAGGAGCATTGGGCTGCTGTCCGACGGCAACGATTAAGTCCGACTCTTCTACACCGCCGTGCAACTCCGCTGGGCCGCCGGCGACAAGCGACTGAATCTGTACATACTCCTCTTCAGTAGTCAGCACCGCACCGATTCCTTGGAGCGACAACGACATTTGAATGTTGAACTGGTCCTCGAGCCGAGGAGGCAAGTACTCCGTATGAGGGTCAAACCAAGTCGTAAATGCGTTGATGTACGTCGCAAACGCATCGTCTTCATTGGTCTGAACTTCCCGACGTTTGGCCTGCGTGTAACGCTTCGTCAGCTCCTCCACGATTTCTTCGTCGGTCTTGTCATTGAGCCGAAGGCCAATGATGTTGTCGACAAGAATTTGCTCCCAAATACGATCAGCATCGGCCTCGTCCACTGGCCATGCGACATCTTTCCGTCGATCCTTCATCGATCCGTCGCCATCGAGTTCGAAGGAGTCCAGCCCTTGCTCGATACGCTCCAAAGCCCAACCGAATCTGCTTACCTGCCGCTTTTGGACTCGATTGAACATCTCAAACCCCGCTTCGAGTTTTCCGACTCTTAGCGCGTCGTCAAACCTAAATCGGTACTGCTCGAATTCCTCGATGTCGTCGGACAGCAAAAAGATTCGTCGAGGATCCAATGAGTCGAGATACTGGTCGAAGACCTCCGATGACACGGAGTCGTCCAACCTAGTGTTCTGACTGAAGTGGTTGAGGCGAACCTGTTCCACAATGATTCTGGCGGTTCTCGGGTGGACATCCTGGGGGGCCAGCGTTGCAATTTCGTTGGAAACCGCCTCGTCTGCGAAGCCGTCGAATCCCAAGGCAACTAGCGGAATAACCGCTAAGATGGTTCTGCGCATCAATGTTCCTTCATCAGTAGTCTCATTGGGTCTCGACCCTCAGGACTTTCTGCCAATATCAAACCCGCTCCGACCAAGTCAAGAGCAGGCTGTGCTTCCATAGTACACAATGCACCGGTCGTACTCTCTACCTTCTTCTACATCAATTCGGTAAAGAATCGCCGGAATCTTGGTACGAAATAGTTGTTGATGTCCAATGAGAACGCCACGGTATGCGCACGCCCAATAACTCGGTCGCGCACGATGAATCCAATTTTCCGAGAATCGCTGCTGCGGTCTCGGTTGTCGCCCATCATGAAGTAGGAACCCGGTGGAACTTCGATCTCCCGAAAGGTTGAGGGTGCATGGTCTCTGCTCCGTCGTTTCGCCACCATGATGATCCGACGATCTCCAAGCAATTCCTCATACATGATGTTGTAATAGGTGCGCATGGACACGGGATAGCGTTGCAATTCGCTATCGTCCAAGAGAGTGTATGTGGCTTGCTCTCCGTTAACGATCAACTGATTCTCGCGCAATTCGATCGTGTCCCCGGGGATTCCGATGACTCGCTTGATCAGCAAGTCTTCCGACTCTGGACTCGGAAATGTGACGATATCCCCTCGGTTCGGGTGACCCCATCGTGAAATTCGCGTGAGAGTGAAAGGCCACCGAACGTCGTAGGCGATCTTGTCAACTACCAGTCGGTCACCTTCCAAGATACCCGGCTTCATGCTCCCCGAGGGGACATGGTTCCAATCCGCAATAGCCGATCGAAAGAGCAGCATCAGCAAGATGAAGATCACAAAAGCTCGCCAGTCTCGCCAGATGTTCCGCAAGCGAGTCCGCCAAGTCTTTTCGTTAGTTTCGGTTTCGGTCATTTACGCTGGATTTGTCTTAGAGATAGCAAGTGGTTGAAAAACTTGCATTTAGGACGTCAACGTGCAAGCAGGAATCCAGCACGTCGCGAGCACACCTAGATTTGGTACTTCTCCTTCCACTCGGAGTACGGCATTCCGTACACCATTTCTCGGGCTTCCTCGTAGTCGATGTTGACCCCAGCCTTCTCCGCTTCGGCAACATACCACTTGGAGAGACAATTTCTACAGAACCCTGCCAAGTTCATCAAATCGATGTTTTGGACGTCTTTTCGCTCATCCAAGTGTTCGACCAAGCGGCGAAACACAGCGGCTTCCAATGCCTCGTTCGCCTTTTCGGTTTGGTCTACCATTGCTCGAATCGTCCTGTCTTGCATTTGAGTGCAGGATGGTAGCAAATGAGACCCAATTACTCTCGCCATTCATCGGATCAGGCCTATGGAATTTCTGTTTAGCCCGGAACTAATAGCGGCTTTTTTGACGCTCACACTGCTCGAGATCGTGCTCGGTATCGACAATATCGTGTTCATTTCGATCCTCACGAACAAGCTACCCAAACGCCATCGCAACATGGGCCGCATACTCGGTCTGGCCATTGCCATGCTGTTGCGAGTGGTCTTGCTGCTGTCCATAAGCTGGATGATGAGTCTTTCGAACGAGCTGTTCTCGATTGCCGGCCACGGCTTCAGCGGTCGAGACCTCATCATGCTCGCTGGCGGACTATTCCTGCTCTTCAAGGGTGTGCACGAAATTCACAACTCGCTGGAAGTTGTCGGAGAGCACCACCAACCGGGTGGAACCGCATCGCTCGCCATGGTCATCGTGCAGATCGCACTTGTCGATATCGTCTTCTCCCTCGACTCGGTCATAACGGCCGTGGGGTTGGTCGACCAAGTGAGTGTAATGATCGCTGCGATAGTCATCGCCATCCTAGTCATGATGCTGGCGGCGGGACCTATCAGCCAGTTCGTCGACAACAATCCACCCGTCAAGATGCTCGCTTTGTGTTTCATAGTGCTGATCGGATGTGTGCTGGTGTTCGAAGGGTGGGGATTGCACGTTCCCAAGGGCTACATCTACTTCGCGATGGCGTTCTCGTTCGGAGTGCAAATGCTCAATCTGCTTGCACGCAGAAAACGGCCAACTATCTCATTGCGCAAGGCGCAATTGGGAGACTTGTACTACAACCTCACGACGGATTCGTCGCAACACGAAAGTTAAGGTGGGTTCAGTTCCTCAATTTGAGGATGTCGACAGGACCCACTATGCAGGCGTGGGACGCACATCGCGCAAGAAGACAAACTGACTGGGCGTCGAGCGCTCTCTTGAGAAGTAATAGCCTTCGAGATTGAATTCCTTGATGCCTTTACGAGTTTCCACTCGGTTCAAGACGATGTGCCGAGCGAGCAGTCCTCTCGCACGCTTCCCGAAGTAGCTCATGAACCGATAGTCATCTCGATGCTTCTCAAGAAACTTGCACGTGATCACGGGGAAATCGACTTTCTTCTGGCTTTCCGTGGGGAAATACTCCGATGAGGCGCAGTTGACCAGTACGGGATTGCGTTGTTCGTTCAGTTCAGAATTCAGCTGATCGACGATGGTCGATCCCCAGTATTCGTAGAGGTTGCGAGCGCTTCCATGACGAAGCGCTGTTCCCATCTCCAGACGATAAGGTTGGATGAGATCGAGCGGTCGTAACACGCCGTATAAACCTGACAGAATTCGTACTCGACGTTGCGCCGAAGTGAAGTCTCGCTCCGAAAATTCCTTGGCACCTAAGCCCAGATAGACATCGCCTCGAAACGCCAATGCCGCTTGTCGACCATTGCGCGAGTTTTGGTCCCACTCCGCATAGCGCTGTACGTTGAGTTCTCCCAACGCGTCGCTAATTCCCATTAGATTGGCAACTTGCTCAGAGTCCAACCCTCGCAACTCATGAATCAATTCCTCGGCGCGATCCAAGAAAACCGCTTCCGACCGCTTTCGGGTTGTTGGTTTCGTCTCGAAGTCTAGATTTTTCGATGGAGACAGGATTACAAGCACAATTCCGTACAGAAAACTCTCAACAGCTGTTCTGCATATTATCCGCATCAACGTGCTTCTGTGACTGCGAAGCAGTTGCCGCGAGGCTGTTGGTCAAGTACTTGTCGGATAGTTTCCAACCACATCTGCCCGTTCCCATCAGTTCGAATCCGTGCGATTGATCACTCGACTTGAGGGGCAAGCAACTCTCATCCAAATATCATGTGTCAGGTGTTAACCGACCATAGACCAGCGTCAAAATCCAACAAGCTCATGAGTTCAGTTCAAGATTCAATCGAGACGAAATTGTCGGAGCTCGACCCCGATCATCTCGAAGTCGTCAACGAGAGCGACAATCATTCGGTTCCTGCCGGGTCGGAATCTCACTTCAAAGTGGTGCTAGTCTCGTCAAAATTTGACGGACTCCGCTTGATTGAGAGACATCGTGTGGTCCACGAATTACTCACTCACGAACTTCAAGGACCTGTTCACGCACTAGCACTTCACCTCTACACACACGACGATTGGCGAAAGCGCAACGGCAACGCTCCCATGTCGCCACCATGCCGGGGCGGATCCAAACTCGGCTAGAGTCTGAACCACCTATGTTCGTCGTAACTTTCTATGCCTTTGCTGAGCTGAATGATCTGCAAAGACTTAAACAGTCGATCGAGTGTGCATGCGAGCCCGAAGGCATCGTAGGTACTGTATTGCTAGCCACGGAAGGCCTAAACGCGACACTCAGCAGTCCTTGTCGAGACACGCTCGAGTTCGCAATCCGAAACCTGCAGTCAATTCTGTCCGCACCAGGCCTACAGCCCAACTGGTCGACGGCGGACTCGGACACAGCAGTTTTCGACAAATTGGTTGTGAAGATCCGCGACGAAATCGTTACGTTCGGGCGAGAGTTCGACTTCAGTGGCATTCCGTCTCCGCACGTCGACTCGGCAACCTGGGCTGCGTTGATTCAAGACGAGCGAGCCACAATCCTCGATATTCGCAACGAGTACGAAATCCGTCTCGGTCGCTTTCGAGGCTCGATCAGTCCACAAATCCAAAGCTTCAAGGAGTTTGAGCCGTGGTTGCAAAGTGAACGCTCAATTCCTCGCGACCAGACTACGGCGATCTACTGCACTGGTGGCATTCGGTGCGAAAAGGCGGTTCAAGTCATGCGGAACCACGGATTCAAAGACGTTGTTCAATTGAATCGGGGAGTCTTGGGCTACTTTGATTCCGATGCTGACAAGGAGCTATGGGAGGGTGAATGCTTCGTTTTCGATAAACGAGTTGCCGTGCGACCAGACCTGACTCAAGGAACAGCGACACAGTGCTTCGGTTGCCGACGAGCGCTGACCAAAGAGGATCGAGAGTCTCCAGACTATGTGCCCGGAGTGTCCTGTCAACACTGCCGAAATCGTCTAACCGAGGCTCGGCTGGATGGTCTTCGCGAACGTGTGCGTCAAGTCGAGCTGGCTCGGCAACGAAACCAGTCTCACTTAGGCAAACCTCAAACGCACCTAAGGAATAACTCCAAAGACGCTCAAACACTCGAATCGCAACCACAGAACGTTGAGGGTTGAGCGTCCAATTTGGATGTCAACAAGAAACAGACCCCCACGAATGCCACGTAGATGCCGCCGATGAATTCAGTCAGCCAGTCTCAATCCACTTCTTCAGCGAAGAAAAATTCATCCAACGGTGCATTCGTCGAGCTGAACACGACCAGCAAGAAACTCCGAAGACTTGTGGGGCAAGCCATAGCCGACTACGGAATGATCGTTGAGGGTGATCGAGTGATGGCTTGTTTGTCCGGAGGAAAGGACTCGTATACGATGCTTGAGGTGCTCCTCTCGTTGCAACGACGAGCACCAGTGAAGTTCGAATTGATCGCCGTCAACGTCGATCAGAAACAACCGGGTTTCCCCGAGTCGGTGCTCCCTGACTATCTCAACTCCAAAGGAATCGAGTACGAAGTCGTTGAGGAAGACACTTACTCGATTAGCAAGAAACTAACACCAAACGGCAAGATCTACTGTCCAATCTGTTCAAGATTGAGACGTGGCATTTTGTATAGCACCGCAAAACGACTCGGGGCAACGAAGATTGCACTTGGACATCACCTCGATGATGCCGTGGAGACACTCTTTCTCAACATGTTTTTCTCCGGAACACTGAAATCGATGCCTCCCCATCTTGTTTCGGACGATGGAATGCATCGCGTAGTACGACCTCTCTACTATGTGCGTGAGAGTCTGATCGAGAAGTACTCAGCTCTCAAGAACCATCCGATCATTCCGTGCAATCTGTGCGGTTCTCAAGAGAATCTTCAGCGCCAGCAGATCAAGTCCATGCTCCGAGAATGGGAATCCTCGCAACCGGGAAGAGTTGAGAGCATTGCTCGCGCTTTGAGAAACGTCAAGCCCTCTCATCTCGCAGACTCCAACCTCTTCCCGTTCGGTACCGGCATGTGTCCGTCGCCCTTGCTCAACATTCAATCGAACAACGGTAGAGTCCAATCAAGCACTGATGATTGAAATCCCACACACGGAGTTGTCGCAGGAAGCCCTCCTCAACTTGATCGATGAGTTCATCACTCGGGACAGCACGATCACTGATGCCACGCTCGACCAAAAACGTAGTCAAGTGTTGAAGGCATTGGAAGGTGGTACTGCTCGGATCACATTCGATAGCGAAACTGAGACGGCGCACATATGGTTGGTTGACGAGTTGCGTAGCGGGACCTAACCCACCTCAATTGAACGGTTCCTAGATTGATCCTGCTGACAGCAAACGCTCTTCGCCTAGAGGTGCAGGGACGAGAACTCTTCAATGGACTCGCATGTCGTGTCGAAGCGGGAAGCACTATTGAGATACACGGCTCCAACGGCAGTGGGAAGTCAACACTGTTGCGAGTGCTCCTAGGTCTTCAACGACCTGATCACGGGACTGTGACGCGTCATGTAGGTCGAATCGGCTATGTCGGACATCGATTGGGTCTCACCGGACTGATGACTCTGGGAGAAAATCTCCGCTGGTTGGGAGCACTAGCCGGTCACAACTCTGCTGAGAGCGAAGTCCGCGGTGCGTTAGAACGCATGGGAATCGGTGGCTGCTTCAACCGCGAAGTGCGCCACCTATCGGCAGGTCAGGCCAAACGCGGAGCTCTTGCAGGGCTCACGCTGAGCGGTAGCAAGCTCTGGCTTTTGGATGAGCCTTTGTCGTCTCTTGACGATCAAGGAGTGAGCTTGCTCTCCGAAGTCCTCACAAGCCACCGAGAAGAAGGCGGCTCAGCGATCATTGCTACTCATGCATCGATTACGGACAGCTCTACCGAGACAATCGAGCTTCAAAACTAATGAAGCCATTTACGGCAACACTAACGAGAGATGTGTTGATCGCATTGCGTTCGAGAACGGAGATGTTGAACCCAATCGCATTTTTCCTACTCGTAACGGTGATGTTCGCATTGGTGTTCGGTCGCGACTTGGGCACTCGACACCTGGTCGGCATTCCGGCGATTTGGACAACTGCCCTATTTGCAAACATGCTCGCACTTGAAGGATTATTTCGCCGCGAGCATGACGACGGAACACTCGCTCTGATGCTGATCGACAACTCCGTCACACTGCCTTCAACCGTAGCGAAGCTGATTGCGCATTGGCTGCTCACAGGCATGCCGATTTGCATTCTTGCTCCAGTCCTCGGAGTTGCTTTTGGAATGTCCCAAAGCACGCTATTGATGCTTGCCGGAACCTTGGTAGTGGGTTCAATGGTTTTCACACTTGTTGGCTCCGTGTGCGGAGCGCTCATCGTGGGTCTGCAGCGAGGGGGCGTGCTGCTGACTCTGTTGGTGTTTCCGCTCTACATTCCAGTCATGTTGCTCGGAATCGGGACGTGCCAACTGCATCAAGCCGGAGAGGAATACACTTCCCATCTCGTCGGATCACTGGCAATTCTCGCAGGCTGCATCACTGCGATTCCTCTGGCAATTGGCCCAGTATTGAGGGCGAGTCAAGACCAGTAGCTCAACGCAATGAACATACTCACTGCCACGTTCCATCGACTCACCTCACCAGAGTTTTTCTATTCCAAGACCCGAGTTTGGGTGTTCTGTCTTTACTTCTTGGGGATTGCAGGGCTCCTTACGGGATCGATTTGGGGGCTTTTCTTTGTACCGCCTGAGAAGTTTCAGGGCGACAGCTTTCGAATCATGTTCATCCACGTTCCTGTGGCACACCTAGCGCAGATGATCTACATGGGCATTGCAGTTGCGGGTGCCATCTACTTGATCTGGCGAATCAAGATGGCCGACATTTTCATGGCGGCGGCTGCGCCGGTCGGCTGCATTATGACCGCGCTCGCTCTGATATCGGGAATAGTGTGGGGAATGCCGACATGGGGTACGGGCTGGGTGTGGGACGCACGTACAACTTCAGTACTGGTCCTCTTCTTTCTCTTCTTCGGGCTGATAGCGCTCCGTCAAGCCATCGGTCGGAGAGAACGAGCGGCATTCGCCGTTAGTGTCCTAGCCATCATCGGGGCAATTAACATACCCATCATCAAGTATTCCGTGGAATGGTTCGCGACGTTGCACCAGCCGGCGAGCATTACCCTGACGGAGCAAAGTGCTATCGCTCCAGTCTTTCTGATTCCGTTGCTGACCAACATCGCCAGCATGTACGTCTTCGCTGCCGGAGTGGTTCTTGCGTCGATGCGAGCCCACGTGTTGGAACGCCACGCTCAGACCTCCTGGGCACAAGACACGGTAGGTGGAGAAGAGCCTTGATGGATCTTCTCTACATGGATGGTCACGGAATCTATGTCTGGAGCATCTATGCAGTTGGGTTTGTGCTGCTAGCCTTGGCCGGAACCTACCCTTGGCTCCATCTCCGACGCGTCCGTAGACAAGTGAAGAACGACGAGAAAAGTCCGTGAACGAGGTCCGTCGCCGGCGAATTTACGTCCTAGCTTTTCTGTGTGTCGGAGGTGCACTCACGTTTGCACTTGCAATCATCGCTTTACAAGCAAACATCAACCACTTCTATCTCCCCGATGCGGTAGTGGATGGAACCGCTCCCATTGATCGCCAGATTCGTGCTGGTGGCATGGTTGTCGAAGGTAGCATTCGACACGACGAGTCCGGATTGGGTGTTTCGTTCGATCTCACCGATCTCGAGAACTCGACCTTCTCGGTCCACTACAAGGGTCTGCTACCCAGCCTCTTTCGGGAGAGCCAAGGCGCAATCGTCGTCGGACGCCTCCAAGACGATGGAGTGTTCCACGCCGAGCAGGTTCTAGCCAAACACGACGAGAACTACGTCCCTCCCGAGCTCGCAGAGTTGCACCAAGCGAATGATTCCTGAAATCGGACTTTTCATAACCGCTCTCGGGCTGGCATGTGCCATCGGCATTGCGGTAACTGGAGTTTGGGGTGCATTCCATGATCGTGACCAGTGGGTGAGCATGTCCATTCGGCTAGCAAAGCTTCAGTTTGGAGCTTTGGCAGCATCTTTCCTGCTACTCGCGCTGTGCTTTCTTCAAGACAACTTCTCGGTTCTTTATGTAGCGAACAATTCCAATACTTTGCTGCCCTGGTACTACAAGATCAGCGCTACCTGGGGAGCACACGAGGGGTCCTTTCTCCTTGTCACACTGATAGCCGCAACTTGGACTCTTGCGGTCGCACTGCGGGCCAACCACTTGCCGGTGGATGTCCACGGCTACGTACTGGGAACACTTGGCCTTCTGAACGCGATGTTCCTCGTGTTCTTGCTCTCATCGAGCAACCCGTTCCTTCGATTGGTGCCGAACGTTCCAGTTCAAGGAGCAGACCTGAATCCAGTACTGCAAGACCCGGCATTCATCATTCATCCGCCGATTCTGTTCATTGGTTACATCGGTTTTGCCGTGGCCTTCAGCTTCGGCATTGCCGCTTTGTGTACAGGAAAGCTGGACTCAGCTTGGGCACGATGGACTCGACCTTGGGTCAATGCGGCGTGGGTTGCATTGACTATCGGCATCGCTCTAGGCAGTTGGTGGGCGTACTACGAACTTGGCTGGGGCGGATGGTGGTTCTGGGATCCCGTCGAGAATGCTTCGTTTATGCCGTGGCTTGCGGGAACTGCATTGATCCATTCGCTTGCGGCAACCGAAAAGCGAGGAGCGTTCAAGAACTGGACGATACTGCTAGCGCTTCTGACATTTACGCTGAGCCTCGTTGGAGCTTTTCTTGTTCGTAGCGGAGTGCTGACCAGCGTTCACGCATTTGCTGTGGATCCGCAACGCGGGCTCTTCCTGCTTGGAATTCTGGTCGTAACTACGGGTTGCGCTTTGTACATGTATGCCGTGCGTGCACCGGTAATTCGAAGCCGCATTCAGTACTGGGACTTATCTCGAGAGCTTCTTTTGCTGATCAATAACGCTCTGCTTGTTGTAGCAGTGGTCACGATCATGCTCGGGACGCTATATCCACTTGGCTACGAGTGGTTCACGGGAGGCGAAAAGATGTCGGTGGGAGGTCCCTACTTCAATCGCATCTTCGTGCCGCTCATGCTGCTGTTGACGGCTTGCCTTGCACTCGCCCCGATTTCCAGGTGGAAGAACACGCCGATGGTTCTCATCAAGAGGAGCTTGATTCTCTTGGGCGGTTCCGCTGTCGTTGCGCTCGTTCTTCCGTGGGTCTTGTGGAAGTCTTTGAACTTCGGCGTAGCGTGCACATTCGCGCTCGCTTTGTGGGTTGCGGCTACCCATGTGGTCTCGATGTGGAAACAACGCAACTCGCTGACTCTCGGCAACATCGGCATGTCTGTCGCCCATGTAGGATTCGCCATCGCAATCGTGGGGGTAGCGGTCACGAGTGCCTTCTCCAAAGAGAGAGATGCGCGCATCGAGGTCGGGGATTCCGTTACGGTCAACGCGAGGGAGTACGAACTGGTCGCCGTCGAGCAGACACAAGGTCCCAACTTCAACTCAAGCAAGGCTCACTTCAACATCGACGGTCAATGGGACTTGTATCCGGAGCGACGCTACTACCCGGCACGCCAGACCATCACAACCGAAGCAGCGATTTCATCTGATCTGTTTCGAGATCTCTACATCTCGCTTGGCGAGCCAATAGAGAACGGTTCGTGGGGTGTACGAGTCCAAGAAAAACCTCTCGTGCGCTGGATTTGGTTCGGGGCATTCGTCATGGGAATAGCCGCGCTTGTCGCTGCATTTGACAAGCGATATCGAAGGCTCTCAAAACGAGACTTGCGAAATTACGCAGAAGACTCATGAGTCCGCGCACCTCTCGGTTGTTGCTCGTCGTGCCTTTGGTGGGTTTCGCAGTACTCGCCCTCGCTCTCGCGATCGGATTCGACGTTGGACGCCACGATATCCATCCTTCATCACTGATCGGAAAACCCTTTCCCGATTTCACGCTTCCCGACTTGGAATCCGGTGCTGACAAGTCCCAAAACGACCTTCTCGGACAACCTCGACTGGTCAACGTCTGGGGGTCGTGGTGCGTAGTCTGCAGATTCGAGCACAGTTTCTTCACCGAACTTCAGCAACGGGATGAAATCTCCATTGTCGGCATCAACTACAAGGATCAAGAAAGCGACGCCATCGACTGGTTGGTCGCGCTCGGCAACCCCTTTGACTTCATCATCGTCGACTTTGAAGGCGATCTGGGCGTGGATCTTGGAGTGTATGGTGCGCCCGAGACATTTCTAGTCGACGCGGAAGGCGTGATTCTGTACAAACACGTCGGTCCGCTTTCCCAGAGCATCTGGGAAGAAGACTTCCAGCCTTTGATTGTGGGGAAGCAGTGAAGTGGTATTGCTTATTCCACTCATTGTCTTTGCGTTAGGTGCTTTTGCGACCGTCGACGACTTCTCCTTCGAGTCCGAGGCTGAAAACCAACGCTACACCAAGCTGATCGCACAGTTTCGATGCCCCAAGTGCTTGAACACTAACCTCACCGGTTCCGATGCTCCCATTGCCCAGGACTTGCGGCGGGCTGTTTATCGACTCATGCAAGAGGGAAAAACGGATCAGGAGATTCGCGACTTCATGCGTGATCGTTACGGCGATTACATCCTTTACGACCCTCGGTTGACTCCGACGACGCTGCTACTGTGGTTCTCGCCTCTCCTACTGGTATTGGGAGCCGCATGGCTACTTCTTCGTTTGAAAGATCGAAGGCAGAGCATTGAATTGACACAAGAAGAGTCGGAACGACTGCGCGAACTCACATCGTGATTTATCTGATTCTCGTTGCCATTCTCGCTGTCGCCGGCTATTGGATTTACCTCGACTCGAAAGCTCAGCAACGTCTGCAAAGGTGGTTGAGACGCCAGGCCAACCTAACTATCTATCGTGAGCGTCGCGATGATCTAGCAACCGGTCACGACTCTGAAGATGCTCCTTTTGTCGAAGAAATGGAGAAAGAAGCCGATCTAGTGCTGCTAGACGACATTGAGGACCAGTCGGAGGCGAGCGTCGAGGAATCCAAGACCAAGTGGCTGCCACATGCGACGATTGGTGCGCTCTGTATTTTTTCGATAGTTGCTTATGTCTTCTGGGGCGACCCACTTGCTATCCGGCTGGAGAGCGTTCCCTCTCGATTCGAAAATGCAGAGTCTGCAGAGGATTTGGACAAGATCGTCAATCTGCTTCAGGCGCGTAACTCCTCCCGTCACCAGGGGTTTTCCTCTGCGACCTATCTAATTCACACCTACTTCCTACAAGGCGACTACGAGAGCGTAGTCCGCGAACACAAACTTGCTGAAGAACGTGGCACCAACACTCTAACTTCCGACATCGAACGCGTGCGCGCTTCGTTCGAATTGAACGACCGAACCATCTCCGATGAGGATCGAGTCGTGGTCGATCGAATCCTGTCGTCGGAGCCTGACCATCCGACGATCTTGCAGTTGCTTGCATTCGATGCATATGCAAGGAGCCAATTTGCCAGTGCTCGCGACTACCTTGAACGCGTTCTTCGGCAACCTCTAGCTCCCGGTGTCGCTACGCTGTTGGGCCGCCTGCTTGGCGTAACCAACGACAACCTTGGCGAAGACCACGTTGGAATTGAAGTCAACGTGGTCGTGCGAAACATACAGACCCCGCATCAATGGCTCACCGTGTTTGCGCGGACCGATTCAACCTCCGCACCTGTTGCCGTTGTACGCCGACCCAATGTGGAAACCGGCACCCATACATTTCTACTGGACGACATCGTTTCGATGATGCCGAACCAGAAACTATCTACACTAGATCGCGTTACCGTGGTAGCGCGTCTTTCTCCCAGTGCAAACGTAACCGATACAGCACAAGCCAGTCAGATCGAGAGCGGTTGGATCAGTCCCTCGCCCACCGCGTCGGTTTCCTTGGAAATATCGGAAATCGTGGCTGAAAATTCAGTCGCCGTGACGGTCGGGCTCGATCCGAATCTCGAAGCGCCCGAGAATTGGCCAGTCTTCATCATTGCTCGTGAACCAAATGTTCCCGGCCCACCTTTGCTCGTTAAACGAGTATCGGTTGCAGACCTTCCGATATCCGTGCTGCTCTCGCCCGACGATGCCATGCTGCCGGGAAAAGACCTATTGGAAGAAGAGTTGGAGATCTTTGCACGTGTCTCCAGCACCGGAAGTGCTTCTCGAGAGGTAAACGACTTGGAAAGCCCAAGGGTCCTAGCCCGTGCGGGTCAGTCGATAGGGCTGAAGATAGATTCAGTGGTGGAGGAACCAGCAGAGCAATAGAGACTGTGCTCTACGCGGTCTCCAGCAATTCGCGGGCAGCTCGTGCCTTCGTGAAGATGCCTCGTAGATAGCGCTCGAGATCGAATTGCTGCTCGCCCATTGCGCCCACCGAGTAGCGCTTGTAGACACCTTGTGCAATCGCACCCAATCGCCAATGAGAAAACGCTCGGTAATAGTTGATTTGAGCGAGACTGCGCCCTGTCAGTTCTTCGTAGCGATCACTCAGTTGCTGTCGCGTTGGGAATCCACCGATGCTCGTCGGAGAAGCGTCTTGGGGATCATCGGATGGTTCGCCCCAGTTGTTGAGCAAGTAGCCAACGTCTGCGAGAGGATCTCCCAAAGTGCAGAGTTCCCAGTCCAGCAAAGCCGCCATACGCCCGTCGCGAATAATCATGTTGCCCGGACGATAGTCACCATGCACGATCGAATATCCAATTTGCTCGGGTCGATTGGCATGAAGTAAACGTAGAGACTCATCCATATCGGGAATTTCGTGGGTTTTCGTCGCCTCCCACTGTTGAGTCCAGCGTTTGAGCTGCCGCTCGATATAGCCTTCCTTGCGAGCCAATTGGCCAAGACCGATGTCGTCGGGACTCGTCAAATGAAGATTGGCCAGAACTTCGATCACATGGTTGCCGAACGAAATGCGTTCCCGATCCGAGAGCGTGCTCATGGCGTCAGCGTTGTGCGGGACTACTCCGTCAATGAACTCCATCAGATAGAACGAAGAACCGTTGACCTCCTCTTCCTCGCACAGTCCGTAGGTCTTGGGTACAGGAACCGGTGCTTCTGCTAGAGCCGAAATGATGCGGTGCTCTCTACCCATGTCGTGAGCGCTCTGCAACACGTGCCCCAAGGGAGGTCGTCGCAATACGAAACACCTGTCTTGCGCATCGGTGAATCGATACGTGAGATTGGAATGGCCTCCGGCGATGAGTTCAAATCTCAACGGAGTCTCGATGTTCTCAATTCTCTTGACAATCCAGTCTTGCACTCTCTCATGCTGGATTCCCTGGACTTCAACCATCTGATCCGACTCCCCCACAGGATCTGTTCAAGCAGAAAGCTTGAACCTATGCTACTTAAATCATTGCTCTGATTTGCGCGTTCCCATACGAGCTGTCAAGCGACCAAGAAACGCCACTCAATCTCACCTCAGAAGTGGTGAATTCTCTAGTTCCTCTTTACAACCGTCGGCAAATTCGTCTGAGCTTGTTAGGAATTGTGCTCCAATACCGTGCTGGTATGAATATCATTGCCATATTCATTCAATCTTTGCAGGTGAAAGTGCGTCGTAGCAATCACTTAGTGAGACCGGCTTGGACGCTCAATCACACTGATCAACCGGAAGGTTCCCATGGCTGATTGGCCATTTCTTCAAAATGGCAATCCGATCCACATTTCACGGGCGGAAGGCGTTTACCTCTACTCTAAGGATGGCAGGCAAATCCTGGACGGTGCGGCTGGTGCAATAGTCTCGAACATTGGACATGGTCGACGAGAGGTCGCCGACGTAATTCGCGACGCAACAATCAAGGCCGACTACATTCTTCCGACTTGGAACTCCGACGAACGACAAGGACTCGTCGACGTGCTCCGAGAGACCTGGCTGCGTCCTCACTTCACACGAGTTCATCTGACTTGCGGTGGGTCCGAGGCTATCGAGTCTGCAATGCGTATTGCCGTAATGCACTACTCAGCCAAAGGGCAAGAATCGAAGGTAAAAATCATCGGACGCGACGTTTCCTATCACGGAACAACGTTCGCAACGATCTCGGTTGGCGGTCACGAGTCACGAAAGAAGGGCATCAAGCACATGCTGCAACGATGTCCGGTGGCACCAACTCCCTACACGCTTCGGTGCGCAAGCAGCAACCCGACACAGTTTTACCTGGATCGACTCGAGCAGACGATTCTCGAAGAAGGAGCGGACACCATAGCCGCTCTTCTGGCAGAACCCATCGCTGGGGCAAGTGGCGGCGCAATGGTTCCGCCGGACGGTTATTGGGAAGGAACACGAGACCTTTGCGACAAGTACGACATTCTCCTGATCGCCGACGAAATCATGACCGGATTCGGTCGTACAGGAATTCGATGGGGGTATCAGCACTGGCCGATTGAACCCGACATATTCGTAAGCGGCAAAGGCCTTGCGGCCGGCTACGCTCCGCTCAACGGACTGTTCTCGACGGATGCGGTCGCTGAACCTATCGAACAAGCACCCGGATTCAGTGTGATGTTTCACACTTATGGCTCATTCGCACCCGCCTGCGCAGCTGCGATCAAGGTTCTCGAAATCATGGAACGAGAAAACCTCGTGGAGCGAACCAAGCAAATGGGCGAGCTGCTTGAGAAAAAACTGCAAGCTGCCTTCTCGAATCACCCCCACGTTGCCGAGTGCCGAGGCAAAGGGCTTCTTCAGGCCATTGAGATTGTCAAGAACCGGACGACTCTTGAACGTTACCCGTTGTCCGACAACGTAACGGGGCGAGTCATTTCAACTGCACTCGAAAACGGCGTGCACTTCTATGGAGCGGGAAATTCCATCGTGCGAGATGTCGTTCTCATGGGTCCACCAATGACGGTCGAAGAGTCGCATCTGGATACGATCGTCAACGTCTTGGCCAATGCCGTAGACTCGGTGACCCAAGCCTAGTCAAGTCCTCGTTGTAGTTCACCGTTTCTCGACGGTGAGATACCACTCCTTGAGTTTGTCGTTGGCAAAGACAAGATCACCATTGACCCGTGAACCGGCAAGGACGTGGGGTAGCCAGAATCGATCGTCTTCCCACATCTGATCGTACGGAATTTGATCAACGGTGCACCAGAATGGATCAGCTTCTGCCGTTCTGACCGGACTGCCGTCAAACTCCTCGACGACGAATACACAGCCGTGCATCGAAAATCCGTTCTCGAGATCGCGAAATCGAAGTGATGCCGCCAACACCGGCGATCTGGCGCGAATTCCTACCTCTTCGAACAGTTCCCGAATGGCGCAATCTTCAACGCTTTCACTGTGTTCTACACGACCGCCTGGAGCATTGATTTTTCCGGCACCGTGACCTCGGAGCTTGTGAATCAGCAACACCGACCCCTCGTGCAAAACGTAGACGAGAGTTGCGGTTTGGCTAGGTGTCCAGTCGGCAGGAAATAGTTGGACTTCGGAGAAGGTGCTCACACTCAAGGTACAACCAATCAGCCATCGGCGTAGCGTCTCTCAAGGGCATCGTGAAGCTCTCCAAGGAAGCTTTCCGAGAACGCATCCAAGTCTCGCACAACAGCAGCCAAGTGAACGTTGTCTTCCCGTCCCTGCCACAGTTTTCGGTATGTGCCTTCTTTGTAGCCATTGGCTTGTCGAAACCGATTGAGAACATGCTTGCCCTTGTAGATTCCGTAAAGTTCGTTTAGAGACATCGGAATCGCTCTCAATACATCGACGAACAATTGCAGATCAAATTTGTTCGCTAAAGCGGCCCGTGCCAAAGATTCCACTGCGGTACGAAATTCGGGCAGGTCATGGTTGTCGTATTGCTCAACTACTGTCTGCGCCAATTCTCCCAAGTCCTTCCCATCGACGATGATCATAGATAACCCGAAGTGCCAGATGTCCACAACCTCGAGTTTGACCTGTTCTTCGTCCAGCGACTGGTGTTTCCACCACTTCCAACCGTAGTGATCAAGCAATTCCGCGCACTCGATCCAAATTGCCCGATAGAAGGGGTAGTTCTGCGTATCCCACGACGGGTGAACGTCTTGGTTATGCAGCTTTTGCAGTTCAACCATATCGGCCAAACACTCATGGAATGTTTGAACACTGGGCACCGAAAGGTCCATTGTTGAAAGTTGAATCAACCTGCGCACTGCTGTGGGAGCAATGTTAAGGGCATCGCAAGGGTCTTGCACATTCGGCGGTAGTCAAATCGCAGCCGCCAACTCCCTAACGGCTAAAATCTCACTTGCCGGACTACCCAAGCGCGATAGTCCCTCCAATCTGCTGACCATCAACCTGTAGAGTCTCCGCATCCATTGGAATCGGAGCGCAAAATGCCGGAAAGGTAACTCATGGATCTGTCGTACGGCCCCGAATACGAAGACTACCGCCAACAGATTCGCACGTTCATCGAATCCCATCGCGAGTTTGTTCCTCGGGCCGCCCCAATGAAGTCCGAGCCTGTCAAACGGTGGCAACGGCTTCTCATAGAACACGGCTACACAGCGCGGACCATTCCGAAGGAGTATGGCGGACACGGTGGCGAGCCCGACATCTTGAAGGCTCGCATCATCGGCGAGGAATTCGCTCGTGCACAAGTACCTAGTGGACTAGGCGGCCAGGGAATCTCAATGTTGGTTCCGACTCTACTGGAACTCGGCACTGAGCAACAGAAGAAGCAATTCATTCCCCCAACGCTGGCAGGAGAAATGACTTGGTGTCAAGGCTACTCAGAACCTAATGCTGGTAGCGACCTTGCGAGTCTTACCACGTCAGCTGTTCTCGACGGGGACGAATGGGTTGTCAACGGTCAGAAAATCTGGACTTCCACCGCTCACCTCGCAGATTGGATCTTCTGCCTAGTTCGTACCGAGCCCGATGCTCCGAAACATCACGGCATCAGTTTCTTACTGTTCGAAATGAACACTCCGGGCATAGAGATTCGACCCTTGGTCGATATGACGATGGCACCCAACTTCAACGAGGTGTTCTTCACCGATGTCCGCGTTCCCAAGGGTCAAATCGTCGGCGAAAGAGGCGAAGGTTGGCAGGTAGCCAATGCAATCCTCGGACACGAACGCGATTCGCTCGGAGATCCCAATACGACGCTGTCGCGGCTGACTCGTCTCGTCGAACTTATGAAGAGCGAAACGATTGACGGACAACGAGCGGTCGACAATCCGGTGTTTCGCGACCGGCTCATGAAACTACAGGCACGAGTCATGAGTCTTAGACTGAATGATCTGCGCATTCTCTCGTCGCGAATCAACAACACCGATGCTCGACTGGCACGAATGATCAGCAAATTGCAGGGAACCGAACTACGACACGAACTTGAAGGCTTGGCCATTGATGTGATGGGAGAATTCGGTCTGATGTACGGACGTAGCAAGTACCTACGCGATGGCGGATCTTGGCAACAGCAGTTCATGTACTTCCTCGGTCTGATCATCGGCGGCGGCACGTCGCAAATTCAGAAGAACATCATTAGTGAACGAGGATTGGGAATGCCGCGTGAACCCCGGGTAGAACCGGTGCCGGCAAAGGGCTAGCTGAATGGAATTCGGACTCTCCGAGCTTCAAATCGCTCTTCAAGAAAACCTCGGCAAATTCCTCGACGAACACTGCGACCTCGACAAGGTACGTAGCTTTGCTTCCAATCCAAAGGATGTCTCCGACGAATTGTGGCAAGGTCTGTCGAGTCTTGGGATCCCGGGAGCGATGATCGCCGACGACTACGGGGGCAGCGGGCTGGGTGCGCTCGATGCGGTTGCACTGAGCGAGTGCATTGGCGCAAACGTAGCCCCTGTTCCATTTCTGAGCACGGCAGTCGTCGCACCTACAGTTCTGCAGAAGCTGGGTTCGGACGAAATCAAGACTGAATATCTGGCGGACATTGCGGCAGGAAATGTGAGATTTGGACTGGCCTTGTCAGAATTGACGGGATCAAGGCAAGATGCCGGCGTGAGTTCGCAAAATGGCACTCTCAATGGACAATCTAATTTCGTCACGGATCCCGACGCGGACCGCTTCATTGTCGCAACCAAGACCGGAAAGCTGTTCGTTGCCGATCCCCGATCCAGCGGAATCGAATTCAGCGAAATGCCCAACGTTGATCGAACCCGCCAATTGGTTTCAATCTCATTCGACAACGCACCAGCCCAACCTCTCGGAGATGAAGAGTCCGCTGACGAAATCGCGTCTATTGTCGATCTGGCTCGAGTCGTACTAGCGGCCGATACCCTTGGTGCAGCGCAAACCATGCTCGACAAGTCAGTCGAATACGCCAAGGAACGGCGTCAGTTCAATCGTGTGATTGCTTCCTTTCAAGCTGTCAAGCACATGTGTGCTGAAATGGCTGCGGAGATCGAACCTGCGCGATCGCTGGTGTGGTACGCCGGTCACGCTCTCGACGAGCAGTTGCCGGACGCACGCCTCACGGCGTGCCATGCCAAATCCCACCTCTCGGAGGTAGGTACATTTGTCGCTCGAACGGCTACCATCGTACATGGAGGCATGGGCTTCACGGATCTGCTGGGACTACACTACTGGTTCAAGCGCATTGGCTTCAACAGACAGGTTTTCGGAGGTCCAGAACGTCTTCGCGACGAAGCGGCCCAATTGCAAGGATTAGCATGAGTGACGTTGAAGCGAGAAGGACTTTCTGCAAACGTCTTGAAATACGTCGCAACAGTCCCTATACACATACTCAAACGGCCTGGAAGTAAGCATGCCTAGTCTTCCCGTATTGCCCCTCAAGAATCTGGTCATTTTTCCCGACCAGATAACCCCCATTGCCGTCGGCCGAACCAAGTCGATGAATGCAGTCAATGCGGTTCAAGGTGGCGACAAGTACATCATTACAGTTCTCCAACGCGAACAAGACAACGAGGATCCGGGCCGAGAGGATCTTCGAGATGTAGGAACACTGTGCAAGGTGGCTCGCGTCGAACAACGCAACGGCGGAGCGCAGGTTCTCGCCGAAGCAATTTCGCGTGTAAGACTTGGAGAGACCGTATCGGACGAAGAGTACTTGGTGGTCGAATTCAAAGTGCTTGAAAATCTAGCGGAGCAGGCCGAAAGCTTGAGCCCTGAAGCTACCGCCATGCACAAGGCTTCTCTAGACCTCGCGCATCAATTGGCAAACATTATTAACTCCGAAAAGAGCGATGAGCTGTTCAAGCAGTTTGTTGGCCAGTACAAGAACCCGATCGTGCAAATGTATCGGCTGGCAACCTTCGCCCAGCACCTTACTTTCGAGCAGGCACAGGAGATACTCGAGATCGACTCAACCGAAGAGTTGATGAAGTACGTGCATTCGGTGTTGAAGCACGAGTATTCGGTGTCCGAGATTCAACGCGAAATCCAGCACCAAGCTCGAGAGGGTCTGGAACAACAGCAACGCGAGCACATGCTGCGCCAACAAAAGCGTGCCATAGAACAAGCACTGGGCGAAGACGAAGGGGACGACGAAATCGCCGAGTTGAAGGAAGAACTGCGCCAGGCGAATCTCCCCGATTCGGCACAAAAGGAAGTAGACCGGGAACTCAAGAGACTGTCCCGGATGTCTCCCAACGCCGCCGACTTTCAAGTAGCGAGAAGCTATCTAGAACTCGTTGCCGAGTTGCCGTGGAATGTGATCACGGAAGACAACCTCGATCTCAATCACGCTCAGGACATCTTGAACGAAGACCACTTCGGGCTAGACGAAGTCAAGGATCGAATCCTAGAGTCTCTTGCTGTATTGAAACTCAATCCCGATGCCAAAGCGTCGATCTTGTGCTTCGTAGGGCCTCCGGGTGTCGGCAAGACTTCGCTGGGTCAATCCATTGCCAGAGCGATGGGGCGCAAGTTTGAACGAATGAGTCTGGGCGGGCTTCACGATGAAGCCGAGCTCCGCGGACACCGACGAACCTACATCGGAGCCATGCCCGGTCGAATTTTGCAGGCAATTCGACGTTGCGGAGTGCGCAATCCGGTTCTGATGCTCGACGAACTCGACAAGCTCGGAGCGGACTTTCGAGGAGACCCCTCCGCCGCCTTGATGGAAATTTTGGATCCAGCGCAAAATCGGGAGTTTCGCGACAACTACCTGAATCTCCCCTTCGATCTCTCGAAGGTGCTCTTCATTACAACCGCAAACACGCTGGAAGGCATTTCGCGGCCCTTGCTTGATCGCATGGAAGTGCTGGAGTTAACAGGCTACAGCGACCTCGAAAAGCTAGAAATTGCACACCGATACCTGATTCCTCGCCAAACGCTCAATGCCGGCTTGAAAGAAAAAGACATGAACTTCACGGAAGAAGGACTGAGGCATGTCATTCGGCGCTACACACGCGAAGCTGGAGTTAGATCTCTCGAGCGAATCATCGAGAGCCTGGCAAGAAAACGCGCCAAGAACCGTTTGATGCGCAAACGCGGGAAAAACCAACTCGACATCGACACCATCGTTGACCTGTTGGGACCTGAGCGCTACAAGGAAGATCGAAGCCGAAAAGCCTTGACCAACGGTGTCGCAACAGGCCTTGCCTGGACCGAGACCGGCGGAGACGTCTTGTATGTGGAGGCGTCACTGACCTCGAAAGACGAAAAGGTCACAATCACCGGTCATATCGGCCAAGTCATGCAGGAATCCGCGCGGGCGGCTCGAAGCTACATTTGGGCAGCCGCTGAAGATCTGCACATCGACCGGCAATCCATCGAGGAATCGGGTGTCCACATTCACGTACCGGCGGGCGCGGTTCCAAAAGACGGACCGTCGGCCGGTATCACAATGGCAACAGCCCTTGCGAGCGCCTACAGCGAAAAAGTGGTTCGTGACGACATCGCCATGACGGGCGAACTTACCCTATCGGGTCTTGTACTGCCCGTGGGTGGAATTCGCGAGAAAATCCTTGCTGCTCACCGATCCGGAATCAGGCACGTGATCCTGCCCAAGGAAAACGAATCCGAACTGGAGAAACTGCCGGACACAGTACGAGAGGAAATGCAAATCAGTCTCGTGGAGTGCCTGTCGGATGTTGTCAAGATCGCGATCCCGGATCTCTAACGGGAAACAGTCCTACTAGTTCAAGACGCGGCTGATTCTCGACAATCAGCTAGCTGAAGATCCTGGCTCCGCACCATCCATGCTCCAGAATCGGTAGTTTTGGACGGATAGCGAGATAGCCGATTCGCCCACGGAAATCGACTCGTAGTTTCGATACTTCTCCCTGAGACCCAACGCGATATCGTCGTTCATTGCAACGACAGACGCACGGCAATCGAGTCGCAACCACCACAATTCATTCCAGTTCTCGGAATAATGGTCGATCAAGAGCGAGCACACGGGATTTTGTTCCAAGTTTCGAGTCCGGCGCAATTGCAGCTTCGACTTCGGTTTGCCATCGATTGGACTGAACACGAGTTGATCGATCCTCACAAACACTATCGGAACGACGTGAGGAATGTTGTCCGTTGCTGTAGCAAGAAAGCCTCTTCGCGCTGAATCGAGCCGCTCAGCAATCCATGATTTCATTGTTCTAACTGGACGAATCGACGAATCAAGGCGGTCAGTAAACGTGAAACGGGACCGAGTTCGAGTAGACGGTCCCAGAACCATCGCGTTCGACCGAAGCCTGCACAAGATGCTGACCCTTCGAAAGAGGCCAAAGAAAGTTCGCGCCGGTTGACCTCTCTTGTTGTCCGTCGACAATCCAATTCACCGTTTCGTCGTCGTCCACGCCGGCCAGTTTGAACTCGTAGGCTTGTCGTTCCAATGGAATTCTCGGATCGACTGCCAATTCCAGATTTGGTGTCGGGTCAACCAGCCGAATGTGGAAACTCGGCTCGTCGCTCCTAGGTGTTTGTGCATGAAGCGGGCCCGTGCCTTCAATGAAGTACTCGGTCCTAGTGGGACATGTATCGTCGTTCGTGGCAGCGTAGCCAGTATCAACACACACGGTAACCGTTTGTAGTCTTGGACTCATCCAGAGTCGAGAGGAAGGAGTGCGTCGGTTCAATAGATCGAAGGCCCCTCGAACAGCAACGGCGGGACCAATGGAACCAGTTACTCCCCTCATAGGCTGGCCATCCAAATTGCCCATCCACGATCCCACGACGAAGTTGCTGTTGTAGCCAACAGCCCAGCTGTCGCGAAATGCAGTGGATGTGCCCGTCTTGATTGCTGTTTGAATTGGGAGATTGAGCACGCCGGAACCGAACTCCAATTCCCTTGCTGTTGGGTCCGACAAGATGCTTGTAACGATCGATGAGACTTCGCCTGAGTAAACACGGCGAGCAGATGTCACGGGCTGAACATCTCTAAACATCCAAAGATCTCGATAGACCCCTCGATTGGCCAGTGTCGCGTAGGCACGAACGAGTTCGAACAAACTGACTTCAGCGTTGCCCAGTGCCAAGCCTCCGCCATAGTGCTTCGCATTTTCAGCCAAACTGGTTAGACCCAATTCCCTCAATCCAGTCAGGAAATTTGCGCCTCCCACAAATCGCAGGGTACGCACGGCCGGAATGTTCAGGGAATTTCCCAGCGCGTTCCGCAATGTCACAGGCCCCCGAAAGGAGTTTGAGTAGTTGCGATAGTGATGCATCCCTTCGAACACACGTTCAGACAAGGGAGTGTCCGAGATGAGAGTGGATGCAGTCCAGCCTCGTTCCAATGCCATGGCGTACAGAAATGGTTTGAGAGTCGATCCTGGTTGTCTCTTTAGGAGAATCGTGTCGTAGTCGGCGTGTTGAGGATCCGTGGTCGCAACGACCCATGCCACGACTTCGAGATCGTTCAGGTCAACTACAAGCAGAGCAGCGCTGTCCACATTCTTGTGTTGCAAGTTCCCAAGTGTCGATCTCACAGACTCCTGAAGCTCTCTTTGGACTTCAGCAACGAGGCTGGTCCGAATGGAAGGAACAGCGTTCTCGAGTTGACTTTGGGAATACCTTACGAAGTGGGGAGTTTCGACACTCAATGTCTGACGTTGCACTCTGAATGCAATATCGGGGCTCTCGACAGTACCTGAATCTGAGCCAACTCCTAAGCGCTCTTGAAGCTGCTGAACCGATCGTTGAATTCGATCTACATTCTTATCGGGATGCAGTACTGACGGGGCACGAACCATGATTACCAATGCCAAGATTTCGGACTCGCTCAACGAGGTCAGATCTCGACTGAAGTAGTGCCGTGCGCCCTGCACTATTCCACGTCGATTTGAGGCATAGGGAACTTGGTTGATGTAGAACTCAAGGATTTCGTTCTTGGAGAAGCTTCTCTCCAGACGAACCGCTTCCCAGCCTTCGATCCAACGCGACCACAGAGTCCGCGGTCGACTGTGCAACATTCGAACCACTTGTTCGGTGATGGTGCTTGCACCGCGAACTTTGGACCAGGCGACCACGTTTGCATACACGGCAGCAAGCCTTGCGATCCAGTCTTGGCCTCGATGTCGGAAGAAACGTTTGTCTTCGGAAGTTACAAAGGCATCGAGCACCAAACTGGGCACGTCGTGGATGCGTATCGTGTCCGTGATGTTCCA
>CAXXFR010000020.1:0-7571 GCA_963667455.2 Pseudomonadales bacterium | reverse complement strand
GATCCGAGATTGGATGGAACCATCGTGTTCACGGACTACCAGGGCGACACGTTCCCATTCGTTTCGGATGTCGTCAATTCCAGTCCAACCCCGGACAGCAGCGGTGATCGAAACGTCTTTGCGTTGTTTGGCGAGTTGCAGATTCCAATCGCGAATCGACTTGATTCGCTGGTTGCTGTGCGCTACGAGAATTTCTCTGACGTTGGAGACACGATTGTTGCGAGAGTTGCTGTAGGTTGGCTACCGATCGATGAACTCCAGTTGCGCTTGTCGTGGTCGGAAGCCTTTCGTGCTCCCAACCTAGTAACTGTCAACGAAGAAATCGTGGCTCGTCAGAACACTCGCACGGATTGGGCTTGTATGTATGCGGCCAATCGTGGCGGCGATCCAGATCAAGACATTGTCGATTGCCGGAATTCCACGCAGCGAGTTGCTCAAGGGAGCGAGGATTTGATCCCTGAACGGAGCGACAACCTTTCACTTGGAGTTGTGTATGACCCAGTGGAATGGCTGACCGTAACTTTGGACTATTGGTCAATTGTCAAGGAAGACACCATTGGTCTGTTCGGTGAAGAAAACCACACTGTTTATGACCTGTTGCTCAGGTTGCGACACGGAAATCAGGACTGCTCAACGTTGCAAGCCAACCCCGCAGTCAATCGCCTAGACGACATTGCAGACGACGAAGCGGCTGTGTATGAAGCGGCAGGAATATGTCCGGCAGGACTGATCCACAACATCGTTGACAACTATGCGAATCTGGATACGCGTTCCCTGAACGGTGTGGATGTTGGCATCTACGGCGACTTCGAGACAGATTGGGGCGATTTCCGCATCAAGTATCTACGAACCAACACGCTACAGTTTGAACAAGAGCCGGGAGGTCCATCGGCGGAGCTTGTCGCAGCGAAGCAACAAGGGATTCTGCCACCTGACACTCCGGTAGCAGGATTCCATGACCTCATTCGTCAAGACGGCAATCAGGAATTCAAGGAGACACTGTTGGTGCGGTGGAGCCGTCGACCCTACGCAGCCTCGTTGACGAGTGTCCTTCTCGGCGATTTCTATCAAGACTCACTGACTCTTTCCGATGGAACTCAGTACATCGTGCCGGAGTTTCGGACTTGGAATTTGTCGTTTGACTATTCCTTGAACTATCCGGTTGATCGCACTCGACTACGATTCGGAATTCGCAATGTGACGGGAGAACGCGCACCGCTGGCTGATCGGTACTTCGGATTCTTCTCCGATGCCCACCGAGACTATGGGCGCTACTACTACTTTGACGTTCGCGTCTCTGGTAGTTAGTGATAAGAGTGTGATTCTCTGAGCAAGTCGCCGTTCACAGTCTGACTTGTGAACTGTCGACCACTTTCCTTGGGGTTGAGCTTTGACAATGCACAGCCCCAAGATCTTGGCAAGGACGTTGGAGCCGGATCGTTCCTACCGACCTTGCGGGGTCCGCAAGAGTTCAACCATTGACCGAATCTGCAGTCTTAGTGAGTTTCCTAGGGACGATCGAATCGTGGGAACTACAGTGCAGGTCAGTTCGAGAAATCCACGTTCGCCCCACACCCCGATGGGGAGTGGACCTCCAAAGCGTTGTCATTCGTGTGCGGTGGGAGGAGCTTTAAAATCACCTCCTGTTGTGTCGCTCGTGTAGGATGATCGGTTTACCGTCCTCCGTCCATTGGATACACAACGAGACTTTGAATGGAATTGAGTACCAAGTGCAATCGAATTTGGATAGTAGCGATCCTAGCGTTGACTAGCTCCTTCTTGGTTGCGAATGAACAGTTGGCTGAGTCCGAGATCAGTGAGGTGTATTCCACAGTGTTCAGTTTTGGCGTTCCTGAGTCATACAACAGCGGCACAGCAACACAAAAGGAGTTCCTCAAGAGCATCGCACGCACTGAATTTACGCTTGAACACTTAGATGCTTCAACACAAACCCTGCTTAACGAAGCATTGAGCAAGAGTGGGATTGAAGTCCACGAGACATGTGTCGTAGAACGTGCGATAAGCGGAAAATTCAGTGCATTCTTTAGAAGCACCGATCACTCCGAACTCAGAGTATTTCATCCGATGAAGGGCAACAAGAACGAAATTGAGTTGTCGAAACCTGAAAGAAACACAGCTGAGTGGAATCCGGTCGTGGGCGATGTCTCCTCTTATCCGTACCCCTTCAGTGAGGACGAAAAGTTGCCAAAAGCGATTCCCATCGATCTGAGTTCGATCGAAGAGATTGAGGCCAAAGAAACCGAATATCGTTTTGCCGGTCGCCCTTCGCGTCTGCTAACGGCTGGACTAAGCGATTCGGACCGCATCCTTGGTGAGGAGCATTTGAGGGTGGAATTTTCTGTAGATTTAGAGACTCGTCGAGTAATGCGTCAGATGGTCAGCCTCGATAAGCCGATAAGCGTCCACTTTGGGATCAAGGTAAGAGATTTCCGGGTCAACTACGAGTTTGGTCTCGATCGTGTCGTTGGTCAAAATGTAATGCAGTCGATGCGGCACAATATGGCAGGTAATGTTGCATTGCTCTTCAGACCAAGAATCGACGTAACGTCACATTTGGTGTATCGAGATTGTGACAGCGAGGGAGCGGAACAGTCTTTTCTTTACCAAGCCATCGAAGCGATCAGCAACTTGGACACTATCTAATCAGAAAGTCTTAACTTTCAGGTCGCTGGCTATGGTGATCGTTCTTGTTACTTGGAGTGAAGTGGTCGTTGACTCGATCTGGAGTCGTGCTGAGTGGTCTACATCCCTCCGAGACAAGGGTCGATTGCCTCGAAGGGAATGGAGCAGTGATGAATTGACTCAATCACTGAATTCAGTTCAATACTGATCTATATTGCGATTGCGAGCCAATACGGGAACTTAGCCGAACCTTGTTAGCCTGTGAATCAATAACGAATGGAAGTTATCGCAATTTGGAACGGAAGCGACCGTGTGACTAAGTCGAGTATCTCGCCGAGACCAATGTGGTTGTGTCGGTCCTCTTCCCAGCTCTTGTCAAGTAATTGAAAGTGTGACCAACCCATATTGGAGTGATCAATGCGTTCCGCGAATTGATACTTGGAATCCGTAGTAGCCAGTACGATTTCTCGTCGTGTTCGCCAGACGTAGTGGCACTTGCTTCCAATGACCACAGGGGAAGGCCGAGAACTCCTGATCCTGTTACTCCAGATCGAGGAATATACACCGACTTGTGCAAAGGTCTCCACGTACGAGTCCTTGACTTCAAGACTCTCCCAAACCTGAACTGCTTCTTCATGGGTCAATTGCAAACAAGCATTCTCAAGTGCATTGCATTCGTGCACAATCTTGTCGCTGTCAATCTCCACCAATCCAATAGTTACGTTGTTTCTTCGCACGACCCAATACTCTGTTCCGTAATCAATCCTCTCGTTGAGGTAGTCACGTGCTACAGTAAGATTGGCTACACACAGTTGGAGCCTCTTGCCAACTTTCTGCATTAGCGAAGTCGTGAGTACCTCTTCAAGCTCCAGAACACTCTTTCCATGAAACGACAGAACCCTCGCCTCTGCTTGGCGAATTTTCTCGTTTCTACGAAGTCCTGACATGTACAGCACACTTCTAAACTTCGATAACTCTTTCGACAAGTCCATGAAATTCCAGTGGAACAGAGATCTTATGAGCTTATTCGCCCGATGTCTAACTTGTGGATCAGGTTGCTTGTCCTTGTGGTGAAACACTCTATTCAGTGAATTTAGTGACTTAGTCACTTCTGTGCGAATTGAGGACTTTACGCCTCGGCCGTCACGGTTTTGAGGTTTAGATTCGTATTCACGATGAATCCTATCCACAGTGCGCTTGATTCGGATATCATCCGTCATCAGTTGGTACATTTGTTTCTCCATAAAGTTTTAATGTACTAGTTTAGTAATTATTATATTATATCATGTTATTGTATGTCAAATGAATTCATAAGAAGCAATACTGCAAGAGTTAGGGACGGACGAGACTCTAGCGTCAGGGATTTCCCTAGACAGTTGAGTGTTCAACTCAACATGTCCAATTGGTCTTGTCAGTGAGGCCGACGACTTGTGCGTAAAGACGCTCGAGGTCGGTGCGTCGAATAGGAATGTTCTTCTGCTCAACCTCTTGGGTTCCGCTGGCGAATCAGTCTGGCGCTGCTCGAGTGATTGCCGTTGTCAAGACAATGTCTTAGGAGAACTATCGAGAGCTCTTGGCTTCAGTCGGTTGCCGGAGAGCTTTTCGATTATGCAGTAGCTGACCCATACCAATTGATAGCTTGGCACGGGCAAAAGGAGTTCACGCGGCTGCAATCGGGCTGATTGCGGCAGGGGGGTGTTCTTGGTGGTTAAACGATCAGAAATGCGCTGTTTAGGCCAGGCAAATTGAACTTTTAAGCAAAGATAAGACGTGAAGGGAACAAGATTGTGATTGATATAGACAGACTGATCCGTTGAATTCGTTCAGGTATTGGTTTAACTACCACCACGCGGTAAAAGGGCTGTTCGCCTCGCAACGAACAGCCCTTGACTCTTTGGTCGGACAGACCGGGTATGAGTTTCCCCTTAGTCTCGACGATTCACATTGCGGCGAATACGTGAACTTCGATGCCGCCTGCCGTCACCGGGACCCGGCATGTGTTCGTCGAGTATCGGCTCCTTTTCGTCGATCTCGTCGATACGGAAAGCACAGAGGTGGATGCACTGACCGTCAACTTCCAGCGCACCGCCGGTGAGTTCCTTGCCTTCGATACGCAAGTCATTTCCCATGCCAATGGCTGGATACCCACGTTTCTGCGCATCAGCAATTTGCTTGAGAAAAGCATCCGCCCGGGACAGTTGCATCTCGTCGGTCTCTTTCTTACCACCGGAATCTGCGAAGTCAATCGCATCCAGGGCGTAGCTTTCGACCAACTTCGGGTTCACAGCGGCTGCCGTTTCAGGATTGTCAAACAGATCGATGCCGTGATTGTGGCCTTCGATCATGAACATCGAACCGACTTGGTCCTTCTGTACCTTAAATGCACGACGGTATTCATCGAGCGATACTCGATGCACGTCGTACATTTCCGCGGCAGCGCTCGTGTCCGAAGGAGCTCTCATTCTGTCGGCCTTGTCGCTGATCTCGTCCCACACTCGCCCCTGGTTGGCTCGACGCTCTCCACCGGCACTCATTGAGACGTTGACCTCTCGCATCTTCCTCGCTCGACCATTGGCGAAGTGAGTGCGAGACGCCGTTTGAAAGTTACGGCTGACCCGGTTCCATCGACCTGCTTCCACGCAACTGACCGGAATGACTAGGTCCGTCTTGGCGGGAACCATGATTGAAATGTTCACGATGCGATTCTGTTTCGCACCGATCAGTTCTTCGCCATCCACGACGAAGACCGGCTTCGATCCGGTATTCCTAAACAGCAGTTCCGGCACGGTGCCGGATTCGCCGATCTCCTCGATGACGGCAGAACCGTCAGCAATGGCATCGTCAAGCAGTGCATAGTCCAGCTTCTCCGAAGCTTCTGTGAACAGGGGCACCATGCTCAACGATCCAAACCTCTGCAGGTCGCCCAATACGACCTGTTCTAAACGATGATTAACAATGCTCATGAAGCATCTCCCAATCGACAAAACGTCATTGGGAAGTAACTTTAAGGGGTCAGTGTCTCACTAGGTGAGTTAGTAATCGAGAACTTTGCGTTTCAGTACTGAGCCATGGCTTCTTTCAAGCTCTCGCGAACTGCCTTGCGGAGACTGTTAGGAGCCAACACTCGCACATCCGCTCCGTGACGAAGGATGTCCATTACCAGCTCGCGATCCTGCGAAAACGGAACCCGAAGGAGATAGCTTCCGTCTTCAGTACTCTCGCCTTCCTGCTTTTCGTGCCAGACCTCATGCTTGACCCATCGACTTGCTCGCGGAGAGAACAGCAATTCTGCTGTCTGCGTCTTGAGCCCAGCAAAGATTCCATAGCCGGCTCGAGTATTGCTATCCAGGACTTCATCGCTGAGTTGCTTGTAGGGAGATTCAACGGGATCAGCATCTTCGATGGCATCGATCGAAAAGGAACGTAGCGCTTTCCGCATGTGACACCACGTGTCCATGTACCAATTGCCTCGGTAGTAGACAAGTCGTTGAGGTGAGACCTCACGTTCAACTAACGCGTTTCTTTCACGATTGAAGTGCGTGAGTTTCAATCGCTGCCTCTTCAGCACCGAACTCGCGCAAACTCGAAAATAGGTAGGAGACAGCTCTCGACTCACCGACCTTGCGATCCGAATCGCGGAACGGATTTCGTCAACTGTGTGGTCGCCACCGCCCAGAACTTGCTCAAGTCGTTCACGCAGTGGATGTAGATGTACATCCAGCAATCCAGTTGGCTGAATGGTGGACAGAAAGTGGTCAAGAATGAGGATTGAATGGATTTCGGTCGCGTTGAACCACAGACCAGGAAGCGCAAATTCCGGTCCGGACTGGTGAGCGATGTCGTAGAAATACCCGCGTCGGAGCGGGTTCCACTCTATGGGGGCGTGGAGTCGGTCACGCATGTATTGGATGTCGCGACTAATCGTCGCACGGGAGACCTCCATTTCTCCTATCAGGTCTTGCATGGAGATTGTGCCGCGAGCCCGTATTAGTTGATCAATTCGGTAGAACCGTTCACTTCTATCCATGGTTGAGAGAATCGAGTATTGTCGTTCTTCCCATTATCAACAGTCTGCTCAGAATATCCATATTGATTGAGACCTGCAGGCTACACGTCTTGCGACGACTAGCAGTTTGAAACAGATTTCCGCTCGTTGCTTGCCCTCTGGACACCCTGGATATGAATGCGATGAGATAGACGGAGAGACCGTTCAATACTGTAGCTACATTCGTCAATTGTGCGTTTATCTAGAAGAGATGCGAAGAACAAAAATCCGTAAAATGTCGTGACACAAAAAGTCGAGCAATTAGTGATACACGTTTGCTTACAAAATCTACACATCCACCTACGTTTGAACCATTAGTTAGATCGACAACCATGGACGTTGCGTATAGAACCCTGGATGTTAAGGAAGCTTCGGTCGAAGACGTTCGAACAGAGTGCCACCTGGAGACCAAAGCTCCATACTCTCCGCATGTCGTTCGTAATAGCTTGGATCGGTGGTAACTCGAATTTCATTTTTTACGTGTGGCAACGAAACGGCGTACTCTCCAGAACGTATCTGACGAACCCTGACATTGGATGGCATTAGCATAGGACTCGTAAGTACCATCTCAAGAAAACTCATCGTAAGCGGTGACCCCTTCGCTTTCGGAATTTGCAATTCTTGATCTAGGCCATCGTCTATGTCGAAACTTAAACTTCTAGACTCTGATATACCCTCTTCGATTTTGTCGGCAATACCTTCTCTTTCATCTCGAAGGACAGCGTTATTAATTTCTCTCGGCAGTCGAGAGAGAATTGGTTGTAATGATCCTACAACAGTCTCGAACAAGCTAATACGGTGCCGCAACGCAATATATACATCTGTCTCAATTGTATCTTCGTAATGCAGATTTATGATCTTTACCACGGGGTTCTCTTGGCCG
>CAXXFR010000019.1:0-455839 GCA_963667455.2 Pseudomonadales bacterium | reverse complement strand
AGAAATGTCACAAGTCTCGACATCCTTCGTCAGCGTACACCCCAATGCTGGACTGCCGAACGAACTAGGTGAATACGACGAGTCTCCAGAGAGCATGTCGACTGTGCTCGAAGAAATGGTGGATGCTGGTTTTCTCAACATCGTCGGAGGCTGCTGCGGTACGACTCCAGAGCACATTGCGAGCTTCGACGAGGCAATTCGCGGTAAGACTCCACGTCAACGCGTTCGCTCCGACTCGTCTCTCATTCTTTCGGGACTGGAACCGGTTCGCATCGATAGCGACTCTCTATTCGTCAACATTGGCGAACGAACCAACGTCACAGGCTCGGCACGATTCAAACGCCTGATACAGGAAGAAAACTACGAGTCCGCACTGGAAGTGGCCCGCGACCAAGTCGAGAACGGTGCGCAGCTGATCGACATCAACATGGATGAAGCTCTGCTGGATGGCGAGAAGGCAATGCAGACTTTCGTTGACTTGGTGGCTGGCGAACCTGACATAGCTCGAGTGCCATTGGTGGTCGATTCAAGCGACTGGAAGGTTATTCAAGCTGGCCTTGAATGTGCTCAGGGCAAATGCATAGTCAACTCGATCTCGTTAAAGGGCGGCGAAGAAGAGTTTCTGGAACAAGCGCGTCTATGCAAGAGATTCGGTGCGGCCGTGATCGTCATGGCATTTGACGAGAAGGGTCAGGCGGACACGTTCGAACGACGAATCGAAATCATCTCCAGAGCGCACAGTCTGCTCGTCAACGAAGCAGGATTCGACGAACACGACATCATCTTCGATCCCAACGTGTTTCCCGTTGCGACGGGCATTGAAGAGCATCGGAGCTACGGACTGGACTTCATTCGTGCCTGCGAATGGGTCTCGAAGAACCTGCCGAACTGCCACACCTCGGGCGGTATCAGCAACGTTTCATTCTCTTTTCGAGGCAATGATCGAGTAAGAGAGGCCATTCACTCGGTCTTCCTTTTTCACGCCATTCGAGCTGGTCTCACGATGGGAATTGTGAATCCCGGTCAGCTAACCGTTTATGAGGAGATTCCAAAACAACTCAAGACGGCAATTGAAGACGTTGTGCTCGACACCGATGCCGATGCGGCTGAACGCTTGCTGGCAGTGGCAGAACAATTCAGTGGCCAAGCGGCTGCACGCTCGGAAGAGTCTTTGGAATGGCGGGATGCCGAACCCAATGAGCGTCTTGTTCATGCGCTAGTTCACGGAATATCCAAGTTCATCATTGAGGACACCGAGATCGCTCGCCAATCGTTCGATCATGCGATTGAAGTGATTGAAGGACCCTTGATGAAGGGTATGGATGTCGTCGGAGACCTTTTCGGCTCAGGCAAGATGTTCCTGCCGCAGGTAGTCAAGAGCGCACGTGTGATGAAGCAGGCCGTTGGTCATCTGGTGCCCTTCATCGAGCGTGAAAAGGCTGAAGCTGGAACCATCCAGGACAAAGGCACCATCGTCATGGCCACTGTCAAGGGCGATGTCCACGACATCGGCAAGAACATCGTCGGTGTTGTGCTGCAATGCAACAACTATCGAGTCGTGGATTTGGGAGTAATGGTCCCTGCCGAGACCATACTTGCGACGGCCCGGGAAGAGAATGCAAACATCATTGGTCTATCGGGATTGATTACGCCTTCGCTCAATGAAATGGTGCACGTGGCGAGTGAGATGGAGCGTCTCGGATTCGACATTCCATTGCTCATTGGGGGAGCCACGACATCCAAAGCGCACACCGCATTAAAGATCGAACCCGCTTATTCCGGTCCGGTTGTCTACGTTCCAGATGCATCGAAGAGCGTGACCGTTGCATCCTCGCTGCTTTCCGATCAGGATTCAGAAGTCTTCGTTGCTGAAACTCGAAGTGAATATCAACGCATCAGAACTCGCCGTGAGTCCGCGCCTAAGCGCGAGTCTCGCAGTCTGGCAGAGTCTCGCCGCAACCGTCTGGAATTGGATTGGAACGGATACACACCTCCTCGTCCCAAGAGAATCGGCAACATTCCTCTCCCTTCTCCGTCGGTAGCGGACTTGATCCCCTATATCGACTGGTCGCCTTTTTTCCAATCCTGGTCGCTGCGAGGCAAGTTCCCACAGATTCTTGAAGACGAAATCATCGGTAAGGCCGCAACAGAACTCTACGACGACGCGAAAGTAGCGCTAGAACAACTCAAACGAGACAATTCCGTTGTCGCCAAGGGGGTGATTGGATTCTGGCCCGCCAATTCCAATGGCGACGATCTGGTGCTGAGGCAGAACGATGCGTGCAGTGATCGACTCGCAACACTGTTTCATGTTCGTCAACAACACAATGACAGTCGTGCCAACTTGTGCTTGAGCGACTTTGTTGCCCCCGAACCAATCCAAGACTACGTTGGCGGCTTTGTTGTCACAGTGGATTCCCCCACCAGTGGCGCAGAAGTCAAAGACGATTACGAGCAGATCATGCACAAGGCTCTGTTGGATCGTCTAGTCGAAGCCTTCGCCGAGTACACGCACCAGAAAGTGCGCACCAAATACTGGGGCTACGCAACCGACGAGAATTTCACGAACCAGGAATTGATCGCGGAAGAGTACCGGGGCATACGCCCTGCTCCCGGCTACCCGGCGTGTCCGGATCATCAGGAAAAACAAACACTGTTCGATCTGCTCCACGCCACTGATTGCACTGGAGCGTTCCTGACGGAAAACTTCGCAATGTATCCAGGAGCTACCATCGCCGGCTGGTACTTCTCACATCCCAAGTCCCGTTACTTTCCTGTGGGTCAAGTACAGGAAGACCAGCTTGCCGATCTTGCTCGACGCAAGAAGATCACAATCAGCGAAGTCAAGAAGTGGCTCAGCTTCTCGACGCGGGACTAATCGAGCTTCACGATGAGACCAACTCATGCCTAGGTACATGATCCGACTAACCAGCCTTGATTCGGTTACGAGTCAGGCCAATGAAATGCTCGAACAGAGCCAAGATTCGCGGCTGACAATTGAATCCGCACGGGATCGTATCGCTGAATCGTACGGATTTGCCTCATGGCGACAGCTCGAGTGCTACTTCGGTCGTCAAGAGACTGGACCCGAGGAGTTCCAACACCTGTCGTGCCTCACATACACGACTTCAGACAGCCCACATCGTCGCGAACGAGCCCGATCCATGCTCGCAGAACATCCCGAAATTGAATCCAAAGACATCTACTTCGCGGCCACAGTTGGCAACCTAGATGAGGTGCAACGATTCCTCGACGAAGATCCGACTCTCGTGAATCAACGCGGCGGGTACTTCGACTGGGAGCCGCTTCTCTACGCTTGCTACTCGCGCATCAATCTCTCAGACCGCTCGACGCTCGATGTCGCCAAGCTACTTGTGGAACGAGGAGCCAACCCCGATTCTCACTACATGTGGGGTGGCCAATATCGATTTACTGCACTGACTGGTGCGCTCGGTGAAGGCGAAATGGGCCCGTCTAATCAGCCCGAACATGAACGATGTACCGAACTCGTCGAATTGTTACTTGAAGCCGGTGCCGATTCTAACGACGGACAAGCCCTCTACAACCGAATGTTCGAACCGGGGCAGCACTGGATCGAGACTCTGATTCGCTATGGGCTCAACAAGGACCATACGGTCAATTGGCTCGATGAAGATGGCGACACGCTGGTACCCAGCGAGGAGAAGATCATGGACTACCAACTGCGGTGGGCCGTGGAACGACTCTTTGTCGATCGAGCCCGTCTGCTTCTCAACGCAGGCGCAAACATCGCGACAACCAATTCCAGTGGGGACTCGCTCTACCTCATCGCTCGCAAGGCTGGCAACAAGGACTTTGCAGAAGAACTGGCGTCATTAGGATCCGAGCGACAGGAACTCCCCGAAGTGGAGGAGTTCATTGCACTTTGCATGAACGCAGATATTGCAGGTGCCCGCCAAATGATTGAGAAAAATTCGAATCTTGTTGCTCAAGCAGAGCAGGACTTTGCCGACACTGCGGGAATTGCTGCGGGAGAAGGAAATCTTGAAGGGCTCAAGACGTTGCAGGAGCTAGGATTCAATCTAGGGAAGATGCAGGGCCAGACTCCGATGCATCGTGCAGTGCTAAGTGGTCACATCGAAGTTCTGACATGGCTTGTCGAACAAGGGTGCGATCTCGGTGTTCGGGACGATGTGCACGGTTCTACTCCACTGCAATGGTCGGAAGCGCTTGGTCGGCAACAGTGCAGGGAGTATCTCTGCCAATTTGACTTGGATCTATTCGACTCGATCCTCGCTCGAAATATCGAACGCATCGAAATCCTTGTAGCCAAAGACTTTTCAGCACTTGAGAAAACACTTAAAGAAGTCAGAGCAAGTGACTACGAATTCAGCGACGACTGGTGTACACCGCTCGCGTTTGCAGTACTTCGAGGCAAGGTCTCGGCCGTTCGCTGTCTGTTACAGGTTGGCGCAGACGCTCAAGTACGCAGTCCGAGTGGCAAGACTCTCAAAGAACTTGCGAACGAGCACGACTTGAAGGAAGTCAGCGCTCTGTTGTAAAGCCGCTATGCGGGGGTCGCGAAGACTATGACCGCTGTGTTGACGGCAATGTCGATATCGGATTTCAAAGGCTTGCGGTTGGCGTCCAATCGAACATCGTGGTAGACCGCATCTCCCGGAAAGTCGTTCAAGTACTCCGTCAACTCTTCTCGAATCTTTTCCGAATCGTCCGTGAGAACTTGTGTTGAATAACGCCGGTCTCGTCCACGAATCCGAAGTATGACGTTGTCGTTGTTGCGAAGATTCGGCCACCATCCGGCGCGTTTGTCGGAATAGCACTGTACAACCCCGTCTTTTTCGACATAACGCAACGGAACCTCGTAGGATCGGCCGGTTTTTCGTCCGGTGTACTTCACAACCAAGATGTTGCTACTGAATACGAAGTGAGCCGGAGAGTGCAATGCAAGACGCATCATCGGATTCAGCACACAGAACATGAACTCAGGAATTCTCACAGGTATCCCCTTAGTGCCAACAGCGCAGGATTATGGGCCATTAGTTGCCAAAGCGATATCGGAACTTTGCCGCGAAATTTACCGTATCGGCATCTCTCAGCAACTCTCTCAGGGTCGAAACCATGCTGTTGTCCGTGATCACCGTACTGTACCCTGTTTCGGTGAAAACCAAATACAGATTCGACATTGGCGCAATGGTCCACCGATAGCGCAACTGCAATTTCAGTCCAGATGACGCAAAGTTGTCAGGTCGGTCAGGACCTGCGGGGCCGGTTGACACCAATTTGTCCGATCCAGCGGTCAGCATGTAGTGTTCCACGCCTTTAGCCTGAATAGTTTGCCACTGAAAATCCACTCGCACTTGCTGTCGTGGTGTGAAGAAGTACTCAGAATAGAGACTAGCACGTGGTCCCCACGAATGAAATCTAGTGAATCGATTCGGTGCACGTATGCGCACCCATCCATCCCGCCATCCCTTGGAAAACGCGAAGTTCAACCGAAAGTTCTCGATCGGCTGGTAGGTGAGCGAACCCCCAGTGTAGAAAAATCCACCTTCAACGACGCCCATTCGATAACCTGTGTTCAATGAGTAGTAAAGAGGCTGGGTATTGTCAGTCGACCAATTTCCATCTACAGCAAGTGTTGTGCGCGCCTCGAACTTGGCTCTTTGATAAGCCACCGAATCGTTCAGGTAGCTCGGTTGAAGATCAATCTTGATGCTTGCCACATGAAGCTGCTGAAGATTGAAGTCTCGGGACACAGAGATGTTTGTTCCCGTCCTCCGTCCATCCGAATTGAACGAACCTACCACGCCAATACTCGTGTGCACTGCACGAAATCTCTGAGGATCCAAGTCTTGAAAGCGGTAGCCGTACGAGAGCTGGGTCCGATCCGTTCGAGCATTGAACCCTAGAGCGTTCAGGTTCAGATTCTCATCGATGCTCTGAATGGAGACGACATGAGACCGGGTAGGCGCGGTCTGAAAAAACAGATCCACATAGCCACCGAATCCGGTTGCCTGATTCACAACATTGGATGTTGACAGCCGCGCGTCCGCCCCGAATTTGCTGTCTTCCGTCGCATAGTTCAAATTGACCGTGTGGGAGTAGGCATTTCCCAAGGCAGAGTCTTGGCGGGAAGTCGATAACAGTCCCAGGTTCAATGAACCCGATGTCTCGTCTTCGTACAACAGTCGAACAACCTGAAACTCCCTTCCGGGAATCTCGTATGACTGCGGGCGAATACCGGAAGACCAAACCGTGAGGTCATCCTCCCAAGCAGTCAACAGCCCATAACGCCACTTGCCGTACTCACCGACACCTTTTGCAGCCCACGTCAAGTCAGAGCCTGTAGGCAGGTCCACAACCGAAGTCGGAACTATTCCGTACAGCGATCTACGCTCGCCAATGCGTCTCGAATGAAAGGGAACAATGAAGCTGTTGCCACCCCAGGGTCGGACCAGATTGAACAGCTCCTGCCCTTCGGTGAAGAACAGTCTCTTCTCGGGAAAAAACGTCTCGAAGAAGCTCAAGTTGATGATTACATCGTCAGCTTCGACAGTTCCGAAGTCGGGCTGAAGAACACCTGTAGCCTGAAAATTAGTCGTAGGTCTCCAGAACACGTCCATCCCAACACGTTGATCCGTGTCGTCTCCCGCCATGTCGATGTTGGAGGAAACGAAGGGAATCAGGCTCAACTGTGCTCGGGGTTCAACATCCTGCAAGACAATGGGGCGTAAGTCCGACAAGAATCTCTGTTCAGCGTCGTGAATTGCCGGCCAGCTGTAGTAGTCCCCACTCTTGGCGAGTTTGCGCGAAACCAGCAATCCGATTGAACGCGCGGACTCAGCGTGCGGCATATTGAGAATTGACCACGGGATGAGGAATTCCGCATACCAACCTTTGTCGTCGTAGGTGGTGCGACCGTACCAAGCCCCGTCCCAGTTAGAACGCCAAAACTTCTCGGGCTGAAGCTGACCATCGCGAGTACTTCCCCCTAGGAACTGGGTGAAGTAGAAGCCGTATTTCCCTGCCCCAGAGGCATCAATGGCAACTGTGACAAAGTCGCGCGCCAATGATCCACCATCAGGAGCCGAGTAAATCTTGACGAAAGATTCAGTCGGCTGCTCCATTACAAAGGCAACGTACAAACCACGATCGTTGTAGAACACTCGAACCGAGGTTGAGTGCGGAATCGGCGGCATGTCGTCAACCGCTCGGTTCACCAACCGCAGGTCGGTGATTTCCGAGGCTTCGGACCACGCACTCTCGTTGATCACGCCGTCAATCTGAACATCAACTTCGTTCGAAAGACGCTGAATGTTCAAAGGACTTCGTTCCGTTCCCCCGAATGCAAATTCATCCTCGCCGGACGCAAAGTGGGGAACCCCAAGGGCAACAGTCAGGAGCAAACCGCCCCATGTCTGTTTCAGAAGTCTTCTTGACTTCATCGGACGCTTCGCTTCAAAACACATTCTTTCGATCTCACTTCCATGGAAACCAACCAGAATCGATAACTGCATTGTGCCATTTTGCAACGCAATTACAAACAGATTGTCCACAGGAACCGCTTCAACTGAACAACCGCACTGTACGATACGATACGCAGTTGTCGAACTTGTTAGGCTTCAGATTGAGTGAGCGAGACTTCCATCGATGACAGCATCGGGACCCTGAACGAGGGAGATTTGCATTCTGCTCTCAAGTTCCGCTATGCCGATGACGAGTCGCAAGCGGAACAGCGGGTGGGGAGATTCGTAGTCGATATCGTCAAACCCGATCGTCTCATCGAGATCCAGACTCGCAAGTTCGGCATGCTGAGAAGAAAACTGCCGGAGTTGCTCAAGTCCGCACCGGTAACGCTCGTCCATCCGATTTCCGAACGCAAGACCATCGTAAAAATACCGTCAAACGGACCAGCAACTCGCCGCCTTTCTCCCAAGCGAGGAAAACTCGCCGACCTGTACACCGAATTGGTTGCATTTCCCAACCTGCTCGAGCTCGACGGGCTCGACCTCGAAATCGTTTTTGTCCATGAGGAGGAACACCAGACGTTTCACGGCTCTCGAGGTAGAAGACGACGCGGGTGGATAGTTGCTGAGAGACACCTAGTGGAAGTTCTCTCAACTCAGAGATTTGGCTCGACGCGGGAACTTCTCGCGCAATACTTGCCACACCTTCCCGATCAATTCACAACGGAAGATCTGGCACTCGCGATGAACCGAAACCGCAACATCGCCCAACGAGCTGCATATTGTTTCCGGTCGGCAAATGTCGTTGAAGTGGTTGCGAAACGAGGAAATGCTTTGGTCTATCAGTCGGTTTAGGAGAGAGCACCGTGTTTGAGTCCATGTTGTTGATCTTCACTGCCTGTGCGGTTCTGGGTGCCATCGCCGCAATTGGCCGTCAACCACTGATCATGGTCTACATCGTGCTGGGTTGTGCCTTGGGGCCGTACGGACTTCAGTGGGTCACCGACGACAAGACACTGTCCGACCTCGGCCACATCGGCATCATTTTTCTGCTCTTCATTGTGGGGTTGGAGCTTCCACCTCAAAAGATCCGAAACGTACTGCGCCAGTCGATCGTCACAGTTCTAGTTAGCACCGCCACGTTCTTCCTAGTCGGGTTGGGCATTGGGAAGTTGTTCGGATTTTCGACCCTTGAGGCTGTGATCGCTGGGATTGCGGTGGTGTTCTCCAGCACGGTAGTCGGCATCAAGTTTCTACCCAAGACCGTTCTACATCACCGCCACATCGGCGAAATCGTCATCGGTCTCCTTCTCCTTCAAGATCTTCTCGCCATCATTGCTCTTCTATACATGAAGGGCTACGAAGGAGACTTCGAATGGCAGGCATGGGCTATGGCAGGAGTGGGCATTCCTGCGCTGATTGCTGGATCCTATGTGATTGCGCGATGGGTGTTCTGGCCGCTGATGCGAATGTTCGATGTAATCACGGAGTTCACATTCGTGTTGTTTGTTGGCTGGTGCATGGCAATCTCGTGGATTGCTCACCTGCTTGGGGTTCCCGTCGAAGTCGGAGCATTCATTGCGGGAGTCATGCTCGCCAATTCTCAAGCTTCACAAGGCATCGCACTGCTTCTGGAGCCATTGCGAGACTTCTTTCTAGTCCTGTTTTTCTTCTACATCGGAGCAAGCGTCGACCCGAAACTGCTCACGACGGTACTCTGGCAGGTCTTGCTGTTTGGTGGAGTCCTCGTTGCCATCAAACCTGTGGTTTTTCGCTATCTCATTGGCTGGCAGGGAGAGTCCAAGGAGACCGGCTGGGAGATCGGCTTCAGAATGGGACAGTGCAGCGAGTTCTCTTTGCTGGTGCTGTTTTACGCAGCTTCGCAAATGCAAAGCTCGAACATGCTGATCGTGCTTGGGGCTACGGTAGTCACGATCCTGGTCTCGTCGTACATAGTCGTGTTCAACTACAAGAGTCCACTCGCAATCTCGGACAAGCTACGAGTTGACTGAATGCCGGTGCAACTCGACCAATCAGTCTAGGATTCGTTAGCTGCTCCGTAGGTCCACCAGACCTCGGCCCACCATTTGTCCGTCCAATATCCGGTCAATGGCGTCGGACAACGTATCGAGGGTAAGCGTCGTTGCGAGAGACTCGAGATCGTCGATTTTCCAATCTGTTGAGAGCCTGTTCCAAATATACCCTTTGTTCGCGATGGGAAGCTCGACAGAGTCCACGCCAAGCAAATTGACGTGGCGCAAAATGAAAGGCAATACTGTGCCGTTGAACGCCGGCGAGGACACAAGCCCACAAGCTGCAAGACTCCTTCCGTAACGTAGGGCCTTGATGGCATTCATCATCATCTCGCCCCCGACGGTATCGACAACTCCGCCCCACGTCTCGCGTTGCAATGGACGATGTGACCCGTCCAGTGCATCCTCACGAGACATCACGGCGGACGCTCCGAGAGACTTCAGGAAATCCGCTTGCTCAGGCTTGCCAGTTACGGCATGAGTTTCGTAGCCGTTCTGACTCAACAACTTGACTGCTACGCTCCCCACCCCTCCAGTCGATCCGGTGACTAGAACCGGTCCGTCGTTGACCGACATCCCCACGGACTCGAGCTTTGCGATACATAACGCCGCGGTGAAACCAGCTGTACCAAGAATCATGCTCTCTCGTAGAGTTAACCCTTCCGGCAACGGCAACGCCCAGCTTCCGGGGATCCGAACTCGTTGTCCAAAGCCTCCGTCCGTATCCATGCCAAGGTCGAATCCAATTGCAATTACTGAGTCCCCAGGCTGAAACGAGCTAGATTCCGACTCGACTACTACTCCAGCGACATCGATTCCCGGCGTGTGTGGATAGTTTCTTGTGACACCAGGTGCCCCTGTGCTCGAGAGAGCATCCTTGTAATTCAACGACGAGTAGTGAACGTCGATTAACAACTCGCCCGGTGGCAAGTCAGCAACGTTACGCTCAACGACGTTGCGCGAATACGAGCCTTCGTCGGATCGTTCGACACGTAGTGCTCGAAATGAAGTCATGAAAATCTTCCCGTAATTCGTTTCCAAGCCGCGACGACGGTTTCCAGTGACTCTGAAATCGTCGCTGAAAACGACTTCTTGGGGACTGACCACGAGACTTCGTAGACATTAGCGTCTTTGCAGGCGTTCATGATGTATTCGTCGCTTGTCTGTAGCTCATCGACGAGATTGATCTTCATCGCACGTTCTCCGTACCAAGTCTCGCCCGTAGAGACCACCTCGAGATCTACCTGAGAACGGTTCTCGCTCACAAACTCTTTGAAGAGACCGTGCACGTCCTCGATCTCTTCGGTGAATTTCTGGCGGGCTTCGTCCGTATTCTCGCCAAGCACGGACAGCGTCCGCTTGTACTTGCCGGCAGTAAAGATTTCATAATCGACATCGTGCTTCTTAAGCAGGCGATTGAGGTTGGGAAGTTCGGCGGCTACTCCGATCGATCCCACAACCGCAAATGGCGCAGCGATGATCTTGTCGGCTACGACCGCGAGCATATAACCGCCGCTCGCGGCGACCTTGTCTACCGCAACGGTGAGGTGAACCCCAGCTTTCCGTAGACGCATCAGTTGAGAAGCTGCATAGCCGTAGGAGTGCACCAAACCACCAACGCTCTCCACTCGAACAAGGACTTCGTCGTTCTCCTGAATGTTGGTCAGTACAGCGGATACCTCGAGCCGCAATGTGTTCGTTCGCGACGCCTCCACATCCCCTTCAAAGTTCATAACGTAGAGGTTGCGCTTGCGTTCGGCATCGTCGGCATCGTCAGTGTCGGCTGACTCGCCTTCTGCCTCGGCCTCTTGACCGTCTTCGGAACTTTGCGACTCTCCCTTCTTATCCTTCTTCTTGCGTTTGTCTTCCTTGGCCTTTTTCTTGCGTTCCTCCGGCGTCTGACCAGCCTGCTCGAGAATCGACTTCATTTGTTCGAATACGTCGTTTACGTGTCGAATTTCCAGGTGGCCGAATGTATCCTTGTGTTGTCTCTTCATGCTCGAGGCGGCAATGACCGTCACGATCACAATGATTGCCGCCGCCACGGTTGCGACTTTTAGCAGGAACGACACATAATCGAAGAGAAATTCCATGAAATCAGGGTTGCCTCAGTTGGATTGCTTGTGAATAACCACCGCTTGACCTGTGGACGCGGATGTAACGAAGAGACCGAATTGCTCCCGTGAATCGTAAAGAATGCATAGAGCTATTGTCCAAGACTGGTCGTCCAGTCCACAGTTTGGCAGAAGATGTAACTGCCGTTCTGCAGGTCGGCGATGAAAGGATTCTAGTTTCTTCGTCGGAAGGTACGGTTTCATCCGTTAGCGGAAACACTGTCAACGACACGATACCTGTGTTCACCTTTGACTCTTGGAGCACGGCCACCGGCATCTTGCAAGGAACTACCGACCTTGGATCCGCATTTCTGAACGGAAGGATTCGCTCGAACGGATACTTGACCGCCCTTTTTCCTCTCATGGCGATGTTTCAGGTTGGACGATCGCAGTCAGCACCAGATTAGCTTCAGCGTTTTCTAGGATGCCGATGCAGACTTTTCTTTCACGAACGAGTCGATAAGCCAGCCTGATATTGCGGTTCCTCCTGGTCGGTTGGGCAAGTTGTCGTACCTAAACCAATCAGCTTCCGCGATTTCCTCATCATTGCACGAGATTTCGCCAGATTCGTAGTCAGCGTGAAATCCTAGCATCAACGAGTTGGGAAATGGCCAAGGCTGACTACCCATATACCGAAGATTGGTAACTCTCAAACCCACCTCTTCGAGGACCTCCCGATGAACTGTCTGTTCGATGGATTCTCCGGGTTCCACAAAGCCTGCAATAGTGCTGTACATTCCATGCGGCCAGCTAGCGTTGCGTGCAAGAAGGGCTTCGTCGCAACGCCGGACTAGAACAATAATGCTGGGGCTCAAACGGGGATAGCTGATCATGCCGCAATCCGGGCACTGCTTCGCGCGATCTGAGTGGTGATCTTCCGTGGGAGTACCACAACGACCGCAGTGTGTGTGGTCTCGATTCCAGTCCACAATCTGCTTAGCACGGCCAGCTAAGTAGAACAGACTCGATTCGACCCGTCCCAACCAACTCCGAAGCTCGCCTAAGACATAGGGTTCCGAGCACGAACCGGAGGCGTCAATTGCGAAAACAGTGTTTTTTCGCGCCAAGTGCCCAGGTAGATCTTGGCGACAACTTCGACATCGACCCAGCGGAAACTCATTTGCTGTTATGGGTCGTGGTAAACCGTGCTCGACAATCGACAGCAATCTACCGTCGAGAAATACGAAATAAAGGGTATCTTCGGATGCCGCTTCCGGCGGCTCCTTGGCAATGGATACAAAACTATCGGGGTCAGTGAGCCACATTCAATCGATGCGCGGATCAGGCCAACGGTATTCTAGCGATTCCGCGCTCTTCAATTCGGAGCACATTCAGCTAGAGTCTGCCGAAGTCTATCAACTGAGCAAGTAACCTTCAACCACCCTGCTAACAATTACAATGGATTGTTGTAAACGAGAAACAACTCATGGACTGAAAACAAGCTAGCGAGCACTGATGTACATGTTTGTCCCAATCTCCAACAGACATTAGCTAGCGGGTTATTCCTCCCCTCTATCACTATTACGATGATACTGTTACCTGATCTCAGTGTGTAGAGTCTAATTGCATTAGGTGTGATCCTTAGGTAGACTATTGTTCAGTGCACATGTCTTATCGTCGTTGCGTAAACCGTTTGACGCGTTGTCAACCTACAGATCACTACGAATTAGCTAACTGAGGCAAGCTGGCACATATGCAGCAGTCTTTGAGTCATTCAGTAGTCGGCCGAGAAAGGCAGGTTCCCAGCTCTTGTCCACGCGAAATTTGGAGCACGACATCCAGGCCACGTAGCTGTCGAGATACCTCGTAGAAACTCCATGATGAAAGTCGTTGATCATCTTCCTCATCGTCAAGTGTAGGTTTTTCACGGTGTTCAAGTGCAGGTTTACTCAACATCTACATCGTCCGCAGACGCGGTTGGTTCAAGATCTTGTGGTGAAGTCCAACGTGGTGGCTAACCAATCGGTAGCTGATGCCGCATCGCTTGGAGGATTCATTCAACGTCAGTCGCTCCCGTTTGCATTCTCCACTCGTCCTTGTGTACCAACCTCGTCATATTCGAGCCAGTGAGAGCGCAGTAGGTTCAACGGTAGATCTCGCTACTACAGTGAAAGCGAATCAGTACCTCGCTCTTACCATTCTCTATCACGCAGTTTAATCTGCAGTACACACAATTTTTCGCGTTCGCTCCAGTTCCCTTTCGCGTTCCGCAAACTTGGCTACAACGGCCTAATCTGCGATGTTCAGAACGGTGCGCAAGCTCTCCCTCAAGAGGCCATTCAGTTGGAATCGCACATGCGGGCGGAAAACTCCCTGTGGTTCACGATAATCAAGAAAAATCAAAAAGTTGCTTGGATTCAACTAACTTTATTAGGAGCAAGTCCATAGACTTCTACATTCAAGCCGAAAAGCTCCTCAGAGTCTGAAAGATGCAATTACCTAATTCAAAAAGTAATCGAGATACTATCGGAGAATCATCGACAATTCGTTCAATACTTATCTACTCGCTACTCGGAATTTCTTCCTCTTGTTCAAGAATCGTCGATTCGCTTTCCCTACACGAGAATTTCTTTTCTAAGAGTTCTAAAAGATCACCACTTTCCTCGGTCATTGCGATCGTGATATTCACAAGCGTCCTTTGTAATTCCAGTTCCTCCTGCTCTTGTTCTGAAATATCCACTATTTTAGATATTAGTGATTCATGCGACGAACGAAAGTATTCCTTGGCTTCCTGTATGACCTCTTTTTCACACGAATTTGGGGTTGTAGGGACAAAATCTTCTACCGTGAGTGGTAACGAACGAGATTCAATATTCTCCTTAACTATGCTTTCTGTATAACTAGACTCACTGACTCTACCCCAAGTCTCATACTCCAATTTCAAAGTGTCTCCAATCTCACCCAGTATCAACGGAATGAGGGATGATTCGGAATATCTCTCGTGAATCGTCGAAACGGCCTTTTCTAGAGACTCGATCTTATCTGACTCTATTTTAAGCTCTTTGGCCGAACCTACAAGAACCTGCAACAGAGTTTCGTATCCCTTTTCCAAGCTCTGACTCGACCCGAACTCGTTAACTTCGTCTACTGTGAATTCGGTTACTTCGTTGGTTCTTTCAAGCGAGAGTCTAATTTCGGTTCCTTCGGACTCGTCTGAAGCCTGAAGAGATTCGTTGCCTGATAGCGAGCCTGGAAAGAATGCAAACGCGACCATCACGAATCCAAAAAGCCGGACGTACATGGTCGTTCGTTCAAAGGTCAGCATCTGCCAAGTCCAATACGTACTCGCAGTCTGATATCTGGAAGACATCTGGCCCCATAAGTGTGGTTCCCGTTCATACATTGCTCACTACCTTTGTGAGTTCGCCTCACAGACTTTCGGCTACTCGATTTGAGTATATTAGCATAGGTTCCTGTGCAATGCCAACCTTAGGGCAGTGAAGTCAAAGCAGTTCCACACGAATTTAATTCGTGTGCAATAGCAGTTTCTTCAAGAGTGCGCGATTCCATCCGGCAAGTTTCATTTTGCGTTTCACGCCAATAGGTGTTGTTCAGTCGGATGGCATTGGGAACCATTTTGCGAACGTTGGTGAGCTTCGTAGCTACACTGCCCTTGCGGCTGCGGGACCTATCCTCGTCGAACGTCAAGTCAAGAACTAAGTGCAGGCTGTTCTTAATCTCCCGGTGCTTGCCAACCAGTCGGTTCGTCTCGTCGTCAGTTCGTGGCTCGAGATATGGTGGATGTCCGACCTTGGTCCCACGACAACGACCGTGCGTCACCGCTCGACCCGAACCAACGTCTTTAACCCAGTCCTGTGGCAAGTGGCGTTCGTCCTGCACCTAATCCGCATCCACAGTACAGATTGCCCCTCCGGGTCTCTATGCGACCATAGTCCTACTACAAAGTTTCGGCGGTGATTCTGCGAACGTGGGAGCCGGGACTCTCCGTGAACCACCTGAAGTCTTCGTGCAGTTCGCTCTGGTTGCCCTTCTCCCGCATCAGGAGGGGCCAGCGAGTTGGCCGGCACATACTCTGCTGAATTGCGGGAAATCGAATCGGTGGATCCGGGCATCGTCAACGATGAATTTGTGCCCATAGAAGTGCACCATTCGATCCGTCGACGTGTTAGACCTTACGCACGCGCCGAAAGTTCCTCTCACAGTGGAAAAATCCACGAATCTTGCGCCAGCCTCCGTAGATGTGAAACGCAGGCATTCAGACTGTTCTGGTTGCAACATTGAGAAATCTCAAACTCAATGCTTCATTACTGGACTTCAATGCGTGGCGAGAGGGACACTCTACAAACTAACAGTGAAGGCTTACCGCCCTTGCCTGAGCTTCTTCCGTACTATTGTTCCCTTCTTCGGTGTCGAGAAATGCCGATTGGGTCCCTCCCATGCAACCATGATATCGGGATATGCAATTTAGTCGATCTCTCCCCCACTCCCTAAATGCGGCCTTAGTATCAAAATCGTACTTTTGGTCTAAGAAAGGAATCATGTGAGATAATTGGAGGTAGGCGTTAAGTTCAACTTGTAAGAAATTATCACATCTATTCTTATACATTCCCTTAACTTGCTCTCATATATTTCAAATTGCCTGTCCACATCCTCCTTATGTTTCTTACTAATTCCTGCTGTAAGTATATCATATTTTCTTTTGGCTTCTCCCAAACAGTCGAAGTATCGTCTTGCACATGTATCTTCCGGATGTGGATCTTCTGGGGCTTGGAGCACTGCCCCAACGTTGTTTGAATTGCCCAAGTTCGCATACAAAGTGATGGACAAGAGTAGCAATGCTACAAATGCGATACTCACGCAAGATCTTGTCTGATATCTCAATCTACTCATGACTCTGTCGAGTTCCTTCTTGTTGCTGGGGTGATGTAAAGATGGTTCGGCCGCACTTCCATTGAGTTCTCGAATGGCAATGTACAAGATTCACTGGACAGTTCTTGCTTAAGGTTTCCCTTCCTACAGACCAGGCCGATCCTCAGTCGTCTCGGCCCCAATCTGCTACAGTTCTTCCCGAATCAGCAAAAGTTTGCGCAAAGGGTTTGGAGATCACCAGAAAGTATACTTCGAGGACCAAGATCGAGCCGGTTCCACACTTCGGTTTCCATGATTGCCGCATGCAAGGAATGATCATTGACTACTTCGTCTTGAGGATGTGGGCAAACGATTTCTGTTCGCCCAATGTCCATTGCAAATCTACGTCTCAACAGACGTGTCAAGGCATGATTCGACTTTCTTACGGTCACCCTATCGCGCGATCTGCTTACGTCCCCGTATTGCAGTTCATGCATATGTGAGTCTCGTGCACCACCCGCTAACTCTAGCAAGACCAAATTCCGTCGCTTGTCACAGTCCAATCTTTCTTTCCACCATGTGCAAGCATATCATATTCCAGTAACGTCATACTCAAAGGTCTGTCTCTAGTAGGGCAATTGCATACGAAATTAGCAGTTCACCCGAAGCAGCTTCCCAAGGAGCTCGATGTACCATTCGGTCAGGTTAAGCTTGCACTTCACCCCTTGTCAATGCCCTCCGGTCAAACGTCGTTAAGCACCATATTACGCATGATGCCAAAGTTCGCTACGCGTTAGTCCTTCGTCTACGTGCTTGACCCTAGTCGAACACGACGTCAGCACCCAGTGTACGCGGTTCTAGACCTCCCGCAGCGATTTCGACAGCCGATTTGCTTCCTCTGCTGACATCAAGCGAGTCGGGACCGAGCCGGGACTGGAATACTTTGTCTTGTCTAGCCAGGCATTTTGTTAGCCATAAGTGGGATACTTGTACTTGACAATGACAGAGAGGAGGTGCACTGGTGCCTGTACGACGGTCCGAAGCACGCCCGGCAGTGTATGGCGGAGTTCCGCCAACGCTACAACTGCGTTCGTCCGCACTGGGCCCTTTGACCCGACGAGAACGAAGATCCAATGACGCCGGCCGACGTCTACGAGAACGGTCTGGCCGTGATGGTTCCCAAGTGGCAGGAATGGGCCAGAAAAGCTCTCTGGAAGCTTGAGCAAGCCGGCGAAACGAGCGAGGCCGCCTAGCCATGCATCACGAAATTTCTCTACACCGAAAAATTCCATCTATTTTAGATGGCAAGACAACCAATTGGACATCGACCCAGCGAATCTCATCTCCTGTTACCGGTCGTGGTATACCGTGTTCGACAATCGACAGCAATCTACCGTCCAGAAATACGAAATAGCAGGTATCTTCGGATGCCGCTTGCGGCGGGCTCCTTGGCAATGGATACGAAACTATCGGGATCAGTGAGCCACATTCGCTCGAGGCACGGATCAAGCCTGAGGTATTCTAGCGATATCGAGCATCTCGGGTACAAAGCACACATTCAGCTAGAGTCTGCCGATTCGTACTAGGTGGATAGGACACCATCAACGACTCTATAGCGATTCTAAGTGATCGCTCACTGTGGAAGACGACACAACTACACATCATCTGTAAAACACCCAATTCATCCCTACTGCACATGGATACACAAATTTTCAACATATAGGCGCTAGAAAATTACTTCTCTCTTCTAGCCTTACTATGGTGTTTTGTTTACATGTTTCAAGTGTGCCAAAATGCACTCAGGTAATCGTTATTACTCACCCAAATAGGAGTCAACGTCAATATTAGAATGCCTCTACTTCAGGGTCCCTAACCAGAGATCTGTCAGGCATGCATGCTGACGATTCCTCAATAAATTTGCCAAACAACTCTAAAAATTGATCAGTGAACTTAGGGAAAATCACCGTTCCATGTTCATTTATAAACTCTCTTTCATCTGTTGTCCCATCTAGACTCTCAATCGATGACATTAGCAATTCATTTACATCTCGAAAGTCACCATTGGCTTTTTCCACCAATTTTGTTTCACAAGCAAATTGCGCAGAATTTCCTACTCTAATAGTGTCTTTCACTGACCTAGGCAAGTCCGTCTCTTCAATTATGTCCATATATGCAATAGGTGCTATAACAGAATCCCAAATCTTATATTCTATTTCCTTAGTCTCAGCAAGAACTATAAAATGTCTGTTCATTGTGTCGGAGTTCTTGAAATTTTTCTGAATCGCATACATTGACTCTGTGAATGAATCGATTTTCTCCGACTCGACCCCCAACTCCTTCGCCTTGTTTGATACCACTTCAAGATAGCTCTCGAAACCGTTCTGTTGTCCGTCTTCGTTCTCGAGCTCTCTCGTGCCGGCGATGAGGGCAGGTGTTTCATCTCCGTGTGTTTCGAAAGAACCTGTAGGCGCGGCGACCTCTGATCCAACGTCAATCGCCGTGGGTTGTTCGTCGGTTCCAATCGCATAGCCGGCGAAGAGAGTGGCTATGGCTAGAACCAGTTTCGGCATGGGGTTCGGCGTGAATTCGCCAATGCTCGATCTGATTCCATGTCTCGTTGAACGTACCTTGAGGTGTGAGTCTTCGATTGAAGTCAATTGTTCAGTGCTCATACTTTGTCTTTGCTTCGGTGACGGCTTGAGTTGGTGTCCACAACCAGCTTACTACGAATTGGCTGAATTGGTCAAGTTCGCCGAAGTACGAAGCAGATGCACAACGCATCCGTGAATATTTGAAATTGAATCGACTTCTCGAAACGAAGCGGATGCCGGTTGGGGAACTGTGAACTTGAAAGAGGAGCCTGGGTGTTGGCCCAGCTGGATTTTGGGCGGGTTTTGAGAAGTCACCTACAGCTCGTACCGTTGACTATCCGGGAAGCTGAAATCAGTGAGCCGGACAGTACACCCAGCGGCGGCGCACGAAGTGTCAACCGGCATAGTCAATATCTCGTAAGCCACGATCTGCAATTAATCGAAGCAGGATCCCCGAGCCAGCCAGACATAGATTCAAGACAGCAAGTGACCCATTGACCATCAAGACCGGAAAATGAATGAAAGAATTGAGCCGACCTGAAGAATCTCGTAGCGTTGCCCTAGCTCGAGCTGCTAATCCAGACTGTGCCTAGGTCTCGCTTACAGTCGGAGCGAGAGAGGCATTGTTAAGTCACGAACAGGTTCATTGGAAACTCCGATATCCCAGCTTCCTTGCCTTTCTGGCATATCAGGTACAAAAAACGTGATGTGAAGTTAAACTGAGCCTTGGGGAAATACTCAAAAGGACTGTCTGGCAATCCGGTTGCCTCGACTGGATGTAATGCAACCGCTCGTGAACAAAAAAGCTAGGTCTGTACTGTCCTTTCTTTTCGGTCTGACCTGTACTGCATTGTTGCTTACAGCTTCCTATTCTGGCTATCGGCAGTCTACGGGAATCGACTCCGACCCAAGCGAGACACAACCACTTTCGAACGACGTTCCCATCCGCGTCCAACTCGAGGATCTTTCCGATCTTGTTCAATTTACCAGAGGCTTCGAGCGAACCTCCGCCTTGCGCCAAATGCTCAAATCGGCGAACGCGGAACGAGTTCTCGAACTCTTCGAGCAGTCCCGTAGCATCGAAACAGACGATCTCCGACTCGCCTCGCAGCGCGAGATTCTTCGCCGCTTAGCGGAAATCGATCCAACACTTGCGTTGGAGCAATCACGCAGCGTTCCGTATCGAGAGCGTGAATCCCTGACTCGCGCAGTACTGCTCGAACGATCATTCTCGCACTTCCAAGACACTGTTGAACTTGCAAAGTCGCTGAATGGAATGGAGCAACGCGTTGCAACCGAAGCGCTTCTGCTCGCAGGGGAACAGCTGCCGCGAGAGTCAAGGCTCAAGATTGCCCAAATGCTGGGTTGGGAGGAGCTTGCTCTGGATCTGTTCGAGCGTGAAGCAGTCGAACTTTCTTCAAAGGATCCAGAAGCCGCATGGCACACCCTGCTTGAGGACGAGAGGATCGACTTCAATCAAGTGCAGTCCCTGCTTCTTATAGCCGAAGCTTGGATCGAACGCGACCCCAACCTCGCCCTCGCATCCATCTCCGAGACGTTGGAGGGAAGCAGCATTCACGCGACCATTGTTACTCCGGTGTTTCGCGAGATGGCACGATCCAATCCTGCGCAAGCCTTCGAACTTGCTCGGAGCATGCCAAGCGTGGCGAACGACTACGAGATCCTGCGGCCGATCGTTGGCATCTGGTCGGTAAACGATCCCTTGAAAGCTGTGCTGTCGATATCCGAATTGGAAAGCGGGAACGTTCGTCGAAGACTGCTTCAGGCCGCATTGCAGGAATGGGCGAGGAGTGAGCCGCGTGATCTGCTCGAAGCACTTTCCGACCTATCTCCGGAAGTCCAGATGATTGGACGCAAACAAGCACTCACTGTCCTAGCCGGGGAAGCACCTGAAGAAGCAGCAAGACTGATGGTCGATCTGGACACTCAGGGAATATACGACGTAGGATATGCGGTGGCGAACAACTGGGCGAAGAAAGACATCCGCAAGACTCTCGAGTGGATACTGTCCGAACCTCGAGAACAGGAGCTGCGGGACTATCTGTTGAGTCTGGTCTGGGACGATGTGGTTCGAGAGGACGCGGAACTGGCGTTCGAGACGGCCGTTAGCCTGCCTTCCGAACGTTTTTCGCCTGGTCCGGAGGTTGCCGTTGTCAAGCAAGTAGCGCGAACTGACATCGAGCGGGCACGAGAGATGTTGCCGCAGGTGCGCGGCGGAATCAGTAGGATTGCGGCCTATTCCGAAGTTGGATTTCAGTATGTTCTTCAGGACAACGTCGAACAAGCATTCGAGCTGTGCGCCGACCTGTCCGACTCCCAAGAGAGCAACTGCCAAATCGCGTTGGCGAGCGAATGGGCGTACCACGATCCTGTAGGTCTGCTCGACGTGCTGGAGCGATTTCCAACCCCGAAAGTCCGTTCCAAAGCCGCGGAATGGCTCCTAACAGCGGACCGAAACTTCAACAAGCTCTCGACCGAACAGATCGAGGTCGCTCGGTCGTTTGTTGCTTCCTCGGACGCAAACGCGGACCAGCCATCCACCCCATGACAAGACAACAAGAGGCTCAGGCATGAACACTGCAAACATCTCCCACCTACCGTTGCTATCGGGATTCATCGCAACTTTTCTTTTGTCCGCAACCGCGACTGCCCAAGTTGAAGAGGTGGAGGAAAGCAGCTCGGACACTCCGTTTACCACCACTGAAGCCCAATCCGAAGATCCGGAGAGAGTGTTGAACGCCCTGCTGACTGACGATGTCGACGACTCCGAACAAGTGGATCAATTGCGTCAAGCCGCATCGGATTGGATTGACATGGAAGGAATCGACGCTCTCGACTTGATCGGGCCCGTAATGAAAGATTCGTCTACGGGACAGACAGTGTTGAGCGAGATTCTTAGCGATCTGGTACACCAACAGCCGGAAGCCGCCCTTCGTAAGGGAATGCAAATCCTTGGATCTCAAGGCTCGGAGGTCGTGCTCGAATTGGTTCTTGCGAGCGTCAAGCGGAACCCGAGCGCGACTCTGCGGGCGTTGTCGAGCTTGGACCCAACGGAAATCGATGGAAAGCTCTATAACGCGGTTATTGAGGAGTGGGCTCGAATCGATGCATACGGACTAATCGACCACATCGATCAACTGCCCGATGAGTTGAGAGACGTAGGCCGTAAGGCGGCTATTCTCCGCATTGCGAAAACTGCGCCCAGAGATGCCGCCAACCTCCTGCCCAGTATCGAGAGCGGACTCGAGGACACAGCCAGGGGAGTTGTGATGTCCTGGGCATCTCAGGATGCTCTGGAAGCCTTGATGTGGGCCGTCGACCCTGCTAACGCGAAGTCGTTCGATCTCGTTCCAACTCGAATGTACGTCTTCACCATGCTAGCCATGTCCGGAATGTCGATAGACGAGGTAGAGCTTGCATTACGAGAGATTGCGGAGCGCAGTGACGTGGATCCAGAATTAAGAGTGGAACGCAATCTCATCGCGAGAATCACGTGGGAAGATACCGCACGTGCTCGAGGACTGCTGACGACATTGAGCAACAGTCCAGCCAGAGTGGAATCCTATGCAATTGTCGGAGCGGGACTCATAGAAGAAGATCAGCTCGACGCGGCCTTCGAATTGGCAAACGATCTGGAACCGCCGCAGCGTGACGAGTACTTCAAACAGCTCGCAGCTCAGTGGTCCACCGACGACCCCGAGGGAATGTTCGAACAAATCGATCGCCTGCCCACCGACGAGGCCAAGTCTGCCGGGGCTCTTGAAGTGACCAAGTTCGATCTCGTACTCGATGTGCTGTCCGATGAGAAGATAGAGCACCTGCAGTCGTATCTGACCGAGACCGATATTGGCCTTCTTGAAGAGCACAAGCGGTTCCTCGAGAATCTGCGTACAGGGGAAGCTCCCAACGAGTTGGACGAAGAGTAGAGATGCCTAGCGACCCTTGACCAAGTAGCTCGGCCCAACGATGCCATCTCTTGCTTTCCGAGCCAGAGGACGATCTCAGGGCAGTGGCATCACGTAACCGGAAGTTGAAGACTTGGGTCGACTAACACGATGGGAATGAGCAACGTCTTGCAATCGTTTCGAGCGGGACCGTTCCTGATAGGTTTCATCGTTGCTTGCGTTCTGGTCGGATCAGTAATCGTGGGACATCGACTGATCGAATTCGACCACGGAACTGACACAAATGAGGAACTCTCTAGCGAGAATAATGCCAATCTGCTCTCCGAACCGAGAATCAGGAGAATTTCGGATCTCGAAGACATCGAAGGAGATTTCGCCCGCTCCGTGGCTCTCGACGAGTTGTTGTTGAACACCTCAACATCGAAGGAGCTACTGGAGATGCTCCGGCAATCAAGCCAGTTGACCAACAGACACCAACGCAACGAGACGCAACAAGCCATTTTTCAGCGGCTCACCGCAGTCGACCCCCTGCAGTCTCTCAAAAGCGTCAACGATCTACCACTCCATCGTCGAATGGATCTGACCAGAGTGGTGGCGATCGAATGGTCGTATCACGATCTTCCAAGTGCCATCGAGCAATTCAATGCATCGGACGAGAACGTTCGAGACTACGCCTTCTCGTCGATAGCCGAGCGGAGCGACATTTCTGAAGTCAAATTACGCGGATTCGGTGCTCGATGGGATTCAACGGATAATCAGACCAACAACGGACCGCCCTCTTCTATCCCTTGACATGTGGCAAACCTTGCAAAGGTTGAATCTTGCAAGACTCTCGGCGCTTGTCTTTGCAGAATTCCGTTCTTGCCGGCGATTACCACGTACATGGGTGTTCGTAGCTATTGCTTGTGTGTTCACCCTCGGGCAATGGATATATCTAACTGAACACTACGACTTCAAGGCACTGGAGTCTCCGGTGTATGGGCTGATCGGTCCCCGTTTCACAATTGCGGAAATGGGCGGAACGATGCTGCTCTGGTTCAGCATCGGAGTCATTTTTCTCACGTTCGACTTACGGTCCCGCGATATTCGCGACCGCATGAGTGAAGTCCTGGATACGCAACCGCTATCGGACTTCGAAATGATTCTCGGACGACTCATGGGGATCGTCCTGCTGCTATCTGTTCCGGCCGTTGTCGTCGTGCTACTGATGTTCGGCGTGGGGGCAATCGAGGATGTGTTCGGCCTAGGCTGGGGGACACCGATGGTAGGCGTCAGCGTGTTCGCATTTCTTGTGTGGGACATCATTCCAAATCTGCTCCTATGGGGTTCCATTGCCGTTCTTCTAGCTGGGTTGTTGAAGTATCGAATCCTTGTTCTCCCTGCGGCATTAGTTCTACTGGGAAGTGTCCACGTCCTACTTGCTGTAGTTCCGTTCTCGGTGTCTTCGGTCCTGTCCATGCACACCGGTACTAGCACCTACCCATCGGATTTGGCACCTACGTTCGTGACTCTGAACATCGTGATCAATCGCGGAGTCATGCTTGTCATTGCAACAACGTGCATAGCTGTCGCCGCATTGCTTCAATCTCGAAATCAGTCCACCAGAGCGTTCACACAGCATCTAATTGCCGGTCTCGTTCTAACCCTTGCTGCAGTGAGCTTCGTAGGCAACACTCTCATAGGAAACGCAGACTCCAATGAGAGAAAGGTATTGATGTGGACGATGATCCACAAACAGAACCAATCGCATGCCAGCACTGACATTCGATCGATTCTGGGAACCATTGATGTTCGACCAGGCAGGTCTGTCAGCCTCGATCTGACCTTGACGATGGAGACCTCGAGCGACGCAAGTGCGAATGCTTGGTTGTTCTCCTTGAATCCCGGTTATCGAATCAAGGAACTAAAGGTAAACGGAGTTCCGTCGAGTGGCTTCGAGTTCGAAGACGGACTGCTCCGTGTTCCTCGGGATTACTCCATTGCTCACCCGCAACTGCGAATTGTTGCGAAAGGAAAGCCAGATGAAAGATTCGCTTACCTGGACAGCACTCTCGACTGGAAATCTCTTGACTCCGTAGGTTCAAGCCGACTCTTCTATCTCGGTCAGGAAAACTACATATTTCATCCGAACTTCGTGGCTCTCATGCCGGGAATCAGCTGGATTCCAGTCTCGGGATCCGCCTACGGAACCGAACAGTTTGAAACACGTCCTCGCGACTTCTATCTACTCGATGTGGAGGTATCCGTTCCCAAGGGATGGATAGTCGCGGGCCCGGGTTCTCGAGCAGAGCTGGAATCCAGTAGGAGATCCACATACAGACTGAGAACCCAACATCCAATTCCGGAACTTGCTCTCGTTTGCTCGAAGTTTGAACGTCGGTCGATCAACGTCGACGGAGTCGAGTACGAACTCTTGCTAAGTAGACGACACACCAAGAATCTGGATGCATTCGACGGGAGTGCACCTCAGATTCGAGAGTGGATTGGTAAACGGAGCAACAACGCAAACAGGTCCGGTCTCCGCTATCCGTACCCCAGATTGACCTTAGTCGAAGTCCCAGCCTCTCTTCGGGTCTACGGAGGTGGTTGGCGAATGGACAGTGTGTTCTCCGCGCCCGGAGTTCAGATGATTCGAGAATCTGGATTCCCCGTAGCGCCATTTGGGAAACGCTACCGTCGCAATGCCGACTACTTTCAGGATCGTGATCTCGACATTCACAAGTACGTACTCAACAACGTAATCGAATATTTTGCGAACGACCTGCATGGCGGCGACCCATTGACGGGGATTCCGAAGAACTTCGTTGACTACCAAACAGCACCGACCGGGAATGGTGCAACCGCCCTGAGGTACATAACCAACGAACTAGCGTTGAGAATATCTACCAAGAGCCTTGGATACTTTTCGGTTCACACCGCCTTAGCCAGAGGTACTAGTGTCGAAACTAATCGCTTCGCATTTAGCCCAAGCACTTTTGAGGATTCGGTGGGTTTTCGTGGATTCATAAGCGATTGGCGAAGCGAGTATGCGGAACGCTCCTCGGCGTGGGAGCTCTTGGAACAGACTCCCCTTAGTTCCATCGACTACACATCAGATCCGCAGAACTCGTACCACGCGCTACTACTGAAGAGTGAGCGTGTTTCGAGAGCCATTGTGGACACCTATGGTGAAGAGCTAGTGGCTGAGTTTCTGAGCCTGCTGGTGGAACAATTTCGAGGGCGTTCCTACACGGAAGATGATTTCCTCCAGACTGCATTGGATGTCGGTATGGACATGAGGGCCGCAACAGGCGATTGGCTCAACGAGTTGGGAATGGCGGGGTTTGTCGTTGATGACCAGAGAATCGAGCGTCTTGCTGACAATGATGGCGAGCCGGTTTATCAAGCGACATTCATTCTCAAAAACGACGAGCCCGTCCCAGGATCGGTTAAAGTCTCCTATGAAGTGCAGGCTGACGAATCCAGTTTCTCGTATGGTCCTACGATTCCGTCTTATGCGTGGGTTAGCGCGAGTCCTTTGGATGCGGTGCACTTGAGGGGGAATGCTGCTGTTCGCGTCGCATTTCTTAGCAAGAGGCCTCCCAAGAGAGTGTGGTTGCAACCAGGACTCTCGTTGAATCGGGATCCAATTCGCGTGGACTTTCCCGAAGTGGACCACCACACTCCGACGGACACTCCTGCGCTGCCTTACATCAGTCAAGTGGATTGGGAACCCGAAGACATCAGGGGAATCATTGTGGATGATCTGGACGATGGATTCTCAATCGAGAATCCAACATTCGCATCTCGACAGTCTTCCATTCCGAGTTGGCTTGAATACGCTGCAACCGTTCCGAACCAGGAATTTGATCGTGGACTCCCGATTCGAAGAACTTCGATCAACAATATCAACAGATTCAATCCACTATTCGGAGAGGTTTCCTTGAGACTGATTTCGGAACGCCTCCGCTTCTGGCATCGAGACACCGACCCGACAAGCTATGGAAAGTATCGCAAGACCTATACGTCAAAGCATGGACGACTAGATGAATCCAGAGCGACATTTTCGACAACACTCCCAACAGCAGGTGTGTGGAAGCTGGAATACCACGTGCCTGAATTCCTGCGAACTGAGATTCCAAACCATTGGGCAAGGTCACCTTCCCACTCATCGAACAACCAAAGTGCCTTTTATTTGGGAACACACAGCATTCACGTAGAGAGTAGAGAAAAACAAGTGGAAATTGAGTTTGAAGGCGGATCATCCCTTCCTGGTTGGAATGAACTGGGCACTTTCGAGCTGAGCAATGAGAGCGTCGAAGTTGTACTCACGGAAGTGAGTGGAGGATTTGCCGTCGCGGACGCGATTCGGTGGACTCCGTTGTAGTTGAACCAAAAGAGAGATGCGAAGAGACCACTGTGGAGCAATGCACTTAGGTACAAGCGTGCAGTTCTCGAGATTAGCCAGGCCATTCCACTTGACCAACTGAATCAACTCGAAGAACGTTCGAGACTTCGCTTTGTCCTCGACAACCGAGAAACGATTGAACATTTCTCAACCCCAATTGCGCTTGCTACCTGCTGAATGGAATTTAATGGATAATCAGACAAACAACGGCAGTTCCTCTGGTAGCCCGTGACATGCGGCAAACCCTACAAGAATTGAACTTACCAAGACTACCGGCGCTCTTCTTCGCAGAACTCCGGTCCTGCCGGCGATCGACCCGTACATGGGTGTTCATCGCAATCGCGTGCGTGGTCACACTAGTTCAATGGGGCCTTCTGACAGACCACTACGACTTCAAGGCACTGGAGTCTCCGGTGTATGGGCTGATCGGTCCCCGTTTCACAATTGCGGAAATGGGCGGAACGATGCTCCTCTGGTTCAGCATCGGCGTCATTTTCCTCACATTCGATATGCGATTTCGTGATACCCGGGACCGCATGAGCGAAGTTCTGGACGCGCAACCGCTATCGGACTTCCTAATGATTCTCGGGCGATTCATGGGGATTGTTGTGCTGCTAGCTGTTCCGGCAGTTGTCGTCGTGCTAGTGATGTTTGGCTTTGGACTGATTTCCGATGTGTTCGGTCTCGGATGGGCCACACCGATGGTGGCCGTCAGTGTCTTCGCGTTTATCGTTTGGGACATCGTTCCGAACTTGGTTCTGTGGGGTTCGGTAACGGTCTTGCTAGCTGGGCTGTTGAAGTATCGATTCCTTGTGCTAACCGTCGCACTAGTACTGTTGGGAAGCATTCACGTTCTAAGTGTTGTGCTTCCGTACTCGGTGTCTTCAGTCTTTTCCATGCACACCGGAACGACTGCGTATCCATCGGAATTGGCTCCTACGTTCGTGACCCTGGACATCTTGATCAATCGTGGGATCATGCTGGTCATTGCGGCACTGTGCATAGCTTTCGCCGCGATGCTTCAATCTCGCAGTCAGTCCACCAGAGCGTTCACACAGCATCTACTTGCCGGTCTCGCTCTGACGCTTGTCGCCGCGATCTTCGTTGGCAACACTCACACACGAAACGTGCTTTCCAGTCACATGGTCAATATGTGGACTTCGGTCCATAAACAGAACCAATCGCATGCCAACACGGATGTCCAATCAATCTCTGGATCCATTGACATACGACCAGGCAGGTCTGTGAGTCTGGATCTGACACTGACGATGGAGACCTCGAACGACACAAGTGCAAATACTTGGTTGTTCTCCCTGAATCCCGGCTATCGAATCACGGAACTAGAGATCAATGGAGTTCCGTCGAGCGACTACCAGTTCGAAGAAGGACTGCTCCGTGTTCCTCGCGATGACTCCATTGCTCACCCGCAACTGCGAATTGTTGCGAGAGGCAAGCCCGACGCGAGATTTGCATACCTGGACAGCTCACTCGACTGGAAGTCCCTCAACGCCATAGGGGCAAGACGACTCTTCTTTCTCGGACAGGAAAGCTACATATTCAATCCCAATTTCGTGGCTCTCATGCCGGGAGTCAGCTGGATTCCAGCCTCGGGCTCCGCCTACGGAAGGGAACAGTTCGAGTCGCGTCCTCGCGACTTCTATGTACTCGATGTCGAGGTATCCGTTCCCAAGGGATGGCTCATTGCGGGACCGGGTACTCGTGACGTGCTTCAATCCAATGGGAGAGAGACATACAGGCTTAGAACCCAAAGGCCCATACCGGAACTCGCACTCATTGGCTCGAGGTTTGAACGACGATCAATCGAAGTCGATGGAGTCGAATACGAACTGTTGCTAAGTAGGCGACACACCAAGAATTTGGAAGCGTTCGACGGGAGTGCACCTCGGATTCGGGAGTGGATCAGTCAAAGGAGCCATATTGCGGGCAACAACAGTTTCCGCTATCCATACCCCAGATTGTCGCTCGTAGAAGTCCCTGCCTCTCTTCGGGTTTACGGAGGTGGTTGGCGCATGGAGAGTGTGTTCTCCGCACCCGGCGTTCAGATGATTCGCGAGTCTGGATTCCCCGTAACGTCGTTTGAGCTCTCCCAATACTATGCCAACTACCTACAGGAACAGGATATTGACAGTCACAAGTTCATGGTCAACAACGTGATCGAGTACTTCGCAAACGACCTGCATGGAGGCGACCCATTGACGGGGATTCCCAAGAACTTCGTTGACTACCAAACTGCACCGACCGGGAACGGTGCTACCGCCCTGAGATACGTCGTCAACGAACTCGCCCAGAGACTGACCACCAAGAGCCTTGGGTATTTCTCCGTTTACACCGCTCTAGCCAGAGGCACTGGATTGGAGACCTATCACACCACCAAGAGTTCAGCAACATTTGACTACCAAGACTCCAAAGTCAACGACTGGCGAACCGAGTTCGCCGACCGTAGCTCGGCGTGGGAGCTCTTGGAACAGACTCCGCTTAGCTCCATCGACTACAAATCGAATTCTCAGAACGCATTTCACGCTCTGCTGCTTAAGGGCGAGCGTGTGTCGGAAGCCATAGTGGCCACCTACGGCGAAGGGCTAGTCGCTGAGTTTCTTGGTCTGCTGGTGGAACGGTTTCAAGGGCGTTCCTACACGGAGAAGGACTTCCTCCAGACTGCATTGGATGTCGGTGTGGACATACAGGTTGCAACAGGCGATTGGCTCCACGAGCTGGGATTGGCAGGGTTTGTCGTTGACGAACAGAGACTCGAGCGTCTTGAGGACGCTAATGGCGAGCCGGTTTATCAGGCGACATTCATTCTCAGAAACAACGAACCCATTCCAGGATCGGTGAAAGTGTCCTACCAGGTGCAGAGTGACGATTCCCGTTTGTGGGAATATCCGACTCCCTTGGATGCCGTGCAACTAGCGGGAAAATCCGCTGTTCGAGTGGCATTTCGCAGCAGCAAGCCTCCAAAGAGAGTGTGGCTTCAACCGGGACTGTCGCTAAATCGAGATCTGATTCGAGTGGATTTTCCTGAATTGGACGACCTCGCTCCGACTGACACTCCAACCCTGCCTTACGTCAGTCAGGTCGAATGGATACCCGAGGAGGTCACAGGCATTGTTGTGGACGACCTAGACGATGGGTTCTCCATCGAGAACTCACTTTTCGAATCTGAAAAGTCTTCCATTCCCAATTGGCTTCAACACGCTGCAGCCGTTCCGAACCAGGAATTTGACCGAGGTCTCCCCATTCAAAAAACTTCGATCAACTATCTTGAGAACCGATTCAATCCACTGTTCGGTGAAGTTTCGCAGAGACTGGTATCGGAACGTATAGCTTATTGGCATCGAGACAACGACCCTACAAGCTATGGAAAATATCGCAAGACCTATGCTACAAAGTCTGGAGGTCTGGGAGAATCCAGGGCAATTTTCTCCACAACACTCCCGACAGCAGGCGGGTGGAAGTTGGAATACCACGTGCCAATCGCCATGCGAGCTGAGATTCCCTTCGATTACGTGCGTTCACCTTACTTAACCGGGTACAGCGGGTACACCCCCTACTTAGGAAAACACACTATTCATATAGAAAGTAGCGGAACGCAAGAGGAAATTGAGTTTGAAGGCGAATCTTCCCTACCTGGTTGGAATGAACTGGGCATCTTCGAGTTGAGCAACGAGAGCGTTGATGTAGTTCTCAAGGAAGTGAGCGGAGGATCTGCTGTCGCCGACGCGATTCGGTGGACTCCGTTGTAATTGAACTCTTAGTCAGCAGGTCTGGATCTCGGTCAAGGTGTAACTCGTAAATAGAACCACCCACATGAGGCTGACAGGCATTTACTGAACACACGGAGTCTCCGCTCAGTGGAAGCTGTGGTTGATTAGTGACATTGTCGCTGTCTGAGTAGCGGCACACCTAGCATCTAGTGATTAGCATGTTCTGATGGCCAAGTGCACTGAAGATAGTTTGGACGATCGCATCCGACTGGGCGAAGATCCGACATTGGTACTCAAGCCCATCGAAGTCGGTGGAGGATTGGTAAAGAGCCCGGATCAAGACGATCTTGCCGACGAACTTGCTGCGATGGCGAACGGAACGGGCGGGACAGTTGTCTTGGGCATGGACGACGTGAGTCGTGAAGTACTCGGCATTCCTTTGGATGAGTTGGATGCTGCAGAGAGATGGGTCCGTGACATCTGCATTCACACAGTAGAACCTGAGCTTGATGCCTATATTCGAAAGCTCACACTGAACAACACTAGGGGACTTTCTCTTCCGATCATCCTGGTGGATGTACCGCGTAGTCTCTTCGTACACCGCAGTCCGGGAGGCTACTTCCGCAGAGTTGGCAGTTCCAAACGCGAGATGCCTCCCGACGTTCTCGCTCGACTGTTTCAGGAACGCAGTCATGGTCGCTTATTACGGTTCGACGAGTCCGCTGTTCCACGAACTAAGCGGTCGGACTTGCATGGTTCACTTGCCGAGAGATTTGCAGGCCATAGTCCTCTGAACGACACAATGCGGAACCTACGCATTCTTGTGTCGGACGATGGTATCGAGAGGTTGACGGTGGCAGGTGTTCTTCTTTGCACATCAGACCCGCAGCGATGGTTGCCGCACGCCTACATTCAGGCAGTCAGCTACGCCGGGGAGAGGACCGACATCGACTACCAGACCGATGCACGGGACATCGGCGGTCCGCTCGACGAGCAGATCGGTGAGGTACTTCATTTCGTGCGACGGAACATGCTGGTGCGTGCCCACAAGTGGACGGCGAGAATAGAAACTCCACAGTTCAGCGAGAGGGCGGTGTTCGAGGCGTTGGTGAATGCGGTCGCCCATCGCGACTACTCCATGCTCGGTTCGCGCATACGCCTACACCTGTTTGGAGATCGCTTGGAACTTTATGTTCCTGGAATGCTTGCCAAAACCATAACTACAGACAGTCTGCACCTCAGGCAAGCATGTCGAAATGAACTCGTCGTATCTCTGTTGGCGCGCTGTCCCGCGCCGACCGGGCTTGACCGCACTCGGTTGATCGATCGACGTGGCGACGGAGTCCCCATCATTCGCGAAGAGTGTGAACGCCTTTCCAATCGATTGCCGGAATACAGCCTAATCGACGAGAGTGAGCTGCGTTTGATTATGTGGGCGGCAAGTTGAAGCCCAATCAAGTCGTTCTGTTGGGCGACAGACTTCGACACCGGCTGAGACTGTGCACGAGTAGAGCCTGAACCGACGAAACACCTCCTTGGCGAGAGTGTGTTCGGACATCTCAAGCGGGAGTTTCTGAACCGATGCGGTTCGAGACCCAAATCAAGAGCACCCGGAAGATCGACCGTTACTTTCTGATGATCTACCCTCCACAGTGCTTCCCATATGTCTGAGGAACTGCAGAGCGGAGCGCGGAGCGTGAAACGACAATTCAGTGCGGGCTACGGGAAGAAAGAACTCTTGCAAACAATGTCCGGCGAGACGTGCGCTATCAAACAGACACGGCCGTTGCCAAGCATCTGCAACGATACTAACAAGTAAAGTCCGATTCATTCACTAAAATTAGCGGCGGAAGACTTCCAGCTCAACAGCGCATCGAGACCCAACTTGATCGCATTGACTGTCACAAGCAACCTTAGGGGACACGAGTTTGTCTGACACCAATCCAACGTCGCCAACTGAATTGACGAGCCCGTTGAGCGTTCGTACTTTCACTCGAAGTTTCCTAGGAAGCGCACCGCCCTGGTACAAGAAGACCATTGTTGTCTTCCTCATTGTCAATCCACTTCTTTGGTGGTCGTACCACTTGGCTCCTCTGTTTGCCGGCGGCTTCTTGGAGTCAGTGTTCCTGCAAATGCACACCGTTACGGCGTGGGCTCTGGTGTTGCAGTTCATCTTCACCTTGGCAATGGCACTCAAGTGCTATCCCCTTCAGCCTGGCGGACTATTGACCATTGAAGCACTCATCCTTGGGATGACCAATACAGAGCATGTGTATGACGAAGTGGTCGACGGCTTTCCAGTCCTACTGCTCTTGCTGTTCATGGTGGCAGCCGTCTGGTTCATGCGTGAGCTGCTCCTATTCATCTTTACCAAGCTGCTAGTTCGAGTCAGGTCACAGGTCGCCTTGGCCTTCCTGTTTTGTTCGGTGGCAGCGGTCTTATCAGCATTTCTTGATGCACTTACGGTAACAGCCGTCGTGATCGGGGTTGGAATTGGTTTCTGGAATGTGTATCGTGAAGTCTACGACAGTCGGGTGCCTGCAAATGATGCAGAGCGACAGGCAATCGATTCGGAACTAGAGCGATTTCGAGCCTTTCTTCGAGGGTTGCTCATGCACGCGGCCGTCGGTACTGCGATCGGCGGTGTCACAACTACCGTTGGCGAACCTCAGAACTTGCTGATTTCCAAAACCATGGAGTGGCCATTTGTCGAGTTCTTCCTGCGCATGGCAATTGTCACGATTCCTGTAATGTTCGTCGGTTTTGCAACCTGCCTACTGCTTGAACTCACCGGTTGGTTCCACTACGGAGCTAAGCTACCGCCCGGCGTACTGAAAGTAATGCAGGACTACGAAGTGCTTCAGACCAAACAGCGCTCAGCAAAAATGAAATCACAATTGATCATTCAGGCTATCGCAGCGTTAGTGCTCGTTCTGGGCTTGGGTTTTCACGTAGCCGAGGTGGGCCTAGTTGGTCTGATGATCATCGTCCTTCAAACGGCCTTCATCGGCATTGTCGACGAACACAGAATAGCCCAGGGGTTCGGTGAAGCGCTACCGTTCATCTCACTACTCGTGGTGTTCTTCGCAGTGGTGTCCGTAATTCACGACCAGCATCTCTTCACACCGGTGGTTAACTGGGTATTGACAATAGAAGAGAGCGCTCAGCCCGGAATGTTCTACATCGCCAACGGATTGCTTTCGGCTATCAGTGACAACGTGTTCGTTGCCACCGTCTATATCTCTCAATTGCAATCTATCTACCAAGACGGGCAAATTACGAGAGAGCTCTTCGATGCGCTTGCCATCGCCGTAAATACCGGAACCAATATCCCAAGCGTATTGACTCCCAATGGTCAAGCGGCGTTTCTGTTCCTGCTGACAACCTCGCTTGCGCCCCTGATCAATCTCTCCTATGGACGCATGGTCGTGATGGCATTCCCTTACTTCGTAACCATGGGGATCACCGGCTGGGTAATGGTCAACTTCTTCTTGCTCGGATACTCAAACTAAACGAGTAAGCGTCTGGGGAGATTTGACACTTAGGAAGAGATCTCTGAGGTAATTTCTTCGAGGTATGCTCGGTGCCTTTCGAGTTCCTCGGGTGTTGATTTCACGACGATCACATTCGATCTTGCGTAGTTCTTGATCGATAGCGTCTCGGCGTTTGCCGACTCCGTTTCGGCATCGACATTGAAGAGACCCACTTCCCCAGCTGTCATCTTGATGTAGACGTGTGCCAACAGCTCCGCGTCCACAAGTGCACCATGCGCTTCCTGACGCTTCACGTTGTCGACGTTGTATCGCTTGCAGAGTACATCCAGATTGTTCTGCTGGAGACCATGCTTTTTCTGAGCAATTTCCAGCGAGTCCACTACGTTGCACAGATCTTCAATCCTCTGCTTGTGACCTGCCTTCCGCAGTTCTTCGTTCAAGAACTCCAAGTCGAACGAGGCGTTGTGCATGACGATTTCCGACGCTCGAATGTAATCCAGAAACTCTTCAGCCACTTCGGCGAACACAGGGGCATTCCGCACATCTTGATCCCGTAAGCCGTGTACAACTGTCGCCTGCGGATCGATGGCGCATTCCGGATTCAGATACCTGTGAAATGAATCGCCGGTCACTTGAAAGTTGTCCACGGCAACGCAACCGATTTCAATGATGCGATGACCATCCCGGACATCCAATCCCGTTGTCTCTGTGTCAATGACGATGAAACGACTAGCTGGCACTTTCCTGCTCCAACTCAGTTTGGTAGCGAGTGGCTTGTTCGCGAGCCACATCGTCTACGAATTCGTTCTCCGGATGACCGGTGTGCGCCCTGACATGGAACCAGTCAATGTCTCTCGATTGGACTAGTTCATCCAATCTCTGCCAGAGCTCACAGTTCTTGACCGGCGATTTGTCGGCCTTGCGCCACCCAGTCTTTCGCCAATTCTTAATATAAGAAGTAATACCGTCGTAGACGTATCTGGAGTCCGTGTAGACCTCCAGCGTTCCCGAAGAGTCTCTTGTCGAGACCAAACCCTTGATAACCGCGAGAAGCTCCATGCGATTGTTGGTGGTTCGTCGCGCCCCGCCACAAAGCGTTTTCCGATAACTGGGAGCGACAACCAACGCAGCCCAACCGCCAGGACCTGGATTGCCTAAACAGGAACCGTCCGTATAGATTCGAACGGGAGTCAAAGCTTGCTGCGGGATGCGATCAGGAAACTCTATTGAGCAGTAGTCGCCTGAGGAGTCATGTGCTTGATCTTGGCTTCATTGCGAAGCGAAGCAATGTAGGAATCAAGTCCCAAGCTCTTGAACTCTGTGGATAGAGCTTCCTCAACGGAGATCTGTTGAGACGAAGGTAGCTCATCGTAGTCGCCGGGGTTCATGCGGGACACTACAACAATCGCAAACTCGATCGGACTTACATCAACCGAAAGGATCTCTCGCTCTCCGTCTTCATCGAGACGCAATCCGAATGCTGCATCCGTAATGGTGTAGTCAACATCTGACCGGTCCCGTGTAGAACGGTCGAGCGTGACCCACTCGACTTCAAACTCATCGGAAATGACCGAGTAATCATCCACCTCGTTGATTCTCTCGAAGGCCTCATCTCGAGCTTCTTCCGCGAGTCTACGGGCTTCCATGGATCGGATGTAGCCCCAAATCCTCCTCTCCACTTCTTCAAGAGGTTGAAGCTTCGGTGGCGAGATGGACACTACCCGACCGAAGATCGTTTGGCTGTCCGATGCTTGAACTGCCGGACTATTGAATCCATTGTCAACTACATCGCCAACCAACAAGCCAGAACGAACGGAAATAGGCTCAAGAAGACCTTCACCGTTGCTTCCCGTTACACTTGCTTGTGTTTGGATTTCCAATCCCAGTGCTGTGGCAGCCGGTTCCAGCGAATCCGGATGCTCCCACGCCAATCTCTCTGCTTCAGTCACGGCCTCTTCGTACTCGGGAGTCGCCAGTTCTCCAATCAGATTGGAACGCAACTCTTCGGCCCTTTCTTCAAATGGTGGAATCTCGACTTCTTCAATTTCATGAAGCTGAATGATGTGAACACCAAACTGCGTCTCGACAGGTTCGGAGATCTCCTCCACTTCCAAGTTGAACAAAGCCGCTTCAAACTCCGGTACGTAGATTCCGCGACCGTTGAAGCCCAAGTCGCCTCCTTGCAAGCCCGAGGACAGGTCGTCGGACATATCCATGGCGAACTCGGAGAAGCTTTCGCCGTCCATCACACGTTGTCGAACTTCCAGCAATTCACGAGTAGCGTCCTCGACGGTCCGCTCATCGTCGACATTCAGCAGAATATGAGATGCCCTTCGTCTGGCATCTGACTCCATGACAGCCTTCTCGGCCTCATACGCGTTCAGAACGTCTTCATCGGTGACTTCAATTCCACTCTCAAAAGCAGCACGGTCCACAACGATGTACGCCACTTCGAATTCTTCGGTCGTCATGTAGTCGTCCGGATTCTCTTCGTAGTGTGCAAGGATTTCTTCGTCCGTTGGTTGTACGAACTGTAGAAAATTGTTCGAATTGAATTCCACATAGGCGATGTCGCGGGTTTCTGCCGCGATGGTCGCACCATCGCGAATTTCCCGTTCAGTGACGAAAGATGAACTCTCCTCAATCCGAACCAGACGCTCGATTACGTAGTCTTCGCGAGTTTGCGCTTCATAGGACGCAGGCGAGAACCCAACGTTGGTAACTACCCGAACAAACCGTTCCGGGTCAAATTCGCCGTCTTCCTGGAATGCCGGATTCGACTGCAGTCGATCCACAAACTCCTTTTTGGAGGATCCGAATCCAATTTCTTTGGCTTTCTGCTTGACAAGCACGTTGTTAATCAAACGAGTCAAGACCAGCTCGTCGGAGATGATTCGTTCCACATCTTCGGGAGTCAGATCACCATAGGTGTTCAGATAGCTACGTCGCTGCACCACCGCGGCTTGCGTGAACTGTGATTCAGTGATGTCTTCGCCATTCACTTTCACTACAGCGGGAGGCGAAACGGCGAACAGATTGAATGCTCCAAAGCCGAACACTACCAGCACAAAACAAATGATCCCCGCAAGGACCTTAGCGCCAAGAGTCTGCGCTCCGGCACGCATCTTCTGCAACATAGACTAATCTTCGTGCCGAACTAACGGCACGACCTCAGAAACGATATGTGAAAGTGGCCGTGCCTCGCAGGAGCGAGTCTGCCAAGCAGTCGGCCAAGCTTTCTACATCAATTGACAGACTCTTTAAGAGCCTTGCCAGGTCGGAAGACAACATTCTTCCTGGCGGGAATCTGAATGGATTCACCTGTCTGCGGGTGCCTACCCTTGTAGGAGGGACGTTCGCGAACTACGAAGTTGCCGAAGCCCGCAAGTGCGACCATGTCGGCTTCGTTCAACGCAGAGGCAATCCCGTCCAATGCAGCACTGAGAGCGTCTGAAGCTTGACTTCGTGTCAGCCCGGTCTCCTCTCGAATGTGATTGATCAAGTCAGATTTGTTCATGTTTTACTCCGTAACAAGGCAACCATGTTGTGCTAACAAGAACGAAAGCACAGGCTACCGCAATGGATTTTAACGTTTGATTTCAAGTCTCGCCGATCTGTGTTGTCGTCACGAACCGCGTGCTTGAATTTTGTCGGGAACCGACTTGTTGTCGTAGATCAACATTGGCAAGTAGTCCCCGTTGACGACGCTGGCGTCGATTACCACTTTCGAGACATCCTGACTCGACGGTAAATCGAACATCGTGTCCAGCAGAATCTCCTCCATGATCGACCGCAACCCACGAGCTCCGGTCTTGCGCTCCTTCGCCTTCTCGGCAATCGCCTCTAGTGCATCTTGCCGGAATTCAATCTCTGCGTTCTCCATGCGGAAGAGTTCAGCGTACTGCTTGGTTAATGAGTTTCGCGGCTCGGTCAAGATACGGATCATCGAATCGGTATCCAGTTCGGCCAAGGTTGCAACTACGGGCAGTCGGCCAACAAACTCTGGAATCAATCCATACTTGATCAGATCTTCGGGTTCCACCATACGCAGAGTCTCATCGAGATCCTTGTCGCTTAGGCCCGTCACGGTGGCTTCAAATCCAATGCCACCTTCGCGCGTTCTGTCATTGATGACCTTGTCCAGTCCGGCGAATGCGCCGCCACAAATAAACAGGATATTGGTCGTATCGACTTGCAGATAGTCACCTTGGGGGTGCTTTCGTCCGCCGTGCGGCGGAATCGACGCAGTCGTGCCTTCAATCAGCTTGAGCAATGCTTGTTGAACACCCTCGCCCGAGACGTCTCTAGTAATAGAGGGGTTATCGGACTTACGTGAAATCTTGTCGATTTCGTCGATGTAGACGATGCCACGCTCGGCACGCTCAGTGTCGTAGTCACATTTCTGCAACAGCTTCTGAATGATGTTCTCAACATCTTCGCCAACGTATCCGGCTTCTGTAAGTGTGGTCGCGTCTGCGATGGCGAACGGCACGTCAAGTAAACGAGCGAGAGTTTCGGCAAGCAGAGTCTTTCCGCAACCGGTCGGTCCGATGAGAAGGATGTTGGCTTTGGATATTTCGATCTCGGTCTTTTGCTTCGATGCGAGACGCTTGTAATGAGTGTAGACGGCCACCGACAGCACGCGTTTGGCATACTCCTGCCCGATGACGTATTCGTCGAGACTGTCCTTCAGCTCGTGGGGAATTGGCAGGCGACTAGTCTTCTGCTGTTCGCTTTGCGCCTGCAAGTCCTCCTGCACCATCTCCATGCACATCTCCACGCATTCGTTGCAGATGTACACCGATGTGCCTTGAATTAACTTGCGAACTTCGTACTGACTCTTCTCACAGAACGAGCAATATGCTCGATTTTGAGGTTTGTTGCCATTCCTATCCATAGAATGCGCCTACTCTCGACCTACATGGGTTGTGCCACCCAGTGCGTTGGTCGTTTCCATCCTTGTCATAACTGTGTCGGTGCATTGAGCATTTTAAGGGAATCGTGATTGCGATGTCGAAACGAACCACATCCAACACTGTGCGCTAACTCTCCCTATTGTCCCAAAAGATCAGTGAACTGTTAGTAGCGGAAGCGATTGGATTGAAGCATTGGTTAGTTCCAGAGTCTCAATCGCCAAGTCGTCCGCTCGAAGTGTCAGGCCTATTCCGCGTCGCTTGACTTCTTTTCTCTTGGCTCGCGAACGATGTCGATTATCCCGTATTCCTTGGCTTCTTCGGCATTCATCCAGAAGTCCCGATCCGTGTCCTCGTTGACTCTTTCGATCGATTGGGACGTATGGTGGGCGAGCAACGCATTCAAACGATCTCTCAAGACCATGATCTCGCGAGCTTGAATTTCAATGTCAGCCGCGACACCACGCGAGCCACCGCTCGGTTGGTGCAACATGACTCGCGAGTTCGGTAACGCCGAGCGTTTTCCCTCGGTTCCCGCTGCTAGGAGGAAAGCACCCATGCTGGCCGCCTGTCCCACGCATGTGGTCGCGATGTCGGATCGAATGTACTGCATCGTGTCGTAGATTGACAATCCGGCCGATACCGCCCCACCTGGCGAATTGATGTATAGGTGAATGTCCTTGTCGGGATTCTCCGATTCACACCACAGGAGCTGCGCAACGACTACGTTCGCAACGTTGTCGTCAACGATACCTGTCAGAAATACGATTCGTTCCTTCAGCAAGCGGGAGAAGATGTCATAGGACCGCTCGCCCCTCGCACTCTGTTCCAGAACGACCGGTACGTAGTTAAAACCCCTTATTTCATTGCTCATCATTGGCTCCAAATTTTCCTTTCGATTGGCTGAAGATGCCTACGAGTTTGTTCCACACTTTCTTCACTCCTCCTTCCTTCGATTCCTCTGACACTTCACCCTCTTCATTGGAAAGCGTCTCGTCTGTGTCTGCGGTGAACGACTCACGAAGCTTGTCGCTTTCTTGCCGTCCGATCTTGATATCGCTCTCCGAAACCGGTGACTCCCATTCAAAAGGTCCGCCACTTGGTTGCCGACTGGCGAGCTTCTCTGCGAACTCTAAGCTATTGAGTTCTTTGAACGAGACTACCTCCTCCTCCAAGGGAGCCTGTTCGTATATGTGCTTGTAGACGTTCTCGCTCAGAATGGATCGGTGGACTCGTTGCTGGTGCTCTCGCGTATGAAGAATTTCCGTATCCAGACCCAATCGCTTGTACATTGCGTACTGGTTGTTGAGCAATTCATTCATTGACACGATATCGGCTTCAATTCCGTGAGACTCGGCATACTGATCCACAATGCATTCGCCCAATGCTTGCTTACGTTGACTCTCGACGTCTTCGTTCGTCGGTGTTCCAGAGGTATCGCCGTTGGATTCCTCGTCACTACTCATTCCTCGACCCGTTATCCCTTCTGCCGCACGGCTTTCCAACATATCGTGAGGGAGTTCAACTGGATTCATCGCAATCATTTGGTTCGAGATCTGTGTATTTATCAGTCCCTCGATAAAACTTTCGACTTGCTCCTGCATTCGTTCAAGTACACCAGAACGTAGCTCTTCGGCCGACTGAAAGCCCTCAAAGTTCGCTTGCACAAACTCGTCGTCAATGGTTGGCTTTGGTCGAATACCGGTAGCAGTGATGTTGATCTCAACGTGCAGTTTGCTCAGGTAGGGTCGAGCAATATCCGTGTCGTCGATAGTCGGATTATCGTTTTCATCGACTTCGCTGTCTGCTGTTTCCGACTGTTCTTCGCTGTCGGCATCCGCTCCATCCTCGGAGACTTCAACCGAACCCTTTCGAGCTGCTTCGATGTGGTCATCGAGGGAAATATCTCGTTCGACAACAAACGTATCCCCTGCCTTTTGTCCGCGCAAAGACTCGCAGATGAACGTCTTCCATGGGTCTGCCCAAGCGTAACTCCCGTCGAGCACGACACTCTGTGAACCTTCGAGTTTCGAGTCGAATTTGGTGAGTCTGTCATTGGATTCGTCGGTGTGTTCTGTGCCAATATCAGTGACCAAAAATTGGACCTCGTCGCCCTCCCTCACCTCTCGATCTTGAGGCTGGAACGGACCCACTGGAACTACTGCATCAACTTGCTTGTCGACTTCCTCGTCGGAGAATTCAACGACAGGCTTGACGATAGACAGACTTTCAATCTCACTCACCAGCAACTTCGGTTGAACGACAAGATCAACCAAGTACTCGATCTTCTCGTCGTGCAACTTCGATCCGTTGGTGAAGCCCGCGATGTGCATGAGTTGCAACTCTTCGGCTTTTATGGCCTGGTCTAGCGAACCGGTCAAGCGTTTCTCGCGTATTTCCTGCAGAATGCCAGCACCATACCGTTCGCGTATCAGACTTGTGGGAACAGTTCCTTTACGAAAACCCGGCAGCTTGACATTCGCCGCCAGCCGCTTTACTTCCTGTGCGACCTCACTGGAGATTTCCTCCGCGTCCACTTCCACATGAAGACATCGTTCGAGCGGTCCAGTGGGTCTAACTGTCGTCTTCATCGCCGTCGATGTCCCGTTGGTTCGGGCAATGGATGGAATTGGGGTGGATGATGGGATTCGAACCCACGACAACTGGAATCACAATCCAGTGCTCTACCTCCTGAGCTACACCCACCACTGGTGCCAGAGTGGCCACGAACTTGCCTACTAACCACTCGTTTGAGCATCGATTAGTGTACCAACAAGAATTGTGGCACGCCCGAAAGGACTCGAACCTTTAACCCTCGGCTTAGAAGGCCGATGCTCTATCCAATTGAGCTACGGGCGCAAATGCCTTCAACGGCAAGGTCGGGTGGTCGGGGTAGAGAGATTCGAACTCCCGACTTTCTGCTCCCAAAGCAGACGCGCTACCAGACTGCGCCATACCCCGCCCAGTGCGAGCCGACCTATGCTACTCGGTTGCACGGGGCAACGCAACAAAACAGCACAAGAACTCGCTAACGAAATTGTTTAATGCACAATACCTGTCCATTCTTTCTGGTTCGTTTTGACCCTCAATGAGCGCACAGGTTCTCAACGGCAACGCAATTGCCGCAACGATCCGCGAAGAAGTGGGAAAACGTGTGGACAAACTCGTGCAGTCCTGCGGTGTGCGTCCGAGCTTGAAGTTGGTTCTTGTTGGAAACGACCCCGCTTCAGCGTTGTATGTACGCCTCAAGAAACGCGACTGCGACGAGATTGGAATACTGTGTTCCGTCGACACACTGCCTTCCGACACCACCACCGACGCCCTGATCGAATTGATTGAGCAGTTGAACGCAGACGAGAATACGCACGGGATTCTGCTTCAGCTTCCCCTCCCGGAACACATCGACTCCACGCGGGTAATCGAGCACATACACCCGAAGAAGGACGTGGATGGAATAACGCCGTTCAATCTGGGAATGCTCACGCTTCGTCAACCTGCACACCGTTGCTGCACACCGAAGGGCGTAATGACGCTACTGAAACAGACCGGTGTCAACTTGCTCGGAACGAATGCCGTCGTTGTTGGAGCTTCCAATCATGTTGGACGACCCATGAGCCTGGAGCTGTTGATGGTTGGCTGCACCGTTACAGTGTGCCACCAGTACTCCCGAGACACGAAAGCACATACAAGACTTGCCGATGTCCTGGTCACTGCGACAGGACAAGCCGGCATGATTACCGAGGATTGGGTAAAACCGGGCGCAGTTGTCATTGATGTAGGCATTCAGCCGCAGGCTGACGGAACGTTGATGGGAGATGTCGAGTTTGAGGGTGTTCGAGAGAAGGCATCTTGGATAACACCGGTTCCCGGTGGCGTAGGTCCGATGACTCGCGTGTCGATTCTGCAGAATCTGCTTGAAGCAGTCGAATCAGTCGAATCAGTCGGGACATGACTGCCCTTTTCGTTTCGGACCTCCACTTGGACTCCGGACAGCAACACCACCTTCGCGCATTAGACAAACTCCTGGACGGAGCGGTGCGAAGCTCCAGCGACATTTACATACTTGGCGATCTGGTCGAAGTGTGGGTTGGCGATGACGACGACGATGAATTTGCCGACGAGTTGCGTTCTTTGCTTAGACGGCACGGATCCAGAACTTCGATGTCGCTCATGCATGGCAATCGGGACTTTCTGTTCGGTGCCCAATTCGTCAGTGACATTGGGGCTACTCTCCTCGAAGATCCCTCAGTGATCGAATTGGGAGGCCAACGTGTACTACTCGCTCACGGCGATGCCTATTGCACATCCGACATCCCCTATCAGCAATTGCGGCGACACTTTCGTTCCGACGAATTTCAGGAACAGTTTCTTGCTCAAGACCTGGAAGCACGCCGCGAGTTTGCAAGATCGATGCGTGAACAGAGCCGAAGATCCAATGCCAACAAGCCCGATCAAATCACCGATGTAGTCGAAGACGAGGTTCGCAGCTCTCTTAAGGAATTTAACTGTACAACCATGATTCACGGCCATACCCATCGACCGGGAATTCACCATCTTGGGGGAAATTTCACTCGCATTGTGCTGGGATCGTGGGAACGATGCGGTTGGTATTGCCGCTACGACACCGAATTGGAGCTTGTGTGCTTTGGTGTCGGCTCGAACGGTCAAGAAGCTTCGTAGCTCAGCAGTTCTTGCAACACTTCAGCTAACTAGCCGGAGTGAGAGCGATGCGGAGCGACTTTAGTAGCTGGAACTCCGAATAAGGTAGTTCGCGCTCTTACACAACGCAAGACCAAGTGACGGAGAGCATCAGGTCCCTTGCAATTCGAACAACGAGCCTTCCAACACCGACTCGGTGTCCTTCATTTTCGAGGAGTCATTGCGCATGTTGGAGAGTTCCAATAGATAGCTCTCATCGACATCCACGCAATCGTATTCGCCGTCGAATATCGAACACTCGAAGCCATCGACTTTCGGGTTCCCTTCTAGTGCCGCGTTAGTCAAGTCCTCGAGACTTTGGTAGACGAGCATGTCTGCACCAATAATCTGTGCAATCTGCTCCTCGCTTCGGTTGTTGGCGATGAACTCATCGCTAGAAGGCATGTCGATTCCGTACACATTGGGATAGCGCACGGGCGGCGCAGCGACTCCAACATAAACTTTTCGAGCGCCAGCGAGGCGTGCCTGCTCGACAATCTCTCGAATGGTTGTTCCTCGAACCACCGAGTCTTCGATCAATAGAACGTTCTTGTTTTCAAACTCCAGGTTGATCGCATTGAGTTTCTGACGGACCGACTTTTGACGCATGGATTGGCCGGGCATGATGAAAGTACGACCGATGTACCGGTTCTTCACAAATCCTTCGCGTAGCTTGACGTCTAGGCGGTGCGCAACGGGAATGGCCGCGGTTCGACTCGTTTCCGGGATGGGAATGACGACATCGATGTCGTGGTCCCGCCAGTTGAACTGCTGCAAGACTCGCTCTGCCAGTTGCTCGCCCATGCGCAGTCGCGCTTTGTATACCGAAATTCCGTCAATTATCGAGTCGGGTCGCGCAAGATAGACGTGCTCGAAGATGCAGGGTGTAAGTCGGCGAGAGGACGAACAAATCTGCGAATGCAGTTGTCCATTCTTGTCGATGTAAATCGCTTCGCCGGGCTCTACATCTCTTACGATTTCGAAACCCAAAACATCGAGAACAGCCGACTCGCTTGCCATTATGTAGTCGAAGCCTCGCCGGCCCAATACCAGAGGCCGTATGCCCCGAGGATCTCGAAATCCGACAATTCCGCTATCGACCAGCAGGCCTACCGCGGCATAAGCGCCCCGACACACGGCGTTCACCCCTTGAACGGCAGCAAACACATGCTCCGGCGCTAAGACGGATGCTCCAGTCAGAGCCAGTTCGTGCGCGAATACGTTCAACAGAATCTCAGAGTCCGACGTTGTATTGATGTGACGCATCACGTTGTCGAAGTAAGTGCGATGCAGCTCTTTCGTGTTGGTTAGGTTTCCGTTGTGCGCAAGACAGATGCCGAACGGAGAATTCACGTACATCGGCTGGGATTCCAAGGAACTAGCACTCCCCGCTGTGGGATAGCGAACGTGCCCAATGCCCATGTTTCCGCGAAGCGAATTGATGTGGCTTTGGCGAAACACCTCCGAGACCAGTCCGTTGTCCTTGCGCATGTTGCAACGACTACCGGCCGAAGTGACAATCCCTGCTGAGTCTTGTCCTCGGTGTTGAAGTACTAAGAGGGAATCGTAGAGTCGTTGGCTGACGGGTTCACTACTGACAATCCCGACAACTCCACACATACGACGCGTTACTGAACTGAAGAAGAATTCTGGTTGAACCAGTCAACGATCAGTTGGTACAAGTCCTGAACGAATGGTTCAAAGCCCATGAGGAACCGTAGCAACGACGAATCGTTCCAAACGGTTGGTGCAGTTTGGCTGATGTTCGTAATTATACCGACTGCAATGATGAAGAAGCACCCTCGAATTGCCCCGAAGAGCAAACCAAGACTGCGATCGATGCCTTCCATTTGAATCTTCTCGACAGTGGGTTTGATAAGGGAGAGAATCAGCGCTCCAACGACGAGAATTGCGATGAGAATGAGTGTCGAACCAAGAACGTTGGGCAACCAAGGCAGGTCCTGCAAGGCTTGGTTCTGAAAAATGAACTGACCCAGATCTTTGCCCCACAAAATAGCGCACATGGCACCCAGGACCCAGCTCGTGAGAGAAATAACCTCACCGATTAGTCCCCTACGCATACCGAACAGAGCTGAAATCACAATCACGCTGATCAGCGCAATGTCTATCCAACTGAATGTAAAGCTCTGCACTCTAAAGCGAGCTAATAGTCGAAGCCCACAACAATCGGGCTCAGTTCGTAGGACCTCTCGAACTGCTCCATTCTGCTATCCGCATCCTCTCGTTTGATGAAAGGCCCTACAACTACTCGGTGTACTTTGTTGTTATTCACGGTGGCGGTCGAAATCCAGACTCGATGTCCATCGGATTCCAAAGACTCCCGCAGGTCGCTCGCACTTTCTTCAATTCCGAAGCTAGCGAGCTGAACCGCCCACTGCTCGGCGTCCTTTGCATTGAACGTAAGAACTGGTTCGCCCACATGTGTTTCCTCTTGACGACGAAAGCCCTCTTCGTCCACTTCCGCCGTAATGTTCTTACGCACTTGAAGCACATCGCGGGTATCGGGGAGATCGATATCAGGAGCAAGCGACTCGTCCACTTCGACTGTCTCCATTGGTGGAATGTCGAGTTCGATATCGAGTGGACGGTCGAACAGCATCGGCACAATAATGATCAGGAGCGATACGACCAGTACGCCACCGATAATCCTATTTCGAGTTCGTTCGTTCACGGAACTTCGGCTTCCAATGCCGATGTGAGCACCTGTCTGACTCGATTGACAAGCTGAAACGATCCTGCAACAAGCACAACATCGCTCGGACTTGTCGTCTCAACCGCATAGTCTATCGCAGAAGCCAATTCTGGTGCAACATTCATTCCGTACATTTCTAGACTGACTGCCAGAAGATCTGCTTTCACTCCTCTCTTGCCCGAGGTGTCGGTGATGGTAATTCGATCATTGGCAAGTTCAAAAGCTCGCAAAATTCCCGCTACGTCTTTGTTGGACATGCAACCAAACAGTAAGTGCACACAGTCCGCATTCCACCTTTTCCGAACTTCCTGGATTGCAAAGCGTGCCGCATCCGGATTGTGAGCCACATCCAACATCCAAGTCCTATCGCGGTACTTGAAGCTCTCCAACCTCCCCGGCATGTCATAGGCCGCAATATCAACGCCTACTGTGTCAACGGCCGAATCTGCCAAGAGAACTGCGGCTTGAAGCGCGGCGGCAGCCGAATCTCTAATCGCTGGAATTCGAGGAAATGAGTAGTTGGTCCGTCCGGTTTGAGTAGAGACCGAGGCGTTCCATGCTTCGTTGAGGACGCAGTGCGAGAACTGCTCTCTCAGCAAGTAGCGCGGACAGTCAAGTTCCTGTGATCGTTCAAGTACGGATCGGACTGGAATTTTGTCGCTATACACGAGAGGAATTCCCGATCGCAGGATTCCAGCCTTCTCGTTGCCAATCGTTTCTCGATCTTCTCCAAGGATTTCGGAGTGGTCGATTCCGATGCTAGTAATGACCGTCAAATCCCGATCAACAATGTTGGCGGCATCGAAACGACCGCCAAGTCCTACTTCAAGCAACGTCACTTCCACTCGATGCCGCCTAAACAGCTCGAGACCAGCTATGGTTGCCCATTCAAAGTAGGTCAATGGCTGACCGTTGCGCACATCGTCGATTAGTTCGAACGCGGAAACAATCTCCTCGTCGCTCGCCGGCTGCCCGTTTAGACGTATGCGTTCGTTGTACTCATTCAGATGCGGCGATGCCGTTGCACCGACTGATCGACCCGATGCAAGCAAGAGTCCCTCCAGGTAACGGACCGTCGATCCCTTACCGTTCGTCCCTGCCACGATGCAAGTCTTGCCGACTGCTCGAGTGAGGCCAAGTCGATCTACAAGTGCGGCAACCCCATGAAGCTCAGGCGGATTTCGACTCCGATGTTCGCGTTGGATTCTTTCAATCCAATCGTTGAGATTGCCCGTCAAGAGACTTCTTACTACTCGTCCATCGCCAGGCGAAGAGCCGATACCTGACGCTGGAGTGCATCACAAAGATGCTCGGTCGGGAGTTCCGTGTTCATGGTCTCGACGATTGCACTTCCAACTGCGATTCCATCGGCGATGCTTGAAGCGTCGCGGGCAGCTTGAGGGGTCTTGATTCCGAATCCCATGACCACGGGAATGTTGGACAGACGCTGAACCTGGACAATCTGACTACGCACAGCATCAGGCTTGAAGTGGTCAGCTCCAGTAATTCCCTTGAGCGCAACGAAATAGACAAACCCGCTTGCCTGCTCAACGATGTACTTGCAGCGTTCGCTACTGGTTGTCGGCGCTACAAGAAAAATGAGATCGATCTCATTGCGGCGCAACTCAAACTGCAGTTCTCTTGCGTTTTCTGGCGGCAGATTGACAACTATCAGTCCATCCACTCCCACAGCGGCAGCCTGACATGCAAACGACTCGTAACCAGCAACAAGAAAGGAATTGAGATATCCCATCAGTACCACTGGAGTGTGCCGATCTTTCTTGCGAAACTCCCCCACGAACTCGAGCACATCGTCTAGTGTGACACCATTCGAAATCGCCCGTTCCGAAGAGCGTTGAATCGCTGGTCCTTCACCTTCCGGATCGGAGAATGGAACCCCTAGTTCAAGAAAGTCAGCACCACCGGCGACCAATGCATGCATGGCAGGAACGGTCGATTCCGGCAGCGGATCTCCCGAAGTGATGAATGTACCGAGCACTCGTCTCTGCTGTTCTGAGCAACTACGGAACATCCCAGCCAATCGACTCACAATGCGATTCCGTCTTCCTGAGCGACGATGTCTATGTCTTTGTCTCCTCTGCCCGACAGGTTTACAACGATCACGTCCGTTACATCTCGGCGAGCCGCTTCCTCGATCGCATACGCCAATGCGTGACTCGACTCCAATGCCGGGAGAATCCCTTCGCTCTTGTTCAATCTGTGAAACGCTTTTAGCGCTTGCTCATTACTAACCGACACATACTTCGCCCGTCCCGTTTCCTTCCAGTGCGAGTGCTCTGGTCCAACTCCCGGATAGTCCAAGCCGGCGGATATGGACTCGGTTTCCACGACTTGGCCATCGGAATCCTGAAGGAGGAAGGAGTGTGAACCGTGCAGGACTCCCGGAGATCCGGAATTCAGAGTGGCTGCATGTTTGCCCGTCTCAATGCCCAGTCCACCCGCTTCGACACCAATGAACTCGACTTCGTCGTCAACAAACGGATAGAAGAGACCCATGGCGTTTGAGCCACCTCCCACGCAAGCGATGAGCACATCGGGCAACGATCCAGTCTGTTCCAAACATTGTTGCTTGGCTTCTCTCCCGATGACCGACTGGAAGTCGCGAACCAATAGCGGATAAGGGTGCGGTCCGGCTACGCTGCCAATGATGTAGTGCGTCGTATCGATGTTGGTAACCCAATCTCGCATGGCTTCGTTCATGGCATCTTTGAGAGTTCTCGAGCCTGTTGAAACGGTTCGCACTTCGGCCCCAAGCAACCGCATCCGATAGACATTTAGAGCTTGTCGTTGCACATCGGACTCGCCCATGTAGATAACGCACTCGCAGTTCATGCGTGCACACACTGTCGCAGTAGCCACGCCGTGTTGACCTGCACCAGTTTCGGCAATGATTCGCTTCTTACCCATCCACTCGGCAAGTAAAGCTTGACCGACGGTGTTGTTGATCTTGTGCGCACCGGTGTGGTTGAGGTCTTCGCGTTTAAGAAATATCCGTCCACCACCTATGGATTCAGTCAAGGACTGGGCAAAGTAGAGAGGTGTCGGACGACCTACATAGTGCTCAAGGTCGGAGTGGAGTCTGTCTCGAAATTGCGGGTCCGCCTTGCAGGCCTGATACACGTCGGTCAATTCCTTCAGAGCGTGCATGAGGGTCTCGGCTACGAAACGTCCGCCAAACTTTCCGTAGAAACCCAATTCATCTGGCGCCGAGTAAGGAGTCGAATCAGACATCGGCACCGCGTGCCTCACAGACGAACTTTCGCACCAGATCTGGATCCTTCCTCCGGGGATCGCTGCTCTCCACACCGGATGCCACATCGACTCCCCAAGGTTGGGTCTTCGCGATGGCTTCTCCAACATTGTCCGGGTTGAGACCTCCGGCCAGCATCAAGGGAAAGCTAGATTTCTTGGGCCAAACGTTCCAATCAAAAGAAACTCCCGACCCTCCTGGGACTGCCTTGACGAAGGAGTCGATTAGATGAACCCAAGCGTCTTGATACTCGGCTGCCAATCGGTCATAGCAGAATTCGGCATCGACCCGCAAGGTCTTGATGTAAGGTCGATCAAATCGTGAGCAGAAGTCCGGCGATTCAGGCCCTGAGAACTGCAAAACATCGAGTTCGACCGAATCGAGGATTGACTGGACAAAGGGCGCGGATGGTTTCCAGAACACACCGACAGATCGGACACCCGAGTCCAAGTGCGCAACGATGTCGTTCCCTACGTCTGGTGCGATAAATCGAGGCGTTCCAGGCACAAAATTCAGACCCACAAAGTCGCAACCTGCCTCGCAGGCAATCTGCGCATCCTCAACGCGAGTAATCCCACAGATTTTGACCACAATGCCCACGTTACAAAGTGCTCCGAATGTCTGGGAAGTCAGAGGTTTGGAAAGTTTGGAGGTCACACTGCGCGGAAAGAACCGGAGGAATTCGAAACGCTCCGAGGGATGGGTACTTATCGTAGGCAATCTGTACCAAGTACAAGCCTTCGGGAGGTGCAGTGGGCGGTGCTTTAGCGCGATCTCGTGCTTTCAGTACTTCTGCAACACTCGGATATCGTTGAGTCGAGGCTGTAGCCAGTGTTCCAGCAATGTTACGAACCATCCGAAAGAGGAATGCATTCGCGACGATATCCATCACAACATATCTGCCGATGCGATGGACGGCCAAGTAGTGAACGCAACGGTTTGGAGACTTCGATTGACAGTCCGAGGCGCGAAATGACGAAAAGTCATGCTCTCCAATCAAGTCTTCAGCTTGCGTATGCATAGCGACATGGTCCAACCGTTTGGGCGACCAGGAGACCATTCCACGACCGATTGCGGGCATGATCTCTCCATCGTCGTAGATATAGACGTAACGGCGCCAGCTTGCAGATCGGCGTGGATCGAATTGCTCTTCAACTGACTCGCAGGAATGTACCGCAAGGTCTCGATTTGGAATGTGGGTATTCGTGCCCCGAATCCACGCTGATTTGGGACGGCTGGCTGTGGTCTGAAACGCCACGACTTGGTGCATTGCGTGCACACCACTGTCAGTTCGACCGGCAAGTTCGATATGAATTTCTTCGTTCGCTACCGAAGATAGTGCTTGTTCCAACTCCGATTGCACTGTTCGATCACTCTTCTGTCGCTGACTTCCTCGGAAGTTCGTACCGGCGTATTCGATTCCGAGTGCAATGTAGTAGGACATCCAATCAATGGCACGCCGAGAGCTGCACCAGACCCAGGTCGTTGACTCGTCAAGCAAGAAGCGGAATGAGATTTTCCGCAATTTGGATGGTGTTCAATGCGGCACCTTTACGCACGTTGTCGGAGACGACCCAAAGATTTAGGCCTCGTTCACACGAGATGTCTTCCCTGACTCGTCCGACGAAAACAGCGTCGTTTCCCGCTGCATTCAATACCGCAGTTGGATAGCCGCCGGGTGAACGTTCATCAATGAGCTCGACATTGGGTGCTTCGCGAAGAAGCTGCTGTGCATCTTCGGCAGAAATCTTGTCCCGGGTCTCGATGTGCACGGCTTCGGAGTGACCGAAGAAGACAGGAATACGCACGCACGTTGGATTGACCTTGATGAATGGATCCTCGAAGATCTTTTGTGTTTCCCACACCATCTTCATTTCTTCTGTCGTGTAGCCGTTGGGCTCAAAATCGTTGATCTGTGGTATCGCATTGAATGCGATCTGAACAGGCGCAACTTCGGATTCGATTTCCTTGGCGTTAAGAATGTTGGCGGTTTGCACCGCCAGCTCGGTTATCGCCTTCGTCCCGGCTCCCGATACCGCTTGATAGGTGGCCACGTTGATGCGTTCGATGCCAACTGCATCGTAGATTGGCTTCAAGGCCACGACCATTTGAATGGTCGAACAATTGGGATTCGCAATGATTCCCGTGTCGATGCCCGCTTGGATTCGATGCGAGTTCACTTCGGGCACCACGAGCGGGATTTCGTCGTGATAGCGAAAGTACGACGTGTTATCGACGACGATAGCTCCTGCCTCGGCTGCCCGAGGAGCGTATTCGCCCGACACCGAGCCTCCTGCCGAAAACATCGCAATTTGGGTGTCTGAAAAGTCGAAGTCGGCAAGTTCTTCGACTCGAATGTAGCGGTTCTTGAAACGAACCCGCTTTCCGGCGGAGCGTTGGCTGGCAAGCAGCCTCAGGTCGCCAAGTGGAAAGTCTCGTTCGGCAAGGATTTCGCACATCGCCTCGCCAACCGCCCCGGTCGCTCCGGCGACAGCAACATTGACGGCGTTCATCGGATTGCCTCTAGTTCTTCGATCACTGCATCCGCCATCCGATCGGTTCCTACCCGCTCGATTTTCGATGTCTGCTCAAGCGGCATGATGTCAGCGGTGCGAAGACCACGATCCAAGACTCGATCCACCGCAGACTCAATTTGATCCGCAATGGTCGATGCATTCAAACTGTATCGAAACATCATGGCGATGGAGAGTATGGTGGCAAGTGGGTTCGCAGTGTTCTGACCAGCAATATCAGGGGCTGTTCCGTGTACGGGCTCATAGATACCTTCAGATGCAGCATTCAAAGAGGCACTCGGCAACATTCCCAACGAGCCCGTCAACATTGCTGCGACATCCGAAAGAATGTCGCCAAACATGTTTCCTGTGACGATCACGTCAAACTGCTTCGGCATTCGCACCAGCTGCATCGCTGCGTTGTCCACGTACATGTGGCTCAATTCCACATCCTTGTAGTCGCCATGCACTTCCTCGACGACATCCCGCCACAACTGAGTGACTTCGAGTACGTTCGCCTTGTCCACTGAACAAACTTTGGAATTGCGCTTGCGCGCCAATTCAAATGCCATTTTGGATACGCGTTCGATCTCGGATTCGTCATAGATGAACGTGTTGAATCCAGTTCGGAGGTTGTCACGTACTTCAACTCCCCTCGGTTCGCCAAAGTAGACACCACCGGTCAGTTCGCGAACGATCAAGATGTCCAGACCAGCGACGAGTTCGGTCTTCAACGTCGATGCTTCTGCCAACGGCGCGAAGGTCAGGGCCGGCCTCAGATTCGCAAAACAATCCAAGCCTGCTCGAAGACCGAGTAGTCCCTTTTCCGGTTTCTGGTCAACAGGTAGTCCATCCCATTTCGGACCACCGACCGCACCCAGCAACACAGCATCCGCTTGTTGAGCTTGCCAAAACGTATCGTCGGTCATCGGCACACCGTGGCGATCGATGGCGCATCCGCCAAAATCGGCAAACGACAGTGCTAGGTCCATTTCTCCTTCAGCCGCCGACTCCATGACTCGCAAGGCATGAGGCATGATCTCGGCACCTATGCCGTCGCCTGCGAGAACGAGGATTTCGAAACTGGATCGAGAAATCACGGGGAGTCAGCAAACAACCAAGGCATGCGCTGGCGATGTTGCTCCTCGAATTTTCGGATCTGGTCGCTGTGGCGCAAGGTCAAGGCGATCTCATCCATTCCTTCCATCAATCGCTTGCGCGATTTGGCATCGATTGCGAATGCAATCTCGTCTACGTGCTCGGAAGAAACCAGTTGATTTTCCAAGTCAACCGTCAATTCGAGTGCTTGTTCGCCACCTGCACTTTCGAACAGGTCTTCGATTTGTTCTTCTTCTAAAACAACAGGTAATAGTCCGTTATTGATGCAATTGTTGAAGAAGATATCCGCAAAGGATGGTGCTAGGACACACCGAAACCCGTATTGCATCAATGCCCAAACTGCGTGCTCTCGACTCGAGCCGCAACCAAAGTTACGTCGTGCCAACAATATCGACGCTTCACGATAGCGTGGGTCATTGAGAACAAATTTCGGGTTCTCCTTACGATCCGTTTTTCCAATTTCGCCTTCATCTTGAAAGCGCCATGCATCGAAGAGGTTGCTCCCAAATCCGGTTCGTTTCACCGACTTGAGAAACTGCTTCGGAATGATCTGATCAGTGTCGACATTCGCTCTGTTCAGTGGACAGACCACACCCCTGTGGTTGATGAATGTCCGAAGTCCGCTGGAATCTACCATCACAGGTAGTCTCGAACGTCGGCCAATCGACCTGCAATGGCACACGCGGCGGCGGATGCCGGACTCACCAAGTGCGTTCGGCCCATGTGCCCTTGTCGTCCTTCAAAGTTGCGGTTTGAAGTTGAAGCGCAACGTTCGCCCGGATAGAGGCGGTCGTTGTTCATCGCCAAGCACATCGAACATCCAGGCTCTCGCCAATCGAAGCCTGCCGAACGGAAAATCTCATCGAGTCCTTCCTTCTCGGCTTGACGCTTGACCAATCCCGAACCGGGTACGACATAGGCGTGTTTGATATTCGAAGCAACGCGCCGGTTTGCAGCAACTGATGCTGCTTCTCTTAGGTCCTCGATGCGTGCATTAGTACAAGACCCAATAAACACCTTGTCAATCTGAACATCCGACATTGGCATACCGGGAGTCAAATCCATGTACGCCAATGCTCTTTCTGCAGTCTCGGCCTTGGCTTCGTCGTCGAATTCATCCGGTGAAGGCACAGTTTCGTCGATGCCGACAACAAGCTCTGGATTGGTTCCCCAACTAACTTGAGGGGCAAGACTGTCGACATCGAGCTTTGTGACGACGTCGTACTTCGCATCGGGATCGGAATTTAACTGTCTCCAGGAATCAACTGCCTCGTTCCACAATGTTCCTGAAGGCGCAAATGGTCTGGCTTCCAAATATTTGAAAGTCGTGTCATCGACCCCGACTAGTCCGGCACGGCCGCCAGCTTCAATCGACATGTTGCAGACAGTCATTCGACCTTCCATTGAGAGGTTGGAGATGGCTTGCCCGCAATACTCGATGGTGTGACCGGTAGCTCCTGCGATGCCGATTTTGCGGATGAGCGCAAGAATTACGTCTTTTGCCGTACACCACTTCGGTAGAGATCCGACGACCTCTACTTTCATGTTTCCGCTCTTTTGCTGGACCAAACATTGCGTTGCCAGTACGTGTTCGACCTCCGAAGTACCAATGCCATGAGCAAGCGCACCGAATGCACCGTGTGTGGAAGTGTGCGAGTCGCCACAAACGATCGTCATACCCGGCAAAGTTGCTCCCTGTTCGGGACCCACAACATGAACTATGCCCTGCCGCGAATCGTGCATGTCGAAGTACCGAACGTTGAAAGCATCACAATTCGCGTTCAACACCTCAACTTGCTCACGAGCAATTGGATCTTCGATGCCTTCGACTCCAGAAGACCGATCAGTCGTGGGAATGCTGTGGTCAACCGTCGCTAGATTAGCTGCGAGTCTCCAAGGCTTGCGGCTAGCAAAAGAGAGACCCTCAAATGCTTGGGGGGATGTAACCTCATGCAGCAGATGGCGATCGATGTACAGCAGGTCGAGACCGTCCTCTCGGGTTCCAACGTAGTGCCCATCCCAGATTTTGTCGTAGAGTGTTTGAGCCATAGGAGAAGAGAAAGGCGTTAGGTTTGGGGGGTGTCGGCCCGGTACAGCCGGCACCGAAATTATATGTGCCGCCTGTTAACTAGACTGATGTCGGAATGGTTGCTAATCCTTCCCGCGATCTTCGTCCCAGTCAGCTCGTGGAAAAATCACCGTTCGAATGATCTCAATGCAAATGAACAGTCCGACAACGGATAGCAGACCCGGCGAATGAAATGGCTCGGGCAGCCAGGAAAAGAAGCTCTCTCCGATTCCACACACACTCCAGAAGAACCAGAAAGGAATGGAGAGAAAGAGATTGAGCAAGAAGCTCAGCAACCAACCCACGATTGGAAAGCGATTCATAGCGTGGCCGAACCTGTTGCAGCACCATTGGAATGCGGAGTGTAACCCTAAGTGTTGTAGGTGCGCAACATGGGATTCGATTCTCAGACAGAGTCAACCGAAGTCAATGGTCCATTGGGCTACCTGAAACTAAGGATATGCAACCAAGCGATCTCCTTCACTTCGGAATGCAGATTCCAGACTTTGGAACTGAACTCGAACCCGAAACAGTCGCGACAAGCTCCTTGACTGCAAGCTCCAATCCAGTGCCTGTACTCAGCGAATTCCAATAGGGAAACGAAGAAAGTGCTATGTTAGACTTCAATCCAACAGAAGGCACAGCCTTTGTGGCAGGTGGATTTGTGAGCACGAAAGTGTTTGCCATAGTGTTGCAAGAAGCGAACACCCATGTGCACCTCAACATTCAGGAGAAGTTTCAGGATTTCTACCGGTACACAGACACTTTTTACCTTGTTCTTAGCGACGCTCTCGCGGATGAAGTGGCGCAACAAGCAGGGATTAAAGGAGATGGCAGAGTCGATAATGCCTCGGGATTCGTCATTCGGCTTAACAAATTCAGCTATGCCGGACATACTCTACGAACTCTGTGGGAATGGCTTGAGGAATTGGAGCAGACGAGTCAATGAAGATTGAGCCAAACCCGCCCAACACATCTCACGAGGGCGGCAACGGTGATTCGCCAAGCCCAAGAGACTTAGATGTTGAACGCGACTGGCAACCATCGAGGAAAGACTCAATCACATGGCCACCAAAGCTTGGGTTCTTGCCGGTGTCGTTGGAGGACGTACGCTCGCAGTAGGTATTGCAATGACCTACGTAAGGCTCTTCGGTTGACAAGTGCTACTGCAATAGCGCTGTTCGTTGTTGCGTGCAGTTCTGCGTTACGGTGGCACTCGAAATTCAGCCTTTTGCGAGACAGTTGCAGAGTTGCGCAACGTCTACAAATATCTCGATCGCCCGAAGGACTGACTAGGCCGGGAGATCCCCGCCTCAGTAGAGGCCGAGACATTGATCTCCAATTCAACAGCTTCATTGGGGTCTAGCCGGCATCGCAAACACATTGGTGCACGGGAGTCATGAAATTCGAAGCGCACGTAGCACTTGTCGGAGACGTCCACTTTTCAAGCTACATCGGAATCCGTACCAGCGACGCAGACGATCCAGGCATCCTTATGTCTGTAGAGATGTGTCCGATCTTGTGCAATTGGAAGAGTACCCAACTCCGTTTGGCAACAGTGCTGAGAGGACTGCAAGACAAGAGCGAAGAACACACAACGAAAGAAACGCACAACCCACGCGGCGCTGAGCAACACAACCGCACCTGCCAATCCAACAGCTAAAACCGACTCCAAACCCGCTTTATATAATCGAGGAAATCACATCTTTTCGAGGTCGCTCCGTGGCATTTTCTCTCTATTCCGCAACCGTTCCAACCTTCCGAAGGATTTTGACCTCCATTGACGGCGTCATGACCAAGGGAAAAGCATTCATGGCGGAGTCTGAACTGAACGAGTCAGATGTCGTGGGCTTGCGCTTGATCGACGACATGTTGCCATTCAATTTTCAAGTTATGTCGGTTGCGCATCACTCGGCCGGAGCACTTCGAGGAGTCCAGTCAGGTGAATTCGGACCGCCTCAGATGCAAGACCTCGACTATGACGGACTGCAATCGCTGGTTCAGAGCTCGATCGAAGACTTGGACGAGTTCACCGAAGAGATCGTCAATTCGTTCGAAGGCAACAACGTTGTCTTCAAGATGGGAGGGATGGAGATCCCCTTTACGGCCGAAGGTTTCCTCATGTCCTTCTCGCTTCCCAATTTCTACTTTCATGCAACGACCACCTATGACTTGCTACGTATGAAGGGAGCACCCCTCGGTAAGCGTGATTTTCTTGGGCAGCTGGATATCAGGAGATAGTTGCACCTACAGAATTGCGACTTCGTCTCTCGCAACAAGAGTCTAAGTGTTCACTGATCCTGGTGTGCCTGCGTCGATCTGACGAGGACTGACACTTGTGGTAGCCAGCACGCGGCGGTTTGGTCAATCAGCCAAAACACCCCGAACGGTGTGCCGCTTGTTTATTCCATTGCTCGCTCAGACACGCTAAAGCAACGGAACCAAGACGGTTCTACCGGTAACGCTCGGCCTGCGCGTCGAACATCTCACGATACTTGCCGTCCAGTTGGACAAGCTCTTCATGTGTCCCTTGCTCAACTACTCGCCCTTCGTCGATGACAATAATCTGATCTGCCATCCGCACAGTCGAGAAACGGTGGGAGACGAAGACCACCGTCTTGTCCTTCGTTAACCGAGCAAAACGGTCGAACAGCTCTGCTTCCTTGAATGCATCCAGCGCTGCCGTAGGTTCGTCCAAAATGAAGAATTTGGCATCGCTCATGAAGGCGCGAGAGATTGCGACGTTCTGCCACTCTCCACCCGATAGATCCACACCCTCCTCAAACGTTCGTCCGAGTACGGTCGCATACTGGTCGGGCAACTTGGAAATGGTGTCGTGCGAACCTCCAAGCTTTGCAGCCTGGACAATGCGGTATTCGTCATCCGCATGTTCGACTGCACCAACAGAAATGTTCTCCGATGCCGCAATGTCGTACCGCGCGAAGTCCTGAAACACCACTGTCATCTTCCCATGTATTTCTTTCGGGTCGATGTTCTTGTAGTCCACCCCATCTTGGGTAACTGATCCACCTATTGGGTCGTACAGACGAGTAAGCAACTTAATCAACGTGGTCTTCCCAGCCCCGTTCTCCCCGACGATCGCCAACCTTGTCTTGGGTTTGAGTACAAACGAGACATCGCGCAAGACCAACTCGTCAGTCTTGGGGTAGCGGAACGAAACGTTCTTGAACTCAATGGTACCGAGATCATCCCGCTCTATTTTTCGAAGCTGCCGAGACTCATCTCGGTCCAACGCACCCTCCACCGTTCGGGGGTCCAAGTCAACCAGCTCAAAGAATCGCGTTAGATACAAACCGTGTTCGAAGACGTCGGCTCCGCTACGAATGAGGCCTTGAATTGCACTCCTACAGTTCTCCGATGCGCCAAAGACCATGAACAAACTACCTAGTGATATGTTGCCGTTGACCGCCTCGTAGATTGCGTACAGCCATACTAGACTCAAGCCGACAATCCCTAGCACCGAAAAGAGTAATTCCACTCTCAACAAGAACAAATTGAGCTTGATTAGCGCTTGGATCACGAGTTCACGGAACTGAAGATACTTCTGGATGAAGTAGTCGCCAAGACCAAAGACGCGTACTTCCTTGACGTTTTCCCGATGGAGCATCAAGCGCTGAAAATAACCCGTAATCCTGTAGTTGCGTGTCAGTTCCATCTCCAGATTGAACAGACTCCTTGCTGCGTAGAACTCGTAAAAAACTCGTGGAGCGGTCGTTACGACAAGCACTAACGACGCTAACGGGTGCAACACACTGAGCAATCCGAACATTGCGGTCAACGAAAACAACTGCCTCAACAGTGCAAGAGATGACTGGGTAACACCGTAGAGATAGTTGAGGTGCGATCGGGCTTGGTGCAGTAAGTCGTAGAACTTTGGACTCTCAAAGAAAGCCAAGTCCAATTCAGATGCCTTGTTGAGCAACAGGGAGAATGCCCTGTTGTAGACCCTTTCATTCACCATGAACGAAATGAGACTCTCACTGGCTTGCAGAATCGACTCGAAGATTCGAATCGCAATCAATAGCAGGACTGGAGCAAGTACGAACATCCAATCGAATTGCAGCCCCACGGTTGCGTCCACACGATCAACGACCACCTTAGCCAGCCAGAGTGACAGAGCGGCCACCCCCGCGGAGATAAGACCCAACGAGGAGGCGATTAGGAAGTACGCAGGAGAAGACTTGAACACCAGGTCGTACACACGTGGCAGCAATCCGAAGATTTCCTTGATGGACTTCTTCTTCAACTCTTCGAATGCGTTGAACGTCGATGCATTCATCGGTATCTCTCCGCCTGCGTTTCGAACATTCGAAAGTACTTGCCTTGCTGTTTGACGAGTTCGTCGTGACTCCCCACTTCGATGGTCTTGCCATCTTCAATGACGACAATGAGATCCGCCATGCGAACCGTCGAGAAACGATGCGAGATGAAGACAACCGTCTTGTCTTGGGACAATCTGTGGATCTGTTCGTAAAGTTCCCGCTCGCGAAGCGAATCCATCGCAGCGGTGGGTTCATCGAGTATCAAGATGGGTGTCTCACTCATGAATGCCCGCGCAATCGAGATCTGCTGCCATTCACCGCCTGAGAGATCGACCCCTTCATCCATGGTTCGACCCAACACAGTGTCGTAGCCCCTCGGCAATCCGGAAATCACTTTGTCAGCACCACAGTTGCGGGCGGCTGCAATGACCCTCTGTCGGTCGTCGATGGCTTCAATGTTGCCAACTCCAACGTTCTCCGAAGCGGAGATGTCGTAGCGAACAAAGTCTTGGAATACGACCGATAGCTGTGCACGAAGACTGTCTAGGTCGTATTCTCGATAGTCGCGCCCGTCAAGCTTGATCGAACCCGAGACTGGATCGTAGAAACGCGCCAGCAACTTAACCAAGGTTGTCTTCCCGGCACCGTTTTCGCCAACGATGGCTACCTTGCTCTTAGCTGGTATGAAGAAAGAAACATCGGTCAACACTTCCGAATCCACAGCCGGATAGGAAAACGAAACATGCTCAAGTTCAATACCGTGCTTGAGATCACTCGACACAATCGCGGGCGATTCAACGGGAGGTGGGGCGAGTGCACCGTCAATGGACTGCAGATCCAAATCCATCAACTCGAAGAAGCGCGACGACTCAAGCGATGTCTGGTAAACGCTGTTCAACATGCTGATCAAGCCTCCGATGAGCCCAACCACCTGCTGTGCCGCTCCGAAAACCATGGTCAGAGTTCCGACAGTGATCGAACCCTCCGCCGCTTGAATTACGGCGTAGATACTCACTGCGCCAACTCCAAGCGTAGAGATCGTACTGAGGCTGATGTTGTACGCCATGAACCTCAGCAACAGCTTTCTGTTGTTACTTATATAGACATCGCGAAAATCAAGGAACCGACCCCGAAACATATCGCCCAATTTGAAAATCCGAATTTCTTTCGCCTTTTCTCGCTGAATGAGTACTTCGGAGGAATACTGAAGTTGACGCATCGTGCGAGTCAGCTCTGTGTGCAGCTTGAAGCTCGCCCGTGTCATGTGCCCCTCCAGAAAGAACCGGGGCAGAACAGTTACGACCAACGCTACAAAGGCCAAAGGATGCAACAGCGACAGCAATCCGATGAGAGCGCCGAGCTGAAGAACCTGCTGTAGCAAACTGAACATTTGTATCGGCAAGCTCTGCAAAGACCACTGATGTTCATTGGCCTGTTGAAGCTGATCGTAGAACTTAGGAGCTTCAAAGAAGGCTATGTCCAACTTGCACGCTTTATCCAACAATTGTTTATTGGTTGTGTTTTCCGTTCGTTCGTAGAGGATGGTCTCCACGAGATTGTTGATGGAATCCAGAACGGCAGATCCCACCCACAAGCCAAAAATGATGGCCAACGGGACAATCACAATCAACCACGAGGCATCCACACTTCGGTTCTCGGCGACGGTATCGACGATCAACTTCATGAGGAACAGAATTGCTGGCGGAACCAGCCCACTGATAACCGCCATTACCCCTATGAAGATCACCATCCACGGCGACACCTGCCAGATCAGCAGAAGAACTCGCGGAATTAGCGGAATGAGCTCTGGAAGCTTGCGCAACCGGATTAGCTCTTCAGGATCGTACGCTGAGTAACTCATGGGGTGTGTGGGAATGCGCGAATCGATGTCCGAGCCATGTCGAGGCCCGGATCGAATTCAGGTGCAAAATTTTATGCACTTTGCAACGCTTGAGCATGCCTGAACCGAGGGAAATCTTGACTTGGGCTGAATCCAATTGAACAGCGAAAATAGGCAATTTCGAACTCTAACTCGACGTAGCGGAGATCGACGCACAATTGGGGAATCGGACAGTATCCACTCATTGGCACGGCCCAAGGATGCTCCAACACTCGCCTGCCTTTCACTTTGTGGTTCATTTGGAATAATCTCTACATGGACGGGCGGCCGGTCTGTACCGAAACTCCCGATTTTCACGACTCGATGAAGGAAGCTCAATGGCAGCACTAGACGGCCTGCGGATTTTGGATATGACGCAGTACGAGGCAGGTACATCTTGCACTCAAGCATTGGCATGGATGGGTGCGGAAGTTGTGAAGATCGAACCTCCCGAATTCGGAGATCCGGGAAGGGGTGTCAGAGGGTCTGGAAACAGCGACTACTCACCGTACTTCTGTGCTTGGAACGCCAACAAGAAGAGTCTGGCCTTGAATCTGCGCTCTGAGCGAGGACGGCAGATATTGCTGGAGATGGTGCCCCGCTTCGACGTCTTCGTGGAGAATTACGGACCCGGAATCGTCGAAAAGCTCGACATCGAATACGAGACTCTCGCGAAAGTCCACCCGGGAATCATCTACGCCCGAATCAAGGGATTTGGAACATCGGGACCCTACTCCGGATTCCGCAGCATGGACATGGTGGCTCAAGCCGCCGCCGGTGCGTTCTCGATCACGGGCGAGCCCGATGGGCCACCGATGATGCCTGGCACAACCACTGGCGATTCCGGCACGGGAGTGCAGACTGCCATGGCAATACTCGCCGCCTACATACAACGTGAGCGGACTGGCAAGGGTCAGGTCATCGAACTGTCCATGCAGGAAGCGATGGCCTACTACGTGAGAACTCGAGCCTACATCGGATCCCAGTGGGGAACGCGTGCGACACCCCGCACGGGAAACCGCGGAGGGCTACCCCCGGTGAACATCTATCCCTGCAAACCGTTCGGTCCCAACGACTACATCTATTTGATGCCTGTCAACAACGATCACTGGGACGGATTGTGTACGGCTATAGACCGTCCCGACTTGTTGGTCGACCCAAGATTTCAGGATTTTCGCGAACGGGTGAAGAACGGCGACATTCTGTATCAGCAAATCTGCGACTGGTGTGCCGAGCACACCAAGTACGAAGCCATGGAGACGATCGCCGGAGCCGGAGTTCCGTGCTCTGCCTGTCTAGACACTGGCGAACTGCACCACAACCAACACCTCCGTGAACGCGGTTTCATTACCGAGATGGAACTTCCGGTGCACGGATCGGTTCCGATGTTGGGATTTGCTCCGCGCATGTCCGAGTCGAGCGTAGACATGCAAGCACCGCCTCGGCTCGGAGAGCACACCGACGAAGTACTAGCCGACGAATTGGCGATGGATACTGGAGAGCTAAGTAGACTTCGGGAGGAGGGAGTGATCGGCGACGCAAGTCGCTTCGCCTAGATCACGGGTTCTTTCGGCAACCTGCGATTGCAGGCCAACTATTATTCTGTAGATCGTTCCATGCTTGAACCCGTTTGCGCGCGGTCTCGCATAACGTGATCCATTAGAACCAGAGCAACCATAGCTTCAGCGATTGGTACAGCTCGAATGCCGACGCATGGGTCATGTCTTCCTGCCGTCGAGACCTCAACCGGATTGCCGTCTCGATCAATGCTCTGACCGGGTTGAACAATACTGGACGTAGGCTTCAACGCAATGGATGCGCAAATGTCCTCACCGTTCGAAATGCCACCCAACGTACCACCAGCCCGATTCGACAAGAATCCATCGACTGAGATTTCATCTCGATGTTCGGATCCGCGCTGACTTACTACGTCAAAACCGTCTCCAATGCCAACAGCTTTCACTGCGTTGATTCCCATCAGGGCAGAAGCCAACTCGGAATCCAGTTTGGAAAATACCGGCTCACCCAGTCCTATGGGTACATTTGTGGCAACGACGCTGACCTTAGCCCCGATCGAGTCTCCTTCTCGACGCAATTGGTCGATGAATGTTCCTATCTCTTCGTCGCGCACGGGATCAGGGGAAAAGAACGTACTGTCTTGTGCGTGGTTCAGCGACTTCACTTCCAAACAGATCGGACCGATTTGAGCCAGATAGCCGTACACGTTCGTACCAAACGTTGTCCGGAGGTATTTCTTGGCAATCGCCCCGGCTGCGACTCGCATGGTGGTCTCCCGCGCGGATGCACGTCCACCGCCGCGATAGTCCCGAATCCCGTACTTCTTGTCGTAAGTGAAGTCCGCGTGGGCCGGTCTGTACACGCTTTGAATCTTGGAATAGTCCCGAGACCGCTGATCTGTATTTTCGATTACCAGTCCGATGGGCGTTCCCGTGGTCTTACCTTCGAACACTCCGGACAGAATGCGAACCTGGTCGCTCTCCGATCGCTGAGTGGTGAATTTCGATCTGTTGGGCCTCCTCCGGTCCAGATCAACCATGAGGTCGGCTTCGTCCAATTCCAAGTTGGGTGGACAACCGTCAACTACCGCACCCATGGCTATGCCATGACTTTCACCAAAAGTCGTTACTGTGAAGGCTTGTCCGAAAGTGTTACCGGCCATTGGATGGACGACTCAATGCGTTGGTTCGTTAATCGCTGAGGCAGAAACCGATGAGGGGATTCAAGGTTCGCGCCGCAGCAGTCGAGGAATCACAACTTCCAAACGAGACGTGGGAGTTCCTTGAAGCGGAAACAGCGGACCCGCTCCAAAGGCAACCATTTCAAATTCCCCTGATTCATTAAGGGCTTCCACAGCCGAGTCCGCACACGTGTTTGACTCCTCCAACAGCCTGTCTGCAGTTCGAGAACCAGTCACATGGCAAATGACGTAGATGTCTTCATTGCGAAAGTCTTCCAGCTCAACTGATAGTCGGCGCAGTTCATCCAGCGCATCTGAAGTCAGCCTTCCGTTGCGATCTGGAACGACCGTCTCGACGACCGCATGTCCGTGTCGGGCCAACGTGCTAGAGAAGTCCAGATTCGATCCCAATTGAACTTCATCAGTGGTTGTCGCTTGCACGACATGCGCGTAAACGCGACGATTGCCACGCTCAACTATATATATAGAGAACAAGACCCGATCTTCATCGCGTTCCAGCAATCCAGCAATGTAGTGCTGCTTGGCATCAACAGTCGATAGGACCCGTTGTTCAAAGAGACTTATCGACCAGACCGTCGCTCGTCCGCAGTCCAGACCCTCGCACTCGAACTCGATTGCAACTTCGGATTGCTCCAGCTGTTCGCGATACCAGGCAATTGCGTCTTCCCGCTTATAAGCCGAAGACATCTCATACGTGAAGTACTGAACCGAGCCTTCAATCCGTTCGACTCGCTCGTAGGAGACTTCACGCTTGATCTTGTCAACCGGTCCGTAGACGAAGTCAAAAGGTTCAAGTTGCTCGCCAGCGTAAGAGTCGTATTCCGTGGATCGCGGCACAGGGTCAAGAATCCACTCTTCCCCTCCGAGTGGACTTAGAGAAAAGAGGACTAGAGCAGACCCGGCAATGCGGAATGCTGGCAGTCTTCCGCGGTATCTCATTCGGTGCCCGGTGTTCCGCATTGCATCGCGAAACCAACATCGATTTTCTGCTCGGAAACCATCAGACTGTGAATCGCCTCTTGCATGCCTTCACCCTTGAAGATGACCCTGTACAGAGCGTCAACCAAGGGCATGTACAGGTCCATTTTCTCCTTGCGTTGATAAACGGCCTTGAGAGTGTTCACGCCTTCCGCAAGTTTACCAAGCTGTTCCATGGCTTCTTCCAGCGTCATCCCCGATGCGATTCGATTGCCCAGTTGGAAATTGCGCGAATGTGGAGACGTGCATGTGGCGACGAGATCGCCAACTCCAGCCAAGCCCAGGAAGGTATACGGATTTGCCCCGATGGCTTGGGCAAATCTGCTCATTTCAACCAGACTTCGAGTGATGACCATCGACACCGCATTCTGTCCCACGTCCAAACCAGCGGCGATACCACAAATGATCGCGTAGATGTTCTTGAGTGCACCACCAAGTTCAACACCGAAGACATCTTCGCTCGAATACACCCGGAACGTCGGACTGCTTAACTTGTCTTGAACATGCTTGACCAAATCCGCATCGCTACTTGCTATGACCGTTCCCGCAAACTTGTGCTCGGCAATTTCCTCAGCCAGATTGGGTCCGCTTAGAACTCCTACGGAGCACGGGGGCAATTCCTCTTGCAACACTTCGCTCATCAACTTGAACGATTCCGTCTCAACCCCTTTGGTTCCACTAACCACATAGGAGTCTTGACTCATTGAGCGTCCAACATCACGAGCGACGGAACGAAAGGAGCTACTCGGCAGGGTCATCAAGATCAATTTGCTCGATTTGACTGCCTTTGGCAAATCCATTGTCGGCACGACGTTGGGATGCAAAGAGTGTCCGGGCAAGTAGCGACGATTCTCGTTGCTTGACCGAATGTCGTCGTATTGGACGCGGTCTCGCAACCATAGATAGGCGCGAGTGTCGTTGGACGCGACGATGTTGGCGAGAACCGTCCCGAAGTTTCCCGCTCCGACGACCACTACTGCCATTGCCTAAATCTCTACGAGAGCAGCTCGTTGAAAAGGCGATTCACTCGTTTGACGTGTCCGGCCGCCTCAATGGGAAACGATCCATCGACCAAAGCGGCTTGTTCGAAAAGCAGCTGCGAAAGATCCTCGAATCTTGCTTCGTTGTCGACTTTGTCCATGTGTTGAATCAGAAAATGGTCCATGTTGACTTCGAGACTCGGTTTTGCCGCCGGCAACGTGCGTCCTTGGCTCTCGAAGATTCTTCGCATGTGCAGTCCAACATCGTTCTCGGAGAGTACAAGACAAGCAGGCGAATCCACCAACCGCTGAGACTTGGTGACTTTCTCGACCTTGTCTTCCAGTACGTCCAATATGCGTTGGAGCAGAGGCTCATTGGATTCGTCAGAGTCTTTTGCCTCTTCACTCTCCTCTTTCTTGTCGGCATCGTCTTCAACTTCGGGTAGATCCAAGTCGCTTCGTGTGATGTCTTGGAACTTCTTGCCATCAAACTCGGTGAGGTGCGACATCATCCATGCGTCGATCGGATCCCCAAAGATCAACACTTCGATGTCTCGGCGGGAAAACACTTCCAAGTGCGGACTGTTTCGTGCCGCACTCTCGTTGTCTCCTACCAAATAATATATCCGGCTCTGACCAGCTTGCGCCCGATCCAAGTACTGTTTCAGCGAAGTTCGAGGTTTCGCCAAGCCGGTTTCGGGATCGGGTTCGTCCCGAGTCGTAGTGAAGCGTAGAAGCTTCATCACAACCTCGCGGTTCGGATTGTCCAACGTTGTGCCTTCCTTGATCACATTGCCGAATTCATCCCAAAAAGTCTCATAGTCTTCGTTGCTCTCGACGGACAGTTTCTCCAGCCGGTCAAGAACCCTGCGCTCAAGTGCCGAACGGATCGACTTGACTGCCTCGTTCTCTTGCAGAGTCTCGCGAGAAACGTTGAGCGGTAGATCGCTGGAGTCGACCACGCCTTTCACCCATCGCAAGTACATGGGGAGAAAGGTTTCTGCGTCGTCAAGAATGAAGACTCTCTGGACGTAGAGTTTCAGTCCTCGTTTCGCATCGGGATTGAACAGGTCGAACGGAGCTCGTTTGGGAATGAACAGCAGGCTGGTGTACTCGAGTCTTCCTTCGACGCGATTGTGACTCCATGCAACAGGGTCTTCAAAGTCATGGGAGACGTACTTGTAGAACTCCTTGTATTCGTCGTCGTCGACATCAGATCGGGAACGCGTCCAAAGTGCTTTTGCAGAGTTGACAACCTCACGTTCGTCTGACTCACTGTCAGTGCTGGGCATGTCCACCGGGGCTGCTATGTGGTCGCTGTACTGCCTAACGATCGAACGAAGCGAATAGGCTTCGCAAAACTCGTTGGCGTCTTCCTTGAGTTTCAGCGTTACTCGGGTGCCTCGCTCTGATTCCACATCTGCGATTGAGAAACTGTCTTCCCCAGTTGACACCCAGCGCGTGCCTTGAGTCGTTCCTGCTTTGCGAGTGACGACGGAGACTTCGTCCGCAACCATGAACGAACTGTAGAAGCCCACACCAAACTGTCCAATGAGTGAAGCGTCTTTTTGCTGATCGCCTGTCAATCGTTCAAAGAACTCCTCAGTACCCGACTTCGCAATGGTGCCGAGGTTCTCGATGACTTCCTCTCGCGTCATGCCAATTCCGTTGTCCGCAATGGTGAGTGTCTTGGCTTCACCGTCAAAGTCAATCGAAATCTTCAGGTCGATGTCGTTGCTCAGCAGCTCCGCGTCGTTCAGCGCCTCGAACCTTAACTTGTCGATTGCATCCGATGCATTCGATATGAGTTCGCGTAGAAAGACCTCCCTGTTGGAATACAGGGAGTTGATCATGAGGTGCAGGAGTTTCTTGGCTTCCGTCTGGAAGCCCAGCGTTTCGGTGGTCATGTGTGCAAATCAAAAGGCCAAATTTGGCTATTAGTAATGGTACGCACGAGCAATTTCAAGAGTTGCACCGCAAAGTCGTTGTCTAGCGGAACGAACGAATTCCTCCGCGAAGCGTCGCAACGGAACTCACAGTCTCGATCTCTCAGACCTGTCGAACTGAACACTGTCAGCAAGCTGAAACGGTGGACTTGACAAAAACTGAAAACTCGTTTGCTTCATTTAACAAAATGTGTAGAATCGCATGTAATTGAAACGCTTTGCACCGATCATTCCTACATCCGTTTATGGCGAGATGGCGTTCCCAAATCGTTGGATGCGAATGGTTGTGTTAGGGGAGGAAACTTAACGTGCAAATTAGGCTAACAAGCGACGGGTTTATCGCAAGATTCCTGTCCGCATGGCTGGCGATCGCGGCACTCGCATTCGCTTCTACTGCTCTGGGGTCCGACGACACCGAAGCAACGACGGACGAAGAGTCCACAGAGGCGAAGAAGCTGACGGAGGAAACTGTCGAGCCAGAAGAGGCGGAAGAAGCCGCTGAAGGCGAGGAGTCGGAAGCCGATGAAACGGCAGAGGAATCCGAGTCTGAAGGAGACATGGAGCAAATCATCGTAACTGGCTCTCGACTGCCGGAAGGTGATCCTGCTGCACTGGTTCACTCCTATAACGAGGAACAGATCAACGCGACTGGCGCATCCAACATGGAGGAGTTCTTTCGAACCCTACCGTGGCAGTTCAGTTCGCTGACCCAGCAAACGTCATACATTTATGACAGCGGCGATGACTATGGTGGCTACGCCGCTATCGATCTTGCAACCGTGAATCTGCGTTCGTTGGGATCTTCCAACACCCTAGTGCTTCTCAACGGCCGACGCATCGCAGGATATGCAGGTCGCGAAACGGACTTCGTCAACATTTTGGGTATTCCCATGAGCGCGATCGAGCGCGTGGAAATCCAACTTGACGGTGGTTCTGCTGTCTATGGGGCCGACGCTGTAGCCGGAGTGGTGAACTTCATCACCAAGAAAAACTACCGCGGCATGAGCGGTACGTTCAGGCAAGAGGCCAGCAACACAGGAGCTGACAAGGTCAACGGCGGCATTACCGGTGGTTTTCACTGGCGCCAAGGCAACATAACGGCAACATTCTCCAAGGATGAATCAGAGCCAATCATCAATGCCAAGACTGGATGGAACACACGAGACTATCGTGAACTGCTTGGTCCTGAATTCGATTACCGCGTATACAACACCGGGCAACCGGGTGTTGTTCGCGAGTGGAATGGCAATTTGCAGTATCCGGGGTACGACTGGCTAAATCCAAAGACCTACCAGCTACCTGCAGATCACAGCGGCGCCAACGCGACAGTTGAGGACTTCATCGTTGACGAAACCATACCCTACGACCGTATCGCGCTTGAAAACGGAGCCCACCTGACCAGAGAGTCACTGACGCTGTCACTCGAGCACCGAATCATTGAGTCCGTAAGGTTGTTTTCGGATGTCTTGATTTCCCAAAGCGATTCGTATCAGAGGCAGGAGGTTACATGGGGATCAGTTCTTGTTCCCGCAACCAACGCCTACAACCCGTTTGGACGCCACATGCACGTGTCCTACATTCCGTCGTACGAACATGACCATGGATTGTTGCCCACTCCTTTCAGGCATTCGCTCTCTGATGCTCGAACCTACACAGTCGGAACTGAATGGAACTTCCGAGAGGAACAGGAGTTGGAACTCACCTACACCCTCAGCACGTCGGAGAGAACCGCAAGAAACGTTCAGATTACGTTCCAGCGGCCCCGGTGGGACCCTTCCGGCCGAGCGTTCTACGACGCATTGTCGAGTTCCGATCCTGAGACTGCGTTGAATTTCTTCGGCAATGGAACAGCTCAAGGTAAGTCGATCCAGGAACTGATTAGGGAAACGTACCGGAATGAGGGTTATTCAGAAACCCGCACATATAACGTTTTGATGAGCGGCAAACTCATTGAGGTATGGGGCGATTCGATTTCATATTCGCTCGGTGCGAATCGTCGAGCAACGACGATTTACAGCAATTCGAGATCCACCTATGGTTGGGAAGCACCCTACGAATGGTCAACGGAAAACAACATTGGAGTCGCCCAGCCTACTACACGTGCCGATGCGTACTTCTTTGAAGCGGCAATACCGATTATTGGTTCGGGAAACCAAGGTTGGTGGGGTACTTCGCTGTTCGTGACCATCCAAAACCGTTACGACGTCAACTGGATTTGGGGATCAGCGGGTGGAACGACGATTTTCAGCAACATTCCGTATTCGGAGTGGCCGACGCGCGAAATCGAAGTGTGGGATCCCGACACCAACGACTACGTTACGATCGAGGTTGTTCGCTATCCAGGGCGGGAATACAACACCAACATCGTCAAGTCTCGGCAGAGCAAGCAGAGCCCGCGATTGGGCATTCGATACAAACCATTGGACTCGATAACAATGCGCTACTCATGGTCGCGCGCATTCCAGCTTCCACTGCCTTCGGATCTGTTTTCGACGCTTGACGACTTCGAGTCGACCTACACCTTCTTCGACCCGTACGATCCAGATGGCCCAACTGAAGTGCGAGTTCCCTATCGTTATCAGTTCTACAACCAGGATCTCCAGCCGGAGTTTTCGGACACCCATTCAGTTAGTCTGCAATGGCGACCAGAATGGATGCGTGACCTGCTATTCGATGCTGACTGGTCTACGGTCGATTTTCAGAATCGAGTCGAGAGCAGTAGTTCGTTAATCTACAACTACCCCGAGATCGCGTTCAAAGTGCCGGGTATTGTCGATCGGAATGAACGAGGCGATGCAGTTCAGGTCAACTACAAGCCAATCAACATTGCAGAAAAACGCAACACGATTGTTGATGCCCGAATCAGCTACCGGTTCAAGTCCAGCCTTCTCGGAACGTTCGAACCCGAGCTTCGCTACACGCGTACTCTGGAGGACTTCAAGAAGATTACGGACGACACCGAGCCATTGACGTTGCTGGGTACTCAACGGACTGGCGACCGCTACCGCGGAACGCTTTCCCTGTATTGGGACCGAAACAACGCTCGTGCCAATGTGTATGTGTACTACAAACCGGGTTACCTGAACGAGGATGCCCATCGATGCCGAACCAATCAAGTGGGAATCGGGCGATGTGCGGCATTCTGGGATTCCATTCACCTAGATGTCGGTTCCTTGACCACCGTTGATGCGAATTTCACCTGGCGCTTCGAAAGTGGTGTGGAATTGCAGGTGGGCGGAAGAAACGTCTTGAATCGGGGCGCACCGGCTACCATTCGAAATGGTGTTCCGTACGATCCGACGAGATGGGACGCCAGGGGTAGAGTTTTGTCCTTGAACCTACGGTACTCACTCGACTAAACACGCAAACTAAGCGAGCCGAATTTCGGTTCGCTTTGCGGAAAACGCGAAAAGGTACGCATCCGAACGGGTGCGTACCTTTTCTTTTGAGACTCTCTTTGACATCCTAGCTGAGCACGCTATTTCTGACATCCTCAACTGAAACCGTTAGGGTAGCTCAACGAAAATCCATCACATTGGGCAGTCGATGCATCCGTTCGATCTCGTGGATGCACATAGCGAAGCATACGTTACACTTTTGTCTCGCTTTAATGTACAATTTAACAATAAGAAGGGGTGGACCTCGTTTGACCGACAGTGTCGATCAGAACCGTCTACTGCCTAACAAGTAATCCGTAGGAGGAGAACAGCATGGACTTGCGTGCTAGTAAGTCTGGACTTCTATGGTTGATCATGTCAGCTTGGCTGGCAATCGTAGTGTTGGTTCTTGGAACCAGTGCGCTGATTGCCGATGAAGCGGAAGAGTCGACCCGCAGAAGATTCAACGAAAACCAAAGTGACGGGCATCAGAAGCCGATGTAGGTGAAGAAGCCGTCGAAGGCGAGGAAGTCGTCGAAGGCGAGGAAGTCGCCGAAGGCGAAGAGGCCACCGAAGAGGAAGAAGCGTCCGATGGATCCATGGAGCAGATCATCGTCACGGGATCGGCGTCTTCCCGAAGGAGATCCTGCCGCACTCGTGCATACCTACTCCGAGGACCAAATCCTTGCGACTGGTGCAGCGAACCTAGAAGAGTTCTTCAGAACTCTGCCGTGGCAGTTTAGTTCGTTCAATTCGCAAACGTCCTACATTTTCAATACCGGTGACACCGCTGGTTACGACTCCGGTCGGCCGGCCTACACCATGGACTTGTCGACAGTTAATCTGCGATCTCTCGGATCCGGTAACACACTGGTACTGCTGAATGGTCGTCGCATTGCTGGCTATGCTGGCGTCGAAGACGACTTCGCCAATATCCTGGGAATTCCGTTGGATGCGATCGAGCGGGTGGAAATTCAACTGGATGGCGGATCTGCTGTATATGGCGCGGATGCCATTGCAGGTGTCGTCAATTTCATCACGAAAAAGAACTACCGCGGGCTCACGGCAAACTTCAAGCAGGAAACCAGCAATACTGGCGGGGACCTCCAGCAAGGTGGTGCCACCGCAGGACTTGGTTGGAAAGATGGCAATGTAACCATCGTTCTGTCCATGAACGAAAGAGAGCCGATCATCAACTCGAAGACTGGCTGGACCTCTCGGGACTATCGAGCCTTGCTTGGTCCAGAGTTTGACTATCGACTCTACTCGTATAGTCAGCCTGGCATCGTACGAGAGTGGAATGGAAACCTTCAGTATCCGAGTTACGACTGGCTCAATCCTTCGACATACCAGCTTCCACCCGACCACAGTGGAGTAGGAGCGACCATTGAAGATTTTCGAGTGAATGAAATCCATCCGTACGACAAGATTCCCTTGGAGAACGGCGCACATGCGAACCAAGAATCCATAACAATTGCATTCAAGCAACACTTCTTCGACGACAAGGTGAGAACGTTTTTGGACGTTCTCTACCAGCAGAACTTCTCGTTCCAACGGAATGAACTCACCTACACATCGATATTGGTGCCAGCATCAAATGCCTACAACCCGTTCGGTCGACATGTGCACGTTTCGTACATTCCAGCTTTTGAGCACGAGAATGGATTGTTGCCCACTCCGACTCGAAACGCGGATAGCAATTCGCATAACGTAACAGGCGGAGTGACGTGGAATTGGCGAGCAGAACAGGAAATTGAATTCAGTTGGACAGAGAGCCGGTCCCGACGCGCCGCAACGCTGGAGCAAATAAGTACTCGTCGTCCGAGGCATGATCCATCGTCTGCTGCGTTTTACAACGCACTGTCGAGTTCCGACCCCGCAACAGCACTGAATTTCTTTGGAAACGGCACCGTACAAGGTGCGTCCTTTTCGGATTTGCTCACTGAAGTAACTCGAAATGAAGGCCGCACAGCTACCTCGGTGTACAACATTCTGGCGAAAGGCGCACTGTTTTCAGCTGTGGGGTGACACCATCAGCTATTCTGTTGGCGCGGAAAAACGAGCCACGCGCATAATCAACCGGTATCAAAGTTCGTGGTCATGGACCACAACGGATTTCGATACCTATGATGAATATATCGGCGTGGCAGAGCCGACACAACGAGCCGAAGCCTACTTCGTCGAAACGGCTATTCCCGTTATCGGTCCGAGCAATCCACAGTGGTGGGCAAAGTCGCTGTACCTCACCATTCAGAATCGCTACGACGTAAACTGGACTTGGGGTTCTGCAGGTGGTGTAGACATTCAGAGCAACCTGCCGTACTCTGAGTGGCCAGTGAATTCCATCGAAGTTTGGGATCCGGAAACCAATGAATACACCACGATCGAAGTTCCTCTGTATCCTGAGCCGGAAACACAGCTGAATCTGGTCAGGGCTCGACAAAGCAAACAGAGCCCCCGAGTGGGTATACGGTACAAGCCAACCGAAGATGTGGTAATTCGTTTGTCCTGGTCGCGAGCTTTTCAATTGCCGTTACCATCGCAGCTGTTCGACACGTGGGACGATACCGAGTGGTTCTTCACGCTGGTTGACCCCTATGATCCAGATGGTCCTCAGCAAGTTCGCGTTCCGTACACCTACAAGTGGTACAACGACAAGCTCAAACCGGAGTCTTCCGATACGCGGTCCGTCAGCGTCCAATGGACCCCTTCTGCGATAGAAGGACTACTCATGGAGTTTGACTGGTCGACGGTAGACTTCCAGAATCGCGTTGAAAATAGCAGTTCGCTTGTGTTCAACAATCCTGAAATTGCCTTCTTGGTTCCCGGCATCGCAGAACGAAATGAACGAGGCGATTTGGTTCACCTCACTTTTGGACCGCTCAACGTTTCCGAGAAGCGCAATACGCTCATCGAAGGTCGAGTGAGCTATCGCTTCGGAATGGGAAGTCTTGGCACGTTCGAACCCGAACTTCGCTACACGCGAACGTTGGAAGACTTCACGCTCTATGCCGAAGGAGTTCCGCCACTTTCGAAGCTGGGAACGCAAGAGACCGGTGATCGCTATCGTACGCAACTCACGCTGTACTGGGATCGCAACAATGTACGTGGAAACCTGTTTGTCCGATATCGACCTGGGTATCTCAACGACAAGGCACACTACTGTTCATTTACTCAAGTTGGCGTAGGCCGTTGCGACGAAGCGTGGAAGTGGATCTCGCTCGAAGTTGGATCGCTAACCACTGTTGACGCCACGCTCACCTATCGAATGGAGAACAATCTCGAGTTCAACTTCGGTGGTCGCAACATCTTGAACAGAGATGCACCGAACACCATTCGTGGCGGTGTCCCGTACGACCCAACACGTTGGGACGCACGAGGCCGAGTGTTGTCCATGGGACTGAAGTACTCGCTGTAATTGGTCTAAGCAAGTTTGTGGCTGGAGCTAGTCGGTTCCAGCCACAACTGAATCTACCAAGTGCGCCCCTCGAGGGCGCACTTTTTTTGTGTGCCAGCTCAAAAGCCAATCGTCCTCGAAGACCGGAAGCCGACCAGGCACCTGTAAAGCAGTAACATCTAGCTACTTGAACTATGTTGATGATCCAATGAACGCCTCCAATAGTCGTCGAACTTTCATCGGAATTCTGGCACTTGGAGTCGTCATGGGAGCTGTTGTGACGGCTACAGCCTTCGTGGTTGTTTTCCTGCCCTTCCGTAGCAACGAAGACTCAGAGTCGCCACCTTCACAGTCCACATCGCCAGTTGTCGCCTCGGAACAACCTGAGAGTGGCGAAGTTCAAGGTTCCGAATCGCCAAGCACCGCATCTTCTGCACCAATAGAGGCCTCCACGACTGTATCAATCGGAGGACTCGACTCTCTCTCTCAGGTCGACAACGATTTTGAACGAACTCAGTCTCTCTACGTTCTTCTTCAGCACATCGGCGAGGAGGAGCTGTACGACTTGCTGGAGGAATCCAAGAGCGTCAACTTGCTTTATCGAACTGCCGTCCAGCGCGCCCTGATTCAAAAGCTCGCGACCATCGATCCGAGGCGTGCACTGGATCAGATTGCCGATCTCGAAGACTCGGACTCCGAAGAGCTGGTGAAGTCGGTATTCGGTCATTGGGCAGTCGTTGATCTTGACAAAGCATTGGCCCAGGCGAAGTCCCTCAACACAATGGAGAAGTGGGCGGCAATGCGAGGAATTTTCGGGTCAAGGAGCGACATGTCCGAAGACGAACGATTGCAACTTGGACAAGAGCTGGGAGAGACTCAATTCGTACAGGTTTGGAATTCCATACTGCAAGAGGAGGAATACGCGAAGAATCCAGAGGAATCCTGGTATGAGATTGTGGAAGAAGCTCAGCAAGACAACATGCAGATCAATCTCTTGCACTCAATTGCGGAGGCTTGGATCAAAGAAGATGGGTTGGAAGTGATCGACAAGATTGTTGATTCGGTCACCAATCAGCAAACCAGAACGCACGTCCTAATGCTTGCGTTTCGATCGGCAGCCACGACTGATCCTCAGGGAGCCTTGGATCGCGTTCTCCAACTGGAGAATGATCCATATCAGAGCATTGCTTCCACAGTGGTGTCGGTATGGTCCGAGTCCGATCCAAAATCCACCATCAACAGTCTGTCTGCACTGGAACCCGGCAGTAAGCGCGATAGATTGCTGGAATCTGCAATGCGGACTTGGGCCAACAACCACGACCCGTTCGTGATGCTTGAAGAGCTCGGAGGAATGGCGAAGGAGGTTCAGTTGATCGGCCAGACAGCAGCGCTGTATGCGATCTCCCACGATTCTCCAGAAAGAGCGTCTGAACTGCTCGGCAATATGCCAGACAGCGACGGGAAGAGAAACGTTGCCTCAAGTATTGTGTGGAGTTGGTCTCAGAAAGATCCCACCGAGGCATTGCAATGGGTTCTGACCAGTCCAGATATAGCTGCGTATCGACAGCAATTGCTTAATACCACATTGCGCAATCTAGCGACCAAGAATCCCGAACTGGCGATGGAAACCGCATTGGCGCAATCTGCAGAGCCCGACGGCGATAGGCTTGTGTCTACGGTGATCAGTTCAATTGCTCAAGACGATGTGAGCAAAGCCCTCGAGTTCCTGCCCCAGATCCCCGAAGGAGCATCGAAACTGAGTGCGTACGGTTCAGTGGGTGTGAGTCTGATTACCGAAGGCGATGCGGACAAAGCCTTGGATCTGGCAAAGAACGTTGGAGAATCGGAACGCGACACCTATTACCACTTGCTGTCGATGGCATGGGCCGGGACCGATCCAGACCAGCTCTTGGATTCCATTGATCGATTTCCGTCGGATGCCTCCAAATCCAAAGCTGCGGCAGTTCTCACGCTGATGCACAAAATGCAACCGACATTGAACGACAAGCAAGTCGAAGAAGCCAAGAAATATCTCTCCGAAGAAGACAAGGAAGAGCTTGAGAAGGGAGGAATGGGGTTGCTCAACTTGGGACCGTATATGGAAATGCTCAATTTCTGATCGAACAACGTCCCAAGTTTCGAACACACAGCGTTGCGTACCGGCGTGTCTGGTCAGTTAGAAGGCACTGATCTAGTTGTTTTCGGTTCGATGGCTTTGCCAGCACCGGCGAAGGCCAATAGTACGATCAACTACTCAGTGACTCGGCAAGTGCATCACCGATCCCGGCCAAGTTGCGGACCGTGTGTACTCCTGCGGCCTCAAGGGCCGCATACTTCTCGTCGGCTGTGCCCTTTCCGCCCGCGATGATTGCTCCGGCGTGACCCATTCGCTTGCCTCGGGGCGCGGTCGCCCCGGCAATGTAAGCGATGACCGGTTTGGAAACGCTCGATTGGATGTATTCGGCTGCTTCCTCTTCCGCGGTTCCGCCAATTTCTCCTACCATGACAATAGCGTGAGTCTCGGAGTCATTCTCAAACATTTCAATGACATCCGTAAACTGCGTTCCCGGTATGGGGTCTCCACCGATACCCACGCAAGTGGACTGCCCCAACCCTCGATCAGTGGTCTGTTTCACAGCCTCATACGTCAGAGTGCCCGAGCGAGACACGATTCCAACGCTTCCGGGCCTGTGAATGTCGCCAGGCATGATCCCAATCTTGCACTCTCCCGGAGTGATTACTCCTGGACAATTGGGACCGATTAGGCGTACTCCTTTTCTATCTGCCACTGCCTTTGCTATAAGCATGTCGAGTGTGGGCACACCTTCGGTTATGCACACAATGAGCTCCAAGCCAGCATCGCAAGCTTCAAGTATCGAGTCGAGACAAAACCTCGCGGGCACATAGATCACCGATGCCACGGCACCTGTTGCCTCGACCGCTTCTCTTACGGTGTTGAATACCGGCAGACCGAGATGTGTAGTACCGCCCTTACCGGGAGTGACGCCGCCTACCAGCTTTGTTCCGTATTCCAATGCCTGGTGGGAATGAAGGGTACCTTGAGCACCGGTTATTCCTTGGCACAGAACGCGGGTGTTCTTGTCAATCAATATGCTCATCGTGCAACACCACCTGCCGCTTCGACTGCCTTCTTGGTGGCATCCTGAAGGTCCTTCGCGGCAATGATGTCCAGTCCGCTAGACGTTAGAACCTGCCGGCCCGCTTCAGCACTGTTGCCGTCGAACCGAACAATCACCGGTACTTCTACCCCCACTTCCCTGTAAGCCGAGACAATTCCTTCCGCGATCACAACGCACGAGACGATTCCGCCGAAGATGTTGATCAGCACGGCCTTCACACCGGAATCCTCCAAGATGATCTTGAATGCCTCTGCAACCGATTCCGTGTTGACGCCTCCGCCCACGTCAAGAAAGTTCGCTGGGTTTCCACCATAGAACTTCACCAAGTCCATCGTGCCCATGGCGAGACCAGCACCATTGACCATACAGCCGATGTTCCCGTCCAGAGCGACATAGCTGAGATTGAATTCATTCGCCTGCGATTCGCGTTGATCTTCCTGGCTGGGATCCCTCATTTCAGCTAGCTGAGGCTGTCGAAACAGACTGTTGCCGTCAATGGCGACCTTCGCATCGAGGCAGTGCAAGTTTCCTTCAGTGGTCACAACGAGCGGATTGATTTCAACGAGCGAACAGTCCAAGTCCACAAACATTCGGCACAGCTTGATGAATATGTCCGTAAACTGAGAAATCTGCGCTCCAACCAGCCCAAGACCGGTTGCCATCCTTCGTCCTTGGTCTTCCTGGGGTCCCTCTTCCACATCGATGGACTCGCGAAGGATCTTCTCGGGTGTCTCTTCGGCGACGGTCTCGATTTCAACACCACCTTCGGTGGACGCCATGACTACGACACATTGAGATGTGCGGTCTATCACGATGCCAACATAGAGCTCTCGCTCGATCGATGCGAGTTCCTCAATGTAGATGTGATTGACGGGCTGACCAGCTTCGTCAGTCTGATGTGTAACCAGGCGTTGGCCGAGCCAACGATCCGCGAATGACTCGAGTCCACCCGTACCTTCAACGATGACCACACCGCCGGCCTTTCCACGACCCCCAGCATGAACCTGCACCTTGCATGCCCATCGATCCCCTGCGAGCGAACGTGCCGCTTCGACAGCCTCTTCTCGGGTTGTCGCCACCACACCCTTCGAAACCGGAAGGCCATGGTCCCTAAAGAGCTGCTTAGCCTGATATTCGTGAATGTTCACCCTGTCTCCAGCAAGAAAGCGAGGCTACGCACTCGAAATATGCGATGAACCAAACGCTTAAAGGTTGGGTGGTTGCTTCCGTTGCGCAACGACCCTATTTCGCGGATCTCCGAGCCAATGCGTGAATCGCCCGTCCCGACACGCTCAATGCCGCCTCGTGAACCGCCTCAGACAACGATGGATGTGCAAACATGGTCAAAGCTAAATCTTCGGCAGTCCCACCAAATTCCATTGCAATGACACCCTGAGCAATGAGCTCCGAAGCTTGAGCCCCCAGGCAATGCAACCCCAAAATCCGATCGGTTTCCGCATCGGCGACAACCTTGACAAAGCCGTCCCGCTCATTGGCCGCAATGGCCCTGCCATTTGCACCGAACGAGAACATGCCCGCTGAAACATCCTCGCCGGCAGCCTTCAATTCCTGTTCCGACGAACCAACCCAAGCGATCTCAGGAAGCGTGTAGATGACCGAAGGAATCGTGTCGTAGTTGACCACCGGCTTCTGACCTGCAATGCGCTCAGCAACCATAACGCCCTCTTCCATGCCCTTGTGAGCAAGCATCGGTCCCCGGACGACATCTCCAATGGCGTAGATGTCGGGTACTCCAGTCGAGCACAGATCATTGACGAATAGATAACCCCGCTCGTCAAGATTGACTCCGCTGTCTTCAGCCAGAAGCCCTTCCGTATACGGACTGCGTCCTACTGCGACAATTAGCTTGTCGCACTCCAGCACGTTGTCTTCGCCGTGTAGCTGGTAGGAAACCTTGACGGTTCCACCCTCAACAACGGTTTGGGTCACCCGAGCCCCAAGTCGAATGTCCAACCCTTGCTTGCCGAATATTCGAAGAGCATCGCGTGCAATTCTTCGATCTGCGGCTGGTAAGAAGTCTTCCAACGCCTCGAGCAGCACGACTTCCGATCCGAAACGCTTCCAGACGCTTCCCAATTCCAAACCGACAATGCCCGCTCCGATCACACCCAATCGCTCGGGCACTTCATCGAATTCCAAAGCTCCGGTCGAATCCACAACATTCTCGTAGTCCAATCGAGCGGCGGGAATGTCGATGGGAATGGAGCCTGGAGCCAGAATCACATGCTGCGCTTGAATCTCATCTTCTTCGCCATCGTGAGATGTGACGCTCACACGCTTGCCGCTCAACAGTTTGCCTGCACCGGGAACATACTCAACGCCATTGCCTTCAAAGAGCACACCAATTCCCTGAGTCAGCTGATTGACGACGGAATCCTTGTACTTGAGAACCTGATCGATATCAATGCTCGAATCGCCCGTCGCGATTCCCATTTCATCCAACTTGTGCAGCTCGCTGTACTTGTGCGAAATGTCCAGTAGAGCTTTGGAAGGAATGCAACCCCAGTTCAAGCAAGTTCCACCGAGTACGGGCTGGCCACCTGCATCCTGGGACTTGTCAACGCACGTGACCGAAAATCCTAGCTGTGCACATCGAATCGCGGCGGCGTACCCTGCGGGTCCAGCACCGACAACTACTACATCCGCGTTTTGGCCCATACGGTTTCGCTCCTAGAGTTCGAGAAGGATTCGGGCAGGGTCTTCCAACATTCCCTTGACGGCCACCAGGAAGCGGACCGCCTCTTGTCCGTCAATTAAACGATGATCGTATGACAACGCCAAGTACATCATGTGTCGAACCACAACTTCCCCATCCACAACCACGGGCCGTTCCTCAATCTTGTGCATTCCGAGAATGGCGGTTTGCGGTGGATTGAGAATCGGCGTCGACAACAACGAGCCGAACACACCGCCGTTGGAAATCGTAAACGTGCCACCCTGCATGTCTTCGATGGCGAGTTTTCCTTCCCTGGCTTTCTCGCTGTAGCTTGAGATCTGATCTTCGATCTGTGCCAGCCCCAGTGCGTCGGCATCTCGCACAACTGGAACGACAAGCCCTCGGTCCGTACTCACTGCTACGCCGATATCGTAGAAGCCGTGATAGACGATTTCGTTTCCATCGATCGAGGCGTTGACCAGCGGGAATCGTTTGAGGGCTTCGACGCACGCACGAACAAAGAAGCTCATATAGCCCAATCGAGTCCCATTGTGGGCACGTTGGAAGTCCTCTTGGTATTGGCTGCGCATACGACGAATCGGATCCATTTCCGCTTCGTTGAAGGTCGTGAGCATGGCAGCGTTGTGCTGGGCTTCGACCAACCTCTTCGCAATCGTTGCACGAAGCCGAGTCATCGGTACACGCCGTTCGACACGTTCGCCTTCGGCGACTTCGGGCTGTTGTTCACCCGTCTTAGGTTGCGGTGCGGCCGCTTGCTGTGCCGCCATCTCCCGTTGCCGAATCGCCGCCGCAACATCGTCGCGAGAAATCAATCCGCCACGCCCTGTACCGATTACAGTTTCCAGCTGTATGTCGCGCTCGAGAGCCAAGCGTCGTGCCGCAGGCGAAGCGACGACCTCGCCGTCCACTTCCTCTTCCTCTCTGGATGGCACTTGCTCTTGATCAGAATCCGGTCCCGACTCTTCCCTTTCGGGCTGAACGCCTTCCTCGATTACTGCGATGACTTCCTTTCCCTCTACCGTTGCTCCCTCAGGCTTCAGAATTTCCTTCAGTACGCCAGACACCGGACTGGGAATTTCCAAAGTCGTCTTCTCCGTTTCAACATCGACGAGAAGCGCGTCGCGTTCCACATAGTCGCCAACTTGCTTATACCACTTGGTCAATTCACCTTCGGAGATGGACTCAGGAAATGCTGGAACCGAAATCTCGATTGTCACGCTACTCTTCTCCGTCTCCATAGAGGGCTTCTTCAACTATTTCGCCTTGTTGTCGCACATGGCGGGTCATTAGTCCGACAGCAGGCGCGGCATACGCCTTTCGGCCCGCATAACGCAGTTCGATATGAGGCTTCAAGTGATCGAGCACTCGATCAATGTGGTGCCGGCTCGAGTACCAAGCACCTTGGTTCTGAGGCTCTTCCTGGCACCAGAACGTTTCTTCGAGATTTTCATACTGCTCGACGATTCCGGCAAGCTCATCGCGCGGAAATGGATACAGTTGCTCCATGCGGACAATGGCCACTTTTTCAGACTTGTCGGCTCGGCGACGATCGAGCAAGTCGTAGTAGACCTTGCCTGAACAGAGCACCAACCGCTTCACTTTATCGTGGGGCAAAGGATCAACTTCGTCAATGACGTTGTGAAACTTGCCGTCCGAAAGTTCATCCAGCGAAGAAACAGCATTCTTGTGTCGCAATAGGCTCTTGGGAGTGAAGGCCACGAGAGGTCTACGCATCGGACGAATCATTTGTCGTCGCAGCATATGAAACATCTGTGCGGGCGTGGTCGGAATACACACTTGCATATTGTGCTGCGCACACAGCTGTAGATAACGTTCAAGCCGACCCGACGAGTGCTCCGGACCCTGCCCCTCAAAACCATGAGGGAGCAACATGACCAGTCCACACGCTCGACCCCACTTGGCCTCGCCGCTGGAAACGAACTGATCGATAACTACCTGCGCACCATTGGCGAAGTCGCCAAACTGGGCTTCCCAAATCACTAATGTATCCGGAGTGGTCGTGGCATAGCCATATTCGAAGGCAAGAACACCCTCTTCCGACAGTAGTGAATCGTAGATGGCGAAGGGAGGAACATCAGCCGGAAATGCGAGTTTCAGTGGAATCACTTGCTCGCCTGTCTTCTGGCAGTACACGCACGCATGTCTGTGCGAAAACGTACCGACACCAACATCCTGCCCCGTAATGCGAACCTTGTAGCCTTGATCCAATAGAGAGGCATACGACGCCATTTCGGCGTAGCCCCAATTCACCGCCAAACCCCCGGCGGTCATTTTGCGACGATCTGCATAGATGTTCTCGACTTGCTTGTGGAGGCGGATTCCTGTGGGAATGGAATTCACCTTCGGCATCAATTCCTGCAGTCGAGCTAGCGGAAATGTCGTGTCGCCTGGAGTATCCCAGTCGTGTCCCAAATAGGGCCTCCAATCGATAAACATCGATTGGTCGGGCTCGCTGACAACGGACGGTGCGACAGTCTCGCCCCTATCTAGTCGATCTCGGAAATCGACTACCCAAGCATCGGATTCCTCTATCGAGATCAATCCTTCACGAGCCAGCTGTTCCGAGTAAATCTTGCGAGTGGTCGGATGCTGTCTGATCTGCTGATACATGAGCGGCTGAGTCTTCATGGGATCCTCAGCTTCGTTGTGTCCACGCCGTCGATAGCAAACCAAGTCGATCACGAAATCCTTACCGAAGGCGTTTCGATAATCCATTGCAATTTGGGCTACGTTGACTACTGCTTCCGGATCATCAGCGTTCACATGAAAGATCGGAGCACGCATGATCTTGGCCACTTCACTGCAGTACTCGGTTGAGCGAGAGTCTTCCGGGGCACTGGTCGTAAACCCTATCTGGTTGTTCACAATGATGTGAATGGTTCCGCCGGTGAAGAAACCCCTCGTCTGCGACATCTGAAATGTCTCCATGACGACTCCTTGACCTGCAATTGCCGCGTCGCCATGAATCAAGATCGGACATACCGCCACACCTGTCTGGTCTTGGCGCCGATCCATGCGAGCTCGAACGGATCCCTCGACAACTGGACCAACAATCTCAAGATGTGAAGGATTGAACGCCAATGCCAAGTGAATCTGCTTGTCTTTGGAGTGAAGATTGGTGGAGAATCCCATGTGGTACTTCACATCGCCCGTGGTTGAGACTTCGGGAGCAGTACCTTCGAATTCCTCGAAAATATCGCCGGTTTCCTTGCCCAAGATGTTCACTAGAACGTTCAACCGGCCTCGGTGAGCCATACCGATTACGATCTCGTAGGTCTCCCAAGTTCCGGCTCGTTGAGTGAGTTCGTGCAACAGTGGAATCAAACTCTCCGCGCCTTCCAATCCGAATCGCTTGATACCGGGATATCGGTTGTGAAGATAGCGTTCCAACCCTTCTGCGGCGGTCAGGCGTTCCAGAATCACCTTCTTGTTGTCGGGGCTCAAATAGTCCCGAGAGTGAACAGACTCGAGCCTGGTTCGAAACCACTCGCGTTCCTGCGAAGTGGTCACATAGACGAACTCGGCACCTATCGACCTGCAGTAGGTTTCCTCCAGCGCATCGATGATTTCCTGCAAAGAACCTTTGTCTCTGCCCAGCAAGTGATCGCTACCTACTCCAAATACTGTAGATAGATCGGCGGCTGTTAGCTGATGAAACTCAAGGGCAAGGTCGGAAGCCTGCTCGCGTTCCCACTTTCCAAGCGGATCCACCTTCGCTTTGCGATGACCTCGAGCACGATAGGCATCGATGAGTTCCATCACTTGAATCTGCTTGAACTGGTGCTCGGACGAAATGTCCGTGCTGACACGCTCGGGCTGCGCCTTGAGACGATTGCGTCCTAGTCGCTCGAAGTGGTTGACGATTCCACTGTGTGGAATATCCGATCGACCGCCATTGTGGTACGGAAGTGAGCGGAAATAGTCTCGCCACTCCTCGGGTATTGAATTGGCGTCGGCGAGAAAACTTTCGTAGAGAGCCTCGATGTAGGCGACACTTCCGCCATCCAGATGCGAACTAGCTTCCATACGCTGCAGGAATGAATCAGCCACGATGGCTCTCTCCTAGATGGTGTTGTCTCAACTAATCGTACGCTCTTTTATGTGCCTGATTTGACCAGCATGGTCCGAATCTTGTTCACGGCACGGGTGGGATTCAAATCCTTCGGGCAGACGTTGACGCAATTCATGACTCCACGGCATCGAAAGACACTGTAGGGGTCATCAAGCTTGGAGAGACGTTCTTCTGTAGCAGTGTCTCGGCTGTCCGCTAGGAATCGATAGGACTGGAGCAATGCCGCTGGCCCCAGGAACTTGTCGGGGTTCCACCAGAACGAAGGACACGAAGTGGTGCAGCACGCACAGAGAATGCACTCATACAAACCGTCGAGTTTCTCTCGCTCCTCCTGTGTTTGCAGTCTCTCTTGTGCGGGAGGGGGATCGTCATTCTTGAGGTAGGGTTCCACACGCTCGTACTGCTTGTAGAACTGAGACATGTCAACAATCAAATCACGAACAACCGGCAAGCCGGGAAGTGGACGCAGCACCAGCCGATTCCGCGACATTGCTTCACGAGCGGTCGTCTTGCAAGCAAGTCCGTTCTTGCCGTTCATGTTCATGCCGTCAGATCCACAAACGCCTTCGCGACACGAACGACGATAGGCAATACTGGGATCCTGCTGCGCCTTGAGTTGCTCCAAGACATCGAGCACCATGATGTCTCTACCTTCCGGCAATTCAAACTCATAGTCTTGCATCCGAGGTTCCTGATCGGACCCTGGTACGTAACGATAAATGCTCACTTGCATGCTAATACTCTCGTTTTACCGGTTCGAATGGCTCGACTAGCGAGGGGGCGAAATTGACCGCACGCTTGCGAAGTTCTTTGTTGTGTCCTGGAAAGTACAACGAGTGGCACAGCCAAGCATCGTCGTTGCGTTCCTGAAAGTCTACGCGAGCATGCGCGCCTCGGCTCTCCCGCCGTTGCTCCGCTGCAACCGCGGTCGCTTCCGCAACTTCCAGCAGGTTGTCCAATTCGTAGGCTTCTACGCGAGCTGTATTGAAGACGTTGGACTTGTCGCTCAAATGGGCGTTGCCAATGCGTTCACGCAATTCCTCCAACTTCGTCACTGCCTCACGCATCCGATCTTCGGTGCGAAACACGCTAAAGCTCTCCTGCATGGTGTGCTGAAGCTCGGATCTCAGGGCTGCCGGCATCTCACCGGAGGTCGATTCCTCCCAACGATTGACGCGTTGTAGACAAGGTTCGAAATCGCTTGAGGTTGCGGCTCGATTGCTCACTCCCTGACGTAGCACCTCCTCGACATGAAGGCCTGCCGCACGCCCAAACACCACCAGATCCAGCAACGAATTGCCGCCCAGACGATTTGCCCCATGAACCGATACGCATGCAACCTCTCCGACCGCGTACAAACCATTCACTGGCTCGTCTTCACCATTAGCATTCTGCGTCAGAGCTTGACCTGTGACTTGGGTCGCAATTCCGCCCATCATGTAGTGGCACGTTGGAAACACTGGAATTGGATCTACCGACGGATCGACCAATGCGTAAGTCTTGCACAACTCCATGATTCCCGGCAGGCGATCGTCCAGTACGTCGATTCCCAAGTGGTCCAGCTTGAGGAAGACATGGTCCTTGTCGGGTCCACAACCTCGACCTTCGTTGATTTCAATGACCATTGACCTCGAGACGACATCCCTACTTGCCAAGTCTTTAGCGTTCGGTGCATAGCGTTCCATAAAACGCTCGCCGTCGCGATTGATCAAGTAGCCGCCCTCGCCCCGTGCACCTTCCGTAACGAGAATTCCCAGTCCGTGAATGCCCGTCGGATGAAATTGCCACATTTCGATGTCTTGCACCGGAATGCCCGCCCGCAACGCCATTGCGACACCGTCCCCGGTGTTGGTCAGAGCATTGGTCGTGCTGGCGTAGATTCTGCCCGCTCCTCCGGTCGCCAGAATCGTTACTTTGGATCGAACGAACACCATCTCGCCGGTCTCGACGCATGTGGCGATCGTTCCTACGACATCTCCATCCTGATTGGTCACAAGATCGACCGCGAACCATTCGCTCAGGAATGTTGTTTGCGCCTTGAGGTTGGCTTGATACAGAGTATGTAGAAGCGCATGCCCGGTACGATCTTCGGCGGCACAAGTTCTGGAGGCTTGACCGCCCTTACCAAAGTCCTTCGACTGACCTCCAAAGGGTCGTTGATAGATTCGACCCGTTTCCGTTCTCGAAAACGGTAGTCCCATGTGCTCGAGCTCGTAGACCACTTGCGGCCCCACATTGCACATGTACTCGATGGCATCCTGGTCGCCGATGTAGTCGGAGCCCTTGACGGTGTCATACATGTGCCAGCGCCAGTCGTCATCGGGGTCTTCGCTGCCGATCGCACAGGTAATTCCCCCTTGTGCGGAAACGGTGTGAGACCGCGTTGGGAAGACTTTCGACAGAATGGCAGTTCGATGGCCCGATTCAGCAAGCTGCAACCCAGCCCGCATGCCAGCTCCGCCGCCTCCGACAATCACTCCATCGAAATCCAAGACTCGCAGATCTTTCACGAGAGCAACGCTCCCCAGAGAACTCCCAAGCCCCAGACGAAATAGATGAATACAACGAGTACGACAATGGATTGATAGAGCAATCGAATAACCGTCGCGTACTTGCCGATCTTGTGCTCGTTCAGGTAGTCCGTGCCAACAGTCCACATGCCAATCCAGGCATGTACACCCAGCTCAACAATCGCAAGGGTGCCGAATGCCAGCATCGGCGGACTCGTCATGTAGCGAATCCAGCCGGCTTGATCGACATCGGGGTTGAAGACTAGGAATCCAACGATGCAGAGACCGTACAACCCCAGAACAACGGCCGAAACCCGTTGAAGAAGAAAGTCCGTTAAGCCGCTACGGCTCAAACTCGTGGCACTTACAACCATAGCCACACTCCGCACAAGGCGGCTAGAGCGACGCTAACAATTAGCACAAGCACCGATCCAATTTGGCCTCCTCGAAGAGATTCTCCAATGTGCAAATCCATCAAGAGATGGCGAACTCCAGCAACGAAGTGATAAGCCAATGCCGACAGAGTCAGCCACAGTAACACACTATTCCACGGACTAGTCAGACTCTGTTGAAGTGTCTTGAAGTCTTCGGCCGAGCCGAAAGACAGGGTAAGCAGGTAGAGAAGATAGAGCGAGGCGGCGAAAAGAAAAACACCGCTGACACGATGCAGAATCGAAGTCCAGCCGGCAATCGGCAACCGAATGGCCAGAAGATTGAGAAAAGTCGGGCGGGAATCCTTCACTTCACTACACTTTGACGCTCATTCCACTGCCCGAATCGGGTAGATGCATAGTGTATCCAATAGCCTTCAGCATTGTGGAGCATTCGATACATAATGAACATAATCGACTGACCGCCTCAGCACTTTTGCGAAAATAGCGGATTGAGGTGTCGGCATTGCTCCAGGAGGGATCGAGTGAAGGAGAAGAGTGCTCAGCTGACGATCGACGGTCAGAATTTTGAGCTTCCGGTCTATTCGCCGACCGTTGGCCCAGACGTCATCGATGTCGGAGAGCTCACTTCGCTCGGCTACCACACCTACGATCCCGGCTACTTGTCCACTGCAAGCTGCGAGTCTTCGATCACGTATATCGACGGCGATGAGGGAATTCTCAGGCATCGCGGCTATCCGATCGAACAGCTTGCAGAAAAGTCCACATTTCTTAATGTGTGCTACTTGTTGCTTCACGGACAACTACCCGACGAGCAACAATCGGCCGAATTTTGCGACGCTGTGCGGAACGAGCAATTCATCGATGATCAGTTCCACGCGATTATGGACTCGCTGGATCGAGATGCCCATCCGATGGGGGTCATGTGCTCGCTAGTCGGTGCCATGTCAGCTCTCAATCATTCTCAGATCGACTCATCCGATCCGAAGAATCGAATGCAGGTTGCCATTCAATTGATTGCGAAGACTCCGATTCTGGCTGCCTTGGTGTACCGGCACAGCAGAGGAGAGGCGTTTATCCCTCCCAGGGCCGACTTGGACTACAGTGCCAACTTCCTCCACATGATGTTCTCGGAGAGTGCCGAAAGCACCGTCAATCCAGTATTCGCGAAGGCAATGGATCGAATTTTTTTGCTACATGCTGATCACGAACAAAACGCTTCGACATCCGCGGTCCGCCTAGTGGGATCGACCGATGCCAATCCATTTGCATGCATAGCTGCGGGAATTGCCGCTCTGTGGGGACCATCGCACGGTGGAGCAAATGAAGCGGTTTTAGAAATGCTCGACGAGATTGCGGATCCAGCAAACATACCCACCTTCGTCGAGAAAGCGAAAGACCGCGACGATCCGTTTCGGATCATGGGATTCGGCCATCGGGTGTACAAGAACTACGATCCGAGGGCCAAGGTTCTACAAGAAGACTGTCGCGAAGTGTTGAGCTATCTCGGCATTGAGTCGGATCGCACGTTGCAAATGGCGAAGGAGCTTGAACGCATCGCCTTGAGCGACGAATACTTCATCCAGCGCCGACTGTATCCCAACGTGGACTTCTATTCCGGAATCATTCAGAAAGCCCTTGGAGTTCCAACCAACATGTTCACGGTCGTGTTCGCGATCGGCCGAACACCTGGTTGGATTGCTCAATGGATTGAAATGGTGAGCAGAGGCTACAAGATTGCACGGCCGCGTCAGCTTTACACAGGCGAGGTCCAACGGGACTACACTCCGGACGACTAAACCGTGTTAAGGTTGTCACACAGAATTCAGCACGGTTCTCGAAAACAAGAAGACTCGGCAGTCCAACAAGACCGGTGCTACTCGACAAGGAAACGCGCCATGAACATACCGACTAACAGGACAGCGAACACCTCGATCGATATCTCAGACAATACACAAATACACACTGAAGTCGTGTCACGATTGAAGGCTACTTCCGTCATAGTGGGCTGGGCTATCGCGCTACCCCTGTTTACCGCCTGTTCAAGCCCGCAAGAGGGTGTAGAACAAGACACAGCTCCGGAATCCGAGCAGGAAAGTACCGATTCCACAAGTCAAGGAATGGAGTTGTTCGAGGGTTCTTTTGAAGAAGCACTCGCCTTGGCGGCACAGGAAGAAAAACTGGTCTTCGTCGATGCGTACACCATGTGGTGCGGACCGTGCATCGTCATGCAGGAAACAGTGTTTCCCCTGCCTGAAGTCGGAGAGTACTTCAATCCGCGATTCGTCAACTTGAAGCTGGACATTGAAAACGAAGACCAGAACGGCCCGGAGATTGAAACTCGGTACAAGATCGGAGTTGTTCCAACCTATCTCATTCTGGATAGCGAAGGGAATGAAAAGGGTCGTGCCGTGGGAGGAGCTTCGCCGAGTCAGTTCATATCGATGATCAGTCGCTTGCTCGGAGAGTCTCAATCCACTTTTGCAGACATGCAGGCTCGGTACGAGGAGGGCGAGCGTTCGACCGAGTTCGTTCAGCAATACTTGAAGGATGCGATAGTCGAACTGGCGTTCCGAGAGATCGACAACCAAGATTATCAGAGCGTCAGAGCATTCTTCGATGAGGGAGCCAAGTACAAGAAAATCGCGGACGAGTACTTTGCGAGTAGGCCCTATTCGGAACTGATCAATGAAACCGATGCACAACTGGTCATGTACTTTCACGAGAAATCTTCTCGAGGTGACGAACTCGTCGAGTTCGTGCTCGACAACTACGACGAGTTTCTCGCTGTGACTTCGGAGTCAGCAATGGCGCAACTAACACTCAACGCGACATTAGGTGCGGTGGCAAGTGCTGCTCGGGCCGGCGATGAGACATTTACCGACTACATCGATGCGCTGGAGACCTACCCGTTGAAGAATGCGGTGGACCATGAACGAAACCGCTATCCCGACAGCAACCTTCTCCCAGAACGAATGAAGTACTCCTGGGAGCCCGATTTTCTCAAGGCGAAAGGAGACTGGGGCGGTGTCTATGAACTCTACAAGCAACGAATTGAGGCTTGGGGAGAAAATGCGACCGCAGCGCATTACCAGTGGGCTTCGGGAGAGCTGAGTGGTTCGGATAATCCGGAGCACCTCGAGTTGGCAGCCGAGTATGGAAAACGAGCGTTCAATCTTGACAGTGTGGATCCCTATATAGCGGCTCGCTACGTTTCAGCACTAGTGTCTGTTGGAAACCACGACGAAGCCCTCCAGATCGCAAACGACTACCGGGCAGGACTCACTGACTCGGAAGCCGACCAAAGCAATCTGGAACTCTTTGAGAGGATTACTTCGTCGTCGTTGGAGGAAGAGAGCGAGGGTGCTACCACGCAGTAACGCAGTTCTGAGTGGTGTTTGCGTGATAGGTTAGTTGTTAATCAGTCGAGGGCATCAGTCCAGCTAATAACCGAATGCCAAACCTCCGCTGAAACGCCAGCGAAGCGGACAACGCGGGAACGCCGTGGAACGTCGGGCGACTAGCATCCGACCACCCCAACACGATGCGCTTCCGTTGAAAAAGAAAAGTGCTGAATCTCGAATCTAACTGGTCGATCAAAGCGTATCCTGACTTAAAATTTGGACTCGGCGACTGGTTCGATCGAACAACCGCCAAACCAAGCTGAGGTAACCAGACTCGTGAAGAAGTTCAGTGCGATACTCCTAGCCATTGTGGCGTGCTTTGCCTTCTCTGTCCAGGCGGATGAGGAAATCGATGATGTGGATGTCGATTCCATTGAAGTTCCGGAAGGGGCGGAAGGTCGAGCCGTCGTGCGGACCGGACTGACGGAAGTCTCAACCATGGAGGACCTCGTCACAACCGAAGTACGAGAGGAGATTGAGAATGCGTTCTCGATCAACGACTTCTATCGAGTCAACAATCTCGGCTCTTACTACTATCGAACGAAACAGTACGAGAAGGCTTTTCCCTACCTGCTCGCATCCGCCAAACGTGGATTCAAGGGAGCTCAGTACAGGCTCGGCGTGATCTACGTCAACGGATTGGGTGGGATCGAACGAGACGTGATTCTGGGTATCGGTTGGTTTGGTTGTGCGGCATCCCCCCGATCCAATGCCGGCATGAAGGAGACATTCAAGGAACTGATGGCTCAGGTCCCCGAGCGAGTGAAGCCCAAGGTGCAAGACATCGTGGACGCGCTGATCGAACGATACGGCTCGGAGGCCACTGGCGTGAGCTGCATGAACACCCGCGTTGCCGGCACTCACATGCGTTCCTTCCAATGCAATTTCGACAAGGAGTTCGAGTACCGCGACGCCTTCTACCAGGACTGGCTCAGCACGAGCTTTCAAGGAGTGGATCCATACAACACCGGATTGGGTTCATCCGACCCATCTGGACAAGCATCTCCCGATGCTGGAGTCAGCACCACCTCCGAATAGCCCATGTCTTGGAAACCGATTTCAGCGGATTCCCATGTAGTCGAAGGTCGGGAGGTCTTCACCGGCCTAGCTGATCGATTCGGGGACGAGGCACCTCGAGTAATGGACTTGGATGATCGTGTCGACGCGATCGTCATACCCGCCCATGGCATGCGTGGTCCGAGCGTCGCGCAAATGGGCATGGCGGCAACACGCCTCGCTCGCAACGAACCGTTGAACCGCAAGAAGGGTCGTAAACCCGATGTTGCGCACATGGCCGACCCCGAGTTGATTGCCTTGTTCAATAAGGGCTACGCCGGCATGCGCAAGGGACTTGTCGACGGTGCGCATCGATACGAAGATCAGGACATCGACGGAATAGCCGCTGAGTTCTTGTACCCGGGCTACTTTGGAATGTTCGGCATGAAGAACGTCGAACTGCTGGTCGCTCTGCAACGCAACTACAACGATTGGCTCTGGGACTACACTTCGGCCAGTGCCGGAAGACTGTTCGGTATCGCGGCAATTCCCGTCCAAGACATCGGAGCAGCCACAGAAGAGCTCCAACGAGTCATCAAGCTGGGCTTTCGTGGTGGAATGATTCCATGCACGTCGCCAGCAGAGCATCCTTACTTTGACGAGATCTACGAACCGATCTGGTCGCTTGCGGAAGAAGCGGATTTTCCGCTCTCGATGCACGTTGGGTGTCACTCTTACGTACCACGCGAATTTCGGGTCCGCAGAGCTCGACCGGACGGAATCGCCGATTACGCGGCAACTCAGTCGACTATTCAGCGAACCATCGTCGAGTTCATGTGCCGAGGAGTTTGTGAACGACATCCGAGACTCAAGATCGTGGTCGCCGAGTTCAATGCTGGATGGATAGCTCACTGGCTTGACCGAGTTGATCAAGGCTTGCAACGTGAGTGGCGCAATCGAACCGACTCGTTCACCGGAACCCCTCCACACGAAGTTTGGAAGCGTCAGTTCTACGCAACGATCGAAGATGATCGACCCGCGCTCGCAACCAGGGAGTTCATCGGACTCGACAATCTCATGTGGGGCTCGGACTATCCTCACACGGACTCGACATGGCCGTGTTCATTGGATGTCTTGGATGAAGTGTTCGAAGGAATACCGGAAGATCATCGTCGCAAGATCACGAGCGAGAACGTCCAACGGCTATACAGCCTAGCAACTACCTAAGTTCCGGTGCCGTGCGTCTGGGTGATTCTCCCACGGTCGCTGGATTCGATTGCATCATCGAGCACACGAAGACTTGTCCTAGAAGTCAAGCTATCGAAGTCTTCGAATCCAGCTACGTTCATAATGCTTGCTCCGTCGTTGGCTATCCCGTTGCATTAGGACCACCATGCTGATCGCTGTTCTTGTTGGTTACCAGCTCTTGCTCGTTGGAATCGGTCTCTGGGCGAAGCAAAGGAGCGAAACGCACGAGGACTTCCTGATCGGCGGCAGACGCATGGGCGGATTGGTTGCCAGTCTCTCGTATGCGGCAGGAGCTTCGTCCGCTTGGTCCATTCTCGGCGTTACCGGAATTGCCTACACGCAAGGCCTGTCAGCCATTTGGCTACTTCCTGGGACCATAACCGGACACATCGTGGCGTGGTTCTTCATTGCTCCCCGGCTGCGGAATTCCGCTCAGCAGAACAAACACGTCACACTAACCGACTTCTTGGTGGGTGGAATGGGAAATCGCACCCGCAAGATGGCGATTGTCGTGTCGAGCGTTGCCATCGTCTTTTGTTTCTCTTTCTACGTAGCCGCCCAATTCGATGGTGCTGGGTCCGCTCTTTCATCTTCGATGAACATTCCGACTGAAGTGGCGATCGTTGCAGGAGCCGCAATCATTCTGGTCTATACGTGCCTCGGTGGGTTCTGGGCCGTCAGCCTGACCGACGCATTGCAAGCGGTCGTGATGTTGATTGCATCGCTCATTTTGCCGATCGTCGTTCTAGTGGAACTCGGTGGGTTTGGTCCGATATTCGCAGCACTCGATGACCAGCATTTGAACCTAACCGCAGGGAATGCAGGCTGGATGGCCATCGGATTCTTCATTGGCATGGTTTCAATTGGCTTCGGTCCTCTCGGCCAACCGCACATGTTGAACCGAATGATGGCTTTAGGAGACGACGCTGCTCTCTCCCGCGCACGAATCGTCGCACTCGCGTGGTTCGTAGTAGTTCTTGGCGGGATGTTCATATGCGGACTCGCCGGACATGTCTTGATGTCTGAAGTAGCGCATCCCGAGAGACTGTTCTTCGACTTGTCGGAGCAACTCCTTCCGGCAATCGTGAGTGCGATACTCGTAGTGGCAGTTCTCTCGGCGGTCATGTCAACTGCCGACAGTCAATTGCTTGTCGCAGCTGGGGTCGCCTCCCACGATCTCAAGCGGTCCAACTCTCGGTTGTGGGTTGTTGGAATAGGAATCGTAGCCGTTGGGCTCGCTTTACTGCTACCCGAGAGTATCTTCAGCAGAGTCTTGTTCGCCTGGAACGCGCTTGGTGCGACATTCGGACCTTTGGTTATACAGCGGTGTCTGAAGAGGCGCATTCATGAACGTGCAGTGCCCATAGCCATGGCCGCAGGGTTTCTGCTCACGGTTCTCTTCTACTCGCTACCCAACACCGTCGGCGACTTTGCCGAACGAGTAATCCCATTCGTTACCGGATGGTTAGTGCTGTGGTTCTACCCCACTCGGGAAGCTAAAGCGCAGTAGGTTGCTATGGACACATGGCAGCGCAAGCTCGAGCACACACTGGCTGCGCTTCCGGGAGTGCGTTTCACTCAGGAATCGGATCAATCAGCAAGTTCGTTCGAGCAAGACAACGATCAGGTCAGCTTCAATTTCTCCTTCTCCAACGACGACAAAGGTGTCGCTGACCGGCTGCTTGTTCTCTATCTCGCTGATCGCTTCAAACTTCCCGTGGAAGAGTCGGCAGAACACGGTAGCGATTCCTTCTTGACAGTTTCCATGGACGTTCCACAGGCCAAGCAATTCGGTCGTTCTCTGGAATACGCCTCGGAACTTGGCATGGCCGATCAGCCGCCAAAATGTGAGCTTGATTTCACTCCACTCTCAGTACTGCTATCCCATGCGATTGTGAAGTTCACGAGGGACTATAGCTCTACCGCTGATCGAGATGAAGAAATTCCGAGCCTGCCTGTGTGGTCGAATCTACTGTGCATTCTTGACCGCAAGGGTGTGGAGCAACGACTCATCAATCGCAAGTCGGTGATATCCACTCGAACACGAAAGGTCATTGTTCAGCACTGTCAGTCACTTGGATGGATTGAAATTGAGCGTAGTGCGGCAAAACGTCGATCCATCACCGTTCGGCTGACGCAGGAAGGCGAACGCATGAAGCAACTCGGACGTCAACGAATTCTTGAAATCGAGGGGAAGTGGAAGGACCAATTCTCACAGCAGTTCGATCAGCTACGGTCCTCGCTCCAAACAATCGTTCGTGGCGCTGAACTCCAGTATCCCTACTACATCACTGGCTACGGTCCGGGAGACGACGCACTGACCGGAGGCAATTACCTACCCAAGGAGAAAGGTCCACCGCGTATTCCAGGACGGGGTACAGAGTGGCCAGTCGTGGTCCGCGAGTCAACAACGGACATCAGCAACATGCCACTGTCCGCCCTGCTCTCTCAGACATTGACAGCTATCGCAATCGACTACGAAATGGAAGACCTCGGTCGACTAGGACACACGGAGCTCGTCTTTCAATATCTATCGGACCAAGGGCAACCTCTGTCCGACGTACGCAAGCTCACCAGTGTGACTGGCAACGGTAGGTCGCTTCACGAACGACACATGGACATCGTGTTGGAACCAGGCAAACCGTCCGACAAATCAAGACTGGTCTACCCTACGCCCAAGACTCGCCGTGCACGCGACTCTTACCCGTTCTTGCTGAGAGAACTAGAGGCGAGGTGGACACAACGGTTTGGGCTCGACGTCATAAGCGACCTTCGAGAAGCCTTGGAAGATTGGGATCGGAACTGGCCCGACGACCTCCCCGACTATCCAAACACGACTGCCTGGATGACGCCTTGGTTCTCGCCGTTCATCGCATAGCGTGAAGCCAGCAATCTGCCGCCAAAACACTGCCATTGCAGAGCGAAGCAACAGTGTACTCGAGCAAAGCTACTTCAATGTCCGCAAGGAGTGACAACGGAAACAGTAATCGTCTAAGAAATCTCCAATCGTCTGGAGGGGACCGGTCCGTGCTGCACTCGGACCACGGCAGCAAGTACACCAGAAGGCCTACCGGGAGTGCCTCGAGCGCCACGGACTGACCATGAGCATGGGACGGGTGAGGACCTGTGCCGACAACGCCTCGGCGGAAAGCGTGTTCGGTCAGCTCTAGCGGGAGCTTGTGAACCGATGCAGGTTCGCGACTAGGTCGGAGACCGCCGGCAACATCGACGCATACTTCCTGCTGATCTACATCCCTCTACGAATAGCCTCTCTCTTGCGGGAGGAACTGCAGCGGATCGCAGAGATGGAACCGACGGAGGAGCGATACGGTCTGTAGGAAGGAATACCTTAAGCAAACACTGTCCAGTGAAATGTGCGCAGTCCCAACGCCGATTGATGCAATTCGAGTACGGTGTCCGGAGACGATTATGCGATATAGAATCGACCAATACCCTTGCCTATTTCCGGGGATTGACATGAATGTCAGGCCATTGTCGAAACTCGCCACTCTGAGTGTTGTCCTGTGTTTTCTCTCGGTATCAATCGCCTCCCAGGAAGTTCAAACGCAGCTTGAATCCAGAGAGCAGGTAGCAAAGGAGACTGCTCAAGTCGGATTCAAGAACTGGCTGGGACAAAACACGGACGCGTTGGTAAGTTCGATTCAGGGCAAGAAGGGCGACCGAGCCGCTACCCATTGGGATGTGCTCACGTCAGCAAGAACGATCCATCGCATCTACAAGGGCTGGGTAACACATTGCTTGGATCGAAACGGTGCTTGGAACACCTCCAACCACCGTTGTAGCAAAGATGGTCAAGAGTTGATTGGCTTTACTTGGATGTTCGACTCCTGGGTAGATCGCGATATCGCTTCACAAATCGGATTCGAAGGATTCAAGATTTGGCTCAGGCAGAATATTGGAGTTGTCGTAGACTCATTGAGGGACGAAGACGGCAATCAAGCAGGCACTCTCGACGACGTATTCGAGCTATCAAAGGAAATCCTTCAAGCGTACGAGAAATCGGTTCGCCAATGCACCCAACAAAAGGGAGACTGGGACACATCTAGCCACCTCTGTACTAGGGTCAATCAAGAGTTGTTTACCTTCACATGGATGTTTGAGACTGTGACGCTTCCAGCAGTGCCCTCTATACCGGAGTCCCAGCAAGGAAATCGCAACGGTTGACAGAGCTTTCGGTTGTGGCAGCGACACGGTGCTCGGTCGAACCAAATTCATCACTCAGGTTCCATGGCTTTTCGACACAAGCTTCAATCTTGTTGACGACCAGGTTGAGTCCAGGAGTGGAACACCTGCAAATGGTCGAGCTATGTCTATCCACTGATCACTGTGCATCTGGGCTAACATCTACGAGTCAGAACTCACTTCTCTAAGCTCTAGCCAGAATGCAAGGCCCCCGCAGAGCTGTCCCCTACATCGTCTGTGTGGTTGTCGGATGTGTGGCAACCGTCATTGTCTACAGCTGTATCACAGTCTTCTTCTCCGACTCAACCACGAGCGAAGACAGAGCCACTAACGCCCTTGCTCGAGGGACATCCTTGTTCAGAGCGTCTCTGGCCAAAGAGTCCGCACTTCTTGATGCAATATTCGAACACGAGAGCAAGTTTCTTCGGTTGGCTGAGTTGCACCAGCTAATCGAGCGAGCAGACGAACGACAACTGATGAGATTGGCTAGACAAGCATCTCGTCGCGATTCAGAAAGCGAACGCACTCTCGCCCACGAAGTCGTCTTTCGAAGACTATCGGGAATCGACCCGATACGTGCACTTGAACTGGTGAACGAGCTATCGGACCCAGACGACGACCACATGATCAGAGCCATATTCAACGAATGGTTCCACTCCGATCTGGAGGCTGCGGTTTCCCACGCCAAGACATTGTCGAAAGAGACCCGAGTCCTTGTCATGCACGAGCTAGTACAAAGCCAACTCAGCCCATCGGAGGAGTTCGAGCGTACAACAGCCGAGGAGCTCAAAGTCTTTTGGTACCACAGGGCCTGGGCTGCCGCGCGTCTGGAATTCACTTATATTGCCGATCCGAAGACAGAGTGGCAGTCGATCGCAACCGCCGCTAGAGCTGATCCACAAGGAACGTCTTGGGATCAAATTGAACGAATAGCTCAGTCCTGGGTCATCGAAGAGGGAATCGGAGTCATATCGGAAATTTCTGCGTCTTTGGACGGAACAGAAATTCAGGGCGGCATCGTGAACAACATACTGATTGCCTCTGTCAGGCTCGATCCGAGTGCCGTAGTCGAACTTGCTGCAAACCTGCCCGGCATCGACAATGCACGAGCTGTTCAGGGTGTTCTAACTGAATGGACACGAATCTCTCCAGATGAAGCATTCCAAAATGCCTCCAGCCACCTAGAGAGCCAAAGGAGGCGGGTTCAGGAGCAACTGGTCGTCGATGTGTGGGCACGCTCAGACCCCACAACGTTGCTCAGCCAACTCGCGAGTATTCCGGAGGATCTGCGAAATCGTGCCCTCCGACAAGCGCTCTGGGACCTTGTTCAACGCGACCCGCAAATAACAGCGGAATTCCTGTCAGAAGTAGACGACGCAGAGACTAGACTAGATATAGCTCGAAAGCTGTCTCAAGAGTGGTCGAGTATCGATGTCGACGCCGCACTGGACTGGATACTCTCCGATGCGGAATTGGCATCGCACACTCCAACTCTTGGTCCTGCGCTACAGGCGTTGGCAAAGATCGATCCTGAACTGGCTCTTCAGATAGCACTCGATCAGCCCGTCGACTCGAACGCAGAGGGAGCGGAGACCTTTGTGCTGGTCGGCGTTGTTGAGGCAGACATTGACGATGCAATCGCCATGCTACCCAATTTGCGAGAAGGTGCGCGTCCCCTAAGCCACAAGTTCATAGGCTTCTACCTCCTGCTACGCGGCCATACCGACAGAGCATTGGAGTTTGGTAGCAATCTTCCCGAATCCTATCGCAAGGACTACTTCATCTATCTGTTCGGTCAGTGGAGACAATCCGACCATCGTGGACTCTTGGATCAACTCAATCACATCAAGTCGGACGAACTAAGGTATTACGCGGCAAAGGTGCTCGATTACGAGAATCAACGTCATGGATTTCTATTGGACAAAGACTTGAGCACGGTCGAAACGATCCTCTGAGAGCAATGAGTATCGACGGAATTACAGATACGCAGATCAGCAGGGCGGCCCTTATGCCGTACTCGTTTCTTGGTATATCGGGAATGTAGTAGACCTCTCCAACAATCCCCCGTAGATAATCGGAGTAACACATTTCAGGACGTGGACAATTTAGTGCCATGAAACATTGACCTTTACCTCGGATTCGTTGAACGGTTGTCAAGACATGGAAGCGAGGAGAGGAGTTCAGTAATGTCAATAGCCATCAACGCCCAAGAGATAATCAATTGCTGTCTGTCTTTTTGCCGGCCCTTTGGTATGGTCACAACTGGGGACGGTGCTTTGGCACGCTGTAACGTCGTGAGCATGACGCGACTACGAACTGAGATTTAAATCTTGACTTTGATCAGACTGTAGGTCTCGACAGAATTGTTCAATCACCCTGCCCCCCGAGTCTTCCTTGAAGACCATTCGCTAGGTAGCACACCCCTCTCTTGGAGTCATAGGTTCGAGAAAGGCGTAACGAGGGACTTCTTAGTGGCCTTGTTCTCGAAGAAAGGAGTGCGGTGATATGGATGCCAGTCCGATTTGGCGAGAAGTAATCCCCTTCGATGCTCTCATGCTTTCAAGAATCAATTCGACAGGGCGCAACTCCGTGTCAGTCAGAATTGCTCGGCGTTGATGTTCCCGCTTGAGCACCGATGCCGCGTAGTACCTGATATTCGTCTGAGTTGAATTGATCGAGTTGCCGCAGAATGGCTTGGTAATTGGAATCACACCATTGGCGAAATAGGAAGATAAAGTAATCTTGGCGATACGATTCTGGAATGCTGTCTCCAAACTCCAATGCCCTTTCGGTATCGTTGCTCTGCAGCAGGTAGTATGCCAATGAACTTGTGGCTCAGCGGCTTGGCGCCATCGCGCAAACTGGGCAAAAATGGATATTGCTTTTGTCTATGTCCACTTCCGCCAATGTAGCTAGCACAAATGTCTCCGGGCCAACTGAGCTTGAGGAGACAGAGTCTTCGAGAGCGATTTGTAGAGCTCGTTCAGGATCGCTACGTGCTAACTCCTGCAACGCCCTTCCGAGGGTTTGCAGGTCGGATTCCAACTCTGAATCTGAGAGAATCCAATCCAACGCAGCTTGGACATCCTGTCTCGACCAACTCTCAGACAGTTTGACGGGCGACTTCGAGTTTCGTCTTGGTATCGTCCACCTTCGAAAGGAAATCCGATGTCTTGTCAGGATCTCGACGAGCGAGACGCTCGAGTGCTTGTCGCTGGCCCCAGATTCGGTGTTCCTCGGGAACTCCGTCTAGCCCCTCAAAAAGTACTGCCGGATCATTGTGCACCAACGCGTTTATGACGAATCGCTGATGTCTTCGTCTGATTCCGCTCTTGTGGTGTCGGGAAGCAACTTCGAACGCGCCCTCGGGAGACAATCCCGACCACGACGCGAGAACGCCAAGAACCGCCCCTTCGTTGTCGATTCCGGGCATAGTGCGAGCAAGTTCAAGCACGCCTTCCGGATCAAGTCCGATCGAGTCCTTCAGAAGGTGAGTCACGACGCGATCACGCAATCCTACGTCATTCAAGGACGCAGCAACTCTGGGAATGACGTTGATTCCCTCTCGTCTAATCCAGGACTCACCTACTCGTTGAAGTTCGAGCCAAGGCGTCCCCCAAAGATCCATCTTTGCATCGTCAGCAATCGAGTACCAATAGGTCTCCGGATCGTCTATGTACGCAAGTTCTCTGCGTGCAACAATCCACGTCTCGTAGTGTCTAGCAACTCCAAGTTCCATTGCTATTTCACGTTCGACATCCTCGGTCAGGTTGAAACTGCTTTGCATGAGCTCGTGCACAAAGAGCACTCTCGATCCGATTGGCAATGTCTTGGCGTGGGAAACAGCCGCGGCCAGATCCGATTGGAACCATTCATTGAATATGGATCGGATCATGTGTTCGTCGTCTTGATCCGAAAACTCGCTCACGAGCTCGAGGGCGCGAACTAGGTCGACTTCCGCTAGTCTTCGAAAAACGTTTTCTTGAACGAGAACCCGGTCGCTAACCGAGCCAAGACTAGACGCTTGGCGGGCCAAACCTAGCAACTGTTCTACGTCTCCTTGTTCGATTAGAGCGTACAAGTCGGTCAATTGGAGAAACCTGCTTTCCTGTTGGAAAATCGCTTCGAGTGTTGGTGACTCAGGGGACGAAGACCCTGCTGGCAACGGTGTTTCTTGGGCAGTATCAGAGACTCCGTCAGAATTTTCTTCCGATTGGATAGCTTGATCAGACCCGGACCAGAAGCCGTTGAGGGAACTGAGGACAACGACGGTTGCCACACACCCGATAACAGCTCCAGCGCTCTTATGTAGCACCGGGTGTAACTGGCCTAACAATTTGTTAGAATACACGACAACTAGCTGATTTGACGATGAAAAATGAATCGCAAGGAATTCTCAACCTGGCTGAGCCAGTACGACCGGCTGACGGAGTCCCAGAAAGCGCGTCTTCGGGAAGTGGCGAGAGAGGACGAGGGGTCGGTTCCCGAAGCGCTTCGATCCCGCGAAGCCGAGCTTGACGAAGCCCGCGTCTGCATTCACTGCGGATCGAAAGGCGTCGTGCGCAACGGCAAGAGAGCCGGCCTGATTCGCTTCCGATGCCGCTCGGAAGGCTGCGGTCGCACCTTCAACGCCCTCACCGGCTCCAACCTGAAGAACATGCGTCTTCGAGGGAAGTGGAAGCTCTACGAGCAGTGCCTGCGCGATCGTCTGCCGTTGCACGAGGCCGCGAAGCGGTGCGGAATCAGCTACCGGACGGCGTTTCTGTGGCGTCATCGCTTTCTGTCGAATCTCGACGGATCCGACAAGCTGAACGGGGTCGTCGAGATGGACGAGACCTACTTTCGTGAAAGCTGCAAGGGGGAACGAGCTCTGAGCGAGCGCAGAAAGCCTCGGAAGCGCGGGGTCGGGAAGCGTCCTTCGGAGGCCGACGACGCGGTGCAGCTTCCCGTGCTGACCGCCGTGGCCCGAGGGGGAGGCACCCGTGCCTGGCTGCTGCCGACCACGGAGGAGGACGCCGTGCGACTCTCGATGAGAGCGTGGCTGAATCGGGACTGCGTGCTCGTGACGGACGGGCATCCCAGCTACCGGGCTGCCAATCGGAAACTCGGACACCATCACGAGTCGCTGAACCAGCGTCGCGGCGAATGGAAGCGGGGCAGCTTCCACCTCAACACCGTCAACAATCGGCACGAGGCGATGAAGAGCATCTGCAACCGTCGTCACAGGGGCGTGTCCACTCGATACTTCGACAACTACGCGTCCTGGCTCATGTGCAGCGAGTTTCGAACGGACAAGACTCACGATCCGCAGCTGTTCCAGGTCGAATCAGACGTTCAAACACCGATAGATACATAAGAGCGCAGCTCCAATAATGTAGGGAACCGCTCTGCGAAGGCGTTGCGTTTTCACGGGGATGTAGTTGATAAGAAACTGACGTTCTTAGATGTTAGCCCAGATTTCCCATATTCCTGCAGGCAGTGAGAAAACGGACTCGCGAGAGTTCGACGAATCGGGCAAAAGCTAGCGTCTGAGGAGCAGGCCTCGCATCGGATGCTCGTACTTAGACTCTCTGCAAAGTTTATAAGCGCCGACATCGACAATTGGTTCATTCAGCACGAGTTTGCACCTGTCTCGGAGGCTCCACAGGCAGTTTTGCCCGGCTCCATCCGACTCACTGAGAACTCTCGCTTTTCTACGGGTCGGCCGAAACTAATTCCCTCCGAACATTGCGGGCGTTCTTGCTATACTCATTCACTCTGATCGACTAAACCTACGCTTGCAAGCGGTTTTCGGCACTTGCGGCACCATTAACCCGAGCGGTCCAATTGATCTTGTTTGCACGGACTCCAACGCTCATACAGACTAACTAACAGGGACATAAGTGAAGTTTCTACACACATCCGATTGGCACATCGGCAAGCAAATTCGCGGACGCAGTCGCGATGACGAACATCGTGCCGTACTCAATGAGATCGCAACGATCGCCGATGACCATGAAGTCGATGCCGTGCTGGTCGGAGGCGATGTCTACGAGACGAAAGCACCGAATCCAGAATCCGAAAAAATCGCCTACGAGACACTCATGCGAATGGCCAAGGACCGACCAGTTGTCGTAATCGCCGGAAATCACGACAACGCCAAGCGTTTCACGGCAGTCACGCCGCTATTGGAGATCGCCAATGTGACCGTTCTTTCGCAGCCTTCCTTGCCCGATGAAGGAGGCGTGGTCACGCTAGAGAGCGAATCGAGGTCTGAAGCCGCAAAAATCGCCCTTCTTCCCTTCGTATCGCACACGGTGATGAAGAATCTTTCGATACTTGACGGAAATCGAAGGAGTCGAAGCGAGCTTGATTACGCAACGGGCATGGCCAATCTCATCGAGTTGTTGTGCGCCGACATGCAGTCCGACACCGTAAATCTGTGCATGGCCCATGCCATGACTCCCGTCGTCAGACTAGGCGGCGGCGAGCGATCCGCCCACACTGGACTGGATTACTGCATTTCATGTGACTCTCTCCCTGCGGCTCTTCAGTACGTTGCGCTCGGTCACGTGCATCGTGCTCAAGAAGTGAAAGGCAATGTGCCGGTTCACTATTGCGGTTCGCCCCTGCAGATGGACTTCGGCGAGACGACCGATGTAAAGGGCGTCAACATCGTGGAAGCCTCACCCGGAAAACCCGCAGAGGTGTCGTTCATTCCTCTCCAGTCGGGTAAGAAGCTCGTCCAAGTGACCTGCAGGCTGGACGATCTCGAAGAGTCCACCAAGGGACTGGATGATGTCTACCTGCTGGTAACCCTCAACGAGAAACCGCGACATGGCCTCGCTGACGAAGTGCGAGAACGGGTCGAGGGCGTGCTGGACGTTCGAATATTGGGCACTGAGGAACGAACAGTTGAGAAGGTGCCTATTGACACCAATCGAGCTCCGCAGGTGTTGTTCCACGAGTATCTCTCCAAAGCAAGCGAAGACGACAAACTGAATGAAGACGTCGAAAAGCTGTTTGCAGAATTACTAGAGGAAAGTCTTGAGACCTAAACACTTAACTATCGAAGGATTCACGTCGTTTCGCGACTTGACGGAAATCGACTTTCAAGAAACCGATTTGCTAGCACTCACCGGACCCACGGGATCCGGCAAATCCAGCATTCTGGACGCAATGATCTTTGCACTGTATGGGCGCATACCAAGACTCGGCGACAGAACCGTCAAGGATGCGATCAGCGAGGGGATGAGACAAACCGATGTGGCTCTTGACTTCTACGCAAACGATCAGTTGTATCGAGTGACTCGAACACTGAGAATCAACAAAGACGGGAACATCCTGCGGAACACTGGTTCTCTGGAACGTTCCATCAACGGTAGTTCAGATGACTGGGAAGCCGTAGTCTCCGAACACGCCGCTGACCTAGTCGGGCAAGTCACAGAAATCATCGGTCTTAGTTCGGACCAGTTCAAGAAGTGCGTGACCATTCCACAAGGGGAGTTCGCGGCTTTTCTGGATGCGCAACCGGCGATTCGTCAGCAATTGATCAAAGACCTGATCGGTGTCCAGCTCTACGACAAGATTCGCGAACTGGCAAAGAGTCGGTCCGATGAATTGCAGGCCGACCTCCACCACACAAACAGTGTTCTCAATAACTTGGCGGATGTATCCAAGAACTCCGTCGAACAACTGAAGTCCCGACTTGATCAACTGAGTGAGCTCGACAAGACAACGAGGGAAAAGACCAAGGAGAAGGCGTCGCTCACTGCAAAAGTTCAGCAGCACCAGGATGAAACCGAGTCGTTGGAAGAAATGATCGAGACGCTCAAGGGCATCACAGTACCGACGGAAGCGACGAAACTATCCAAGGAGGTTGATCAAGCCGAGAGTGATCGAAAAGAAGCCGTCGAGACTCAACGAAGCGCACAGAAGCGCAGTGAAAAGGCTGGCCAACTGCTCGACCAACTCGGCGACAAGGCTGATCTCGAGATTGGACGTCGCGAAACGCTAGAAGTGTCAGACCTTGAACTAGAGATCGACAAATTCAAGAAGGAACTTGAGGGCTCTGAGGAACGTACCGAAGAATCGAAGGAAAGTGTCAGTCGGGCCGAAGAGCAAGTCAGTCACGCACAGGAACTGCTTAAAGAGGCCGAACGCAGCGACCTCGCCAGCAAACTTCGAAGCAACCTCGAACTCGGTGAGCACTGTCCCGTCTGCGATCAAATCGTGACCGATATGCCTGCACTACACAAACACTCCCACGTCAGCGAGTGTGAGTCGAAGGTGGCAGACGCAAAGAAGGTCCTGAAGAATGCGGAGTCGAAGCACCGAAAACAGGAAGCTGAACTTACGAAGATGACTGCCCAGCAACAACAGCGGCAAGAACGACTCGGCCAGCTTAAGAAGAAGACTAAAGGAGTACCGAAGCTAGATGTAATCGAGTCGACGCTGAAGAAGATCGGGGTCGCAGAGAAAGAACACAAAGCCGCACTGGACGAAGTACGCAAATACAACAAAGCCATCGAGCGATCAGAGTCTCGCCTGCAAGAACTGCAGGAGAACCTGTCGGAAGCGTGGAACGAGTTCGAGTCCGCTCGAAGCCATTGCGCCGTTCGAAATCCTCCTCCGAGAGAGGAGAACGATCTTGAGTCATCGTGGAACAAGCTCTCAAAGTGGGCCAAGAAGGAATCTGCATCAGTTCAAGCCGAGCAAGTTGAAGTCATAGAAGCCGAAGAAGAACTGAAGCACCAGCTAAGAGCATTGATCGGAGCATTGGAGAGCGAATTCGACGAACACGAGGTCGAGTTCGACGAAGAAGATCCGGGTCAACACCTCGGAGCTGAAATTGGCGAGACGAGAGCTCGCCTCACATCAGAAACCAAAGACCTCAAACAGAAGAACTCTTTGAAACGGAAAAAATCGCAACTCGACCGCAAGCAGAAAGTGGCATCTGCTTTGACTGACCACTTGAGGTCCAATCGGTTTGAACGATGGTTGCTCAACAGTGCTTTCGACAGGCTCGCCGTCGACGCTAGCGATCGACTCAAAGAGATGTCGTCGGATCAATACTCGCTGGTAACGGACGACAACTTCGGACTGAACATCATCGACCACGCCAATGCCGATGCATCTCGATCCGTCAAGACCCTTTCTGGCGGGGAGACGTTTCTCGCATCGCTGGCACTCGCACTTTCCTTATCGGAAAACGTTGCCGAGATGGGTGCGAACTCTGGAGTCAGTCTCGAATCGCTGTTCCTCGACGAGGGTTTTGGGACACTCGATGACGAATCGCTTGATGTTGTAGCAGCGGCAATCGAGGAAATGGGATCCAAGGGCCGCATGGTTGGAATCGTCACTCACATCGAAAAGCTCGCTGAACGCATGCCGGTTCGGCTAAACGTCAAGAAAGTTGCGAATGCGTCGGTCGTAAAACGCGTTGCCGCTTAGCGCATTGCGACGAGTTAACTGTTCTGGCCGCCAAACCTCTCTCTATCTATCGCCTCACTGCCTTTATTCGCCCGCTAGAGCTGCACGTTCCCATGCGCGAACTCGCGGAATTGCAGCGTCGAAAAGCGCTTCGTAGTTCCCCCGAGTCAGACGATGCATTGTGTCGTCAGTCAGCTTCTCCCAGATTGGCTGCATGATCTCGTACGACTTGTTGTAGCCTTCCCAGCTACTCGGAGCAACCGAGTCCGAACCAAATAGGAACCGGGTCGGATGCTTGTTGAACAACGCAGTCCACTCTTCGATCGTGGACTCGTCGGCAACCATGTATTCGTTGACCAGATCCCACGAAATATCGGTGTACACGTGGCTGAAGTCCTCGTCGCTCAGAAGTGCGTCGATCAACTCCACATGCTGTTCGCTGGGTTTCACGTAGCGCCCCAGTCCCGTGTGCGCCCAAATGATGGTGGCCCCGGGATGTCTCCGCAAGAGGTCCTTTAGATCCTCGTAGTGATCCGGAAAATGCTCGCCCGGTCGGACATTGTCGATGTCGCAGTGAATGATCGAGACCAGACCTGTTTCCGCGACGATCTCGAAGATGCCGTCCAATGCCTTGTTGTGCAGACTCGCCGCATGACCGGCAACCTTTGCCGACACGAACTCCTTGTGAACGCTGAACTCGCCAATTCCTGAGAAGACTCCAGGGAACGTCTTCAATACCCTTTCGATGTGATCCCGTGCATACATGTCGGTCGGATTGAAGCCAGTGATCATCGGATCGATGCGCTGCTTCTCCTCTTCGGAGAGATCCATGTATTGCGTAGCCAAGACTGCATCGACGAACGAGTAGTAGTACAGCGATGCGGCCGAGCGGAGATAGTAGTTGGGGTCGCGTTCTTGAGAAACGAAGTAGTCCCACTTCTGTTGCAACGGGATGGCCATCACTGCGAACCGTCCAACTTTGTCTCCAACCAACGACAGGGTTTCCCCTAGCGTTACTCCTTCCTGGATGTAATTGGTTGGGTGGTAGTGGGCATCGTGGTACAGCAATTCCTCGGATGAGTCGTCGTCTTCAGCGTTGGTGACCCCGCTCCACAATATCAGCAATGCTAAAGTTTGACAATAGCAGTAATTGGTCCATTTGTGCGGTCGCATTCCGTCCGTCTCCAAGATTCGAATGAGTCTCTGATTGTAGATGGGTAGGTCAAAATAACCCGATCAAGAATCTTCTCGAGGCAGAAACTTGAAGCTAGTTGGTAGTTGGATCAATCAGAACGGATCGCGACTGGAGATCACTTTTGACTCGGAAGGCTCGATACGGGGAAAGTTCGTATCGGCCAAGGGACGAGCGGCTCGCGAGAAGGAGTACTCCGTCACAGGTGTGAGAAACGACAACCTCGTCTCGTTCATTGTCAGTTTCGAGACAGCCGAGCGAAACCTGCACTCTATCTCGACTTTCGCAGGCAGGATTGTTCCGGGCACTCCAGCCAAAATCCACACCGTTTGGCTACTAGGTCGCGAGTTTGAGGATGCGGAGCAGACGAAACCGACCGAGACGTGGAACACATTTACGACGAATAGCGATGTCTTCGTCTTCCAGCCGGAAAACGACGACTAGACCCGCAGATTAGGAGTCAATCCGGAAGACCTAACACTCGCTTGGCGATGATGTTCAGCTGAATCTCGGACGATCCACCTTCGATCGAGTTGGCCTTTGATCGCAACCATCCGCGAGTGCTTCCGATCTCGCCTCGTGTGAATCCTGCGCCATTCCAGCCGAGTCCCTTCGTACCCATCGCATCAACCAGCAAGTCCTGACGCTTCATGTTCTGCTCAGTTCCGAAGTACTTAAAGAAAGAGGACAAGAAACTCGGAGCTTGAGAACTCTGTGCTTCCTCATAGGATCGACGAATCGTCAGCTGGTACGCCGCATCATCTTGCAACACGCGAGTGACTCGATCACGCAACGTATCGTCGGCAATCTTGCCGTTGTGCTCTCCTGCGTAGTCTTTCACAGACTCGTCCAGCGTCTTCACTCGCTGTCTAGTATTGCCTCTCCCTCCGATCGAGCTTCGCTCGTACTGAAGCAATCGTTTGCCTACTGTCCACCCTTCTCCCGGATTTCCGATCAGATTGCGCTTCGGCACCCGCACATTGTCGAAGTGCGTCTCGCAAAACTCCGACGATCCACTGATCAATTCGATTGGAGAGACCTGAACACCTGGAGTTTCCATATCGAAGACCACAAAGGAAATACCCTCGTGCTTGGGAGCATCGAAGTCGGTTCGCACCAGACAGAAGATCCAGTCAGCCTGATCCGCACCCGAAGTCCAAATTTTCGATCCGTTGATGACGTAGAAGTCGCCATCTGAATCTGCTCGACACTGAAGTCCGGCCAAGTCCGATCCTGCACCGGGTTCGCTATAGCCCTGACACCACCTGATGTCGCCTCGCACTATACGTGGCAGATGCTCTAGGCATTGTTCAGGAGACCCGAATTCAAGAATCGCCGGACCGATCATGGTCAATCCGTGGCCGGACAATGGAGCACAGGCGTTGATGCGAGCCATTTCGTCAGCTAGAACTCGCTCTTCATCCTTGGTCAACCCGCCGCCGCTGTACTCCTTTGGCCACGTTGGCGCAGTCCAACCACGTTCCGCCATTCGATCGAGCCACAGTTTCGATTCGGGATTGGAGTAGACAGCCTTGCGTCCACCGCTGGTGTAACTGCCGGCGGTACGCATCGTGGGAGGACAGTTTTCCTCAAGCCAGCTACGGGCTTCTAAGCGAAATTCTTGCAAAGACATGGGAGAAAAGCGATTGACAGCGAGAGACGAATTTTATTGACTCGTCAACTCCTCAGACACGCCGCCCATGACGAGCATGGTGTCTCAGTACAGAGAGATCTGATCTGGTTTGGTTGCTAGCGGACTTGGCTTGTAATCGTCAGCTCGTTCGTCTCGGACAGTCGGTGCGAGCTCGGTGAGTGGATCTCCAGCTACACGGGTGTGTCGCATAACCCTCGGCTCTGAGTAGTCATAGGGCTGCACTCGGTGCATGATGCAGCGGTTGTCGAATATCGCAAAGTCGCCTGGTTTCCAATCAATGCCCCAGACACGCCGTCGCTTAGCAATGGAGTCAATTAGCCCAAGCAAGAAGTACTTGGATGTATTGGGATCGAACCCTTCAATCCCATATGCGTGTCGACCGGAGTAAACAGCCTTGCGGCCAGTTACCGGATGAATCTTTACGAGCGGCCGTAATGGTGCGCCAAGGGTGTGAAAGCCATAACCTTCACCGGTATGTGTAGGTTGACCCAGCTCTTCGTGCGACCAGTAGTTGGAGTGTCGTGCGCACAGTCCACTCAGTAGGCGTCTCGTTTCGACATCAAGTGCGTCGTAACCGGCACGTGCATCCGCCCACTCCGTTTGCCCACCCCAAGAAGGAACCGTTACAGCAGTCAGACACGAGGCCTTCGCCGCCAACGGCATGAACGAGCTATCGTGATGCCACCGTTCGTTGCCACGCAATATCCAATAGCGATGCTCATCGTCCTTTAAGACCGACCCGTCTCGACGTTGATTGCTAATGGGCACCGAAACGTGTTCGAGTTCGCCGAATCGTCGAGCGAATGCGACTTGCTCGTCTTCGGTCAGGTGCTGACCAGGAAATGTCAACACTCCATGCTCGTGGAACGCCTCCTCGATTTCACACCATTCGGATTCACTGAGATCCCGCAGTTTCACCTCCGTAATCGTCGCTCCGAGGGTGGCATTGGCAGGAGAAATGTGCATTCCCATCATTCGAACAGCTTTATTGGAGCTGTCCGCTAGTCAACATGCGCTTTCCAATTTTGGTAAGCGTTGAGGGCGTTGTCAATTGCTTCGTCTTGCTCTACTAGTGGCTTGACAGATTCAGCAGTCTGAAGGTATGCAGGCACGAGTTGGAACCACTCAAGGAAGCGGCTTGGAGTCGGCCTTCATCCACGTCTCCCAAGTGGCTTCGATGAGTTCGAGACGTCTCCGCGGATTGTCCGGAATCACTCCGAGCCAGACTTCCGCCATTTCCTCTTCGGATTTCCAACCCCACTTGATTCGCTGAGGTGGATCGAATGGATTGTCAAAGTTGAGTGCAGAGTTGTCCCAGACAAACCACGCATCGATCTTCGAACCAGCTGGAATGTGCAACGGAGTTCGCAGGGAGTAGATGTTCTGCCAACGCAAATCCCAGTCTTCGACTCCGACAATCGACTGTTCTGTACCGTCCGGAAACGTCACAACCATGCGTGCCTTCGATCCGATGTAGTGCATGTGCGGCATCAGGTCAACAAGCTTGAACCCAATGGGTACAGTCATGGAAATGTGTCGTGTGTAGTCGTTGTCGCCGGGTTTGATGTCGAGCTCTTGCGTGCCGATGAGCAATCCGTCGATGTACTGCGGCGTGGGTCGGTCCGAGAAGTAAAAGCCTATCTGGCTTTGATCAGAGGTTGCCTTTCCAGTCAGCTTGTAGTGGATTTCGATCACGATGTCGCCGCCGCGCGGCAACCAGAGGCCGACTCCTTCGGGCAACGCGTAAGGCTCCGCTCCCGGTGCCCATCCACCAATCCCATAACTGTCTTCTTCAGTGTTGTCGTAAGACATGAACGAGCCGGTCCCAAACACAGAGAAGCCCTGTAGCTCATCCTTGTCGTCTTCACGCCTAGCTTTTCCGCTGTAGTCCGCGAAGAAATTTGCGTGGTGGACGACCGATGCATCTCCCGGCAGGAAGTCGATTGCCGTAACGGTCCTATGCCGGTTCAGGCCAGAAGGAATGACGAAGTAGCGATAAATGTCGGCGCCACTTGCCGGAACTTCAAACGGTTCAGCCATTTCCAGCACCAGATCGGGCGGTCCAAGCCGCCAATCTGGATCCTGAAGTTTCACATCAGGCGGGCGATCTTCGGGACTGCCTAAGGCATCGTCTTGATCGTTCCAAGCTTCAAACAAATCAATCTGAGTATCTGAAAGGTATCTCTCGTCTCGAAACCGGCCGTAGCGCGGCACGGCCCTCCACGGCGGCATGAGTTCATCCGAAGTAGTGCGTTCCAACATGCGAGACTTGCGTGAAGCCTGATCGTAGGTTTGCAATGCGAACGGTGCGACACCACCCGCTTGATGGCACTCCACACAGTTGGCGGCCAGGATGGGTTCGATGTCACGGGTATAAGTAACTTCACGGTCTTTCGTTCGTTCCCAAGCCTCGAACAAACAACCTATGGGTGCTGTGGCGACAGGCTCCACAGACGGATCATGAGCGTTCGCAAATGCGTCAAGGAGATCGTGGCTTCGGATCGTTTGGCGCAACTTTCCGATACCAGCAAAGCGATCATCGATGCGTCCTCGATAGATCATCGTGTCTTGTTCACTTATGACAAAGGCTTCGCCGATCGTCAGAGGCTGGAGCCGTTGAGCGAGATCGCCCGAAGGGTCCAGAAGAACAGGAACTTTCAGTTCATATTCGTCGCGTAGTTTCCGTGCATCTTCCCAAGTTCGCTTGGGATCCGAGACAACGAGATAGAAATCGATGTTTGCCTTGCGTGCCTTGTCTGCAAACGTGTTCATCTCGCCCAGGTATCTCGCTGATATCGGACATTCGTTGTCGATGAATACCAACGCCGCTGGACCTGCTCCGTCATCGTCGCCAAGTCGACGGATGCTGCCGTCGACATCGAGAAAACGAGCACCGATGATTTCGGCGAAACCAGCCTTCAGGTCGCCTGCCACCCAGTCGTCGGAACCTTCTTGCTCTCCGTTCCCATCCGATTCAAGACTCGGTAAGTCTTCTTCGGCAAACCCGGCCGAGGAAATGATCAGTACGGCGCATACCGCCAAGAAACCGCCTCGCATCACGTCGTGTGAACCCATGTCAAATGTGAATTTCATTCCGCCTCACCTGTGAGAATTCTTGGACCATTCAAGCTCCGGCACTAATACTAAATCTAAACCGGCGCAGATGGTCGAATTGACGTTCACATGCTGGTCATGTCAAGAGTTTCCAAAGTCCCCATGGGTAGTGCCATTGCGGATTGAGACCCGCTCTACCTCGTTGTCGGACTCGTCCACGAACCAGATGAATCTCTTTGCCACATACTCCTGAGAGTCGTGCTCTGCCGGCAGTTGACTAGACTATAGACGGTCTAGTCAATCAATCACATGAAGATCCAATGAGTCGACTCGAAGGGAAAGTTGCTGTCGTAACGGGAGCCACAAGCGGAATTGGTGAGGCAACGGTTGATGCGTTCTGTGCTGAAGGTGCAAAGGTCGTCTTCTGTGGACGCAACCTTGACCTCGGGAAAGAGGTCGAGAGCCGTCAACCAGCAGGAACCGCCAAGTTCCTTCAGGCCGATGTGCTTCGCGAAGAGCAGATTGCCACGGTGATCCAAACCGCAGTGGATGAGTGGGGAAGATTGGACATTCTCTTCAACAATGCCGGCGGCCCATCCAACATTCCGGGTCAACCGCATGCCTTCAACATCGAAGATGTGGACGAAGAGAGCTTCAAGTACTCGCAGTGGTACCTGCTCGGCTCGATCATGGTTGCCACCAAATACGCATCCCCGATCATGCGCCAGCAAGGTGTTGGCTCAATCATCAACAATTCATCGAAAGGAGCACATCAGGCCGAAGTCGCCGCTGATCCACTCTACTCCGCAGCGAAGGCTGGCGTTTCGAACTACACCAAAGCTGCAGCTATGCAATTGGGTCCATTCGGAATTCGAGTCAACGCCGTTAGTCCAGGTGCCATCGCAACTCCAATCTTCTGGGGTGGACACACTCACGGACAGCAGATTACGTCCGAACACAAGACCAATCGAATCAATCGATTCGTTCGCAACGTCACGGCTGGCGTACTTCCGCTCACCGGTCCCGGTGGCGAAGCATGGGACATAGCCATGGCGTGCGTCTACTTGGGAAGTGACGAAGCACGTTGGGTCACGGGCATCGATCTGGTCGTCGATGGGGGAATGCTTGCCGTCAAGGGTGACCACGCCGGAACCAACCAGCGCATGCGAGAGATGTTCGAAAGTCGAGACGGAACGGGAAGTTAGAACCTAGTCCTTGTGATTCACAAGTTCGTTTACAGTAACTGGTGAGCGATTGTGAACTGCAGTCGATCTACTTGTTTGGGCTGAACAGTTTCGGTTCGTCACTTTACGTCTCCAGCCCCCGAGATCTCCTTCGAGCTCCCCGACTAGACAAGAATCGCTCTCCAGGGCTGAGCTGAAATGTAGTGCCTAGCTAGTAGGTAGTATCTATACAAATCAAAGACTTACGTATACCAACCGTCGAAGTCTGGGGTAAGAGGCATCCCAATACCATAATTGTCAGCCGACAACGAACTTGATCACTCTTGGCGTGCCCTTGGCAACAAAACCCCGATCATTCACATCCGATACTTGAGACCGACGGAGATCATCCGTCCACGTGGAGTTGCCGGAAACGCGTTCTCCGATATGAACGGTTCGGTGTGTGAAGCGTTGTTAAGGCTTCCAAAAACGGTCAATTGATCTCCAAAGTCAAATCGAGCGTTGAGATCGTGAATCCAAACGCCATCTAGAAATACCCCTCTGCCAAATAGAGTTTGCGCGGTATCGATTTCCACTCGGGCTGCGCCTAAGAGCATGGCACCCAGGTATTGAGACTGCCAACCAACATGCAGATCCCTCCACGTCCAACTGATAAAGATATTGCCGGCCAATTCCGGTCGGAAAATCTCGCCCAGTTCGATGTCTATCTCGCTCAAATTGGTTGGGTTGGTGAAGTTGTTCAATGACCTGACATTGGTCGCGGAGACGGAGAGACTGATGTCGTGAGCGGCGAGGCTGAACTCGTAATCGATGCTTGCATCAACTCCACTGGCCTCTAGCTTGGCAAAGTTGACATCAGTGAACCGAATGAAATTGAACCCTCCGAACTGAGCCGATGTCGGTGTTGTATTACGAGTGAACAGCGAGCAGAAGTTGTCGTTCAGCGACTCACCTTGATAGCAGCCGTTCACGATGTCCTGGGCGGTAACCGATTGGATGGCATCGAAGATCCTGACATCCCAATAGTCCGCCGTGAGACTAAACCCCGGCAGGAAGGAAGGTTGAAATACAAACCCATAGGTGATGGTATCGGCAGTTTCTTCTGTCAGGTTGGGGTTGCCGCTGGATATGCCCGAAAAGCGTGCGGAAAGTGGATCGGAGAATGAGTAGTTGCCGTCCTCGTCAAACGGGTTCAGACCAAAACTCATGAAATCCGCTACGCAGTTGGTCTGAAAATTCTGTGCCAGGGTCGGATTGTTATTTGCTAGGGCATTGATCTGGGCCACATCGCAAGGATCCGCCGGGCGTGCGGTTGCACCCGTTTCCGGACCAAACAATTCGGTGATGTTCGGCGCACGTACTGCTTGAGATGTCCCTCCACGAAGTACAAAGCTCTCGTGGGGTGCCCACACCAAATTGGCTTTCCATGACTCGGTTCCGCCTATGGTGGAGTAGTCCGACCATCTTCCCGCGATCTCAAGCCTCAACTCTTCAAACCACGGTTGGTATGCCAAGAAAGGCAGAGAAAACTCGACGTAAACGTCGGTGGCATCGTAGTTCCCCTGCTCGTTCTTGACGATGATCGATGGATCGAAGACCAGAGATCCGTTGGCGGAAACCTCACTGATCAGTGTGCCCGTTGCAAAAGGAGAACCTTGAGGAACGGCACCTCGCTGCCACGTATCGAAGAGTGCCCGAGACGACTCTTTGCGATACTCAATGCCGGTTGCGAAGCCCACAGGACCACCGCGAAATTCAATCCAGTCTGCACTATCGCCAATGAGTGAAGCACTGAACACTGTTTGATCAATGGACAATTCGTCTACTGTAGCGGTTGTAACCCAGCTTGCCGCTGCGGGATCCACCCCAGGCAGGCCTGCCCAAATGTTGAGCGGCACGCAGTCTCCACTGCCGGGTGTATACGAAAAATACCCTGCCGTCCAATTGGGAATCTTGAACGGAGTGTTCGTCGCTGGAGTCGACGGGTTCACGTCCGCTCGACAGGCTGGTTGCCCAGTTGTCGGGTCTGTTACCGCGTCGATGGCAGCGAAGAAACGATCAATAATGACCTGCCCGGTCGAATGAACTCTTTCGTCGTATTGGCCGTAGTTGGTGCTGACTTCGTAAGTCCAGCCATTCTTCAACTCTCCTTCTACTCCAGCCACGATCCGAGATGTGTCCCTTTGAGTTACACGATAGGCGTCAAACAACAGTGGATCGATAGTGATGGCGACACCACCGGTTTGCTTAGCAACATCCCGTATGAATTCGGGGAGGAACGGATTGTCCGGAGCTCCAAACAAGAGATCCCAAAACGACGAAGGACCGGCTTCAGCTTCAGTCTCTTGACGCACATGTTTCACTTCAGCAAACAGCGACACCTTCTCCGTTATGTCGTAGTGCCCCAGGAGATTCAGAGTGAGCTTGCCATCTGGCAAGAGAATGTCGTCGTCCGGTTGCTGTAGAGCATTGAAGGAATCCCCGCCGAATCCATTGAAATTGCTGGCAATGATGTCGTCGCGAATCGGTCGGTAGCTACCATCGGATCCAATGTTCCAACAACCTCCTACTACGCCATAGGAAGCCGCACCGAACGAGGAGTTGTAGCCCGTAAACGAGTCGAGACAATCAGGAGTGCCGTTGCCATCTAAGTCGATAGGTGTCTCCGGGTCAAAACCAGAAAACGTAAACGGATTGCCGGGGATGATGTAGCCATAGCCAGAAGTGATTGTGAAATTGGAATACGGCAGTACAGCTCGCTGTGGAGCATTTGCTGCTCTCGCTATCAGTGCCAGTTCAGCTTCGGTTAGGACGGGCATTTCGCCGAACTGTTCAATGTAGTCCGCAATGAATTTGTCTGCAGTCGGAATGATCAAGCCATAGTGGTAGAGTCCGGTATTCGCGTAGTTGTAGTAACGGGAGAAATTAGGGGTGTCCGATCCTATGTCGCCCTTCTGAAATCGCAGGGCGGGATTGGTCCAATCACCCGCTGAACCAGCCGCTAGACCATCGTTCCGCTCGCTTACCTTCAGACCTTGGTCCTTTCGCCAGTCGAAGGCTATCGCAACGTTGCCACGTCCCTCGCTAAAGTCGAACCCGTAAGCAACGGAAAAGGCACTCTGCCCGGAATCGCCGTACTCGGATAGTCCGGTCCTTGCCTCAATTTCCAAACCTTCAAAGTCCTCCCTCAGAATGAAATTGACCACTCCAGTGACGGCATCGGCACCATAGACCGCGGATGCACCTCCCGTGAGCACTTCGACACGCTCCACCAGGACTTGCGGTACAGAACCAATGTCTACGGCCGAAGATCCCTGGAGGCCGCCGACATGACGTTTGCCGTTCACCAGAACCAGAGTGCGGTTCTGCCCTAATCCACGGAGATTAAGACGATTGGACCCATCCCTCCCTGCTCGGTCGAGAGATTGTTCAGCTGTGATGGACGACAGAAGCGCTGGAACGTCATTGACGATGTCTGACAGTGAGAACTCGCCTGACGATGCAATGTCTTCGGCTTCAATGGATTGCACAGGTAAAGCGCCAGTGAGGTTGGAATCGAGAGCGATGCGTGATCCTGTCACAATCACTTCTTCAATAGTGGGCTCTTGGGCAACCGAGTGACTGGCGACTTCCAGCAAGATTAGAGTCAGCACCACAATACCGGAAGACCTCCCGGTGCAGAAATTCCTTCTAACTTTGTTTGAGGAAAGGTCTATCTTCATCAATTGAACTCTGAAGTTGGTACAAGCTAGTGGACAGGCACTAGCACCCAAGGATGTACATTATGGGCACAGTGAATTGTCTACAGGATTGCCGGGATCGGCTAGTCGAGGTATCTAGGCCATCGCATTGACCTTGCCATCATACTGTAATGTAGGTTGGAAACACATCGCAACACTGTCCGTATCGAGCAACTAATTGGTCCTCATTCGAACAGAACGCGAAATTCTTCGATCCTGGGTGCCAACTCTTTGACACTGCACTTTCCAGACTTCATTCTATCAGGAACAAATAGATTGTTGTCGTCTTGGCCGTATGTAATGAAAGTAAATTGAACCTTGTCACCTCCAAAGAAACCAAGCGAAGCACTGTACTTCGCCCTTTTACTCCAGAACGCGCTTATGCTCCCACCATCCAGTAGCATCAAGCTACATTTCTTCAAGTTTCTGATTGAACTGATAAATTTCCAAAAGTCTCTCTCCGACTCAGGTCTAATCGAAATGTTCTCCTCACTACCAAGAACACGAAGCTGCTCGATGCGTTCTTCGTAGTGGGATCGATAGGTCGATGAAGACGTATTAGCTTCTGTCAACTTCATCTATTCCTTGGCACCAAACTTTGCGGTTAGAAATTCGCCAAGCTGGTCTGGGTCCAAGTCCTTTTCAAGAATCAGTCCAGTACTGTCCACCAGATAGCCCTTGGGAACGAATTGAACTCCGTATGCCGTCGCAGTCGGACCTTTCCATCCGTACATCTCCCCTACATCTATCCATGGTAGTTCCTGCGTTTTCGATTCGTGCTCCCAGTCGGACAGGTCATCGTCGATGGAAACTGTAATGACTTCGAATCCATTCTCGTTGTAGGAAGCGTACAACGACTTCAAGTCTGGAAAGGACTGTATGCAGGGTGCACACCAGGATGCCCAGAATTCAACGAGCACAAACTCGTTCTCTGCCAGGATGTCGTACAAGACTACCTCTTCGCCTTTCAAATTGTCGAGGGTGAAGTCCGGTACATTCTCACCCGGCACGAGGTCAGCGTCGTTCTCCTCGGATTCGATGAACTGTTTGAGCCTCTCGCGTGCGGGAGCAACGCGCTGTTCAACCAGTTCCTCGTCCAACAAGACAGCCAGTTTGTCGAAGACTTCAAACGCCTCGCTTCGGTTGTCGGAAGTTGGAGGGAAAGCTCTCAGCTCCATCGCAAGAAGAGCGTCCATGGGATCCTCTGCGTTCTTGGCAATGGACTGCAGAGTATTGGTGCGCATCTCGTCCAATTCTCGTTCAAGCGGAAGGTGTTCGTGGCTCTTGTCTTGGATCCATGCATTCAGTTCTGCGACAGCGGTATTTACGGCATCCCAAAGAGCCGCATGCTTCTCCCAGTACTTTGCCTCCGCTGACACAAACTCTTCCCGCGTCTGCAAATACTCAGGGCTTTGCCGCCAACTCTCAATGAGCTTGGAGTGTCTACCCGTTCCTGACACAGCAATCAGTTCGTCGTCTGTACCTTTAGCATGAACTGAGACTTCAGCTCCTGGCTCGACTACGGCGGGACACTTGGGAGAAGTACATATCTGAGCTAGGTCCCGCAGTAACAGTGACAAACACCACCGCAGGCTCGTGAGTTTCTCCTTCAAAGAGAAATTTGCCGTTGCTGGGAAGCATGTTTCCAGAGCTAATGGGGCTCAGCCCACTGCCGGCGTCTCTCATACCCTGGACAAGCACGTGGGCCTGCGACATGTCTTGGTCAACTGAATTGAGATCGCCGGAAATCGTGAACTTCTGCGCTGGATCCTTAACTTGCCTCGAGCTTCCCACCAAGGCAAGGCGTTGGTCGTTGCGAACTGAGTCGTCCACCAGCGCAACCGAAATCTCTTCTCCTCCGGGAGTAATTACTGTTTTGAGCAACACTGTCTTGTGTGCTAGTTCGGGAACTGTGATCTTGATATCCAAAGGTTCGTCAATCTCCCCTTCGAATACGATCCGTCCGTCTACAAGACTCCCGGAAGCCAACTCGACGACATCGGTTTCGCCGTTTTCCTGTTCCACTTCGTGAGTGATCACGATGGTTGCAGTCGCCAAGTCGAAGGAGTCTGTCGTTCCAGATGTGGCGGGATCAGCATCTTCCTGAGCATCGGGTTCGATTGCAACGTACTCGCAAACAATCCGATAGGAATTCGGAGAGCTTACATCGGCTCCCAAGAGCACTAAGCCCATGATTACTATGAAGAAAGAACGAAACAGAATCTTCATCTCGCACTGACCGATTCGTATGTGTTTTCTGATTTTAGCGATCACTTAATCAGATACAACACCGAACGGTGAAGCGGCCACCAGCCGCAATTTGCTCGCGTGGATTTGGTCTTGACCGAAACGAGGAAACGCACAGTAGGGGTTCATTTGTTATACTTATGTACATATATTAGAGCATTGGAGAATTGATTGGATAGACCGCAAACGGCACTGGATAAACCCAAGGGCTATTTCCGCCTGCGAGAGTCCATTCGGCACCGAGGGCTGATCGAGCCTCTGGTCATTACAGAGACTCGCGACTCAAAGGAGTTTGAGTTGGTTGGTGGTGGCTACACGCGCCTCGAAATCATGGACTCACTCTATCGTGAGACCAAAGACCCCCGTTATCGAAAAATCGATTGCGCGGAAGTAGAGAGACCCGATGATTGGCAAATCGAACTGTCTCACCAGATTCAGAATGACATGCGTGGTGAACGTTGCTTCATTGAACGAGCATCGATCATCGTTCATCTCGTGAGACTCGCCGAAGAGGAACGAGGAGGAAAGCCATTCGAGCAGACCGAGGCTGTGAACTTTCTTCGTGAAGGAGGCTATCCCATCAGCCGGTCAAGGTACAACCAATTCTTGTACGCCGTCGATGTCTTGAAACCTTTGATCCCACGGGCACTCGCATCTGGAATTGGCAGACCGCAAGTGGAACACGTGCGCAAGTTGGAGAAAGTGGGTCGAAAGATCTGGGACGAGTTCGGTGAAGAAGACGTGAGTTTCGACGAAGTGTTCAGCATTGTCTGCAAACAGAGCGATGACGATGTGTGGCACGTTGACTGTGTCCGTTATTCGCTGGGCTATGAACTGGCGGTTTCCTGCGACATTGATCTGCAACAGATCCGATGGATGTTCGAAATCGACAAAGAAGAGCTCGAGAGGAGCATTCAGCGACTTCGAGAGCGGGATCTGACGGGGGCGACGTCAGCGTCGCCCACCCGAATACGGAACCGGAAACCGCCTACGCAAGCGAAACGTAAGACGAAGAAGAAATACTTCTCCAATGTACCTCTGCCGGCCCGCATGACTTCGGACATTGGAACGCAGGCTGAATTCCATCGCCGTCGACGCTATGCTCGGAGAGTGGCAATGCAACTTGCTCAACTTTCCAACTCCACATCTTGCATTCGATCAAGAAATGAGAGTCCTATTGGGTTTGAGGTTGTGTCCACAGTCGCCAACCAGAACGATGTTCGATCGCAGGTTGTGATGTCCTATGTTGGAGCTTGCCAAAGGCTGGTCGAGGACACGTCGGATAGCATTGGAGTCTCGACTTCATACACAAAGATGACTGATCGGCAATGGGAGTACTTTCGAGACCTTCTCGATGTATCGCGCATGCTGAACCAGTGTGTAACGCCTCATTCAAGTACGCAAGCCCGCGATTCAAACACGCCTCTTGCAATTGCTGCTTAATTGCGTTCCTATAGGTGCGATTTACATGTCAAACACACTCAGTCACATATTCCAGAAGGCTGTAAAATTCTCAGATTGCTTGAGTGAAATAGAATCGAAAATGACACGGGGAGGGGTAGAGGAGCACACTCGACATCAATAAGGAAGTCTGTAGACACTAGAGATTCCAATCGTTTCCCGACTAAACGTGAAACCTGTGTTTGGTGGAATGGATAGCGTAGGCTCGGACCCCCATTTAGAGCATCGAATTACTTTGTCTGTTTGATCTGGCCATGAATACAAACGCCACACATGCCAACACTAACATCAGCCTAGCTGCGTCACTGCACGCCTGGGGTTCATACGACCATGTCCGAAGAGACGAATCCAGTCTAAACGCTCACTTCGCTGAGATACTGCGGAGGAAGCACCCGTTGTGGCGAAACCACCTCTACGCAGAACCAGCTGGTGTCTTCGCCGACCAACCTCTCCTTAGTCCGGACATTTTCGTCAATGCCCGCTATTCACAACCCGTGGTTGTCGAAACCGAGTATGTTCCTGCAGCAACTGTCGAACACGATGCAAGAACGCGACTTGGATTGACGCCATTGGATTCGCCCGATCCCATAAAGCAGGCGATCGCAGTTCGTGTCCCTGTCTCGCTACGGTCAGATCAAGGAGGTTTGCATCGCCGTATCGCAACCGCAGAGTTTGAGTACTGTCTGCTCTCCGGCGATCGGTGGTCACCGTTACGCATGCCCAAGAGCGGCTGGTTTTCAGGTGGCATTGACGATATTGCCCGTTGCATTGAGTTCGCGATGGTCTCGCAAAGTCGAGTGGACGAGAGCATCAAGATTCTTGAACAGGGAGTCCAAGCTGCGACAAGCGTGATTCAGGATGATGTCGAAGTCGTTCATGGGGACCTCGAACGAATCTTCGGATCCGTTCTCAACCAGCAGGCAGGCGAACAGACCAATCGCATGGCCATGACCATCATTGCCAGTGCTCTCATTTTTCATTCGATGATTGCCGGAGCACAGGACATTCCAACTATTGCAACCCTTCGTTATGACAGATCCTCGTCCTTCAAGGTCCTCTTGTTGGATACGTGGCAACGAATACTTGATGAAGTCAACTACTGGCCGATTTTCAAGGTCGCATCCGACCTTCTGGCTCCGATTCACACGCCCACCGCTCCGAGGTTACTGACAGCGCTTACAGATGCGACCTCGGTTCCATCGGCCATTGGTGTCACAGCACGGTATGACTTTTGCGGGAGGATGTTTCAAAAACTGATCATCGACCGCAAGTCACAGGCTACCTTTATTACGTTGCCCACCAGTTCCGCGTTACTTGCTGAACTCGCAGTTGATCGAATACCGATGGACTGGAACGATCTAGAGCGATATCCCGATCTTCGAATTGCGGATTTTTCGTGTGGAACGGGAACGTTGCTCTCCGCTACCTACCACTCGGTTCTCACTCGCTACCGACATGCCGGCGGACTAGACCAGCAAGTGCATCAAGCCATGATCGAACGGGCAGTAGTGGGTGCCGACATCATGCCTTCTGCGGCGCTCCTTTGTACAACGCAACTATCCAGCGTACATCCGTTAGTTGCATTCAACAATACTCGAGTCTACACGCTGCCATATGGGATCGGAACCGGCGATGAACGTGATCGCGGAGTAGCTGTTGGCTCGCTGGATCTGATCAACTCGGATCAAACACCGTCGCTCCCTTCGACTGGTCAACGGCAGGCTAGAGGGACTCATGAAGGGGAAGACGTCAACGATATCAACGTTCCGTCGGAGTCAGTCGATCTAGTGATCATGAATCCCCCATTCACGCGACCGACCAATCATGAGATTTCAGATCTGCCGGTTCCTTCGTTCGCCGGATTTCAAACTAGCGCTGATGAACGGCGCGCCATGTCGGCTCAACTGAAACGTATCCGCAAGTCTATCTCTGCACCTGTTAGCCATGGAAATGCCGGCCTCGCAACCAACTTCATCGATCTTGCCCATGCTAAAGTGAAGACCGGCGGGACTATCGCATTGGTGCTACCTCTTACTTTCGTTCAAGGCCACTCCTGGAAATCCGCGAGAGACTTGCTCAGTCGTAAGTATTCCAACCTAACAATCGCCACAATAGCCACAGTTGGAGATCATGATGGCGCGTTCTCAGCGGACACTGGACCGGCCGAGGCCCTAGTCATCGCCACAAAGCTTCCATCGGATGCAGTCAGCGACAAGGGGGCATTATTCGTTAACTTGCATCGGCGACCTGCAAACTTACTCGAAGCGGCCGAGACTGCAAAGCTCGTGTCGCAGTTGTCTGAATCTTCTGCAACCGGACGCATTCACGCAGGAGATCAGACGCTGGCCAGCTACATCCGCGCACCACTTGTTGAAGGCAATTGCGTTGCACTACGCGAATCTTCCCTCGCCGCCACGATGATTGCCCTCAAAGAAGGTGAGTTGCGATTGCCTCGCTTCCGCCGCGGTTTCCACATACCTGTAGCCAAACTCGAGGAAATCGGAGAACGTGGTTTATTGCATCGCGACATCGGATCAACGAAGGAAGGTCAGCCGCCTCACAGAGGACCATTCAAAGTTCGGTATAGAGAAGGAATTGCAAGCTATCCGATGCTTTGGAAACACGATGCCGAACGCGAGTGGTCGATGTGTGTGTTGCCAGACAGTGAAGGTGTAATTCGCGATGGTTGCGTAGACAAAGCAGTGGACGTTTGGCAGACGGCCACCCTCCTTCACTTTACACTCGATTTCCGATTAAACTCCCAGCGTATCTCCGCTTGTCTGAGTCCCCATCCCAGCTTAGGAGGCCGAGACTGGCCAAACTTTAGTCCAATGGAGAGTGCATGGGAGGAAGTTCTAGCGCTTTGGGCAAACAGTTCGCTCGGACTGATGTGCTTTTGGTGGATGGGCACACGACAACAACAGGGGCGTAGTAGGCTGACGATTAGCACCTTGCCACAAGTGCTCACCATAGACCCACGTGCACTCTCAGACTCCAAACTGAAGCTAGCCCACGAGACTTTTGAAAGATTTCAGCAAATGCCGCTACTTCCAGCCAATGAAGCCTATCGCGATACAACCCGACACAAGCTTGATTGTGCTGTACTCGTGGGACTCTTGGATCTACCAGAAGATATTCTCAAACCACTAGCTAACATGCGCCTGCAATGGTGCTCCGAACCATCCGTTCACGGCGGGAAGAGCACCGCTCCAACAGGAACTGCTTGAGATTTACGCTATTCCTGTTTGCTTCAACTGAGTGGTATGGGTTCGAGACTACTCAACCTCTAGTGCTTCACCAGAATCTGGAGTCCACACCTTTGAGTAACTAGGGTCACTCTTCCGCTCGTCGCAGTCGTTCGATCAAGCTGGATGTGTCCCATCTGCCGCCGCCCATTGCTTGAACTTCTGCGTAGAGCTGATCGACCAGAGCACTCAAAGGCATCCGCGCACCGAAACGCCGTGCTGTACGTAACGCAATGTCCAAATCCTTGCGCATCCAATTGACAGCGAATCCATAGTCAAATACTCGCTGTTCCATCGTCTCCGCACGGTTGTCCATCTGCCACGATTGCGCTGCGCCGGTTGAGATGATTTCAACGATCTCGCCGATGTTCATTCCAGCCTTCTCAGCCAGGTGAAGACCTTCTGACAACCCTTGAAGAATTCCTGCTATACATACCTGATTCACCATCTTGGTCAGTTGGCCCGCTCCGACCCCTCCCATCAGCTTGACGGTCTTGGCGTAGATGTCGAACACTGGCAGAGTGCGATCAAAAGCCGCTTGGTCCCCTCCGACCATGATGGTTAATTGTGCGTTGTCTGCTCCAGCTTGTCCGCCGCTCAGAGGAGCATCCAAGAACGAGCACTCCTTCTCCTCAGCGGCTTGCGCGAGTTCTTCAGCAAGTTCCATCGATGCCGTAGTGTGATCAACCACGACAGAGCCGGGCTTGACGCCAGCGAACACTCCGTTGTCGCCCAGAGCGACGCTACGCACATCGTCGTCGTTGCCGACGCACATGAACACAAAGTCGGCCTGCGCCGCGGCTTCCGCAGGTGTCGAGCAAGAATCACCTGAGTACTTCTGTAGCCAATCTTGTGCTTTCTGTGCTGTGCGGTTGTAGACGGACGTACTGAGTCCAGCGTTAGCTAGATGCCCCGCCATTGGATATCCCATCACGCCCAGACCAACAAAAGCTACCCTATTCGACTCTGCCATTAAATCCCCTCGATTACTCGACAAATTGGCTTGTGTAGTCGTCATTCCGACCGGTTGAAAGTGTACTCGGTAGCCCTTTCATTCAATTGATCGCACCAAACGAAGTCGTACCATACTTCTCCTGATCGAATGGCACTGAACCACTCGCTTCAACTACTTGCACGACTTGCAATGGCAACCGAAGACAGACTGAAAATCCGCTTGACTTCCGTCGACAAAGTCGCGCGGTCTGAACCTTTGGAACCACTAGTCGCTCAGTGGGGATTTGGCAACGTAGTCGATGCCGTGCGAGCAATTCAGACCGACCAACGAAACCGCGACCGGTCAGGCCACACCGAAATCTCGATGCAGGAATATTCAATTCGAGCGAAACGTTGGCTTGAAAGCTCGCGTAGTCACGGTATGCGACCAGTATTCAACCTAACGGGAACTATCCTGCACTCCAATCTTGGTCGCGCGTCACTGGATGAAGCTCTAGTAGCTAGATCGACTAATGCTGCAACACGCCCGGTGACGTTGGAATACGACACCAAGACGGGGGCCAGAGGGAATCGTGAGCATTCCATTCGCGAACGCTTGTGTCGGCTTACAGGGGCAGAATCCGCAACCGTAGTAAACAACAATGCAGCCGCCGTTCTGCTTGTGCTCAATACACTCGCCATGCAACGAGAAGTTGTAGTCTCTCGTGGGGAACTCATTGAGATTGGCGACAGCTTTCGACTTCCCGACATCATGTCGAGATCAGGCTGTCGACTGCGAGAAGTTGGCACGACCAATCGAACTCGCATCGAGGACTTCAGCGATGCAATCAACGAAAACACGGGGTTGCTTCTCAAGGTGCATCCGAGCAATTACGAGATTCATGGATTCACCGAATCAGCTTCGGAACGCGAGCTGGCATCACTGTCGGCAAGCACCAAAATTCCCTTCGTAGTAGATCTTGGAAGTGGTGCTCTCATTGACCTGCAAATGGCTAGTCTTCCACGCGAACCTCTTCCACATGATTCATTGAAGAACGGTGCCGCTTTGGTGACTTTCTCGGGCGACAAGCTCATGGGTGGACCCCAAGCTGGACTCATCGTTGGGCAATCGAAATACATTGAGCAAGTCAACGCAAATCCTCTTAAGCGGGCATTGCGATTGGACAAGCTAACTCTGGCTTTGCTCGACGAGACGCTGAAGGCTTATGAAGATCCAGCAACTCTCCACCACAACATCAAACTCGTACGAGAACTGACCGTCGCACAAAAGCAACTGAAGCATCGAGCATCTAGCGTCGAGAGTGTGTTGAGAGAGTCTTGCGAACAGTTTTCCATTGAAGTCATCGAAGCAGAATCCGTATTGGGCAGCGGATCTCAACCGGGGACTCGCATTCCAACCATTGCAGTAGCTCTCGGCCATTCTCGTGACTCAGAGCTGCAATCGCTGGATGCCCAATTGCGAGAATTAGAACCCGCTGTGATAGGACGACGAAGTAAGTCGAGATTACTGCTTGACATGCGAGGGGCTGAACCGCTCGAGGAACTGCTCGACACCCTTCGTCAACTGCAATGATCGTCACGCTGGCAGGGCACGTCGACCACGGCAAGACGGCTCTGGTCAAAGCTCTCACCGGAGTCGACACCGACCGCTTGGAAGAAGAGAAGCGGCGGGGACTAACAATCGATCTGGGCTTTGCCTATCACAACTTCAGCGGGCATCGAGTCGGATTCGTAGATGTGCCCGGACACCATCGATTTATCCACAACATGATCGCTGGTGTTGCAACCATGCAGCACGCCCTGCTTGTCGTTGCCGCCGATGACGGTGTGATGCCTCAAACCCGTGAACACCTCAACATTCTTCAGTTGCTAGGTCTATCTCAAGGAACTGTGGTTCTCAACAAGGTCGATCTCGTTGATCGACCAAGAGCAGAAGTTGCTCAAGACCAAGTAACTGAATTGGTCAGCTCTTCGTTCCTGAAGGGATGCAGAATCATCGAAGCGTCCGCCATCTCGGGAGAGGGAATCGACCAAATTCGACTAGCTCTGTCCGAAGTTGCGGCAGGATTTCAAAGGCAAGTAAGGAAACGTTCCGCCCGAGTCGCAATCGACCGATCTTTCGCTCCCCGAGGTGTTGGAGCTGTAGTAACGGGAACCGTGTTCGACGGTCAAGTTCAGGTTGGAGACGAACTGGTGGTAACGCACTCCTCCAAGCCGGTCCGAGTGCGCAACCTAGTGACCAACGGACTGGATTCCGCTATAGCCAAGTCTGGAGACCGCTGTGGAATACAGCTGTCTGGAGTATCCGTTGCCGACATTCCTCGAGGAAGCTGGCTTCGAGCATCCTCAAACGTGTATCGAACTCAGCATGCGACCATCAATCTCGAAGTCCTCAACGATTTCCCTCGGCGTGTGCGCAACTGGTCTTCAGTGCACGTTTACCACGCCACTTCGCACCACCAAGCAAGAATGATTCCTCTAGCAGCTTCACTGGCACCTGGCGACACTGGTCTCGTTGATCTCGAGTGCCAGACTGCAATGGATGTTGCGGTCGGCGACCGGATTATCGTTCGCGACCAGGATCTCCAACGAACGTTGGGTGGTGGACTGGTACTGGGAACCCAAGCACCACAGTCCAGACGGCGGAACCCACAACGAGTACAGAACCTCGAATCTCTCCAATCGTTAGTGGAGAGCGATGATGCCAACAAGGCTCTTGAGTTGGCTTGCAACAGCCAATGCCTAAACCTAGACGACTTTGTGAAGTCATGGAATCTTGATGCGGACGCTCGACGTCAATTGGGCAACCAAGCGTCTTTGAGAGAAGTCAAAGGGCGGGTACTGAGCCGCGAGTCTCTGAAGCCTCTAGCGGAGCAAGTCGATCAGACCGTTCAACGGCATCACCAGGATCATCCGCAACAGTTCGGCCCTACGCTTCCGCAAATCGCGTCGGAGTTCAAGCTGGATAGAGACACGATTCAGTTCGTGCTCGCATGTGCAGTGGAAGATCGACGGCTGGTCTCGCGAGCTGGTAGGTATGCACTCACGTCACATGTAGTCGAAGCACCGACTTACAACAAGCAACTCTATGAGCGAATCAAGCCACTGATCGACGTTAGTCAACCTCCACCAATCGGCGACATTGCCAAAGCCACCCGAATTCCGTTCAAGCAACTGGAATTTGAGATGAAACGCATGGTTGCGGCCAAGCTTATTGTTCAGGTGTCGTCACGCCGCTACTACAACCAACAGCAACTTCGCATCTTGGCTTCGCTCGTCGAACGATTAGCGAGCGAGGGACCGTTTTCAGTCAAGCAATTCCGCGATGCTAGCGGGATCGGACGAATGATCGCGATTGACGTGCTGGAGTACTTTGATCGGCTGCGCTACACAAGACGTGACGAAAATGTCCGAACTGTTATCGGATCGATCGACCGAATCGAGAACAACTAGGGCTAGACGACTCCGTAAGCCACCATGGTGTCGGCGACCTTCTTGAAGCCGGCAATGTTTGCACCGGTCACATAGTCCACATGCCCGATCTCCGCACCGTGCAGGATGCACTGTTGGTGAATTTGGGCCATGATTTCCTGCAATCGACGGTCGACTTCCTCTCGTGGCCAACTGATACGCGAGGAGTTTTGGCTCTGCTCAAGTCCGCTCACTGCAACCCCGCCGGCATTGGATGCTTTTCCTGGAGCATGCAATACCTTGCGCTCCGCGAACAGTCGCGCTGCATCTGCAGTCAACGGCATGTTGGCTCCCTCACTAACTGCGATTGTTCCATTGCTGCAGAGCGACTTGGCATCTTTGGCATCCAGTTCGTTCTGCGTTGCACAGGGCATGGCAACTGTGCAAGGTACATCCCATGGTCGAGCTCCTCGATGAAACTCCACGTTGCGATACCTGTCGGCGAGCTCCGAAATTCGTCCACGACGTTCTTCTTTCAGTTCCTGAACGAATCTCAATTGATCATCCTTGATTCCCGTCTTCACATAGACGTAACCGCTGGAATCGCTGAGGGTCACTACTCTTGCGCCCATTTGCATCGCGCGCTCACAAGCATAGATCGCGACGTTTCCGCTACCGCTGATCGCAACGGTTTTTCCGCGTAACGAATCGCCAACGTGATTCAGCATGTTCTCGCAGAAATACACGCAGCCGTATCCGGTCGCTTCGCGCCGCTCCTCGCTGCCGCCGTAGTCCAATGCTTTGCCTGTTATGACTCCTGCCCACCGGTTCTCCAACCGCATGTACTGGGCGAACAGGTAACTAATCTCCCGACTACCTACACCGATGTCGCCCGCAGGAATATCCACGTCTTCACCGATGTGCCGCCGCAGTTCGCTCATAAATCCCTGGCAAAATCGCATGACTTCTCGGTCGGATCTACCCTTCGGATCGAAGTTCGAACCGCCTTTGGCTCCACCCATCGGCAATCCAGTCAGACTGTTCTTGAAGACTTGCTCAAATCCAAGAAACTTCAGCACACTCTGATTCACAGTCGGATGAAACCGGAGTCCGCCCTTGTACGGTCCGATCACATTGTTGAATTGAACTCGCCAGCCCCGATTGACCTGAACTTCACCCGAGTCGGTCTCCCACGTTATGCGAAAACTCACGATTCGATCCGGTTCGGTAATGCGTTCGAGGATCTGAGAATCGCGATACGCGCCGTGATCCAGATACCAAGGCATCACGGATTCCAACACTTCCTCGACGGCTTGATGAAACTCCGGCTCGTGAGGGTTGCGTCGTTGCAACCCCACCATGAATTGCTTGAGTTCCTTCTGTGCGGCAGTTTGAGGGGCCACTCTTTGATTCCTTTTCTCGTTTACAAGTCTGACGATTCGTTGCAGTTGGACATTCGCTACCTAAAGCGCGACTTCAATCCGGTTCACAACTTCCATTGCGTTCGACCGTGCTTCGTCAATGGAGTTGCCGCGAGCAAGCGCAACTCCCATACGACGTTCGCCTTTGACTTCGGGCTTACCAAACAGACGCAGCTGAGTATTGGGCACTTCCAATGCGTGAGCGATATTACTGAACACCACCGACTGAGACTCACCTTCGACAATGATCACCGCTGAAGCCGCAAACCCGAACTGCTCGATCCTTGGAATCGGCAACCCAAGAATCGCCCGTGCATGAAGAGCGAACTCCGACAGGTCTTGGCTAATCAACGTGACCATGCCGGTGTCGTGGGGTCGAGGACTAAGCTCGCTGAAGAAAACCTCTTCATCCCTGATGAAGAACTCTACGCCATACAGTCCCCAACCACCTAACGAATTGGTCACTTTCGCCGCAATCTGTCTGCATTGCTCAAGAACGCTCTGATTCATTGGGTGCGGCTGCCACGACTCCTGGTAGTCGCCCTTCTCTTGTCGATGGCCAATCGGCTCACAGAACGAAACACCTGCCGAATGCTGGATCGTAAGCAACGTGATCTCGTAGTCGAAGTCGATCATCTCCTCGACGATCACTTTCTCGGCTGCACCACGCGCTCCTTCCTGAGCGTATATCCAAGAATCCAATGCATTAGCCGGCGTCGAAACTGTGGACTGTCCCTTGCCAGACGAGCTCATCGTGGGTTTGACCACACAGGGAGTGCCGATTTCCTCCACGGCCTCGAGAAAGGATTCCTGCGTACTGGCAAATCGATAATTTGAAACCGGAACCTCGAGTACTTCCGCGACGTGAGTGCGTATTCCCTCGCGGTTCATAGTCAAGTGGACTGCATTCGCCGAAGGAATAACTCGAAAGCCCTTGTGTTCGAGGTCAACCAGAGCCTGCGTGGCGATAGCTTCGATCTCCGGTACGATCAGGTCCGGGCGTTCCTGTTCGATCAGCGAAGTCAGGCTCTGTGCGTCTAGCATGTCAATGGTGTGACTGCGGTGCGCGACCTGCATGGCTGGTGCATTGGAATAGCGATCAACCGCAATCGTCTCGACACCCAGACGCTGCAACTCAATGACAACTTCCTTGCCAAGCTCTCCGCTACCTAGCAACAATGCTTTGGTTGCTGAACTCGACAGTGGCGTCCCAATGCTCGTCACTGAGATCGTGCCTGTTTCTGAAGCGTGTTGCGGTAACGGGCCGAGTTTTTGACATAACGATCTGAGAAATCCGTTAACTCGGCAACTTCTTCATCGGAGAGGCTACGGACAACTTTGCCCGGTGAACCGATGACCAGACTTCGAGGCGGAATTTGCTTGTCTTCAGTGATCAAGGTGTTCGAACCGATCAGACAGTCATCTCCAATTACCACTCCGTTCATCACAACGGAATTGATCCCAATCAAGCTGTTGTTGCCAATCGTGCAACCGTGCAGAACGACGTGATGACCCACAGTTACCTGATCGCCGATTGTGACGGGGTAGCCTTCGTCCATGTGAACAACGGAGTGTTCCTGAATGTTCGAAGCTTCACCCACAACGATGGTGTCATAGTCAGCTCGTAGAACTGCTCCCCACCAAACGCTCGAATTGTGTCTTAGCGTGACCTGACCAACGACTACTGCTGTCGGAGCAATCCACACTTCACCTTCGATCTGTACTTGGTTGCCTTCAAGCTCGTAGAGACTCAATGCTGTGGCCTTCGGTTGCCAGACTTGACCGGCAGTCGCTCAATGTGCTGAACTGGTGTAGTGATTTTAGTGTGGTGGAGAACTGGTCATGGCTAGATCACGCCTCTCCCGAACATTGGTTGCTGAACCGCGATGGGGATTTACTGAGAATTGTCGTCAGCGAACGATCATGTGAGTGTTGCAGGGCCTGTGGAGGCTGGTGAATGGATGCGTGAATAGCCTTGCGACACTCAGAATAGCTGAGGTTCCCGGTCCGATGTCAGCTCAGAGAAGCAATCGCACGCCTAGCTAACCGATGAGACCTCGTGCCGATGACCTTACCGACCTTTAAGCTCACCGAGACTGCGAGGAAAAGGAGGAAAGCCTCGAGAGATCAGCGGAATTCATAAAGCCAAGAACCATCAGATCGGATGGTCTATGACGAGAACGAAGACGACTTTCTTACCGCTCCGGCTTATTCCCAATCACTCCAAAGAACATCAAACTCAAGGACATGCCGCCGAGCACGCCGCCAGTGAACATGAGCACAGCCGAAGACTGTGGGATAACACCGTAGATATCAAGGAGAGTAAGAGTAGCGACAAGCAAACACACAACAGCGAAGAGAACCAGAAACACACGGAGTTTTCTCGCGTGCGGCCACTCTCTCTGCTTCCATCGTCGGGCACCAATCACTTTCCTACCTCAATGGACTTAGCAACTTGATTCATCGTAGCCCGGCCACCCTACCAAGTCAATCCAAGAGGTGTCGGCACGTGGGCTCTTATTCGGACTCCGCGGCTACTGCGGAACGAACAATCCTCCTCTTACCTTCGACCTGGTCTTTACTGGTTCCAAACTCGTAGCGACTCAATGCGTGGGATTTCGAACGCCGTAGCTGGTAAGCGCACGATCGAACAAACAGGTGAGGTGCTCTTAGTTCTTTGGAGAAGAAGCCTCGGATATCCCAGCATGCCAAGACTCAGGCTTGCGTACTCGCCGTGGGTGTTACAACGGAACGAGTGAGACTGTGCCGGAGAGACTCTGCGACATTAATGGAAGTCAAGGACTGTGCAATCTCAGTTTTGTTGTCCATGAGTTCGGACAGCTTGATTATCAACCTGATGATCAAGATGCCAAGCGAAACACCAAGCCCAAGAGCAATGGACAAAACCAGAGTGTGCGACCAATCAAGACCCAACAGATACGCGATGCATCCAACAACCGCAACTGTAGGTAGAAAAGATCCTGTCGCACATGCGAAGACAGTCTTCAAATCCACTACCACAAGGGTGTTAACCACACGAACCACAAGGGTATTACGTCAAGTGCGACAGACAAGCAGAACAGGCTCCATGGAAATGCGAACAGCCCCATGACCGACGCTATCTTCCGGTCTCCCGACCATGCAGCCGGCTTCCACGGGCTGAATTCAGTATTTAGAAATTTGCCCACAAAAACCGCCAACTTTGAAGACTCAAAGGATCTGAAGCATCGTAGACTCATTCCCAACCACTGTCAATCAGGTGATCAATGCACCGTGGCTCTTAGACGCTAATCTCAAAGCTAAAGCACATTGAATGGGAGCTGATGCCTCAGTGAGAGATCGCCCTTGTCATTGAGCGTGTCGAAGGACGCGTCCTGCTCTCACACCAACGTGTTCGCCGTCAACCACGTTGAACTTCCCATTGACCAAGGTTGCCTTGTAGCCAATCGATCGCTGAGTCAGCCGAGGAGCCTCGCCTGGAAAGTCATTCACTCGATACGGATACGCTTCCTTGACTTTGTCGGCATCGAACACATTGATGTCGGCACACATCCCTGGTTTCAAGGTTCCTCGATCCGAGATTCCAAGAATCCTAGCCGATGCACTGGTCATTCGACGTACGGCCTCTGGTAGCGTGAACAGCCCTTCCTGCCGAACCCAATGGGACAGCACGAACGTTGCCCATCCGGCATCCATGACCATCGTAACGTGCGCTCCGGCGTCACCTACACCTGGAAACACTCTTCCGCCGTCGAACATGTCGCGCAACGCTTTGAGGTTCTGGTTCTCCCCGATCATGTTGAACAGAATCCGACAATCACTCTCAGCGGACAGCCGAACAAACGTCTCTGTCCAGTGTTCGCCTGCAGCTTCCGCCATCTTCACAATGTTGTTGTGATCGCCCATCGAGTGATCGGGAGATTCTCCAGTTCCCAGCGAGTACACCCAGTTTGGATCCAGCCAGCGCGTATTGCTCTCATGAGCCTCGTCAATAAGTTGCTGTCGAAACTGAGCGTCATTCAACGCCTTCACCTTTTCTTTGAGGCTTGACTTTCGAATTTTTGACCAGCCATCTCCGCGGAACGGAATGAGAGCTTGCATCCCCAACAATGCACCTGACCCCCGCACCTGAGCTACACCTGAAATGTCTCTACCTATGGAAAGCTCGTCGACCGCTTGACGGCGACGCAATCCTGACTCGTCGTCGCGCACTCCAGATAGTGTGGAGTTGAATAGCATGCGAGGTCCGGAAGTGTCAGCGACATGGCGCATGTGTTTCCAGTCGATACCGACTGCTTGAAACAGAGCTCCGCGCTTGCTGACTTCATTGCCGATGATTTCAAGCTCTTTGACATCGGCGAATGTGCCAGGAACTGGTCTACCATCGGGCAACTTGTGTCCCGAGTATCTGTTTGTCGAGAATCCAACAGCACCTCGGTCAATTGCGCGGGCAACAATCTGTGCCATCTGCTCACGCTCGGCAGAATCAGATTGTTCTTCCACAGCACGCGAACCCATAACGTAGAAGCGAATGGCTGCATGTCCTACCATTCCCGCAATGTTGATTCCCGGACCTAAGCGTTCAATGGAATCCAGATAGTCTCCGTACTCCTCCCAGTCCCAAGGAAGACCCTGCAGAATCGAATCGCGCGGAATGTCTTCCACTGTCTCCATCATGTGTGCAAGTAGCTCCCGGTCTTCCGGCTTGCACGGAGCGAACGTGACTCCGCAATTGCCCATCAGAGCAGTCGTGACACCGTGCCAAGAGACAGGAGTGAGATCTTGATCCCAACCCACTTGTGCATCGAGGTGGGTGTGGAGGTCGATAAACCCAGGCGTGACGGTCAATCCATCGACATCGAGTTCCTGTTTTCCGCGAGAGTCGACTTTTCCGACTGAAGTGACCAGTCCCTCGTCGATCGCAACATCTGCGGTAAATGGATCTGCACCGGTTCCGTCGATTACGGTTCCTCCTCGTATGACTATTTCGTGAGACACGATCAAAACTCCTTGTTAGCGTCGTTGCACCGACTTCAATTCTAATTGCGGGTGAGAGCCACTCTTCCGATTGAGTTGCATGGCTCACGCTTGACGAGTGAAGACTGATAGATTCAATGGATCAGCTGTTGATGGCGTGAATTTGCGGAGCATTCGTAGTGCGGCAACCCATTGCCAAAGCTGCTTCGCACGCCAGAACACAACATCGTTCGGCCGACCCATCTTCCGTCATGGGCACGCGAAGGTAGGGGATGGGGCGAACCTTGAAGGATGTAGCGAGAGCAAGAAAGAAAACACTTTCCAGTGCTCTTCCGGAAAGCTGAACGACCCGGGTTCTATTGCCGAGTCAAATGCGATAGAGGGTTCCTCGCAGGCCCAGAGGTAGACCGCTTTCCTTGCGAGCTACGTCCACGCCTCACACTTGAACTGGTCGTCGAAGCGTCTTCGCCTGCGCACCTTCAGGGACTTGATCGTGTCAGTCGTAGGCTCTCTCCTTGTTCAAATTATGCTTATGGACTGTCCACAAAACCGTACGCAAACACTTGGCCAGTCGGGAACGTAAACGGTTGAAATCAAAGTACTTGAAAATCTCAGGCAAAACTCAAGCGGCTACATGTCCACCGGTTGAACCTAGCTCTGACTTAGCGATCAAACCTGTCCGATTTACAAGCTCTCCCAGAGTTCGACGTCCGTGGCGTCTTCTTCATTCAAAAACGTCTTGACCTGTTCCATTTGCTCATCGGTGAGGACCGGATCAAATTTGTTTGCCTTAGCAAGTGCCGCCGCCATGGTTGACTTTTGCTCATCGGGTAGCCGAGGAAGCTCCTCAAGCATTTCCAGTGGCTCTGCATCAGCCCATGAGGATGCTACCGACGAGTAATAATCCATCCGTTGTGACTCTGCCAATTCTTCACCGAACGACAATGCTCGCTTGGTCTGCCCCGCACTTATCAAACCATACCCAATGCTCCTTACTGCGCTCTTCTTTGACTCTTCGCGTACTTTGGGTAGCAGTTCGATTGCCAACTCAACGTTTCCCGAAAAGCACAAATCGCGGATTACATTTGTTTCCATACCGCCAAGAAATTCTCTGAGAGGCTGCTCCAATGCCACTTCAAATGCCCGTACAGGATCGATTTTCGTCAAATGACGAACAACAACTTCTATCATGTCCGCCCGACGAGAGCTGTTTAGTCGGGACTCATCCAAGACCCATTCGAGAGCTGCATGCGGGTCAAGCCACGCCCATCCCATGGCGAGTCTGTATTCGATGCTTGAAGTATCTTCAAAGCCGTCGGCCACACGTTCGAGCAGTTTGACTGCTTCTTGAGGAGAAGTTTGAGCCAGATTTCGAATCACCGTTTCTGCAACTAACAATTGCATCGCTGGTTCAAATTGTTTGATATGCCGAATGACCTCACTTTGGTCTCGCTCAGCCCAAATCTCAACAAATCTTTGTCGAAACCCTTCTCCGTGGATATCAAGCTCAATCTTTGAAAGCGCATTGATTGCTTCAATGGGGCTGGTTTCCGCCCATGTTGCCAAGATCATTGGAATCTTGTAGCGGTCTAGTCCGGATAGGCTCAGGACGTACTCGAAAGCGGCTTCGGGATCCTGGGCGCTTATGGCGGCTACTACACTGTTCGTTACAGCCTGACTAGGTCTATTGCTACCCTCTGGATAGAGCCTGGAAATAATCGCAACCCCATCCTTCTCAACCCACAGTTCAGAAATTCTAACGAGTGCTTCAAGCTGATAGGTGTCATTTAGGTCGTCATTTGTCAACAAATACCAAGTCTGCTCTGGATCATCAACAACTTCCTTGACTTCTTCCTGGCCGGCCATAAGCAATGCATCGACCTTGGCTCCGAGATCTTTAGCAACTCTCTGGCTCAAACTGTCGGACAAGTCACTTCGTGCACTTAGTACTGATTCTATGGCCGATGTTCTAAAGTCTCTGACCAAATCGATTGCGGAATCGATCGCATTGTCCGGGTTGGAATAGGCCCACTCCTGGAACACTCCACTAACAAATGAAGAATGTTGTAAGGGAGGAAGGTCATTTAGCTTGTTCAACGCATGACGAGGATTGCTTGCGGCAAGTCCGCGACCCAGTGTTCTCTGAATTTCGTCGCGAAGACGAGGGTGTTCAACGTCAACAGATTGCGCGAGAAGACTAGCCAATTCCTCCTCACTCGACTCTGCAACGATTCGGTGCAGGCTAGCCGTGAAAGCAAAAGAACCTTCGGAGCTATCTAACTCTGTCAGTGAGTCGATCTCGAACTTGATCAAGGTCGCTACGTTCGAAGCGTCGTTTCGCTCAGTAGACGCCCGTTCAGGAGCGAGCAGTGAGTGAGTTCCCTCACTGTGAGTAGCACTCGAGGAGTCGAATGCCAGGTACACAAGTATTGCTCCTATGGCCAGAGCCACTCCAATTGCCGTTCCCACGAAATAGTCGCGTCTTCCTTCGGTTCTTTCTGAGGAGATTGGACTCATTCCCAAGACTCCAGATGTTCTTCTTGATCCATACGGATTAAGTTGCCCATTTTTCTGGCTATTGGCGTTGTTCCCGTTCTTCTACGATCTTTGCATCTTCTTCTGTCAATAGCGACTTCACATGATCGATTTGATCCTTGGTAAGGATAGGACTTCTAGTGTTGTTGCTCAGCAATTGCATAGCCATAGTCGACCGTAGCTTTGCTCCGGGTATTTGCTCAAGCTCTTCATACATTTGAACGGGATTGGTGTCAGCCCAATCACCGGCAATTGAACCGTAGTAGAAGTCACGACGGGATTCGGGCAATTGCTCACCAAGCTCGATCGCTCTAAAGGGATCTCGCTTCTTCACGAGTGCTTGGCCCACCCACAAGTATGAAATGCTCTTCGACTCCTCTCGAACCTTGGGTAAGAGAGACATAGCTGTTTCAATGTCAAACCTCGAGAGTTCAAGGATGACATCGGACTCCATTCCGTTGTCATGCTCCCAAACCAACGGTTGCTCCAAGCCGATCTGGAATGCGTATTGAGGATCCTCATGGGCCAGAGCGCGCAGTGTTTGCTCGATTAAGCTGTTGCGAAGGGTATCGCCTCTCTTAGAGTCTTCGAGCAGCCAATCCATCGCCGCACGTGGGTCGCTTCGCGACCAGTGATAAATGAGACTGTACTCTATACTGGACGTATTGCTTACTTTCGATTGAAGCTCCTCAACTAGTCTGGCCGCTTCCGCTGGATCCTTGATAGCAATGGAGGTGATCGCCTGATCGGCAGCTACCAGTATTAGTTCGGTGTCGAATTGTTCAAGGCCAGACAGTACCTCATGAGGGTCATTCCTAGCCCAGGAAAAAACCACATCCCTCACAAGGGACTCAGCTTCAGAGACAGGTTCAATCTTTCCTGCAGCTTCGAAAGCTACTTGTGGTTCGATTCGTGCCCATACCCTCATGATCGAACTTAGCAAGAATTTTCTTTCTTCGCTCGGCAACGCTACAACATGGTTGAATGCTGCCAAGGGGTCGACTTCGACGATGCTGCGGATTAACTCCGAACGAACGTAGGCGTCAAGGCTCTCGTTCGGACCTGAAAACAGATCGGACAAGACAGAGAGTCCGTCGCGGTCCACCCATCCCAACGATGCCTGTCGCAGTTCGCGCAATTGATAGGCATTGTCTATATCGTCATCCAAGAGCACTTGCCAAGCACTTTCGGGATTGTCGGCATGCAAAGCCGCCGTTTGCTCGGTAATCAGCCGATATGCAAATTCCTCCCGACCGAATTGTCCGGCGATTTCGCGTCGCAGACTATCTGACAGATCATTTCTCGTCTCCAGAATTGTCTGCAATGCAATTTGTGCGGCCGCCGTATCCAATGTCTGAGCACTTGCTATGGCTTCATCTAGGTTTGCAGTCGACCACTCGTGGTAGATGCCAGACAATAACCCAGCGCGAGTCGACTTCGGCACGTCCATAGCAGTCTCAAGCGCTAATTGGGGATCTACCGTAGCAATTTTTCGCCCGATTGCGACCTGAGTCGAACGACGTCTGCTCGAATGATCGATGCTTGTGGAACGTGTTGCCAGATCGATCAGCTCCGTTCGGTCTGATTGTTCCAGTAATGCATACAAAGCAACACTTCGTGCGAAATCGCTCTTGAATTGGGTTAGTTCAGCTAGGTCTTTGCCCAAATCAGATCTTGACGAGGACGCTCCCTCTTGACCACTTTCAGAATTGCGATCAGTGTCCGAGTTGTCGGACGAAAGTGCTTCATCGCCAGGGTTGACCCATCCCTCCACAGTCAAGAAGGCGAACCAAGCTAGCAACGAGACAGATACGCCGATGACGACTCCGATCAAATAGCGGACTGTCTTGGACATTCTGTTATCTCTAGCAAATCCCTTCTTGGATCCCAATTCTAAGCCGATAGCAGAGGCTGCCGTAGAGGCGTGACCTGTGGATTGAGGAACTCATGGACCACGCGAAACGACCGGATTAGTTGAGTTTGAGAAGTCTTTATAGTACATCCCTTTGCTGGCTAAACACCGATTCCATCTAGCTGTGATTCGCGGAATTCAGAGCGCAGTACTGCACGTCTCTCAGCATGGGATCTCCCTCCTCTTTGACTTGGACGCCAATGTTGGACGGATTAGGCGAACGGAAGCCAACCACCGATCCCTTGAACCCTTTGCTGACGATGCTCTTGCACGTGCTCGCGAACGCGGGAGTGTCAAAATTCCGGGCGTTGAAACACATCCGAAAGCCCTCGACCCGTCGGGACCAACGCAGTCGAAGCGTCAATCCGATGTCGATTGCACAAAACAGAACCGGAATCGGCAAATCCCGCTATTGGCTACTCCTATCCCCGGTTCCGGAACCTTGAACGCAATTCCAAAAATTGGGAGAAATTTATAAAAAGCTGTTGTTTTGTTCAATATGTCCACTTAAGATACAGGTGTTGCAATGAAACGAATGAGTAGATCGGAGATGGAAACAAGATACTTCGACGACGATTACATCGGAGACTATCCGTTGAATACCGTTCTTGACGAAGTTACTAGCGACAACGTCGACACTCCGCACGTCGAGCGCCGAGTCGACGATTGGGAAGAACGCCTCAACGGTCTCTATCAATTGATCGGAGAACTGCTCCCCGACGGGTGGAAGTCCCGCGAGGGCCTACCCGTGACCATGCACGAAAAGATGATGCAAGCGTTCGATGTTCCCGCTAGAGAGATCCCAACGCTAGAACTGCACAGTGAGACCGGAACAATCGTCAAGCTTGCCCCCGAAGCACTCTGGATAGTTGGAAACAATGGTCGCGTCGAGATGAAGAGCAACGGACACTGGTACCGCATTACTGATAGATCCCAGATCTTCAAGCCTCCAAAATGGGAATCGGTTCGTTCAGACCGTCGACGCGAGAAACATGCACTGACAAGGGAGTGGCTCGCTGAGGTACTTCGTTGAGCAACCTTCAGACTGTCTTGTCAGTCTACGAGTCAATTGACAATCACCTCAAGAGTCTGTTAGCCAAGGTCGATCTGTCTGGAGGACAACCAACGCGAGAATTCGTAGAGCAGAGTCGAGTCATCAACGACCAGGCGTACTTCGTGCTTGCATGGGGTCAACTGGAGGCCGAAGTCGATGAGGCATGTCGTGATGTAATCCTTAGCGGCCAGTCCCAGCAACTTTGGAGTCTCAGGCGAGTTTGGTCGCTTTACGACCCAGACGATCAAAAGCGGTCTGGGCTAAGCTTCAAAAATCGGTTGTCACTGGTGCTTGAGGCGGGTAGCGGCCCATGGACTGTCACGATGAAGCACTATCGCATGCGCAATCGCATCGCCCACGGTGAGCTATTGTCTACTCGACTTGAGCCAGAAGACATGATGCAGGATCTGATTGGTGTAAGGAGTTTGTTGGCACACCGCTAGTGTTGTTCAAGACTTCATTCTGTCCCCAGTCTACTTTCAAATTGCGGCTACCTGTGGTGTCTCTATTCCCGATGAATGGAGCTGTGCGATGTGGACTTCAGGTCTTTGTTCTGCAGCCATTTCAGCATGAAGCCACCTTCCTCTTTGATTCTTCGTCGAAGTAGAGACAGACTAACGCTCCAAGCGACAGGAATCCATACATCGATCACTTCCCATGAGTCAACGGGAGTATGATTGAGCGGCGTCTTCTCACGCGTCACGCTGGTTCTTGAGGCCAAGTATTCGAGGTGGATTGGGATTACGCACAGAGACTTGAGAGGGGTCGTTCCAACAGGTGCCAACGAAATCCGCCCACACTCCACGCGATTCAACCAGTCGTCGTTCGAATTCAACCCAGCTCAAGGTCTCGAAGTCATCCAGAATCGTTCTGAAACTGTTAGCAGGATCGTTGGCTTTGTTTGCACTTCATGCCCTTGCTACTCCTGCGTATTGGCCCAAAGAGTGGTTTGAGCCGCAACCAACTGCATCCGAAGTCGGCATAACCGAATTTCAGCAAAGCCCCTATCTCGACGACAAGGGACTACCTCCCGTCAAGGATCGACTGCCCAAGGATCCTCCCGTGGTCTATCCGCTTTGGCGCACCGGCAAGTACGGCGGAACCGCGAGAATTGTCAACAACGATACATGGCAGTTCTGGAACTGGGAAGGTGCGCTCACCATTTCCGCTGACATGCGGACCATGCTTCCCAATCTCGCCGAAGAGTGGCAACTGTCCGACGACGGCTTGGTGCTCACTCTGAAACTGAGAGAAGGAATACGTTGGTCGGACGGAATGCCGCTGACGAGCGACGACTTTCTCTTTACCTTCAACGATCTCTGGCTCAATAAGGAATATTCGATCGAAACCGACCGAACCATCTTGGGTGTCGAAATCGTCAAGATAGACGACTTGACGTTTCAGTATCGGTTTCCCCAGCCCAATCCGTTCTTTGTGAACTTCATCGCCCAATACGGCGATTTCATGCTCGATCCCAAACACTATTGGGAGCCCTACCATCCCACTTACACCGACCCCGAAATTGTCAAGCAACGAATTGACGAAAAGGGGCACATCACGTGGTCGGGATTCATAGGTCGTGCAAGAAGGGAAGGAAGCGAGTGGAGCAAAGACGTTCCGACCACGCGGGCGTACCAAGTCATCGAGAGATCTCCCGCACGGCGAACCTATGTCCGCAATCCCTACTACTTCAAAGTGGATCCGGAAGGCAACCAGCTTCCCTACATCGACGTCATACAGACCGAGCAAGTCGATCAAGCAGACTTAATTGCCGCCCAGGCATCGACCGGCCAGCTTGACTTCGCGGCTTTCGAACTCAAGACCCAGGATATTCCGCTGCTCAAGCTAGGCGAGCGCGACGGTCAAATCAAAGTCCACATTTGGAAACGCCTGCATTCCAGCGATGTCGCCATCCAGCCGAACTATAACTACGACGACGAAGATCTACGTGCGCTGTTTTGGGACAAGCGCTTTAGGCACGCGTTGAGCCATGCCATCGACCGCAACGAAATGAACGACATCATCTACTTCGGACGAGGCGACCCTCGTCAAGTCACGGCGCACCCCACGAGCGTCTATTACGACGAGGCTTATGCTCATGCGTTCACTGAGTTTGATCCCGACAAGGCCAACGCGCTACTCGACGAAATTGGATTGACCGACCCAGACGGAGACGGCTATCGGAACTTTCCCAACGGCAGGCCGTTGACGATCACGTTGGAGTTCTACGACTTTGAGACTCCCAAGGGAATCAGCATGGAGCTGGTGCAGGGATATTGGCGCGAAGTGGGAATCGATTTAAGGTTGAAATTGGTCGATGGAAGTCTGCAGAACGCACGAGCTCGAGCCGGAGAGATGCAAATGACGCTCTGGCACGCCGATAGGGTCACTGACATCCTGTTTCCACTGTTTCCTGATTGGTGGCTTCCGCGATCGATTAGCTGGGACCGAGGCATGTGGAACGAGTGGTCGCGCTGGTACATGACCGACGGCGAACGCGGTGAAGAACCTCCGCCGATCATCCTGGACCTTCAGGATACGCATGATCGAATGAAACGATCACTCGACGAAGAGGAGCAAATTGAGCTCGGACGCAAGATGCTGCGTATCGGAGCTGAGAATCTCTGGGTCATCGGTACGGTCGGACTGGCTCCCCATCCAGTTGTCGTCAAGAAACGACTCAAGGGAGTTCCCCCTGAGGGGATTTGGGGTTGGGACAACCGCTGGACACTCTCCTACCATCCTGCCACCTGGTACATCGACGAGGAAGACGATTCTCCAGAGTACCCCGCCTCGCTGATCGCGGATTGATGATCGCCTACTACCGGAACGTCGTAGCGTTCTTCAACGAACGACCGACGCTCAAGTACGTCTCCAAACGGCTGTTTGGAATGATCCCCACCCTCTTGATCATTTCCGTGATCGTCTTTGTCGTTATTCAGCTTCCTCCCGGCGACATCGTGACTTCCATGCTTTCGCAAATGGAAGCATCGGGGAGAGAGGCAACCGACGAGCAGATCAAGAGTCTCCAAGCCCGTTACAACCTCGATAAACCCATACACCTTCAGTACCTCCACTGGATCGGCAATTTCCTAGTCGGTGACATGGGCTACTCAGCGTTGTACGCCCGGCCGGTCAACGAGCTCGTCTGGGAGCGGATGGGACTGACTCTGGTCATAACCATCTCCGCACTACTGTTCACTTGGGTGGTTGCATTGCCCCTTGGCATCTATTCAGCTGTACGTCAGTACACATTTGGCGACTACGTTCTGACGACCATAGCCTTGATCGGACTCGCAATACCGAACTTTCTTCTAGCTCTGATTCTGCTCTATCTTGGCAACGAGCACTTCGGCATCAGTATCGGCGGGTTGTTTTCCGCCGAGTACAAGAACGCGCCGTGGGACTTCGCGAAGTTCGTCGACATGCTGAAGCATGTGTGGCAACCCATGGTCGTTGTGGGGTTGGGAGGAACTGCGGTAACCATTCGGATTCTGCGAGCCAACTTGCTCGACGAGCTCAACAAGCCCTATGTTGTGACCGCCCGTGCCAAGGGCGTCAAGCCTGTCAAGCTAATCCTGAAGTATCCACTCAGAATCGCCATCAATCCTTTCATCAGCACGATCGGACTACTGCTACCCACGCTGATCTCCGGCGAAGCGATCGTGTCGATGGTGCTCAATCTCCCCACTACAGGACCTCTACTACTACGAGCCTTGCTAGCCCAAGACATGTACTTGGCGGGTTCGTTTCTGATGCTGTTGGCTGTCTTGACTGTGGTGGGAATGCTCATTTCCGATCTCATGCTGGCGTGGGCCGACCCAAGGATTCGCTATGAGTGAGCGCGAATCCAACGATCCCGGCAAATCGGCCCAAGGTGTGCAGCAACAAGCACCGAAGCGCGATGAGCTAATCGCGACCTCTACGCCGGCACAGTTGGCTTGGCGTCGTTTCTGCAGACACCGCTTGGCGTTTGCCAGTGCGATCTTTCTTGTCTTCATGTACTTCATCGCGGCGATCTGTGAGTTCATAGCACCTTACACCACGACTTATCGCAACGTACAAGCCATCAACGCCCCTCCACAAGGCATCCAGTTCTTCGACGAGGAAGGACGCTTTCACTTGCAACCCTTCGTCTATGGTTACGACATGTCCATCGACCCGGACACATGGATGCGCAAGTACGCCATCAACACGGATAAGAAGTTTCCAATCAAGTTCTTTGCTCGAGGGGAAAGGTACAAGTTCTGGGGGCTTTTCGAGGGAGACCTACACCTATTCACAACTGCCGACGACGGCTACATCCATCTGTTCGGAACCGATCAGCTCGGGCGCGATGTGTTCTCAAGGGTGTTCCACGGCGGCCGGATCTCCCTTTCCGTGGGGATTGTGGGCGTAGTCCTCACGCTGGTGCTGGGACTGTTCTTTGGTGGCTTTGCTGGATATCTCGGAGGGTTGATCGATCGAGGTGTGCAACGTGTCATTGAAGTGCTTCAATCCATGCCGACCCTGCCTCTGTGGATGGCTTTGTCCGCCGCACTACCCCCTCACTGGTCTTCGCTCCGAATTTACTTCGGAGTAACAGTAATCCTGTCTCTGTTTGGATGGACAACCTTAGCCCGGCAGGTTCGAGGCCGGTTTCTGGCCCTACGAGAGGAAGAGTTCGTAGTAGCTGCACGACTGTTGGGAGCCAATGACTCAAGGGTCATATTCCGGCATATGCTGCCTAGCTTTCTCAGTCACACGATCACGACTGCAACGTTGGCCGTGCCGGGAATGATTCTGGGAGAAACTGCACTCAGTTTCTTGGGAATCGGGTTGCGAGCACCGGTTGTGAGCTGGGGAGTACTACTGGAACAAGCACAGAACTATCAAGTCATCGTAATGACTCCGTGGCTCTTGATTCCCGGATTGTTCGTTGTACTAACGGTGATGGCTTTCAATCTCATGGGCGACGGATTGCGTGATGCCGCAGATCCCTACAACGTGGGGTCGCAACGCTAATGTCCAACGTTCTTGAAGTGCGGGATCTTGCGGTTGAGTTCAAGACCGAAATCGGAATCACACATGCTCTTTCGAACGTCAACTTCAATGCTCCCAAGTCGGAAATCACCGCCATTGTGGGTGAGTCCGGATCCGGCAAGTCCGTAACCGCCAACTGCATCATGCGGCTTGTGCTGCCTCCGGGAAAGATTAGCGGTGGATCGATCTTGTTTCGACCCAGCCAAGGAGAGTCTTTCGACATCTTGCAGCTCGACGAGAAGGATCCCCGCATCCACGAACTGCGCGGAGGAAACATCAGCATGGTCTTTCAAGAACCGATGACTGCGTTGTCGCCCGTCCACCGGGTCGGCGATCAAGTCAGCGAAGCGATTCTGTGTCATCGAAAGGTGTCGAAAAAGGAAGCGTGGGAAGAAGCTGCAGAGATGTTGGATCACGTGGGAATTGAAGACGTGTCACGAAGAATCAGGATGTACCCTTTCGAGTTTTCCGGCGGAATGCGTCAGAGGGTCGTCATTGCGATGGCGTTGGTTTGCCATCCGGATGTTCTGATATGCGATGAACCCACGACAGCGTTGGATGTCACGATCCAAGCGGAAATTCTTACGCTGATCCGGCAGCTGCACGAAGAGTTGGAGAATTCGGTGCTGTTCATTACCCATGATCTTGGTGTCGTCGCACAGCTTGCTGACAGCGTCGTCGTGATGTACCAGGGTCGAGTGGTCGAGATCGGAACAGTTCGACAAGTGCTGACTGACCCGGTACACCCATACACCCGTGGCCTGTTGGCTGCCAATCCGGGATTGGGAAGCAGAGACCGGCGTCTTGCGACCATTCAAAGCGAAGTCGGCGACGCCGACATCACAACTCCCTATCCGTTGAGAGAACTCGACGACGGCCGCATGGTGAGTCTGCCACCTTCCGAATGAATACAGCCGCTTCAGCAACTGGTCCTCTCTTGGAAGTCGAGGGTTTATCCAAGGCCTTCGATGGTGTACCGGCTCTGTCGGACATCGGATTCGACCTAATGCGGGCGGAAACGCTGGGTGTTGTCGGAGAGTCGGGATCCGGCAAGACCACTCTCGCACGGTGTGTTCTACGTGCCATCGACCCCGATGAGGGATCCGTTCGATTCAACAGCAAGAACGGCTGGGTCAATCTGGACGCACTTGATCACCGCGGGCTCGTGCCGCTGCGACGCGAAATGCAAATGGTTTTTCAGGATCCGTTCGCATCGCTGAATCCACGTATGACGGTTCGCCAAATCGTTGAAGAACCTCTTGTCATTCACGGAGTCAAGAACAAGAACGAACGATTGCAACGCGTGATCGAAATGCTCAATCTCGTGCAAATGGACGAGGATGCCCTGCTTCGCTATCCCCATGCGTTCTCAGGAGGACAAAGACAGCGTGTGAGCATTGCTCGAGCATTGATACTGCGTCCGAGCTTGGTCGTTTGTGATGAGACAGTGTCGGCACTCGACGTCTCAGTTCAGGCTCAGATCATTAATCTGCTGGAAGACCTGCAGGAAGAACTGGGATTGACCTACATGTTTGTGGCTCATGACCTCGCGGTGGTGCGACACATCTGCGATCGTGTACTGGTCATGCATCGAGGGCGCATCGTTGAACGCGGAACCGTCGAGGACGTGTTTGAGAATCCAACCGAAGACTACACGAAGTTGCTTCTATCGGCGATTCCGTCCATTAACCCGGACGAAAAGCTCGCCCCGTTGGATCGAAAAGCCCTAGGTCTTTAGCCGAAGGTGTGGTAGGCGTTCCGAAGTAGTTCATTGAACTGTTTTCTCGGGACGTTGCGAACGTCCATGGGGACTGGAGTGTACTGTCTCCTTCGTTCGCTCGATCGAGTTTGTCTAGGTAACATTCGCTTCGAATTGTGTCGCATTCGACCAGGTAAGACGGGATGTTCTGTGTCGCTGACTGGAGATCATCAACTATGAAGACCAAACTTATTCTGCTAGTTATCTTCGCGTGTGCAATTGCTCATGCTCATGTCAGCGACAAGGCCGAATCCGTCAAGCAGGACACTGATTTGGTCAACGTCAATCCCGGTCCCAATCCCAAACCCAAGTACAACAAAGACAACCCTATGGACAGGATCGTTGACGGCGATAGAGCCTACTTGGTACGGCAGGGGGAAGACGACGGATTCTTGGTGTTCCATGTGTTCATCGAGGGGTTCAAAGTCAAAATCAGCCTGAATGAGGAAGATGACTTTACTGTGGTGGATGCCAAGGAACTGACTCGTGGCTTGCATTTCCTGGATCGACAGCTGAAGGATGTAAAGTCAGCAATTCCTACCAAGGCGTTCACCTTACTTCAGGAGAATGTACTTATCGAGTATGAAGACCGACGGGACGGGTTTCCAACCTACTATTCGGGAAGTGAGCCAACCATCGAACTGTGGGGATTGGAGTATCACAGGGACATTCTCGATGGCTGGATAGGTGCAGGGAACTTCGGCAACCCCAACATCATGCTCCATGAGCTAGCCCATGCATGGCACGACCTGTTCATACCTGACGGTTTTGACAATCAGGAAGTCATTGACCGATACGAATTGGCACTAGACAGTTATGAGACTGAAGACGCAGACGGAGACGAGTATTACTGGGCTACCAACGAAAAGGAGTGGTTTGCTGAGTTTTCCGTTATGTACTTCCGGTCTCACTGGGATGAACCGAATTCCAAATACGAGATTTGGACTAGAGACACTAGCTTTATCAAGCGGATGTGGGGCTTTGAAGCAGACGAGCCTCACTAGCAGGAGAATCACCTGAAGAGCATCTTGGCAATACTTGCTTGTCTCCATCTCAGCGATGCACGAGGTCGGGGCATCGTTTGACGGCGTTGCGGGTGTCTCGAAAGAGTTAGATCCGAGTCACTGTTTCCAGTTGCGCGACACGGATCACAAGTTCACTGTTTTCTGCCTCTGTCGGTGTCGAAGTCCTTAGGAGTTTTCAGAGCCCCTCGCGTTTGGGAAGAGAGGTCGAATACCTCCTGCAATTAGCATTCCTCTCCATCCTCTAGTGTGCCCTGTCATTCATAGAGCAATCAAAAATCTTCGAACAGGGACTGCAACACCTCGGGGTCATTTTCCTCGATCGCTTTCGCATGCTCGTCGGTGAGGTATTTCCTGGCCTGTTCGATTTCCTCGTCCGACAAGACCTTGGAATGCTCATAGTTCTTCACAAGCACGACGGCCGCCCGAGACTTGGTGTCCTTCGACGGAAAACCATCCATCGACTCGAGCATGCCTTTGGGGTCTATGTTTGCCCAGGATGAGGACAGGGCTTGATAAATTTTTTCTCTGTCGGAAGCCGGAAACTGCTGGGCCACCTCGAAGGCCTTGTCGACATCATCGTTCATCAGCAAGTATGAAGCTAAGCTTCGGAACGACATCAGCTTCGTCGGACCTTCGCGCACCTGAGACAACAGCTCAATGGCCCTGTCCACGTTGGCATAAACAAGCGTCGATATGACGCTGTACTCCAACCCCACCCCAGCGGGACCTGGCATCCATTCAGACTCGTTCTCATCGATGGGCTGCGCCAACGCTGTGCTCATTGCAAGCTCGGGATCGACCGATACCAGGGCATACATGATGGAAGACAACAGTTCGGTTCTGATCTCTTCGACGCCCGGCTCGTTGAGAATCCACTCGAGGGCCGCTTCGTGATTGCGAAATGCCCACGAACTCGCAACACTTCTTGCACTTGACATCTTGACCGTGCCCGATTCCATCGCAGCCACTATTGCCGCCGCCTCTTCGGGAGATTCATCGGCCATCATGCCCAACGCCGTTGTGGACGCGACTTCCTGAAACTCAGCAGGCAGGGCATTGACTCCTTCCAACAGAGCTTTTGGATCGTCCCATGCCCAAGATCTGATCACCCTTTCCGCAACGTCTTCGCGCACAGACTCTTCCTCTATTCCCATCGCCGCCGTCAAGGCTGATCGCGGGTCGGAGTCTGCCCAGATACCTGCGACGCTGCCAACAATGAAGTTGTGGGGGTCGTTCTCGATGGTAAGCGCGTGGTTGAAGGCCTCTTTGGGATCGGTTCGAGCAACGACGTCAAGGACAGCACCGATTACGTAACCTCTCGTTCGAGCATTGGTCAACGATTGGGAGATTTGGTTCAGCACGCTCAATCCACTCTCTTCGACCCATGCCACGGCAACGCGGGAGATAGTCGGAGAGTTATCCGAGTCGTCCTGCAAGTCGAGGGCCAGTTCGTTCCAGGCCGTCTCCGGGTCGTCGATCGCCTCATCGATTTTTCGTTGCATGATCGCCGAAGTCGCAATCTGCTCGTTGTCGAGGTCTCGGGCAATCGCTCGGATGGTGTCTTCGGAAAGATCCATCCGTTCCTCCACAATCGCTCTCACAGCAGATCCCTTGAACTCATCCAGTGTTCGAGCACGCGAAACGGCCTCGTCCAAGTTGGAACGCGCCCATTCTCGGAAGACGCTCGTAACAAACTGTTGGAGGCGGTAGCCGTATTCCATTTCCAAGCTGAGCGACAACGCTCGACTTGGATTTTGGTGAGCCAGTCGCTGAATCATTGCGAATTGCAAGTTGTACTTGTCCGCCTCCTCCAGGACGTCCTCTGACTCGGTCACTAGAGCAACCACTTGTGCTTCGTCCAGTTCGGACAGGAGTACGTGTAGCGCCAATTGCTGCTCCGAAGCACTCCTGATGCCCGCTATCTCATTGAGACTGCGAACCGCGAACTTGGGCGGTTCCCTAGCGAGGGAGGCTTCAGTGGGTGAAGTTTGTAAACGTGCACTGGACTCGATTTCGGCGATAGAGGATGGAGTAGCGGCATCCTCCAACTGGTCGCCTCCCCCTGAGGGGGCTACGAGCAACCAGTAAACCGCGCTGGTGCATCCGATGCCAGCCAAGAAGGTGACTGTGAGCAACACGGCAAGTCGACTCGGAGAACTGTTGGCTTGCATGAGATTTCTCCTTAAGGAGTGTCGCCTAAAACGTGTGCAGTCCCGATCCCCTCTTCTTTGGGAAAAGGGGTCGAATACTCTTTGTCTCTAGCGTTCAGCACAATCCTCTAGTGTGCGCTACCGTTCATCGACCAGTCAATAATCTTGGAAAAGGGACTGCAACACCTCTGGGTCCCCTTCCTCGATTGCTTCGGCATGCTCGTCGGTGAGGTATGTCCTAGCCTCCTCTAGCTCCTCGTCCGACAAGGACTTGGAATACTGATTGGTTGTCACCATCAGGGCAGCAACCCGGGACCTGATGTCCTCGGACGGAAACCGATCCATCGACTCGAGCATGCCTTTGGGGTCGGTCATTGCCCAGGATGAAGACAGGGCCTGATACATTTTCTGTCGTTCGGACTCCGGAAACTGCAAGGCCATGTCGAAAGCCCTGTCCACTTCACCGTTCCTTAGCAAGGAAGTCGCTATGGTTCGGAACGACATGAATTTCGTTGGACCTTCGCGTACCTGAGGTAGCAGCTCGATGGCTTTGTCCACGTCCGAGAAAGCAAGCGACGAAATGACGTTGTACTCCATCCCCACCCCTGATGGTCCGAAAAAACCAAATCCAGTCTCGTCCTCGTCGATGGGCTGCTCCAGAGCCGTGCTCATTGCAAGCTCGGGATCGACCGATACTAGTTCATACATGATTGAAGACAACAGTTCGGACCTGATCTCCTCGACGCCCGGCTCGTTGAGAATCCACTCGAGAGCCGCACCGTGATCGCTATATGCCCACGTACTCACAACACTCCTTGCACTTGACGTCTTGACGGTGCCCAATTCCATTGCAGCCACTATTGCCGCCGCCTCTTCTGGAGATTGGCCGGCCATCGTTCCCAACGCCGTTGTGGTCGCCAGTTCCTGAAAGTCGGCAGGCAGAGCGTTGACGGAATCCAACACGGCTTTCGGGTCGTTCTCTGCCCAAGAGCTGATCACTACATTCGTAATGTCTTGACGCACAGAGGTGTTCTCGATTTCCGTCGCGGCTGTCAAGGCTGAACGCGGGTCGGAGCGCGCCCAAATACGTGCAACTCTGCCAACAGTGAAGTTGGCTCGGTCATGCTCGATGGCAAGAGCGTGGTTAAAGGCCCCTTCGGGATCGGTTTGAGCAACGTCTGCTAGAACTTCACGAATCACGTTCTCTCTGGTTGGAGTATTGGTCAATGATCGGTAGACCTCGTCGAGCACGCTCAATCCACTCTCTTCGACCCATGCCGAGGCAACTCGGACAATAGTCCAAGTATTCGACAAATCGTCCTGCAAGTCGACGGCCAGTTCGTTCCATGCCGTCTTCGGGTCGTCGATCGCCTCCTCGATTTTTCTTTGCACGATGGCCGAAGTCGCAATCTGCTCGTTGCCGAGATCTCGGGCGATCGCAAGGATAGTGTCTTCGGAAAGGTCCGTCCGTTCCGCGACAATCGCTCTCACGGCAGATCCCTTGAACTGATCCAGTGTTCGAGCTCGCGAAACGGCCTCGTCCAGGTTGGAATGCGCCCATTCTCGAAAGACGCTCGCAACGAAATCGCCGAGGCCATAGTCGGATCCCATTTCCAAGCTGAGCGACAGCGCTCGACTCGGATTTTGTTGTGCGAGTCTCTGGATCATTGCGATTTGCAGTTCTCTCCTGTCCGAAACGTCCAAGACGTCCTTTGACTCATTCACTAGAGCAACCACCTGTGCTTCGTCCAGATCGGACAGGAGTATGCGCAACGCCAATTGCTGATCCGTAGCACTTTTCATGTCCGCTATTTCATCGAGACTGCGAACGGCAAACCTTGACGGCTCCAGAGCATCGGAGGTGGCCGTGGGTGAAGATTGCACTCGAGTGCTGGACTCGTCTTCGTTGGAAGACGATGGATCAACGGCATCCGCCAATTGGTTGCCGCTTTCCCCGGACGGGGCTACGAGCCACCAGTACACCGCGCTGGTGCATCCGACACCGATCAGGAAGCCGACGGTGAGTAGCGCGGCAATTCGACTCGGAGAACTGTTGGTTTGCATGAGTTGGATCGTTGCGTTGTCTCGCCGCTATGCTATCCCTTCGAGCATCCCTCGGCAAACTCCACATTCCTCTGATGCGCCTGAGAATGTGGGGCAATTGGGACTCTTCAGCTAAGTAACCGAGGCCCTCAAACACCACGGATCTACGGGTCGACTGCGGCATTGGTCGGTTCCGTTCGACTCTTCATGTATCGAGACTACATTTCCGAGGAAGCGCCGTGAAACGTGCTTAGGAAGAAGCACCTGTGATTGTCGGCGGCGGGGTGTCGGCTCGACTGCTCAATGGAGAACTTCGGATCCTCGTTTAGATCGGGATCTTGCTGTCCGATCAGAGCAAATTCCTCGACTGCGCAGTCCGAGTCGTCGGGAAGTGGGAGCATCGAGTGGCCGGATGAAGTCCACGCGTCGCGCCGTGAGACCAGAGCAAGCGTCGACCAGTACTTCCTACCGGAATACAGTCCTCCGCAACGCCTGTTCGCGGAATGAGACGGGAATCACTGAACGAGAACCAGACAACCCATGGATTTCTCCCAAAAAAACGTGTACAGTCCCGACCCCTCCTATTGGGGAAGAGAGGTCGAATACTCTCTGTCTCATGCGTTTAGCGCAATCCGCTAGTGTGCCCTGCCATTCATCGAACAATCAAAAAGCTTGGAACAGCGACTGCAATACCTCGGGATCATTTTCCTCAATCGCTTTCGCATGCTCTTCGGTGAGGTATTTCCTGGCCTGCTCAATTTCCTCGTCCGACAATGTCTTGGAATACTGATTGGTCATAACGAGCATGGCGGCCGCTCGGGATTTGCTGTCCTTGGACGGCAAGCGATCCATCGACTCGAGCATGCCTTTGGGGTCGGTCGCTGCCCACATCGTGGACACGGCCTGATATATTTTCTCTCGGTCGGGCTCCGAAAACTGCTGGGCCATGTCGAACGCCTTGTCGACGTCATCGTTCATTACCAAGGATGAAGCCACCGTTTGGAACGACCTTGACTTCGTTGGACCTTCGCGCACCTGAGGCAGCAGTTCGATGGCCTTGTCCACGTCCGAAAAGGCAAGCGTTGATATGACGCTGTATTCCAATCCCACCGCCGGGAGCATCCCAAACTCAGTCGCCTCCTCATCGATGGGCTGCGCCAGCGCCGTGCTCATTGCAAGCTCGGGATCAGCCGATGCTAGTTGATACATGATGGAAGACAACAGTTCGGTCCTGATCTCTTCGACGCCCGGGTCGTTGAGAATCCACTCAAGAGCCGCACTGTGATCGCTTCTCGCCCACGTACTCACAACACTGTTTGCACTTGACGTCTTGACGGTGCTTGGTTCCATCGCAGCCACTAGATCTGCGGCCTCCTCGGGAGATCCACCGGCCATCGCGCCTAACGCCGTTCTGGACGCCAGTTCCTGAAACTCGGCAGGCAGCGAATTGACGCCTTCCACCACAGCTCTTGGTTCGTCATATGCCCAAGCTCTGATCACCGATTCCGCAACAGCTTTGCGCACGGATGTTTTCTCGATTCCCATTGCAGCTGACAACGCTGAATGCGGGTCGGAGTACGCCCAAGTACTTGCGATGCTGCTAGCGGTTGAGTTGTATGGGTCGTTCTCGAGAGTCAGTGCGTGGTTGAAGGCACCTTCGGGATCGGTTCGAGCAACGTCCCCAAGGACGTCACGAATTACGTAATCTCTGGTTTGAGTATTGGTCAATGATCGCGAGATCTGGTCCAGCACACTCAGGCCGCTCTCTTCGACCCATGCTAAGGCAACGCGGGAAATAGTTCCACGGTTTGCTTGGTCGTCCTGCATATCAACAGCCAGTTCGTTCCAGGCCGTCTCCGGGTCGTCGATCGCCTCCTCGATTTTCCGTTGCGCGATGGCCGAAGCCGCAATCTGTTCGTTGTCGAGATCTCGGGCGATCGCACGGATGGTATCTTCGGAGAGATCCGTCCGTTCCTGCACAATCGCGCTCACAGCAGATCCCTTGAGAAATCGATTCAGAGTTCGAGCACGCGAAACGGCTTCGTCCAGGTTGGAACGCGCCCATTCTCGAAAGATGCTCGTAACAAACCGTCCGAGGCCGTAGTCGGATTCCATCTCCAGGCTGAGCGACAACGCTCGACTCGGATTTTGGTGAGCCAGTCGCTGAATCATTGCGAAATGGAGGTCGTACCGATCCGACGCACTCACGACGTCCTCTGACTCGGTCACTAGAGCCGCCACTTGCGCTTCGTCCAGTTCGGATAGGAGTATGTGCAGCGCCAGTTGCTGTTCCGACGCACTCTCCATGCCCGCTATCTCATCGAGACTGCGAACGGCGAACTTTGGCGGTTCCGGAGCGTCGGAGGCTTCAGAGGGCGAAGTTTGCAAACTGGCACTGGACTCGATTTCGGCGGGAGTGGATGGAGCAGCTGAATCGGCTAATTGGATGCCGCCTCCCCCTGAGGGGGCTACCAGCAGCCAGTACACCGCGCTGGTGCATCCGACGCCGATCAGGAAGCCGACGGTAAGTAGGGCGGCGAGTCGACTCGGAGAACTGTTGGTTTGCATGGGATGGATCGTTGCGTTGGTTCGCCGCTATGCTATACCCTCGAGCCTGTTTCGGCAAAACTCACGCTGATTGATCTGACCGAGCATTTGGAGGCAAATCGGAGTGTTTGGACACATAGACCGAAGCAACCTTCAGACACTACGGATCTGCGGGCCTATTGCGGCATCGAACATTTCGTGCGACTCACCATGTAGGAGACTACACATCCGAGAACACGCCGTTAGACGTGCCAAGGATGAAACGCCTGAGATTGACAATGGCAGGGTGTAACCTCGGAGCGGATAGTGGCTTATTCAGAAAACGGTTTTTCGCCAACATGTCAGGCGACACTGCATTTGTCGTGGAACTTGCCAGGTTCTCAAACCTTTCCATTCATCAATCGGGACTAGAAGCTCACCTTTTCGAGTCGGACACCTGTAGATATCTAAGCGACGGCGTTTAAGGTGTTTCGAAAGAGCTGGAACCAAGGGCTGAACTTCCAGCCACGTAAAGTTGGATCGATTGATCGATATAAAGCATCAAATCCTCGCTAAGACCGGGATCTTGCTGTCCGACTAGAGCAAGCGTCGACCAGTACTTCCTACCGGAATACGATCCTCTGCGACGCGCCAAGTCGCGGAATGAAGAGGGAGTCACTGATCGAGAACCAACCATCCCATGGATTTCTCCATAAGGAATGTCCCAATGTCCCATAGAACGTGTGCAGTCCCAACCCCTCCTCTTTGGGAAAAAGTCGAATGCCTTTTCTCTAGGATTTCTCTCCATCCTCTAGTGTGCCCTGCCATTCATCGATCAATCAATAAGTTGGAAAAGGGACTGCAACACTTCGGGATCATCTTCCTCAAGTGCTTTCGCATGCTCGTCCGTGAGGTATTTCCTCGCCTGCTCGATCTCCTCGTCCGATAAGGCCCTGGAAAATTGATTGGTTGTCACCATCAGAGCAGCTACCCGGGACCTGATGTCCTTCGACGGAAAACGATTCATCGACTCGAGCATGCCTTTGGGGTCTGACATCGCCCAGGACGAGGACATGGCCTGGTACATTTTCTCTCGGTCGGATTCCGGAAACTGCAAGGCCATGTCGAAAGCCTTGTCCACTTCACCGTTCCTTATCAAGGACGTAGCTATGGTTTGGAACGACATCAGCTTCGTTGGACCCTCGCGTACCTGAGGCAGCAGTTCGATGGCCTTGTCCACGTCCGAATAAGCAAGCGACGAAATGACGTTAAGCTCCAACCCCACCCCTGACACGGAACCGAACATCCCAATTCCAGACTTATCCTCGTCGATGGGCTGCGCCAGCGCCGTGCTCATTGCAAGCTCGGGATCGACCGATACCAGTTGATACATGATGGAAGACAACAGTTCGAACCTGATCTCCTCGACACCCGGCTCGTTGAGAATCCACTCGAGGGCCGCATCGTGGTCGCGATATGCCCACGAACTCACCACACTGCTTGCACTTGACGTCTTGACGGTGCCCGATTCCATCGCAGCCACTATTGCTGCCGCCTGTCCGGGAGACTCGTCGGCCATCGCGCCCAACGCTGTTGTGGACGCGAATTCCTGAAACTCGGCAGGCAGGTTGTTGATGCCTTCCAGCACGGCTTGGGGTTCGACATATGCCCAAGTGCCGAGCACCGATTTCACAACGTCTTGACGCACAGAGTCTCTCTCGATTCCCATCGCGGCCGTCAAGGCTGAACGCGGGTCGGAGTATGCCCAATTACGTGCAACGCTGCCAACAATGAAGTTATGGGGGGTGTTCTCGATGGCAAGAGCGTGGCTGAAGGCCCCTTCGGGATCGGTTCGAGCAACTTCGTCAAGGACATTGCCAATTACGCGTTGTCTCGTTCGAGCATTGGTCAACGATTGGGAGATTTGGTCCAGCACGCTCAATCCGCTCTCTTCGACCCATGCCACAGCAACGCGGGAGATGGTCCAAGAGTTCGACGAGTCGTGCTGCAAATCGACGGCCAGTTCGTTCCAGGCCTTCTCCGGGTCGTCGAGCGCCTCCTCGATTTTTCGTTGCATGATCGCCGAAGTCGCAATCTGCTCGTTGTCGAGGTCTCGGGCAATCGCAAGAATGGTGCCTTCGGAAAGATCTGTGCGTTCCTCCACAATCGCTCTCACGGCAGATCCCTTGAACTCATCCAGTGTTCGAGCGCGCGAAACTGCCTCGTCCAGATTGGAACGCGCCCATTCTCGGAAGACGCTCGCAATGAACTCTCCGAGGCGGTAGTCGGATTCCATCTCCAGGCTGAGCGACAACGCTCGACTTGGATTTTGGTGAGCCAGTCTTTGAATCATTGCGAATCGCAATTCGTGCCTGTCCGACACATCCAAGACATCCTCTGACTCGGTCAATAAAGCAACCACCTGTGCTTCGTCCAGATTGGACAGGAGTATGCGTAGCGCCAATTGCTGATCCGACGCGCTCTTCATGCCAGCTATCTCATCGAGACTGCGAACCGCGAACTTCGGCGGCGCGTTGGAGGCTTCAGCGGCTAACGACTGCACCGGGGTGGCGGAATCGGTTAGGGTGAGCACCGATGGAGCTGCACCATCTGTCATCCGGTCGCCGCTTCCGCTGGAAGGGGTCGCGAGCAACCAGTACACCGCGCTGGTGCATCCGACACCAGCCAGGAAGGTGACTGTGAGCAACACTGCAAGTCGACTTGGAGAACTGTTGGATTGCATAAGATGGTTGGTTGCACCGTGTCGCCGCTATGCTATACGCTCGAGCCACCATCGACAAATTCCACATTCAACTCCGCCTGAGCATGTGGGGCAATTCCGTTTCTAAGGAAACATAGACCGAAGCAACCCTCAAACGCTAACGATCTGCGGTTGTTGCAGTACACGAACTCGTCGAAGTACCGTTGAAGCTTGGGAGAGAACGCGCCGTAATAGGCACTTGAGCACTTCCATCCATCAATCGGGACGATAATCTAACCTCGATGAGTCGAACAGCGGCAGGTCTCTAAGCGACGGATACGCGTTTCGAAAGAGTTGGAACCCTGGACTACACTCTCGGTTGCACAAAGCTGGATCGAATCAGGAATTCTGGACCGTTCCGAATAGTCTCTCAGTGAGCGGCATCAGAATCAAGACTCTTCCGTCAGTTGAACTGACTCCGGCGATGGAGTCAACGGAGCCATTCGGATTCATCGGATAAGTAACTGTAGCTTCCCCAAATCCTTCGACGTAGCGGAACGTGACGATCTCTTCCGGGATTGTCGAAGCTTCATGGTCATCTCCGCTCGAAAGCCTGCGTCCTTCTCTGCGTCGCCTTTCCGCTGAGTGAGGCGGGAATCCCTGAACAAGCAACAATCAACCCAAGGATTTCTCCTTCAGGAGTGCCCCAAGAAAGTGTGCAGTCCCGATCCCTCCTTTTTGGGAAAAGTCGAATGTCTCTGTCTCTAGGATTCCTCTCCATCTTCAAGTGCGCACTGCCGTTCAACGAGCATTCAAAAAGCTTGGAAAAGAGACTGCAACACCTCCGGATCATCTTCATCGAGTGCTTTCGCATGCTCGTCGGTGAGGTGTTTCTTCGCCTGCTCGATCTCCTCGTCCGACAAGGCTTTGGAGTGTTGATTGGTTGTCACCAACAAGGCGGCAGCCCGGGACCTGACGTTCTTGGACGGAAACCTACCCATCGACTCGAGCATACCCTTGGGGTCTGACATTGCCCAGGATGAGGACAGGGCCTGATATATTTTCTCTCTGTCGGACTCCGGAAACTGTTGGACTATTTCAAAGGCCTTGTCCACATCACCGTTCCTCATCAAGGATTGAGCTACCGTTCGGAACGACATGAACTTCGTTGGACCTTCGCGCACCTGAGGCAGCAACCCGACGGCTTTGTCCACATCCAAATATGTAAGCGACGAAATGACTCGGTACTCCATCCCGACCCCCTCGGGACCGAACATTCCATATTCAGACTCGTCTTCGTCGATGGGCTGTGCCAGCGCCGTGCTCATTGCAAGCTCTGGATCGATCGATGCCAGCCTATACATGATTGAATACAACAGTTCGCTCCGGATCTCCTCGACGCCCGGCTCGTTGAGAATCCACTCGAGTGCCGCACCGTGATCGCGATATACCCACGAACTCACAACACTGTCTGCACTTGACATCTTGACGGTGCCTGACTCCATCGCGACAACTATTGCCGCTGCCTCTTCGGGAGATTCGTCAGCCATCTCGCCCAACGCAGTTGTGGTCGCCTGTTCCTGGAGGTCGGCAGGTACTGCGTCAATGCCTTCCAACAGATCTCTTGGATCATCCCATGCCCAAGAGGTGACCACCCAATCCGCAGCGTGTTTGCGCACAGAGTCTCTCTCGATTCCCATCGCAGCTGTCAAGGCTGAACGTGGGTCGGAGCGTGCCCAAATGCTTGCGATGCTGCCAATAATTGAATTGTGAGGGTCGTTCTCCAGAGTCAGTGCGTGGTTGAAGGCCCCTTCGGGATCGGTTCGAGCAACGTCGTCAAGGACTGCACCAATTACCATTTGTCTAGTTTGAACATTGGTCAACGATTGGGAGATTTGGTCCAGCACGCCCAAGCCACTCTCTTCGACCCATGCCACGGCAATGCGAGAGACCGTCCAATGTTGCGCCGAGTCATCCTGCAAGTCGACGGCCAGTTCATTCCAGGCCGTCTCAGGGTCGTCGATCGCCTCGTCGATTTTTCGTTGCACGATGGCCGAAGTCGCAATCTGCTCGTTGTCGAGGTCTCGGGCGATCGCAAGAATGGTGTCTTCGGAGAGATCCGTCCGTTCCTCCACAATCGCTCTCACAGCAGATCCCTTGAACTCATTCAGTGTTCGAGCGCGCGAAACGGCCTCGTCCAGGTTGGAACGCGCCCATTCTCGGAAGACGCTCGTAACAAACTGCCCAAGGCGGTAGTCGGATTCCATCTCCAGGCTGAGCGACAACGCTCGACTTGGATTCTGTTGGGCCAGTCTCTGAATCATTGCGAATTGCAATTCGAACCTGTCCGACACGTCTAAGACGTCCTCTGACTCGGTCAATAGAGCGGCCACCTGTGCTTCATCCAGATCGGACAGGAGTATGCGCAGCGCCAACTGCTGTTCCGACGCGCTTTCCATGCCAGCTATCTCATCGAGACTGCGAATGGCAAACTCTGACGGCTCAGGAGAGTTGGAGGCATCAGTTGGTGAAGTCTGCAGTCGGGCAGAGGAATCGATTTCGTCGGGAGACGTTGGAACAACGGCATCTGCCAACTGGTCGCCGTTTTCCCCGGAGGGGGCTACCAGCAGCCAGTACACCGCACTGGTGCACCCGACGCCAGCCAAGAAGGTGACTGTGAGCAACACTGCAAGTCGACTCGGAGAACTGTTGGATTGCATTTGATGGATCGTTGCGCTATATCGCCGCTATGCTATACGCTCGAGCCACCATCGACAAACTCCACACTCAACTGATCCGCCTGAGCATGTGGGCAATTCCGTTTCATTGGAAACATAGACCGAAGTAACCCTCAAACACCATGGATCTCCGGTTGTTGCGGTACACGAACTCGTCGAGGTACTCTTGAAGTTTGGGAGAGAACGCGCCGTAATAGGCATTCGAACACTTCCATCAAGCAATCGGGACGATGGTCTAACCTCGATGAGTCGAACAGCTTTAGGTCTCTAAGCGACCGCGTTATACGCGTTTCGAAAGAGCTGGAACCAAGGGCTGAACTCACGGTTCAGCAAAGCTGGGTCAAACCAGGAATTTTGGACGGAGCGGAATACTCTCTCTGGGTGCAGCATCAGAATCAAGACTCTTCCGTCAGTTGAACTGACTCCTGTTATGGAGTCAACGGATCCGTTGTGATTCATCGGATAGGTATCGGTCGCTTCTCCAAATCCATCGACGTGGCGGAACGTGACGATCCTTTCCGGGATTGTTGATGCTTCAACGTCATCTCCGCTCGGAAGCGAGCGTCCTTCTCTGCGACACCTCTTCGCTGAGAGAGACCGGAGTCCTTGAACGGGCACCAATCAACCCAAGGAAGGGCATCCATAGAAGTGTCCCCAAAAGAGTGTGCAGTCCCGATCCCTCCTCTTTGGCAAGAAAAGGTCGAATGCCTTTGTCGCTAAGATTCCTCTCCATCCTCTAGTGCGCCCTGCCATTCTTCGAGCAATCAATAAGTTTGGAAAAAGGACCGCAACACCTCGGGGTCATCTTCCTCGAGTGCCTTCGCATGCTCGTCGGTGAGGTATTTCCTCGCTTGCTCGATCTCTTCGTCCGACAAGGCCTTGGAGTTTTGAGCGGTTGTCACCATCAGTACAGCAGCCCGGGATCTGATGTCCTTGAACGGAAACCGATCCATCGACTCGAGCATGCCTTTGGGGTCTGTCATTGCCCAGGATGTGGACAGGTCCTGGTACATTTTCTTTCTGTCGGTCTCCGGAAGCTGTTGGACCACGTCGAAGGCCTTGTCCACTTCACCGTTCCTCATTAAGGATTGAGCTACGTTTCGGTACGACCTAAACTTCGTTGGACCTTCGCGTACCTGAGGCAACAGCTCGATGGCCTTGTCCACGTCCGAATAAGTAAGCGATGTAATGACACGATACTCCATCCCGACCCCCACGGGACCGAACTTCCCAATATCGGATTCGTCCTCGTCGATAGGCTGCACGAGAGCCGTACTCATTGCAAGCTCGGGATCGGCCGATACCAGTTGATTCATGATGGAAAACAACAGTTCGGTCCGGATCTCTTCGACGCCCGGCTCGTTGAGAATCCACTCGAGTGCCGCACTGTGATCGCGATGTGCCCACGTACTTACAACACTTCTTGCACTTGACGACTTGACGGCGCTTGAATCCATCGCAACCACCATTGCCGCTGCCTCTTCGGGAGATTCACCAGCCATCTCGCTCAAAGCCGTTGTGGACGCAAATTTCTGAAACTCGACAGGCAGGGCGTTTACGCCTTCCAACACAGCTCTCGGTTCGTCCCATGCCCAAGAACTAATCACCGATTCCACAACATCTTTACGCACAGACTCTTTCTCTATTCCCATCGCAGCCGTCAAGGCTGAATGCCGGTCGGAGTCTGCCCAAATACGTGCAACGCTACCAACAATGAAGTTGCGTTGGTCGTTCTCGATGGCGAGTGAGTGGTTGAAGGCCCCTTCGGGTTCCGTTCGAGCAACGTCGGCAAGGACATAGCCAATTACGTATCGTTTCGTTCGAGCATTGGTCAACGATTGTGAGATTTGGTCAAGCACGCTCAGTCCACTCTCTTCGACCCATGCCAAGGCAACGCGAGAGATGGTCCAATAGTTCTCCGAGTCATTCTGCAAGTCTACGGCCAGTTCATTCCAAGCCGTCTCCGGGTCGCCGATCGCCTCCTCGATTTTTCGTTGCACAATCGCCGAAGTTGCAATCTGCTCGTTGTCGAGGTCTCTGGCAATCGCTCGAATGGTGCCCTCGGAAAGATCCGTCCGTTCCTCCACAATCGCTCTCACGGCGGATTCCTTGAGATCCTCATCCAATGTTCGAGCGCGCGAAACGGCCTCGTCCAGGCTGGAATGCGCCCATTCTCGAAAGACACTCACTACAAACTGCCCGAGGCGGTAGTCGGACTCCATCTCCAGGCTGAGCGACAACGCTCGACTCGGATTCTGATGAGCCAGTCGTTGAATCATTGCAAATTGCAGGTTGTACTTGTCCGTCTCCACCAGGACATCCTGAGAGTCCGTCACTAGATCGACCACCTGTGCTTCGTCCAGTTGGGACAGAAGTATGTGCAACGCCAATTGCTGCTCCGAAGCACTCCTCATGCCAGCTATTTCATCGAGACTGCGAACGGCGAACTTTGCCGGTTCCGAAGCGTCCGAGGTTTCAGTGGGTACCTGCGTACTCGCTCCAATTTCGGTGGGTGTTGGTGGAGCAGCGGCATCGTACACCTGGTCGCCGCCTCCCCCGAAGGGGGCTAGGATCAGCCAGAACACAGCGCTGGTCCCTCCGACACCGACCAGAAGGGCGACGATGAGCAACGCGGCAAGTCGACTCGGAGAAATGTTGGTTTGCATGAGATGGATCGTTGCGTTGTTTCTCCGCTATGCTAAACCCTCGAGCATCCATCGACAAATACCACACCGATTGATCCGCCAGAGCATGTGGGGCAACTCCGTTTCATCGGAAACACTAAGGATCTGCGCTTGTTGCGGTACACGAACTCGTCGAGGAGATCTTGAAGCTTGGGAGAGAACGCGCCGTAATGGGCATTCGAACTCTTCCACCCTGCAATTGAGACGAGAAGCTCATGTTTTCGAGTCGAACACCTGTAGATCTCTAAGCGACGGCGTTGTAGGCGTTTCGAAAGAGCTGGAACCAAGGGCTGAACTCACGGTTCAGCAAAGCTGGATCAAACCAGGAATTCTGGACCGTGCGGAATACTCTCTCAGGGTGCGGCATCAGAATCAAGACTCTTCCGTCAGTTGAACTGACTCCTGCGATGGAGTCAACGGATCCGTTGGGATTCATCGGATAGGTGTCGGTTGCGTCTCCGAATCCATCGACGTAGCGGAACGTAACGATTTCTTCCGGGATTGGCGATGCTTCTGGGTCATCTCCGTTTGGAACTGTACGCCCCTCGCCGTGCGCAACAGGCACCTGGACGCGGCTTCCCCCCATTCCTAACAGCCAAGGAGAATCCGATTCTTCGATGCGAACCTGGACCGTTCGCCCTTCGAATTGATCGGACTTGTTCCGTTCGAAAGTCGGCCAATCACTTGTTCCCGGAATAAGGGACTTAAGTCTCGAGAGCATCTGACAACCATTACACACCCCGAGCGTTAGTGTGTCCGAACGTCCGAAGAAACTCCCGAATTCATTACAGACTTCGTCGTTGAACAGTATTGACTTCGCCCACCCGCCTCCGGCCCCAAGAACATCCCCATAAGAGAACCCTCCACAAGCTGCGAGTACTCGATACGAACTCAGCGAGACACGACCCGAGAAGATGTCTGTCATATGAACGTCGTCACATTCAAATCCCGCAGCGTGAAAGGCCGCAGCCATTTCCACCTGGCCGTTCACTCCTTGATCTCGGAGAATTGCGACGCGTGGAGAATCGGCCCGGGGTTGCCGAGTACTTCGACTCGATTGATCGATGGAGAACTTTAGATCCTCGCTAAGACCGGGGTCTTGCTCTCCGATAAGAGCAAATTCCTCGTCTGCGCAGTCCGAGTCGTCGCGAAGTCGCTGCATCGAGTGGCTAGTTGAAGTCCACCGTCTCTCCAATTCCCGGAGTGATTCCCGATAGATCAGCTCTCCATGACTGTCATACACCTCGAAGTGCTCACTGTCTCGAGTACGGCCAATGCGTCTGCACACAAGCCCCAAGTCCGCCGCGAGTCTCTCAATGGTATTTGCTTGTCCGGGCAGGGCTTCGTAGATCAATCCCACTTCTTCCGAAAACAGTTCGCTCTTCCAGTCTTCAACGTTGGACAGTTCGATTCCGATTCGGCCTGCGATTGCCATTTCGAGAACAGAAACGAACAATCCCCCATCGGATCGATCATGCATCGCAAGAACCAGTTCTTCGTCGTGAACTTGCATCGCAATCTCAAACAGTCGCCTAAGCTTCTGAGGGTCTTGAACGTCCGGCGTGGAGTCGCCAAACTGTCCATACACCTGAGCCAGACAACTCCCACCCAATCGCTGTTGGGAGTCAAGTTCAATGAGCAACAATTCACTCGCTACGCTTCGCAATTGCGGTGTCGAAACAACGCGCACATCGGGTACTGGAGCAAACGCCGAGACGATGAGCGATACGGGAGAGACCACCTCCTTGCTGGGCTCTTCTTCCTGCCATGTCGTTCTCATGGACAGGCTGTCTTTTCCGACTGGTATCGCAATCCCGATTTCGCGACACAGGTCCGCTGCGGCGGAAACTGCCTCATGCAATGCTTGGTCTTCATCGCCAAAGCCCACACAAGCCATCCAATTTGCAGAAAGTACGACGCGATCAAGGCTCTCTACTCGAACCGAAGCCAAGTTAGTAAGCGCCTCGGCGATTGCCATACAGGCTGACGAGGCTGGATTCAATACTGCCAGTGGACTGCGTTCGCCCATTGACATGGCTTCCCCGGAGTAGGTTTCGTAGCCGGCAATGGTCACTGCGGCATCAGCCACGGGAACTTGATAGGGACCAACCATCTGCTCGCGAGCTACCAGCCCCGTAATGCTTCGATCACCGATAGTCACAAGAAATTTCTTGGATCCGACCGCCGGAAAGCGCAACACTCGACTAATCGCCTCGTCGAGCGTTGCGTGGCCGAGATCAAGAGCGCTAACGGAGCGAGGGGTAGAAATAAACTCGCGACGCATGCGTGGAGGTTTGCCAAAGATCACATCGAGGTTCAAATCGATGGGCTGTTCGTCTAACAACGCATCGTTCAGCTCGATTCGTTTCTCCTGTAGTGTGTGTCCAACAACCGCATACGGGCAACGTTCACGTTCACAGATCTGTCTGAATAGCTCCAATCGTTCGGAAGGAATGGCCAGCACATAGCGTTCCTGTGCCTCGTTGCACCAAATCTCCATTGGAGACATACCGATGTCTGCATTTGGAACATCACGCAACTCGAATTTGCCGCCTGTACCAATGTCGTGAATCAGTTCCGGCAGCGCATTGGAGAGACCTCCCGCACCTACATCGTGTATGAACGCGATGGGATTCCGATCCAGTGATGCCGTGCACCGGTCGATGACTTCCTGGCAACGACGTTCCAGCTCAGCGTTGTCCCGTTGTACCGATGCAAAGTCCAGTTCAGAGGAAGATTCCCCTGAACTCATGCTCGACGCTGCACCGCCTCCAAGACCAATGAGCATTGCAGGTCCGCCGAGTACAACCAGAGCACAAGACCTTTCGACAGATTCTCCATTGACGTGCTGTCGGAAGACCGATCCAACACCACCGGCAATCATGATCGGTTTGTGATAGCCCCATCTCGACTCAGGATTGAATTGCGATGCCGACTCGAATGTTCTGAAATAGCCCAGCAGAGCGGGACGCCCGTACTCGTTGTTGTAGGCGGCCGCTCCTATTGGCCCGTCAGACATGATCTGGGCTGAAGATGCAATTGAGTCCGGTTTTCCCTTCCCAAGTTCCCACGGCTCCAGATTTGTGCCAATCTCCAAGTGCGAGGTTGTGTAGCCCACGAGTCCCGCCTTTGGTTTTGATCCTGACCCGACTGCGCCCTCGTCCCGAATTTCTCCTCCCGAACCGGTCGCAGCACCAGCATAGGGAGAAATTGCAGTCGGATGGTTGTGTGTCTCAACTTTCATCACCGTGTCGACCGGTTCACGAATGTCGCCATATGCAATCGAGAAAGGCGAAACGCCGAATCGAACGTCCTGGGAACCGTCAATGACTGCGGCGTTGTCTTGATACGCCGAACGAATCCCTCTGCCGTTGATGGCAGCAGTGGTGCTCCGAATTTTTTGAAACAGTGTGTCGGGGACATCTCTGCCGTCGATGTTCCACGACGCGTTGAACACCTTGTGACGACAGTGTTCGGAGTTTGCCTGCGCGAACATCATCAACTCAACATCGGTAGGGTTGCGACGCAACTTGTCGTAGATCTGTGTTAGGTAGAGAATCTCATCTTGAGCCAACGCAAGACCTAGGTCGATGTTCAACTCTTCAATTGCCTCGCGTGGACTGACGCTTAGATCGATTCGGCGAAGCTCGCCAGGCGAGGGAGTCCGAAACACTCCCGCAAAGTTTTCCTCGAACACCACCGATTCGGTCATACGGTCGTACAGTGCCGAAAGGAAATCCTGCGACCAAAGATCAATGTGCCATCGAATGCCGCGCTCAACGCGCCTTACGGAGTCTAGGTTGCACAGCTTGAATACATCAGTGGCCTTGCTGGACCAGGGAGAAGTCGTCCCTAGCCTCGGAACGACGGTGCACCGCAACGGTAGCTGTTCCCGTCCATCCGGAACGCTAGTGCCGTAGTCCAGCAACGATGTGACGACCTGCAGTTCTTCGGGATTCAGAGATCGTTCAATGTCCAGAAGATGTACATATTCGGCATGTAAACGAACATCGTCCCGGTTGCTGACTTCCTGCAACTCGCTCCGGATCTTGGCCAAGTGGCTGGGTCCGTGGCTCAATCCGCCTCTGAGAACGAGGGGTGAGTTCACAGGTTTCTACTCACTGTCGTCCGCCAAGCTCCTTCTTTCTTGGAAGAAACGTTGAATCAACGTTTTGCATTCGTTTTCGAGAACTCGAGGACCCACCTCTACTACATGGTTCAAGTGCGGCTGAGCGAAGCCCTGCAATCTACTCTCAATGGCTCCAGCTTTCGGCTCGTTCACTCCATACACCAAACGCTCGACCCGTGCATGCACGATTGCTCCCACACACATCAGGCAAGGTTCGAGAGTTACATACAAAGTGGAACCGGGAATTCGGTAGTTGTTCTGTTGCACACATGCTTGGCGTATAGCGACGATTTCAGCATGTGCTGTCGGATCGGAATACGAGATGCAGGAATTGAACCCCTCGCCGCAAATGTCGCCTTCGAGAACTAGAACTGCCCCAACCGGCACTTCGCCAGCCTGTGCTCCCTGTCGCGCAAGTTCCAACGCTCGGCGCATGAACCGTTCATCGCCTTCGGCAATGGCTAGTCTTCCTCTTCAATCTCGAAAGATGAAGCAAGTTCCTTCTGCAGAATCGCCTGAACCGCCGCGTAGTGACTGAACTCCATCGAGTAGTTCCCTTTTCCCCCCGAAATAGAACTCAATCGAGAGTGGTAGGTTTGCATCTCCCGCAAGGGAACTTGACCGGAAATATCAGTCGTTGAATCCGCCAGCACGTTGGAGCCGTTGACGATGCCGCCCATGGATGCCAGATCACCGGTAACGTCTCCCATGCAGTCGTTCGGGACATTGATCGTTACGTCAACCACTGGCTCCATGACAATCGGTCGTGCCTTGCGCACGGCAGCCAGAAACGCTTTACGACCAGCCTGAACAAAAGCGATTTCCTTCGAGTCAACCGGATGGTGCTTGCCGTCGTAGACGGTAACTCTGACATCTTCGAGTTCGTGACCCGAGATGGCTCCCGTATCCAAGACTTGCTTTACGCCTTTCTCCACCGCAGGAATGAACTGACCCGGAATGACGCCTCCGACCACTTTGTCGACGAACTCGAATCCACTCCCACGGTCTAGGGGTTCAATTCTGAGATAGACCTCGCCAAACTGCCCCGCGCCGCCGGTCTGTTTCTTGTGTCGATTGTGACCATCAGCGGCAACCGTGATGGTTTCCTTGTACTCCACTGATGGGAAGTCGGTTTCTATGTCCACCCCCTGCTGCTTCTCGATTCCTTCCAGAATCTCGCGCAAGTGCAACTCGCCCATCCCTCGCGCAACAGTTTCATTCAGTGACGCAACGTGGACCACTTGAAACGACGGATCTTCCGTAGCAACGTTATGCATCGCATCGGAGACTTTCTGTGCTTCGTTGTCGTTGGCGACTCGAACAGCTTTTCCAAACACGGGTGTCGGAATTGGCATTGGTTCGACCCGAATCTTGCCTCCGTCTCTGGAGTCGTGCAGGATGGTGTTGTAATTCACGGATTCCATTCTGGGCAATGCGCAGATGTCGCCGGCGACGGCTTCGTCGATTTCAACCTGTTCGCCACCAACCAACCGGAAGATATGTGCAATCTTGGTTGCTTTGCGATCATCGTCCACAAAGACCTGGCCGCCGCTTTTCATCGTTCCACGATGGACTCGAACTACAGCCATACGACCGCGGAACGGATCGATGGAAACATTGACAACCTGAGCAAGCAACGGTGCATTGGCATCCGCTTCTACTTCCAATGAGCTCTCGCCTTCCAAGTAAGGAGGCGGATTCCCTTCATTGGGATTCGGCAACAGGTTGTGCGCCAAGTCCAAAAACTCCTTTACGCCTACTCCAGTCTCCGCAGACATGAAGCAGATCGGAATGAGGTGTCCACTTCGCAAAGCTGTCTCAAAAGCAGCGTGAAGCTGATCGGCCGGCAGTTCATCGGCTTGCTCCAAGTAGAGTTCCATCAACTCTTCGTCGACTTCGACCACTTGATCAACGATCTTTTCGTGGGCACTGGCAATGTCATCGATGTCGGTGTCAGCATCGCCCGCCTCGCCAAAGCAATCGACGATTGCAGTTCCCGAGTTTGCTGGCAGATTGATGGGCAAACACTCCGAACCGATCGAAACCTGTATCTGATCGAGCAGTCCCTCGAGGTCCAAGTTTTCTGCATCGATCTTGTTAACCACAATCATGCGACACAAGCCGCGTTCTCCGGCTTGACGGAACAACCGTTGAGCAGAGGTATCCAAACCTGCCGATGCATCAACAACCAGAACGGCTGTCTCAGCCGCCGGGAGGACCGACAAGGCACGTCCAACGAAGTCGTGAAATCCAGGAGTGTCGACGACCGTCCACACACTTGCCTTCGTAGTCGAAGGTCAGGAAAGCAGATTGGATGGAGTGTTTGGCTTCTCGCTCACGATCAAGGTAGTCGGCTACAGTGGTCCCTTCATCGACCGAGCCCTTCGTGTTCGTTGCCCCTGCGGTGTGCAAACAGGACTTCTGCTAGGGATGTCTTCCCGACGCCACCGGACCCAATCAACGCAAGGTTCAAGGTGTCTTGTGTTTGGTGGCTCATGCTCTGATCCCTTCCAATTTCCTGTTAATCAATATACCCAACAAGCGCATCCATTATTCCCACTCAATCGTAGCCGGTGGCTTGCTGGTAACGTCGTAAACGACGCGGGAAATCCCCGTGACTTCATTGACGATCCGATTCGCAGTTCTGCCGATCAACTCGTGGGGCAAATCCGCCCAGTCCGCGGTCATGAAGTCGACTGTGGTCACCGCTCGCAAAGCAACAACATTTTCGTAGACTCGAGCGTCTCCCACCACGCCCACGGATCGAGTTGGCAAGAATACGACAAACGCCTGTGCAACTTTGTCGTACCAACCACTTTCACGCAGTTCTTCAAGAAAAATCGCATCGGCCTCACGCAGGGTCTCAACATATCTTGCGTGAAATGGGCCGGCCATGCGAACGGCTAATCCCGGTCCCGGAAACGGATGCCGGTTAACAATCTCGTAAGGCAAACCCAGCTGCAATCCCAATGCCCGCACTTCGTCTTTGAACAGCTCGCGCAAGGGCTCGAGAATCTTTAGTTTCAGTCGATCCGGCAGGCCGCCAACATTGTGATGGCTCTTGATCACATGGGTCTTGCCGTGACGCGTGGCAGCGGACTCGACGACATCCGGGTAGATGGTGCCTTGCGCCAGCCATCGGACATCCTCGATGGCGCTGGCCTTCTCTTCGAACACATCGACGAACGTCTTTCCGATGATCTTGCGTTTAGTCTCCGGATCTTCGATTCCTTCCAGTTGATCCAGGAAGAGCGACTGTGCTTCAACAACTTCGAGGTTGAGATTGAACGCATTGGTCTGGTCGAACCGATTCCTGACAAGATTGGCCTCGTCTTTACGCAACAATCCGTTGTCTACCAGAATGCAGGTGAGCTGGTCTCCGATGGCCCGTTCGAGCAGGGCTGCCAACACGCTCGAGTCCACACCTCCGGACAGTGCCAGTAACACTCGTTCCGACCCAACAGCCTGACGGATACGGTCGACCAGCTCCCGGGCGATGTGTTGCGGTGTCCAAGTCGGATCGCATGCACACACGTCAAGTGCAAATCGACTGAGAATTTCCAATCCGTCGTCGGTGTGCGTGACCTCCGGATGGAACTGCAATCCGAACCACTTGCGATCCTTGCTCATGCAAGCGGCGATGGGCGAGCTCCGCGTTGTTGCGGTGGCATACATTCCGGACGGCAAGGATGTCACTCGATCTCCGTGACTCATCCACACCTTGAGCGTCGACTCACACCCTTGAAACAAGGGGTTGTCGTTGCTCACGTCGAGTTGTGCCAGGCCAAATTCGCGATGGTCAGATAGTTCGATGGTTCCGCCAAGTTGTGCAACCATCGTCTGCATTCCGTAGCAGATGCCGAGAACGGGAAGTTCGCTCTCCAACACGATTGGCTGCAAACGTGGGGTTTCCGTCTCAGTTACGGACTCCGGACCTCCGGACAAAACGACACCCTTCGGTGAAAACGCTTCAATCAGATCGGGAGAATGGTCGTAAGGGTGAATCTCGCAATAGACACCGATTTCACGCAGTCGTCGAGCGATCAACTGCGTGTACTGCGATCCGAAGTCGATTACCAGTATGGAGTCGTGTCGGACAGGAGAGCTCACAGCCGAATTCCCTTCACGATCTCGATTGGGTTCTACGTGCCAGGGTAGTTTGGAGCTTCCTTTGTGATGGACACGTCGTGTGCGTGCCCTTCAGCCATCGATGCGGAGGTTATGGGTATGAACCTAGTCTTGGTTCGCATCTCCTTAATGTCTCGACAACCGGTGTAACCCATGGCTGCCCGCAAGCCTCCGACGAGCTGAAAGACTATCGGACCCACGGGTCCTCGATAAGGGACACGCCCTTCCACACCCTCCGGAACCATTTTGTCGCGGCTTTCGACGCCATCTTGAAAGTATCGATCGGAGGAACCTTCGTTTTCATTCATTGCGCCCAATGACCCCATCCCGCGATAGTTCTTGTATGTTCGGCCTTGATACAGTTCCACTTCGCCCGGCGCTTCGTCCGCTCCGGCAAACAAAGAACCGATCATCGCGCAATCCGATCCAGCCGCTATGGCCTTGGCTACGTCGCCGGAGTAACGAATTCCTCCGTCTGCAACGACAGGGATGCCCTCCTTGTCAGCGACGGAGAAAACGTCCGCAATGGCGGAAACCTGAGGAACTCCAACCCCACTGACTACTCGGGTCGTACAAATGCTTCCGGGTCCAATTCCAACCTTCACAGCGTCTGCGCCGGCATCGATTACCGCCTGAGCGCCGTCTGCAGTAGCCACATTCCCGCCCATGACTTGGACGGACGGATACTTCTGTTTAATCCAACGGATGCGATTGAGCACTCTGCTAGAGTGTCCGTGGGCGGAATCGACGACGATCACGTCGACATCGGCATCGATCAGAGCGGCCACTCGATCGTCCGAAGCGGCGTCAGTTCCAACCGAAGCCCCGGTGCGAAGCCGACCCTGAGCGTCTTTGCATGCATTTGGGTAAGCCTTGGCTTTTTCAATGTCCTTTACCGTGACCATGCCCACGAGCTTTCCATCGTCATCGGTGAGTAGGACCTTCTCGATGCGATGTTTGTGAAGCAAACCGGTTATCTCTACTGACGACGTATCTGCTTGAGCGGTAACGAGATTCGACTTTGGAGTCATCACCTCGGAAACGCGAGCATCCAGATTCTCTTGAAACCGAATATCGCGGCGTGTAACGATTCCGACCAGATCGTCGCCGTCGACAACCGGGACCCCCGAAATTCGGTGCTGAGTGGTGAGAGCCAGCAACTCACCTACGCTGGCGCGGGGCGATATCGTGATGGGGTTGCGGATGATTCCAGCTTCGAATTTCTTGACGAATCGAACGTGGTTGGATTGCGATTCGATCGACATGTTCTTGTGAACGATGCCGATGCCTCCCTCTTGGGCGAGGGCGATTGCCATCCTCGATTCAGTTACGGTGTCCATCGCCGCAGCAACGAGCGGAACGTTGAGAGCTATGTCCCGGCTGAGTCGAGTCCGAGTAGAAACTTCCTGCGGGAGTATTTCCGAGTATCCGGGCCGCAACAACACATCGTCGAACGTGTACGCCTCTTGAGTCAGGTTGACCAAGACTGACTACCTCCCTTCAAAGAGGGCATATTAGCGGGAATGCGGTTGAATTTGAACTATCTGTTACACGGAATTTGCTTATGTCCTAGGACTCGTTCGTGATCTGATCTCCTCTAGGCAGTAATCTCGTCCACGTGGGGCTCGACTACCACTCGTTCTCTCGAAGCGACGACTCTCGAATCAAGATATCTCGGATCTCGGCACAACGATCCAGTTCAAGGTAAGGAATCCGAAGCAAGCATCTCCCGATATTCTGCGGTCCAGTTACAGCCACATCCACACCTAGCCTTGCCATGTTGAGTCGACTATCAAACAGGTTCTGAGTGACCGTGACTGCTTGAATCTTGTCGAACGGAACAATTGTCCATGAGCGGCTCCACCAACCCTTCCTGAACATGATCGCATTGTCGAGCAGTTGGTAAAGCAGGCTCTTCGAGTACAGTTTCGACATCCAGACTGCCCAGCCCACCAGGCCTACAGTTATGATCAAGAGCCACCAGCTGATCCACGCAATGCCTACTGTGATAACCAACACATAGATCAAGTGGAGGTTGAGCCGCCGTTTCCAGACTCGAGCCACATCAATCGCCTCCCAATTCTCTTGTTCAAAGTCCACGTTTGCAGGTAATACACGCCTAATGATCTCCCTCGTCTTGCTTATTGGAACTAAGGGCACCAACCAATTCGAGAGCACGTTCAATAGGTCAGGTTGTACCTCAACCGCTGGCATGGCGGAAGTGCCACACCAAATGGATTCACGATCCACGAGGCGTGAACGAATCGTACTGAGAATCCTGATCGCTTGAATACGGTGAAGCGGAGTGTTCTGTACGGCGCGGACTAGAAGACCCGATTCGCTTCTCAAAATCGAATCGTCCAGATCAAGCCTGAACTTAAAGAATTGAAAGATTGCAAGAGCTAAAGACACAATCGCTAGGAACACTACGAACACACTTGCGACAGCGGCCAGAAACAAGGCCAGTTCCCACGCGTCCACTCCTTCCAAAACAGTGATTTCAATCCACGGAATCCAACCTCCACTGACAGTCATGTCCAAAGGTCCAACGTGAAATTGAACTGCAAAGGCATCACCGAGCAAGGAGCCCAAGTGGCTAAATCGAGACACCAGAAACGTAGCGACGGCCGACAGGATCAGTGCCGCTCGATTACGAACGAAGCCTAATTTACAACACTCCAGTATGGAAATGCTGTGTAGAGGCTCGGGTTGCATCGAATCCTTCGGTCCGATGTCTTCATCTTCCCGGTCCATCGCAGACACTATCGAATGAGATCGGTTTTCCTGATAGTCAGAGAGAAGCTGCCCCAGTTCTCCAGCGACGGACATGTCCACAGAACGCAGTACAAGCTCTTCAGACGTACTGCGAGTCTGCAGGCTTATCCTGACCGTGCCGAACATTCGGTGCAATACAGATTTGGTTGTGTCAAGGCCATGGAGTCTCTCGTACAGAATGATCCTGTCGTTGAGTTCGAACAGCCCCGTTCGTATGACTAGGCGATCATCGTGAAATTGAAATCGAAATGCGCGGTGACGAAGCAACAGATACACCAAAATAGGTACGAACAGGAAAAGGCCATATAGGGTCGAGAGTACGACTACAACGAGCACCTTAGTTATCTCATCGACAGAACCTTCGATGAATATGCCTACGGCGACTCCAACGGACATAACCGGTGGAAACAACAATAACTTGGAGTGGAATAGATGAGAGAGATGCAATCGACGCCACTGGCCGCTCTCAATCCGGTTCTGCGGCATCATCGCTCCGTTCGACGTTCTCCGGGATGATCTCTTTCAGCATTTCATGGGCCACGTGTAGATCCAAGTACTTCAGAGATACCGCGTGCGAGCCAGGCCCAGCAGTGTGAACGGTAAGCGTCGCCAAGCCGAAGAGTCGCTCAAACAGACCTTTAACGACCTCGGCATGCTGCACTCGATTGAGCGGAACAGCAGTGTGTATGTTCCAAAACACACCTGACTTACTGTGCAAACACTCTTCGTTCAGTTTATAGGAGCGAAAAAAGTGTCGCAATATCGTTATCGTCAACGACCAGAAAAAAATAACTAGCAAGGTTATGGTCAGAGATAGCCAAGGAACTTCACTGAAATCTAGGGGAATTGTGAGTAAAGATATGGAAAAACGAAGCCATGCAATTAAGAAGCAAATCCATATGAAGATTCCAAAACACTTAACGATTGCCGCAGCCAGTGCTTTGGGTCCGAGTCGCGAGAACTGATCGGAATCGTCTCTGACTTGGTACGACAACGGCGACTGACACATTTCAAATACTGGCTACCAAGAGAGTATTTGGGAATTCCTATACAAAGGTGGATACGATTGCAGTGCTCGACTCCGTTCAGAAGATGGAATCGATCCAATTCCTAATCTACTCCCATAGCAATGCACGAGAGTCATTCGTCAATCTGGGAGGATCTTTCAAAAGTTAGTTTCTTGAAGACTATCCAGAGTATATGAAGTACAATCAAAGTAGAAATTATAACTAGCGACTGAATCCATCTTTCGCCTACTGTGTCCGGAGGATCGTGGATTAGCAACAACATAGCAAACCACGTTCCCAGAAAGAAGGTGAAAGACAGTGCTTGCGCGTCACTCTTGGCTAGTTTCACAGTTGCCATCACTGCAAAATACTTCCGATGATGGTAACACAGATCAACAACTCATGTGCCGGTCGGCCCAGGTTCCGGGTCCATAGCATACGAACTCCACACTCTATGGCGCAAGTCTAGACACAGCGATTTTGGAAACCAAGGACGAGACAGGTGTGGTTTTGTGAAATAGATGGCTGAGTGGGCGGGTTGAGACTCACGATATCGGGCTTCAACAACACGGCACTAGCTCCCTGTTGCCCTTACATTTTGGCTCGCATTGCTGGTTTCCGTCGTTAGGGAGCCATCGCTCAAGTCACGCTCTCAGCCCGAGACTCGAACTCCCCGCTTCACCCCTAGGATTGAAACCGAACAGCCACTATCGATGCCCGGGTTGCCTAGTCAGAATCCTCCGATTCGGTGGCTTCGACATAAGTGTCCGCACCCGAAACAGCGCTACTTCCAAGATTCATGAATTCTGCACCTACTCGATAACCTACGCCTCGAGAAACCTGCTCGATCGACTTGGCGTCCCGTTCATTCAGGTAGGACTTGGCATGGTTAATCTGATCGTCGTCGAGATTGCGTGACCAAGAGTTGAACGAGACCAGTCTCGATGCCGCGAACGACTTTATCTCATCCGACGGGAGACTGTCGATAGACTCGTAGAGTTCGGTTGCATCGTGTAACGCCCATGCGCTCACCACGCTTTGGTAGTAGGCGTCACGTTGAGACTCGGAAACCCGCTGCGCAAGCATCCATGCCTCATCCACTTCCCCATTTCGCACCAGTGCAGATCCCACTGAATTGAGCGCATACACCAGCGTGGGACCTTCGCGGACCTGGGACAGCAACGCTAGAGCTTGCTCGAGGTCTGCTGAGGCAATGTTGGCTATCACTTGCGCTTCTAGTCCTATTTGGTTCTCCCCGATGGGTTGTTGAAGAGCGATATCAAATGCACGTTGCGGATTCCTGCTAGCAACTTGGAAGAGGATCGAGGGCAATAGTGAGGCACGCCAGTCCTCGATTTCTGGATTGTTGAGAGTCCATTCCAATGCTGCAATTGGGTCTTTGTTTGCCCACACACTCATCACTTGGAATGCTGTCATTAGCTGGTATTCGCCTCCGTCCATGCCCGCCATAAGATTGGCCGCTTCCTCAGGAGAGGTTTGTGCTAATGCAGTTAAGGCCGAGCTCATGGCAGCATCCCGGGCATTTTCCGGCAAGAGATCAAGATTGTCTAGAACTTCACGCGGATTGCTTCTTCCCCATGCCGAAGCAATGCTGTGTTCCAGCGAGGTGCGCAAGCGCCCCGATTCCACAGCCTCCACCGCGACAAGAGCTGCTTCCGGATCCAGTCTGGCCCATGCATTCACAACGTTCATAATCACCGTGTTGTGGCTATCGTTCTCCATTGTCCGAACGAAGTCGAAGACACCCTGTGCATCGGCTTGAACAAGGTTGTGGACGACTGCAGACAAGACAGACGTCTTGGAAGTCCAGTCGGTGAGTGTGTCGTTAATCCTTCCCAAGACTGACATGCCATCCTTTTCGACCCACGCTTCAGCGACCTGAATGAGCGTTCCCGTTTGAGCCGTATCGAGCAGATCGTCTCCAATGAGCATGTCCCAAGCCAATGCTGGTTCCTTAATCGCTTCGGAGATATTTGACTGAGATACGACGTTTTGAGCGACACGTTCATTGCCCAACTGTCGCCCGATCTCAATGCGAACGGAATCAGAAAGGTCATCGCGCGATTCCAAGATTCCTCGAAGCGCTGCAAGCTTGCCAAATCCGCCCAGATTCTTAGCGCTAGCTACAGCATCGTCCAAGTGTGTGAGTGCCCACTCTCCGAAGACTGTTCCCAGAAGATCTCCGTGTTGAAGTCTCGGCATGATCGAAACTTGCTTAATGGCACCCTTGGGATTGAGAGAAGCGTATCTGCGAAAGATTGTTCCTTGGACGAGCTGACGCCGACTGACATGCTCGATGGCCGCTGACTGCTCCAGGAGCCTCAGCAGTTCCTTTTCGTCAGCGCCAGCCAGGGTGTTGTGCAGAGCTAAGGAGAGACCAAAATTGCTTTGGTTCCTCAGGAGAGTTGCCAAGGGTCCTTCTTCGATTGATCCCTTCAAGGGCGAAGCACCGACACTTTCCTTGCCGGCGGTTGCACCTAGAGATTCCCCGTTCATAGCTGTTGAGAGTCCATCGTCTGAGAAGCCACCCTCGTTGTTGGTAAGCGACGACACTCCAATGAAGACCGCTGCCGTGACGACTCCGCCTATCGCAACGCCCAATAGCAGTTGCACCGGAAGACGGGATTTTTTGAGTTCGTGTGAATCCATGTAGGCGAGTCCTCCAGATTAGGACAGAGAGTCAGCCGGACGCTTGCGAAATGAACAAGATTGGAACAGAAGTCAGTCCTGTTGAGTATATGCCCAATTGCGAGAACGGAACGTAAACCAGAACGTTTGCTTCTCAAGGACGATCACGGGTGCCTTTATTCGCGATTCATGATCTGCAGCCGCGCCCCGATTGATCCCTCAGCGCAAGCTCGTATTCTTTGACTCGCATCAACCATGGGTCCATTGCAGCATACCTGTCGAAGAATGGCGTGAATCTGCCTAAAATCTGACGAACGGTCGCAATCACCTCTTGAAGCGCACACTGGACTTGTCGATCAACCCGTTTATCTCCCTCTGTGTCTTCCCATCGTGTAGCCGCACCAGCATCAGGTCTGTCGTGTTGTACCTTCACGGAACCTCAGCTTCCGCTCGACTTCATCCCAAAAGGCAAAACTTCCGCAGATCTGACGTAGTCCGCTAGATCAATTGAACCAGGAAAGGACTGGCTAACAAGGTCTGAATTCTCAGCTAATCTACTCTCGGGTAGCTTGCCGATGGTGTGAAATAATTTGCTGTAGGCTGATCCAAAATAGCGGTATTGATACGAAAACAGTTATCACGAATAAAGAGAAGAGAAATCTAAAATATGCGGAAATAGGGGGTGTAATGATCAGCAAGACTAAGGCACAACCTAGACCGAAAACAAAGGCGATACGCAACTTGCTCTCTTCCTGTTTATTAAAGATCGCCAAGTTCGTCTCCTAACCATACATTCTGTGATTCTAGCACCGGTCGAAATCCAAACGGCAGAGTCGTTGCTTGCCATCATGGATCCCAACGTGTTGTCGATCAGGCGCGAGGGATTTCATCGGATTTGCGGCCGGAGTCAGTCCGCGCATGTGCGTTCTCGACAGAACCTCAATTGGCTTCGAATTCGGTGGCTTTGATTCCGTTCACGAGGCTGTCAACGCAGTTCACGTGTTTCGATTCGGATGAAGTCCTTCCTTGAAACGTCGCCTTCGTCGTCTACGGCATAAAAACGGATGCGTCGGGAATGGCCATCTATTTCATCGGGAGTGTAGATAACTCTCAAGCTGCAACTGGCATTGACTTCCTCTTCGCAGTCTCCACCCGTTGAAAATGGTGAGGACTCTGAAATTTCGTGTGTTCCGTTTTCCTTGACGACAATGCTCTCGGCGACTCGATTGTCGATGGTCTCAATTACAAAGTGTTGAATTCGTCCGTCCGGATCGCGAACTCTCAATGTGAACTCCACAGTACCACTGTCCTTGTCGTATCGGGGTGAAGGCCTTTCAAACAACGGTGGCGAGTTGCGGACATGAATGGTAATAGTCTCCGAACCCTTGAGACCCTTGTCGTCCTCGACTTCAATGCGATAGGAATACGAGCCAATACGCGTGGCTTCAAATCGAAGGTTCCTCAGTTCGCGTACTCGTCCCGAAGCAGGAAAGAACCGGCCGTTCACATCCCTTCGTCTCTCCTGGATACTGAACCATCTGGCATCTCCATCGGGGTCGGAGACTTGTACATCTATTTCGATGGTCTCACCGACATATGTCTCGTAGCTCCTTCTCCTCGAACTAACTGACGGTGGATCGGGGCTCTCAACGACTTCTATGGTCGCTGTCTCAACGTCACTGCGCATTCCCTCGTCGTCAATTGCCACAAAGTCGAACGAGTCGTCGCCCCAAAAATCCTCTGATGGAGTGTATTCCCACTGGGAACCGACTTGACGCAACCTTCCGTAACGTGGTGATCTCACAATTTCAAACCGGTCGATAACTCCGTCCGGGTCGTTGCCTTGCAATGAAATTCTTAGACCTCGGCTGTCTTCCGCGGTAAACCAGTGAGACGATTGCGCTGTGGGTTGATCATTGACGGGTTCAATCTCGATAGAAATCGTCGCCGGTTGAGATTTCTGGCCCAATTCGTCTGTCACGCTGAACTGAAATGAGTCGGACCCGTGGAAGTCTGGCTGGGGCGTATAAGTTTGAGAAGATCCGCTTCCATAAATCGATCCGTTGTGGGGATGGTTCACAATTTCGAACGAAGCGACGGCGCCGTCGGTGTCCGAGCCGTTCAACCTGATTGCTATTGAGCTATCTTCTGATCCGCGAACATCCTGTTCGTGGGCGACTGGTGCGTCGTTTACAGACTGGACATCAATCGACACTAACGCCGAATCGGAAGTCGAACCGAGGGCATCGACGGCGGCATACTCGAAAGAGTCGCTTCCATGAAAGTCTGTATTGGGAGTGTATGTACGTGTGGACCCGTTTCCTGCAATCGTTCCGTGTTTGGGAGCTACTAGTACTCGATACTCCAACGTTCCACCGTCCGAGTCCGTACCTCGAAGCTCAATCGTTGTCGGCGTATCTTCGCGAATAGAAACACTCAATCCGTGAGCTGTTGGAAGGTCGTTGGTCGCTCCAACCGAGATCTCGACGCTGGTGGGTTCGGACTTCGCTCCCTCGTTGTCAACGGCAACAATATGGAATTGGTCGTATCCGTTGAAATTGGGAATGGGCGTGTAGGTGAATCCGGTCGGATTCATGGCTACAGAGCCGTTCTTCGGATGGGATTGGACCTCGAAGCGGACAACAAGACCGTCAATATCGCTTGCTTCAGGACTCGCATCGCCACTGCTATCTTCGAGCACTTCAAGTGCGAGCGGTTGTACAACAGGCGGATCGTTCACTGCCTGAATAAATATTTCGACTGTCGTTGATTCGGATCTCGAACCGCTTGAACTTACGATTGCATAAGTGAAGGAGTCTTCTCCCCAAACATCGTCGTGAGGGGTGTACGTCAGTTTTGGAGCGTCGCCTGTGAGGTTACCTAGGGTCGGAGGCACAGTCACTTCGTAGGCTGTCGTAGCATCGCTCGAGCCCTCCGAGGAAAGCTCAATGTCGATGGACGTATCTTCCAGCAATGCGACCGATTGAGTCTCTGGAGTGGGCGAGCCGCCGCATCCAACCAAGAGAACGGCCAAGCAAAGCACAGCTCCAAAGTTGAGTAAAAGTCGTTCGTAGGAGGAACCGTTAGGACTTCGTCTGACCATTCGCAAGAAGATTTCTTCTGTGTATACATTCAGACCTACTTTTTCGTTTTTGGTTTAGAACCCTGGATTTCGGGGTTCGAATGATCGATGAAGGCTGAGCTTGCCTCATGTTAGCGGACGTCGAACATTCCCTGTTGTTTAACGGCATGGGCATGTGAGCAACTCGATAGCAGAGCCATTCAGCCAGAATTTTCACTGCATAGACGAGTCCCCCGGGAATAGATTCAACCCCAAAAGAGAAAGCCGGTCTTGCCGTATTGATGTGAGGTCAGCATGTGCGAAGACGCACGGGAAACGTCTTCTTACTCTCCTTCATTGAGCTGTTCAGATTGCAATCTGACAAGCCAAGCCAAGACCAGACAAGACAATAACGCTTCCCGTGCTGATGTGATTCTATTCCTGTCACTGGCTAACACTGAGCTTGAGTTCGGGCGTGGCAACGACCTGCTTCGGGAGTTTCAGACCCACGATGCAACTTGCTCGAATATAGTCCTGATAGTCTTGGCGGCCAGGCACAAATCCGAACTCACCATTGCTGACTTGTGCAAGGACTTGCGTGCTCCGGCCCGTCAACAGCTGTCGAGCTAGTCACTCCGCATGGTGAGGAACTCTTTCAGATCCTTCAAGATTTTGAAAACGCCTTGATCCAGGGCATGGAACATCAACTCTATCGTTGCATGCAACAAGTCGAAGACTGAACGAGCATGAATCAAACCATGAACTTTACCTTAACGATTGTCACTTAAAACGTGCGCAGTCCCGTCCCCTCAATCTAACGGTAGGGAGGACTCCTGTCTCTTCTCGTGGACACGCTTCAACAGAAAGTAAAGTGGCACCACAGCCACAAGCCAAAAGATCAACAGCATAGTCAGGAGAACTACACTGTGTTACTAGGCGAGTACCCCATGGCCCACAATGCAAGCACAATAACCGCGCAAAGGATCGTACAACCAGTGAGAAACATGAAGTTCACGAAGGAAGGGTTCTTGTTCACTTGGGGCCGCGCACGTTTCACTGGACAGTTAGTTCTCGCTTAAGGTTTTTTCTAATTACCGACGTCATTGTTCCACCGGTGCTTCAAATTCCGCGATCCGAGTGCAGAACGATGCCCTCGTCGCTCCTAATGGATTCATGCACCCAACAGACGGTGGTCCCTCGACCATCTCTGCGGCGGCTCGGACACCCATGTACCAGCCTTAGATGTAGCCTGACATCCGGAAACATAGTACTCCGACGCTCGAGTGAGTTACGCGGCAACTCTCCTCAAATCTTCACCACCGTTTCCCTGCCCCCGCCGGAACTTGACGCTCACCAGCTCGCGCTACGGAAGAGCTCAGCTACTTCCTTCTTGATCTGAGGGTTGAAGGTTCTTCGTGTTCTCGTGTGTGATATCCCCAATGAAGGCAAGACTATCTAGCATGTGTCTACGAAAACGTCCCGAATCCGGGAGACTTGGCTGGACCGAGCTATCCCTCGAAATTTGCATGACCCCATTCCCAACCAAGTCCTTGTATAGCAACGTCGCGGTCTTGGGATCTGAACCGTGTAGACTGCCACTATTCCAAACTACAACAGTCACTCGGCACTACTCGGACTAACTGATGGAAGCTGAATCCCCAACCGCCGGCTGGAACGAACCCGTGATGTCGGTCAGCCAAGTCAACGAGTCCGTCAATGGTTTGCTTCACGACGTATACCCCGCAGTCATTATCGAAGGTGAAGTGTCGCAATTGACCAAGCATCGTTCCGGACACTGGTACTTCACGCTCAAAGATGCCGATGCGGAACTCAGCTGTGTGATGTGGAAACGAAACACGTGGCGAGTCAGTCACTCGATCGAGGTCGGGGATCTCGTCCACATCAAGGCCGAGCTAGCACTGTACGAGCAAAAGGGCAATTTCCAAGCCTACGCAACGACCATCGAACCCGTTGGTGAAGGACTGCTTCGAAAAGCCTTTGAAGAACTTCAAGCAAAACTACTTGCTCGAGGTTGGTTCGACGACTCGCTAAAGAAGCCGTTACCGAAGTTTCCGAAGTTCATCGTGGTAGTAACCGCTTCGGAAGCAGCCGCCAAGCACGATGTCTATGCCAATATGCATCGCCGCTATCCGATTGTCCGACTTGAGCTTGAACCCACGCCAGTGCAAGGTCAATCGGCCGCACCCCAAATCGCATCCGCATTAGAGCGAGTCAACCAAATGGAGCCTCGTCCCGATCTAGCCATTCTGACCCGCGGTGGAGGATCGCTAGAGGACTTGCACGTCTTCAATTCCGAACGAGTTGCTGAAGCAATCTATTCAAGCGAAGTCCCGATTGTCTCCGCAATCGGGCACGAGTCCGATTTCACCATTGCCGACTTGTGCGCGGACTTGCGTGCTCCCACTCCTTCAACAGCAGTCGAGCTAGTCACTCCTGATGCAGAGGAGTTATTTCAGAACCTTCGAGGTCTTGGAAACGACTTGATCCGGCGAATGGAAGATCAACTATATCGTTGCATGCAACAAGTCGAGGACTGGCGAGCCAGAATGCGCAACCCCAGCGAGCAACTGGCAGACTTGGACATTCGAGTGAGCGACCTCTTCAGTCGACAGAGAGTGTCAATCGACCTGAACCTGCGACTCTTGGAAGGTAAGGTAGAAAATGCTCAAAGACTGCTGATAACCAAACATCCGTCTCGGCAACTCGATGCCGCGAACGAGACTCTGCAAGAGCGTACTAGGCAACTGAGCCAATTCATCGAGCGGAAAGTGGAGCAAATGAATGCTCGAACACAACACATCGTGCAGAGACTTGATCTGAATCACCCAAGCGAGAAGATTGACGTTCTCAGCAACGAAGTCTCACAACGTGCGAGTCGAGTCCAACGATCATTTGGGCTCGCCGTCGATCGGCTTCAATCTCGACTCTCGAGTGTCGGAAAAAACCTTGACGCCGTGAGTCCGCTTGCTGTATTGGACCGAGGGTTTGCCGTTGTCTCCAAACCAGACGCAACCAAGTATGGCAATATCGTTCGTTCCATATCCGAAGTTGATGTAGGAGAGGAATTGCATGCGCGCCTACCTGACGGAGTCCTCAAGACCCAAGTGACTGGAGTAGCCGATGAGTCAGATGAATAGCAGTCGTTTTCTTGTAGTGGTCGCTCTATTGCTCGCAGGACAGTTGCACGCCGGTCCAGAGGGTGTCAATGGTGGAGTAATCGCCGTGAAGCTCCCCGTCGGAGCCAAAGCTGCCGTGTTCAACAACGAGAATCAGTTGATCATCGACAACACCGCGATTGTTGGCATTCCGTTCGATCAAGAACCCGGCATTGCGAAGTTGCAAATAGAACTCGGTCGCAACCTTATAGATGAACTTCCGATGGAAGTCGTTGCCAAGGAGTATCCAGAGCAACACATAACTATCGAAGACGAGAATATGGTCACTCCTCCGCCAGAGACTTTGGAACGCATTCAACGCGAGTCGGCATTGATGCGAGAAGCGTATGCCCGCCGCAGTCCGGCCATGGATGGACTGTTCCCGCTCGTTGTCCCTGTGACTGGCCAGATATCCGGTGTCTTTGGGAGTCGACGATTCTTCAATGGAAAACCTCGCAATCCCCATTCCGGCATCGACTACGCAGCCGATACCGGAACGCCGATACAGTCTCCGGCTCCAGGAACCATTGCATTGACTGGAGACTTCTACTTCAACGGAAACACCGTCGTCATCGATCACGGCAGCGGCTTTCTATCCGTGATGTGCCACCTTCACGAGATCCAAGTCGAGCAAGATCAGGAAATCAAGAAAGGAGAAGTGATCGGAACTGTGGGGTCAACAGGTCGCTCAACCGGACCTCACCTGCACTGGACGATAAGCCTGCAAGGAACCAAAGTCGATCCAGCCGTGATGATCGAAGTAACGAACGATCTAGTTGAGGATCAGAACGCATCCGCAGAGTGAGTCAGGAGTAGACCTCACTCCATTTTCGACCTACGACTTCCGGTGGCGAATGAGTCGTTGTCTGCGTCTTTGTTGACGTTCAGTCAATTGGTTCTTGCGATCTTTGAACGGGTTCTCGCTCGTTCGGAAGTGAATTACAACCGGCCAGCCAACGAGTCCCAATTTCTGTCGGAAGAAGTTCTCGACATAGCGTTTGTAGCTCGCGGGAAGTGATCGCGTCTGATTGCCGTGCACTACGATGGTCGGCGGATGCGATCCGGCTTTGTGTGCATATCGCAACTTGATTGTCCGTGACTTGACCACTGGCGGCGGATGAGCGGAAACCGCTTCATCCAAAATGCTGGTGAGATCGCTGGGAGCTACTTCCAACTCCCCCAGCCCGTGAATTCGCTCGATGAGCCCGAAGAGTTCGGTGGTCTTGGTCCGACTGATGGCAGATACGTAGCGAATCTGAACCCACTCTGCAAACCGAAGTCTTCTTCGAAGCGCATTTCGACACCGTTCTTTGCCGTCTGCATCCAGCAAATCCCACTTGTTGACAACTAGAACCACTCCGGATCCGGCTTCCACAGCAAACTGAACAAGGTGCAAATCTTGCTCAACAATTCCTTCGCTTGCGTCAATAACGAGCAATGCCACCGAAGAACCGCGTAAGGCATCCAAGGCCTTAACAATGGAGAATTTCTCGATTACATCGTCGACGCTTCCCTTACGCCGAATTCCCGCAGTATCGATGAGTTCGTAGTCGTTATCGTCTCGCTTGACTCGAACTTTGTTTGCATCGCGAGTGGTTCCGGGTTGGTCGAACACAATGCAACGTTCTTCTTCGCACAGCGCATTGACGAGTGTCGACTTGCCCACGTTGGGTCGACCGAGAACCGCAACGGAAATCGAGTCCGAACCGAGACCGGACTGATCCTCACTCACCGGTAGTTCATCGACAATCGTTTCAGTGAGATCTCTGAATCCGTTTCCGTGAGATGCGGAAACCGGCAGGGACTCGGAGAACCCCAGTGGAGCAAACTCGCTGAGAGCGTTGTCCGGACCTCCTGAAACCCCATCGATCTTGTTCACGACCAGCAAAGTCGGAGTTCCTGAACGGCGAAGTTCTTTGGCGATTACTTGATCGTCCGAAGTCAATCCTGCACGGGCATCGACTGTGAACAGCACCAAGTCAGACTCATCGACGGCAATTTGAACTTGCTCATCGACAATAGAACCAATCCCGCCTTCGTCATGGAGACCACCGGTGTCGATCAGTGTTACCGATGCATCGGGTATGGATTTGGCAGTGCCGTACTTACGGTCTCGAGTGAGACCCGCCCTGTTGTGGACCAGTGCGTCCCTGCTGCGACAAAGGCGGTTGAAGAGTGTTGACTTGCCAACGTTGGGACGTCCGACGATGGCAACAATGCCGCCTCGGTCCGAGGTCATTCAATCCGTGAAATGCGAAGCGCTTCTAGCTTGCCCCTCTGGTTGAGGGCGTAGAGAATTCCGTCTTGCACTACCATGGACGAACGAACGGACTTCCCAAGTTTGCGTCGACCGAGCAATCGACCATCGCTCTGTGCGAGTACATGTAGATAACCAGCATCGTCCCCAACAACCACGTAGTTGCTGTACGCCAACGGGTCTGACAATTCTCGTCGGTAGAGAGCTTCTTGCTTCCAGATTTCGCCACCTCCAGCCTGCTCCGCAGCAACAATGACGTCATCGTCCCGTACGACGAATAGCAAATCGAGCCCTTCTGCCAGCGTGTGATAGGAAGGATCGTCTTTCTCCCAAAGAATCGACCCGTCGTTCTGAGCCATTGCTCGAACTTTGCCTTGATGGCTTGCGGCGAATACCGCTCCGTTGGTTACCAGAGGTCGCCCGTCCACATCGACCATACGTTCCAGCTCCGATGTACCTTCGGGCAAGGCGACGCGTTGCTCCCACACCGGAAAACCACTGTCAACCTCGACTGCGGCAACCAGACCGTTGGCAAAACCCGCGTAGACATGACCGGCGGTGATCGCTGGCGACGCTGTTCCTCGAAGTGAGAGAATCGGATCCTGCGTGTCGAAGACCCAGCGGATCTCTCCGGTGCCTGCTTCCAACGCAAAGAGCTTCCCGTCGCTAGTCTGAACGGCAACAATTCCGTCGTCGGCTTCGGGTGCTGCAAGCACTTCCCCGCTTAGCCGCGTTCTCCACAATTCAGACCCAGTACCTGCGCCGAGGGCCACCACGTCTCCGCGAACAGTCCCCACGAGAACAAGACCTTCGCCAACACCGATTCCTCCGGCGACGAACGAGGGATCACTTCGATCCGACACATTCCAAAACGATTTCCTGTCGGGTCTCCCCACTCTTGTCGCCCACCGGGTTCTTCCGTTAAAGCGATCGAGAGCTGCAACGAGCCCATAGGCATCCGCAACGATGACCATGTCGGCGAGCAGTGCGGGCGAGAGTTCGAGATACTTCTTGCCTAATCCTTTACCGATCTGACGCGACCAGACTCGAGACACATAGACTTCGGGGCGGAATTCGACAAGCTTGGCGGGCTTGTCGGAGTCGACTTCCTCGGTTGGATCCTTGGGCTTTGCCTTGAATGGATTGAGTCGGTTTAGTGGTCCAATGCAGCCAGCCAGCAAAGAGAGGACGCACGCTACGGCAATAAATCGCCCTACTTGAAACGGTTGAAATTTCACAGCAGAAATGGTCATTTCAAGTTTCGTCCGATTCTGTTTCTGTCTGAGACTCCGTTTCTTCTTCGTCAGTGGGCTCCGACTCAGTATCGGTTTCGGGCTCCAATTCGGCTGCAGGTTCTTGCTCATCCGTGGAATCCAGTTCTGGAGTGATTTCGAGATCGGACTCGTCGGTTGGTTCAAGCTCAGAACCAGTGGAGGATTCGGGTTCGTCAATGAGCTCAAGCTCCTGCGCATCGCTGGACTCGCTAGTTAACTCCTCATCGTCGCTGGCAAAACTCGGAATACTGTTCATCTTCGACGTAACTCGCAGGTTGTCGTAGTAGCCCAAATCAAGCTCGAGCGCAGTCTCATAGATTGCGACGGCCTCGTCCAACTCACCTCGAGCTCGATGAACGTCGCCCGTCAACTCCAGTGCGGGGAGTCGATACGCATCTCCGACATCCGAGACACTCTCGAGAGCTTCGTCCAAGAGATTCAGCTGGAATTGAACGCGACCAAGGCGTGTGCTGATCATGTCCTTATAGGTCTGATCTTTCGCTATGGCAAGTGCACCTTCCAGATGGGTCTTAGCCAATTCCCAATCGTCTTCGTCCGCGGCATCTTTCGCTTCGTACATCAACACGAACATGAGATAGCTGGAATTCGGATACTGCTCCTCAATCTGCTGTTTGATCTCGTCGGTGGAACCCAGCAAACCACGAGTGGTTTCGTACTCGACGAACAAGTCCGCACCTCGTTGTTTCACTTCGGCCCTGTGATCCTGAAACAGGTTCCAAGCAACGATGCCCCCAATGCCCACTGCGATGCCGATCAACACGGTTAGACCGTAGTCGCGCCACATCTTCTGTAGACGTTCAGCTTGTTCTTCATCTGTAAGAAAGTCGGCCAAACTCAATACTCCTCAATTCAGACGTTCTGAAGAACATCTACCATGTTGACCAGCGGAACGGTTTGTTGTTCACGATCTTCTCGCAACCACTTGATCGATACGCTGCGATCACTGGCTTCGTTGCTACCCGCAATCACCGCCCAACGAGCTCCTGACTTGTCAGCCCAGCGCATTTTCGTCGCCATTCGGCCCGGCTCGGTGTGCTCTCGAACCCTCAGACCTGCATATTGTCGCAATTCGCGCGCAATCTCCCCCGCATAGGGTCTCTGCTCTTCATCGAGAGGAATCACGTAAACGTCCGCTTTCGTGTGTTCGTCTACCTCTTCGGAACTACGCATCGCCAGTGCGATGCGATCAATTCCTGCCGCGAATCCAATGCCCGGAGTCGGTCTTCCACCAAGCAGTTCAATGAGACCGTCATACCTTCCACCGGCACAAACCGCATCCTGCGATCCGACTAACGGAGTCGTCCACTCGAAGACCGAATCGGTGTAGTAGTCGAATCCGCGAACAAGACGTGGGGTGATCTCATAGCGTATCAACGCGGCATCCAACATCAACAGGAGCTGACTAAATCGGTCTGTAGATTCTTGCCCAACGAAGTCCGCAAGCAATGGTGCGTCCCTTAACATTTCTTGTGTCTTGGGATTCTTTGAGTCCAAGATTCGAATTGGGTTCGATGTCAATCGCTTCTGACTGTCGGAGTCCAAGTGTTCGAATTGTGGAGTCAGATACTCAACGAGGGCGGTGCGATACCGAGCTCGGGCTTCACCTGAACCAATGTTGTTGATCAACAGCGAGATCGAATCCAAGACTCCGAGTTCCTGGTAGACGTCGGTGCAGATGGCGATCAATTCAAAATCGATGGCCGGTCCCGAGTAGCCAAACGCTTCGGCACCCACTTGCTGAAACTGGCGATAGCGTCCCGCTTGCGGCCTTTCATAGCGAAACATTGGACCTGCGTACCAAAGACGTGGTCGATCCTCGTGGGCAAGACTGTGATTGACCACCGCACGCGCACAGGAAGCAGTTCCTTCGGGCCGCAACGCCAATTCGGCCCCGTCTCGGTCAGCGAAGGCGTACATTTCCTTGGAGACAGCATCGGTTGCCTCGCCTAGACCCCTATCAAAGAGTTCCTTGGACTCCACAACCGGCAACCGAATCTCCTCGTAGGAGTACTTTTGCAACACGTCTCGAAACGTATCTTCGATGCGGGTGTACAAAGCCGAGTCTTCGGGGAGCAAATCGCGCATTCCCCGAATCGGCTGATAGTCTTGACTCACGGATGCAACGTGAAGCTTGCAGAGTTGCCCTGCGTGTATTGGTCGAGAGCTATGTCCTCTCCACGATACCGGAGCTTAACCGCTGGAGCATTACCGATATTGACATCAAAAGGGGCTTCGCCGTCCAGAGTCAAGACAGTTGGTCCTTCTTGCAGTCCATTCACCAACATGGCTCCCGAGTTGTCCATGACCTGGATCCACGTGTCATCGCTGATGTCGAACTCAAGATCGTGTACTTCCTCTGGCTCGGCAGTCTCTTCTTCAGTGGACTCGCTCGTATCCGCTTCCTCTTCGTCTGTCTCAAAGCTCTCCCCGCCGTCGATGTCCGAAACTTGATTACCTGTCTCTTGTTCGCCCAATTCCGATTCAGTCAAAGAACTGGAAAACACTGGCGATTCGGATTCGTCACTCGTACTAGTGGAGGTCGTCTCGGTAGATACGGGAGTGCTATCTGGCAGATCGTCAGACTCGAAATCACTGAGAAAATTGGAGTTCTCGGTCGTATTGGACGATTGCCCGCTGTACGACTGTTCTTCGTCGCCCACCTCGCTTGCCAAGCCTGTGTCATCGGATTGCTGGACGGGCGCAGGATCAGTGTTTCCGGCGTCTTGTTCAACTACAGAACTGGATGGGGCCTCATCGCTTTGCAGACCGCCCGATGCAATCCACCAGATGCCAAATGCAATTCCCAGAACCAGAACACCGAACACCGCGATGCCAATCGTGATTGAGCTACTCTTCAGTTCTCCGAAGAAGTTTCCGGCCGATGAACTCTGCTCGTAGTCGGGGTGATCAAGATTGATTTCGGGATCCAACGACTTCTCAAGCGAACTAACCAGCTCGTCAGCGTCAAGCTCTAGATACTTCGAGTAATTGCGCACAAATCCCCGAAGATACCCTTGCGACGGCATCGCGTCATACTCATCTCTCTCGATGGCAATCAGATGCTCGAGTGAGATTCGAGTTTCTAATGCGGCATTTTCAACCGAAATGCCAAGCTGGGTTCTTTTCTCGCGAAGTATCTCACCTAGAGTCGGTGCACGCTCTGAGGCTTGGCTATCGGATTGAGACTGAGCGTCTTCGTCGCTTTTTTCGGTCTTCAACTTTGACCTACCATCCAGTGTTCACAGACTCTAACAAGTAGACAAACCACAGCAATCCACAAGCGTATTGAATCACTCGAGAATTTGGGAATGAATCCTCTTGTTATGAAGCAAATTTTACATGGCCTCTAGGCCTTGTACCTCGACATAACGAGTCCTACGACGCGTCTTATCTTGGAACTGGCCAACCAACTGTCCACATGCCGCATTGATGCTCTGTCCTCGCGTGGTACGCAAGGTGACCATGAGGCCGTTGTCCATGAGCAATCGCTGGAAACGTACGGTCGACTCATGTGTTGGGCGACGAAAGTCAGCTCCCGGGATGGGGTTGAACGGGATGAGATTCAATTTGCATCGGAAATCTCGCAACAACTGCGCCAATTCCCGAGCAGTGTCGTCCGAGTCGTTAACTCCATCGATCAGCGTGTACTCGAACGTAACGATTCGTCGGTCGCTGAGTGAGTCGAGATAAGCCTGACACGCCGTGAGCAAATCTCGAATCGGATACTTCCGGTTAAGCGGAACAAGCGTGTCGCGCAGTTCATCATTGGGTGCATGCAGAGACACCGCAAGCGATGCTTCCGTGCGGCCGCACATGTCGTAAATCTTCGGAACAACACCAGCTGTGCTGATCGTAACTCTGCGCTTGGAGATACCGAACGCAAGATCATCCATGAATAGATCGGCGGCAGTCATCGCAACGTCAAAGTTCATAAGAGGCTCACCCATTCCCATGAACACAACATTCGTCAGCTCCCCACGACTTGGATCCATCTGAAGCCAGTCGCTGGCCAGCACGACTTGACCGACTACGTCTTCAATTGTCAGGTTTCCCGCGAATCCTTGCTTTCCGGTAGCGCAAAACGCACAGTCAAGCGAACAACCTCGTTGCGACGAAATGCACAACGTATTGCGCCTACTGTCGGGTATCAAGACACTCTCGACTGCTCCGCCGTCGAATGTTTCGATCAGCCACTTGGTAGTTCCATCGTTCGAGGTGGATTGATGGATCACATCCGGTAGCTCGGTCCTTAACCGTTCTACCAATTGCGCACGAAAGACTTTGGACAGGTTCGTCATCGCCCCAAAGTCTTCGACTCGCTCGTGATAGATCCACTTCATCAACTGCTTCGCGCGAAAGGGGCGATCGTCGAAGGTTCGCAGAAACTCCACCAGCTGCGAGCGGGACATCCCGTAGAGGTTGGGGCGGTCAGCCGAGCAGTCGCTCGTCGTCATGACCGTGCAAACTGCTCGTCCGGAGCAAAGAAAAAGTCGATTTCGCGTTCTGCGGACTGTGGAGAGTCCGAGCCATGAACGGCGTTCTCGTCCAAGCTGTCGGCATAGAGCGCACGAAGTGTGCCTGGTTCGGCCTTAGCGGGATCCGTAGCTCCCATAACTTCGCGGTTTCGACTGATTGCGTCTTCACCTTCGAGAACTTGCACGCAGATAGGACCCGAACTCATGAATTCACACAGATTGTCAAAGAACGGCTTGGCTTCGTGTTCGCGATAGAAATCTTCAGCGCGTTGCCGACTCATGCGAATCATTTTGGCCGCGACAATGCGTAGTCCTTCTGCTTCAAACCTTGCATAGATACTGCCGATGACGTTCTTGCGGACCGCATTCGGTTTCACAATGGAGAGGGTTCGCTCTATCGACATCGCTTAGTTCGCCGGAAGTGCAATTTCACTATTGATTTGAGACTGGGTCGCTACGAAACGCAGTGAATGTCCGCAATTCTTAAAGAGATGGAACCCAAGGGTTCCGAGCGATGCTTATTGTACGGTCTGAGTCGGGCCTGACCGGAGCTTGGACGCAACTTCGCCGATGCGCTGCGCAACGTAGTCGACATCGTCTTGCGTTGTATACCGACCCAGAGAAAGTCGCATCGAACTCTCAGCTAGAGCGTGCGGAATTCCCATTTCCCGCAACACGTAGGAAGGTTCGATGGTCGCCGAGGTGCACGCCGAACCGGAAGAGACGGCAACATCGTCCAAAGCCATCAAGAGGGACTCTCCTTCAACTCCTTCGACAGCAATGTTGAGCATGCCAGGAATTCTCGAGAATTCGCTACCGTTGAGAAACACTCCCGGCATTTGCTTGAGGTGCGACCAAAGCCGGGTGCGCAACTGCAGAATGCGAGCAGAGTCCGTCTCAAGATCCTGTTCACAAATCCGGGCGGCTGTGCCCATACCGACGATCTGATGCGTGGGAAGAGTTCCGGATCTCATGCCTCTTTCGTGGCCTCCTCCATGAATGCACGGATCGATTCTCACGGAGGGATCACGACGCACGTACAACGCTCCCATTCCCTTCGGACCGTAGATTTTGTGGCTGGACATGCTGAGCAGATCGATGCACAGCGCATCGACATCTACTGGGATCTTGCCAATACTCTGTGCTCCATCAACGTGGAATGGAACACCTCGGTCCCGGCAGATCGCTCCGATGGCACCCACGTCGTTGATGATTCCAACTTCGTTGTTGACGTGCATCACGGACACCACAACGGTTTGATCAGTAATCGCGTCTTCAACCACTTCCGGCTGTACGATGCCCTCGTTGTCGGGCTTCACATACGTGACATCAAAACCTTGCGTTTCCAGATAGCCACACGTGTCGAGAACGGCTTTGTGCTCATAGGACGAAGTCACGATGTGACGTCTCGAGTCGCGCATCGCCAATCCCTTTAGCGCCAGATTGTCGGACTCGGTCGCTCCGGATGTCCAGACTATCTCTAGCGGATCGGCACCAATCAATTGGGCCAGCTCTACACGTGCTTGCTCAACCAGTTCCTCGGCTTCCCATCCGTAGACATGAGAACTACTAGCAGGATTACCGAAGTGACCATCCAACATCAAGCAGCTACTCATCTTGTGAGCTACTCGAGGATCTACCGGTGTGGTCGCGGCATAGTCCATATACACCGCTCGGGAACGTCGGGCCATCTGATTTCTAGTGTGAGCGATCGTCAGCTTAGCTAAACAAAATTATGTTACAGTCGGATCACTTCGAGATTGCCGATTCGACGTGGGACAGAATCCCACGAAGGATCTGGACTTCGGTCTGGTCCATTTGTACCCGGGCAAAGAGTCTTCGCAGTCGAGTCAGTGACTCTCTTGGGTTTTCCGGATCGTAGAAGCCGATTTTCCGTAGCACCATTTCCAGATGTTCGAAGAAGCCCTCGACTTCGCCGTGCACCGCCAACGGCTTGTCCCACTCGGTTTCACCCCAATCGCTGCTAGTCTGCGCTCGAAACAGGTCATAAGCCACGACCTGAACGGACATTGCAAGGTTTAGTGAGCTGTACTCCTCACTCGACGGAATCCGAATTTGCATGCTGCACAGTGCCAGTTCCTCGTTGGTGAGTCCGCTGTCTTCTCGACCAAAGACGATACTGATGGGATCCTCAGCACCTTGTCTCTGAACCACGTGCTCAGCGAACTCCGCGGAGGTCACTACGGGCCAAGGGATATGTCGCTCTCGTGCGCTTGTAGCTGCCACGAGCACACTTGAACTAACTGCATCTTCCAGAGTCGCGTGTACCGCGGTCTCCTCGATCACATCCAATGCGCCGGCGGCTCGCCAGTCTGCCTGGGGATCCGGAAAGCGTGCCGGTCTGACTAGTACCAAACGCGAAAGCCCCATGGTCTTCATTGCTCGCGCTGCACCGCCAATGTTGCCGGGATGAGAGGGTTCGACAAGAACTATTTGAATCTGACTCATTTCGAAATGATGGTTGGCAATTGAAGCAAAGCTCGATGATCGCGCTATCGCTGAATCGTGAAATACACGCTACGTGCTAGCATTCGCACGCCCCTACACTAGGACACTCCCGTTGGAACCGTTTGTACGCATTGCGTTGCGGGCTGCACGCAAGAGCCGCTGGCAATTGCTCAACACCTATGATCGTCCGCCAGCTAGCCGTATGGGTCAGCATGCACTTCAAACGTTTGTCAATGGCACACGCAATCGTTTGCTTCGATCACTGCAAACAGCGATCCACGACGCCTACCCCGAACATGCTGTCCGCACAAGTGTTGACGACGTCGACCAAAACAGTGAAGTCTCTTGGGTCATTCAACCCTTGGACGGCATCTCGAATTTTCTTCGGTCCTTGGATGATTTCTGTGCAAGCGTAGCTATCTACGAACACGATGAGCTTCAACATTCCATTGTCTACCACTACTTGCAAGACGACGAGTACTTCGCCACTCGAGAGCTGGAAGCGATGTTCAATCGCAATCGACTTCGCGTATCGTCCATTGGAAGTCTCGGACAATCGGTCATTGCTGTTTCCGGCTCTTCCTCGATGTCAAGAACTCCCAAATCGGATTTTCACGAGCTGAATGCTCTGCTCAGTAGTGCCGCGCAAGGCATCCGAGTTAGCGGGTCAGCCGGTATGGACGTTGCACGGGTTGCACAAGGCAAGTTGGATGCATTCGTCTCGATTGGTACTCCACCGTTGGCCGCACAGCTTGCCAGCCTTCTCGTAACGGAATCCGGTGGATTCGCACGTTGTTTAGAGCTCGACCAATCCGAAGACTACACTCCGATATATGTCGCAGCCAACCCTCGAATACATTCCGAACTTCAGAACCTATTCGGTCAAACAGCCACTTAGTCGTTACCTTTAGTTGACGTTCTTGCGAGGCCGTCAGCTGTCGCATGCTACCTTCGAACGAGGTCTCCGCCTTCCTTCTCGGGAACTGCCAAGTCCTCGCCCTGAATTCCTAGCATGACCAACATGCTTGCTGCGACGTAGATGGACGAATACGTACCGACGATCACCCCGATGGTCAAAGCTGAGGCGAATCCACGCAACTGTTCACCACCGGCGATCAGCAACGCAACCAGTACCAGCAAAGTGGTCAACGACGTGACCAGGGTTCGTCCAAGAGTCTGATTGAGGGAACGGTTGATCACATCGATGGGCGTTCCACGCTTGATCGAGCGAAAGTTCTCTCGTATGCGGTCCGACACCACAATGGTGTCGTTCAACGAATAGCCGATCACGGCAAGTAGAGCCGCCAATTCAGGTAGGTCGAACGTCCAGCGAAACATCGAGAATATGCCTACCACTATCAGCACATCGTGAACTAGCGCAGCTACCGCACCCAATGCAAATTTGCCAGTAAATCGGAACATGATGTAGATCATCACGGAGATGAGCGCAATCAACAGCGCAAGTCCGCCCTGCTCCGTAAGTTCATCTCCAACCGCCGGACCAACGTAGTCGGAGCGCCGCAAGTCGACGAACGAGTACTTGGTGGCCAGCAACTCTTGAATTTCATCGCCGAGCTTCGACTGATCGATGTTCTCGCCGGGCGGAACGCGAATAACGATTTCGGACTCCGAACCCAGATTCTGAACTACCGTGTTGGAATAGCCGGCTTGCTCCAATTCTGACCGTACTTCGACAGGATCCACGGCCTGGTCGAAACCTACCTCAACCAAAACACCACCTGTGAATCCCAACCCGAAATTGAGGCGGAACAACAGCAACGAAACGATCGATGCAACCAGCAGAACGGCAGAGCCAACGAGCGCATATTTGCGCGCTGACATGAAGTCGATGTTCACTAGATCAACACCTTGGTTGCACGCCGGTTTCCGTAGATGAGATGAATAATTCCACGCGAGACGAAGATCGCCGTGAACATGGATGTCACGATTCCAATGGACAGCGTCACCGCAAATCCAGCGATTGGACCGCTTCCAATGGTCAACAGAATCAGAGCAACAAACAGCGTCGTGAGATTCGCATCGAGGATGGTTAGAAAGGCTCGGTTGTAGCCAGCGGGAATTGCAACATGGGGTGAGGAGTGCTTAAGCTCCTCCCGGATACGTGAGAAGATCAGAACGTTGGCGTCCACAGCCATACCTACAGTCAAGACGATTCCAGCGATTCCCGGCAAGGTCAAAGTTGCGCCCAAGAAAGACATGATCGCTACGAGAATGATCAGGTTCAGCGCTAGAGCGATGTTGGCGACGAATCCAAATACCTTGTAGTACACCAGCATGAAAGCCAGAACGAGAATGAAGCCAACGGACACGGCCAAGATCCCCCGATCAACGTTCTCAGCGCCGAGCGAGGCCCCAACGGTGCGTTCCTCGACAAAATACATGGGAGCGGCCAACGCCCCTGCTCTCAAGAGCAGAGCAAGTTCGCGGGCTTCTCGGTTGTCGATGCCCGTGATCCGTGAGTTGTAGCCCAACGCAGCCGTAATCGTTGCGACGCTGATCAAGCGTCGTTCCGTAGTAATGCGAGTTGTTTCCACAAGCTCGCCGTCGACCATTTCAGTCGTGATCACCGGTTTCTGTTCGATAAAGATGATTGCCATCGAGTGGCCGATGTTCGGTGCCGTGATGCGATTGAGCTTCTCGCCCCCATCGTTGTCCAGAGTGATGTTGACCTGCGGCAAGCCGGTGTCGGGGTCTCGGGACTGCATCGCATTGACGACGTTGTCGCCCGTTACGATGATGTCTTTGTTCACACGATAGTCGCGTCCCTCGTAGGGAAGGATCTCGATTTTGGACGGCGGATCGCTGGATTTCGCAATTAGGTGAAATTCCAAAGTCGCGAACTTATCCAGAATCCGTTTTGCTTCGCTGCTGTCTTGAACTCCCGGCAGATCCACAACGATGCGTGAGCGTCCCATGCGCTGAACGAGGGGTTCCGATACGTTGAGTTCGTTCACCCGACTGCGAAGCCCGGTCAGATTCTGCTCGATAGCAACGTCTTCCATGGATCGAATGCGATCTTCGGTCACGGTGAGCTGCACGCCCAAACCAGTCTCGTTGCTGACTTGCTCGAGTTCGTGGTCCGGCGGGCCGTAGAGTTCCGACAACACCGTAAAGGCCGAACTCTGTGCCTCTTCGCTTGCAAAGTAGATGAACAACGAACGATCAACGACCTCGTCCGTGCCCGCTCGATAGCGAATGCCGTTCTCTCGTAGACGAGCGAGAACCTTGCTGGTCTCGTCTTCCAACTGCTTGTTGATCGCTCCAGTCATGTCTACCTGGAGAACGAAGTGAATTCCTCCAGCTAGATCCAGACCGAGAGTCATGGGCTTTCCGCCGATGTTGCTCAACCAGTCGGGTGTTGTCTCAGCCAGATTCAGCGCCACTACAAACTGGCGATCCCGTCCCATGGGGTTGAGACGTTCTTCCATCACTGCCTTCGCACGCAGCTGGTCGGAATTGTTGTTCAGCCGGATCTGCGCACCGTCGTCTGTGCGTTCCGCACTCTTGACATCGATCCCCTGTTCGCGCAAATGATCAGCTGCCTGCTGTACAAATCGGTCGCCGATTTGGAAAGTCGCTCCACCTGATACGGCGTTGTCAGCCTGGATCTGAATTGCGGGATCGGGAGGAAAGAGATTGGGCAACGCGTAGAGGATCCCAATCGAAGCCACCAAGAGGGACGCAATGTACCTCCACACCGTCGGTCCCGAAGGAGCGTTGGCGGAAGTCTGCGTACCGAATAGGTTTTGCCCGAAGACTCGATTCTCAGGCATCTAACTACTTGTTGCTGGCGTTCAGCGTACCCTTCGGAAGTGAAGCGTTTACCGCATATTTTTGAAAGCGAAGCTCGACATTGTTCGCCACTCGAACAATTACGTAGTCCTCGTCGACCTTGGTGATTACACCCATCATGCCGCTCGACATCACAACTTCGTCGCCTGCTGACAACGCACCTACCAGTTCGCGGTGGGCCTTGCGCTGCTTCTGTTGCGGTCGAATCAGCAGGAAGTAGAACAACGCAACCATGCCAACCAGCATGGCTATCGTCAGCCATCCGCTACCGCCTTGTGGCGCTGCGCCCGGTTGGGCATACGCTACGGTTTCAATCCAATTCATTTGCGTTTCCTGTCAACAATCATGTCGAGCCGACGTTGGCGATTCGAGCTTGGCTAGGCGATGCCCAGCAACCAGACATCGTGAATATCTTACTTGTAAAGTAGTCTCGGCACCTTCAATTCTGTTGCGGCAGACATTGAGATCTGGGAGTTTGACAAGAACTCAGCGAGAATCGACCACTCTCACGGAGAACCATCCGAGCTCTTAATTTGCGAGAGCATCTCGTCCACATGCCATTCGAGTTCTTGCAGTTGACGTTCAATTGTTGCGAATCGTGACCCTAGACGCGATTCCAATTCCTGCAACTCAAGGCGGAGTTGATTGAGATCGGCAACCGTTACCTCCCTGTCTTCGCCTTTGGTTTCCTGAGCCATCAGAAGTCCTCCTCTACCAACAGTCGAACTCGAACCATCGTGCACTACAAGCACACTCAGTGAGTGCATTCAGCTTACAACGAATTGGACTCCCAGCGAGCAGCAGTTTGTCGAACAAAATCGTCAAGACTGTTGGATTCAATCGATCTTCGCACATTGGACATCAAGGTGTGGAAGTAATGCAAATTGTGAATGCTCATCAGAGTACATCCCAGCATCTCGTTCCGTTTGTCCAAGTGGTGTAGGTAGGCTCGTGAGAATCGGTTGCAGGTGGTACAGGAACAGTCAGCGTCAATCGGTTCGGGATCATCCCGATAGCGAGCGTTCCGAATCTTTACGACTCCACGAGAAGTGAACAGATAGCCGTTCCGAGCATTTCGCGTGGGTAGCACACAGTCGAACATGTCCACTCCGGCCTGCACACCTCGTAGCAGGTCGGCTGGGGTTCCAACTCCCATCAAGTAGCGCGGGCTGTCGTTCGGCATCAGAGGAACAGCGTGCCGAAGCACCGCGTTCATTTCATCGATGGATTCACCTACGGAAAGACCGCCGATCGCATAACCCTCAAACCCTATGTGAACCAGCGTCTCGATGCTTTCTTCCCGCAGTTCGTCGTACACACCGCCTTGCATGATCCCAAACAACGTGCCAGATCCGGTGTAGGAGTCTCGTGAACGCTGCGCCCAATCCATGGATCGAAGCATGGACTTTCGAGCAGTGCTGGACGTCGCCGGGTAGTCAGTGCACTCATCGAAAGCCATGACGATATCCGCACCTAGGCTGGCCTGAATAACCATCGACTTCTCGGGTGTGAGTCGTAGGAGATTGCCGTTGTGTGGCGAACGAAACGTTGCTCCGTCGTCGTCGATCTTGGCGAGATCACGAAGTGAATGAATCTGGAACCCTCCGGAATCGGTGAGAATCGGCCGAGGCCACTGCATGAATTCGTGCAACCCACCAAGTGACTCAACGATCTCTTCGCCCGGCAGTATCCAGAGATGGAATGTGTTCCCGAGAAGAATCTGGGTACCGACATCGATCAACTGATCCGGAGTCATTCCCTTGACGCTACCGTAGGTTCCGCATGGCATGAACACAGGAGTCTCGACTTCTCCGTGGTTGAGAGTTAAGCGTCCGCGCCGAGCGCTTCCGTCAACGCCGAGCAATTCAAACTTCATTGCGTTCGCACCACATCGCATCGCCGTAACTGAAGAATCGGTACTTGTGCTGTACCGCCGCCTGGTAGGCGCGCATCGTTCTGTCATGTCCGGCAAATGCACACACCAGCATGAGCAAGCTCGACTCCGGCAGGTGAAAGTTAGTGATTAGAGCATCGACCACCCGAAATTCGAAACCGGGTGAAATGAACAGATCGGTCTCTCCAGCATCTCGATTGGTCTTTTGAGCACCTTCCAACGCTCTGACTACCGTTGTTCCGACTGCTACGACGCGGCCAGAGCAGGAATCAATTGCATGTCTGGTTGACTCGAGAATGACGTAACGTTCCGAGTGTAGTGAGACTTCCTCTAGTCGCTCGGTTCGCAATGGTTGAAACGTACCGGCCCCAACATGTAGGGTAATTGGCTCAATTTGTACACCCATGTCGCGCAATTGATTGAGCAGTTCTTTCGTGAAGTGCAGTCCGGCTGTCGGCGCGGCGACAGCACCTGGCTCTTGAGCATAGACAGTTTGATAGCGAGTCTCGTCGCTATCCTCAGGAGGACGGTCAACATAAGTGGGCAGCGGAACCTCGCCGCATTCTTCGAGGACATCATCGACTGGTTCGCTGAAGGAGAGTCGAAAGAGGTCACCAACGCGATTCAGCAGCCGAGCGGTATACGGGCCAATGTGTACGACATGCCTCTCAGCTAAGCCACGACTCGCCTTAACCTGACAAACCGCGATATGCGTACTCTCGATGCGTTCGATCAGGACTTCAACCTTGCCACCGGACTCTTTACGACCACGCAATCGAGCCTTGATGACTTTGGTGTCGTTCACGATCAGCAAATCGTTGCGTTGCAATAGCTGTGGTAAGTTAGAGAAGGTCAAGTGTCGAAACGGGGAGCCATCAACCGTCAGCAATCGACTGTCGGTGCGATGAGGAATCGGCACACGAGCGATCAACTCGGAGGGCAACTCGTAATTGAAATCAGACTTGGTAAGCGACATGTCTACCCAAAGTCAGTATCGGGCTCCAAACTCGATCATCACTGGTCGGTGGGAACCAAACTTACTGACTAGTGCATTGGCAATTGCCGTCTTGTTGACTGTGGGAACTAGTGTGAACGGACAGGAGAACGAATCTCGCTGGGAGTCTCGGATACAGCAGTTTGAACAAGCGGACGCTGAAGAGATGCCACCCAAGGGCGCGATTCTGTTTGTGGGCAGTTCAAGCATTGTATTTTGGGGAGGTCTGAAGGAATCCATGGCTCCTCTGGCTGTGATCAACCGTGGATTCGGTGGATCGCAGATGCATGAATTGAACGAGTTCAGGGATCGAATCGTCACGAATTACGAGCCGCGAGCAATCGTGATTTATGAAGGAGACAACGACGTTGCCATGGGCAAGGATGCCGACACGATTCTCAGTACCTACGACGATTTCATCGCCCACATCGACGAGACACTACCAGCCACCGATATCTGCTTCATAGCAGTTAAGCCGTCCACTGCGCGAAAAGACATGTGGGAAGAAATGGACTCAGTCAACACGGGACTTCGTGAACGAGCTGCAAGCAGAGACGACATGTGCTATCTCGACATCGCGAAGCCAATGATGGAAGGGGAAGAGTTCGTACGTGAAGACCTGCTGTTTCGAGACGGATTGCACCTGAGTCGCAAAGGCTACGAAGTTTGGGTTGAAACGATCCGCCCGGTGTTGATGGAGCGCTACGGACCAGATTCTGATCGACCGGCAACTATGCAGACCAAGGACACAGCCGACACAGAGGCCGAAGAATGAACGACCGAACTAGACCCAATTGGATCGAAGACCACATCCGTCGATACACCGAGTCCAACGGCGAAGATGGACACATTTGGAACGGGATGCCGACTTTGCTGCTCAAGACGGTGGGGCGAAGGTCAGGGGTTGAACGACTGGTTCCGCTTATCTACGGAAAGGTCGATGGCAACTATGTGATTGTCGGATCCAAAGGAGGTGCACCACAACACCCGTCGTGGTATCTGAATCTGGTCGAGAACCCCAAAGTTGCAATCCAAGTCGGGTCCAAGCACATGTCAGGGGTCGCACGAATCAGCGCTGGATCCGAACGTAGCGATCTGTGGAACACGATGTGCGATGTCTTCAGCGGGTATACGGAGTACCAACAAAAGACCGATCGACAGATTCCGATAGTGGTGATTGAACCGGACTAGAGTGCTCGGCTCGCACCTGTAGATTTAAGCTCTAGGGTGCAATCATTCTGAGTCGGAAGGATGAGTGAGTTGGATGTTCAGTTCCGTGTCGCCTCGGACGATCACATCCACTTCCTCAATTGGGGTGGGATAGCTCATCGACATCTCTCTTCCAACACTAATTTTCATGGTGGCCCGGTTGGTCTTGTTAACAATAATCGTGTACTCGCCATCCTCCAGCCTTTCGATTTCAACTGTTCCATCGTCACGGATATCGGCCCAACCAGATGTGTGACCTTGCTTTTTGGCAAGGGCTGTAACCGAACCCTTCACAGTCGTGCCGTCGGGATACCTTAATGAGACGTAGAGCCGGGACTGACCAGTAAAGTTCAGTGCGACATTTTCTTCACCCTTTCCTTCGGTTAATTCGAAAGATTGAATCTTCGCTCGATTTCTGTTCGTCCGTGCGGTCAATCGAAATGTACCAAATCCAATTCCTTCGATCGCAAAGGCGCCATTCCCGACTTCATGAAGTCCACCTACTTGGATCTGCTCGGTTTCGGCAAACACAGAAAGATTGACCGTCTCGCCATTCATCAAGCCCTCAATGACGCCCGTTAGGCGTCCCTTGGAATCCACAACCAAAGTGAGTTCGCGAACTTCATTCTGCTTGAGAGAGACTTGTACGGTTTCCGATCGGCCTTTGTCCGTTAGGGCATAGACCTCGTACTCGCCAGCACTCAATTCAGCGTCGAAAGTTCCGACATTTCCGAGTGTCTCCGAATCCGTGTTCCTACCGCCTTCAAAAAACACGGTTCCTACGACCGATATCCCAGTGTTTGAGAGCACCACACCCTTGATTCTGCCGGAGTTTTGCAACTCCTTCACCAACCCAATGTCGAGTGTTACGACACCTTCTTCCACTATTACTTCTTCCCAAATGTAGCCTTGGGCAGAAACACCCATGCGAGTTGAATGGGCGGGAATTGGTTCAAGCTCATACTCTCCCATCCGACCGGTGCGTGAACGGACCGAATGAAGTAGGTATTGACTCCTAAGGCTGTTCCAAAAGGAATCCGTGTCAGTTATGTCGCCATCTTCTTCACGGAGCGAAACCTCTGCTCCCACAATAGCCTGCCCACTTGAAGCATCGTAGACTCTACCCTTCAGCTGCCTTCCTCGATGTAATTCGATTACCCCCAAGTCGTACTCGTCTACCGACTCCACATCGACATCCCAAGCAAAGTACGCAAAGTGACCTGCAGAGTCCACAATCAAGCCGATGGTCTCTCGATCCACAAGGCTCGAAATTTCACCGTTTGCATCGGAGTACGAGTAAGTGCGACTATCGTCGGAGACCATAGTGGTCAGTGTGAAGTCGTCGATCGATTTCCCTGTGGCGTGATCAATCACCGTACCTACCAAATGAACCATTGCTACCAGCACCAACTCGACATCGTGCACGCCTGGAGTTGTTTCAACCTCGGGTGTGGATCCCAACTCCTGATGTACTGCCACTAGCTTTAGATCGATAGCCTGCTCAAAGGGACCCAACCTAAACTCTCCGTTGGAGTCGCCGGTTGTTGTCAAGCTCAAAGTAGGGTTGTCAAGAAGCTTTGCCGAGAATTTGATGGTTGGGTTCTGAACACTAGCCCGATTAGCGTCTACCACGCGCCCCTGTACAAAATATGCATCAAAAAGACGCAGATCGAGGTTGTGGATGTCGTTTTCCTCGACTTCGACGGCAAAACTCTCGTTCTCTCGGTAGGCGTAGGGAAGTCCAACGTGGACTTCGTAGTCGTTGTGTGGTGCCAACCCGCCAATCTTGAACCGTCCCTCGGCATCGCTAGTCCATCGGAAGGAATACACCCGCGGAATTTGTACTTTGGGAAGATCCTCCCGCTCCATAGTCAAGACGGCATTTGCCACCGGAAGCTTGTCTGTGGATACGACCGTACCCTCAACTGTGATCCCTTTCTCCAGTTCCAGCTCGAATTGCTTGTCGGGCGACCGAGGATAAATCGTCTTCAATTGGGGAATGAAGTCCTGACACAGCACGACAAGTTGAACCTCGTCCCGGTCTGGGACCTTCAGATTAAATTCACTGGTGTAAACGGAGGTCCAGCTCAGCGCTTCGGCACCGGATTTGATAGGCGAGTCGAACATCCCAATCAGCACCTCGGAGGGTTCGCTCTCGTTCCAATTGATCCTTCCCTGCATTGTGACGGTGTCGTCTCCATGGCTCGGTGACGCTAAGAGAACCAGTGCAAAGAGAAACGAGTAGCTGAGTGGCTTCATGGATGCTGAAATTGGTGCGCCAAAACCTGGTTCAAGTGCATGATTTGGCGATGCAACAAGAACCCTTCACAGTCGAACAGCTGCCAGAGTACTCTTGGGTTGTCGTCTAGTCTACGGATTCCTGCAATTTCGGCCGACGAACAGCTTGGTCGAGACTTGAGCTGGATGATTCCGTATAGATGAACTCGACGAGACGGAAAGCGCGAGTGTTGACCTACAACTGGAATCAATCTGGGTCGGATGGACGGGTGAGCTGGAAATCCAGTTCGGTGTCTCCTCGGATCTCCACATCCACTTCGTCAAGTGGGTTGTTGATACTCATACTTACACTACCTCTTGGTGTTTTCATAGTGGCTTGCTTAGTCTCGTAAATGAAAATCGTGTACTCGCCATCGTCAAGCCCGGTGATTTCAAATGTTCCGTCGCCACTGACATCGGCACTGCTGGAAGTCTGACCATCTTGTTGTGAAGCCGCTGTAACCGTTCCTCTGAGGACCGTGCCGTCAGGATATTTCAAAGAACCGTACAGTCGTGACTGGCCAACGAAGTTCAGGTCGACCTGTACTTCACTCTTTCCTTCGCTCAATTCGAAAGATTGCGTTGTTGATCGATTTCTGTTCGTTTGAGCATTCAATCGAAATGTACCAAATCCAACTCCCTCGATCTCAAACGCGCCATTCCCGAGCCCATCAAGTCGACCTATTTGGAGCTGTTCGGTTTCGGACCAAACCCAAACGTAAACCGTCTCGCCATCCATCAAGCCCTCAATTACTCCCGTTAGGAGACCTTTGGAGTCCACAACCAAATTGACTTCGAGAACTTCATTCACATTGAGGACAACTCGTACTGTTTCCGACTTGCCCTTGTCCGTTAGGGCGTAGACCTCGTACTCGCCAGTTCTCAGATCAGCGTCGAAAGTCCCGTTATCTCCAAGTGGTGCCGATGACGAAGTCCTTGAGCCTTCAAAGCGCACCATTCCTCCCACGGGCATCCCCATTTTTGTAAGCACCATGCCTTTGATTCTGCCAGTTTCTTCCGACTCCTTAGCTAGTCCAATGTCGAGCTGTGTGACACCTTCTTCCACCTGTACTCCGTCCGAAGAGTAGCCGTCGGCAAATGCGCTCATGTGAGTTGAATGGGCGGGAATGGGACCAAGCTCATACTGTCCCATCTCGTCGGTGAATGATTGGGATGATCGCCGTAGATATTGACTCTTTAAGTTCCACCAATGAGCGTCAGTTTCAATCAGTTCGTCATCTCTTTCCTGAAGCAAGACCAACGCACCCTCAATGGGCTGTCCATTTGACACATCGTAGACCTCTCCCGTCAACTGCCTTCCACGGTGCAATTCGATCACTCCCATGTCATAGACGTCTGCCGATCTCAAATAAACATCCAACGCGAAGTACGCAATGTGATCTGCAGAGTCCACAATCAAACCGATGGTTGCTCGATCTACATGGCTTGAAATTTCACCACTTGCATCGGAGTACGAGTAAGTGCGACTAACGTTGGGGCCCATAGTGGTGATTGTGAAATCGTCGATGAATTTCGCCGTAGATTGGTCAATCACAGTGCCGACGACATGAACAGTGCCTCCTAGCACTAGCTCGACATCGTGCATGCCAGGTGTTGCCTCAACTTCTGGCGAGGACCCCAGCTCCTCATGCACTGCCATTAACACTAAATCAGTGCTTTGCTTGAGGGGTCCCAGCCGAAATTCTCCGTTGGACCCGCTGTTGATGTTCGAGTCCCGCAAAAATCCGTACTCTCGTTCAGAGCGGAATCGAATCGATGCACCTTCTACACCCTCGAGATCACCGTCCAGCACTCGCCCCAGTACAAAGTAAGCATCGACAAGACGCAGGTCTAGGTCTTGGATGTCGTTTTCCTCGACTTCGACGGAAAAAGTCTCATGTTCTTCGTAGACATAGGGAAGTTTGACGCGGATTTCATAGCTGGTGAAGGGAGATAAACCACCAATCTTGAACCGTCCGTCGGCATCGCTGACCCACCTGAAGGAATACTCCCATGGAATTCGCACTTTGGGAAGATCCTCCCGTTCCAAAGTCAAGCCGGTTCTTGCCACCGGAAGCTTGTCTGTGGAAAGGACCGTACCTTCCACCGTAATCCCTTTCTCAAGTTCCAACACGAATTGCTTAGTGGGCGACGCTGGATAAATCGTCTTCAATTGGGGCATGAAGTCCTGACACAGCACGACAAGTTGAACCTCGTCCCTGTCTGGGACTGACAGATCAAATTCGGCGGTTTCAACGGACGTCCAGCTGTGTGCTTCGGCACCGGTTCTGATGGGCGAGTCGAACACCCCAATCCGCACCTTGGAAGGTTCGCTCTCGTTCCAATTGATCCTTCCCTGCATTGTGACGGTGTCGTCTCCGTGGCTCGGCAATGCGAGGAGGATCAGTCCGAGGAATATCAAGTGACTTAATGGCTTCATTGAAACTGCGGTTCGTAAATTCGTCTCAGGTTCGCATTAATGCAGATGGCCGCACAGTGTGAAACCGTTTCATCGCCAACGGAATTGACATACCTCGTCGATCTCTTTTGAGTCAGCTGTTCTCAAGCGAAGAATGGCGTGTAACGCTGCCGATTGTCCATGTGCTCTAGCAATTGCGAGTGCTAACTGCTTTGTCGAGAATCGTGCGTGACGAACAGCGAAAAGTGAACTCCACGGGAGGGGAACTGCAATCGTTGACCTGTACGAGGAATCAATCTGGGTCGGACGGAAGGGTGAGCTGGATGTTCAGTTCCGTGTCACTTCGAACCTCCACTTCCACCTCCTCAATTGGCCTGATGGATTCTGTGTACCTGCTTCCTCCATCGGGAGTATTCATGGTCAACCGCTTCGACTCGAAAATGATGACTTTGTAATCGCCATCTTCCAGTCCATCGATTTCAATTGTTCCGTCGTCATCGATTTCAGCCGAACCGGATGTCTTGCCACTGTCTTGTGCTTCTGCTCTCACTTTACCCTTAAGGACCGTGCCGTCTGGATACCGCAATGACCCGTAAAGTCTCGACTGGCCAGCAAAGTACAGAACAACATGCGCTTCGCCGACTCCTGTACTCACTTCGAATGACTTCACCTGCTTACGATTTCTGCTCGACTCAGCGGTCAGCTTGAAGTCACCAAAACCAGTGCCCTTGACCGTAAACCCTCCATTCCCCAATCCGTGAGCACTCCTTACGTCGATCTGATCTCTCTCAGAAAAAATCGTAAGAGAAATTGTCTCGCCGTCTGCCAATCCTTCGATGACGCCAGTTAGGAGACCCTGGGATTCCAAGACCAGAGTGACTTCTTGAATTTCATCTTCTTCTAGCACAACCTGTACCTTTGGTGAGGTGCCTTGGTCCGTTTCTGCATAGATGTCGTACTCACCAACACTGAATGCCCTGTCGAATTTGCCGTCACTTCCAACTCCGATGCTGAGCGATCCCATCTCACTTCGAAATGTCACATAACCTCCAACAGGCTCTCCTGTGCTAGCGACAACCTCACCCCTAATTCTTGCGCTGGCAAACTCTCGTTCTAGAGGTACGTCGAGCACTGTTACTGTTTCATCTACCTGTAATACTTTCCGCCCGTACTCGACAGCGAAGATGCTAATGTTGGTTGGGCGTGCAGGAAGTGAAACTAACTTGTAGGCTCCCTCTTCGTCGGTGATTGACTGAGCTGAATTACTTAAGTAGCCATGCAAGAGACCAATCCAATGAGAATCCTTCTCTTGTAGGTTGAGTTCATAGTCTTCAAGCGAAACCCACGCACCAACGACGGGCTGGCCACTTGACACATCGTAGACTCTGCCCGTCAGCTGCCTTCCTTGGAGCAATTCGATCACTCCCATGTCGTACTCGTCTACAGATTGCAAGTCAACATCCACTAAAAAATACGCAGTGTGATCTGCAGAGTCCACAATCAGACCAATGGTCTCTCGGTCCACCTTGCTCGAAATTTCACCCTTTGCTTCAGAGTACGAGTACGGGCGACTGTCGTGGGATGCAATCGCGATGAGTGTGAAGTCGTCGATGGGTTTACCTGTAGCGTGATCAATCACAGTTCCGAAGACATGCACTAGGCTTTCCAAGACCAACTCGACATCGTGCTCTCCCGGAGTTGTCTGAACTTCGGACGAGGACCCCAATTCCTCGTGTGCCGCCGATAAACTAATCTCGGTTGCTCTCTCGAAAGGTCCCAGCTTGAACTCCCCATTGGAGTTGCTTGTTGTCGTCGAACTCCCCTCAGCACCATCGGGACGCTCTGCCGTGAATTGAACAGTTGCATCCTGGACGCTCGCGTGATCTTCGTCCAGCACTCGGCCTAAAACGAAATATGCATTGAATAGACGCAAGTCTCTGTCTTGAATGTCGCTTTCCTCGACTTCGACGGAAAATGTCTCGTTCTCTCGGTAGGCATATGGGACTTCGACGTGGACTTCATAGTCGAAATATGGAGTCAAACCGCCAATCTTGAACCTTCCGTCGGCATCACTGACCCATGAGAAAACATACTCCTCCGGAATTCGTACTCTCGGAAGATCCTCCCGCACCAAAGTCAAGACGGCATCTGCTACCGGAATCTTGTCGGTGGAAAGGACCGTTCCCTCCAACGTGATTCCTCTCGCAAGTTGTAGATCGAATTGCTTGTTCGTCGACCGGGGATAGACCGTCTTCAAATAGTACATGAAGTCCTGACACAGAACCACAAGTTGAACTTCGTCCCGGTCTGGGACCGTAAGGTCGAATTCACTGCTTTCAATGTAAGTCCAGCTAAGTGCTTCCGCACCGGTTCTGATGGGCAAGTCGAACACCCCAATCCATACCTCGGAGGTATCGCTCCCGTTCCAATTGATCCTTCCCTGCATTGTGACGGTGTCGACTCCGTGGATCGGCGACACGAGGAGAATCAACGCCAAAAAGAGCAAGTAGCTGACTGGCTTCATGAATGCTGAAATTGACTCGTTCGATTGAGGTTAGCATGAATACAGATGACCATGCAATTGAGAATCCTCTTCGATCTCACACTTGCATCACGAAAATCTACTCTTGCAATGAATTTTTGCTTGCCTAACTCAACCCGACCCATGCAAATGGAGTCTCGACTATTGCAACTAGGGAGGCGTGCTATCGCAACAAGCAGGCTCGCGGTGCTAGCAATCCTGCTACTTGCGTCAACACAAGCCTTTCCGCACAGCAGTGAGGTGGTTCGAAGTCCCGTGATCGGTCAGGAATTCGACACCGAGAAAATTCCAGTCATCGAGGAATTGCTTGGGGAATGCCACATACTGGATACGTTCAAGCAACCGCTCACCGACGAGTGCATCGACCGACTGGCCAATTATTTTTCGCTCCAACCTGTGTGGGCGCAATCGATGCTTTACCTACCTTCATTCGACCGTAACAGATATCGGGGCTGTGTGCTCAATAGGAGACCCTACACACTTGCCTACTCTCGATCCGACATCACGGGCGACGTGCCTTTCTGGAACGACATTTTCGATGAAAACGTCGAGGAACGGAGAGGTGTGACCAAAGAGGTCTTGCAAGATGCCGAGTGCATGCAGCTGTCAAAGCCGGGAGCCATCCGCAACGTCTCCGACTTCTCGACTCGCTGCCAATCGCGGGAACTGGTCAAGTATGCAATTTATCTCGATGCCTGCAAGACTAGCCTGAAGCGCATCGACCACCTATTGGTCGAACGAGTAGGCCGTGATCGCACAACGCGCTTCAATGATTCCATGAATCAGTGGAACCACCACAATAGAACGGAACGAACAATCCATCAAGCTCACCTGAAAGAGACAATACTGCAGGCGGTATGGTTGCGCAACGCTTGTTCGGACAATTCAGAGACGATGTACGAAGAGGACTTTCGTTCATTTGGTTGGAATGTCTGGGATATCCCAGAAACCGAGGCTGCCGAGGAAATACAGAACACACACAATGCGGCTATGGCTATAGTCGCACGAGCAGGCGACCGATGGGCAATACAGGGGTTCTATCTTCGTACACTGAGATTGGATACCGAGTACTGGCACTCCCTCTACTCTATCAATCCATTGCTGTTTCATCGCTGGATGGCTGTAGTGGGTTTCTCTTACAACATGTCAGACGAGGAGGTGGCGATGCATGCATTGGAAGCCTATGATCTCGAGACTGATGTAGTGGACAACCCGGACATCGACAATTACGTTGGTCGACACGGAATCAGTCGCAGGAGCCAGATAATTCAGTCGCTGAAGAAAGTCCCCGTTGTCGAACTTCAACTGGTCATGCCGTGGGATAAAGATCCTAGGTTTGAACTGGAAACTTGGTGAACAGCCGAGTCTGACACAGTGGAAGAGCGACTGATTGCCGCTACGGCAACTTAGCCCTAGGTCCCATTTAAGCGTCGTACCGAAAACCAGAACGAATCGATGAGCAAGAAGACAATCACAAAAAGGTCGATCCACTCGGCAAACGGTACGCCGAACGCAATGGAACTGCACGGTCTCAGTCACCTCTTCATCGATGACCAGCGCATCGAGATTCGGCGACGCAATCGATCTCGGCGGAAGACAAGAATCGTTATGTCATACCACCCTGAAGGGGTGTTGTTAGTCGATGCTCCACCGGGAACGAATAATCAAGAACTTCAGACCATGGTCTACAAGAACGAAGCCTGGTTGCGATCACAAGTTCGAAAACATCAAGCTGAAGATACTGTCGTTTATCCAACCACCTACACGACCGGCTCAACACTCTATTTTCAAGGGGAACGGATAGAGTTGGTGCTGGAAGAGTCCGAAAGACCCAAAGTCGCACTGAACGGCCACTCCCTACGGGTATGGGTTGCACCGAGACACTCAATTCAAGGTGTTGTCCACGAGTGGCTTCGCTTTCAAGCCAATTCCGTATTCAAGAAACACGTCGACGAGGTCTGCCGGAGATCGTCGCTCGTGGATGAGATTCCGCCATGGAGTCACGACTACATGAAGTCACGTTGGGGTAGCTGCAGTGAACAGGCTCGACTGCGCCTGAACACACACTTGATCAAGATGCCGCCAGATGTGCTTGATCTCGTAATCGTGCATGAGCTATGTCACTTCAAGGAAATGAATCATGGCCCCAAGTTCTACGAATTGATGTCTGCCGAGCTTCCGGATTGGCGCGAACGGGAGACAACCCTAAAGAGATACGGGCAATTGCTCCAAGAGGAGCTGCTGTATCGAGTGGTTCGTCGCAGATCGACGAGATAGGCGACGTGGTGCCTGAGGAGAGACTCGAACTCTCACGGTGTTGCCACCACCAGATTTTGAGTCTGGCGCGTATACCAATTTCGCCACTCAGGCGGGGCGAAGAATTATATTGACCACCTGCATCTCAAGAGGTTTCATTCACACATGCCGAAAAAAGTCTGTCTAGTAACAGGTGTGGGTCCAGGAACGGGCATCGCGATAGTCAAGAGATTCGCCGGAAACTACGAAGTCGCCATGATCGCTCGCAATGCCGAGCGACTGCAGGAATTCAAGAACGAACTGCCAAGTACCCACGCCTACCCATGCGACGTCAGCGACCTGGATGAGTTGGAATCAGTTTTCAAGCAGATCGAAAACGATCTTGACGCTCCGCACCTAGTCATTCACAACGCTGTTCGCGGATTGTTCGGGAACTTTCAAGACATAACGCCTCGTCAGTTCGAGTCCGCCTATCGCGTCAACGCGACAGCATTTCTTCGGCTCGCCCAATTGGCATCGACCGCGATGCAGAAGCGCGGTCAAGGTGCCATCATTTGCACCGGCAACACTGCGGCATTTCGCGGTACTCCTCGCTACTCAGGGTTCGCACCGAGTAAGGCGGCTCAACGCATTCTGGCCGAATCGATTGCCCGAACTTTAGGACCCTCGGGAATTCACGTTAGTTACGTAGCGATAGATGCGGTCATTTCAGTTCCGTGGTCTCGTGAGGCTATGAAAGACAAGCCCGACGAATTCTTCGCGCAACCCGCCGACATTGCAGAACACATTTGGTCAGTCGCGCACCAACCGAAGTCGGCGTGGACGTTCGAGAGCATTCTGAGGCCGTTCGGCGAAAAGTGGTAGTCAGCGAGTGGGTTTCTGCTCAGAGCGTGTCGAGAAAAACTATTGACTCACCGGCCAAATTTCGATTTGGCTTCCTTGCGTCTCGCATGAAGAATTGGCTCGGTGTATCCGTTGGGCTGCTCCAATCCCTTGAAGACTAGGTCGGAAGCAGCCTGAAAAGCAACGCTACCGTCAAAGTCAGGAGCCATGTTCCGGTAGGAATCATCTGCGGCGTTCTGCTTGTCTACGACAGCAGCCATGCGCTGCAGCGTCTCGCGCACCTGTTCCTCCGAAACAATTCCGTGTAGCAACCAATTCACAACGTGCTGGCTCGAAATACGGCATGTGGCTCGGTCTTCCATGAGTCCGACGTTGTTGATGTCCGGAACCTTTGAACATCCAATGCCCTGGTCAATCCATCGAACCACATAGCCAAGAATGCCTTGTACGTTGTTGTCGAGTTCCTCTTGGACTTCCTCAGCCGACCAGTTCTCACCGCGCACGAGAGGAATTCTGAGAATATCGTCCAACTTTGCAGGTTCCCGCGAAGCAAGCTCTTGCTGCTTCGATGTCACCTCTACCTTGTGATAGTGAAGGGCATGCAGCGTCGCCGCGGTTGGAGACGGAACCCATGCACAGGAAGCGCCAGCTTCGGGATGTCCAATCTTGATGTCGACCATGTCCTTCATCTCGTCCGGCTTGGGCCACATGCCTTTTCCGATCTGTGCCTTACCGGGGAATCCAGTTGCCAGGCCTGCGTCAACGTTCGCGTCTTCGTAGGCAAGAATCCAGCTCTCCTGCTTCATCGGTTCCTTGCGAACCATCACACCTGCTTGCATGGAGGTGTGGATCTCGTCCCCGGTTCGGTCGAGAAAACCCGTGTTGATGAAGACGATACGGTCTTTGGCGACTCTGATGCACTCGCGCAAATTGAGACTCGTCCTACGTTCTTCGTCCATAACGCCGACTTTGATCGTGTTGCGATCAAGTCCCAGCATGTTCTCGACTCGATTGAACAACTCGCAAGTGAACGCCGTCTCTGCCGAACCATGCAACTTCGGCTTCACGATGTAGATGCTTCCGGTTCGAGAGTTCTTGGTCGAACCTCCACCTCGCAAGTCGTGAATTGCGCACAGACTCGTAATGCAGGCATCCAGAATGCCCTCGTAGACTTCCTCGCCGGTTGAGTCGAGTATCGCATCGCTCTTCATCAAGTGACCGACGTTTCGAACGAGTAGCAAGCTTCGACCAGGCATAGTCAGTTTTCCGCCATCTGTGCCTGTGTAGCTGCGATCTTCTACCAGCACGCGATGCACCGACTGGCCACCTTTCTCGAAGGTCTCCTCCAAATCTCCTTTCATCAAACCAAGCCAGTTGCGGTAGACGTCTGTCTTGTCCTCGGCATCGACAGCAGCGACGGAATCTTCACAGTCCTGGATAGTTGTAATCGCTGCTTCCAGCAGAACGTCTTTGACACCCGAACGATTCGCCGCACCTACATCGTCGGATCGATCAATCTGAATCTCTACATGCAATCCGTTGTTGCACAACAGAACCGCCTCCGGATCTGCTCCGGGTTCACCTCGAAATCCCCGAAACTGCTGAGGGTCTCGAAGCGCATGAGTGGTTGTTCCAATCTTGGCACGTAGTTCGAATCCCAAGTCCCCGCTTGCGACTTCATAAGCGTCAACGCTGCCGTGCGAGTCAAACGCAAGCGGAACTATCGCGTCTAGCTCCTTTGCCGCGTATTCAATTACCACTTCGCCTCGCTTCGGGTTGTACGAGTCTCCACGTTCTCGCCCTTCATTTTCGGGAATGACATTGGTTCCGTACAACGCATCGTAGAGGCTCCCCCAACGCGCGTTCGTCGCATTCAAAACGCAAATCTCGCGTTCAGTACCGGAACCACCAGTTGAGGCCCCGAAATAGTTGCGATTTCTTCATCGACGTTGGCAGTTGAGATCGTGAAGTCTGGTCCAGTCTCTTCGAGATAGCCGATCGATCGCAAGAAGGTCTTGTACTCGTCCGGGTCGATCTCAAATCCACGTCTCTTGAGGTGCCAATCGTCGATCTGAGCCTGCATCTGATCTCGACGATCCAGTAAAGACTGGTTCTCCGGAGTCAAGTGGCGAACTATGTCAGCCATACACTTCCAGAACCCGTCGGGGTCGACACCCGTCCCAGGCAGTGCTTCACTGGCTAAGAAATCATCGAGTACTTTGGCAACTTTCAGGCCGTGGTCGATTTACGCGATCTACCATGCTTGGTCGGCCCCCTACCGACTGCGTGGTGCTGAGTTGGAGAACGCTTATGATAGGAAGACGCTGCCGTGGCACTGCACTTCTCCGCATTTAGACACCGTCCACGCTCGACTGCAATGTGAGTTCTTCCAGGGCAACTCCTAACTGTTCATTTGCTTGTGACAACCAACCAACAGACGTTCCAAGACACCGAGCGCGCACCTTTTCGATTTCGCTTGGCGGCGATGCTTTACGACGCCATCATCGTGTTGGCCATCTGGGTTTTCACCATCGTGTTATTGGTGACTCTCACAGGAGATGCGGTCGTCGGAGCCTGGCTACAGAGCCTGCTGTTTGTCGAGCTGTTCGCGTTCTTTGCGTTCTTTTGGATTCACAAAGGGCAGACCATCGGAATGGTGGCCTGGCGCTTGCGTATCGAGTCGGTGCAGACATTCACTTTGCGTAGTGCGCTCTTCCGATTCTGCGGAGCCTTGGTGGGCTTTCTTTGTCTTGGACTGGGCTACATTTGGATTTGGATCGACAAGGACCGTCGATCCTGGTCGGACATCGTATCCAACAGCTACATCGTTCGTTACAAAAAGGCCATCGACTCAGGAGAGCCGTCGAACCAACACGAGGCCAGTGACCCACATGAGGGAGACGGGGATTAACACAGCGAGAAACGGTGGAACGTTGTAGAGCAACGCAAGCGGAGCGAGAGTCTGTTGCAGGTAACCGAAGACAATGCCCGCACCAATCCCTGCAGTGATGCGAGTCCCCATTCCGGTCTCTCGAAGCGGACCGAGAACAAATCCCACCGCAATCAGAACCAATCCCAATACCGAAAGAGGAGTGGACAGTCGAGACCAAAACGTGATCTCGAATTGGCCGGAATCGAGCGATTGCTCCTTCAAATACGCAATGTGGTTCCAAAGATCTCCAGCTGACAGATCGTCCGGTTCCTGAGTCAGCCGAGAAGAGAATGAGGGGAAGTCGCTAGTGAGGTTCCATGTACGGGCGGCGGAAATCGATGTAGATTGCGATCGAGCGTCGAATAGAGTCTCGTTCACATCTTCCAATTCCCAAGCAAATGCAGCACGAATGGGGGTGCCACTTGTAGCCTCAGTGGCTCGAAACAGGTTGCCTTGCTGGTCGAATTCGAACTGCTGAACACCACGCAAGCTGTCGTTTTCGTCGATACCTCGAATACGAGTGAACACCTGACCTTCTCGATACCAGTAGCCTCCGCGTGGACCAGCAACCTCCTCTCCTCGTTCTTGATCCTGGGCAATTCGTGAAGTAAATGGACCCACGTACTCTGTTACGAACGTCATAGCTGCCAGAAAGACCATGGCAGCCAAACCAACGGAAACACATAGCCGCCAGTGCGAAACGCCTGATGTTTGAAGAACCGTCACTTCTGAGCTAGCACACAGCGATCCGAAACCGACTACCGAACCGAGAAAGACCACATACGGAACCACTTCGCTCAACTGAAGTGGAATATCCATCAGTACGGTCAAGATGATCGCCAAGAAAGATTGCTCACCACTGCCATCTCCTGCTTCATCGATGAAACCAAACAGACACATCAGAACGACGATGCAAAGAAGTACGACACCCATGCTGAGCATCAAAGTCCTTGCGATGTAGAGATCGAACTTTCGAATCATTACGCTGGTCTGCTCTGGCGATACGTCCAATACGAAGCGGTGACGGCAACCAGCAAGTGCACATGCCACAGACCCAGCTTCGCGAGAATCTCGCTCTCAGCCATAGCATGTTGGGCCAATACCAGCAACACGTAGTAGGAGACGAAGATGAGAATCCCGGGGACGATCTGCCCAAATCTTCCCGATCTTGGTCTGGTACGGGAAATCGCAAACGCAAATAGTCCGCTAACTAGGGTCATCACTGGCAGCGACCAACGCCAATGTAGTTCCTGAGCATCTTCAACATTGTTGATGTCTAGCTCGTTAGTAGGTCGTGTTTCGATGTTCAACGCAACCCGCAAAGGAGCGTCCAGGTCCAAGCGCAGAGACAGTTCGTCGAAGCCGACAACTCGGTAGTCCCGTTGACCCGGTGTACCCTCGAAGCGTTTCCCGTTCATCAACACCAAAATCCGTTCCGCCGGGTCTGCGCCTACATGTATCTGCGCTTGTTCCGCCGTTACCGTAGTGGTTTTGTCGTTCTTGGTCTCCGCGAAGAACAATCCCCCCAATGTTCGACTCTCGCGGTCGATCTTCTCGGCATAGATGGTTCTGGTTCCTTTCGAGAAGTTGCGAAACTCCCCGGGCACGATCGCCGCGATTTCGCTTGAGATCGCCTGGTCCGCAATTAGCTGTACAAAAGCCCTACTGGAGTGCGGAGTGACCAGCAAACTAAGCAACCCGACAACCACTGCACACGGTACAACCAAGGTTGCGATCCAGCCAATCAACCGAAGGGGACTCGCACCTCCTGAAACCAAGACGACGTATTCCTGATCGGCATGAACCCGTCCAAGCGTGACCACGATTGCCAGAAACAACGAGAACGGCAGCACCAGCTGAACGAACTCCGGCAATCGAAGACCGATCAACGACCAAAGCACACTGGCGTCAAACCGGCCGGTTGCGGCTTCCTGCAGGTAGCCGGTGAAACGAAAACCAACTCCTACGAAAATCAGGATTGCAAAGACGACAGCGAGTACGGCGAGCAACTCAACCGTGATGTGTCGATAAAGCGTTTTCAATTAGGCGGCTCTTATAATCCCTCGTGGTCGGGGCAATACGTCGATCTAAGCCTTTGACCTTTTGTCCCATGCGAATCGCACGGGGAACGACAACTCTCATGTTACCGATGCGATCGCCGTGACACGCGTAACTTTCTGTATAGTCGAAGACGAGCAAGAAGCCTCGCGCAAGAAGCTAAGTTGCTCGCTGGCGAGCGAAATTTGCTACCGAAGAAATCGGTCTCACATCCTCACCTCCGACGAGGAGTATTCAAAGGCAATCGACGAGTTCCTGTGGGAGTATCCGGAAGATCGTTTCGTGCCTCACCAAGTCGGCATAGAGCCTTCAACTGCGTGTCTGGTAACGATCAACCACCGATGTCCAGCTCAGAACTCGGACACTACATTGGTCAACACCACACAAGACATTCCTGCTAATGCTGAGGAATTTCAGGAGATATTTGAGGTGTTCCTCAATTCGGAACTTCAACATGCTCGAGAAATCTATCGTGCCTATCGGGAAAAGAACTTTGAGCTTGACTTCAAGCTCCTCTCACCTGCGGACTTGCATGCCTCTGCCGTGTTTCTCGAATCCGTCTGAAATTGCCGCCAATGTCTGATCGACCACAACTCGAAGGCCCGTTCGATCCCAAGGAAATCGAGGGTGAGCTGTACTCGGAGTGGGAGGAGAAGGGCTACTTCGCACCCAGCGGCGACGGCCCACCATTCTCTATAGCGCTACCGCCACCCAACGTGACCGGCACATTGCACGTCGGTCAAGCCTTCCAGCAAACGTTGATGGACGCGATCATTCGCTATCGACGTATGACCGGTTGCGACAGCCTTTGGCAGACGGGAACCGATCACGCGGGTATTGCCACACAGATGGTGGTAACCGAGCAAATTCGGGCGCAAGGATTGACTCCTCAAGATCTAGGGCGAGAGGCATTCATTGATCGTGTGTGGCAATGGAAGCGAGAGTCTGGAGGAACCATTACGCAACAGATGCGACGCATCGGCGCTTCAGTGGACTGGGAAAGAGAACGCTTCACGCTGGACGAAGGATTCTCCAAAGCCGTCATCGAGACTTTTGTAAGGCTGTACAACGATGGCCTGATCTACAAGGGAACCAGGCTGGTCAACTGGGATCCGGAGTTCAAGACTGCACTTTCCGATCTCGAAGTCGTTACCGAACCGGAACAAGGTCACTTGTGGAACTTGAGATATCCGCTAGCTGACGGGCTCCAAGCTTCGGATGGGAGCAGCTACGTCGTGGTGGCCACGACTCGTCCCGAGACGATGCTGGGCGATACGGCGGTTGCCGTAAATCCGGACGACGAACGTTACAGAGATCTCATTGGCAAACATGTTGATTTGCCGCTTGCCCATCGCCGAATACCAATCATTGCCGACACGCACGTCGATCCCGAATTTGGATCGGGTTGCCTCAAGATCACTCCCGGACACGATTTTGACGACAACGAAATTGGTCAGCGGCATGAACTGGAAGTGATCAACATCTTCACAACGTCTGCAACGCTGAATGACAACGTACCAGAGAGCTTTCGTGGGCTTGATCGGTTTGAAGCGAGAAAAACGGTTATTTCAGCTCTCGAAGAGGCTGACCTTCTCGAGTCGGTTGAAGACTACTCCGTCAACATTCCTCGAGGAGACCGATCAGGGGCAATAGTCGAACCGCTACTGACAAGTCAATGGTTTGTCAAGATCGACCCCCTCGCCGAAGAAGCGATCCGCGTAGTCGAAGACGGAACGATCAAGTTCGTGCCCAAGCGGTGGGAAAACGTCTACTTCGCGTGGATGCGCAACATTCGGGACTGGTGCATTAGCCGACAACAGTGGTGGGGGCACCAAATCCCAGCTTGGTACGACTCGGAAGGCAATATTTACGTCGGTCGCGACGAACAAGACGCCCGGACCTCAGCGGATCTAGCCAATGACATCGAGTTGACTCGAGATTCAGATGTGCTCGAGACATGGTTCTCGAGTGCTTTGTGGACATTCGGAACACTTGGATGGCCGAATCCTGAAAGCCCCGACCTCAAAACCTACCATCCAACAAGCGTCCTCGTGACCGGCCACGACATCATTTTCTTCTGGGTGGCACGGATGGTCATGATGACTCTGTATTTAACAGGCGAGATTCCGTTCCACACCGTCTACATCACAGGTTTGATCCGCGATGCTGAAGGCAAGAAGATGTCAAAAACCGCTGGGAATGGACTGGATCCTCTTGATCTGGTCGATGGCATCGACTTGGAAGGACTAGTCAAGAAGCGAATCACCAATCTGCCACAGCCCAGCATGGCTCCGCGTATCGAAGCGGCAACTCGGCGCGATTATCCCGACGGAATACGGCCGTTCGGAGCGGATGCTTTGCGATTTACGTTCTGCGACTTGGCCTCCCCGAGCAGCAACTACAACTTCGATATCGCTCGAGTCGAAGGAAATCACTACTTCTGTAACAAGATATGGAACGCTACGAAGTTTGTGCTTACCAACACCGACAAGATGGAAGTGGACGCGCCTAAAGAGCTCTCCATCGCCGACCGATGGATTCGCTCAAGAATGCGCAAGCTAGTTGCCGATTGCCGACGAGCCTTTGACGACTATCGATTCGACTTTTGCGCCAAAGACATCTACGAGTTCGTTTGGCACGAGTATTGCGATTGGTATCTCGAGCTAACCAAACCGGTGCTCTACGACGATACCGTAGCGAAGGAGTTCAAACAGGGTGCGTTGTTCACTCTCGTAGAAGTGCTCGAGCTCAGTTTGCGTATCTCGCATCCAGTCATGCCCTTCATTACGGATTTCCTGTGGCGCAAGCTCAAACCTTTGACGAAGGCAACTCAACCGTCGATCATGCTGGCAACGTATCCCGAAGTTGACTCGCTACCAGAAGATCGCGAAGCGGAAGATGCAGTCGACTGGTTGAAAACCGTAATTCAAACGGTCCGAAACATTCGGGGTGAACGGCGAATCTCGCCGTCAGATGAAGTTCGCGTCTTGTTCAGCGATGGTTCCTCTCGTGATCGCGAATTGGCGGAGCAGACCAGTGACCTTTTGAGAAGGCTGGCCAAGGTATCGGTCATTGACTGGCTTGAAGTAGGACAAGCCACACCAGCTGGTTCTGTTCAATCTGTAGGGCAATTGCGAATCAACGTTCCTTTCTTGGACGATGCCGAACTGCAAGCCGAAAAGTCGAGAATTCAGAAGGAACTCGCGAGAATCGATCGGGAAATGGCCTCTGTCTCCGCTAAGTTGTCCAATCAACAGTTTGTTGAGCGAGCTCCACAGGATGTTGTGCAGGTGCAACGAGACAAGGCTTCGGACCTTGAGTCGCAACGCTCCGTTCTCGTCGAACAAGCCGCAGAATTGCCAGACTAACTCTCGATTCCGCGTTCTCGCCCGACTTCGAGCACTACCTTGCCAAAGGTTGCGTTCGATTCGATGAGTTCGTGTGCTTTGTCAGCTTCTTCAATCGGCAATACTTGTTCTATAACCGGCTGGATGCTTCCTGTGGCAATCAATGGCCACACTCTTCGACCCAACTCATCCATTACCCGTGCTTTTGCCTCGATTGAACGAGCGCGTAGTGTCGAACCGATGACCCGCTGTCGGCGCATCATTAAGCGACCAAGCGAGAGGCTAGCGCTAGCTCCTCCCATCAATCCGATTACCACCAAGCGCCCATCCACGCTGAGCGACTTGAGATTGTCGTCAAAGTAAGAACCACCGACTGGATCGAGAATCACATCAACACCCTTGCCTTGCGTCCACCGCTCGACCAATTCGCTAAACGAGTCTTCGTTTCGAACACAACCGTCCGTCGCACCTAACTCTACACAGCGTTGGATCTTGTCTTTTGACCCGGCAGTGACGTAGCACGGATTTTGAAAAGCCACGCACATTTGAATCGCCGCTGTACCAACACCACTACCTCCGGCATGAATTAAGACTGACTCTCCTGGTTGTAGTGAAGCCTCCATGTAGAGGTTGAGGTATGCAGTTGCGTAGACCTCGGGTATGGCCGCTGCACCGGAAAAGTCCTGCCCTGCTGGGATCCGCAATGCTTGACCTGCCGGAACTACGGTGCGTTCCGCATAGCCACCTCCGGCCAGCAGAGCGCAGACGCGGTCTCCCACGTCGAAGCTGTCTACTCCCGAGCCGACCTCGTCGACTATTCCCGCACACTCTAGTCCCAAAATCTCACTAGCACCGGGAGGCGGCGCATATCCACCAGCGCGCTGCGACAAGTCGGCACGATTGACGGCACTAGCGCGAATAGAAATTCCAATTTCCCCTCTACCTGCTTGGACATCCGGCACGTCAGTCCAAATCAGCTTTGTCGACTCTTGAACGATTGCTTTCATGCTGGCAATTCCTTCACTTCTTTTTGTTCCGCTTCGATGGAGCTCTCGTTGCCGTTTAACACCAATTCCGTTTGATGCGGGCAACCCTTCCGCTCGAGTCTTGCGGTCATCGTTATTATCGAATGGAGCAAACAACTGTCTCAAACTGAATGGAAGTTGCACTGGTTGTAGCCAATCTCGGATCACCGGATTCGCCTTCGCAAAAGGACGTTGCCAAGTTCCTTAAGGAGTTTCTGTGCGACCCGTATGTTGTCAGCCTACCCAGCCCACTTCGCACATTGCTAGTGCATTGCATCATTGCACCTCTTAGAAGCCCTCGATCTGCTCTCGCATATCAGTCGATCTGGGGCGAAAAAGGAGGCCCTCTTCGTAGGAACACAGTCGAAGTCGCGCAATGTCTCGAGCAGAAACTAGGCATACCAACGGCTCCCGGTATGAGGTATGGCGACCCGTCGATAGCTGAAGCGATCAACAAACTCAGTGCCGAACACATCGTGTTGTTGCCGCTGTATCCGCATCACGCCGATTCCACACGCACGACGATGACTGAACAGACTGCCAACTTTGTGCAACACCGGAAATTGTCAGTAGTGCCACCCTTCTACAACAGAACTCGCTACATCGATATTTTGGCGCGGCACACCCAAGCCGAATTACACGACGACATTGAACACTTGCTCATTAGTTTTCATGGACTTCCAATTCGGCACATAACCAAGGCCGACCCAACCGGTTCCCATTGTCTGGCAACCCCTTCATGCTGCGAGACTGATTCCGTAGCTCACGCAACTTGCTACATGCACCAGTGCAAATGGACTGCGACAGCCCTCGCAGAAAAACTGGGACTGCCCTACACCCTGACTTTTCAGTCTAGACTGGGTTTGCAGAAATGGCTGGAACCCGCGACCACAGCAGAAATCACGCGGTGTGCATCCGCTGGCATGAAGAAAATTGCTGTCGTATGCCCATCCTTCACCGTCGACAACCTGGAGACTCTGGAGGAAATCGGAATACAAGCGAGAGAGTTGTTTGAGTCGTTGGGCGGCGAGAAGCTTCAGCTGATTAGCTCGTTGAACACGAACCCGGATTGGATTCAGTTCCTTGCGGACCTAGTTGCGGAACAGATCGACGAGCCGATTGTTAGCGACGATCCCGCTACTTGACCGAGATCTCCCCAATGGGCTGATGGTTGTTCACGGAAATGCCCATCATTTGCTTAAGACGATCTGTTAGCAATTCGTAAACACTATCTGGAACATGCAGATTCGCTGATGATTGCTCGTGCAGTGCACGAATGAAATGTCTGTTGTAATGACATCGCATTCCGTATCTCGTACCCGGAGCGGTTCGACGACCTCCGCAATGCAGGATTCTCGTGTCGGTAAGAATGCATGATCCAGCAGGAGCGCACACGGCGACCAGACCCGGAGTGCCATTGACCAGCTGCATCAGATCCGCTCCAGCAGTGAACAACGTCTGACCGTCTGAAGAACGGTGGGAACCTGGCACTACATAAGTCGCTCCATTCGCCAAATCGAAATCGCTGAAGCACCAAATGATCAGCGACCCAAACGGAAACGGAGGATACGGCATGGGCATCATGCCTTGATCAATGTGCAACTCCTGCAATCCGCCACCTTGGTGGACTATGGATCCGTGCGCACAACCTAGCCCAAACCCTTCGCCCATGATCTTGGAGAGCAGTTTGTCGACCATCGGTCCACGTTGTGCAGCCGACTCCTTGAACTCCACAATGTCCCGGAACACCTGACCCTTCAGAACAAGATTGTTAACTAGCTGTGCTGTTCCGTTACGGCTAGTCATCATCGCTACATCAGCTTGTCGCTCCGCCGCGGCCTGGTCGATCAGTCGCTCAAGCTGACGATCGATCTGATCTTGATCGAGGGCATCGCCGACCACGCAGTAGCCCCATCGCACGAAGTCCGCTTCTAGTTGAGATGCGTCTGTCGAAGCCGTCGGCAAATACTCGAACTCGCTGCTGTTTCGAATTCGACCTTCCTTCATTCGTGCCTTGGAGATGCCCGAAAGTTGCCTGAGAACTCGACCAGCACTAATCGAACTCGTGTGGGAGCGACCATCCGAGTAGGAAATGCCAAGTTTCATCTCGCTTTCCCACAATTCGCTCTGAGGGGATCCGACGCGACCTGACTCGAACCGTTCAAGTTCGGAACGCAATTGAGCGTTTTCCGTTCGAAGACGAGCGATCGCCTCTTCGCTATCGGCGACTTCCAAGAGTTGGCCGGAAGCCGAGGAACTGCTGTCTTTGCGCATTGGATGCCCGCCTGAACAACGTCGAGAGGAATGAAAAGTGTAACGATTTTGCACAAGGATGCATCTCTCATAACAAGAAATTTGTAAATGAATTGCCGGCGTTCCATTTTCGACAGATGAGCGGCTCGACTTCCGTATAACCATGCAACTTCCCTGTATGATTGTTCGCATGCTTGGGATCCTCATTTCTTGGACGGGATTTGCATGAATTCACCCTCAAAAAAACGATTTGAATGGGCACTTAGCTTTGTTGCGGGAGTAGCTCTGACCGCCGCTGTATTCGGAGTGGCACTGTTCACGCTGAATGCCGGCGACAAACCCGCTGAATTCGAACTCAGCGACGAACTGGAAGCCGAACTGGCTAGTGTTCAAGCGAGTACCCTCAAAGTAGACGAATCGAAACCTACAGATGGGTCGCTCGACACAGTCGATTCACTTCAGGATCTTTCGAGATTCAAGAGTAAGTTCGCACGTTCGGCTGCACTACACAGTTTGCTCGCTCGGTCTGATGAAAACACGTTACTTGACCTCATCGCCGAGAGCGAGGAAATTGCCCTACCTAGCCGGCAAACCGCATGGCAGGAAGCCATATTCCAACGCTATGCGACGATCAATCCGGAACGAGCGATCTCCCGCGCCGAACTGTTTCCGTCCGATGACCAAGGTGTATTGATGGGTGCGATTTTTGGCGAGTGGTCACATTCGGATTTGGACGGAGCTGTAGGACGAGCAATGGTTCTCGATGAATCCCTTCGTGTTGCAGCAATGCGCGGAATTTTGAACTCACGAGACGATCTATCGGAAAACCTGAGACGGCAAATCGCCAAGCAGTTGGGCAACGAGCAGGTTGCTGTCGAACTGTTTGCTCAGGCTACTTTGAACGAAACGATCGACAATCCCGAAGCCACGTGGAACGCGCTGACATCCGATGAAATCGACGACATCGGACAAACCGCAACGTTGGTCCAAGTCGCGCAATCGTGGGTGGATCAAAGCGGATTCGAAGTCCTGCCCCTTATGAGTGAGTCGTTGCCAAACTGGCAAACACGAATGACCATTCTTGGTTCGGTAATACACCGTGCCGCACTCACCGACCCTCAGGGAGCGTTCAACCACGCAGCATCCTTAGGGGACAACGGGGAAGGCTACATTCTTTCCAGTTTGGTCCGTACCTGGGCGGATTCAGAACCGATGGCTGCGCTCGAGTCGGTGCGCACTCTGGAGCAAAATCGATTTTCTAGAGAATTGGCCGACACTGTTATCCGGATTTGGGCATCCAATGATCCCTACGCAGTATTAGATCGATTGGAAACGCTTCCTGAAGATCTTCGAGCACGAGGACGAGAGCGAGCAGTCGTCAGCCTAGCAGGCTCTTCCCCGGAAGAAGCCGCCCGTCTCTTGGCAGACATTGAAAGTGGCGAAAGCAGACGGGAAGTCGGATGGGCAGTCGCGTCGAGTTGGGCTGAGCAAGATGTTCACGGGGCTCTGAATTGGGTCCTCAACAGCCCACAAGCGCGGGACATGCAGCGTGATTTACTGTCTGTCGTGCTGCGCGAATTGGCCCAGGTTGATCCACAACTCGCTTTGGATACTGCACTCAACCAACCCCTGAGCGAGAATCAAACTGGATTGGAAGTAACGGTCATCGGTGAACTCACGAGGCGCAATCTCTCACAAGCCATCGAGCTGCTTTCCAAAGTTCGCGATGGTCGAACGAAGCTTCGGGCCTACAGTGAGGTTGGCAGTGCACTTGTCTATTCAGGTGATCGGGACCGCGCACTAAAACTGGCACAAGATTTCTCTGAGCCTAGTCGCACAAACTACTACAACGACATCCTGAATGCCTGGTTGCGATCCGACCCCGAAGATCTGGTCGACTCACTACCTGATCTGCCATCTGAGCAGGTCAAGTCTCGAGCAGCCCTGGTTGTGGCGATTTCAACGCGATGGAATCGCTCATTGGACGAGGAGCAGCTGGCCTACGCCAAGTCCTTCTTGAGTGAAGAAGATGCACGCCACCTCGAGCAAAGAACGAGTGGCTCGCGCAATTGGCGCCGTCGGTAGTAGGAATAAGCAATGTCGACACCAAATCAACACAGTTCAGATCTCGTCACGTAGATCTCGTCCCTCAAGGAGGACTTGAATGAAAAACTCACCAGCAAGCCGCTTCAGCCCTGTGCCACTCGCACTCTTGCGAATCTCGGGGATCAGCGTGTGCGTTGCCGTCATGTTCGGATGCTCCGGAGGAGGAGAAACGGACAATTCAGACGCGCGAATTGACTTCGGGGACTCCTCAGGCTCGGCAACAAGCACTTTTGAAGAAGGATCCAATGCGGATCGTCTCAGCGGCATTCATAGTCTCGATGACGTCGCGACGCTCAAAGGCGGCTTTGCGAAAAGAGCAGCCCTGCATTCGCTGCTGGGAAGGGCTAGTGAGAAAGAAGCGTTCGATCTACTCAAGGCATCAGCACAGTTGCCTGGTGGCAATCAACGCCAGTGGGTGGAATCCGCCATCGTTCGACGTCTGGCAGCGACGAACCCCGGCCAAACGTTGAAGCAAATCGAGAGTATGCCTCGCCATCGGCACGAATCATTGATCACAACGACCTTTTCAGAGTGGTCGCAGTGGAACCTCGATGATGCAGTAGCGTCGGCAAAGAAACTCGAACTACCACAAATGAATGCTGCACTCGTCGGAATACTGAGCGCGAGAGATGATCTGTCAGAGGACCTTCGACGCCAAATCGCACGCCAGCTCAACAACGAACAGCTAGCAATCGACCTCATTGCACAAGCCAAGATTAAAGAGTCAATCGATGATCCGGCTCAAGCTTGGCACATGCTTGTCAACGACGATCAGGACAACACCTCGCAGGCCGGCTTGCTCATCCAAGTTGCCCAAGCCTGGTTCGACGACCAAGGGTTCGCCGCTCTGTCGCAAATACTCGATTCACTAACCGATTGGTCAGATTTCTCGCTGGTACTTACAGGCATGATGCCTCGATTGCTTCAGTCCGATCCCCATCAGGCACTCGAGCAGATCTTGGGACTGAAGAACGAACAGCGTAGCTGGATTGCCAACATGCTGGTCTCCAAGTGGGCCCAATCCGATCCTCAATCAGCACTGGACGCCGTATCGGCCATCGAAGGCAATCGTTTGAGGAAGCAACTTCAAGAAGCTGTAGTGCGCGCATGGGCCAACAAGGATCCACGCGCAGTCTTGGATGGGATTGAGCTTCTTCCAGAAAACCTGCAAAAGACCGGACAAGAAGCGGCCATCATGGCCATTGCTCAATCCTCTCCCGAAGAAGCAGCCAACTTACTTGCGACGTTGGACAACCAAAGCCGTTCCATGGTTGCCTACACCATTGCATCACAGTGGGCCAATCGAAATCCCACTGCAGCGCTGGATTGGGTACTGACGAGTCCCGATGTCGAGCACATGCGAAACGAATTATTGGGAATCGTTCTGGGGCAAGTGGCGGAGGTCGACCCTCAGCTTGCGTTCGAGACCGCTCTCAATCAACCGATCGGAGAACATGGCACAGGCTTGGAATCCACGGTTCTTGCAAGGATTGCAATGAACGATCCAGAACTGGCAGTTGAACTGTTGGCCAAAGTTCGCGACGGCAATACGAAGCTGATGGCTTACATGTCCGTGGGCAGTCAGCTCGTCCGCCAAGATCGAGTGGATCAAGCAATGAAACTTGCACAAGAGCTATCAGGAGATTTGCGTGATGCCTACTACCAGTCAGTACTGAGCTCTTGGGGACACACTGATCCAGAAGGTCTCTACGAATCATTGGCTCGTTTGCCTTCGGACAAGACCAAGTCTCGCGCGGCCTTGGCACTGGTTAGAAACAACCAGTGGAGCAATGCACTGAGTGAAGAGCAAGTCGAGCATGCAAAGGGTTACCTTTCCGAAGAGGACAAGAAGTCGCTGGAACATAGCAGTTCATTTATGACCTTCCGGGGGAGTCCCGGCGTAGTGTTCCACAGCGTCAACTCAGTTGTTGGTGGAGATATTGGTGCCGAAGTTGGAGCGGCATTGGAGGCTGCTGTTTCGGAAGTATCGGCCCAGGTCAATAGCATCGTCATAACGAAATCCGAGGAGTCGTCTTCTTCCAAGTCCGACGACGATGAGGAGTAGGATTGAGGGATGTGTGTTTGTCACTAGTCGTGTCAACACGCCTCTCACAAGCAGAACACAATAAGACCAGTGCGTCTGCGACGCATGGGCGCATAGAGTCGGAGTAAGATGATCGAGATTGATCGTCTTACTCTCGACAATGAGTTCCACGACTAAACCTCTAGCCTTCCGAATTGTGCTACCAACGATGCTGGTAGCACTTGGTTTTGTTGCCGGCCTCATTGTCATGCTGGTCGTTGACAGAAGCCCCTCTGTTAGTCCGCCTGTGGCTAGTCAGCAATCTCAACAACCAGACAACGCTCGGCCGACACCCACAAGCAACGATTCGACTGCATCAACACTGGATGCAGCAAGTCTCGACCCGGTTCCCAATCCCATCGATCTGTTGACCATCACAGACTTGATGCATAGTGAGCCGGACTTCACTCAAAGCGTTCTGCTCTTCAACATACTTCACAATTCCGATGAGTCCAAGCTTCGGGAATTGATTCGGCAATCTGAAACCGTTAGCCCGACGAGCCGGAGGCGCAACACCCAAATTGCGATTTTCCGCAGGTTCGCGGAACTCGACCCAGTCGGTGCTCTCAACGAGATCAAGGGGTTTCAAACTCACCAACAGAAATTCCTCGTGGAGGCTGTATTTCGGGAGTGGTCCATATCGGATTTGGACCGCGCTCTCGAAGCGACGAAACAGCTCGTGCGGGAGAACAAGAGAGCTGCAATCACGGCAATTCTCACAACCAGAGACGACTTGTCCCAAGAATTGCGGCACGAGATGGCGGTTCAAATGGGCGATGAAGAGCTCGGTCTCGAGGTAATCACTGAATCGAGTCAATACGACGCGATCGAGAACCCCTCCGAGGCGTTCAGCAAACTCTTGAACGACTCGATAAACAACCGCTACCAAATTGAATTGCTGGTTCGTATAGCCGAGGAATGGATCGAACGAGACGGATTGCAGGTTCTGCCACAAATCTCAAACAAGATCACATTGGAGAATGACCAGTTCAGCGAAGTACTTTCAGGCATATACAGAGTAGCTGCGGCAGTGGATCCCGGAGTTGCACTGGAACATGCACAAGCACTTTCAGTAGCTACGCGAGGACGCATGATGAGATCGATTGCTCGCGCTTGGGCCGTGGAGGACTATCACCAGGCATTGGAAGGCGTCTCTTCAGTGGAGGCGTTGAGTACCCGAAGCGAGTTGCAGTCCATAGTATTCGAGGCTTGGGGCGAAAGAGATCCTCGGGAACTTCTACAGAACCTTCACCTAGTACCGGCAAGGCTTGTCGAAGAAGCCACTGGGACAGCGATACGCTCGATCGCGTACGAGGATCCCGAAGAAGCGGTCGGCTTATTGAAAACGATCAAGGTAGGTGGATACCACAGGTCAGTGTTGTACGGGTTGGTGTCCGAGTGGTCGCGACAGCATGCGGAAGCCGCCTTTGACTGGGTGCTTACCGAACCTAGGATCTCCAACATTCGCGACCGTCTTGTTTCGGTGGTGTTCAGGGAACTCAGCTTGATTGATCCCAAAAGAGCAATGAGCTTGGCACTCAAGGATTCCCGCGGTTTGGAGAAGGAGGTTGTTTTTACGATAGCGGTTCGGAACGCTGAGTTTGCCGTTGCGTTGCTACCTAGAGTTCGCGAGGAGTATGCATTGGATGCCTACAGCTCAGTCGGCAGGGCCTTGATTTATGACCTCGACCCTGAAGCCGCTTTGGAGCTTGGCAATCAGCTCTCAGGCGACCAGCGCGATACCTACCTCTCCCGAACAATTTCCACTTGGGCGAGTGAATTGCCTCAATCACTCATTGAGGCAATCGGGACACTGCCTTCGGAAGCATTGAAGAGTCATGCGGCCAAGGAGTTGACCAGTGCAAACGAACAATGGAACAGCCTTTCTGAGGACCAATTGCGCTACTTATCGAAGTTTCTTACAGAAGAAGAGAACGAGCAAACCGATTGACAATGGACTATACGACAAAGCCCATCGTCCGCCGACTCTTGTTTGGAATGTCGTTGATAGTTCTTGGGGCTGTTGCAGGCACCATTGCAACACTAATCCTGGTTGATGGTCGATCAGAGAGTTGGACAGAGGCTGGTCTTCAGTCTGGGACTACAGAGAACGAATCCAAGCTACCGGGACACTCCGATTCTTCGACATTCGCTGGGCCTCAGAATACTGACCCGCCCACCAATTCCTCCGAAGTTCGAAACATCTCAGACTTGTCCGGCATAGAGTCTGATTTCTCTCGTAGCGTTGCACTATTCAATCTTCTCCGGACCGCCGACAAACCCACACTTCGAGCTTTAATCCGACAATCCGCTATCGTTGAGCCGACGAGCCGACGACGGGAGATCCATACTGCGATTTTCCGCAGGTTCGCGGAACTCGACCCAGTCGGTGCTCTCAACGAGATCAAGGGGTTTCAAACTCAGCAACAGAGATTCCTCGTGGAGGCTGTGTTTCGGGAGTGGTCCGTAATGGACTTGGACAGCGCACTCGAAGCTGCGACGCAACTAGGGCGGGCAAACAAGAGCGCTGCAATCGCGGCAATTCTCACAACCCGAGACGACTTGTCCCAAGAATTGCGGAGCGAGATGGCGGTTCAAATGGGCGATGAAGAGCTCGGTCTGGAGCTGATCTCTGAGTCGCGTCAATACGACATGATCGAGAACCCCTCCGAGGCTTTCAGCCAACTCTTGAACGACTCGATGGACAACGACTACCAGTGGGAACTGCTGGTTCGTGTAGCGGAGGAATGGATCGAACGAGACGGTTTGCAGGCTATTGCGCAAATCTCCAGCGAGTTCACAGACAGGTTCGAACGTTCCAAAATACTGTCTTCCATTTACGATGTGATAGCGGCAACAGATCCTCTTCGTGCGTTTGAACATGCGCAAACACTTCCAGTCGCTAGCCGCATGCTCGCCTTAAACTCCTTGGCTCGTGCTTGGGCTGAAGAGGACTACCAAGAGGCATGGGATGGGGTCTCCTCAGTGGAGGCGTTAAGTACCCGCAGAGAGCTACAGTCCACCGTAGTAGACACTTGGGGTGGCCAAGATCCTCGGGGACTCTTGGAGAACCTCCACCTCGTACCGGACGCACTCGTCAAAGATGCACGAGAGACCGCGATAAGAGAGATTTCGCGCACTGACCCCGAAGAAGCAGTCGGATGGCTGAAGAAGATCGGGGAAGGGGCATATTCTTCTTCAATGATGTACTCACTGGTGCTCAATTGGACACAACAGGATCCGGAAGCTGCCCTTGAATGGGTGAACTCCGAACCAAACATCGCCAACATTCGCGACCGTCTTGTTTCGCAGGTCTTCGAGGAACTCACCATGATTGATGTCGAACGGGCAATGAACTTGGCACTCGAGGACTCCCGGGGATTGGAGAAGGAAGTCGTGTCGAGACTAGCGGTACGTGACGCTGAATCCGCCATTGCGTTACTTCCCAGAGTTCGCGAGGAGCATGCCTTGGATGCCTACGTCACGGTGGGCTGGTCCTTGATTCACGACAACGACACAGAAACCGTACTAAAGCTTGCAGATCAGCTCGCGAAAGAACAGCGGGAGCCCTACCTTGCCCGGACGATTCCCATGTGGGCGAGAGAATCGCCTAAGTCGCTCATTGACGCAATCGAGACACTTCCTTCGGAGGCATTGAAAACTCAGTCGGCCCAAGAGATGACGAGAGCAAACGAATGGCGGAACAACCTTTCGGATGAGCAAATCCGCTACCTTACGAAGTTTCTACCGGAAGAAGTTGAAGAACCAACCGATTAACCATGGCGTCCTCGACACAATCTGCAACCCGCCGAATTGCGCTAGCAGCATCGTTGGTGGTTACTGGGGCTTTTATAGGCACCATTGCAACACTGATCCTAGTCGATGGACGATCCGAAGGTCCGTCTGAGACTGATCGTCAGTCTGGAAATGCGGTTAGCGAAACCAAGACTCCTGAATACTCAGAGTCCTCGATGCTTGCTGAGTCACAGCAAACTGATTCGCCGATCAATCGCTCCGATGTTCGCGAAATACCGAATCTGTCAGGTCTAGAGTCAGATTTCTCTCGAAGCGTCGCTCTATTCAATCTTCTTCAGAAGGCCGACGAGCCCACACTTCGTGACTTGATTCGTCAGTCCAAGTCCGTAACTCCGGCGAGCCAACGTCGCAATATCCAAAAAGCGGTTTTTAGACGCTTCGCCGGAATCGACCCAATCGGAGCTCTGACCGAGATCGAGCAATTCGAAACCTATCTTCAAGGCTTCCTTATTGAAGCTGTGTTTCGTGAATGGTCTTTGTTGGATCTGGATGGAGCCGTCGTTGCCGCTAAGCAACTCCAAGGAATGAACAAACGGGCTGCCATTCGGGCAATCCTGACGACCCGAGACGACTTGTCTCAAGAAATGCGTCGTCAGTTGGCAGTTCAAATGGGCAACGAGGAACTCGGTCTGGCCATGATCAACGACTCTCGAAAATACGAGGCGATTGATAACCCCGCACAAACATGGAATGAAGTCCTCGAAGACTCGATCGAAAACCAATTCCAATCTGAATTCCTGGTTCGCATCGCTGAGGAGTGGATTGAACGAGATGGGATTCAGATTCTCGGGCAAGTCATGGACTCGATCTCAGACTTGCACGACCGACACAACGTCCTGAGTCCGGTCCTCGGAGCCATTGCGGCATTGGATCCACATGGTGCGATGGAGCAAGCTCTGACTCTGTCTCATGGAAATCGGATGTTCGCACTCAACGTCATCGCTCAGGCATGGGCCGAAATGGATGGTCAACAAGCGCTTGAGGCAATCTCGTCCATACCTTCGGGCAGCATTAGGAGACAGACGCAGGAAGTCGCTATTCGAACATGGGGCTATCAGGATCCAAAAGGGCTCATTCAGAAACTTCAGCTTGTTCCAGAGAACTTGGTGGAACTCGCCAACCAGACCGCAATCTTGACGATCGCACGGAACGATCCTGAAGAAGCTGCAAACCTAATGAAGACTGTCGAGAATAGAAATAGCCAAACCTCAATCATGTGGGGTTTGGTGCACGAATGGGCCGGACAGGACACCGATGCCGCTCTGAACTGGGTTCTTTCCCAAACGATAAATTCCAACCAACGTGCAGATTTAATCGGGGTAGTCTTGAGACCGCTAAGTATGGACGATCCCCAACGAGCCATGGATTTGGCTCTCAAGCAATCGACTGGCAGCACCGGTCGGGGATTGGAGACGGTCGTAATAGCAGAGTTGGCCTATCGGGATGCCGATACCGCCATCGAATTGCTACCAAGAGTTCGAGAGCCCTTCGCTCTCGAAGCTTATGTCACCGTGGGTTCTGCGCTCGTCTACTCCCACAATCCTCAACGCGCACTGAAGTTGGGCGAGCAACTCAACGAGGTCCAACGGCATCATTTCTTTGTCAGCGTGATCCGAAACTGGTCCCACCACGCGCCCGAATCGCTCTTCGATGACATCGAAACACTGCCATCGGATGAACTAAAGTCTGAAGCGGCCAAGATGATTGTCTCGAATAACAGCTGGTCCAAGACGTTTACGGATGTCCAGATTCGCCACGCCCGCACTTTTCTAACCGATAAAGATCGAGACGAATTGGATCGTCTGTTGCAATAGTGATTACAACAGACGTGAGTTGCCCGTGCAGAGTCTCGACTAGTGTCTGGCCAGGTACAAGTTGCCAGTACAGGAAAATTGGACTTTTCGCACAGCTCCGCTGTCTAATGGCTCAACTGGCTGAAAATTGTATTGGCACCATCTAATCGAACGAACAACTAAGCCTGGGAGCGCTAAAGGAGGTAATTGAACTGTGACAATCCAACTGAAGGCAATCGGTGTTCTTGTAGCGTTTTGCATCAGCGGTGTGGTTCACAGTGAGGTCTATGTTCCCGAAGAATTGGAGCCGTGGGTCGACTGGGTGCTTCATGACCGCGAACAGAGTGCCTGCCCCTATGACGCTCAAAGCGGTCGACAACTCAATTGTGCTTGGTTACGAGAAGTTGCAATCGACGTTCTGCGAGACTCGGATTACGGTGCAACGTTTCGAATTTCCGTTCATGCGTTCGCGGAATCCGACATTGAGCTCCCGATCACGAGCAAGCATCGACCCCACGATGTCAAGCTCAATAGCCAGCCAGCAACTCTCGGCGGAGGAAACGACACTCCCCGACTAACCATTCCAGCCGGCACTCACGAAGTCACCGGCAGACTCTCGTGGGATCGCGAATACGAACCACAGTCCATACAAATCCCACGAGCCGCACTTGTGAAGATGACTGTGGACGGCAAGCAGACAGCCCGCCCCTTCATTGACGAAGGTCACAGACGAATTTGGCTGACTCGAACGACGGAATTACTCGCGGAAGTTGAAGAAGACGCACCCGACACCCTAAACGTCCGCGTTTTCCGGCACTTCACCGACAGTCTGCCGCAGTTGCTTGTGACCTATGTCGAACTTACGGCTAGTGGAAAGCCCAGAGTCATCGAACTCGGCAAAGTTCTCGCTAACGAGTTCGAACTGATCGGCATCCAAGCCAGAATCCCAGTAAGCCTCGATGCGCAAGGACGATTAAGCGTATTGGTCACCGGAGGCGAACAATTCATCACTGTGGCGGCAAGAGCGTCCAGCATCGTCAACTCGTTCAACTACGAGCATGTGAGTAGCGTTTGGCCGACCGAGGAAATCTGGGGTATTCAACCAGACCGAAACATACGAGTTGTTCGAGTAGTCGGACCGCCTCGAGTCAATCTCGATCAAGTGGATGCTCCTTCACCCATGACCCGTCGAGGCATCTTCGGATATGTCCTATCCGAAGGAGTGTCCATGACGCTCGAAGAAGAACAACGCGGCAACGTCAATCCGAACCCAGCCAAGTTTGCTGTCGATCGCCAAATTTGGCTCAACTTCAAAGGTGACTCGTATGTTGTTGCCGACAGCATTCAGGCGGAAACCGACACTGAGTTGCGCATCGCCGCAACCTATGTACCGGGGAATGTAGTAGTTGACGGAGAACCTCGCCTGATCACCTATGCCGACCCAGTCGCCAAAGAAAGGCCCGGAATCAACATCGATACCCGAGATGCGACTATCGAATCGGTCAGTGTCGTTAGTTCACGCCAACCATTGTCTGCCAATGGTTGGGACATCGATGCGAATTCTCTTGCCGCAAGCCTGCACATTCCTCCTGGGTGGAGGCTGTTGTGGACGAATGGAGTGGACTACGAAGGCCAATCTTGGCTTGCCCGATGGTCGATTTGGGACGTGTTTCTCGGTCTGTTGCTGGTCTCCTTTGCGTTTCGGATAGCAGGCGTCGGGTGGGCCGCGATCATTGCATTGACCGTTGTGCTCACCCATCAGGAAAACTGGCTGCCAACGACAATTGGTTGGTTAGTTCTCGCAGGTCTTGCGTATCTCAACAATCTAGTCAGCACCCAGTGGTTCAAGTCCGTTTCCAGCGTAGTGTTCTGGGTCGTCGCCTTCGTTGTAGCGGCGATGACCATCTACTCCGCCGCTATCAGCGTACGTCAAGCCATCTATCCTCAATTGGATCAATTCGCAGGCACTGAAGAACGATTTTTTCGGCAAGGTCTGTCTTTTATGAGCATTGCAGACTCAGAGGAGGATCGACTCTACGACGCTTCTGAAGAGGTCGTTGTCACCGGTTCTCGATTACCTACCCTGGAACGTCGTGTGGATGCGTACCCTGAGTCACGATATCGTGAACAATCGAAAGATCCTTCGGCGTTGGTCAAGTCCTACGTTCCAAGTGCTACGCACGGAGTGACGATCCAAACTGGCCCAGGTATCCCTTTGTGGCACTGGAGGCAGGCCAATCTCACCTGGTCCGGGCCTGTCGCGAAAGACCAACAGCTGTCGTTCGGTCTCCTGCCACCTTGGGCGACGAGAATTTTGTTGGCAATTGGAGCAGTGTTGTCGTTGGCAACATTGGGAATACTCATTGCCATACGATCATCTACCGTAGCGACGAATCTTCCAAGATTCCTCAAAGCGACGCTACCGGTCGTTGCTCTAGTGTTTCTTGTACCGCAAGATGTGAGCGCACAAACACCCGACCCCGCCATTCTGACAGAGTTGGAGGAACGCTTGACAGCTCCTCCCGAGTGTCTCCCCGACTGCGCATTCCTAGAGCGAGCGAAAGTCCAAGTTTCTGCGGGTCGGCTCGACATAGAGCTAGTAGTGCATGCTGAGGCGACGATTGCTGTCGCTCTCCCTTCAAGTCGCGACTCATGGATTCCTGATGATGTTACGACCAATAAGACTCAAACGCCTTTGCGCCGCAATTCCACAACCAGGACCTACGTACTGTTGGAGCAAGGAAACCACACCGTAGCGTTGACTGCGGACTTGCAAAATCTCGACCGATTCGATATTGAATTTCCCTTGCAACCGAGTGTGGTTTCGGTAGAGGCACCTGATTGGGATGTGGAAGGACTAGTAGAAGGGCAACTTGACGCATCTCGTCTTGCGTTTACGCGCCAGTCAAGCTCGGAGTCACGGCAAGACACTTCTGGTGGTCAATCTCTAGCGTTGTCACCGTCACAACCGGTTCGACCCTATGTCTTGGTACACCGAAGTTTGCGACTCGAGTACGAACCAACCGTTACGACGACAGTGTCCAGAATTGCTCCGCAAGATGATGCGTTCGCGGTCCAAATACCGCTTCTCGCCAATGAAACCGTCATTGAGTCCCCGGGAACAGTTGAAGACGGCAACTTGCTGCTGTCGTTTTCACGCGGGCAGAGCTTTGTGAACTGGACAAGTCAATTGAACTTGGACAGTTCCCTCGAACTCACCGCTCCAGATCTAGCCGATCGACATGAGCGATGGTCAGTTAGGGGCTCCGACTTCTGGACTTACGAGTACGAGGGGATCGTCCCCGTAAGGACTTCGGTCGACGAGACTGTCTTTGTTCCAAGATCGAATGAAACGTTGCGGTTGATGCTGACTCGGCCGGAGCCAGTGCCTGGCAATACAGCAACAGTCGAAACCGGAGAAATCTTCTATCGAGTAGGAAATCGATCCCACGAGACCGAGCTTGTAATGGCCATCACTGCTTCCCAAGCAACCGACTTCCGGATCGAACTTCCTGAAGGATCCGAGGTGCAAAGCATCTTGGTTGGAGGGAGTCCACAGCCAATTCCGGCGAACGAGGAAATCGTTTTGCCGGTACGAACTGGCCGTGACTTATATACCGTCGAATGGCTCTTGGATCGAGGAGCTGGTCTGTTCTTCCAGACTCCCGAGATCGAGTTGCAACAAGAAGCACGGAACATCGATATCAGCATGGAGTTTCCGCAGAATCGGTGGACCGTCTACCTCGGTGGTCCGACTCTTGGAGCGGCCGTTCTATTTTGGGGCGTGGTGTTGGTCATATTGCTAGTCGCGATCGGCTTGTCTCGACTACCGAACATGCCGGTCACGATAACCGATGCGATTTTGCTGTCATTGGGTGCGACTCTCGCCAACATCTGGGCATTGGTCTGGGCCGGTGCATGGTTCTTGGCGATCTGGGTACGATCGAGAAAGACCGAAATCGACTCACGCAAGTTTTTCTACTACCTGAAGCAAGTCGCTTTCATCGCATTGAGTTTTGCGGGATTCATAATGCTCGTACTCACCGTACCTCGAGCATTACTGGGTAGTCCCAACATGCACATCTTCGGCTACGGGTCGGATCGCTACTTCTTCAAGTGGTTTGCCGACGAAAGCGGTACGACCTTGCCGACCGCATGGGTCTTTTCACTGCCTCGGTGGGTCATACTCGCGGCGATGCTGGCATGGTCGCTCTGGTTAGCATTTGCGCTAGTGCGCTGGACGAAGGAGTCCTGGTCCGCCGCATCGAATCCTGAGTTCTGGCCGAAGTTCGAGTGGCAACGAAAACGAAGCTCCAGATCAGTCAAGAAACTCGACTCGACCTAGTTCAGAAGATGAACTCGTAGAAGGCGACGGCGAAGTGAGTACAAGGGTCTACATGTATCGTCAGAGGCTCAAGTGGCTTGCCGAAGGGTTTTCGACAGGGAGAACGGCCTCTTGAATCTCCTTCCCTCGCTGCGTCGCGTCCTTTACTTCGCTCTGGCGGAGATCCGTACCGCAAGGAGACTGGCCCGCTTTCCGGCTCTGATTGTCGTTCTTGCCCTGCTGTCCGGTTTCGGCTATGTCTTCTCGTGCCTTACGATGGCATACGTCGCACCGTTCACCTCCAGCTTCGGCGGTGCTGTACCGCTCTACCTGCTGGGCAACATCGACCCCACGGTCGTGTTGACCTTTCACATAGCGCTGCTTCTCCTAGCCTTCGACGCGTCCCACCGACACGCGAGAAACCGCATCGAGGAGGTTCTGAACGCCAAGCCGATATCGAACTTCGAACTGCTCGCTGGCCGAACTCTGGGCTTTGCGTTTCTCGTCTGGCTAGCTGGAGTGCTGTTTGTAGCGGCAATGCAGGTCACTGGGCTGATCGCACTGGCTACCGGATGGCAGTACGCAGGAGTTCTGCAATTTCACTCCATCGTCAACCTGCTCCTAGTGGACGCTCCGGCGACGTTGTTCCTGTGGTGTTCGATTGTCGTCTTTCTGAGCAGTCTGCTTCGGTTACGGCTCGCGGTCGTTGTCGTGTCCGCCGCATTGATGTTCGGCGCTATGTTGCTTGTGGTTGTAGTTCCCTACTCCCTGCTACCCATTGCTTCTCCCATCTCGAACGACTCGCTCTTCGTTTCCGATCTGGTTCCACAGTTTGCCAAGCTCTCCTCAATTCTGGTCCGATGCGCGTTCGTTCTAGCCGGATTCGGGCTTCTGGTTCTGGGTTCGATTTGCGTCAACAGAAGCGATCAGTCATCTCTCTTCAGAGGCGCGATGACGGCGACCGTGCTGTTCGCCGCGTGCTTTGCGGCCTTCGCGCCAGCGGCGTTGGAAGTCCCGGCCCGCCAAGCGGAAAAGGAAAGGTGGCGATCCGCCCACGCAGCGGCTTCCCAATCCGCGATGCCCGACTTGACGCGTCTTTCAGGTTCGGTTCGAATTGACCCAGGTTCGAAATTGGAGGTTGACCTCGTTCTGGATTTCGTCTCGGACGGGTCCGATTCACTGGTGTTCACCTTCAATCCTGCGATGCGGATTCGGGAGCTCGAGCTGAATGGTGCTCCCCAGGAATACAGCTTCGCCAACGGATTGCTTCAGGTTCAGCGAGACACGACTGCCGCTCACGACTCTGCCCAAAAATTGAGAATCGTCGCTCAGGGTATTCCCAACCCCCGTTTCGGAACGTTCGACGCGACTCTCGACTACGAGTCGGATCCAACAGTTCCCAATCGCGTCGTGAGGTTCTTCGGAACGGACGGATCAGTGTTCGATTCAAGATATGTGGCTCTGATGCCGAACACGTACTGGCATCCGAGTCCGGGCGCAGTCTCCCGGGACTACTCCTCCACACAACAAGGGCTGGACTACTTCGAAGTGGACCTCGAAGTCGAGCTGATCGCTACCGACTGGACACTCGTGGGTTCGGGGATCACCGAACCATTCGAAGAGTCGGGCTCCTACCGTGTTTATTCGGCAACTCCCGTCCCCGAAGTCGGTTTGTTTGCCTCTTCGTTCAAAAGCACCTCCGTCGCAATCGAAGAAGCAGAGTTCTCACTCCACATCCATCGCCGGCACGACGAGCCCTTTGATCTTCCAAAGGAAGCGAAGACACCACTCGAGGCTATGGCTGACGCTATGACCGGGCACCTAACTGAACTGGGATTGGATCTACCGCAGAGCCGACTCTCAATAGTGGAGGTTCCAGCACGACTACGGACGGTCGGAGGAGGCTGGCGAATGGACTCTCTGGCGGCACTGCCGGGAATCATGCTGATCAGTGAGAGAGGGCTATCGACGGCAAAGCTAGGACTGGCGCGTCGACAGCTCGAAAGAGTGGCTAGTGACGACACCTTGGAGTTTCGCTGGAGTATGTTGCTGGTGGACCACATTCGCTACGGTTTGGGAACGATGAACTTTTGGAAGACTGTGCCCGAACACCATTGGACTCACGCGACGAGCGCATCCGGACCCGACGCCCATGCACTGGATCAAATAGTCCGCAGTCTCGTCTCGGCTGAATCGGCAGCACCGCACGAGTTCTTCTCGGTCCACTCCTCTGTCTTCGCAGGACCCTTGGCGCTGCTCAACCCAGAACTGGCGGCAAGTATGGCCGGAGCCAGCGCCGAGCGTATATCCTGGGGTGTTTTGATTGCGTCAGATACGGAGTCGAACTACTCCAAGCGACTCTCCACTAGGGAATCCGTCGAAACCATCGCACTCTCCAGCTTGCCCGGCGACTTCGACAACCAACAGATCCTCGAACTATCTCTATTGAAGTGTTCCGAGATCGCTAAGCAACTGCTACGCACGAACGACAAAGACAGCATATTCAACTGGATCTCCGATATGCGCAGGCGATTCGCGGGAATGACTTACAGCCGCGATGACTTGCTGGCGGTTGCCGAAGAGCACAACATCGTGGTGCATCCGTTTCTCACAGACTGGCTGACGGCGGAGGAAGTACCCGCCTTCGCGTTCTCAAAACCAACCGTTCGGCGCATCGCCGATGGCGAAAGGGGCAGTCCACGCCACGAGACCTCGTTCGATGTACGAAACACGGCATCTGTCGACGGCTACGTGTCGATCCAATTCCCCACCGAAGAATCAGTAGAGTGGATGTTTCCAAGCATGTCCACGGGCATCAACTTTCGGATTGACGGCAACACATCGAAACAGCTGAACCTCACGACGGAACAACGCCCGTACTCGGTGTACGTGAATCCGATGCTATCCCGCAATCGAGGAACTATTCGGATCGAGCTCCCCGAAGGCGAAATCGAAGAGGATCGCTTGGAGCAACCGAGACCCGAGGAAGTGGCTAGTGACTGGACTCCGGCCGACTCTCGAATCGTGGTCGACGACCTTGATCCCGGTTTCGCTGTCGAGCAACCGGAACCGAAAATCCAAAAGGGGATTCCCGTAGGTTGGTCAAGCTGGTATACGTACTCGTTGGAAATGAACGAGATGGACCACGGACTGATCTGGAGCGGCGACCAGTATGACTTCACTTTTCCGATGGACGGCCAGTGGGGAAGACTCGGAGCTTCCGGTTCTTACGGGAAGTATCGCAGAACCTACGCGATTCAGTGGGACTGGCGCAAACAATTCGAACAACACGCTGCGACTTTTTTGGCCGAACTGCCGCAGACGTCCACATGGCAACTGGAGTTCTACAAGCCGAGCGGCTTGTACTGGCTACAAGGGGCGAGTGATCCGGTCCTTCTTGCGATTACAGTGGAGAACGACGGTGAGACGTTGGACACCGAATTCGACCTCAATAAAGCGGAGGTCGGCTGGAACACAGTCGGCGAGTACGACTTGAGCGGTGGTGAAGCGAAGGTCTATGTCTCGAGGCCGTCTGACTATGCGGTTGCCATTGCCGATGCGATCCGTTGGACGGACTTGAACGGTGCGTCTTCGACCGGTGAGTAGCTAATCAATTACCAGCACTTGCTCAGGCAATTGCTGAACTGTACGGCCGAAAGCGGTTGTGGTCCAACAAGCCAAGCGGATAAGTGATTTGTCGGACTCGATGGTTGACAACTCACCGTCATTCGAAGAATGGATCGAAATTTGGTTGTCGAAAAACGTCAGCCTTACCGTCGCAAGAAATAGTTGCTTAATGCTTGAAAATGCAATAGCGATCCCAGTGCATAGCTAAGCACATCTGTTTCATGTTGCTTCGCCCTACCGAATCAATCCCATGATTGTTGCAATCACCCTGCTCACAGTCTTGCTGACGAGCATTCTGTCCGGTGTCGTCGGCATGGCGGGCGGAATCATCTTGATGGCGCTACTTGTCTCCATTACCTCTGTCTCCCATGCAATGATTCTGCATGGAGTGGTTCAGGCGGTCGCGAACGGATCCAGATTCTTGATGTTGCGCTCACACATGCAATGGGCTGTGCTACCCGGCTACTTGATCGGGGCTACCGTCGCAATCGGTCCCGTCGTGTTGTTGGCGGTCGTTCCCGACAAGAATCTCCTGTTGATTCTTCTCGGTGTGATGCCTCTTCTATCTCATGTTCTCCCCCGGCGCGTTCAATTCGACATTCGGACTACCGGAGTCTCCATACTGTGCGGATTCACCGTCGTGCTTGCTCCGTTGCTAACTGGCACGTCCGGTCCATTGCTCGACATCTTCTACCAAAAGTCGCCGTTGAATCGATTCGAAATCGTCGCCTCGAAAGCGTTTACCCAAACTCTCGGGCACATAGTCAAAGCTTGCTACTACTCCTATGTGGCATATTTCATAAGGGACAACCCTCTACCCTCCATGCTCGTGTGGACTCTGTGTGCCGCAATCGTGCTGGCAGTCCTTGGAACCTTGATCGGGACGCGACTGCTCCACAAACTACGGGAGGAGTCGTTCCAGCGTTATGTCACTTGGATTATCGATGCAGTGGGAGTCGTGTGCATCGTTCGAGGAGTCGTGGGGCTATTTCAATAGCTAGCCGGTCATTGGGGTTGTACAACGAACAGCAAGTCTCCCACATTGACTTGCTGACCCGACCCTACGTTGATGCGCGCAACCTTGTATTCACGCCCATCGGGATACAACGGCTGTGTTCCCACATTGAGGTCTCGTAGCTTCAATGGCGTGAAGACCTTAAACGCCTCGATCTGGCACAACGTCTGGTCAATCCTAATGAAGTCGTTCTGTTGTACGTAGTCGTTCTCAGTAGGAGTCGGCTTAAGGTAGAAGATGCCCGTACTTGGAGACAGCACCTTGAGCTCGTTGCTGCCTTCTATCGAAATCGTCTCTGCATCAACGCTAGCTGATTCCTGAAGCGACGACTCCATCTCTTCAATCAATGCGTCGGCATCGATGCGTTCCAAGAACTCCGGCAAGTAGTCAGTTGTATAGTCCCCGCCGAGAAAAACCTCGTCCCGCAGAATCCTCTTCAGCAATGCAATGTTGGTCCCAATTCCTTCGATTCTTACTTTGGATAAGAAACTCGCCAGTCTCTTGGCCGCGGCTTCTCTTGTGGACCCGTGCGCAATGATCTGAGCAATCATGCTGTCGTAATACGGAGAAATGAACTTGTCCTCCGCAGCTATCGAGATCACTTGAACTTTCATGCTCGTTGGAAAAACGCATTTGGTGATCTGACCGGCACTCGGACGAAAGACCAGTTGACCGTCCGCATCTCTCACGATTCGTTCAGCGTTAACCCGTGCTTCGATGGCGTAGCCCTTGTCTTGAACGTGCAACTTCTCAATGCTCGATCCACCAGCAATCGCAAATTGCTGGGCAACGATGTCAACGCCTGAGACCAGCTCTGTCACGGGATGCTCAACCTGCAGCCTCGTGTTCATTTCCATGAAGTAGCACTTGTCGGACTCCACGTCGTAGATGAACTCAACAGTCCCAGCACCAACGTAGTTAGCCTCGTTGGCAATAGCCACGCTGTCTGTTCGAATCTGTTGCAGATGCTTGTCCGGCAAGACTGTGGAACCTGACTCCTCCAACACTTTCTGTTTGTTGCGCTGAACACTGCAGTCGCGAATCCCCAAAACTTCTGTGTTGCCGAATCGATCTCGAAGAATCTGAGCTTCGATGTGTCTCAAGTGCTGAACGTATAGCTCCAAATAGACATCGGCACTACCGAACGCCGCTCGTGCTTCGACGGAAACTCGTTGGAAGGACTCCAAGAAATCTTCCGCTTTTTCGACTAGTTGAATACCCTTTCCGCCTCCCCCGTGAACGGCTTTGATCAGAATCGGATAGCCAATTTCCTCCGCAATTTCCGCCGCCTGCTCGATCTCGGTCACAATGCCGTGACTACCCGGCACAACAGCTGCGTTCATGCGAATCGCAGTGTTAATGGCATTGGACTTGTGGCCCATGGTTTCCATGCTCGAAACCGGTGGACCGATGAAATTGATCCCGCGTGAGCGAACTAACTCGGCGAACTGACTGTTTTCCGAAAGAAATCCGATTCCGGGATGCAACGCGTCCACATCAGCGTTCTGTGCTATGGTCAGCACGGAACGCGCATTGAGGTAGCTCTCATCTGGAGTGCTGCCGCCGAGGGAGACAACTTTCTCGGGGTCCTTGACCAAGTCGGCCGCACAAGACTCCATGTCCGGGTCAGACTGAACGAGCACCACATCGATTCCATGCTTCTGTGCGATGCGGACAATCTTCACTGCGGCGCATCCGCGGGCATGAACCAAGACCCGGCGAACCGGTTTGTAGAGCAACTCCGCTTTGACGAGAGGTTCCGCGCGTTTGAGTTGAGACGTACGCACGGCGGACAGCGATCCTTCCATGACCCCTGCCACCACCTGAGTGATCGTCGAATCCGGAGTCGGTATTTCCGGATCGATGCGCTTCAATTCATCGTCAAGTCCAGAGTGGAACGGATGAGTGACCAATCCTTGCATCGAGCCAGGAACAGCTACCAAGTAGTTGGCCAACGTCGAGTCGAGCGGCAGATAGCTCGGAACAACAATCTGGCCTGCAAACGGCAGGCTGGTGCCTGACAGGTAGTAAGTGTGAACGAGCGGATGCGTCACAAAACTGGCCTGAGCTCCTCCGGTGCAATCTCCGTGACCAAACACTATTACCGGAAGGTCGTAGTCGCGAACGAAGTGCGTAATCCGGTCGTTGATCGCAGCCATCGAAAACAGAGCGCCAGCTCCTTCCTTGGTCTGCATTCCACCTGAGGAAATGAAGCAAACCAACGGCAAACGCTGTTCAGCACAGGTAAGCAGTAGCCGACAGAACTTCTCGGCACTCGCCATATCGAACGCGCCAGCCTGGAACGACGAGTTTGAAATTACCGTTCCGACGCGTAGGCCGCCCGCGACTCCCTTGAACACACCGACTCCAGTGACTACTCCGCAAGGCGGTCGGCCTTTCTCCAACGCGGCTTCGATCGACAGTCGAAAACCAGGAAAGTCACATGGATCACTGCTTAGCTGGTCGGCAAATAGCTCTTCAAAATCATCGAAGAATTCGTTGCGAAACGCTTCGTACGTACTCGATCCGGAACCTTTGTAGCTTGTAATGACCTCCTGAATCTGCATGTCCCGATAGGCATTGTTCAGACGGTTCCAAAAGTCTCTCTTGCGCCCGATGTTGCGAGGGGTAATGCGTCCGTTGAAACGGCGTCCCTCAAATTCGTTGTTGAGTAACGAGACCACCAGCGACTCGAAGAAGAAAGTCAGAACGACGAACAAAGTGTCGGAAATGTAGGGATAGCTAGTCTTCTTCCATTCCTCGATGGTCTGCAGGAACTTTCGCAATCCAACTGTCGATTGGAATCGAAAGTACCACTCGAGGAACTCATCCAACACAAGGTCCATGTTGACCTCGTCGGGTAGGCCGGCACCCAGATTCTGGCGTACTGCCGAACGCACCGATTCTCGGATGAGCATTCGGACAGTTGTACGCTCCAATGACTGAGTGTTCTTCGCCTCCACCGCAATGGTTTTGAGACTGGTCAGTATATCGTCGTAGACCGTGTTGAAGACAAGAAGATGCTCCAGTTCCTTGATGAACTGTGGTTTGAGATCCGGATCATTGATGATGTCCAGTACGGTTCCTGCATCCGGGCTGGGATTCACTTCCGTGCTGGGTGCTGTAACGCGTTTACGGAAGTGGTCACCGAATCGTTCATTGATCACCTTGCGGTTATAAGATGTTGCCGATTCCGGCACCATCAGCGCTGTTCCTTCGGCAATGGATGAGTCATTCGAAGGAAATCTCGGGCCGGAAATCGCGAGATTCAACTCAATGGCAAGCTCTTCGCAGATTTGTGCATCCGGCATCTCATCCACACCGACTCGACCCAGCAATTTCTTGCCGTAGTGCGTAAATCGCTCACGCAACACCGGACCGAGGACTTGATCCGTCGAAATACTTCGCAGAAGCACTCGAGGACTTTCCAAATCGCTCGCAACTAGCAGATCAGTCGGTGCTGACGCGTTCCTCAGATAGTCGAGTAGGGATCGCAGGTTTCCAGCAGCATCCGTCTTCCACCGATTGATTAGGAAGGACCCGAAGACCGACAGCAGGGTGTTTTCGGCTTGCTTGAATTTCTTGCGAGGCTCGCCGAGAAAGAACCGTCCGAATGCCCCTCGGGTTTCTCCGGCCGCAGCTTTCGTTGTTTGGTAGGTACGCCAAGAGCGACGCAGAACGTCGTCGTACATCACAGGGTCGGGGTCGTGCAACCATTTCAGGAACGTGCGTCTCCGATCTTGTTCCAGCCGCGTCGATAGTTCCCCTTCGGGTACTTCCCGCTGAGCGAGCCGCCCGTACTGACCCGTGCTTGTGGACTTGATGCGTCGACGAACGCGGAGAAAACGCGAAAACCTGTACGCAAGGCCGAACACATTCAGATAGTCAGTCGGATTCTCGACGAATTCGAACAGCGCAGCGCTTGCAGTTTGTTTCATTCGCTCCGAGGGAGCGAGATAACGTTTGAGCGCATGCTCATACTCGGAAAGGAACATGTGCTCTTGGGCCACGAAAGCCTTGGTGCTGGCTTCGACCGAGTCAATTCCCGAAACAATTGCCTGTCGAAAGTTCTCCAGGTTTTGACCCGTCTCGCCCGGAACGTAGTCAATGATCCCGTCGATGTTGCCTTGACTCATAAGTTCGGCAGGCGACAGGCCCACGTGCTTTGCACACTCTTGCCACGACAGATTCAGCCGACGGGCGATGCTGGCAAGTCCGCGAGGTTGTATGGTGCTGAACAATCCATCCCTGACGGAGAGGATCATGTTGCTGGCCGCAAGCGGAATTGCTCCGCCCGAGTAGCCGATGCCAAAAATGATGCCTAGATTGGGAACGTCGACATCCGACATCACTGCTATCAGTCGAGAGATGTTGTGCGCTTGATTTCCGCGGTTGGCCTCTTCGTCGGCGGCAGCCCCGGGCGTATCCATCAAGCTGACGATCGGAATTGAACGACGTGCGCATGAACGCACGAATTCGGCTGCAGCAAAGTGATCCTCCGGCCCCCACTCTCCGTTGCGATGACCGCGATCCTGGGCAACGAATCCGACGGTTCGCCGATCGTCTCGAAAGGTCATCTCAACCAATGCCTCGAAGTACGCCCCCTTGCTATAGGACTGCTGCACGACACCCAGCTCGTGGATTGCGCTAGGTGCGCTCATTCGATCCGGCATTTCGGCAGGAGCGACCACAGTCTCGATGTAGCTGTCGATATCCATTTGGTCGAGCGTCGTCAGCTGAGCCTGAATGTCAGCTGGACTCAACAGCCCACGAACGGAAAATTCCGACTCCGGGTCAGCCGTGGGGAAGAGATTGAACTCTTGCGCCAGCCGTTCGGCACTCAGAAAGAGTCGTTCGTTTTCCAACCTTGATCGATCCGTTAACTTAGTGAGTTCTCGCTTTGCAGGTCGCGACTTAGCCACGACCATGAACGAATTATCATTATCTATCCGATTTTGCAAGTGGCAAGAACGCAATAAAGCGACGCAACATGAACCGACTAAGCATCGCAGTTCTAACCGTTTCGGACACTAGATCACTCTCCAACGACACATCGGGCGACTATTTGGTTGGAGCACTGGAGCAAGACGGACATGTGTTGGCAGACCGACTGATCGTCGCAGACGACATTTATCGCATCCGTGCAGTCGTTTCCAAGTGGATTGCTGACGACGGAGTCGATGTCATTCTAGCAACCGGAGGTACAGGGTTCAGCGGGCGCGACAGTACACCTGAAGCGCTATTGCCTCTGTTTGACAAATCCGTGGATGGCTTCGGCGAGCTCTTTCGTTCCTTGTCATTTGCAGACATCGGCACTTCCACAGTTCAATCTCGGGCCGTGGCCGGCATGGCTAACGCTACCGTCATATTTGCACTACCCGGATCTACCGGTGCTTGCCGACTCGCGTGGGAGTCGATATTGCACGAGCAACTCGACTCAACCTTTAGACCTTGCAACTTCTCCGAATTAGTACCCAAGCTCAAGAAATCCTGACCAAGCAGGGTCACTCAAATCAAATCTAAGTATGCTATACAACCTTCCTAGCTGCCGCGCGAATAACTGCCTCCCTGCGCGGATTGCATTTCACCCAGAAACCGGAGACGTAGATCTGTGAGTCGGTTGCCTGTGATAGTAGGTTTCGGCGGAGTCAACCCAGCTGGCCGGGTTTCATGCCACCACGCCTATCGCCGAACGGTCATTGACCGACTGTCTGAGACCCACGCGAATGAGACTTTCAACTCGCTCCGCGGTTTGATGGGTCTGCAAGACAACAATCAAGACCAAACCAACCGCGACTACATTCTCGACCACACGCTCGTTCGAAAAATCGAGCTTTTCGACACCAACGACGTGCACCTCCACAAGGCAAGCAAGATTTCGCCGAATGGTGGAGAGACGATCAGATTCTCGATTCCGGTTCGCCAATTGCCGGAATCGATACCCGACAACTGGTCGGTGTTGTCCAAGGAGAACGGAAAACTCGAGGTCGAGGTCAGTGGCGATACCCGTGTGATGTTTCCCGACGCGACTTCAGCCAAAGTAACGTCTGCTGGACAGTTGCCATCGGGATTTGATCCAGCTTCAACCTACGCGTCTCGCAATCATCCCCGTGGACTTCAATTGACCATCGCCGGAGCTTCGGATGCAGTGCATTCTCTGGGCATTCCTTGGGAGACCGTGCGCAGGCATGTTGGACCTGACGAAATTGCCGTGTTCGCCGGCAGCGCTATGGGGCAACTCGATGCTAATGGAAACGGAGGCATGCTACAGGCACCGTGGCGCGGCAAGAGACCGACATCGAAGCAAATTGCGCTGGGTCTTTCCGAGATGCCCGCCGACTTCGTCAACGCCTATGTACTGGGATCCATGGGTGGAACCGCTGGAATAATCGGAGCTTGCGCGACATTTCTCTACAACGTCAAGCAGGGAGTGGATGAAATTCGCTTCGGCGGCAAGCGAGTGGCCATGGTGGGAGGCGCGGAAGCACCAATCACGCCGGAAATCGTTGAGGCTTATCGCATCATGGGCGCGGTAGCGGACGACGAAGCTCTCAAAGCACTGGACGGATCCGATGTAGCTGACAATCGACGCGCCTGTCGACCATTCTCGACCAACGCAGGATTCACTCTGGCCGAAGCGGGCGTCTATCTCGTGTTGATGGACGACGAGCTAGCGCTGGAGCTGGGAGCGGAAATCCACGGTTCGGTCCCCTCGGTGTTCATCAATGCTGACGGTTACAAGAAATCCATACCAGGTCCCGGTGTGGGCAACTATCTGACTGTCGCAAAAGCTCTGGGACTGGCTCGATCCATGCTCGGCGAAGAATCGGTTCAAAACCGGTCGTGCATACACGCTCACGGAACTGGAACTCCGCAGAACCGAGTGACCGAGTCTCACATTCTGAGCGAACTCGCTCAGGTTTTTCAAATCAACAATTGGCCAGTAGCTGCGATCAAGGCATACCTTGGGCATACTCTTGCGGCAGCATCCGGAGACCAAATGACGTCGATTCTTGGAACGTGGCAGTACGGTTGGCTACCGGGAATCGCAACCATTGATCACATTGCAGACGACGTACATCGTCAGAATTTGCATCTCTCTTCTGAACATTTGGAACTCGATCCCAAGAAGGATCTGGATTTTGCTTTAGTCAATTCCAAAGGCTTCGGTGGGAACAACGCAACGGGAGTTGTACTGTCCCCGGAGGTTACGCGACGAATGCTCGAAACGCGCCACGGAAGCGAAGCCATGTCGGAACACGGTCGGCGCAATGAAGCAGTTCAACAACAGATCGCAGACTACGATCAGCAGGCATGTGAATCAGGTATTCCGTCCATCTACCGATTTGGCGAGAACGTACTGGAAGGAACCGACCTCGAAATCGACTCGCAATCCATTCGAGTGCCCGGCTACACCAACGACATCAGCCTGAATCTGCCTAATCCCTATTCAGACATGTCATAGAGACAGCACTGCCTCACTGGAATGGCAATGCTAGTGAAGGACCGGATCGCCTTCGATACTTAATCGGCGAATCCGCCTTCGGACTTGCTTCTTGAGGGACTCAGGGCTCTCCGTTTCAAGTGCATCGACTAGCAACTCACGAGCCATCCCGAAGTCACCGATCTCGACCCAGATACCGGCCCGCTCAATAAGAATCTCGGTTGAATTGTCCGGGAGGAGCATTTCCTTGTAGTCGAGCATTCGCAATGCGTCCCATGGGTGGTATTCCACGTCGATTGCAAGAGATACGTTGTTCAACATCCGAATGGCAATGTCTCGGTTCGTTGCTCGATCGAACATGTTGTCAACCTGCAACCCGTTTTTCTTGGCCCAGCTTGTGAGCTCTTCCTCCGAAACAACATCCATCTGTAGTGGATCGACCATGTGACCATCGACACTCGCAAGGAAGTGTTGTGGAAAGTTGATCCCAAAGCAATCGACGTCAAGATTTCTGCCAACGCCGATAAGAATCATCGCTAGAGTGATTGGATTGGCAGCCTTGTATTGAAGTGCAAGGTCGATGCGATTGTTGTAAATCGCCTTCTCTACACGTTTTTGGCCGGTGAATCCTTCACTCTTCAGCGCATTAACCACGTCGTCGACGTTCGGACTAATTACAAGATTGGATAGACGCTGAACTTCTCGCCGTACTTGATCGGCATTGACCTGCTCATCAATGATTTGCGCAACGGTGATGGCGACTTCGACCGGGCTGACTGAAGAGCCGGTCACATGTATCAACTGGTGCTCGAATCGAAGCTCGCGAGGGAAAGTCATGCTGTCAATGGGATCAAATGGATTGTGTGAACTAGCTACCTCCACGCGAGTTTCGAGATTTTATGCTAGTGCGGTGGGATTTTGATTGGCGGCATGCTCGCGGGTGGAAGAAAACGTAACCTCAGGCCATCGTTCCTGAAGTAGCCTCAAGTTCGGTCGCGATGTAGCAAGGACTGCGTGGTAGTCATCTCCGTCTCTGGCCAATTGTTGCTTCGCACGTCTACAAAAATCTGACCAGACATCCGGATCATCGGCACTCACCCACCGGACAGTGTGGATATTGCAGGGTTCGTAGGTGCATTCCGCACCATACTCCTCGCGCAATCGAAACGCGACCAAATCGAATTGCAGCGAGCCTACTGCTCCGACAATGATGTCCTGATTTTCTACTGGATGAAAAACCTGTGTCGCGCCCTCTTCAGAGAGTTGCCTGATACCGTTCTTCAGTCGTTTCGAATGCAGAGGATCTCGGACGCGCACTCGCCTGAAGATCTCTGGAGCGAAGTTTGGGACGCCGCGAAAACCGAACGATTCCCCTTGCGTGAACGTATCGCCGATCCGGATCGTGCCGTGGTTGTGCAAGCCGATGATGTCTCCCGCATAGGCCTCTTCCACTTGAGTTCGATCGCCGGCCATGAAAGTCACAGCATCCGAGATCCTGATCTCTCTGCCAATTCGAACATGATTCATCCGCATTCCCTTGCTGTAGCGACCTGAGCAAATTCTCATGAATGCAATGCGATCTCGATGCTTGGGAGACATGTTCGCCTGAATCTTGAACACGAACCCTGTCAGTTCGTCGTCGTAGGGTGTAACAGTCTTGGTGTCCGTCTCGCGGTTCTGTGGGCAAGGCGCAATACTCACGAATTGCTTCAGCAAGTCTTCAACTCCGAAGTTTTGCAAAGCGCTTCCAAAGAACACTGGGGTTTGGCGACCAGCCAGGTATTCATCGTTGTCAAACGAAGGACTGGCTTCTCGAACCAACTCGATCATTTCAGAGTGTTCTTCGTAATCTGCTCCGAGCCATTGCCTAGCCTCGTCTGACTTTAGCCCATCGACTGTTCGAAAATTGAATTGCGTGGATCCGTGACCTTGTTCGTACTCGACGTACTCATCTTCGTTCATCTTGTAAATGCCACGAAGGGATCGGCCTGAACCAATCGGCCAATTGGCTGAAACGCACTCAAGCTGAAGTTCGTTCTCGATGTGCTCGATCATCGCCAAGGGATCCATCGACTCTCTGTCAAGCTTGTTGACAAACGTAATGATCGGTGTGTCCCTCATGCGGCAGATCTCGAGCAGTTTCCGAGTGCGTGGCTCTACTCCTTTTGCGCCATCGATGACCATTACGGCGGAATCCACTGCGGTCAATGTTCGATAGGTGTCTTCCGAAAAGTCTTCGTGGCCGGGAGTGTCCAGCAAATTGACAACACAGTCGCCGTACTCGAACTGCATCACGGAAGTGGTAACAGATATGCCACGCTGCTGCTCCATCGCCATCCAGTCCGACTTCGCGTGACGGCCACTCTTCTTCGCTTTGACCGTCCCTGCCATCTGGATTGCCCTGCCGAGCAGAAGCAGACGCTCGGTAATGGTGGTCTTCCCTGCGTCGGGATGGGAAATAATTGCAAACGTTCGTCGTTGATCGACAAACTGCTGATACTTCATGGAAGATCGATAGAAAATCGCGAATTATAGGTGTCTGTTTTGGAGCTGAATCCTGTCAGATCCACACCGATTCTTAGGCGGCTCTCGGCGGCTACTCAACACACCCTATGACAACGAGAACTTGCCAAGGTGCGATGCAATTGGCTAAGCGATCGGGAGCTCCATGACTTCGGCATCTTCTCGACCAATGATTGCGGCGTAGTAGTTCTTGCGAACTCCAACCGAACGAAATCCAAAGTCCAAGTAGAGTTTCTTGGCAATCACGTTGGATTGTCTGACTTCGAGAGACAGCGTCCGAATCCCGCGTTCGGCACATCGTTGAACTGCGTGGTTCAGCAACAAAGTTCCAAAGCCTTTCTGCTGCTCGGAGACATCCACGCAAATGTTGCATAACTCGGCGAATGTCTTCATCACGTAGAGAACGTAGTAGCCGACTATCCGAGAGTCTTTCAGACCGACAATTTCCATCTTCCAGCTCTCATACGGACCGACCAAGCAGGACTTGAAAATCTGCTTGCTCCAGCCGAAAGGCATCGAGCGATTCTCGATGTCGTAGACCTCCGGCAGGTCGTCGAAGTCGAACGGTCGTATCAACGAGTCTTGGTTCTCACTAAGCAGAGTTAGGACTGTTCTAGGATCTGTTGCCATAGGCGGCGTTTAGCCTGCGGACTATCCGGCAGAGTGGGAATTCTAATGACCTTGCGATCTTCCTGCTGCAGAATCCGAGTGGCTTGGTCGGCCATATCCCCGACAATCAAGAGCAGTCTCGCATCCCATTTGTGGTTCACAACCAAGGATTTCAATGCCCGCTGGACGCTACTCATTCCTCCAATCCTCGAGTGCTCTTGAGTTAATTGCGATCCTCCCGGAGGCCAATCAAAACTCAATTGGTGCATTTCAGCGTTGGCATAGCCTGACATTGCATACGCAATTCCCCGGCACAGCTGCGTGGAGTCTTCCTGGTCCTGGTCGATGACGACGAGGGCATCCCCGTACGCCAAACATTGGAGTTGAACCGCTATTTCTTCTTCTGACGACTCCGATTCAATTGCAGGCTGGACACTTTGCGGTGTAGGGCTTTCTGGCTCCTGGACATACCTCAGTTCACCTTGATCTCGGCCCCTTGTTTTCTCTTCAATCTGCTCGACTGTGCGAAACTTCGCTTCGTTGACACTGAACTGATCCGATTCTGCTTGCTCGACGTTGCTTGCCTGAGCTTCAATCTCAACAACAGTCTCGGCTTGACTGCCTCGACTCATCCAGACATCGACACCAAGTCGGTGCAACCATGCGATTCGCTTCGGGTCCAATCGCTTCTCCACTACAATCGACTCTTGAGCAAACGCTCTAGAACTTCCCCTCGCTCAATCACTTTACTTCTTCCGAGTACGAGTAGCACAAGCCATGTTCTACCACACCGACGATGTTCGCATCAATGGTCAGAATGAGGTCATTGCACCCCAAAGCATCATTGATCAGTTCCCACTCTCTGAACGAACGTCGGAGTTGGTCTACTGGCGCCGCGCCGAAGCAAGTGACATTGTCTGGGGGCGAGATCCTCGTCTCCTCGTAGTGGTTGGTCCCTGTTCGATTCACGACCCAAATTCCGCTCTCGACTACGCCCAAAAACTTCGAGCTACTGCTGCAGAACTAAAGGAAGACCTCTGCATTCTCATGCGTGTTTACTTTGAAAAACCACGCACAACTGTCGGTTGGAAGGGGCTCCTCAACGATCCACATTTGAACGGTTCGTTCAACATCAATGATGGTCTCTTAATAGCCCGCCAGCTGTTGAGAAATATCCTTGAAATCGGTCTGGGAGTCGGAACGGAATACCTCGATCCCATTACGCCGCAATACATCGGCGACCTACTCTCTTGGAGCGCTATCGGAGCACGGACGACTCAAAGCCAGATTCACCGCCAACTTGCATCCGGTCTCTCGTGTCCGGTTGGATTCAAGAACACCACACACGGAGATATCGCTTCGGCCGCGCACGCTGTCGAGTCAGCAAGTGCATCGCACATTTTTCTCTCGGTGACCAAATCGGGACACACTGCGATCTTTTCGACTTCCGGCAACAACGATTGCCATGTGGTGTTGCGTGGCGGCGATGATGGAACGAACTACGACCACAAGTCGATCCAAGATGCTGGCAATCTCCTGCGAGAATCCGGTCTGAACCATCGGCTGATGGTGGATATGAGCCATGCGAACAGCAACAAGGTGTTCAAGCGGCAATTAGCGGTTTGCGACTCGCTCTGCGAGCAGCTCGAACAAGGCGAAACTTGCATCATGGGGGTGATGATCGAGAGCAATCTCGTTGAAGGAAATCAATCCGTTGGCGACGGAACCGGCCTCGTTTACGGCCAAAGCATTACTGATGCATGCATTGGATGGGACGACACCGTTGCCTGCCTCAAGCAACTGGCTGAAGCTGCTCGCGCTCGAAAGCGCGTCAGGGATAGGGGTGTCGCCTAGTTCAATTGGACTCAGTTAAGTCTTGGTAGGCGGCATCGCACTTGGCTGCCAAAATGAAGTCGTTTTGGTGAAGCCCTCCGACGGTGTGGGTCCACCACTTCACAGTCAAGCCACCGTATTGTGAAGTCATCTCAGGATGGTGCTGTTCCGCTTCTGCCAGTCCGCCGACAAGGTTGTGGAAGTGAAGAACTTTCTCGTAGGAGTCGAACGAATACGTCCGAGTCAGAAAGAAAAGCTCCCGGTCGACTGTAACGTCGATATTCCATTCCGGAACCTGTTCAAGGTACGAACGCAATTCATCGTCGGTTAACGGATTTGCATTCTCATTTACTGCGACTGCATGTTGATCTTGTAGAGAGGTCACTCTGTTTCACCTTGTCTTGAGTCAGTTTTCGATTCACGTGCTGCCCTCACGGAACGGCGACGCATTTTCATCAGTGCATCGACAATCCGTTCAACGAAAAGCAGTCCAAGTATGGATCCGTAGAGGAAGGTATCGAAATAGGAAGCCTTCTCCTGCATCCACAGATGTACGAGAGCAAGTATCGCTGCAATGTACACGATGCGGTGCAGCCTCTTCCAATTCGCCTTCAGCCGACGCTGCCAACCACGGGTGGAAGTTATGGCCAATGGGATCAGCAATGCCAGACCACAGATTCCGAAGGTGATGTACGGGCGTTTCTCGAAGTCCGCCAGAAGCACGTTGAAGTCGAAGCCAGCAAGAGCAGAGAAATAGGCCGCCAAGTGAAGCACGATATAGAAGAAAGCCCACAATCCGACTGTTCGTCGGTGCTGGACAAGCACAGGAATCTTCAGGAGTCGCGCAGCGGAAGAAACGAGCAAAGTCAGATAGAGAAAGCGAATCGACCAATCGCCCAGTCGTTCGACCAGTTCCTCGCCGGGATCCGGGCCTAGACCCGTACCGGGACTGACTAGCTCGATCCTTACATCATTCAGAATCAGTAGAAACGGAATCGCAATGAGGATTCCGACCGACCACTTTGCAGTCCGCGTCGCCAACCAAGCGAAACGAGGACCTGGGCGTGCAGATTCTTGAGTTGCCACCTTGGTTGGAACTTGAGGAGGTTTTCGTGGAGGCTAGTACTTCCGCTTCAGGTTCATACCTTCGTACAGTGACGCGACCTCGTCGTAGCCATTGAACATTAACGTATCGATCTTCGATCCAAACAAAGTCGCTGGCAGTCTGCGTTCCTTGGCCTGCGACCACCTAGGATGGTTTACCTTGGGGTTGACGTTTGCATAGAAGCCATATTCATGCGGAGCCGATCGGTTCCATGTAGTTCGAGGCTGACGCTCGGTAAGTTCGATTTTCACGATCGACTTGATGCTCTTGAACCCGTACTTCCACGGTACGACTAGTCGGAACGGCGCACCATTTTGGTTCGGAAGAATTTTTCCGTACATACCAACTGCAAATATCGCGAGAGGGTGGTACGCCTCGTCCAATCTCAGTCCTTCTACATAAGGAAACTCCACCGACGAGAACACAGATCGAATTCCAGGCATTTCCGACGGTCGATACAACGTCGTGAACTTCACATACTTCGCACTACCTAAGGGTTCGTACTTGTCGAGGATGGCCTTGATCGGGACCCCGATCCAAGGAATGACCATCGACCAAGCTTCAACGCAGCGCAAACGATAGATCCTCTCCTCCAAACCTACGCCCTTCAACAAGTCCTCAATGGCAACTTTTCCGGGTTTTGCAACTTGCCCACCGATCTCGATAGTCCAAGGGTCGGTAGTCATCTGCTTGGCTTTACGAAAAGGATCGTCCTTGCCGGTGCCAAATTCGTAGAAGTTGTTGTAGCGGATGGCGTATTCCTCTGGAGTGATCTTCTCGCCAATTGGCTCGCCTTCCTTGAATCCTTGTTCTTCCACCCATCCGGTGGGGAGAGCCAACGCTGGCGCAGCGGCAGCACCAACAACCACGGCCGCCGAACTCTGTCCAATGAACTTTCTCCGTGAGCCATACACGGCTTCTGGCGTGATTTCAGACGACTTCACTTCGTTCCGAGTTCTAACTTTGATCAGCACTTCTTAAGCTCCTGTTGAATCAACAACGTTGCAATACGCTCGCCGCCTGCAACGCACGATTCAGAGACTCGATTTCTCCGAATTCAAGCATACTCGAATCCGTCCAATTTCTGAGATGAGAACAAGGGTGGAACTGAGTGGCACCGTACCTCATCCGTCGAGCGGCACCAGTCGATCCGGTTCGACGAACAACCCGAGACCGGGCTTTCTCAATACCTCCAGAGAATCCAGTGAGATCTGTGCGTTGTCGTCAAACATGATGCATGGAGAAGTCAGATCTTCGCTCAGCAGGTGCGTACCGAACGCACCTTCTACTGCAAGCTGCTCATTTTCTAGGTGTTGAACAACAGCAAGCGATGCTCGAGTCAGGAGACTGGTCTCGCCTACGTGTGCACCGACGACAACATCGATTTTGCGTTGCTTCGCAGCGTTGGCGAACGCGGTCGAACGAATGATGCCTCCCATCTTCGAAACCCGCAAGTTGCAGATCCAACCCTCTCCCTTCAGATAGTGAAGGTCAGCAACGCTGGTACAGCTCTCGTCGAGAACAATTCTCACATTCAAAGCGTTCGCCACCGCCTGCAATCCGTCAAAGTCTCGGGGTTGCAAAGGCTCCTCGATTGCCCAAAACGTTCGAGGAATCAACTGTAGGTGTTGAATGCAATCGTCAGCGTCCTGCCACAGATTGTTGGCATCCAAACGGACGGCGAAGTCTCGTTCAATGCGCTTTTTCCAAAATCCCAATTTCAGCCGATCTTTTCGAACATTGCGGAGATCTTGATCTTGATGTCTCGAAACCCGTTCTTGACGTAATTTCGGGACAACAGCCAATACACCGGGTATGGCGAATTTCCCAATACCGCCGAATATCTCACTGAACCTTCAATTGAAGGAAATTCCAAGAGTTCTTCGATGCTCGAACCTGTCTCGACGCCCAGAAGATCCAGAATCGCCATTTCGATTGCACAAAACGCACTGGGGTTGGAATCGATTTCTTCTTGGTGTTTGACAATCCAGTTCCGAAGCGTTGCAACGTCTTGAACTTGCTCGATGATCGACTCCGCATGTTCAGTGAGAAAACGCCTGCACGAATTGACGTCTTCTCCTGTTACATACTCTCGCGGACACCCTTCGCCAAAACCCGACTCAGATCGATTGCCGGTTGCTTGAACAATGAAATTCGCCGCCTCATTGCGGGTGGCCGATGAATGCTTGAATACGACCTTGAACGGAACCGGAAAGGAAAACGCTTGCAGACGTGACAGCAACATTAGATGTGCACATCGTTCGGCAACGTCAGGGCTGTTTCCTTGAGATACTGCAAGTGCATGTACTTGAACTGAGAGTCTCGTTGTCCGGCCGCAATGAGATCGCTACGGTAGTCAAAGCCCGTTCCAGGAGGCAGAAGTACGAACCTGACCTTGCCGAGCCGTTCGCTCTTACGCTTGGACTCATACTCGACGTTGAGCCCTTGAAGGCTGGTGTCGAAGACAGTGGCGATCCGCTCTGAGTCAGGGCGGACATCCAATTCCATGCAAAGCAAGTATTGAGCATTGGCCTCGTCCGCCAGCACGACGAAGAACGTGGGGTCTACACCGACCTCGCTACGCACAGCTTTGACTCCTTCCAACACTTGATATTCCGAAAGTTTTTCTCCTGTTATGTTGGTCACACCTCGACCTTTCTGAACAAACTCAAGGGTGGGTGTTCGATTGATCCATCCAGTGACTCGAACGATGTCGTTTATGTCGTATCGAAACAGTCCACTCGTTGTTGTTGCAAAGATGTAGTAGAGCTGATCTTGTTCAAGTTCGTGCAAACTCAAGAACCGCATGTCTCCGTTTTCCCAATCATCCTGACGAACGAACTCGAAGAACGTATGTTGGAAAGTAGGAAGACATCGGTTAACCCTCGGGCTCACGTTGATCGTGCCGCGGAACTCGCTTGCGTTGTAGCCTAGTTCAATGACTTGACAGCTCTCGGGAATCAGCAAGCGCAAACGTGACAGGGCGAATCCGCAACTCCCGCCGCACCAGGCGATAACAGCTCTCAACCTCGGCCAGACGAACCGGTAGTTCAAACTACCGTGGCGATCCAACATCGACGAAAGATCTCTGGCCCTCTTCGGTTGTGGGCTCAATGGGGTCAACTCGACGTTGCACTCCGGCATTGTTCCCTCGGCGAGATGTCGAAGAACAACATCTGGATTGTTCTGAATTACATCGTTCAGTCGTATGAACGTAGAAGGGTTCGCAGTGGCGACTGCCGAAACGCCCGACTGAGCCAGTCCATAAACCGCACAGACGATGTAGCGAGTTTCCATGTCTTCGACGTCGAATGCCTCCGGAGGCAGGACGTAGCGAGAACGAACAAACCTCGACTGTTGCCGATAGAGCATTCCGGATGCCGACCCGATCGGAACGCCACGAACTGTCCGATCCTCTTCTGCAGAACCGCCGATGGCAAACACCTTTCCAACGAGCGCATCCGTGTCTCGAGACAGAAGGTAGGCACTGATCTGCGAATCCCTGCGCGTTTCATCAAAAGCTTGCTGGGTAACCGGAACATCCTTTGGGGATCCGGTTGTCCCGCTCGTTCGGTTGTAGTAGATGGGTTCCGCACTCGTCAGCGCACGAACTCCGGTGTCCCGTTGCTTCTCGATGTACGGTCTTAGGAACTCGAACTCGCAGACCGGCACGTTGGCTCTGTAGCTCTCCACGGAGTCAATGTTGTTGAAAGCATGCTCCTCTCCGAACTCGGTGTCAGCATTGGCCTGCAGAATGCTTTGAAGAAACTCCCACTGCACTAAAGCGGGATCATTCGTGGCTTCGATCAGCGCGGAAAAGTTTCGACCCTGAGATCTAGCCAATGCAGCCTTGAACAGAACATAGGAGAGTTTCTCAATCAAGGCGATCAACTCATGGATATTCGAGTATCGAAGGGAGCGATCATTTGCTTCAACCAGCTCATGGGATATCCCGGAACAGGAATGCCTAACTCTCCTACTTCCTGGTCGCGAGGGAAGTATCGAGTACCGAAGCAATTGTCCCAGACTATTAGATTGTTACCGAAATTGTTGTTGGACTCTTCGGGGATCAGCGAATGGTGCCAACGATGCAGTTCAGGCCCGGCGATGACCCAGTTCAAGAGGCCAAGTCGAACGTCGCAATTTGAGTGCTGGAAGAATCCGTTGACCGCATAGAAGACGAAGTAGATGCTCAGGACTTCCTCGCCGACACCCAGAATGATGAACGGCAACGCGTCGACGACGAACTGCATGGCTTGTTCGAAGGGGTGAAACCTTCCAACGTTGAGCCAGTACAGCCTCTGCGGCGAGTGGTGCACGGCGTGCAATCGCCACATCCAACTTACGTAGTGAAACGCACGGTGTAACCAATAGCGAACAAAATCGCCGAGGACTAGAACCACGACTGCCTGCACCCATAGCGGCCACTGGTACGGCCACCAACCAGGAAAGCTCCAAGTGGCTGCACCGGCCAGCCAAGCAACCACAAACAATGAGCCCAAAGTCAACAGACGTTCCAGCGCAATCTGTCCCACTACCATGTAAGTGACATCGTTTCCCGCGTCGAACATGGACGGATGCCACTGTCCTCGGACAGGCATAAGCCACTCGGCAATGGAAATGACCAATGCACCTAGAACAACCGCAACATAAGCGCTGACGACCATCGATGTGCAGAGTTGAAGCACGACAAATGCGATGAAGACCGCGACAATGGTCAATGGATACAGAGCCCAGACCATCAGCTTACGAACCGGTTTTACTTTAGACATGGGAATACGAGCCTCCCGACAGTTCGGACCGGCGGAAATTGTGCTCGAAAAGCCTCGTCCAATCGAGAAAAATCAAAATGATTCTCAATACTTAGCCAAAATGCCGTGATTGCGAACTAGAATTGTCAGCAAATCCTCTCGAACAAGAAACATCCGAACGATGAACCGAAACAGTTTGTCCATAGCCGAAGAAATCATGTTGTTGCTCCTGCATGACGAAGACGGATCTTTTGTCCGACTACCCGAGTGGTCGCGACGATACTCGTTGAGCGGAGCCATCCTCATGGAATTGGCAGACGCAGGAAGAATCGATACCGATTTGGAACGGGTGTTCGTCATAAAGGATGAACCCGTCCGCAGTGCCATCGCCAACGAAGTATTGTCTGAAATCGCATCGGAAAAAGGCGACAAGGACATCAGACACTGGGTTGAACGCACAGCTGACCGGGCGGAAGACATTCGAGCGGAAGCACTTAAGGGTCTAACCAACAAAGGTGTTATCGAGCAAGTCGACGAGAAATTTCTGTGGGTATTTCGTTCACGCAAGTATCCAGTAATCGACGGAAAAGCCGAACAAGAGGCCAAGCTTCGTCTGTTCGAAGTACTGTTTTCTGATGCCATTCCATCGCCTCGGGACGTGATTTTGCTGTGCCTGGCGCACGCATCGGGGATTCTCAACGTGCTGTTACCACGCAAGCAACTTGATGCGGTTGCAGACCGCATCGAGACCGTACGGCGTCTAGATCTCATCGGGCAAACGGTCGCCAACGCGATCTGGGATATCGAAATATCCATCGCCATGTCGAATTGACATAGCTGTCTCGCGAACGCTTCGAGTGACGCTTGGTATCGTTCAGACGGACAGGCGTTCAGGAATCCTTAGTTCTTGGTCTTGTCTACGAGTTTGTTCGCCCCAATCCACGGCATCATGTTGCGCAAGTTCTCGCCGACAGACTCAATGGGATGGTTGGCGCTTAATCTTCGCATCGCTTTGATAGTTGTTCCTCCCGCTTGATTCTCGGCCACGAATTCCCGAGCGAACCGACCGGTCTGAATCTCGTTGAGTATTCGCTTCATTTCTTGACGTGTTTCCTCGGTAATAATTCGAGACCCACGAGTCAATCCGCCGTACTCCGCCGTGTTTGAGACGGTGTACCACATGTTGGATATGCCGCCTTCGTAGAAGAAATCCACGATTAGCTTGAGTTCGTGTAGGCATTCGAAATACGCCATCTCCGGCGCGTACCCGGCTTCGGTAAGAGTCTCATAGCCTGCCTGCACCAATGCTGCTGCTCCTCCGCACAGCACAGCCTGCTCCCCAAACAAGTCGGTTTCTGTTTCCTCTCGAAACGACGTCTCGATGATCGCTGCGCGTCCAGCTCCGATCGCCATGGCATAGGAAAGTGCAGTCTCCTTAGCGCGCCCCGAAGCGTCTTGCGCCACCGCGATGAGCGATGGAACCCCGCCACCCTCTTCATAGGTTGAGCGCACCGTGTGACCGGGGCCTTTGGGCGCGATCATGATCACATCGAGATCATCTCGAGGCTCGATGAGTTCGAAGTGAATGTTGAAACCATGCGCAAACGCGATGGTCTTTCCCTTCCGCAGGTTCGGTTCGATTTCCTGCGTGTACAGATCTCGTTGCAACTCATCGGGAACCAAGACCATGACCAAGTCGGCTTCGGCAACTGCATCCGCCACCGATTTCACAGCTAATCCGGCATTGGTCGCCTTGACAATCGAGCTGGAGTTTGGACGAAGACCAACGACGACCGATGCAACACCGCTGTCATTCAGATTGTTGGCATGGGCATGACCCTGTGATCCGTAGCCCAGCACAGCCACATTCATGTTCTGGACGATGGACAGATCGCCGTCTTTGTCGTAGTAGACCTGCATTCAAAACCTCGTTTCGTGTTCGTTAAACGTTGAAGACCCTGGTTCCTCGACCTATTCCCGACACACCGGATCGAACCACCTCAATGATCCGTTTGGGACTGATGGCATCGATGAACGCAAGGAGCTTTTCGGTTGGACCGACGAGTTGAACGGTATAGGTGTTGGCCGTCACATCCACAATCTGGCCACGAAAGATATCGCAGGTTCGTTTGACCTCGTCGCGAACTTCACCTTCAGCTCGAATCTTCACCAGCATGAGCTCTCGTTCAATGTGCAGGTTGTCAGTGAGATCGATAACCCTGACCACTTCGATCAAGCGATTCAGATGTTTGGTGATTTGTTCAACGGTTCGATCATCGCCGATTGTCACAAGGGTTAGGCGGGAAAGCGTCTCGTCTTCTGTAGGTGCGACGGTCAATGATTCGATGTTGAAGTTGCGCTGGGCAAACAAGCCGACAACACGCGAAAGTGCTCCCGCTTCGTTCTCGAGAAGCACAGCAAGCAGATGGCGCACAATCAGTCCGGTCTCTGCAGGACCATGTCGTTGACCGCTCCGCCGCGAATGAACATCGGGTAGATGTGCTCGTCCGGATCAACGAAAGCATCGATAAACACCAGATTGTTCTGATGCTTGTCGCTAAAGGCTTCGTCCACTGCTTCGGTCAGTTCCTGAGTATTTTCGGCCCGCATCCCGACATGGCCGAAGGACTCAACCAGTTCGACGAAATCAGGAAGCGAGTCCGAATACGTGCTATGGGAATGACGACCTCCATACTGTAAGTCTTGCCATTGCTTCACCATTCCCAATGCTTGATTGTTGAGGTTGATGATCTTGATGGGCAAGGAGTATTGGGTACAAGTCGACAGTTCCTGCATGTTCATCATGAAGCTGCCCTCGCCCGTGATGCAGACAACCGTAGCGTGTGGATGAGCAAACTGCACGCCCATTGCAGATGGAAGACCGAAACCCATTGTTCCCAAGCCGCCTGAATTCACCCACTGTCGAGGCGAATCGAATTTGTAGTACTGCGCCGCGAACATTTGGTGCTGTCCCACATCGCTCGTAACAAAGGCCTGACCGTCGGTTGCCTTGTACACCGCCTGAATGGCCTGCTGCGGCAACAACCTTCCATTGGCGGGCTTCTTGTCCAGCAGATCGTGGTCCAACCCGTGCTGCTGACGCCACGATTCGATGCGTTTCCACCACTCCCGCAGCGGCTCGTCGTCTCGCTCGGCGGAATCGAGCTCCTGGTCTACAGCATCCAGCAATTGGTTAAGAACCGTCTTGCAAGGTCCCACAATCGGAATATCCGCAGGGATGACTTTGGAAATCGATGCGGGATCGATGTCGATGTGAATGACCTTGGCGTCTGGGCAAAACTTCTCCGGATTATTGGTCACGCGATCATCGAACCTCGCTCCAATCGCCAAGATCAAGTCGGAGTGATGCATCGCATTGTTGGACTCGAACGTTCCGTGCATCCCCAGCATGCCAAGAAATTGGGAGTCTGAACCGGGGTACGCCCCAAGTCCCATCAATGTGTTGGTCACGGGAAACCCAAGCCTGCGCACTAGAGCTGTCAGCTCGGCGGACGCATCGCCCTGAACTACACCTCCACCCGCATAAATGATCGGTCGTTCGGACTCCAACAAGGCTTGAACCGCCTTTCTGATCTGACCAACATGGCCTCGCTCGGAAGGCTTGTACGATCGAAGCTCGATCGAATCGGGAATCTGATATTCACAAAGTTCGTTGGGATCCGTGGTGTCCTTTGGAACATCAATGACCACAGGTCCTGGGCGGCCAGAAGTCGCAACATAGAGCGCTTCCTTCACGATATGGGGAATTTCACTCGCGTTTTGGACCATGTAGCTGTGCTTCACTACCGGCCGAGAGACACCAATCATGTCTGTTTCCTGAAAAGCGTCCGTTCCGATTACATCCAGCGGAACTTGCCCGGAAATCACGAGAATCGGGATGGAGTCCATGTAAGCGGTTGCGATGCCCGTAATGGCGTTGGTCGCACCGGGTCCAGAAGTGACAAGCACCACTCCCGGCGAGCCCGTGGATCGAGCGTAACCGTCCGCCATATGAGTTGCAGCTTGTTCGTGTCGAACAAGAATGTGTTCAATCGCCTGCTGCTTGAATATGGCGTCGTAAATGTGGAGGGCGGCGCCGCCGGGATAGCCGAATATGTACTCGACGCCTTCTTCGTGCAAAGCACGAATGAGCATCTCACCCCCTGACAGCATCTCTGTCATGGGTAGATATTTCTGGTCTGCTCAAAAGATTGCGTATTGTTTAGGAATTACCTCTAAGAGTCAAGCAAGAAGAGCTGGTCGTCTCGCAAAGCCTGCACCAGACTCTGCACGTCCGGCGGGAGCTCACTACGAAAGTTCATACGTTCTCCGGTTCGAGGATGTTCAAACTCCAGAACACTTGCATGCAGCGCTTGACGATTGAATTCTCGAATCGCAACAATTAGGTCTTCCGATGGAGTCTTCGGAAGCTTCCCTCGAGCTCCATAGGTTTGGTCGCCAACGATGGGTAAACCCAGCCACTGAGCGTGTACTCGGATCTGATGGGTTCGACCTGTCTCGATAGTCGCTTCAGCCAACGTGTGACCGCGGAATAGCTCGATCGGCGAAAACGTCGTAATGGCGCTTCGTCCGCCGTCGCGCACAGTTTGCCGGGTGCGATTCTGCGGATCTCTGCCAATCGGAGCTTCAACGTGTTGAGCTGCTTCCAAGACTCCCTCGACGACGCAGGAGTAAACACGTCGCACTTCCCGTCTCGCAAGGGCCGCCGTGAAGAATTCGCTTGCCGTTCGCGTTGCGGCCACCACCAGCAACCCTGAAGTGTCTTTGTCGAGCCGGTGAACAATTCCAGCACGGGGCAGATCGACGAGATCTGAACGATGTGCAATCAGTCCATTGACCAAAGTGCCGTCTGGATTGCCCGTCCCAGGGTGAACTACAACGCCAGCCGGCTTCTCAACAACCAGAAACTCAGCGGTTTCGAATACCACCTTGAACTCGATCTGTTGCTGACTGTCCCAATCCATAGGTTGGGGCAAGAGTCCCGAAATGACCACATGTTCTCCTCCTGTCACTTTGGACGACGGCTTGGCGGACTTGCCATCGACTTCGACGGAGCCGTCTTGAATCCACTTCTTTAGAGTTGTTCGAGAGACATCGGAAAGAAGCATGGCCAAAGCCACATCGATCCGTTTTCCCGCACAAGAAGGCGGAATCGTCAATTCCGACTGATATGAACGATCGGTCATTTCCCGTGTCCCAAGACACTAAAATGCTCTAACAACATGGAAAAGCTCTAGCTGGTGAGAAAGTCCCTACTTATAGTCGCACTTTGCGCACTTTTTCTTCAGGGTTGTGCCCTGTGGCCTTTCGGGAAGAAAGACCAAAGCGGTTCGGAAGAGGAAGATGCAGGTGTAACCGAGCAATTGCTCTACGAGCATGCCCAACGTAGCCTGCTCGTCGGGAACTATCTGGACGGGATTGAACGCCTTGAATTGCTGGAGTCTCATTTTCCATTTGGACGCTATGCGGAACAAGCTCAGCTAGAGCTTATCTACGCAAACTTCATGCGCACTGACTTTGACGGTGCGATCGTGGCTGCTGACCGCTTCATCAACTTGCACCCACAGCATCCCAATGCAGACTACGCTTTCTACATGAAGGGTCTCTCGAGCTATCAGCGGGACCGAGGATTCTTCGATCGCCTCTTGGGAACACCGGAACCTCTACGCGACGTGTCCAGCGCGAGACAAGCGTTCATCGACTTCGAGAGTTTTCTCTCACTGTATCCGGAGAGCCTGTACGCAACAGACGCACAGTTGCGCATGATTTATCTGCGAAACGTAATCGCTGAGGCGGAACTCAACGTCGCCATGTTCTACATGGATCGAGATGCGTGGGTGTCCGCCATCAATCGTGCTCGCAACGTAGTCGAAAACTTCCCTAAGTCGGCAGCCGTACCACGTGCTCTTGCGATCATGGTTGAAGCCAATCACAAGCTGGAACTACCTGAAGCGGCAGACGACGCCCTCGAGATCCTAGCGTTGAACTTTCCAGACTATGAGGGTTTTGATGCGGAAGGGAACTTGGTCATCGTCAGCCGAGTGCGTAATCGAGACCGCAGCTTCCTGAACTCCTTGACCTTCGGGTTGTTGGACCGACCCAAAACACGTTCAAGAATCTCCCTTGAGCCGCCGGAACTTGACGTTCCACTACCGCCGACGATTGATCGAAGCACTAGTTCGACCTCGACCGGAAGCACTCACTAGTCCGGATCAGGGGCTGGTTCACCCCTGTACTTAATCAACGCCAATATCCAAAATCCAACGCCGATTGTGATTGCCGAGTCGGCTACGTTGAAGATCGGAAAACTCCATTCGCCGTAGTAGACGTGAATGAAGTCAACGACGCAGCCTCGCCACAGGCGGTCAATGACGTTACCTACAGCTCCTGCCAGAATTAGCGAGAACGCAACTCCTTCAATCTTTCTATCTTCCGTTAGAGTGATAATCGCGTAGGAGAAGCCAACGGCAAACAATATCCCGAGTATTGCCAAGCCACTACTGAATCCTTGCAGAAAGCCGAACGCCGCGCCCGTATTGCACGCGAATGTCAAACTGAGGAAAGGCAACACAGGCGTATCTGCAATGGTAAGCCAGTGGAAAGCCGCCAACTTGGTGACTTGATCTATTACTAGAACGATCGCGCTGAGTACAAACCAAGGCAAAGAACGACGAATTTCCACAACTCAAGCCCCTTGGGCCACTCTCCCCTGAGATCGGAACCACTCTCGAGCATCGGACAAATCTCGGCACATCTGCTCGTGTAGCTCTGCTAGCGAATCGAAGGCAACGTCGTCGCGGAACTTCTTCAGAAATGTCACTTTCAGCCGTTCTCCGTAAATGTCACCGTTAAAGTCGAATAGATGCACCTCCAGCAGTGGATCCGTTCCGTGAATTGTGGGTCTCGTTCCAACGTAAGCGGATCCTAGATACTCCCTGTCCAGTCCCTGCACAGTTACCGCAAAAATGCCCTCGATCGCACTTCGATAGCGTTGAAGTCGAATGTTCGCAGTTGGAATTCCAAGAGTCTTGCCCAATTGTTGACCTCTGACCACGGTTCCCATCATGAAGTATGGTCGCCCCAACAAGCTGGCCGCTTGATCAAAACTCCCTTCGGCGAGCAGTTCGCGAATTCGCGTGCTGGAGACTCGCTCTCCTTCCTGCTCCAATGTCGGTGTTTGGCTCACGCCGAATCCGAACTGTCGACCAGCTTTGAGAAGCATCTGATAGTCGCCTTCGGCATCTCTTCCGAATCGAAAGTCGTCTCCAACAATCAAGTGCTTGATGGCGAGCATTCCGACCAGAAACGTTTCGATGACAACCGTAGCGCTGATGCTGCGAGTACGTTCGTTGAAAGCTATGCAAAGAACATGATCAAGATCTTCTTCACTGAGAAGCGCTATCTTCTCGCGAAAACGGGTCAACCGCCCAGGAACCAACGCTCCGCGAAAGTACTCCCGTGGTTGAGGTTCAAAGGTTACGAGCAGACTTTGAGTTTGATGCTCCCGAGCTCGTTGAGCCAAGAGTTCGAGCAGCTTCTTGTGTCCGCGATGGATGCCATCAAACGTGCCGATCGTGCTAACAAATCCCCTGTGCCGCTCACGGATGTTGTGCAATCCACGGATGATTTCCATCGCCGAATTCTACACCTGCCTCCAGAGCTTCAAGGGTCGAACCCCGACCGCCAAGAGGACTACAAAGTACGAGGCCAATGCGGCCGACATCAAGAGCGAAAGCCATCCAATCCGTTGCATCACTCCGGTCGTTAGCCAATAGTCCACATCGGGCGACAGCAGATACACAACACAAGCCATTGCAATACATCCAGCCGTTGCTTGCAGGCACACCACTACCAGCTCGCGGTTCAGTTCCATATCAGAGCGTCGCGCTAGACCCCAGAGCAGCAACAAGGAGTGAACGATCGCTGCGATGCTGGTTGCCAACGCAATTCCAATGTGTCCGATCAATCGAAACAAACACAAACTCACAACGATGTTGACCGCGATTCCGATTGTCGCGTACTTGAACGGAGTTGCAGTGTCTTGTCGACCGTAGAACCCCGGAGCTGCAATCTTGACCAGCATGAGCGGCAACAAACCTACAGCAAACGCCTGCAATGCAATGGCAGTCATACGCACATCGTCAGTAGTAAATGCACCGTGAAAGAACAATGTCGAGACGAGCGGAGTGGCGATCATGCATAGTCCAACGGTAGCTGGAAGTCCCAAGAGAATCCCGATGTGGACTCCCCAAGCTAGACTGCTCCGGAATTCGGAATCCGCACCTTTGCTGTGCAGGCGGGAGAGTCTGGGAAGCACGACCGTCTGAATGGCGATGGCGATCATTCCAACCGGCAGCTCGATGAGACGATCAGCGTAGTAGAGCCAAGACACGCTACCGACGACCAACTGAGCTGCGAGTATGGTCCCGATCAAGATGTTGATTTGACCGGCGGAAGCTGCGTATACAGCTGGACCCAGCAATCTCAGCAGGCGTTTCGTTCCCTCTGCCTTCCAATCGATTCTCGGTAGCCTCAGCAATTTGAGAGTCGCGAGCGACGGCATGTGTACGGCAAATTGGAGCACACCCGCGATGATTACTGCCCAAGCCAACGAATAGACGGGGTTGTCGAGTGTGCGTGCTCCCGCCAAGGCACCAGCGATGAGGGCGACATTCAGCAGAATCGGAGTGAAGGCAGGTACGGAGAACCGATTGAAGCTATTGAGAATTGCGCCTGCGAATGCTGTAAACGAGATGAGTCCCAGGTAAGGAAACATGATTCGAAGCAAGTCGGAGGCAAGCGCTTGACGCGGATCGTCTTGCCAGGCACCCAGAGTGAATGTGATCACGAGGACGGGAGCCAGCAAGACTCCCACCACACAGATAGCTACAAGAACAACCCCGAAATTCCCAGCGACGGTTCGGACAAAGAGCTCAACTTCCTCGCGAGCCTGTTTCTCCTGAATATCTGAAAGAACCGGTACGAACGCTTGAGCAAACGCTCCTTCAGCTAGCAAGCGCCTGAAAAAATTTGGGATGCGAAACGCAACGAAGAATGCGTCAGCGACGTGCCCTGCCCCGAAGAAGGACGAGAAGACGACATCCCGCAACAGGCCGAGTACTCTCGAAGATCCAGTGAGTGTGGCGACTGTCAGGCTACGTCCTGCAAGAGTCTGACTGGTGGCCTCTTCGTCTCTCGGATCTTTCGTTTCCAAGGGGAGTTACTCGTGACTATTGGATTCGAGTGACACCAGGACACTCGTGCTGAATGAGATCAGCCGAGTATAATTCTGCGCCGCCGTGCTGGATTCGAGACGGATCTCGGCACGATCCTTAGTGAGTTGAGAGGACTGCCCTTGGCCAACACTGCTCAAGCAAGAAAGCGTGCTCGCCAAGCTCGTGATCATCGCGCGAGAAACATGCGTCATAGAAGTCGATTCCGCACAAGCGTCAAGCAAGTCGAAGCACTGATCGCCAGCGGCAATTACGAAGCGGCCACCAGTGCATACAAAGACGCTGTTCCCGTCATTGATTCGATGGTCAACAGAGGGCTAGTTCACAGAAACAAAGCCGCCCGCCACAAGTCCAGGCTCAATCAGAAGATAAGACTCCTGGCACCTTCCTAGGTTCTACGCCAGACCACTTCTGGCTCGTCTGGATCTGAATCGAACTCGCTAGCCAACGCACGACGTTCCTCTAGGGAACGATCCGCCACATCTTGCGCCAACTTGGTGTCGCGTTGTTGGTCTTCCGCCATCGAGTCCGCATCTCTAGCGGCAGATTGCCTGTTCTCGTCAACACTGTTACCGACATAGTTAAGGAACTCCTTCATGCCGGCACCCGTTATTGACGAAATTGCAAAAATTGGCCGGTTGGGACGAATCTCGGACAATTTTCGTGTGACTTCTTCAACTTGATCGTTAGAAACCGTATCAATCTTCGTAACAACTGTGAAAATTGGCGTAGCCGCCAGAGTCTCGCTGTATAGCTGCAACTCCTGCTCGATGTCAACGATATTGGTGCAAGGGTCGCTTCCATCGACAGGATTTACGTCGATCAAGTGCAAGAGAATTGAAGTTCGAGTCAAGTGACGCATGAACCGAGGTCCGAGTCCTTGTCCTTGAGACGCCCCACGGATCAGACCGGGTACATCGGCAACAACAAAACTCTGCTCTGGATTCGGGCGAACGACACCCAGCGTGGGATGAAGCGTAGTAAACGGATAGTCGGCGATCTTCGGTCGCGATGCCGAGATGGCATTGACCAACGTGGACTTTCCGGCGTTCGGCATTCCCAACAATCCCACATCAGCCAGCACCCGTAGTTGCAGTCTAAGCTGCCTAGTGGCTCCCGCACCTCCCCTTGTTGTTTGTCGAGGAGCTCGGTTGGTACTGGATTTGAACGATGCGTTTCCCCTACCCGGGCCCCCGCCTTCGGCAACGCACAGTCTTTGTTTGGGTTCTGTGACATCTCCAATGAGATGCAACGTCTCTTCGTCGATGACCGTAGTGCCGCATGGAACCCGAACTTCCAGTGGCTTGCCATTACTCCCACTCTTGTTCGAACTGCCACCCGGTTGTCCGTTGTCTGCCTTGAGACGAGGTTGGAACCGAAAATCCACTAGTGTATTGAGCGAAGAGTCGCCTACGAGATAGACGCTCCCTCCGGTCCCGCCGTTTCCACCATCGGGTCCGCCCTTGGCGAAGTTCGCGCGTCGTGCAAAGCTCAAACAACCACTACCACCGTTACCGGCAGCGACAACGACAGTGACTTCGTCGACAAACTTCATAGGGGGAGTCTCCTTGAAGTCATAAAGACTCGGAGACTAAGTTGGGAACGGCTTAGGCGGGAGAGACGCTAACGTAGTTTCGTGTGGGACTGCCGTAGGTACTGTAGACAACCGTTCCGTCAGACTTTGCAAACAGCGTGTGGTCGTTACCACAACCCACATTCTCGCCTGCGTGGATCTTGGTCCCTCGCTGTCGAACGAGTATGTTGCCAGCTCGCACTTGTTCGCCACCGTACTTCTTCACGCCAAGTCGTTTGGCTTCGGAATCACGACCATTTCGAGTCTTACCCCCGGCTTTCTTATGTGCCATTGATGTCTTCCTCGTTGCTGTTGCTGTTGATCTCCGTGATCTTGACCACAGTGAGATCTTGCCTGTGTCCCGCTCTTCGCAAGTAGTTCTTGCGCCGCTTAAACTTGATCACTTGGATTTTCTTGGCACGGTCATGCCTTACGACTTCGGCCATGACGCGCACATCAGTCAGATACGGCTTGCCGATCGACACCTGTTCACCATCACCGACCAACATGACCGTATCGAAGGACACTGTATCCCCGGGTTCCGCGTGCAATCGTTCCAACGACAATAGGTCGCCTTGCGAGGCACGGTGCTGCTTACCACCACTTTCGAAAACTGCGTACATCAAGTCGCCCACGTTGCAGTCGTTAGACAAGAACAAATGCGTAAAGAAAACCCGCCAAGGTGTAGCCAAGCGAGTACGAACGATAATTTTAGCATTGAATCCGATTGAAATCTTCGCTTGTGAGTTCGGCGAAAATAGAAAGCATGTGGCGTTCGACACCGCCCCATGGCCACAGCATGTCTTCGCATCACTGTTCCTTGAAGTATTCGGACCAACAATCGTAACTGCTATTTCCGAAACCCAGAGACTCCCAAGATGAGTGCTGACCTAGCCGAACTTCTGACCGCTCCAAGCCTAGAGCAGGTCCGCTCAATCTGCGGCAGTGACCTTCAGCAGGTTGATGCCCTGATCGAACGGGAATTACGTTCCGACGTTCCTTTGGTCTTGGAAATTGCTCAGCACATCGTCCATTCCGGTGGAAAACGCTTGCGTCCACTGATGGCCATGCTATCGGCTCTGGCTTGCAACTACGACGGCACCGACCACATCAAGCTAGCAGCTCTGATCGAATTCCTTCACACCGCAACACTGCTACACGATGACGTTGTGGATCAATCGATGCGCCGCCGCAACCGCAGAACCGCCAATGCGGTTTGGGGAAATTCGGCTTGCATTCTGGTCGGCGATTTCTTGTACTCCCGGGCGTTTCAGCTCATGGTGGAAATCCAATCTATGCCGCTCATGTCGATCATCAGCGATGCGACCAATGTGATTGCAGAAGGTGAGGTGCTTCAACTGCAGAACGTTGGGAACACAAGAATTACGGAAGCTCAGTACATGGACATCATTCGGCGCAAAACCGCCATGTTGTTTCAAGCTGCCACGCACACTGGCGCAGTTCTTGGCGGCGCAGATGGTTCTTGTGCCAACAAGTTCCGATCCTTCGGTCTGCACTTCGGACTCTCCTACCAGCTGATCGACGATTTGCTGGACTATGCCGGATCGAGCGAGTCCATGGGCAAGAATGTTGGAGACGATCTGAGTGAAGGCAAGGCGACTCTGCCTCTCATCATTGCAATGAAAACCGGCCTCCGCCATCATGCCGCGTGCATTCGGCACGCAATCACCGAGCGAACGACCGAAAGCTTGCAGGAGGTAATTGAGTCGGTAAGGGCATCGGGTGCATTGGACTACACCAGGGCCAAAGCCATGGAACACACCCGACTGGCCATCGATTCGTTGAACGGCATCGCCGAAAGTCCACACAGATCCGGGTTGGAAACACTGGCAGAAATTGCTGTTTGCCGACTGAAGTAAAGCGGTTACCCCTCCCGAGGTTGAATAGCTGATCGATCAGGAGATTCGGGTTTCTGAACGCAGGACTCTTCGATTGGTCCAATCGCACGAGACCTGGACAAACAGACTAATTGGCGAAGACGCAACAAACGAGCCGAAACCTCATCCAAAAAGTAGAATGCTGAACGGGTTCGGAGTGTAGCTCAGTTTGGCAGAGCGCTGCCTTCGGGAGGCAGAGGCCGCCGGTTCAAATCCGGCCACTCCGACCACCACCTGACTGCTCTGTCTAGTTGATTAGTGCAATGATCAAGGGATCGCTAATCCACGGTACTTAGTCGTCCAATCCCTTGGAACGGGCGTCTTCTATCTTCTGTTGCAATCGACGCATTCCGTTCAACCACCTTTCCAGGTCGTTCGCCTTGCGGTCCATCCAAGTCTGCGCGATGTCGTCAGTGAGAATCAGAAATCGTTCTTCTCTCACAGCATCCACAACCATGTCCGCCACTTCTTCGGGTTCTCGTAATGGACCCGCCGCGCTGGACACCCAAGCTGATTGTGAATTTCCCAGCATTGGAGTTCTGACACCCAACGGTGCAAGGAGCGATGTTCGCACTCCTCGGTGGTGGTAGGTGATTGAATTCCACTCCGCAAGTCCAACCACAGCATGTTTGGTCGTCGCATAGGTTGCATTGCCGTGAGTTGTCAGAATACCCGCCATTGATGCTGTGTGCAGCAAATAGCCGGACTCTCGTTCAAGCATGTCGGGCAACACTGCTCGAATCGCGTACACGTGTGCCATCACGTTGACTGCCCACTGACGGTCCCAGTCTTCGATCTTGGATTCGAGGGGATCCCCACCTCCACCGATTCCGGCGTTGCTGAAGAAGACATCGACTGGACCCAGTTCGCTGTTGCAAACCTCAACCAATCTATTGACATCGCTTTCGACACCCACGTCACAGCCGACAGCCAAGCCGTTAGGAATCGATGCGGCGACTTCGCGGGCGCCATCAAGATTGATGTCGGCCACGCAAACCCGTGCACCCTTCTCGACAAACGCCATCGTGCAAGCCTTACCGATACCGCTGGCACCTCCAGTAATCACACAAACCTTGTTCTGAAGATCCATACTTCTCCTTGCCAAAGGCCTTCCTGACGATTCGTCGAGGACTCTGCTCAAGCTGTCCACAGCCGGTTTGACTATCGACTAGATTACTACGAAGAATTGGGACGATTTGCTAGCATTGATTCCGGCCGACGACTTGGGAGAACTGTCTTGAAGTATCTGCACACAATGGTCCGCGTCGCCGACATCGACGCTTCACTCGCCTTCTATTGCGACCTCTTGGGACTGACTGAGCTCAGAAGAATCGAGAACAAAGCGGGAAGGTTCACACTGGTCTTTCTCGCAGCACCCGGTGATCAAGATGCTCAAGTCGAGCTCACCTATAACTGGGATCCAGAATCACTGACAGGCGGCCGAAACTTCGGACATCTTGCCTACAAGGTCGAAAACATCTATGAGACCTGCAAGAGGTTGAAGGATGGAGGAGTGACCATCAATCGTCCACCGCGAGATGGCTACATGGCGTTCGTGAGATCCCCAGACGGCATATCGATCGAGCTTCTACAAGACGGAGCACCACTCGCTCCGGAAGAACCCTGGGCATCGCTACCCAACATAGGAGAGTGGTAGATTCGTAGCAGACGACGTGAGGAGGCTGTTTCGCCAGTCGACTATCGTCGCAAAGGCGTCCCGGTGACTTTCTGGAGGATCAGAGGGAGGGATTAGTCAAAAGGTCACCGGGACTTTAGGCACCTGTGCACTGAAGGGGTCCCAAAAAAGGAGATTGTTGGACTTTGAGAGAAGTCGGTCAGCGAACAGGTACTCTCTTGATTCTTTGCAGTCGGCTTTCTGCCAAGCCTTTTTCCTTCAGTCTGAACACTTAGTCCACCAATTCTCCAAGTAGTTCCCCAACCGCATGGCAACTACGTGCTTGGACTCCAAGGCCGAGCACCTTGGGATCCTCCATTGAGCCGGCGTACAACGCGCGTTTGGCACCGTCTAAGTGTTACGTTTCGTAGCACGTCGATTGAACTGTGATATAAGTAAAAGACACGACCAAGACGGTGTGAAGATCGACGTGAGCATCAACACCCAACGAGGAAGAACGTGCGCTGGCTAATGATCTTGCTGGGCGTGTCGCTCCTTGTTATTGGTGTCGTCTATGCCGAAGTGACATGGATGGCAGGGATCTTCGTGGTGAGTGGATTGTTGTCGATCATCAGTAACTGGCCAATCCGGTTCAAGTGGCTCGCGGGTTTTCTTGGAGTCGTCGCAACCATCCTGATGTTCACGATGTTCGCTTGGTTCTTTCACGGCATCGCAGTAGCCCATGTGGTCCAAAACTGGTTCGAACTCGATGATGCTGGCAAGTACGCATCCTTTCTGTGGGGAGGGTTGGTCTTGATGGTCGTGGTTTCCGAGTACAGCTGCTGGATGAAGGGTCGCGAGTCGTGTGTTGCGATCACATTTTTCGACAAGTCCAAGAGTGAACGGTCGCGAATGCGTCGAGTGGCAGCCGACTAACAGCTTCAAAGCTCATCTCTAACAACTTTCCCAAACCTAGCAGATCGCTACGCTCCGCACCAATCAAGTTCGGATTTGGCACGTAGATCGAGAAAATTCCGCATCATTGTCTACGCAATTGCTACGTACGCAGTTGTTCATTCCCCTTACCATGTAAGACCTTGAAGAGACACAAATAGGCGTTCCATGGCGTTCAGCGGTATTCAGAGCGCACGCTTCGGTGTGACGATGTTTCCCACCGACTATTCGATTCAACCAGCCGACTTGGCGATTGCGGTGGAGGAGCGCGGATTCGACAGCTTGTTCTTCCCCGAACACACCCACATCCCCGTTAGCCGCAAGACACCGTTTCCAGGTGGTGGAGATCTTCCCGAGCAGTACTGGCATAGCCACGATCCGTTCGTGGCCCTTGCAGTTTGTGCGGCGGTCACAAAACGCATTCGGCTCGGAACAGGAATCTGTCTACTCATCGAACGTGACCCCATAACGACTGCCAAGGAAGTGGCTTCGCTCGACATGATGTCGGACGGTCGAGTCGTATTGGGAATCGGTGCCGGATGGAATCAAGAGGAAATGGAGAACCACGGTGCGAACTATCGGAATCGTTGGGCAATTCTGCGTGAGAAGGTCCTCGCCATGCAGGCAATCTGGACGAACGATGAAGCTGAATTTCATGGGGAATACGTAGACTTCGATCCGATTTGGTCTTGGCCCAAACCGGTTCAACCCAATGGGCCGCGAATTTGGATCGGAGCGAACTCAAAATGGGTGTTTGATCGCGTAGCCGACTATGCCGACGGCTGGATGCCGATTTCGGGACTTGGATCCGGCAACATGGAGCGTCTGAAGGAAGCTGTGGCGGCTCGAAGTCGCAAGATCGAGGACATTGACATCGCCCTGTTTGGGACTGTTCCCGATGCAGACTACATGCGTGGCCGAATCCAGCAAGGTGTCGATGAACTCGTGCTGCCTCTCCCAGCCGCACCACGAGATCAAGTGCTCCCTCTTCTTGATCGCTATCAACAAGTCATCGCCGAAGTTAAGAATTCCTAGCACAGGTGTGCGTCAAGTAGTGTCGTTTCCAGCTCTGTGATGGATTCATCGGAATCGAATAGTGCGGTGATCTCCCTACAGGGTGTTACCAAGTCCCACAGAGATGTGGAAGCGCTGACCGACATAACACTTTCTATCGAGAGTGGTTGTTCGACTGCGCTTCTCGGACCCAACGGAGCAGGAAAGAGCACGCTCCTTAACCTAATTCTTGGCTCCATGAGACCCGACAGCGGTCAAGTCTCCGTCTTCGGACTACGTCCGGGATCCATAGCTGCGCGATTGCGTTCGGGCGCAATGTTGCAGGTAACAGGAGTGCCCGCCACTCTAACGGTGCAAGAGCACATCGAGTTGTTTCGAACCTACTACATCGAACCCCTGACATTCGAGGAAGCCGTACAACGAGCCAATCTGGCGGGTCTTGAACGCAGGCGATACGGCACCCTGAGCGGAGGAGAGAAACAGCGCTTGCACTTTGCACTCGCAATTTGCGGTCAACCTCAGCTCCTTGTACTGGACGAACCAACCACCGCCATGGATGTGCAAACCCGATTGTCGATGTGGGAACAGATTCGCCAATTCATGGCGGAGGGTCGAACACTTCTGCTGAGTACACACAACCTACGCGAATGCGAAGAGCTTGCGGAACGGGTCATTCTGTTGAATCAGGGACGTATTCTCGCGGACAACGATTCGAAAGCCATTCGCTCGATGGTTTCGTCAACCGTCGTGTCTGCCGTTTCTTGCCTCGATCCGAGGGAGCTGGCACAACTTCCGGGAGTCTTAAGGGTCGATGCAAGAAATGGAAGGATTCACTTGTTCGTCAATGCTCCCCAACAGACCGTAAAGTCCCTTCTCGACCAAGATCCCGGGCTTGAAGACCTAACGGTCCAACCGGCACCGCTTGAGGAAGCGTACCTTCATCTCGTAGAAGACAGGTCTTCCACACCGTGAACGAAGTGAGACGCAGTGTGTTTCACCTTGCGAGGATCGCAGCGAGAGAATCCGCCCTTGAGTTTCTCAAATGCCTGCGAATACCGGCTTTTTCGGTGTCCTGTCTAGCTTTGCCACTCGTGATGTTCTTGTTCTTCGGGTTTGGCATGAACTGGGAACCTTCCAGCGTTCCGCAAATTCAGTACTGGACGGTTGCTGCCAGCTGCATAGGCGCAATCGGAGTCGGATTGTTTGGTTTCGGCGTCTACATAGCGACAGAGCGAGGTCAAGGTTGGCTGTTGCTCAAACGTGTTAGTCCCATGCCGCCATCCATGTACTTTTTCGCCAAGACCTCCATGGCGATATTGTTCAGCCTCATTGTTGTTGGACTGATCTTCTGCATCGCTCTGCTATTCGGAAGGATCGACCTACAGCTACCGCGAATGCTCGTACTCATTGCGGTTCTAGTTCTCTCCACGATTCCGTTTTGTGCCCTGGGATTGGCGATCGGTTATCTGACAGGTCCCAATTCGTCGCATGCAGTAGTCAACTTGGTGTACCTACCGTTGCTGTTTCTTGGCGGCGTTGTTGTTCCATACCAGCTCCTACCCGATTTCTTGCAGTTCGTTGCAGTCTCGCTTCCTTCATTCCATGCGATTCAGTTGGCATTTCAAGTGCTCGAGCAAACGAGTGTGTCCGACTCGTTGCGCCACGTCACGGTTCTCGTCTTGTATACGGTTGCCTCTCTCGCTATTGCCGTGTGGTGCTACTACCGAGATGAAGGCGTGACTTATGGTTAATGGTGCCTAGATGGTCTCGAGACTCGATCGCTCCGGCAATCCTCAAGTGTGCGCTAGTCTCTTGTGGCTTGCATTGCTGCTAGCTGGAAACTGCACCACTGCGGACTCCACCTCCTTTACGCCGTCGGACACTCCAGCCTCATCAACGCTTGAGGGTCTCATCAAAGTCATTCCTGGCGAAGTGCAATTCGAGGAAGTCTATCGGGAGTCATGGCTGCTTCCGGCGACCGGAATCTTGCCGGTCATGAAGTTTCGTGTTGTTTCCGTGGACGGGGCGGTCGTTCCCTTCCCGCGGTCGTTACAAATCACCACACACCCTTTGTTTGACTATATCGTCAGTCCCGGCAGGTCGTGGTCAGAGGTTGGAAAAGATTGGGCTAGTGTTCCGTTCACGTTGATCCACCGACTGGTCAACTGCACGCACAACGGGTTGTTGCAATTCAGCTACACCGACACGGGTATTTCCGATGCAACACTCCAAGTCCGTCAAGAAACATGCCACTTCTACAAATTCAATGCAACAGCAGAACCGAGCGTCACATACGCTCTGGATCCGGTCCCCAACCGTGACCAAATTCGCGCCGACTACGAACGTGAGATCTCGAATCGCCTACCTGTCAAGCCACTGAGCGAGTTCACGTCGACTTACGAAGTCGATGCGGACCAGTTCCTACAAGGACTCCCGACCGACGACGACCTTACCGTCGCTGGAATCTACTACGAAGGTGTCCACTACCGTTCGGATTGTCGGACTCGCAGCGATCCCTACCCCTACTGCGACCACATGCTTCATACATCATTCTCGACTTCCAAGTCGGTCTATCCGCCAATCGTCTTGATGCATCTTGCTCAAAACCACGATACAGAAGTGTTCAGCGCACTGTTAAAGGACTACGTCGCTGAAACGGAAGACTCTCCCGGGGATTGGGAAGATGTAACGTTCGATCACGTCGTCGATATGGCTTCGGGAAACTTCAACAACGACTCGCCCTTACTCGATTTGGGACCGGGAAACTTCTACGGGCCAACCGATTCCGCGACCAAACTAGCCGATGCCTTGTCGTGGGACAACGGGGCCGAGGCAGGGACAACCTTCGTCTACCAAACTGCCGACACCTACATCCTTGTGGCCGGTCTAGACCGCTATCTTGAATTCAACGACACAGGCTTCTCCGACTCGTTCGAGTACGTCGTCGAAAAGGTTTATCGGCCGCTCGGGATTTCTCCCGAAGTCCTGTTCTCACGACGGGCAAACGACGACGCCCAAGTCAACACGGGGCGGGCACTTGGCGGATTTGGTCTCTGGTGGGACACCGATTCCATCGTGAAACTCTCGAAGTTCATGCTCATCGACAACGGGGCCATCGATGGCGAGCAATTACTTCACCCTGGGTTTTTAGCTGCTACTGTTCAACGCGATTCACAAGATCGAGGAATCGACACCCGAGTCGCCGGGCAACGCTACAACAATGGGATGTGGGCCATACCAGCTCACATCTACGTACCCGCAATCGGGGATTGCGAAGCCTGGGTGCCTAGCATGAGTGGATTGTCCGGCATCCGGATCTTTCTCATGCCGAACGGACTGATCTTCTACTACTTCAATGATGCGTTTCAGTTTCCTTCCATTGCTGCGATTGACGCCGCCAATCAAGTCAGTCCGCTTTGCCCAGACGAGTGAAACGGTGCTGAGAGAACGCCCCAGCCATGCTCGCCTCAGGTACGCTGGATTGACGGCTAGAGCTTCACTAGTCCCGTATACTCTTAGCGGGGATTAGGGAATCGATGTCGGGAGAGAGTGCACTCAGTGTTCACACAATCGCACATCGGTCGTCTGAGGACACTTTGCGGGAGTGTCGAAACGTCAAGCAAACCCACCGGACCAAGATGAACTAGGCATCGTTTATGCAGAGCACTGGCGATCTAAAAGCCACTGACGTTAGGGCTTCAAGAGCTCTTCCAATATTTGGTCCTGGCGAGCTTCCGCCAGATAAGCTCAAGTCGGTTGCCGACGACGACAGCGGCTTCGTCGATGTGTTGAAGTTGTTTCTACGCTCTTGGCCGTACATCCGACCCCAGTTTCTTGGGCGTTGGTACACCCCCGGCAAAGGCACGGAGGACCGTGTGGCGGACACCGTGGCGGGTTCTGGATTTCACTTCGGCTACGCCCCATTCCTAGTCGCGTTCGTTGCAATCCTAGGACCGCTTCTAGGAGTAGTTCCTAGGTCGATTGCATGGCCTGAAAACCTTCTGTACACGCCGATTGCCGGACTGTGCATCGCTATGGCGGGAATGGCGTTTGGACGAGGGCGGACCCAGATGTGGTCGGCTCTTGCCGCAGTTTTGTTTGGCGTACTCACCAACATTTCTGCCATCCTTCTCATAGAGGGATGGATCGACGGCATCTATGCAGCTCTTGTAACCGCTGCCGCCATCTTCGGCTGGATTGTCCAATACCGGCGCACTAACGGGACCCAGTTCGAGTTTCGCATTCGAACTGGTACCCACCTGGGCTACTTCTACTTCATGGAGTTGGTGAATCGAGTAGTGGCGTTTTTCTTCGGTCTGATCATGACCGATCTCATGAACCAGAGTCTGTTGCTTGGCGAACCTCTTGCTCCCGGACTGTCTCGTATGCTGGGGTTGCCGGAACTGTCTTCAGAGGCGTTGGCAGCACTTACACAAGAACAGAGATACGACCTCCTTTTCCTCTACATTCAAATCTCGCTCATTCTCCTTGGGATACAGTCGTTCTTGGGCGTGATCATCGGCTACTACCGCATCTGGATATTGCAACGCATCAACCAGGATCTGAGAGTCGCGCTCGTCGAACGATGGCATCAGCTGTCGATTAGTTACCACAGCGAACACCGAACCGGCGATTCGATTTTCCGCATCTATCAAGACAGCGCGATGGTTACCAACGTTATCGGGCATCTCGTTAACGTGTCGATAACGCTGATGAACTACTTTACCGCCGTGTTTCTGGTGTCGTTGCTAAGTCCTTGGATCGGACTCTTGGCCGCTTTACTGATCATTCCGGCAATGACATGGGCCCATATCGCGATGCCGCGGGTTCGTGTCCGTTCGCTCGTGTATCGTGCTGCAACCTCTGATGTGACTTCGAATGTGCAAGAAGCCTTCAGTGCTATCAAGCTGATCAAGGCCTTCGGAACCGCCGATCGGGTACAGAAGAAGTTTGAAACAGACTCGATCACCGCATTCAATGCCGCCTATCGCATTCGAAACCTGATTGCTCTCGTAACGATTGTGATGTTCACCGTCGCCGCATCATTCATGATCATCGGTGAATCGGTCATAGCCTATTGGGCATCAATATCTCAACAGACGTTTGCACTGGAACTCATCGCTCTGGTCGGAGTGAGTTTCGTAGTCTGGAACTTGGCTAGCTTTGACTGGGCACGTCGACAATATCGAGATTCAGCAAACGGACTGAGGAGATTGCTGAGGGACTGGATGACTGCACAGGACATGGCAATGGGCCTGCGTCGAGTGTTCGACATTTTGGACATTGAGCCGGACGTAAAGGACCGACCCAATGCAGTTCCATTCACGGACTTTAGCGACGAGATCAAGTTCGACGAAGTCAACTTCCGATATGAGGCGGACCGACCGGTACTGGACAGAGTTTCGTTCGCGGCCAATCCGGGGTCGATCACTGCAATCATTGGACCAACCGGTTCCGGCAAGAGCACGTTGATGGCTCTACTGCTTCGGCTCTTCGATCCGCAGTCCGGATCGATCAGCATCGACGGACGCGACATCCGTGACTACCAAACTGGATCGCTGCGTAACAAGATTTCAATCGCATTGCAGGAAAACCTCCTCTTTGCGATGTCCGTTCGGGACAACATCCGCTATGTCGCACCCTATGCGACCGATGAGCAAATCAGCGAGGCGATACGAGTTGCCGCGATCGACGAGTACGTTAAAGATCTGCCCAACGGATTGGACACGATCCTCTCCGACCGTGGCGGCAAACTCTCAACCGGTCAAAGACAACGACTGTCTATTGCACGAGCAATCGTTCGCAATACTCCGATTCTCGTGTTGGACGAACCCACCGCGGCTCTTGACGCAGCAACCGAGCACAAAGTCATGACCAATCTCATCGATTGGGTGCGCGACGAAGACACTCCCGAGGGGCGTGCCATATTCCTGATTACGCACCGTATTTCGACGATTCGTCAAGCCGACAACATTCTCTACCTGGAAGACGGAAAAATTCTTGAGAGTGGCAACCACGAAGAGCTGATGAACTTGACCGGAGGACGCTATCGGAGTTTCGTGGAAGCTGAATCCAATCTGACCACAACGACGGGGAGGCCCGCATAATGGCAGAAGCACCGCAACAGCCGCCTCCCGAGAAGAAATCGTTACGAGAGCGCGAACTCGAGCTCGATGCGCGTTCAAGTGGTCTGGATACCCGGACCGACATCAATGCGGCCGAAGCTATCGGAATCATTTTCCGAGCTGCGAGCTACATCAAACTGTTCTGGGGGCGTTACCTAGCCAAGTTCTTCCTGAAGCTCGGATCGTACGCGATACCGCTCTTCCTCCTGCCGTGGCCAATCAAGGTGTTGATTGACCATGTGATCCTTCAGATGCCGGTTTCCGAGGCGGCCGGCTATCCGTCCTATTTCCTGCCCCTTGTCTTGGCGTTGTCGAACGCCTCGACCATCGAAATTGTCATTTGGATCGCAGTCATCGGATTCATTCTCGTTGTGACGATCGGCTCGTACACAACAGGTTTCGAGGATGAGGTAGAAGCTGGCCTAGCTCAGGGACACGACTACGCAACACAAGTCGAAAACCACATGCACGGCGGGCACAGCACGGCTGGTGGTATTTACGGCATGTTGGAGTTCAAGCTGCACATGCGGCTGAACCAAGCTCTGAACCACACCATGCGATCCAGTTTGTTCGCTCGTATCACATCATTGTCGATGACAAAGTTGGAGGATCAGCGTATTGGGGACTCGATCTATCGAGTCATGTACGACACGCCTCAGATTAACGAAATCTTCTACGAGATCACTCACACGCCGTTCATGTCCACATTGTTGTTCATGCAGGCGTACTTTATGTTGATCGACGCCTATTCGGATTTACCTCAGATAGCACTTCTGACCGTTTTCATCTTCCCCGCTTGGATGCTGATATCTAGTCTGTTCGCTCGCATCGTCCGTCGGAGAGGTCAGGCCGCGCGTGCATCGGGGGCCATTACTACGGCGACCATTGAAGAAGGCATGGACAACGTCTTTGCGGTTCAGAGTCTTGGTGGCAACCGCGAAGAGAAAGGGCGGTTCGACAGCGACAGCAAGGAGTCGTTCTCTCGCTATCGTCGAGTTACGCTTCTGTGGATCATCATCATCGGACTCAGTTCCGTGATGAGCCAACTGACCTACTTCGCGTTTCTAGCGTTTGTAATTCACCACGTAATTCAGGGTGGATTGACACCTGGAGACGTCGGTGCCCTCTCGCTGTTCTTCGGGTATCTCCGCGGACCTGCAATGGCATTGGGTTGGCTGTATATCCGATTCATGGACAACGTTGTTGCGATGCGACGTGTATTTGCTCTCATGGACATCGAACCAGAAGCCGATGTGGGACAAGAAGAACTCGAAACCATCGAGACAGGGTTTTCCATGGTCGGAGCCGGTTTGGTGTATCCAGATGGTCGTCGTGCACTAGGAGATGTCAATCTCGAAGCAAATATCGGTCAGATCATGGCCTTCGTGGGTCCAACAGGATCCGGCAAGACCAGTCTTGCCTACCTAATCCCGCGCTATCACGCCGCTACAGAGGGGGACGTGTTCATTGATGGGCGCAATGTCAACGATCTGTCGTTGAAGAGCCTAAGAGATCAGATCACCTATGTTTTTCAGGAGACACAACTCTTCTCAGAGTCCATTCGCGACAACATCTGCTATGGAAGAGTGGACGCACCGCAAGAGGAAGTTGAACGAGTTGCGCAGATCGCTGGAATCCACGATTTCATCGAATCGCTTCCGCAAGGCTACGACACCAAGCTTGGTGCGGTCACAGCCAGCAAGATCTCAGTCGGACAGAAGCAACGCATTGCAATTGCTCGGGGATTGATTCGCAATTCTCGAATTCTCATTCTGGACGAGCCGACATCAGCGCTTGATCCCGAGACGGAAGAGCACTTGGTCAATGCACTCCACGAGGCGGCGAAGGATCGCTTGGTTGTGATCATTGCACATCGTCTTTCGACCATTGCGCAAGCCGACAAGATTGTCTTTCTGGATCGCGGATCCATCGTCGAACAGGGTAGCCACGAAGAGTTGCTGAACATTCCGAACGGCAACTACCGACAATTCGTCGAGCTGCAGACGACTAGCGCAATACGAGGAGAACAAGCCAGCTAGCTCCATTGCCACTGGATAGTTGAACGAATACGACACTCTGTCTGCCAATGTCGAAAACCGATCTCTTTCAAGAAAGACGTGTGGTCGTTGAAACGCCCTCGCATCACTATACGATCCTGGAGGCAAAGAACGGGAGCTTTGCGTCGTTCGACGGTGAGGCTCTGTGTCTTACGAACGAAGGGGACGATTCCATCGTTTGGGATACTTCGGACGGTCAATACATTCACGTTGAAACTGGTGCGATCTTCGAACAAGAACCAGAAGGTTTCAATGGACGAGTTGCTCTACGCTTGAAGTCCGAAGAAGTTCAACTGACTGACGAAGTTCGGGAAACGACCTTCAAGCCACTCCACGGCCCTGCTGAACTTCCGTCCCATTACCTTAAGTTGCTTCGAAGCAACGGTTGGGTGTGCTTAACGAGCATTCTGGACAGTGACACCGTAGAAGGATTGGAATGGGTGGCGTGCACGGACAGGTACGAAGATCGTGAAGCTCCGCGTACTTGGGCGCTGAGCCAACACGTCGCGGTTGCCAAGACGGTAGCCGAACCAGTATCGCTATGGTTGATACGTCAGTACATGGGAATTCCAGACATTCGCTTGTCTCATGCTCCGGGAATGGCGGTCTTGCGAAAGGACGATGGCAAGCGCAACGTACAAGGATGGCACTCCGACTTTCCCTATCACTGGGGAACCGGTCACAAGGGGCAAGTTCCAACCCCATCCGGGGAAACGATACTTGGCGTTCAACGCAACGTCTGCGTTTCGGAGTTCAAGAAAGAACGAGGAGCGACCGCATTCAAACTTGGATCCCACGCCCAAGATCGAGGACCTCCCGAAGAATGGGGGATTGCCTCTATGCACGCCCGTCCTGGATATCGAGCAGCACACGGCTTGCCCTACTCCGGCCCGAATGCCGATATTGTTGAAGCACCAGGGGGTAGCATCATTCTCTACGACTCGAGAACCTGGCACCGAGCAGGAGTCAATCGCACCGAGAAGAGACGAGCCGCGATGCTTCAGGCGATGACACCCATGTACGTCTTCCCCAAGAACGACACCAGCATTGCTTTTCGTGCATTCAAGGAAAGTCCCGTCTACTCGGAGGCATCCGAACGTGAACGCATGGAGATCGAGCATCTAATGGTTCACCAATTCATAGGTCCAGGCGGCGAGTACGCAATTGCACCGGACCGCGAACTAACGGAGAGCCTTGAGCACTCCCAGGCGCGAACCAAAGGGTATTGAGTGCCTAGCTCCTTACGCACTCTCGATCGTTTTCGAGTGACGTAAACCGATGGGTACTACTTCCATTCAATTGGCTGGCCATGTCCGACACTCGATCAACGACATCGATGCCGCTACGTGGAATGCATGCGCGAATCCTAGCGGCCGTCCCTACAACCCTTTCATTGATCATCGATTTCTTGCGGCACTTGAGGATAGCGGATGCGTTTCCAATGAGACCGGCTGGCAACCATTCCACATTCAGCTCCAGTCGGAGAACCGAACTCTCGGCGTCGTACCGATGTACCTCAAATCGCATTCTCGAGGAGAGTTCGTGTTCGACGGCATTTTCGCCAATGCGTGGTATCGAGCGGGCGGAGAGTACTACCCCAAGCTACAGGTCAGCATTCCATTCACGCCAGCGACCGGACCACGACTACTGACCTCTGTACCAAAAGGAGGTCTGATCGAAGATCAGCTTCTGGGAGTCATCGCACAAGTCAGCCGCAAACTCAATCTGAGCTCGGCGCACATAACGTTCATGAGCCAAGAGCAGTGGGAGAGAGCCGCAAGAATGGGTTTCCTGCAACGAGTGGACACCCAGTTTCACTGGTACAACGCCGACTACGAGTCGTTCGATCAATTCCTCGCCGATCTTTCGTCAAAGAAACGCAAGAACATCCGCCGAGAAAGGCGTGAGGCTCTGCAAAATGGAATTTCCATCGAATGGATTTGCGGTTCCGACCTCCAAGAGCATCATTGGGATGCTTTCTACGAGTTCTATGTGAATACTGGATACCGAAAGTGGGGACAACCCTACCTCAACAGGGAGTTCTTCAGCCTGGTGTCAGAATCGATGCCCGATCAAACTCTGTTGATCTTGTGCAAGCGAGATGGCCGCTACATTGCGGGCGCAATCAACTTCATCGGTGAGGAAACTCTGTTTGGAAGGAATTGGGGCTGTGTTGAAGATCATAGGTTTCTGCACTTCGAGGCGTGTTACTACCAAGCGATTGACTTCGCCATCGATCGCAAGCTGAAGACCGTGGAGGCCGGGGCGCAAGGCGGACACAAAATTGCGAGAGGATATCTTCCTCAGCCTACCTATTCGGCCCACTACATCGTCAATGACTCGTTTCGCGATGCGGTATCACAATATCTCGACGAAGAAAAGGGCTTTGTGCAACACGATATCGAATACATCGAGAGCCGTTCGCCGTTTCGTAGCGATATCGATCTGCAGCAGTTTCGCCCAAGTACGGTATTTCCGGTTTGACGGGATCTTTTTGTCGGTGTTAGAACTCTAGACCATGTCCGAAGCACACATCCAACAATCGACTCTAGCCTCGCGGAGTAAAGACAGAGACGAGCTTGCGAATAGCGAAGTGTGGACCTACGAGTCCCCATGGCTACGCACAATTACAGACAACCGCGATTCATTGGAAACTCCCGAAGGCGCGATCATCAACGTACGACCGGCCGGTATCGCCTCGAGAGGAGCAGCCTTGCTCATCGACGAGGGGGTCAAGCTCGCCACAATAGTACTTCTCTCGTTGTTCCTTTCTCTTTTAGGCGTAGCGATTGAATCGATCGCCACTTTGCTGATGTTTCTAGCGTATTTCGCGATGTCTTGGTTCTACGGCGTTGTGTTCGAAGTGTTCAACGATGGAAGAACCCCGGGTAAGTCGGCCATGTCGTTGCGAGCCGTACATTCGGATGCAACTCCTATTCAACTTCCAGCGTCACTGATTCGAAACCTACTTCGATTTGTTGACACCTTTTTCTTTTTTATTCCGGGTATCGTCAGCATGGCGTTCTCCAAGAACTTCAAACGTCTAGGAGACATGGCCGCCGACACAATCGTGATCTACGACCATGATTCGAAGGCGGCAAAGCAATCCGATCAGATTTCTGCGACAACTTTGCCTTTCAGGCTCACCCGCCAAGAGCAAGTGTTGCTGGTGGACTACCAAGATCGAATCAACGAGTTGTCAGGCCCTCGAACGATCGAACTTGCGGAAATTCTGCAACCGCTACACGGAGCCAAGGGAAAGCAAGCAGTCCAAGCAACATTGGGCTACGCATCGGGAATCCGTAGCTGACGATGAAACAAGCTCACTTCAATCGAGTTCGCTCGGGCGACTGGGATCAACTTGAAAAAGCGTTGAAACTGTATGAGAAGCGAGGCAATCGTCCAAAGTCCATCAAACCAAGCGAAATGGTCAAGTTGTACCGCCGCACGGCACGCGACTTGTACGTTGCTCAGTCACGAAGCTATAGCACCGATCTAGTCGACCGATTGAACGCACTGTGTATCCGAGGACACAACGTCGTCTACACCTACCGCTCCGGTTGGCTGGCGAAACTGCTCGAATTCTTGACAGCTGGCTTTCCAAGGCAAGTCCGCAAACAATGGCCGTTGGTTCTTGCATCGGCCGGATTGTTTCTGATCCCCGCGCTAGTCACGAGTTTGCTGATCATCCAAGATCCACAACGGATCTACTCAATCATGACGGACACCCAAATAAGTTCGTACGAGAGCATGTATGATCCGAACAACCCGCGTCCTAGGCGACAAGCTGATTCGAGTCTAGCAGCCTTCGGCTACTACGTTGCGAACAATGCCGCCATCGGGCTTCGTACAGCCGCTTCCGGTGTACTGCTTGGAATTGGGACGGCGATCATACTGATCTTCAACGGTACTGTTCTGTCTGCGGTGACCACACATCTGTGGTTGATTGGTAGCGGACCTGAACTCCAGAAATTTGTTGCAGGGCACAGTTCCACCGAATTGGTCGCCATAGTCTTGTCCGGCGCAGCGGGTCTTCGATTCGCTCAAGCTCTCATTGCTCCAGGCCGAACGTCTCGGGTCTCTGCATTGCGCGATGCAGCCAAGGACGCCATGGTTCTCGCCTACGGAGCGTTTCTGATGTTCCTCCTTGCCGCATTCATAGAGGCTTTCTGGTCACCGTGGAGGTTTAGCGGCGTGCTCAAGTACAACGTAGGCATTGCCCTCTGGGTGATCGTGATTTCCTACTTTCTGTTTGCAGGCCGAAGTGCAGTTCGATCAAACGCAGATTGAACTGCGACCTCGAAGCAACATGGAGTCCCTCGACATGGGACTCCTGTTGGCGAGCCGCTATTGGTGGCGACTGGTTGCAGGCTGGCTACTTGTTGCACTACCGTTCTACTTGCTGGCTTGGTTCATTCCAAATACGTTCCTCGCGCTGCTCCTTCTCTGGTGGTTCAAACCTCTGTATGAACGAATTCCAACGATAACGATCGCCACTTCAATTTTCGGCGGACAAGCAGACCGCAAGACAATGCGTCGCAATATCCTGTCGATGGACACACTGAGATGGTTGACGATTCTCCGTCTTGCACCCGGTCGAAGCACTCTGGTACCTGTTGCATGTCTTGAAGGAGAGAATCTTGGAATGGCCAGGATCGGTAGAAGGCGTCAACTCATCAAGAATGAAGTGTTCGGAGCGTACTGTGGGCTGATTGCGTTGTTCTTTGCCATCGAACTGGCCTTGGTGGCGACGTTGATACTCTCAAGTTTCTTCTTCTTCTCGCCGGCAAACCCGGATATGTACCCGGATGGGTGGGTTAGCCTCATTGAGTTCCTGAGTTGGTTAACCACTTCGTACTGGGGTCCGAAATTCCTACTCACCGGGTTCTTCATTTCTTTCGCATTGGTTGCCCCCTTCTTTGTGTGCAGCGGATTCTCCCTGTATATCAATCGACGAATCAAGCTTGAGGGTTGGGATATCGATGTCGGATTCCGACGCCTAGTTCAGCGCGTTGGAGTGCTTGCCGTTCTTGCAGTGCTTGCGTCTCCTTTCGAACCCGCCGTTGCGCAATCAAGCGAAGCCGAATCAGCTGAAGTGACAAGGCAACAAATGCAACAAGAGATCGTGGAAATCTCCTACAGCGACGAGGTCAGCCGGCTACGAACTGTGAGAGCGCCCGAGGACTCAGACTTAGCTAACTTCGCGCTTCCTCCGTTGATCCGCTGGATCTTGCAAATATCTGCTTGGATATTGCTTGTCGCGTTAGTCGTATGGATAGCCTTTAAGGCACGAACGTGGGCGTACGACATCAGATCCCGTAGAGCCAAGAGCGACGATGCAGCCATTGCACACCACTTGCCACTTAAGCGAACTCTCGACCTCCCTCAAGACATCATCGGATCCGCGAGGCAGGCGTGGAATGCAGGCGAGTACCGAGAAGCCCTCTCTCTGTTGTATCGAGGATCTCTCTTTACGCTAATCACACGCCACCAATGCGACATCGACCCCGCCGACACGGAGTCGTCTTGCATGCGGGCGGTTACCACGAAAGTACCCGAGCTTCGGGACTCGTTCAGAACCATCACTCTGCAATGGCAACGACTTGCCTATGCGGGATTGCCAGTGGACGACAGCGACTTCAATCAGCTAACTGAAACCTATGCCCAAGATTTTCTCTAGCGCCGGGTTTTGGATCGCGGTCCTTGTTGGCTGTGCTGTGGTGGCCGTGGCGATACTAGTCCTGTTGATCGTTCTGCTGGTCGATTGGAAGACTATCGAGGTGCGTTCACCAACTAACGAGGCGAGGGTGAACCCTTGGCTCGCTATCAGCAATCTCTTTTCTCAGTACGACATCGAGATTCACCGCGAGTCGCCGTTCATCGGCGAGCAAGTTCCTCCTTACCGCGACACGGTAATCATCGAAAACGGCGAATACTCCATTGCAACACCCGAGATTGGAAGGCGCCTCGAGAACTGGGTGATTGACGGAGGAAGTCTCATCTATACAGCAGACAGCCTCCCTGTAGATATCGAGGAGTGGTCGGCAGCTGAACAGATTTTTCCGATGAATCTGGGATTCTTTCGCGAGGGACGATTTCGACACGGTGTGGGTCAAGTTCCAGGCGAATTTTCCTGCAGTTCCGGCGTGACTGAAGTCAAGCTGGTCGACGTCGAAGTTGCGAGGATGGCCTCTATGGACGACAGCTCCCGCTATAGTCCGCTGTTGCTCGATAGAGTGCCCCGATTTCTCGGGCTGCGGAGTTTCGGCGCTGGTGCTTTTGCATATGCCTCTTACGGAGACGGGCACATCTTTGTCGTCAACAGTTTGGAGTATTGGATTAACGGCAATGTTCACTGCCACGACCATGCATACATTCTCTACAGCATGGTTACCAGGTCGACGATGAGAGTCGGAGAGACCCGCCATGTTTGGATCATGCCGAAGAGTTCCATCCCATCGCTGTATGAGTTGATTTGGAACAACGCACCACAAGTCGTAATAGGACTGGCTATCGCTTTCTTGGTCATGCTTCTGGTTTGGAACATTAGACTGTCGCCTCCCATTTACAAAGTTCCAAGGCCTCGAAGAAGTGCTTATGAGTACGCAACGAGCGCTGCTCGATTCGGCTGGCGGCACCGAGAGGTACAGCCTTTTGTAGCCGCCCTCCAATCCTACGCGCTAGGGGTTCGAGACGATGTGGCCATGCAAGAGCACATCTCCAAGACTGCAGAGCAGACCGGAGTAGCCGAATCGAACATCCGCCAAGCCATGCAAAGCAATGCGACCCAATCGGAAATGTCTCTTGTAGCCATTGTTCGAATTCTCCAATCCCTGTATCGCACCAAGCGCGAGACCAAGTAGCTTGAATACGTGATGCAAAAAACCACAAGACGCCCCAAGAATGACTGAAGAACAACGAACAACGAGTCTTCCAAGCGTCGCGCAACCTGATGAATCCGAAATTCATGGGTGCGCAGACACGTTTGACCAAATAGCCGCCAACGTCAATTCCGTATTGATCGGACAACACGAGGTTGTCGAGCAAGTTCTCACTTGCATGATCGCAAATGGGCATGTACTGCTCGAAGGTGTCCCCGGTCTCGGAAAGACCCTGCTAGTACGGTGTTTGGCCAAGAGCATTCGGTGTCAGACTTCGCGAATTCAATTCACCCCGGACCTCATGCCCAGCGACGTAACTGGCCACGCCCAATACAACCTAAAGGAAGAGCAGTTCGTCATTCGCAAGGGACCGGTATTCACAAACTTGCTGCTGGCAGACGAAATCAACCGAGCACCGGCCAAGACTCAATCAGCTTTGCTCGAAATCATGCAGGAGCGCCAAGCCACCATCGAGGGAGAGAGTTTCGAAGTCGAACCTCCGTACATGGTGCTTGCGACCCAAAATCCCATTGAGTACGAAGGGACCTATCCGTTGCCTGAAGCACAATTGGATCGGTTCATGATCAACGTCTTCATCGACTACCCCAGCGACGAGGATGAGGCAACTCTCGTCAACCAAGTTACTTTTGGGCGTCCTTCCGATGTCCTCGACGTTTCACGAATAGACCCGGTAGCTCACACCGAAGACGTGTTGAAAGCACAGAAATTGGCATCTACAGTACTGGTCGATGATGCAGTGGTTCGCTATGCAGTCTCAATCGTCAGAACGACGCGTCAATTTGAAGGGATCTCTCAAGGAGCGAGTCCGAGAGCCGCCATAGCAATCATTCGAATTGCGCGATCATTGGCATTGCTTTCACGTCGCAACTTCGTTATTCCCGACGACATCCGAGCGATCGCGGTGTCCACGCTGCGACATCGCATAACACTAAGTCCCGAATACCAAATCGAGGGACTCTCTAAGGACGAAATCCTCCAGTCAGCAATCACCAGCGTGGAAGCACCCCGCACGTGAAACCCACTATTGCGCTGGTGGTAGCAGTCTTGGCTGTGACGGCCTTGCTGACTATTCCAGGGTTTTCCTCGATCGCCATCGGGGTCGCAGTCTGTGTCGGGATCGCGACCATAGTCGATGCGTGGCAAGTTCTTCAGCGGGAGAGACCATCCATTCGCCGCAACATTGCGCCAAGTCTCGCCATACGCCAGTCAGTGGCAGTTCGACTGACGATTGAAAACGACAGCAATCTGCGGCTTCGCGTGACGGTCAACGACCGCTGTCCTTTGGAATTGAATCCAACAGGACTGCCAGCTACGTTCAGTGTTCCGCCCGATCAATCCATACTTGTTGAGTACACGGTTCGTCCCACAATGCGCGGCGACTTCCACTTCCCGTACGTCGACGTGGCAGTCGACTCAGCTCTGGGGTTGTGGCAACGGATGCTTCACATTCCCTGTGAGGCTTCAATCCGTGTTTACCCCGACTTCTCGCAAATAACCAAGTATCTCCAATTGCTCCTTGTTCACCAGACCAACCAAATAGGACTTCGAAAACTAGCGCGTCGGGGTGAGGGCTTGGAATTTCTGCAATTGAGAGAGTATCGTCAAGGCGATTCGCTCAGTCGAATCGATTGGAAGGCGACATCCAAGAGAAGGGATCTCATTTCCCGAGAATTTGAAGACGAACGCGCTCAGCAGTTGGTCTTTCTAGTCGACACCGGACAGCGATTGCATAGCCATGATGGAGAAGTTTCGCTCATGGACCGAACATTGGATGCAATGATCCTGCTTTCCTACATCGCTCTCCGACAAGGAGACAAGGTGGCGATCTCGTGCTTCGGCCAAGACAACCGATGGATTCCGAGTGTTGCAGGACTGTCTGCCGTGAGTTCCTTGTTACACCTAACGTACGACCTTCGTTCCGGTCCTGTTGCTTCGGACTACATCGAGGCCGCCGAGGAAGCCCTACTCCGCCAACCCAAGCGATCTCTCATGGTGCTTCTGACGTCGTTACGAGACGACGACCATGAGGTCACCGACGCACTACGGTTGCTGAGTACAAGACACAGTGTCATTCTTGCCAGTCTTCGCGAGAGGTCGATCGACGAGTCGATGTATATGGATGTACACAACATTGATCACGCATTGACTGTGCTCGGCGCGGCGAAATACATCAAGGAACGCCAAGAGGTCATCCAACAGTGTCGAAGAGCTACAAATGTCGTCCTTGAGGCGTTGCCTTCGGACCTTCATGTAAAGATTGTGAACGCGTATTGGCAGATCAAGCGAGCCGGCCAACTGTAGCGTGACGCATTCCACAAATGCTTCAGAGAATCTTAAATTCGAACTGTGAGTTGTTCTGAGTGCCGTTAGAACTGATTGCTCGTGATAACATCCTGAGTAGAAGACTTTCGCAGAGTTAAAAAGACCAGAGAAATGACGACAAACGACAAATTGGACACCACACAGAACCCTTATACCGCTCCACGAGCGAGCTTGGACTCGGACGACACCGACAAAGTTGTTCTAGCGACTCGTGGTCGTCGTCTCGGTGCCGTCTTGCTCGATAGCCTGATCCTTGTTTTGGCATGTTTCATCGTCACAGTTCCGATAGTCTTGTTGTTTCCTGGAGGAACGGATGCATTGGATAAGTTCATTACAGAAAACTATATTGAGGCCAATCCAGATTTGTTGGGACTTGGCCTATTGAATCCGGTAGTCTATGTTGAAATATTCGTGACAATAGTGGTGTACTTTGGAGTTAATGGATATTTTCTTGCTACTCGAGGTCAATCCCTTGGAAAGATGATATTGCGTATAAAAATCGTGGATGCGGACACCCATCAGGTTGTTCCGCTCACTAAGATCATTGCAATGAGATACTTCATATTCGATGCAATAAATTTGCTTAACGTAGTATTAGCCATGATCGTCAGTCTAGTTGATATCTTTTCCATATTTCGTCGAGATCGCAGAATGATTCACGACCTTACCGCCAATACGGTGGTCATCAAGGTCTAGCGACTGGTCACTCTTTACACAGAGTTGAGCTTTTCACGACGCAATTGGCGGTGGGGGTCGTCCTTTACACGCCGCCCTGCGAACGGAATCAATCTTCGCTAGAACTGGCTCGTGGTAACATCCACAGTCTGTCACACATACCGAATTGAGAAACTGAGAGATCATGTCTGAAGACGGAATTGGCACTGCACAGAACCCCTATACTGCCCCGCGTGCGAGCCTCAGTACGGAAGAGAACACTGATGGGATAGTCTTGGCATCTCGAGGTCGCCGTCTCGCTGCAGTCTTGCTCGATGGTCTGATCTTTGTCTTGATATTCTTAGTGGTTGCAATTCTCGTTATAGCTTCGGTTCCAAATGGGAGGGAGGAATTGGCAAGGATCATAACAGCATATATGGAAGCAGAGACTGACTATTTCCAATTACAACTGTTGAATCCATGGATATACGTTGAGATAGTTTTTTACCTCGTGGCCTACTTCATTATTAATGGATATTATCTTGCTACTCGAGGCCAATCCTTGGGAAAAATGATTCTAGATATAAGGATCGTAGATGCAGATACACATCAAGTAGTTCCACTCACTAGGATAATTTTCTTGCGATATTTCATCTTTGATACTGCAAGTTTCATAAATCTCTTCTTAGGCCTGATTGTGGAGATCGTCGATATGTTTTCAATTTTTCGTAGAGACCGCAGAATGATTCATGATCTTGTTGCAAATACAGTGGTGATCAAAGTGTAGCGATTCGACGCAATGCACAATGAAACTCGTCATTTCACAACGAATTGGGCGGGAGATCGACTTGTCAAACCACTCGAGTCTAAGCCTGGTGCATTGACGATCACACCTCGACTCTGCTCTAGGTTACCCAGGTGGAGTGGGATCTCCATAAAGAATTCAACTCGTACGTGACTACGGTACTTTGCGCGTCTTGCAACAAACGATATTCAACCAAACCGGTCAAGAACCTAGCTAGTTCTCCTCAATCTACTTGAACATGCACTTAACACATGAGAAATCCATACACACCTGGTATAGGGGGATTCCCTCCGGTTTTCGCCGGAAGAGACGAGGAACTTCGCGAAATTGACCAATTAACCGACGGGCTTCCCACAGGACAGTCGGTTCCTAGAGAGACGCTTTTGTACGGCCCGCGAGTAACGGCAAGACTACCTTGCTCCACCACGTCGAGAGGAAGCTTGAAAAGAACAGCAGAGTCTATCCAGTCTATGTGCTTAGTCCGTCGGTCCCGACCCCCAAGAGCTTACATCGGAAGTTCCTTCGCGAAACCGACCGTTCGCAAACGGCAGGGACATCTCAAGATGGCAGAGAGCGCAAAACTTCATTGCTGACCGCTACAGGCACCGGAGACCTCGGGGAACGGTGCGTCGCAGTAATGTACGACAAGCCAACTCTGCTCATGGCGGACGAGGCACAGCGAAACTCACGAGAGGTGCTCGACGCAATCCTCTCACTTACCGATGCGGCGCGAAGAAAGAAGACAAAATTTGCCGTTATCTTGGCTGGCACCCCAACTCTTCCCTCGCACCTCAGAAAAATGGATGTCTCCTATCTCAACAGTGCTCGTCGAATGCGAATGGAGCGCTTGGACATTCAATCAGCCAAGAGTGCGCTGTTTGAGCCAATGACAAATACCGGACTCGACGTTCGTCTCGAAGAAGTGGTGGAGAACCGCTTGATCGAACAGAGGCAGTGTTATCCCTACTTCGTTCAAAGCATCGGGGACACCATTTGGAATGTCGCAATTGAGTCCAACGATCGAGTCATCGACACCGAAACAATAGTGCTCGCACATCCTCGATGGGACGAGGATGTCAATGTGATGTACTGAGACCGATTTCAGGAACTCGATTCTCAGGAGCTCGTTCCCTTTGCAGCTGCTATAGCTGCGGCCTATGCCGGCTCGCAGTCCTCAGAGTCACAGTGCATGGACACATACGACATCAGAAAAGTCGTCAACGCAGTAAATGCTGACGTACGAGCCCAAGACATAGCGGACACATTTCTGGCGTTGGGATATATCTGGACAGCAAAGGGAGAAGATCACCTCTACGAACCAGGAATACCTTCTCTCATGGACTACATCTTGGCGATTGCTCGTGACAGAGGAGAGCCAATCTGAAGCCACCTATGTATGCGACCTAGGATTAAGCGAACCGCCCACGTTCTCGCTTGTCGATCTTGTCAATAGCCTCGTCTAGCATTCGAGTGTGACTCAGTGTCTTCATTACTTCATTCCCGTGTTGCGGCCAATTCGGGATGCGTTATCGAGCTTCTGGTCTAGGATCGGAAGATGTCCGACTACGGATAGTACAACTCGACGGATTTCGGTCCTCGCGTGATAGGGATTCCAGAGTAGTCGAGAACTTCAAGCATCAATAGGCTGTTTGCGGTGAATACACCTTCAGTCAGCCGGGAATTCGGCATACGAGTCTGGAGGAATACGCCTCGTAGATCAAGAGAGCGGGGAATATCTGGCAACTACATGCAAACGGGCGAAACCCGAAGAACTTGCATTTGACCCACAGATTCGATTAGTCGAGCGTCAAGCTCTCTATTCGGACCCAATGAAGGCCGTCGCTACACCTGCAGCAACGGCTACTCCAACTCAGCGATCATCAAGTCAAGAGAATGGTCATTTCCACCTGTACTTTCTTGCTCGAGCCAAGTGAGGATTGACTTTTCATGGCGGATCATTGACTGTGCCAATTGCTTCTCATCTTCCGGAACAGCCGCGGCGATGGCTTCAAACCGACTGACGAAATTCTCCACCGAGGGTTTGATCAGGGCGGCAAACGTGGCAAAGTCCACAGACTTGTACGCTTCTACTGTGCCTTCCAACAAGCTCAGATCCGCGTTGTGTTCCAACGATAGACCCTTTTTCCATAGAACTGGACGAAGTCGAGCCTTTGTCTCAGTCTCAAGTTGGAGCAGAGTAGCGAAGTGGTAGCGGTCCCGGTCGTTCTTGGCGACATTCATCAAGGCGCGAGCGAATGTCTCGCCAAATACCTCACTCTCATAGAGTTCTCGCAGACAGTCCGGGTATTCGACTTCACTCATGAGCTACCGTGTGTCTCCATTAGGGATGCGCTAGTCGAATTGTAACTAGCCTCGGAATGACTTGGACGGCAATTGATGCCCCTTGCAGAAGTGAGGAAACGCTCATGAATCACCGTCTTCAATTTGGTCGTTGGTTACTTGGTGGCGCTTGGTCGGCTTTCACGCTCTGAACCCTTGTGAGGTGCTGCCGCAAGTCTCAAGCGAACCGCCACGAATCATCGATCCTCGCTCTTGAGTGTCCAACGCCTCCGCGGAAACTCAAGCGAGACCGTTCAGAGATTTGCTCATACCAATTCATCAGACGGCTCTGGTCTAGAATTGAGCCGGCCTGTACGTGCTCGATCAGGAAAAACTCCAATTTAGACTCGAGATCATGAGTACAACCGAAATACGCAAGATTCTGCAGCACGAAGTCAAGATCGGAGACTCGACAACGGTCAGGGGCTGGTTGCGGTCTATCCGATCATCGAAAGCTGGCTTTTCGTTCCTCTCCGTTCACGACGGATCCAGCTTCGATCACTTCCAAGTGGTTGTGGATGAAGCCATACCCAACTATGGGGAGGTCACGAATCTGACCACAGGAGCTGCGGTTGAAGCAACCGGTACAGTTGTCGAATCAAGCGGTCGAGGGCAAGACCGCGAAATGCAGGCAAGCGAAATATCAATTGTCGGTACGGTGGCGGATGCAGACACGTATCCCATCGCCAAGAAGCGGCATACATTCGAATACCTCCGCACTGTTGCCCACCTACGACCCAGAACGAGTACTTTCGGCGCAATTGCTCGACTGCGCCATGCGACATCGATGGCGGTCCACGAGTACTTCAATTCCAATGGCTTCGTTTGGGTTAGCACTCCGATCATCACTGCCAGTGATTGTGAAGGGGCTGGCGATTTGTTTCGGGTCAGCGCACTCGACGAGGCCAACCGCGATGCCATTGAAGGTTCGCCGGAGTTCTTTGGCAAGGAAACCTTTCTCTCTGTCTCCGGCCAGCTCAATGTCGAAGCTTTCTGTCTGGCGCTATCCAAGGTGTACACCTTTGGACCAACGTTTCGGGCGGAGAACTCCAATACCAGCCGTCATCTTGCTGAGTTTTGGATGATCGAACCGGAGATTGCGTTTGCAGATCTTCAAGCCAACGCGGACTTGGCTGAAGACTTTCTCAAAGCGGTGTTTACGTCAGTTCAAGAGAAGATCCCCGACGACATCGATTTCTTTGTGCAACGGATCGATGCTTCGGTGCGTGATCGCCTGCAAAGGGTGATCGAGAAGCCGTTTGAGCGCATGGACTACTCAGACGCTGTCGAAGAGCTGCTCAAGTCAAATCGAACATTCGAGTATCCCGTCGCGTGGGGCAATGATCTGCAATCCGAACACGAACGCTATCTCACTGAAATAGCGGATGCCCCCGTAATCGTCACAAACTACCCATCGGATATCAAGGCGTTTTACATGCGACTGAACGACGACGAGCGAACGGTGGCGGCAATGGATGTGCTTGTTCCCGGTGTGGGCGAAATCATTGGCGGAAGCCAGCGAGAAGAACGCCTAGACGTACTCGAGTCACGCATGGACGATGAAATGCGTGAGGAACTGTGGTGGTATCGAGAGCTGCGAAAGTACGGGTCAGTGCCTCACGCAGGATTCGGTGTGGGATATGAGAGGCTCGTTCTCTACATGTCCGGCATGGACAACATCCGTGACATCGCGCCGTTCCCCCGAGTTCCGAACAACGCCTCCTTCTAGTCGCTCCTTCTTGGGTCAGGCTGATTGCTGATCGAAGCGAGTCCACTTCAGCCTCTCACATCTGACTGCATGTGAAAGGACTGGAAAACTCGAAGACCAACCGTTAAGGCTTTTGCTTCTCCAGTTGCTCCTGGACACGCTCTAACGCGTCTCTCGTTCGTTGCAATTCGGCGATGACTTCGTCCGAATGCATGTCCTTGCGAAGTTCTGCCAACGACTTCTCGCGGGCATCCTGAACGTTCGTAATGACGATTCCAATGAACAGATTGATCACCACAAAGGTACCGAGCACAACGAAACTCAGGAAATACACCCACGCCCACCAATAGTGATCGAGAGCGTTGTACATGATGTCTGTCCAATCCTCAAGGGTCACAATTCGAAACAGGGAAAGCAGCGAAATCCCCAACGTGCTCCAGTGAGTCGGGTCAACTTCGTGGAAAAGGTGGTATCCGGCGACTCCGTAGACATAGAACACAATCGAAAGAAGCAAGACAATGTTGAACATCCCCGGCATTGAGTGAATGAGGGCATTCACCAGCACACGAAGCTGTGGGAGCACTGAGACGATTCGAAGCACCCGGAGCACTCGCGCCAAGCGTGCGATCGTTGCCAGTTCTCCCGTCGATGGGATGAGACAAAACACGATGATTGCAAAGTCGAATACATTCCATCCGTCTTTGAAGTAGTGATGGCATCGGGGATAGAACGCAACCATCTTGATCATCGCCTCAACGATAAAGATCACCAGTACGATCAGATTGACCCACTCGAATACGACCGAGAATTTCCCTGCCAAGTAGTCGGACGTATCCAAGCCAACGACGATGGCGTTGGCGACGATAATCCCGGTGATTCCATAGGTGAACCAGCTCGATTGGACGATCTTTTCACATACTGCTTGAAGTGCTTTCACGATTTGCTTCTCTCCATAGGTCTGCCTCTGTCTACGGGTTGAACTGTTTTGCTGTCGTCAAGTGGGTCACAAGGTACGCACTCTCCACGACGTTCAGGCGAGCATTGTTCCAAATTGGACTAACAACCCCCTAACGGTAATATTCGAATAGCCCATTTCAGCACTGACCGGAACTTGGCCCACCGCACCGACCCATGAGAAACTCGATTCGCAGCGGAACCAAGTATCGAACCCCTCAAGGTTTTGTCGCGATTCGCGACGGCGTAACTGGCCGAGTCCGCAATAAGCTACTCCCGACAGTCGTTATCGATGCAAGACCGAGAAAGCCTCCCTGGCTCCGAGTTCACCTTCCACAGGGCGCGAAGTACCAACAGATTCGATCTCTGGTCGAGGAGAACTCCCTCCATACGGTCTGCGCTGAGTCGCACTGCCCCAACATCGGCGAGTGTTGGAGCAACGGTACGGCGACCCTGATGCTGATGGGATCGGTTTGCACTCGTGCGTGCAACTTTTGCGCCGTCGACACCGGTAATCCACACCAGTGGCTTGACGCTAACGAGCCCGCCAACAGTGCGAAGGCCGTCAGTCTCATGAACCTCAAGTACGTGGTTCTGACTTCCGTCGACCGGGACGACTTGCCGGATGGCGGCGCTACTCATTATGCAGCCTGCATTGAAGCTATCCATGATGCCAGTCCATCCACAACCATCGAGGCGTTGACTCCAGATTTTCAAGGGAACTTCAATTCAGTCGATATTGTCGTGAACACACCCCTAGCAGTATTCGCTCAGAACATTGAGACGGTTCGACGCCTCACGTCTCGCGTACGGGATTCGCGCGCCGGCTACGACCAGACATTGGCAGTGCTCCACTATGCCAAGAACTCGGGAGTTGCGACAAAGTCAAGCCTCATGCTCGGACTCGGTGAGACTGAAGATGAACTGGTCGAAGCGTTTGAAGACTTGCGAAACAATAAAGTCGACTTTCTCACTCTAGGCCAGTACTTGCGTCCCACGAAGAACCACTTGCCTGTCGAACGTTGGGTTCACCCCAATGAGTTTGAACGCTATCGGGAAATTGCCATGAATCTCGGGTTCATCGACGTTGCTTCGGGTCCCCTGGTTCGCTCAAGCTACCGAGCGGATCAACTGGTAAGCAAACTGAATCACTAGACACTGCGTCCAATCGATCCCATACACGATTTGCCGTTGTTAAAGTAGTATTCGCAACCTGTCGCCATTCAGACAAAGGAATCTCCATGCTAGTTTTCGCAGAATCCAGCGACGCCACACCGATCGAACTTGTCTCATCCAAGGGATTCGACGAGTGGCGTGAGAAGCAGAGTGACATCGTCCTCGCTTGGTTGAAACGATCGAAGTTCAAAGGAACCGCCAATCAGTTCCTTACCGTGCCTGATGAAAACGGTTTCCCGCGCAGAATCATCGCCGGAGTCGGCAAGACTGTAACAGTGGAAAGCATCGGATCGCTAGCGAAGCGACTGCCGGCCGGTGACTACGTGCTCGACCATGGTGTGCCTGAAGAGGTCTATGCGTTGGGACTCGGCTGGGGAATGGGTGCCTACGAATTCTCAAAGTACAAGAAGAAGGATCCCGACAAAGAGGAAAAAGCACGGCTATTCATCGATCCGTCCCACGAATCCATTGACCATGAACTGAGTTCGATGAATCTCGCTCGAGACCTCATCAACACTTCAGCGGGAGATCTGCTACCCGATCAGCTTGAATCAGCAGTGCGAACTGTTTGCGAGCGATTCGATGTCGAACTGAAAACCACCTGTGGCGATGACCTGCTCAAAGGCGGATTTCGAACGATTCACGCGGTAGGTAGAGCCAGTGTTTCAGAGCCTCGACTTCTTGACTTCTCATGGGGCGACGAGTCTGCACCGAGCATCGCGATTCTCGGCAAGGGTGTGTGCTTCGATTCCGGAGGCTTGGATCTCAAGTCGGCAGCCGGAATGCGCGAAATGAAAAAGGACATGGCGGGTGCAGCCATTACTTTGGGTTTGGCGCAACTCATCATGTATCGCAAGCTGAACGTTCATCTGAGAGTGCTCATCCCGGCGGTGGAAAACGCCGTGTCGAGCAACGCCTACCATCCAGGTGATGTGGTCACTACCTACAAGGGAACCACAGTCGAAGTGGGCAATACCGATGCCGAAGGACGATTGATTCTCTGTGATGCTTTGGCACTCGCCGCTGAATCGAAACCGGAGCTGATGATTGATTTCTCAACTCTGACAGGAGCTGCGCGAGTCGCTGTCGGCTCGGAAATTTCCGCTATGTTCTGCAATGACGACGATGTCGCGGACGGGTTACTAGAAGCGGGAAATCAGGTCTTGGATCCAATTTGGCGACTTCCTCTGTACGACGGCTATCGGAGTTCGCTGAAGAAGTCCCTCGCCGACTTGTCCAACATCGGAACCGAAACTCAGGGTGGAGCAATCACGGCCGCCCTCTTCCTCGAGCACTTCGTCAACAAGATTCCCTGGGCGCACTTCGATCTCATGGGAAGCAATACCAAAGCTCGTCCCGCCCACCCGTCTGGAGGCGAAGCCATGGCGCTGCGCGCAGTGTTCCAATACCTGCAGGAGCGTTACGGCTCAAGCTCCTAGTCGGAACCAATCCGCGAAAAATTGCTCTGAAGTGCAGGTCTTTCGACTTGCACTTTGAACTTCGCCATTTGAACGACGATGAACATCTACATCTACGACACCAAGCAAAGGAGTAAACGGCTCTTTGAGCCAATCGACCCAGACCATGTAACGGTCTACGTATGTGGTCCTACCGTGTACGACAGAGTCCACATCGGCAATGGATTGTCCGCTGTGGTTTTCGATGTATTTGTCAGACTTTTGCGGCTTGTTTACCCCAAGGTCACCTATGTTCGAAACATTACCGACATCGACGACAAGATCATCGATGCGTCAAGAGCCAACAACGAACCGTATTTCGAACTAACGAAACGCTTCATTGATGCGTTTCATGAAGACATTGAAGCTCTCCATGTCTTGGATCCTGATGTTGAGCCCAGACCCACCCTTCTTCTCGACAAAATCATCTCGATGATCCAACGTCTGCTCGAACGTAATTACGCCTACGAGGCCGAGGGGCACGTGCTGTTCGATGTCCGAGCTTACGACCAGTATGGAGAGCTATCCAATCGATCCATGCAAGACATGCTGGACGGTGCGCGAGTTGAGGTCGCTCCCTACAAGAACGACCCCAAAGATTTCGTACTGTGGAAGCCATCCGACTCCACGATGCCCGGATGGGACAGTCCGTGGGGTCGAGGAAGACCTGGTTGGCATATCGAATGCACCGCAATGATTCACGAGCATTTGGGTGCGCCCATCGACATTCATGGCGCGGGAAGCGACTTGATCTTCCCTCACAACGAAAACGAACTGGCTCAAGGTTGCTGCATCGAAGACGGAGCAGAATACGTCAACTATTGGATGCACAACGGAATGCTCAATTTCGGCGGTCGAAAAATGTCGAAGAGCCTCGGCAACGTGCTGACCATCCGTAACTTGCGGGACAACCATGCGTCTGAAACGATTCGCTATGCGATGCTGAGCGGACACTATCGCCAAAGCTTAGTCTGGGACGAACGACTCCTTGAGCAGTCTAGGCGAAGCGTCGATACCCTGTACCGATCCTTGCGCCACGTTTCGGAATGCACCGACCTCGAAGAAAAGAACAGTGCAGAAATACTGCCGATGCCAATCGAGGACTTTCCGGAGTCGGTAGTCAATGCACTCGCAGACGATCTTCATACCCCGAACGCAATCGCCGCGATGCATGGAATCGCTAGTGAAATCCTCAAGACTCGGGATGTGGGAGAGCTGAAGGAACTACGTCAGCAACTACTGGGAGGCGGATGGTTGCTGGGGTTGTTGAACCAGTCTCCCACCCAATACTTCGAGATGCCGCAAGAACTCGATCCAGAGTCAGTTGAGCAACTCATTGAAGAACGCAATGAAGCGCGATCCAGCAAAGACTTTGAACGAGCGGATGCGATCCGCGAAGAACTTGCTGAACGCGGCATTGAAATCGAGGATACGCGCAATGGAACGCGTTGGTCCACAATCCGTCGCTGAAAGATCGACTGACCTATAAGCGTCGGTTCTCCGAGACCGTTTCGGCCAATCCGGATGAGGCACATTAGGGCAAGAACATGAACGTAGCCAACATCAGACAGTCCATTGAAAGTCGCTGGAAGGGACAGATTCTTGATGTGCTGAAGCAGTACATCCGCATTCCAAATCTTTCGCCGGTGTTCGATCCCGAGTGGGATGCGAACGGGTATATGAGAGAGGCCGCGTCACTGTTTGCCGACTCCGTCGATGCATTCAACATCGAAGGGCTCTCTTTGCGCACAGTTGAACTCCCCGGTCGAACACCGCTCTTGTTTCTTGAAGTGGCAGCTCGAAACAATGGGTCTGGAAACGTACTGTTGTACGGGCACTACGACAAGCAACCGGAATTTACAGGCTGGCATGAGGGAAAAGGACCATGGATCCCTGTTCTCGAGAATGGGCGCCTCTATGGACGAGGAGGCGGAGACGACGGCTACGCCCTCTTCTCCTGCCTGTCGGCACTTTCTGCATTGCAGCAGCAAAATCTCGCCACTCCCCGATGCACGATAGTCATCGAAGGATGCGAGGAAAGCGGCAGTTTCGACCTGCCCTACTACATCGAACTGCTCTCGGAAGAAATCGGTACACCGGATCTGGTTGTCTGTTTGGATGCCGAATGCGGCAACTACGACCAGTTGTGGCTAACGACATCGCTTCGAGGAATGCTCAGTGGGACACTGACCGTCGAAGTTCTCAAGGAGGGTGTGCATTCCGGTGCGGCGGGCGGCATCGTCCCTTCGAGCTTTAGAGTCCTGCGTTCGCTCTACGAGAGAATCGAAGACAAAGACTCCGGCAGATTAAGTGAGAGTCTGAACACTGAAATCCCGTCGTGGGCGGTGGAGCAATGCGCCGAAGTCGCCGAGACACTCGGCACAACCGTTGTTGACCGCTATCCGTGGGCCAATCCCAATCAAGCGAGCACAGAAGACCTCAAGGATCTGTTGATTGCGAATGCATGGCGACCCTGCCTTGGTACAGTTGGTTTGGGCGGTGCACCTGAGCCCGATCTGGCCGGCAACACTTTGCGTCCCTTCACGTCTGCAAAGATGGTTTTCCGATTGCCACCCAATGCCGATGCGAGAAAGTGCGCTGACTTCGTTCAGTCCGAACTGGAGCGCGACCCGCCGGACAACGCAGCGGTCCGATTCGAGTGCGATGCTGCCGAATCCGGTTGGTACTCAAAACCCGTTGAAGCCTGGCTGGATAAAGCTCTCAACGCAGCTTCCGAGAGTTTCTTCGACAAACCGTATCGGCGAATGGGAACGGGAGGAACCATTCCCTTCATGAAGATGCTCGGCGATCAGTATCCGCAATGCGAGTTCATGGTCACGGGAGTGCTGGGTCCGCATTCCAACGCACACGGACCCAACGAGTTTCTCGATTTACGAACGGCCGAACGAGTCAGCTGCTGCGTGGCCTACGTGCTGAACGTGCTCGCCATTAGACGCTAGTGGTTACTACCGAACGTGTTTCCACCGAGCTGCGTTTGCGATGGCCGGAACTGAACTGAGACTCGAGGAAGGACATTTGATCTCCCAAAATCCTTCCCGAGTTGGTCAATGCGAGGTATTCGGGTAGATTCGGCACATAGGGTAGAGCCAACAACTCCCATTCGCACTCTTCCAGCAGTCGATTTCCCTTGCGATGATTGCATCGCTTGCAAGCAGCTACTACGTTGTCCCAGACATCGCGGCCGCCAAGCGACTTGGGTACTACATGGTCGCGAGTCAGATTGGAGTCTGGCTGCTTGAAGCCACAGTACATGCACATGTGCTGGTCGCGGGCAAACAGTGCTCGGTTGGTCAGCGGAGGGACAGTCTTGACTCCCTCAAAAACCTCGCCATCGCATGCAATGATGCTGTTGACGTCAACGACAGTTCGAGTTCCGTCGATTCTGGAATAACCGCCTCGGATACGCAACACCGACTCGCCCATGGTCCAGCGCACCAATTCACGAGTGTAGAGACAGACGGCAGATTGCCACGTAATCCACCCTATCGGCTGACCTGCGATGTTCAGCCGCAGGACGCGCGGGATTCGTTCAAACTGATCTAGCGTTGCCAACATTTCGAATCGAGGTTTCCGTTCTGGGTGAGTGGGTTCGCTTCCGTATCCAACTGACTCAAGCTGATTGAATCGAATCTATCTTGTCACGCCGCAGTTTCCTGGGACACCACAAGGTCATCCGAAAAGGTAGGTGCCGATTCAGATTCAACTTCGCCCGCAATTCTGACATGTCGAAGCGAGCGGGGTTCCGATACATCGTACGGCCTCGCGCGATGAAGTACGCATCGATTGTCCCAAATAGCCATATCTCCAGGTTGCCAACGATGTTCGTACACTCGAGGTGGTTGGCACGCAAACTCCAGCAGTTCGCCCAAGAGTTTCTTGGCATCGGAGTCTTCCATTCCAGGTATGCGATACGCATGGCGCCCGATGTACAGAGCTTTGCGTTGAGTTTCTGGGTGGATCTTGACCAGCGGGCGGAGAGGTGCACCCTTGGTATGAAATCCATAGCCCGATCCCACTTTGGCGTGATGCCCGATCACAGATTGCGAGTAGTACAGAGAATGAAGTGCAGACAAATCCGCAATGCGTTCCTTCATCTCGGATCCGAGTGCGTCGTACGCCGTTCGCATGTCGGCCCAAGCCGTCCCTCCGCCGGACGGTGGGACCTCGAGAGCAGATAGACAAGAAGCCTTGGCAGACAAAGGCATGTAGGAACTGTCGGTGTGCCACCCTTCATTGCCTTTAAGCAGGCTCGTCGCAAACGTTTCGCGGCTCAGAGGCGTTCCATTCCGCTGAACGTTTGAGATATTTGATGCTTTGTAAGCCGTCTTTTGACGAAGATGCTCAATCCGTCCGAACTGTTCGCAAAACGACACCTGCGTTTGCTCTGTCACATGCTGGCCAAGAAATACGAGCACGCCGTATTGCAGAAAAGCCTCTTTGATCTGATCCACTTCTCGATCGGTCAGTCTCGCGAGGTCAATACCCGACACGTATGCCCCCAACGTGGCATCTGTAGGTTCAACTGTTATGGCCATTGCGCGAAGCCCTCCAGTAGACAAGTGCTCTCACACCCAAAATCGCGCATACATTAGCACAACCATCCACGCGCCAACGAATTCGGTCGATTCGTTCTCGCTCAAGTCTTGCTGTTTCCGCAAGTAATTTCCGACACCTAACAGTCGAAGGCGAGGTTCCGCCAATTCGATGGATTCCGATCGTCAGCTAACAAATCGTTGCCTGATGCTACGGCACTCAGCTACCATTCCGTGCCGAGTACACCGAGCACATGTTAGGAAGCACCGTTGACCAGATACTCAAGAGTTCAGAAAAACGCCTGAACTTGGCTCAAAAAATGGTATCATCGACACTGAACGTATCTCAACACGGATGTTTACGAGGTTCTTCATGCAAACGTTCCGATGGATTCTCATCGCAGTTCTCGCTGTTTGTCTTTCTGGTTGCTTCGCTTTTCGGCAACCGCAGCAAGCGGGAACTTCCCCCGATTCCGCAGGCCAATGGGTTTGCACTGGTTCGCACGAGAATGGCGACTGGTCGTGCCGCAAAGTAACTGAAGACGAAACGACTTCAGCTATTGATCGAGCAACGCAAGTAGCCGGGGCTCCGCGAGACACCAGTCAGGTTCAGTCTCAGAACTTGCAACCCAATCAAGTCCGCGTTCACCGCTATGACCCCGCGACGCCTCAGCAGTATGCGAGTACCAATAACGAGCAATACAGCAGTCCGCCCGCGCGGGACACCAGCGCCGATCCCGAATATCTTCGCCTGTCCTATCAGCCAGATACGCCCACTCGCATTGTCGACTTACCCGACCGGTTCTTCGCCGTTCAGCTAGTGGCGTTTCAAGATATCGACAAAGCTAACAAGTACGCCGAAGACAACGACGACTGGTTGGTCGAACCCCGAGGCGCGAGAATCGCCGCTGGGTCGAAAGTCATGTACGTGGTATTGCTCGGAATCTACGAGACTCGATCACTTGCGGAAAGGGCAGCCAATAGTGTGTCCAGAGAGGTTGGTAGTTCGAAGCCGTGGGTTCGATCCATGACTTCGCTAAAGACCGCTATCAAGTCTGCAGACACAGCAACTGCCTCAGGCCGACTCTAAACCAAAATCGTCGAAGCTGACCACTAGCACTCGAAAGATCGAGTGCTAGGTCTTCGACTGCGCCAATCGAGCAGGCTCTCGTCCGAGACAACGCGAAAGCCAATCCTGCAAATGCGTCGCATGATCCATCGGAAGCTGGCCCAGCTGTGCCCAGACGAATACGCTCGCCACGTTTAGATCCGCAACGCAGAACTCATCCCCAAGGAGGTAGCTCTTCATTTCGAGCTCAGAGTTCAACACTTGAACTGGTTTCGCAAGTTGCACTTCGAGCTCTCTGGTGCGCTGCTCGTCCTTTTGCGCACCGAGAATTCCCAATTTGAAACGCAGATAGTCCAACACGACTGAATCCACTGAGGTCATTACCCAAAAGGACCACTGCCACGCCAAAGCTTCCTGTTCAGGGGTTGAAACCGCCAGACAATCGTGCTTTTTGGACAAGTAGAGATTGATTGCCATCGATTCCCGCAGAACGAAGCCATCGTCTTCAATTACCGGCACCTGTCCCATGGGGTTGAGCGACAGTAACTTGTCGCGTTCCGGTCCAGACGAGAAAATCCGGCCGTCGTGTTGGTAGTCGATTCCTTTCGCCAGGCGGATTTCTTCCGCCATCCACAGAACGCGGAAAGTACGGCTTTGCGGAAAGCCGTAGATCTTCAGATCCATCGGTACCTAGGGCCTTAACTAAGGGTCAAGCCATTGCAGTGAACGGACTGTAGTGGCTCGGATGCTGAATTGCGTTACAGGGAATCCAGTATGGATTCTGCCTTGCTCACTTCAAACGCACCTGGAGCTTCGACGGCAAGCTTCGTGATCACGCCGTCTTCGACGACCATCGCATATCTCTGCGAACGTGTGCCTAAACCGAAGCCACTCCCGTCCATGACAAGACCACAAGCTTCTGCGAAAGTACCGTTTCCATCGCCAGCCATCGTAATTGCACTCGCGTCGCGATCCCTTCCCCAAGCATCCATTACGAATGCATCGTTAACTGAAACACAGACGATGTCGTCCACACCCTTGGCCTTGATCTCGTCTGCCAGACGAACAAAACCTGGCAAGTGCTGCTCAGAGCAAGTCGGTGTGAATGCACCTGGAACGGCGAAAATGACGACTTTCTTGCCGGCGGTCAAGTCCGTAGTGTTTACACCGTTCGGTCTTCCGCCACTCATAACGTGCAGCTCGGCCTCGGGAATGCGATCTCCTTCTTGAACAGACATGGGTTCACCTCAAATAATTGAACTGTGGATTATGCAAATTCCGCCATTGGTCAAGACATTACATGCAACGGAATTGATCCAGTGAGCGTCGAGTCGCTCAAAAAGCCTGGCAATGCACGAAACTACTCCGGCAACTGGTGTTCCACGCCCAACTCGCCAGTCGTCTTGCGAAACCACTGTATGACTTCAGGGTGGTAGGGAATGCCGTTCTCGCGGCGATCTAGTTCCGCTTCGTGCTCGGGAATTCCGGGATAGACGACTCGTTCTTCTCCGGGAGCGGGCTTGCAATTGAGCAACGCTCGCAGGTAGTCGTCCATGTCGTTCTTGAACACATCCAGATCGGTGAACTTGCTAACGTCGTAGGCCATGAAGTAGTGCCCAACTCCCTTTCGACGGAAGGGACCACCACCAGTGCCGAGGAGTACCCCACACAGTACCTCGATCATCATTGACAACCCAAATCCCTTGTGTGAACCAATCTCTCGCGTTCCACCCAGAGGAAGCATCATGAATTCCTGTGGAACCTGAGACTCGGCCATGATGGGATTTCCTTCACCATCTGTAATCCAAGCAGGCAACACATTGCCGCCGACTCGACGAAGAAGTTCGATCTTGTTCCCAGCGACGCTGCTCATGGAGGCATCGAAAATGAAAGGAGGTTCCTTATTGGATGGAACTCCGATTCCAAGAGGATTTAGACCTAGCAGTCGTTCTGCACCGTGGGTCGGAGCTACCAATAGACCGCCAGCAGTCATGGATATCCCGACCATGTCGTTGTTCACACCAACATGCGCGTAGTACGCTGACGGTCCGTAATGGCGGCCGTTGTAGGCCGTAACTACTGCGACTCCGGTCTCGCGAGCGCGGTCGCAAGCGGTTTGCATCAATTCTCGACTTTGAGCTAGTCCAAGCCCTCGATCGCAGTCATACGATATGGCGGCAACATGATCGACGGTGCGCTTCATCTCTGGTTTAGGATTGATTTGTTGTGCGCGAAAGCCCGCAACATAGGCTCGCATCATGTTGGATACACCATGCGAGTCGATGCCTCGAATATCCGAATACAACAGGACATCGGCCGAGGCTTCAGCATCGGCATTCGGCATTTCAAATGCCTTGAAAATACCTTCAACAGCTTGGCGCATGACCTGCTCGTCAACGCGTACTGCGACCTCTTCGGGAACTTTGAATCGTTCAAGCATGGTTTTTCCTTCTATTCCACATTCTTCAGTGAGATTCGTGAGTCTTCGCTCTTGACACGGCAACTAGCCTGGATTGAGCGATATGTTTTCCGCAAGGCTCTCAGGCAAGTCGTTCAAGCCACTGTCCAAGTGCATCAGCGACGGCTTCCGGGGCATCTTCCGGTACGAAGTGACCAGCATTCACTGTGACTTCCTCTTGATTCGGCCATGATCGGCAAAAGTCTCGTTGAGCACCAACCAAGATCGCTCCTGGTTCAGCATTGACAAACAGCTTGGGAACTTCGCTGTGCCGCAACCAATCAGCATAGGAGTCCACCAGTCGACAAACCTCTTGGGGTTCGCTTGAAATCGGAATCTGGCGTGGCCAACTCAGCGTCGGTCGTCGGCTCTCTCCCCTTTCCATGAACGGGCGTCGATATTCGTTCATGTCCGAATCCGACAAAGGCTTCAGCACTGATCCAGCCAACACAGCCTCGACGAAGAGGTTGCGTTCGAGAACCATTTGCTCCCCTGCTTCAGAACGAAATCCCTGAAATATTCGGCGAGCTTCGGTCGGCCACTCATCCCAAGTCAAGGATCGAACGATGGCTTCCATGTAGCAAATTCCCTTGACGGCATCCGGGTGTCTTGTGCACCAGTGAAATCCAAGTGCTGAACCCCAGTCGTGAACGACAAACACAATCGAATTGGTAACTTGAAGCTGCTCCAGCGCACGCTCAAAATAGCCGAAGTGCTCGGTGAACGAGTAGTGGCCAGCATCGGATTCCGCTAGTTTGTCCGAGTCTCCCATCCCGACGAGATCTACTGCGATGCATCTACCGAACTTCGCCAGCGCTGGCATGATGTTGCGCCAAAGATAGCTGGAAGTAGGGTTTCCGTGTTGCAACACGATGGGATCGCCAGATCCCATTTCGACGTAAGCCATCCGAAGTCCATTGACTTCGACAAATTTCTTGGACGGGTGCAACTGCTGTCCGAACCATTCATTGCCGTCTGCGAGATTTTAGAGACGTTGTCGTGTCGGTCGGACAGTTACACTTGCCATAACTGGTTCGAGAATGCTTGTCCATGCCCTTCACTTTTCACCACATCAAGACAACCGGGACGTTTCAGCCCGTCTATCAGCAGATTTCCAAAGATGACGATGCGCTCTTGGGTTCGGCCAAGCGATGGGGCGCGTTCTTTGGTCTTTTTGGTCTGGGGTCCGATGAGTTCTTCCTCGTCTGTACGGGCGAGAACTCCAATGTTCATTCCACATTGAGCAACCTTGACGATGTTTCGGCTGTAAGGACCATCGAGCTCGAGCCGACAGCTCGTCCAACCAATGACAGTCCAGTTAAACGTGACGGGTTGTATGTGTTTCGGTTCTTCGGAGTCGAGAACAAGAACGTAGATCGAATCGCACAGCTGTCAGCCGATGCGTGGAAGTACTTTGAGAAATCGGACCAGTACCAAGCCGTTCCGCAAGCACTCTTCTGCGAGTCAAATCGATCGACGGAACAGGGCTTGATGCTTCTCGTTACGTGGTACGACGGGCTCAATTCGTGGCAGATCTCGCGTCAGCCTCCCGAGGAGGCTAGAGCGAATTTTAGGGAGCGTGCAACTCTGACGCACTACACCAAGCCGTTTGCAACGCGTTTGCTGAAGTAAGAACCCTCGAGCCCATATTCCGGGGGCTTACGTTGTCTAGTGGACGTGCAGTCTGACCGGCAATTCTCGAACGGCGTGCAGAAAGTTCGTGAACCCGTACTTGGGCTCGCCAACTACCTCGATGCGTTCGAATCTCTTACCGATTTCCTCCCACAGAATTTGCAACTGCATCTCAGCCAATCTGTATCCAAGACATCGATGTATTCCGAATCCGAACCCCAGATGGTTTCTGGCTGAATCGCGATCAATCTGAAAAGAATTGGCATCCGGAATGGCTTCGTCGTCCCGATTGCCCGAGATGTACCACATAGCCAGCCGGTCTCCCGCCTTGATTGACTTTCCGTTGAGCTCGTAATCCGAAAGAGCGGTTCTGGCCATGTGTGCCACAGGAGACTGAAATCGGATGATCTCCGAGATTGCGTTGGCGACCAAGTCGGGATTCTCTGCAAGTTTCTCCCGTTCAGACGGATAGCGATCGAAGAATTGAACCCCTCCGCTGATCGAATTGCGAGTTGTGTCGTTGCCTGCGACTATCAGCAACAGAAGATTGCCCAGTAACTCGTTCGGCTTCATGTCCCTGGTAGCTTCACCGTGGGCCAGCATCGAAATCAGGTTGTTCTCAGGTTTCTTCTCCCGCTTCCTTTCTTCCCAGATTTCCGAGAAATAGGCGTGGCAAGTCCACAACTCTCGAAACGCTTCCTCAATCGAATCGAAAACCACTGGGTTCGACGCATTCTGAACCGTATCGGACCAATGAATGAGTTTCATTCGGTCTTCTTGAGGAACATCCAGCAACGTAGCCAGCATTTGTGCGGTCAATTCAATGGACACGTTCGAGACCCAATCGAATTCCTCATCGATTGGCAACGAATCGAGGATTGCACAGACGCGGTCGCCAATCATCGGTTTCAAGCTTTGCAGTGGTCGCTGCAGAAACATGGGCTGAACAACGCTTCTCTGTTCAGTGTGTTTCGGCGGATCCATCATGATGAACATCGGAAGGTTGAACTGTGCGTCCGGCGCGTCGGTGTCGTATGGCTGGCCTCCTATCTGAATGCCCCCATACCGTTGTTCGGAAGAAAAGACATCGACATTCCTCTCCATCTCGACGATATCTTGGTACTTGGTTACGCACCAATACGTACCGAACATCGTGTCCCGAACCTTGTGAACGGGATCTTCATTTCTTAGACGTTCGAAGTAAGGCCACATCGTGTCGGCTTCAAACAGACTCGGATGGGTGGGATCCAGCTCGTCGATGGGAATGTCGTCAACGTCTCGGCGATACGGATCGATTGTGTACTGGCTTAGAACATCCTCGTTCTTGAGAGCAAAGCGCTCTTGGATGGTAGCGCTCTCACTCCACACTTCGGTTGCTGAATCACTCATGGCAAATTGGTACCAATTTCAGTTGAAGGCATCACTCCAGGTGGATCTTGAGTTGGGGAATCAATAGCCCTGCAGCTCGCCATAACGATTACGATGGAAATACATGTCGCCAAACGTTTGTTCAGTGACTGCGGCTCTCTTGATGAAGAATCCGATGTCGAATTCGTCGGTCATTCCGATTCCTCCGTGCATCTGAATTCCTTCCCGCGAAACCGTGTGGAACATTTCGCCCACTTTGGCTTTGGCGAGACTTGCCAATACGGCAACTTCGTCGGCATCTCGATCCTCGTCCAAAGCGGTTAACGACTCCAGCACAACGGATTTCGAGAGCTCGACGTCGCAAAACATGTTCGCAGCTCGGTGCTTGAGGGCTTGAAACGAACCGATGGGAACACCGAATTGGACGCGGTCCTTCAAGTATTGAACTGTTCGATCAAAGCATTCCTGAGCCGACCCCAACATTTCCGACGAGAGTCCAATTCTCGCAATGTCAAGGGTTCGATCCAAGACGTCCGCACCGCCGTCAACTTGGCCCAAGACTGCGTCCGAACCAACCGATGCATCTGAAAACTCAATGTTCGCCGCATTACGACTGTCAACCATGTTGGTTCGTGTGACTGAAACTCCGTCTGCTTGGCGGTCAACTACGAAGAGTGTCAAGCCATCTCGATCTCCCGCACTTCCACTAGTCCGCGCGACAACGATCAATTTGTCCGCAACATGGCCGTCTAATACGAACGTCTTCTTTCCCGATATCTTGAAGCCACTGCCATTCTGAGTTGCGGTCGTGGCTACACCGTAGGGGTTGTGTTTGTGTGATTCTTCCAATGCCAGAGCCATGAGCAGGTCTCCGGCGGAGATTTGACCGATCAATTCGTTCTTCTGATCAGTGGTTCCCCCGATGTTGACTGCTGTTCCGCATACCCAGACTGTCGCGTAGAGAGGACTAGCGGCAAGCGTTCTTCCCATCTGCTCGGTGACAACACCCAAACCCTTGTAGCCGAATGCCATTCCCCCGTGCTCTTCTGGGAACGGAATTCCTGCCCAACCGAGGTCAACCATGGCTTTCCAAGTGTCTCGATCAAAGCCGTCTTCACTGTTCTCGTCGCGCAGTTTTCTCAACTGAGAAATCGGCGTTTTTTCCGTACAAAACTCCAATGCTGTATCGCGAAGAATGGTTTGATCTTCATTGAGAATCATCGGCATGTCTGGTTTTCTGCCTCGTTGCGAGCAGCCTCCTTCGATATTTCAAGCACTCGGAGAACTCCACCGGATCCCGCAGTCTTGAAGGTCATTTTGACATCCCAACCACCTAATCGGGAGGTGGATTCACTCCGAGAGCTATACGGGCTTATTCAGCCCTCCAAAATGGATTTTAACTGTTTCGGTTCGTTTCAATGGGACTTGAAAGTCGAGCGCGGCTGTTACCGGAATATACGAGAAACCCTGTCTTCTTATCAGTTCAATCGTAGTGGGAAGAACTCGATCTTGTTCAGGTCTTGATCCAGCAATGCAAGCCGAGACAGCGTAGCTACCGACTTCGCCCATTGCACGATGCTGTCTTCAGTCTCAAAGCCAATGTTGGCTACCAAGTTTGGATTGAAGTGTCTCTTCCCACGAATGGTCACAGCATGCCTCAAGTCCAACAGCTTGCCTTCTCTTCCTCCTAAGTTGCTTAGAACCTCGGAGATGTGAGGAAGTCTTGTGAGATCGGAGAGTTCCAAGAACACAAGCATGTTCTTCTGTTGTGGATTGACAATCAGGTCTCCGCTACAGACAACAGACACCGAAGCACCGATGACCGAAGACAACTGCCACGCATGGGATCGAAGTTGGGCACTCACATCGAGTTTTGCGATATCGCTTCCCAGCGTGAAATGAGCCAGCTGGATACTGTTCCATTTACTGTCAGTAGGCAAGGATTGGCCGACTGAATCTGAGACATTGATGCTGACCGGCACTCCGCGGAACATCTCAGCGAGTTCGACGAATGAGTCTTGTAGTTTGGCTTCAGTCGAGTGCGACTCGACATGCTCATAAATGCGATTGAAGCGGACGAGCGTAGCTGGCTCGTCTTGCCATTTCGTGTCAAAGTGGAACTGAGCCGAGTTTCGTCCCAATTCAAAGTCGTAGACCAACCAGCAGCCTCCAGCGACGACGAAGAGCATCGCGACGAGAAGCCCTCTAACGTTGAACATGTACTAGCAACGACCTCAATAACGAGATAGTAACTGTGCGGTTATGCTTTTCTCTCCAATTCGATCCGAGATCTGCGAATGTACGACGAAATCCTGTACGAAATCGACGGCCCGGTGGCCATTCTCACGATGAATCGACCGGAGACGCTCAACGCACTGACGGATCTCACGCAGGCTGAGATTCGGCACGCTCTCGATGAATCGGAAAGGGACCCAGACGTGATCGGGACAGTATTGACCGGCGCTGGACGCGGCTTTTGTTCGGGAGTGGACATGAACGCCCTCGGCAAGATGTCCGAAGCCGGCCGTCGTCTCGGACAGGGATACGAACACTTGAACGCCAACCCTGGAAATCCAGACGACGACCCAAATTTCAAACTGGGACCAACGTACTTTCTCGGGCTACGCAAACCGTTGATCGCAGCAATCAACGGAGCCTGTGCAGGACTAGGATTCAGCTACGCAACGTTTATGGATCTGCGATTTGTTGATCGGAATGCCCGTCTCACGACATCGTTTGCGCAGCGAGGGCTCATTGCGGAACACGGCACTAGCTGGATGCTGCCTCGTCTCATCGGACCCGCGAACGCTCTCGATTTGTTCTGGACGTCGCGCAAGTTTGATGGGGAAGAAGCGTTCAGAATTGGTTTTGCAAACCGATTGAGTGAGCCGGGAGAATGCGTCGCCGACGCCGTTCAGTTTCTCAAGGAATTGAACAAGAACTGTGCACCCAATTCGATAATGACGATGAAGAAACAGGTTTTTCGACACCTCAATCAGCAGCTCGGGCCGGCGATGCAAGAGTCGACTGTTTGGATGGACGAGAGTCTAGCCAGAGATGACTTTAAGGAAGGCGTTCAGTCGTTTGTCGAGCGACGTGATCCGCGATTCACTCGAGTCGACGTCAGCGACTGACTCGGGTTCAGTCAGCGACTGGGCCCAGTAGCATCGGAACGAGTCGAAAGATTCGACTACGCAGCTTCCTCTTCGAATACTCCGTGGTCCGTCAGTTCGTCGAATTCCTGTTGAACTCGCTTTCCTTCGGGAAGTTCCTCAATGAGGTCGCATATCGCATCGTAGGTTTGGCGAGCTGCCAATACCGGCTGACCGACTGTTGCCCAAGTTACTAGGTCGTCCCAGAACGGTTGAATGAGTTCCGTACCCAAGACCGAACCGCCGTCGACCGTCCGAATGTGGAGCGAGGCGATCTCACCGAGATAGAGACGAAGCGATTCGACGTGAATTTTCTCGTCCGTTCGGATCCGTTCGACGATTTCCGCTGCCAACTCGGCCTTCTCAGTTCGATCTGGAAACAATCCTGGAGTGCGCAGTGTTTCCTGGGTCGCTGCAAAGCCGATTTCAGCTCTAAATTCAATCAGCAAAAGATTCATCAAGAAAGACAGCAGCATTTCCATCTCGACAGCAATTTGCGGCATACGTCGTTCGGGCGAATCCTGTCGAGCGATTCTTTCAGGAGGTTCGGCATCCGGCCAAGCATCTTTTCCCAACACCAAGTCACGCGCGACAAACCACATCACGTCGTGCCCGCCGATGCCTTTCTCCGGCTCTCCACCTTCGTCGATTCCGTGAGCCCACATGAGCCCCTTATCCAAGTGAGCGATCGCCATGTCGGATATGTCTTCGACAAAATAGTTCTGCATATTGGGAATCGGCATGGTGGCAAGCATCCGACCACGACCTTCGATCTTGCCTGTGATTGTCAAACCATTCCAGAAGACCCGAGACATCCCTTCTCGAATTAGCAATCGTTGCTGCTCTACGTTGGGCATGCGGGGCCCAACGAGCAAGCTCGAATCAGCTTCAAGGAGATCCCCACCTCGATCTCTCAAAGCAGAGGTCCAATTCGCAATGGCAACTGCGCGTCCGTTGGAACGCGGTGGCACATAGGTGCCGTGACGATCAAATCCCCCGTGCATTCGGCGACCTTCGACTTCGTTTCTCTTCACGTAGTCGACGTCGCTCAACAATTCATCTCGGGAAAACTGCAACTGCATTCCAATCTCTCAACTAGTCGGTTAAAGTAGAGTTGAAAATGATAAACGCAGGATGTGCGAGAACGGTCTGATTTCAGATTGAACGGACTCAACGTGATACGTCCGACGAGATCTCAATCGCTATGATTGACATGTCTGAACAACCAACCCAATGCAAGAGAAACAGAGCCCTTCAAGGGATGGGACAGAGTTGCAAGAAGAGAATCCGTACAAAGCCCCCAATTCGCCCTTGGAGGAAAAGCCCAAGTATCGCAATATGAGAGAGTGGTTGGAATACCAAGCTCGAAAGTACGAGAATCTCAGTTGGAGAGAGGTCTTGAAGCTTGAATTGCGAAACCGCTGGAATTGGGTGTTCCTAGCTCTTATGGCGTTCTTACTAGCGTTCATACTGTTTATGAAATACATCAATCAGCTGCCTCCTTCATGACGATTTCGCCAAGTAACAGCGCATCGAGAAAGAGATTGGATCCAGGATGGTTGCCCTTAGAGGGATCGAGATCGAGTCCCTGGAGCACCCATTGCCTTTTTCGGCACGAAGATTGCTAGCTAGCCACTAATCAGCCTAAGATCTGTCTTGGATGAACTTCAGAAACTCGTTTTCGTCAAGAACAGGCACACCGAGTTCTGTGGCTTTCGTCAGTTTGCTTCCAGCTTCGGTGCCAGCCACAACGCGTGTCGTCTTCTTCGAGACTGAACCTGCCACCTTCGCGCCTAGTCGCAACAGCGAGGCCTTCGCCTCCTGACGAGTCATTGTGTTGAGTGTGCCAGTCAACACCCACGTTTCGCCCTCAAAAGGACGATCCGTCGGCACTTCTTCCATCTGCCAACTGACTCCCTGCTGAACTAGGTCTAGTGCAACTTCACGGTTGTGCTCGTCATCGAAAAACGCACGAATGTTGGCCGCCAATATCGGTCCAACATCTTCAAGATCTTCGAGGGTCTCTAGCGTTGCGTCCATTAGAGCAGGCAATGTTTGGAATCGAGTCGCGAGAGTCATTCCAGTGGTCTCACCTACACCACGAATGCCAAGTGCGTGAATGAAGCGAGCAAATGTCGTTGTCTTGCTCTCCTGAATCGATTGAATGACATTGGCCGCAGACTTCTCGGCCATCCGTTCGACTTCAGACAACTGAGGAACCGTCAGTCGAAAGAGATCAGCCGGGTTCTTCACGAACTCCAAGTCCACCAGCTGACTGATCAGCTTTTCTCCGAGTCCCGTGATATCGAGACCGGGACGGGAAGCGAAGTGCTCAATTGAAGCCTTCAATTGAGCCGGACATTGCAGGCCATTCGGACATCGCAACGCAACTTCATCCTCAAGTCTTACGACTTTGGATTCGCAAATGGGACATTGATCGGGAGGAACAACAACGTCAGTTCCGGATTCTGTGACCCGGACGACCTGGGGAATGATGTCTCCAGCGCGTCGAATGACGACCTTCGATCCGATCTGCAGATCCAACCGCTCAATCTCATCGATGTTGTGCAAGGTGGCATTCGACACGGTGACCCCGCCAACCTGCACAGGTTCTAGCCGAGCGACCGGCGTCAGTACTCCAGTTCGTCCCACTTGAAAATCGATGCCATTTAGCGTCGTCGAGGCTTCCTCGGCCGGATACTTGTACGCAATGGCCCAACGCGGACGGCGCGACATGTTTCCAAGATTTCGCTGATACGCCAAGTCATTGACTTTGATAACCACTCCGTCGATTTCGTATGCAAGATCGACTCGTTGCTGTCGAATTCCCTCGATGTAGTTGCTGCACTTCTCCAGTCCCTGGACGACTTCCACCTTGGGATTGACCCGACAGCCCCATGAGCGAATTGCTTCAACAGCCTCGGCATGAGTGCTCGGATCAAAATCTTCGCTGGCGGCTCCAATCGAGTAGCAAAACATCGTCAGAGGCCGACTCGCCGAAACGTTGGGATCGATCTGGCGCAAACTTCCAGCAGCTCCATTGCGAGGATTCACCATCGGCTTCTCACCCTGTTCGATCGCCCTCAGATTGAATGCGTTGAACTGGTCCAGAGGAATGTAGACCTCTCCTCGAATTTCAATCGACGACGGGAAGTCACTCCCCCGCAATCGCAGGGGAATGGAGCGAATTGTTCGAACGTTGGCAGAGATGTCCTCTCCAACCGAACCATCGCCTCGAGTGGCACCTCTTACGAGAACGCCGTCTTGATAAAGAAGACTGACAGCAACGCCATCGACCTTGGGCTCGCACACGAATTCATCGATGGACGTATCGAGAAACTGCTCGTTTCGATTAAGCCAACTACGAAGTTCGTCGAACTCCGTGCATTTCTCAAGCGAGAGCATGGGTCTCGCATGATCGACGGTTTGGAACTTCTGACTGGGCTTCCCCCCAACTCGCTGAGTGGGCGAGTCGGGGGTTACTAGATCGGGATGACTAGTCTCGATGCCGACAAGCTCGTCATAGAGCTTGTCGTACTCGGAATCGGTGATCCGTGGACTGTCTAGGACATAGTAAAGATGATCGTGCAGCTCGACTTCTTGGCGAAGTGCGCGCAGACGCTCTGCTAGCTCCCGTTCGACCATCGAATCCTAAACGAGACCATAAGGTCAGCCGTTGATCGTCAACTGCTTTCTGTGGTGGACAGAGACGCGATGTCGGTAGTGGGCAAGAGTTTGATTGCTCAGCTTGTTGAAGTTTTCATCCTTCAACGTGCCAGAGAATTTCTCCGAGCACGCATTGGCTATCGCATGCATCTGCTCAAACACAACGACCGGATGGGCGACCATCGACAGCTTCATGACGAAAGAGATTCCCTCAGTACGCGTGTTTTCGATGTTCTGTGTATCGAACGTGCCCGGAAAATACACATTGGCAACCTTGAAGACCACCTCACCGGTCGTGCGGTCTTTCTGACAGAACAAACCGGTTGAGTCAAGTTGCAATCCCTTTGCCAGCAGGAATCTACTGATTTCGTCCATGCGAAACGCCATGTCGTGTTCGCCAATGACGAATATGGCCACGAAGTCTGTTTCGGACTCCAAAGCAGTCTTGTTCTTGGACGCTACAGCGTTGAAGGATCCGTTTTTCTTGGTATCCCGCGCGGCCTTGGTGCGCTTGGTGCGTTTCGGCGACTTCCGCGACAATCGACTCTCCGAGGATCCCTTAACCGGTTGGACGGTTGGTGTTTCGTCCGACGTACCGAGATTGAGTTCGGTTTGTACGGCGGGTTGGTTGCTCTTGCCAGTCTTGTTCGTTTGCTGAGACGGAGCCACCACTGGCCTCGACCAACTAGAGCTGGGCGTATCCGATCGTGTTTGCGTTCCAGGACGTGTGGCACGCAAGCCAGCTAGATCCGATCTGCTTAGCGCAGCATCGAACGACTGTGTCGCCGCTTGCGTCGCTGAGTCTCGTGTCCCCAAACTAGCAGCACCTTGCGTTCTGCTCGCATTGCGAGGGTAGACCCTAACTTCCGACACTTCCCAGTCGGATGCTTTAACCTCACGGTCAGGGGCTTGGGCAAGATCAAGTTCGAGTTGGTTGCGCTGCCAGTTCCGAAACAAGCCGTAGCTCGTTACGCCTATGAACATGACGGCAAGGAGCGAACACAAAGTCACAATTTGAAAGACATCCATATCTATCACCTCGAGCAGTGTTGTTGTAGGGAATCCCTTTGTTCATTGAGTCGCGGTCTCGAGCGCTTGTTCGAGGTCCACGGAAACCAATCGAGACACACCTGCTTCCTGCATGGTCACCCCGATTAGGGATTCTGCTACTTGCATTGTAGCCCGATTGTGAGAAATTATCAAAAACTGTACAAAGTCAGACATTTCTTTGATGAGTTTGATAAATCTCTCAACATTGGAATCGTCCAATGCGGCATCCACTTCGTCGAGTACGCACACCGGACTGGGGTTCAGTTCGAACATCGCAAAAATGAATGCAATACCGGCGAGAGACTTTTCTCCGCCTGACAACGCGTTGACGTTCTTCGTCCGCTTTCCGGGAGGTTGAACTCGCATGGCGATTCCTGAGTTCAGAGGGTCTTCGTCGGTTAGTTGCAAAGCCGCATTGCCACCTCCGAACAGTTTTCCAAATACTTTGTGAAATGCCTCGTTCGCACGTTCCAGGGTGTCTTGAAACAAAGTCAGCGACTCCTGGTCGATCTTTCGAATAGCGCTCTGCAACGTCTCTTGTGATAGTTCCAAGTCCTCGATTTGCTGAACAACAAGGTCGCGCTCTGCAGTGAGATCTTTCAAGTCGCTTTCGGCTGCCAGGTTGACTGCACCCAATCTGTTGATTCGGTTGGTAATGCGATCCAAGGCTCGTTGCAGGGTTGTTCCATCTTCCTGGTCGTGTAGATGCTGAGATGCTTCATCGAAAGAATGCTGTGTAGGAACCAAGTCGCGAATCAAGTGTTCGCGTTCAGCATTGAGCTGGATTTGGCGTTCGCGTTCCGTCTCGACTTCCGATTGTTTGTCTTCGACCATCTTTTCGGTAAGCACTGCGTTGCCGGAGTTTTCGCGTATTCGAAACGTCAACTGATCTCGCGCAGTTCTAATCTCACGCAATCGAGCATCTACTTCCGAGTATGTGCGCAATGCCTCCTCTCGTTGAGTCCCGAGCGACCTTAACTCAGTTTCCAGTGTCTCGATGGTTGCGCCCATTCGTCCGATTTGTCGGTCGAGTTCGGAGATGTCCGATTCCAATCGAGTACATGTGCGTTGCAATGAATCGCGATTTGAAATGGCTGTATTGAATTGGACGTCCAACTCTCGGTATTTGTCCCCGTGCGTTCGAGCTTCACTCAAAGCACTCTCGACTCTCTGTGCGTTTTCAACCCGCTCCGCTTCCAACTGCTGGCGTAGTTCAGTGAATCTTGCGAGTCGGTCCGCCGATTCGCTGACGCGTTGGCTTTGTTCAGCCGAACTTGCTTGGAGTTCGCGAATACGCGAGTCAATCTTTTGCAATTCCTCATTCGTTCTCACTCGACGATCACGATCTTCCGCTATCAACATCTGATTGCGTTGCAGTTGAAGTTGCAACGACTCGTGCCTAGCGGCCAATTCCTGTAGACGATCTCGCACGACCTGTGCATGGTCGCCCAGTTTTGAGCGTCGATGGATGCGATCTTGAATCTTCTGACGAAGCGAATCGTATTGTTCTTGAAGACTTGCGAGTTGTGTTCTCAATATCTCAGTGGACTCACGAATTTCAATCAAGCTCTTCTCTTGCTCGACCGAACCCGGGAATCGAATCCAGTGTTTGCCAATGCAAATACCACTTCTTGTGACGACTCGCTCGCCCGCGCGGAGCGACAGCTGCAATTGCAACGCCTGCTCTAAGTTGTCGCAAGCAAAGACTGTTCCAATCACCGCGGCAACAACTTCTGATCCTTTCGAAACGTGTGACAACAACGAACGCGGGTCTCGCGAAACTCCGTCGCTGATCGGTTCGACGACTGTCGCACGATCCATCAATTGCTCATCGAGTTTCTCGTGAATGTCTCGAAGTGCGTTAACCGTAATCGCTCCGATGTCTGGACCCAACACCGTCTCGACGGCTTTCTCCCAACCACTTTCGACTTCAATTTGCTCAAGCAAGCGTTGTTGATCTTGCATTCCCAAACCGAAATCCAGCTCGGTTTCCCCGGTAGTGCCTTTACCACTGACCACTGAGTCCAGAATCGCAACATTGGCAGTCAATTGATCCCGTACTGAAAGCAGATCCTGCTCCAATTCTCGGAGCGATGCTTCATCGGTCTCATTGCTAGCCCTCAGATCCGTCAACTCTCTTTCGGTGTCCGCGAGGTTTCGTTGTTCGGTCTCGCGTTCACTAGCGAGTTCAGCGAGTTGGGTCTCTAGCGCTTGTGTATCGTCGTCAACTTCGGATTGTTCGAGAGCTCTCATGTTCACTCGACGTCGTTCAAAGAGCTCGTCGAGCATTGATGAGTTGCTAGCCGCTACCGCTTGGGCATATTGCTTTTCTCTTTCGAGCTCTCCTGCTTCTGAGGCCAACTCGTTCCACCGAACTTGCCACTGATCAAAGGCGGCTTGGGCATTCTCTACAGATTCATTTGCACTCGACGCCAGATTGCGAGCCGTGTTCCTGTTCGATTCCAGCTCATCTTTCGATTGATCAATCGCAAGCAGCGCTTGTCGATCTCTCTTGAGCTCGTCTATCAACTTGCGCCGTCGCTCATTCTGTGCTGTCAGTTCAGTCTGCGTGTCGTTGATGCGAATCCGTCGCGACTCCACTTCTTCCTCGATGCGGCCACTCTTGGCGCGAGCGGAAAACGCTTCGCCCTGAACGGCGTTGAACGACTCGTTGACTTCGGACTCCTCGTTTCGTAGTCCATCCAACGTCGTTCGAATGTTCTGAAGTTCGGTCTGATGTTGCTGCAGTTCTAGTTGGGACTTGCGAACGCGCGCATCTTGATCATTGATTGTTGAATCAACTTGACGTATCTGAAACGCAATCAGCTTGGCTTGTGCCAATCTCTCTCGATCCTTGAGAATCGAATAGCGATTTGCTTCTCGCACTTGTCGTTCAAGACGCGCCACTTGACGATTCAGTTCAGCGTTGTGATCGCGAACCCGTTCCAAGTTTTGGTTCGTCGCGGCAATGCGTCGCTCGGTCTCTCGCCTTCGGTCTCGATACTTGGAGACTCCCGCAACTTCCTCGATGTGGGAGCGCAATTCGTCAGGACTCGATTCCACAAGCCGTCCGATGAATCCTTGTTCGACGACTGCGTAGCTGCGAGCACCGAATCCGGATCCCAAGAACAAGTCTTGAATGTCCCTTCGACGACAAGCGCGTCCGTTCAGATAGAACTTGGACTGTAGGTCCCGAAAGATCTCGCGCCGCAACGAGATTTCCGAATAGCTTGCGTAGGGTCCGGTGATCGACTGAACGGTGTTGTCGAAGAGCAACTCGACTGTTGCTTGGACGGTTGGTGATCTGGATTCCGTTCCGTTAAAGATGATGTCGGAGAGAGAGTCGCCTCGTATCTGACTTGCACGACTCTCGCCAACTACGAGTCGGACTGCATCGACTACATTGGACTTACCGCAACCGTTCGGGCCGACAAAAACGCTGATGTCGTGCGGCAACTCAATCGACGTTGGATCGACGAAGGATTTGAATCCGGAGAGATTGATGGACTTGAGCCGCATAGCTGACGACCGTGGATTGACTGCTTCATTATGCGAGTCAAACCGTTTCTAACAAGAGGGTAGCGACAACTCTTGTCAGTTAGTTGTATACATGTGCGGCAACCGAAGTATCCGGGCGGAAATCCACCGCCGCCAAGGTCGGGAGATCTGGAGAAGTACCAGCGTTAAGCGAAAGGGAATTGAACCAATGGTTTTGCACATCGGTCAAATTGGATACAATACTGCAGATGTCGATGCGCCATTCCGTGGCGCATCGAGTCAGTACGACGGAAATAGGAGCCTATCCATATCGTCGAGGAAACATCCGTGTTTCTGTACGACCTCCATGGCTCTTTGCACTTCCTGTGTCTATTTCCGCCGCGGAAAGCTTGACTGCGTGATGAAGCAGTCAACGAAATGCCGGAATCCGTTCCGACACGAAGCACCAAGCGGGCCATCGCTCGAGACATCCATGTAGAGCGTGCTCGTTTGGTTCTTCATCACGACTTGCGTCACTGGTTTCTTGCCCTCAAACCCCATACTAAACAAAACGCGATCAGATTACAACCGTGTTTATGTTTCGTACTGTACACTATTTTCGCTCAAATTTCAACAAACAGTTCATATTCGTCTACGAGCGACTTCAGCGCTTCTTCCATTTTCGCTTCTGACAGCTGGACGATTCCGGCCAATTCCACGTCGAATGCGCAGTCTCCGATGCGCTGAATGTGCTCGATCAAGGCGCGCTGGGTTCGCACGATGTCAACCAGATCTTTCGGCGCGACCTTGCCACTCGTTTGAGTTCGACTCAGATGCGCAAGCTCTTCTTCAGAAAAGTGAACTGCTCCGCCACCGGAAAGTCTCGTCCGCTGCAAAGTCTCAGCAAGCCGATGCGCCAGGTCTGACCACTTGACTTCCCCCAATCGGTAAACCATCAAGTTCGACTGCTGTGCTTCTTCGAGGTCAACCTTGCTTGCGAACTGATAGACCGCAACAACTAGCCCCGGCAACAGATTGCTCAAATCCTCGAGACGTCTCGCGTCGAGGCTAGGAATCTCTACCACAAACGCGTCACATGGTGGCAAATCGTCCAAACTTTTTTCGAGTTCCTCGATGCTGACGATCCGACGAGCTACCTCGCAGAGATCCGATGCACTGTTTGCCTCGAGCTCGGCAACTCTGGGACCCACCAATACCACGACGCTGGAAGTTGCATCTTCAGGAGCAAATTGCGTGTCGTAGAGTTCGGCAAGCTCTTCTGAAGAAAGAGACCACAACTGACCGATCGTATGGCCTTGACGAAGGAGACCCCTGATTTGAATCAGCTTTGCTACCTGGTCTGTACTGTAGTAGCGAGTGCGGTTAGCCCGATACGCGGGTTCGAGTCCGTAGCGTCGTTCCCATTGACGAAGGCGTTCCGCGGAGAATCCCGTCTTCTGAGAGACCGCACCAATCTTGTAGAGCTGTTGTTCCACTGTACTGTTCATCCTTTACGTGCAACCCAAAATCCATTTCGGTTGTACAGGTTTGTACAGATTGTAGCAAAACATTGCAAACACATCCAGACGAAGTTTGGGGAGACTTCCGGCCTCGTCGCTGGCAACCTCGGAGACTGCGACTAGGGGCTTTGTTCCTACGCTGGGTCGTGAGACTCTGTTGTTGACTCGACAATCGTGGATCGTGCAGACTCGACGTGCACGTTCGACTTCAGCTGAGGCGTGCTAGTGGTCTGTTTAATCGACAGTGAGTTCGCGTCTGCACCTAGCAGGAGAACCCTAGTCAGATCTAGCTTGCTCGACAACCCATTTGCTTACTGTGTTGTAGGGAAATTCTCTACACACTGGATGTCTGCTGATAAGGACTGTTCAAAGTGCTACCGTCTGGGTTCCCCAAGCGAAAACACAATCTCCATCGTGCGTGACGTTTGCACATCATTGTCCAGCAACAAGCTCTCATCAATGGCGTATTCACCATTGTTGTAGAAGTACCTCATCCACAATCGCGTGTCCACCGGGTCCACAAACGTCACTTCCGCGGTATGCGAGAACGTGTTTCCATATCTTTTTCTGTCGCCGTACAGATCGTCCCGCGTCAGGAAGGTCTCCTTCTGATCGGCGTCGAGCATCGTGTTCCCGTGATAAGGGTCCCAGTACGTTCTGAAGATCACGTTCTTCGAATATTCAATATTGAGAGACGACGTAGCCAGCTCGACCCGTGTCAACTGGTAGGGATGACCGGCGTCGAAATCAGGCGAATTCTTGGTTGCATCAGTCGAGTTGCCCTGGACTGGCTCGTATTGCATGCCGACCCTCAGTCGGAAATCCGTGCGGTTCACTCGAACGGGATAGAAGACGAGCTCCAACCTTTCGCAACCAGGGAGGAGCTGACCGGCGTTTGCGAGCCTATCTCGCCAATTCCTTCTGCCGCGAACGCCTTCGTTCTTCTCGGCGAGCAATTCCAGCAATCCGGCGGCATTCGTATCGTCGTCGAATTCGACTCGAAGTCCACGCCGTTCTCCGTCACGATCAGTGCATTGGAAAAACCTTTTGCTGACGTCGGTCCAGACTTTGGCCTTGTTCAAGATATCTACCAGACCGTCGTCCCAACTCAGTGGAGCGAAGGGTTCGATGGCGACAGGCTGTGCGATTGGCGGATTCTCCGGCTTCAGGTGTCCCGAGAAAGTCCGTGCATAGATATCGGGAGTTTCCGTCACATACTGTCTGCCCGTGATCTTGTCGTCCTCGATCACTCCGTCGGTTCGGTGCAGGAAGTCGATGTCATCCTGGAAAGGCTGATAGTCAAACGAAAACCTGCCGTCCTTTACCTTGAGATTTCGAACTTCGTGGATTTTGGCGTCGCTGTCGGTCCAGGCTCCCCGATACTTCCCGCCTTCGTCCCGTTCGAGCGTTAGGTACATTTCGCGCTGGCTTATGCGCTTGTCCCACTCGATCTGATAGGTCAAGGAACTCACCTCGGCTTCCCCGTCCAGATCGATTCCTGCTTCAATATCTGTTGATCTCGGATCCGGCTCGAGTGCGCCAGCACCGTCGGAGTCGATGGTCGATTCCGGATTTCGGTCGACCGGCGGTGGGGGAAGTGCTGATCGAACTCGCTTTTCGAACTTCGACAGTCGATCCAGATTCCTCAGAGCGAAATACAGACGCCAACTAGGAGCTCGTGTGTTGTAGCTCCCAAGTGTTTCTTCGGGAGGTTGCGATTCACCCATGTCCGCGGAGACCCCAAATTGCTTCCCGATCTCTTCCAGTCGTTCGCGATGGATCAGGGCTCGAGCACCATACGCGACGATAGCCTCGACAACAAACGAAGCCAGGACAGCGTCTAATGTCAGACTTAGCCTACGTACTAGCGCTTCAAACCCCTCGTCGCTCTGGCATACACCCAATCCCCTCGCCGCTTCGAATGCATAACTAATGGTTCCCTCGCTCGGATTCACGAAGTTCTCCATGAACAGTCTCTCGATACGAAACTCCGTGGCCTCAGGCGTTACAAAGCCACCCATCTCAAGCATGAGAAGGGTAGTCCCCGGCTGCGCAGGATCGTGGACTTCCCAAATCAAATCATGTACATCGAGATCTCCGGGAAAGATGGCAGCCAATATGGCAGGAATCTCGGTCCAGACGGGAGGATTTCCCTCGTTGAGCCACTCTTCAAACTTCTCTGGATCCTGAAGAATCTCACGTTCCTCGGCTTCGTCGACTTCGCGAGGCAATTTAAGTCGGGGAATTTCGCCTCCCGACTCGTCCACCTTCTCGCGGAACAGCGCAATCAAAACCTCCCTGAGGCCAGGGATGTCGCCAAATGATCGCGAACCCAGCGGCCCTAGCTTTATCCACTTGTTCCAATACACGAACTCCGAGTACTCGTTGAGCAGACTCAGACCTTCATTAACATCCGCCGAATCGTCGCTGAACAGCAAACCCGCAACCTGCTCGTTGATCTCCCAGTTGGTGCGCGTCGGATCGTTTATGCCAGTCGGTTGCGGGCCTGCCTTCATCTCTTGAAATTGAGCGCGCACATCCTCGTGAACATCCTGCAAAAAGTAGACGTCCGAGTCGTCTTCCTGTTCAGATTCTTGTTGCGATGCGACGAGAGTAGCCATCCCCAAGACCGAAACGGTTGCTGTAGCGACAAGAAGAATTCTTGAGTTGCGAATGTTCAAAGTTGACATGGTTCTGATCTAGTTCGAAGTCGGATGTCGGCATTTCCCCGATCACGTGCCGTCGAGATCTCGCTTGGTTGCTGGGTGTTCACTCTGCTTCAGTCAGGGTTGCGAATCTCAGCGTATTCCGAATTGTTCACCAATTCAAGCTTTTATGACTGATATAAGCGTTGGATTACTTGCGACACATTGAGCATCCTCGCTCATTCGGATCGAAATTCTGGCTATTGCTCATGTCCGGCGACTGTCAGTGGGGTGAGACTCGCGCCGCATCAGCGACTGATGCGTGTACATAAAATCGACAAGCAAGCAGGTTTGACTTCGATCACGACCTTTGAAGCAAAACATCGGTAACTGGCTCACACGTCGCTCACAGTTGTCAGCCAATCGTGAGGCATTCGTCGACGGACAATCGGGTGAACGCATTTCGTTCTCAGAACTCGAGATAAGAAGCAACAAAATCGCCAATGCGCTGTTGAGCCGGGGAGTCAAGCAGGGTGATCGAGTCGCCCTACTCCTAACGAACTGCTTCGAGTTCATTGAGGTCTACTTCGCTCTTGCAAAGATAGGGGCAATCCTCGTTCCGTTGAATTGGCGGCTGGTGCCCGATGAGTTGGAGTTCATTCTTCAAGACAGCGGCTCTTCCCTGTTGGTCTTTGAAGACACGTTCAGCGAAGTCGTTGAAACTCTGCACAGCCGAGCATCGCTTATCGAAATGCGAGAGTGGCTGCAGGTCGAACGAGGCGAGGCGATAGTTCCGTTCGCTAAGCCGTATCGACACATTCGAGAAGCTGGGTCCGATGTCGATCCCAATCTCGACATCGGGGATGACGACCTGCTCTACATCATGTACACGTCCGGCACCACCGGATTGCCCAAGGGTGTTGTTCACTCGCATACAACGATGGCGAGCGCAATCCAAACGTTCACGGCGACGATGGATCTACGTGAGCACGACCGATTTCTTTCCGCGTTGCCGCTGTTCCACGTTGGAGCATTGACCCCGTTGACTCTCATGGTTTATCGGGGAGTCACTTCGATCTTGATGCGCAACTTCGAGCCACAACGCGTGTGGGAACTCATCGAAGAAGAACAGATTACGACCGGACTGGCAGTGCCAGCGATGCTCAACTTCATGTTGGACGTACCAGACAAATCGCGATTCGACTACTCCTCTCTTCGATGGTTCTTAACCGGTGCAGCTCCAGTATCACCCGGACTCATCAATGCCTACACTGATTTGAAAATTGAACTACTCACCTGCTACGGGTTAACCGAATCTTGTGGACCTGGATCCGTGATTGCGGCAGAAGACGCCATTCGCAAGATTGGTTCAATCGGAAAGCCCTTCTTCCATACCGATGTAAAGATCGTGCGGACGGACGGTTCTGAGTGCGATGCCGATGAACCAGGAGAAATCCTTGTGCGAGGCAATCATGTGATGCTCGAGTATTGGAACCGACCGGAAGATACGGCGAAGACGCTGGTAAACGGTTGGCTCCACACAGGCGATGTTGGACGCCTAGACGAAGAGGGGTTTCTCTACATTGAAGATCGAATCAAAGACATGATCATCTCCGGTGGCGAGAACATCTATCCAGCGGAAATCGAGAACATACTTCAAACCCATCCGAAGATCATTGAGAGCGCAGTCATTGGACAACCCAGCAACAAGTGGGGAGAGAGCCCTCTCGCAATCATCGTCCGACGCGACCCGTCGCTCACGGAAACCGAAGTCATGCACTATCTGGGAGAGAAAGTTGCCCGTTACAAACTACCCCAAGGCGTCGTCTTTCAGGAGTCCATTCCGCGCAATCCGACCGGCAAGATCTTGAAGCGGTTGCTACGAGACAAGTATCCGGGGCCGGCCCCAATCTGAACCATGGACGTTGCAGAACTTCAACAACGACTCGGGCCGTTCTGTGCTCATCACTTCGAAGACGACTCGGCAACCGTGTTCGACGTTGCGACGATGCCCGGTCATGCGGGATTCTCGTATGGCTTCAGCGTCGAATCGAACGGAATCGAATCTCGTTGGTTCATTCGACTGCCTCCACCCAACGTGAATTGGCGCGGAACCGCCGACGTCTTGCGTCAAGCTGAAGTACTTCGCGCTTTGGATGGGACCGAAGTTCCCCATTGCTCCGTTCAGTGGTCCGGAGACGACTTGCAGTGGTTCGATTGCCCCTACTTCGTCGTACCGTTTCTTGAAGGTGACGTGTTGCGACTGGGACCCGAAGAATGGGCATCCCAACTTACCGATGAACAACAGTTCGACGTCGCTCGGGAGGTCATGGCGGCTCTAGCCAATGTTCATCGTGTGGATCCGAGCAAGGCTCCGTACTTGGGAGACCCAGTTCCGTTTGATGAAGATGTCATTCGGTGGGATCGGTTCTATGAACGTGCTGCCGACCCCCACCTACTCTCTGGAGTGCCGGACTGTAGGAAGAAGCTATTGGACAAACTTCCGAGCGACGCGCCCATCGGAATATTTCACGGGGACTTCCAAACTTCCAATCTGTTTTGCGACACCACAAACGGCCGCTTAAAAGCTGTGATTGACTGGGAATTGACGGGGATCGGTGCAACATTGAACGATGTGGGATGGATCTGCACGTTCAGCGACCGCTCTGCGTGGACCAAGGGAACGGTGGCTCGCCCAACCTTTCAGGATCCAGAGACCTTATCGAAACTCTATGTTGATGCGTACGGTGCGGAATTGCCCGACATACGCTGGTATCGCGCGTTGGCCGCCTACAAGTTCGCAATCATTACCGGATTCAATTTGAGCCTGCATCGAAGGGGCAAGCGGCCCGATCCAAGTTGGGAGCAGACGAAGCTGTCCATGACGCCGCTAATTGACCGAGCATTAGAACTACTGGGTTGATTCGCAGTTTTCCGAGACTCGAAACTCCAACGTGGGTCGGGCTTGCGCAATTTGGCGACGACCCCGACTATCTCTCTATGGTGCGCTTCATGGACCACGCATTCTCGGTGGTACCGATCGGAGTGTGGTAGTAGTCTCGTATGAGTTCAACTTTTCGATAGCCAAACGCTTCGTAGAACGCTATCGCCGGAGCGTTGTACTGTCGCACTTCAAGGTGTATGTGCTCGATTCCTGCGACTCTGGCGGTCTTCTCCAACCAGGCAAGCATCTGACGTCCCACACCTTTTCGTCGGTGAGCGCGGTCTACCGCTAGAAGAATCAGGTGAGCGTCCTGCGAACGGTAGCGCATCACGCCGAATCCGGCGATCAACTCATCCGAACTCTCCGGTGTTGCAAGACGGGCGGTGAGCACGACCGTCTCACGCTCTGCAATCAATCGTCGCATTTCGCGGGGAGTGTAACGCCATCCCGTTCCACTTTCGATTTCGTCTCGAGCCATGATCGCCAGTGTCCGAGCGTCATCTACTCGTGCGAGTTCAAGACCAAACGACAGTTCGTTCATGGATTAGTCAACTGAATGCGCAACAACAATGCTTGCACTTGAGAGATCCGTCTGAGACATGGATTCCATCCAATCATGGTTCTGCGAGTGCGTTAGTTCCGGCCACTTCCGCGAGGCGGTTGCGCAGTCGTTTGAACCACAACTCTTGAGTCCAATCTTCACGTCGGACAGCCAAGCTGCCGCGCATCAAGCAATACAGCAGACCTTCGGTACGAATCATCGCCCAATCCCGAGCTCTGGGGCGAGCATGGTAGTGCTCCAGCACCTGCATTACAAACTCATCTCCGCCCCAACCCCACAGACCGACAAAATCCGAGAATCGATTGCCTCTTCGACAGTTAGACCAATCGATTATTCCTTGCACCACGCCACCCTTGTTCGTAATGATGTGTTCCACACCGAGGTCGCCGTGAATAGTTACGGATTCAACGTCATTTCGATTTCGTTGGTGCTGGCGTACAAAGTCTAGGCAGGCATCTTCTTCTCCGTCAGACAAATCCTCCAGCTGTACGATGTAGACCCATGCTTCCGCCACCGGATCGTGAACCGTGTCGCTTCGTTCGGCGAGCGATTCAATTTCCAATGAGTGAAGTTCCACGAGCACCTCTCCTATTTGGCGAGCCAGATCGGGAACTTCGTGGTCCTCAGGAACAAGGATTTCCATGGATTGACCAGAAATCAGCTGGTACGCACCGACCGGCATGGGGAACCCTACCGGTCGCTCGACCCAATACGAGTATTGCGGAGTGGAAACCGACAGAGAAAGCTGTTGTAGCAACTTGCGTTCTCGTAAGAAGGTGTCGGAGACTTCCCAGCGAAGGGGAAATCGGAAGACCCATTGACCATTGATCAGGTACGTGACAAAGTCAAACCCATCTCCCAGAAGACGCACTTCCTGAACGCTCAGATCAGTGGACTGATCGACGGTCCATCTGACTTTTACAGGGCTCAAGTCAGAGTGTTCAATTGAGCTTGGTGTGAGATCCATAGCGACTGCTCGTGGACTTATTGCAAAATCGGCAGTGTCGAAGTGAAGGGATATTAGGCAATTCATGGAATTCAACAAGATTCAATTCGAAATGGATCGAAACGTTGCCGTCGTGCGATTCAACGATCCGACAGTGATGAACGCGATCGGCAACGAGATGCTCGGCGAACTCAAGCAAGTCGTTTCGACTATCGCGAGAAAGAACAGCGGTGCCCGGTGCATGTTGCTCACCGGAGTCGGGAGAGGCTTTTGCTCCGGAGCAAACCTTGTCGATACGAAATCCGACAGTTCGTTGGACGGAAGTTTGCGAGGCGGCTATCACCCCCTGTTCCTAACGTTGCGAGACATGGACATTCCACTGGTCACCGCAGTGAACGGAGCTGCCGCGGGAGTGGGTATGAGTTTCGCCATCATGGGCGACATCGTCTGCGCATCCAAGAAAGCCTTCTTCTTACAGGCGTTCGCGAAAATCGGCCTGGTGCCGGATGGCGGAGCGACTTTCTTGTTGCCCAGATTACTGGGATGGGGCCGCGCCATCGAGCTCTCAATGCTTGCGGAAAGATTGCCCGCAGAACAGGCTCATGAATGGGGTCTGGTCAATAGATTGTTCGACGACAACGAGCTCTTGATGGAGGGAGCAATGGAGGTCGCTCAGAGACTTGCGGCAGGTCCCGCGTCCCTCGGTATGATCCGACGCTTGTACTGGGCCACGTGGCACAACGCCTACGAACAGCAACTGGATATGGAAGCACGCTTACAATCGGAAGCAGGCAGCACGAAGGACAACGCTGAAGGGGTTGCAGCGTTTCTGGAGAAGCGCGACCCCCAGTTCAAAGGTCACTAATGACATCGCTCGACGGGCGAGTCGCGCTCGTTACCGGAGGAGGAAGAGGAATCGGCCGTGCCATTTCCTTGGCGCTTGGCGAAGCAGGCGTTTCAGTTGCCGTCAACTATCGTCGAGACGAAGCCTCCGCCCAATCAACCGTCGAGGCGATCAAGTCCCATGGCGGACATGCAGCTACATACGCCGCCAGCATTGATGTTCCAGAGGAGTGCGAACAGCTGGTTAACCATGTTTCAGAGGATCTAGGACCACCGTGTATATTCATTAGCAATGCAGGAGTGGCAAGTCGCGGCCTGTCAGTAGCTGAAACCAGTCCCGACGAGGTGGTCCGAGTCGTCAATGTTCATGCGTTTGCCGCACATACATTGTGTCGGCTTCTCATTCCAGACATGCGGAATGCCGAACGAGCGGACATCATCATGGTCTCGAGCGCAGCCACGAGCGAACCAATCCCGAATGGCGCACCGTACAACATGGCAAAAGCCGCTTTAGAAATGTTGGCTTACACCGTGGCGAAGGAGGAGCGCGAATACGGTATTCGCGTAAACGTGATCGCACCCGGTCTCGTTGACACTGAAATGGGACGCCGTCTAATGAGAGCCCGAGCAGGCGTTCTAAACATCAAGGAGCTTGACTCTGTTTCCCCTTTTGGACATGTCTGCCAGCCGGAAGAAGTTGCGAAATTGGTGCTCTTTCTGATTTCCTCTGACAACTCCTACATGACGGGCGAACGCATCGTATTCAATGCGGGGGGAACAGTCGATTACGACTGGTACTAGAGCTATTCGGTCAAGACCTTCCTTGACTCATGGTTGATGCACAAGAACTAAGTCGTTCGTGACCAAGTCGAGCGCAGTAGCCGAGAATCGCTTCCACCCGCTCATTCGGGATTGGTTCTCGCGCAAGTACGGATCGCCCACGGCGATCCAGGAACAAACTTGGCCGCGCGTCGCGAACGGTGAAAGCGTGGTTGTTTCCGCCCCAACAGGGAGCGGGAAAACCCTCACAGCGTTCCTTGCGTTCATTGACAAATTCATCCAGGGTGAGCTCCGCACCGGTGCGATTCGCGTCGTGTACGTTTCACCCCTGAAAGCGCTCAACAACGACATTCGTCGCAATCTCCTCGAACCGCTTGCCGAGTTGGAGCATGAGTTCAAATCGGCGGGACTTGCGTTTCCAACCATCAATGTGCTTACCCGGAGTGGCGACACGCCTCAGTCTGCCCGTCAACGGATGCTGAGGCATCCACCCGAGATTCTGGTTTCGACACCGGAAAGTCTGTTGTTCATGCTCACCGCCGCTCGCAGTCAGCGACTGTTCGGTCTCGTGCAGGCGGTAGTCCTCGACGAGATTCATGCATTGGTCGAAAATCGACGAGGATCAATGCTCATGGCCTCCTTAGAACGCATCGTCGATCTCTCTGGTGAGTTCCAACGAATCGCTCTCTCGGCCACCGTTCGACCTCTATCCGTCGTCGCGGACTACGTTGGCGGTTACGACAACAACGGCAACCAACGCAAAGTCCACACAGTCACGTCGACCACCAGCAAGCAGATCGAACTCTCGGTTCACGTTCCGAGCGAGGCGACTCAAGCGAGAGAGAACGGCCAACCGATCTGGCCGCATTTGATCGAGGACTTTCACCGTTCGATTCAAACGAACGACTCGACGCTGATCTTTACGGAATCGCGTCGAATGGCGGAACGAATAGCTTCAGACCTCAATTCCGATGCGGATTCGATCACGGCGTACTCGCACCACGGCTCCTTGTCTCGAGAAATTCGCGAAGAGGTCGAAGCCCGACTCAAGGCAGGTGATCTCAAAGCAATCGTCGCGACCAGTTCTTTGGAAATGGGCATCGACATCGGCTCGTTGGATGAAGTCCTGCTGATCCAGACGCCAATGAGCGTTTCTTCAGCGCTGCAACGGATTGGCCGTTCGGGACATCGAGTTGGCGATGTCTCTCGCGCCAAGCTCTATCCCACACATGCTCGTGATCTGATTGATTCGGCCGCATTGGCACTAGCCATCGAAGAGCGCGACATCGAGCTACTGCAACCCATGAAAGCTCCTCTTGATTTGCTGGCTCAGCTCATAGTCTCCAGAGTGGTTGCCGAGAGCTGCAGTGCCGACAATGTATTCGCATCTCTGATTCGTAGCTACTCCTATTCCAAACTCGATCGTCAAGATTTTGATCGAGTGCTCGGAATGCTCACAGGCCGTTTCGAAGATGCCAGAATTCGCAGCCTTCGTCCTCGCATCGCCATCGACCAATCAACCCAGAAGATCTCGGCTCGAAAGAGTGCAGCGATGGCCCTGTATTCCTCAGGCGGCGCGATTCCCGATCGGGGCTACTACCGACTGCGTCACGCCGATACAGGCGCACTGATCGGCGAACTCGACGAAGAGTATGTATGGGAAGCCAAGATCGGACAGAACCTGACGTTCGGATCGCAGCAATGGGCGATTTCATCGATTTCGCATAACGACGTTTCGGTGCGCAGTGCCCCGACTTCCGAAGCGGCGGTTCCGTTCTTTCGCTCCGAATTCAATGATCGAGACTTCCACTTCGCCAGTCTGGTAGGCCGATTCCTCAAGACTGCAGACGAACTCTTGAGTCAAGACGACCAGCCTGCACTGTTGGAACTGCTCGACAACCGCGGATTTGACAAAACGGCGGCCCGAGACTTGGTTGAACTGCTCGTACAACAGCGCAACGCAACTACCGTGCTTCCTCACCAGGAAAACTTGATCGCTGAACAGCTTGCTAGCGGCCCGGGCACCTATGTGTCAGGAGCCAGCGATGAGCAGTTAATCCTGCACACCAATTGGGGCGGCCGAGTTAACCGTCCAATCACGATGGCGCTGTCCACCGCATGGAGAGAGACTTTCCGGTCGGAACCCGACATGTTTTGCGACAACTACACGATTGCGATTCAGTTGAAGCAACAAGCCGATGTCCAGACCATTCTTGGATTTCTCGATCCGGACCGGCTCGACGAACGTTTGGCGCAAGCTTTGGAACACTCAGGGTTCTTTGGTGCTAGATTCCGAGAGTGCGCCGGTCGTTCGTTGTTGTTGAACAAGAGCCGTTTCGATCAACGTGTTCCGTTGTGGATGACTCGCATGCAGTCCAAGAAGCTACTTGAGGCCGCCCAGGATTATGACGACTTCCCAGTCTTGTTGGAGACTTGGCGCACCTGTCTCCAGGATGAGTTCGATCTCATTGCGGCACGCGAGGTGCTAGCTCGTCTTTCGGACGGACTGATCGAGATCATCGTCGTTCGCAACAGCGTGCCCAGCGTGTTTGCTTCGGACATTTCGTATGACCAGATCGGTCGCTACATGTATGCGGACGACTCGCCCGAGGGCACAAAGTCTTCCAAGTTGTCGGAGGAATTGGTCTCGGCGGCAATTCGGGATCCGAGCCTGCGACCCCCGATTACGGCAAACGTGATCGAGGAATTCGAACTCAAACTTCAGCGACGAATGCCCGGTTACGAGCCTGAAGATCCACTGGAGCTTGAAGAATGGATCAAGACCCGCGTATGGATTCCGCAAACGGAATGGTTTGAGGAAGCCGAAATCCCATCACATGTCGAAGTGATCGAAGAATCCGGCTGGCGGGGACTCATTCATGCCGAGAACAGTGAGTTGATACGCAACAACCCTACACAAGCAGTTGCCAATGCGTTGCAGTTCTACGGCCCTCGCACACAAGAGGAATTTCTTGCTCTGATCCCTCTCGACCGCAAGCAGGTCATCGACATTCTCTCGGATTTAGTGACTCGGGAAATACTGACGGACGACGTTCAAGTCGAAGACGAAGTCACTCTGCGAACTTGTGATCGCGAGAACCTCGACGCACTGCTACGGCTCCAGAGACTCTCCAACAGATCCGCTGTTGAACCGGTGTCTATTCGTAATTGGACGGTTTTCTGCGAACGCTGGCAACAGTTCTCGAAGATGCGTTCTAGTGCGGACTCTGTCGTAGATGTCGTGGAGCGCTTGCGGGGCTACAGCGCACCAATCGACTATTGGCTGAAGGACGTGTGGTTGGCCCGTTGCAACAGCATTCCGAAGCACGAACTCGAGGAGTGCTTGCAACTGCAACAGGTGTGTTGGCGTGGAACCGAGCGAGAGCGAATCACGATGGGCTTTCCAGATGATCTCGCCTTCGGTCCGACTGAGAGCCAGGACAATGAGCCGCCGGTTCAGGGCTTTGTCGATCCACAAGGGCAGTACACGTTCTCCACACTTCAAAGCAACTGCTCGATGCTCTTGGATGAATTCAATGAGGTCTTCTGGAGTGCCGTTTGGCGTGGAGAAATCTCTTCCGACAGCATCATTCCGCTTCGTACAGGCGCAGAGCGGAAATTCAGGGTCGGAGTCTCTGGTGCCGTCGATGGCACCCTGCGCAGGAGGCTTGTGAGAAGAAGACGACAACCTTCGAGGCCTGGAACTTGGTATCGAACCGACACTAGCGAGTCAGTACCGGATTCCGATCCCATCGAGCAACTTGAGGAAGCCAAGGAGAGAGTTCGCATTCTCTTGAGTCGCTACGGAGTCGTTACGCGAGAGATTGCCAACCGAGAAGGAGGCGTATTTCGATGGCGAGCTCTGTTCGACGCCTTGAGAATCATGGAGCTCTCTGGAGAACTGACATCTGGCATCTTCTTCATGGAGCTGTCGGGACCCCAATTCGCAAGACCCGATGCGGTTCACGCACTGGCGGCCAAGTCGCAACATTCAGTGTGGCTGTCCGCCTACGACCCTGCTGCTCCTTGCGGCATGGGCGTCGAATGGCCGGAACTCCCTGATCGACGAGTGGGTAATTACCTTGGATTTGTTGATGGCGAGCTACTTTGCACTTGTACGGCTCAAGGAAAGAAACTGCAAGTGTTTGCGAAGCCCCAAGACGAGAGGCTTGACCGACTGTTCATAGACATGCCGCATTCGGTGTGTAACGGCAAGATGGTCATCGAAGAAATCAACGGGCTTCCGGCTCGATCAAGCCCATTCCTGCCACAGCTCTCGAGAGTGACGTCGGCGTACAGTGATCATGCAAGGGTTTACATCGACAGTCAGTCGATCAGATAAAGGAGTCTTAAGGATTCACGAAGTCTCTACTAATTCTGATTTCGATGCCATCTCTGAACATGTCATTGATATACAACAACTCAACACATGCACGTGGCACTACATTTCAGTCCACCGTTCAAGAGGTGAAGGATTAGTTACTTGAGCTTGCGAACTCGACTGAACCGCCGAAGTCAGGATAAGAAATCGAACGCCTGTCCGTATTCAATGTATGCCAAAATTCAGTTGCTCTTGTTCATGTGCTAAGCCAAATTAGAACTTAGAAAAACCTCAAAATATTGAGGGAAACAGTCAACTTGGTCAGTTCAAGTTCGTGACCGACAAGCACTGTGTCGTTTTCAAACTTGTCCACCCACGTCTTCTCGAAAGGAGTTTCAATGCGCAACTCCAACTGCGCGGCTAGACGATCATTGAACGTGTGTTCCAGCCCTGCACCAAACTGAAAAGTGCGATCTTCAACTTCATATTGGAAAGAACCGGATTGGAATTGTTGACCCTCACATCCACTCGGAATATAACAGCCACGCTGGTGTCTCAATTCAAAATCCGCTTCAACCACGAACCTTGCTCCCAGCAGTACATACCAGCCTGATATCGCAGTCCAACTGTTCATTTGAGTGGAACGTCCCCACTTCGCGACCAAACCGATTTCGTTCGTACGACTCACCTCAAAGGTCTCAGGCCAAGCTTCGCCATATTGAGCCCGAGAGGACGAAATACCCGCACCGGGAACGAATCCGGAGACGCGTCCGGCACCTGTAGCGACTTCGAGCTGCACGCTTAGAAACTGTGAGTCCCATGTGTGCCTAAGTCCTACAGTCGCGCCCACATGCGCTAGGTATCCATCGCCTTCGTTAGTGGTTTGAAATATCCTTCCCGCAACCGTTGTTGGGTTGTCCGGGTGCGTATTGTCCACGTCCTTGGAAAATGCGACTTCTGATTGGGCAATCGACCCAAGCCCACCAAAGAACAATCCCGAGGGTTGGGCTGTACTCGATATGCAGACAAACAGTGCCGTCAGAAAAAATAGTCTCTGTAAGAGTTGAATGGGCCGCATCATGACACCTAGTTGCAAGGACGGTGGACTCCAATTGTAGTCAATACACAACGATCCGTCGAAGTCAAGTCCTCAGGTATCGGCTAGCTTCTACTAGTCCCGCTTCTCAGCAGTCTAGGTCTACAAATCGCCCCTATTCTCCGATTCGTTTAGCTTGCCGAACGCCCTCAAGAGTAGTTTGACGGCTAATGGAAAGATTCCCAACAGAAGCAGAGCAAGCATCAGACCGGGTGAGAGAATGCCCGAGAAAGACTCCAATCTTCCCAACTGGCTACCAGCATTGACGAAGACCGTTGTTGCTCCGAGCATCCCTATCCCGCTCACCCAAAAGTACGGCCACAACCTTATCGTAGTCAATCCCATCGCGGCGTTGACTACAAAGTACGGTATGGCGGGTGCCACCCTTATCGCGAACAGGTAGAAGATTCCGTCGCGGTCCATTCCTCGATTGATGAAACCTAGCTGCTTCGAAAACTTGGTTTGCACCACATCCCGAAAGAAATATCGGGCAAGTAGGAAGGCGAACGTCGCACCACAAGTACTGGCTACGGCCACAACGATGACTCCGACAAACAGATCGAAGAGTGCCCCTGCTAGAAGAGTCAATCCTGTAGCACTCGGGATTGAAAGGCTCGTCAACAACACATACACGGCGATGAACGCCAAGATCGTCAACACTGGATGATCGTTGTAGAGTTGAAGTACCCGGTCTCTCTGCTCCTTCAGGTAGTCAAGCGTCAAGTACTCGCCGTATCCAAGGACAAAGAACAGCACAATCGCCACGACTACGGCCACGAGAAGGCCAATTCGGATTGGCTTCATGGGCAACAATCAACAGTTTCAGGTGAAACAGGGCGATTCATTACCAGGTTGCTCGGCCAGTTGGAGTCGAGCAACCGGTCGGCTAGTCAGGTAGTCCCAACACGCGCTTCGCAACAATGTTGCGTTGGATTTCGTTGCTTCCACTGTAGATCGAAGCAGCCCTGCCCGCCAGCCATCCGCGGGTACCGCCAATGTGGTGAGCGCTGAATTCTCGTCCACTCCATCCCAGTCCGTCGGATCCACGCATTTCGACCAATAGTTCTGCTCGCTCCTGCTGGAGTTCGGTCCCGTACATCTTGAATATGGATGTCTGTGGACCGGGAGTACTTCCGTCTTCAGTCTCTTCAACGGTTCGTCGTTGAGTCAATTGGAATGCATGTGAGTTCATGTTGGATTCAACAACTCGGCTACGGAACGCCTCGTCCGCAATGCGTCCATTGCTCTCGCCGGCAAGAGCCTTCGCCTCGTGTTCGAGCGATGGACCTGCCTCTCGAGACACTCCACCGCCAACCAGCGAAGCCATACTTCCGCGTTCGTGCTGCAACAAGCGTTTGCCGACAGTCCACCCCTTGTTCAATTCTCCAACAAGGTCTTCTTTCTTGACAATGGCGTTGTCGAAGAACGTCTCGCAAAACGGCGACTCGCCGGATATCAATCGAATCGGCTTGACGCTGACTCCCTCTTGCGCCATATCCATGAGAACAAAGCTGATTCCGTCGTGCTTCGGAACATCCGGATCAGTTCGAACCAAGACAAAAATCCAGTCGGCAATCTGAGCACCTGATGTCCAAATCTTGGATCCGTTTACGACGTAGTGGTCTCCGTTGTCCACGGCTCGGGTTTGCAACGAGGCAAGGTCCGAACCGGCATTGGGCTCGCTATATCCCTGGCACCAGCCGACTTCGGCTCGTACGATTCGAGGTATGTGGCGTTGTTTCTGGTCCTCGGTGCCGAACTCGAGCAATGTCGGTCCGATCAGCGAAATACCCATGCCCATCAGCGGAACACGAGCATTGATGTTGCGCATCTCCTCAATCAAGACCATGTACTGCTCGGTATTGAGTCCACCTCCTCCGTACTCGACTGGCCAAGTGGGAGCCGTCCACCCTTTCTCGATCATCCGGTCGAGCCACAATCGCGTATCGGGATCGCGTACAGGTGTCTTGCTGCTCCCCGATGTGACTGGGCCAGGACCTCGACCTCCTTCGGGACAATTCGCTCGAAGCCAATCTCTTGTCTGCTCTCGAAATTCACTCATCGAGTCCATGCTCATCTCCCTGATTTCCACGATTTGAAGACTAGGCGCTACGCAATTCCTCTTGCTGACCAGGTCTAGCTACGGTGTGTTTCGGTTGTGACTTCTTTTCGATATTGACCAAAATCTTGATCGATTCCTCTAGGAACTTCTTCTTGTCCTCTTCTTCGATAAGATTCAAGTCTTCTCTCATCTCTTTTACCAAACTTCGAAATGACCCGGGATACATCCTTCTCTGCGGATCATCTCCAAACTTATCCTGAAGGTCTTTCACTTCCTGATCACTAAAGTATAGCTTCCTTTCAAGCCAGATATTTCGGGTGTAGTTTGCCATTGAAGCAGTGACGTCGGTCGTGGCTACCAAAGATGCTCTTAAAGCAAGATTCTGAATCTTGTTGAGTTTGTCCTCGTTAATATTGTCTTCGTCATCCAGCTCAGAATACATTTCAAGAATATGTTCATAAATCTCCAATCGTTTCTTAAATATCTCGGTCTTACAGTCTCTCTCCACTTCATAGTCAGACTGAAAGTGCAATGTTACGGCCACGGATGCCACCACCAGGACCACTGCAACCACTGCAGCCATGATCTCGACCGTCAAGTTCGATGCATTGGAACTCATCATATGATGCAGTAACGTCGCACTTACGACAATGATCGCCACACTTAGGGCGACCACTGGTAAGTGTTTTCTGTACCACGGAATCTTGCGTGTCTTGATCACACTGATGTCAGAATTATCGGATTGGGACACTTGTCAAATCTCCTTTCCATGTCCGTCTTCAAGGGATTGCACAGCTCCAAGAAAAACTGTCTTCACCCGCGATGAATTGAGTCGGCGCACGTACTTCCTCGATGGACGCTGGTCGTTGCCGAACCGCTACTCTAAATCACCACCAAACCAAGTTCTTGACTCGTTGATGTTGACTCGTTCTCCGTCGATGGATATGTCTCTGATGGAGTCGCCGAATCCGCACAACCAATGTCGCAGTTCAATCGAGTCCCGGACCGTAGCGGCTATATGGTACTCGTGCTCCAGCTCAGTGCAGACCTGATCTTTCGAGAGTAGGGACTCGGTCAGGTGATTCCCAGCCCTTCTATCGACATAAAACTCCAGCTTCACGACTTTGCGATTTCCCGGCGAGAATCCATACTCCGCGATGCTCTGGTCAATGTCGAAATCTGCGGGAGGAGCAAAACGAATGGTCGTTGGGTGCACCGAAACCATCCGGTGTAACGCAAGTCGATAGTGGGTATCACTGTCATCGAACTTTGAAATCAAGTAGAGCACTTGTGCACGAGTAACCAATCCAAGCGGAAGAACCACCCAATCGTTCAATTCCCCTCTCCTGTTTCGGTAATTCAAGCGCAGTTTTCGATTCTCGAATAAGCATTCGGAAACCGACCGGAGCACGTCCGGATCGACATCAGGCGGATACAGTAAAGGCGTGGGATGAGCCACGCGGACCTTGTCCAACCACTGACCATGCGACTGTTGCTTGTTGACAAGCATGTCGTGGGCTTGTTTGAGAATTCCTTCAAACGATGGCAATGCACCCGGCGGCAGGATGTTTGCCAGAAATCGTTCCGCAAATAGCAACATCAATGCTTCGTTCTGCTCGACCATGGGAATCAGCATCGCGGCCGCGTTCGGTTTCCAACAGTAGCGATGCGGGCGGTGATCTGTGTCGCAGTCAATGTCGAAGTGTGAAGAAAGCACCTTAAGCATGCGTTGCACTGATCTCACGTTTCGATCAATTCCTGCTTCCTCCAGTTGGTCCGTGAGCTCTTGCGCCGAAATGGTCTGTTCCCTTGGGATTCGTTTGATAACGGCCAACGCGAATAGGGTGGTATCGATGCTGTGTTGCCGAGCGGGCATTCGGAAGAGGAGTAAGTCAAGCTCAAGAAATCATACTCCGCTCGCTTATGTCAACGACACCTGGTGCCAACGGCATTGAATTCCATGCTGATTTCACCCATCACTGAATCCGACCCTTCACGGTGCACTGCACACCCAATTGGCGGGAGTCAACTACGTCGCTTCAACTCTCACTAAACAACGGGAACTTTCGAGCTATCCGCCGACGCACACCCCTGCTAAGCCTTTTCCTCTTCGCCTCGAGTCGATCCGCGATCGCTTCAAATTCCGTGGTCGAGATATATCGCTCTTTGGCTATTTCTTCCAAGAACGCCACCGTATCCATGTGACACTTAGCCTCCGAATCTCGCTCCTGATTTGCCAACCCGGAGAAGAAACCGTAACTTCCATCCCAGCCTTCAATCGGACCAATAACTCGTCGAATTGTGTAGCCCATAGACTGTTGCGAAATCAAGTCTACGAGCGTAGGAGAAGCTTTCTCCGAACCTGATTCTGAGTCAATTCGAGCTTCCACATCAATACCAGCCCAATTGAGGAATGATGTCAGTTTGCTTCGTCCCAACAACCTCTCAAGATCTTGGAGCGTCGACACAGATCCAACGCTCTCGACTAGCCACTCGCCGAACTGGCCGCTATCGCCATTCCATGATCGAGAATATCGACACACCGGCTCATCCTTGCGTTGGTAGATGAACGAATGTTGACCGAAATTCGCACTCTGCTCTTTGAGAAGCGTGAGTAGCAAATCAGCCATCTGGTTGTCCGAGTCACCGTCATACCAAACCAAAAAGTCAGTGTCCACGGAATCCTCAAAGACACCTCGAATATTGAATCGATCTAGACGCTCATAGGTTATGACCGACGCGAGCTTATTCTCCCGCCTTTCATTAACTAACGCGTTTTCACGTTGCAATGTTCGGTTCCTTTGCAACAACTGCTGCACGACCTGCACTGGATCGATGACTCCGCTCTCGACTCGCGCAAATAGACTCTTGAAGTCCTGTAGACTATTCAAGTTGAACCGATTGCGTTGTGCTGACAATATTCCATACGAGAAATTCGCACAAATCTCCAACAATTCACTTATCGTAGTCTCAAATTCTTGCTCTTCGAAAGGTGTGCCCTGTTCACTTGGGCAACACAAAGTAGTGTCATTCATTGATTCGCTCCCATTAGCTGTAGTTCGCTTCAGTTTTCGAAATGTATGTGCTAGAGTCAACGCGCCACAGTCGACGGCACTTGCACCGATTCAGGTAGTGATAAATCCGATAGGACAATAGACTCTAATGAGGTCCAGTAATCTCTAGCAGACGATAACTTTCAGCTACACGGACCTGCCCCGTCTTCACTTTCGATATGTATCCCATTCCCGTAGTGAGCCAGTTGCCATTCCAAGCTCCATTGATGTCCAAATCTCGTCTGTACAGGGTTATTTGCTTCTTGAACGGAATGAGCTGAAATGAGTCTTGTTCGAAATCCTTTGCCAATCGCTGAAGAAAGGTCAAAAGATCTCCACTGCCCGCGCCTGGGTCTGCGTCGTTCCAAACCCAAAACGAGTTTATCTTGACCCTTGCGAAGAAGCTCTCCATCAGAAATTGGTTATAGCCGCTCTGACTTATGACAGAAGCCATCTCTTTCTCACGTTCTTCATTTTTCTCCTCATACATCCAGTCAGGAGAAAGCCCGGATAACCTGATGTGAAGCAAATGATTGTCTTGTATATGTTCTCGGAACGAAAGGTGTCCGTCAGCGGCCTGCATAGCACTTGTCCCCTTAGCTGATTGACGGCTCTTGCGGCCGTATACGATTTTGTGCGCAGAGATCATCCCGCACGAGAATTTCCGGCGAACTTTCAGCATGTTCTGGAAAGATGGCTCTAAATTGCTGGTGTCCGACTCGCTACGATGAGGCCGGTTCGTTCGTTTCGGCGTGTTCATTGGTAGACTCCTATCGGTTCAAAATTGCAAGTCTCTGCGACTTGGGCAGTGGTACTAGATCGATTAGATGTTGGATTGATTCTTGGTTCGTGGCTTGAGACGTATCGGGAGAAGGAATTAGTCCTACTGGGCGGGGGTTCATGAAGCACGGACACTTCAATCTCAACCAGACGGCGATGGGACACTCTCATTAAAGATCTAGGCACTCTACTGAAATCCAAATTGCCTATTGGAATCGGGCTTGAGAGAGCACTCGTCGATTAAAGCTTCCCTGAACTGCTCAACTGACCGGATTGGGAAGAAGCGGCTTCGTTCATCCACGGCGGCGAAGTCTCCTGGGGTTAGCACACCAATGTTGCGCAACTCATCGAGTTCTCGTTCGTCCGTAACGCGTAATCCATACCGTTCACAGTAAGCTCTAAAGAGTCCTGTCACTTGCTCGAACTCAAGAAACTTGAACTCTACTTTAATGTCGAAACGACGAATCGCCGCACTATCGACAAGTGACCGTAGGTTAGTCGTTGCCGCAATCAATCCTGTGTAGTTCTCTAGCTGTGTGAGAAATTCATTCACGAAAGAAACTTCCCAAGATCGGTGTGCATTCCGACGGTCGTAGAGGAAGGTGTCGGCTTCATCGAACAAGAGCAGTGCTCCTGATTGTTGGGCTTTCGAGAACACTTTCCTGATTCTTCTTTCAGCTCTGCCTGGGTAGTGATGTTGGATTTGCGATGCGGTAACTTGCACCAGATCGATATCCAGCTCCTTGGCCAAGTTCCCGGCCCAAGCAGTCTTTCCAGTCCCAGGCGGTCCGTATAGGAGCAATCGCGCTCTGCATTCTTCGCCAATGCGATGCATGACTCCATCCAAGTTTGGCTGTGAACTGACGTAGCGTTCGTGATACAGACTAGTTCGCAACGTGGGGACATTCGTTCCAATGACAGGTTTCTTGCGAATCTTCTGACGTGCATTGAACGCTTCGATGAAAGCTTCGACCCAAACGCTAGATTGGGGACTGTCGGCGATTGTTGAAGCGAAGTCACGAGCGGCATGTATCGTGGCCCGATTGATACCCGGTACGGATGCGATTCTTCGCACGAGACTCTCCTCGCAACCAGGAAGTTGTTTCTTGACCATCTCCCTGAGGCGAGTCGACGATGGACTCTGCATTTCATACACTCCGTCAAACTCAGCAAGGATCTCGTCGAAGACATCATCTTGGTCGCGAACGATCCAGACTGTGGGCACCGGGTTCGAAGCCATCATGCGTTCTAACGGTTCGCCTGCCTCGTCGAACTCGCAGTTTCTTGCTTGAAATCGAAAACTGGCATTCATATATCGTTGCCCGAAATGCAGGAGCAACTCGTCGGCATTGTCAACAACAACGAATCCTCCTAGTTTCTCGGCGATTCGCTGGCTCAGCAGCACCGCGCACGTTCTCTGCTTGAGTTCCATGACTTCGCTTCCCGTTTCTACTTGAGCCACCTCGAGTAGAACCCGATCTACTTCTTTGGAAAATGCTCTGCAGAACTCGGTCTTTCCGGATCCACGATCTCCGTGGAGCAAGTAGTTCACGCCAGTCTTTCCCGATTCAACAGACCGCCGGAAGTGAGCTGTCAGAAAGTCAAGAGACTGACCGAGATAAGAAAAGTCCTCCAACACCAGTTCCGTCGGAGAGTCCTTGGTAAACGCGTCTTCGATCAACAGTGCTTCCTTCTCACTGTCTTGCATCATCTTGGCAACATGATCTGGGCTATAGGGAGTCAGCCATGCCGCGAGGCCCTTGCGCTTTGATTGAGCAAGTTCTGTGCGTAGCAATCCGTGCTTGTACAGACCTGAAGCGGAATTGATAGCGGACTGAACGTCGCGAACGCTAAAGTCGAGCACAACCGAGACAATCTCAATGACATCGTCCAACGTCAAGGATTTCGACACTTTCAATTGGGAGGCCAGGTCAAGGTCGGTCGAAAGCATGATTGCCAATGTGAGTATGTCGGCTTCGACTTCCGTTAAGTCAAACAGCTCTCTCAAGCGCCGCACATTGTTTCGCAATCCCTCAGGAAGCAATGTCTGTTCGGCTGATCTCTGAGCTATCTTCAGTTCGGAGTTTAGAACGTCCAATGCGCTATTGGCTTTCAGGTCGTGCGAACCGATCTCGCGCATGGCGGACTGGATTTTCTCGACCAGAATTGCGTTGGTCAGACCGTTCCTCTCAATGCGCCTGCGCATCTTGCCGTACCGGCAACAGAAGCGAAGCGTCCACAGACGAAGTAGGGAGTCTTCACGCTCAGCTACCGTATTGGAGTCTGTCTGTCCACTTCGACGGCTTGTCCGCCGGCGGTCGGTTGATCGATCAATCATGATGGTCTCTGGATCCGCTGCTACAACGGGGCGTGAGCGAAAATCCACTCCTCTTTGATGCCGGTGCATGATCGCCCCAATTGCGCGAACAGATGTCAGTATGCGCAAATAAACGACAAGTTGTGTCGCGTTGTCGAAGCGAATTCACGAATTTCGGCACAATTGGCACGGAAGTCACCCAAAATATTCAAACTCTCCCCTATATATTCCGATTAGGACTTGAGAAGTTAAGTAATTTGCCCAACTTTTTGCGCTAAATCATCAATTTCGGGCGAAATCGGCATCAATTGCACGGTCCGACCATGCAAATCCGGTGACTAAACGGAGCTGAAGTTGCAACGAGCCGTCCCTCGAGCGCACAGATCAACCGATCTAAAACAAGGCAATTCAACACAGTCTTCGACAGGTCTTGTGCGGCTGGCTCTTCCAACCGGCCGCACCGTGAAATCCATTACTTCGAACCATTCAGGCTAGTACGTCAAACAAAACAACAGGATTGCATGCTGCTTCTCGACCGTTCCCGGATGCAGTGCACGTTTTCGTCCGAAGAGCAGTTCCGTTCACCAAGCAACGAGATGTTCCGGTCAATGGAATCCAACTAACGATCCCCTCTCTCGTTTGTGGGAGCACTCTTCGATCAGAGCCTCGACAAACTCTCGAACCGTAGTAATCGGGCAAAAGCGATTGCGTTCGTCTACAGCCGCAAAATCCCCTGGGGTCAAGACGCCAACGCCACGTAATTCAAGCAATTCCCGTTCATCGGTTATGTGCAATCCGTACTGGTCGCAATAGGCACTGAAGAGCCAAGAGATTTGCTCCCAAGTGAGAAACATGAACTCAATCTTGATGCCGAAACGACGAATGGCAGCGCTGTCAACGAGCTGCCGAAAGTTGGTTGTCGCCGCCAGCAATCCGAGGTAGTTCTCCAACTGGCTTAGAAACTCATTCACAAACGACACTTCCCAGGACTGTTTAGCCCCGTGCCGGTCGTAGAGAAAGGTGTCGGCTTCATCGATCAACAGCAGAGCTCCCGATTGGGCGGCTTGTGCGAATACCTTGCTGAGGTTCTTCTCCGTTTCGCCCACATACTTGTTGTGAATCTGTGATGCCGTGACTTGTACAAGATCGACTTGCAACTCTTGTGCCAAGTGCTTGACCCAAGCGGTCTTGCCCGTTCCCGGAGGTCCGTGCAGAAGCATACGAGCACCCGAATCTGCCCTAATCCGCTGCATGATTCCATCCAACCCGGGGTTTGAATTGATGTAGCGCATGTTGTACAGGTCTGTTGGCATGGACGGATCGTTTCTCCTGATCGGAGGACGATCGAGTACTTTCTGCCGAGCATTGAAGCTGTCGATGAAAGCTTCATTCCAAGCCTCGGAACTGGGATCCCCATCCACAATTGATGCAAAGTCACGTGCGTTCTGGATTGAGGACGAATCCAATCCGGCAATGGACGCGACACTTCTCACGAGTTCTTCATTGCAGTTCGGAAGTTGCTTGCGAACAATCTCGCGAAGATGTCTCGGAGGTGGCGTCTGCATTTCGTACACTCGATCAAATGAATCGATGAATTTCTCACTAATGTCTTCAGTGTCTTGAACAATCCAGATCGTTGGCGACCCGTTTGAAGCCAATATGCGTTCGATGGAACTGTCTGTCTCTTCAAAGCCGATTCTTCTGGAACGTCGTCGCGACCTCCGTGAGAAGAAGCTGTCCTCTTCTTCTGGGAACAAGTAGTCGGCATTGTCGACGACAACAAGCCCTCGAGACTTCTCGGCATGCTGCTGTGCAATTGTTACTGCGGCCTGATTTCGCGTGCATTCGTCGTCATCTTCGTCTGTGCCGTCCACAGAGACTTCGTGTAGCACCAATTCGGTGTCTCTCGCGAGTGCGCGACAGAATTCAGTCTTGCCTGTACGGCTGTCTCCATGGATCAGGTAATTCACGCCCTGCTGTCCCGTATCGACAGACTTTAGGATGTGGGTCCTTAAGTGGTCCAACGGTCGACCTAGAAAAGAGAAATCATTCAACGTCAGTTCGGTCGGAGGATCGATGCAGAATGCGTCTGCGAACAACGATACTTCCCTCTGATCGTCTCGCATCATGTTGCGAGCGAAGTCTGGACTGAAGGGGATCAACCAATCGGCCAATCCGTTGTCAACGGACCCTTCATGCTCTGGGCGCAACAGTCCGTGCCGGTAGAGACCTCCATCGGAATCAATGGCAGACTCTACTTCGCAGACATCCCATGCGAGTACGGTTGAGACGATTGCAACCACTTCGTTCACGTTCAACGAATTCACTACGCCTAAGTGTGAAATCAGGTCGGAATCCGTTGACAGCAGGATTGCAAGGGAAAGAACGTCGTGTTCGACTTCTGTCAATCCAAACAATCTGCCGACACGTCTCACGTTATCCCTCAGTCCCTTGGGTGGAAGGGTACGCTCGGCTGATCGTTCAGCCACCGTCAGTTCGGAATCCAGAGTACCTAGTTCAACTCCATCCGTCGAGCTGTCCGACTGAGGAATGGGGGGCGTGAGTTGAAGTCGTTCAACTAGGTCTGAATTGCACACGCCCTTTCTCTCGAGGTGCCTCCGGTTCTTGCTATAGCCACACAAAAAGCGGAGAATCCATAAACGACAGATGGGCCTCATCTGCGCTTTAGCCGCGCTTGCGCCGTTTTGATGGCTACGACGGGTAGGTCGCTGGCGGGTTAATGATCGGTCAACCATAGTGCTCCTGGATCTGATTTTGGGATTGGATTTGACTGAATTTTCAGTGGTCTCGGACGGGAGTCCACACTAGCCCACGGCTCGAGAACATCGGTAGTATCCACACTCAAACGACAAGTTGTGTCGCTTCTGGAGAGTGATTTCGCAAGAGATGATCTGTCTGAAAGTGCTTCCCCTATGACCGTGCTCGCCGAGAGTTCTGGCCCCGTTTTCATCGCGACGGGTCTCAGAGAGTGTCCGACACTCGACGTGAGACGAATTCGCAAAGAAGGCTCAATGATTCCAGCCGCTTCGGTGTCACTTCCCTCAACAGTCCACAGATTTAGCTCAGTGACCAAAACGAGCTCTCGAGGCTGAAGAGAACAGTAAGTGAAGTGACTGCTGATCAGATCCTGGATGGTGCGATGAGAGAGACCGCTCGCCAACCTTCAATCGCGCACCGCTAGATGAGCCGTATCCCTCTCGTTGGAGACTCCGGCGCGAAGACTGGGGTGTCTAGGTCTTCAATAGCTCTATTCGTTCTTGACTAACTCGACTCTTCCGCGTCTTTATGGACATCGCGCCGTTTCCTGTACTTCAGATTGATGAGAAAGCGATTAAACCGATTCAATCTCACAGAATTTAGCAGGTTCTCATATTGCGGAGTACTAATGTGCCTTTCTCGCTCGATGGTCGATAGAAAGTCCATCTTTTTAAGTCTGTGGAGATACATCCCATGCAAGATTGCTATTGCCATGAAAAGACCTCCGTGTTGAATCCGTGTCCAGGGTTGCCTTGGACCCCAGACCCTGATGACCTCGCATGCTGAAATCGTGGACAAATCGGGTCCTGGCAAATCACGGTACGCAGCCCACTTGAGCTCCTGCAAGACTCGTTCAAGGTCATCCAGTGTGGAGATTTCGAACTTGCTCTCTGAGGTCCATAGACCGCTCCGATACTCGTACATGAGCGGAGTCGATTGATACGGGAAGAAGAAGAAGGAATTTTGACCGAATTTCATGCTCAAGTCCTTGAGGAATCGCAACAGAGATTCGTCTCGTCCTCTGCGGGCAAATAGTGGCCAAATCAGGCTTGATGATTCCAAGATGTCATTAGACAGATGATCAATCGTAATCTGCGTGTAATACGACTCGTTTATGTGTTCCTGTAACCTTTCTTGTCGAATTCGATTGAAGTGAACATTTCGTTCTTCCATTTCACGAACGATATGAAATACTCCGTCACCATGCCTTTGATCACTGAGTGCTCTTCGTTGTTTCTTGTCAGGATAGTTGCGATGAGCTGTGATGATCCCACACGAGCGCTTTCCAATCGCCTTCAGCACTTTCGGAAAATCGCTACTTAGGTCAGATCGATCACTGACCTCCTCAAATTCAGGTTCCCGTGTAGTCTTTGTCTCACGTTTTGTCATTGAATTCCGTACTCAATGCCCTGATGTGTTGTGTTCGTCGCAGTGCTTTCACGTCGATGTGTCTACATATCGGCGCCAGTCCATGGAAACGACAATCATGGCGGTGCCGCTCTATCGGTCAGATTGCCTTCTAATTGCTAGGATTCGTCCCTGCAAGGCGACTCCAGTGCTCTCTTGGTCGCATTCGACAAGGGCTCACAGACCACAGGCCTTCCTCGATCGGCAGAGTCTGACGCAAACCCCGAGTTCTCAGTAAGAAAAGGCAATCCACGTACCTCATTGATCTACGAATAAACGGTCTACTATGAAGATTCGCTTACAGGACTCTGCATCAGACTCGACGTTAGTATTCACACAGTAGCGACAAGTTGTGTCGCTTCTAAAAGGTGACTTTACCGGCGATGTGTTGTCTCAGGGTGCGTCTCTCACGCTTGCACTCGCCCAGCGTATTTGCCTGCGCTCCCATTTCGAAACGACACAAGAATGCCTGATTCTCGCCGCTAGAGGAGGCAACAGACCTAGGGGGACAGGTGGTGATCCGAGGCTTTTCAACAGTTCCATCCCTTCTAACGCGGTCACTCCGCGTCTTCTCCGACATCGTTACGTTTTCTATACCTTAGATTGATGAGAGACCGGGTGAACCAACTCAAGGACGATTCGGCCCATTCAAGAAGGTCAAAGAGAGTCTCATACTGAAGAGTGGTAAGGTGCCTTTCTCTCTCTATAGACGACAAGAAGTCCATCACGTCAATCTTGTGGTGAAAATCCCTGTAGAACATGGCTTTGGCCATTGAAGGACTTGCCCGTTGGCTTCGAAGTATGGGATGGATGGGATCGCTTAGTTTGACGACCTCACAGGCCGAAATGCTGGGTAGTTTGGGTCCTGGTAGATCGCGGTACGCAACCTGCTTGTGTTCCTGCAGGACTCGTTCAAAGTCAATCAACGTGGAAATTCCACGCTTACGCTCTGGTACCCATTGACCATCCCGAAAATCGTACATGATTGGAGGGGACTGGTAGGGCAAAAAGTAGAAGGACTTCTGATTGAATTTCTTGCTTAAGTCCTTGAGGAATCGCAACAGAGGTTCGTCTCGCCCTCTGCGGGCACGGGTAGGCCAAATCAGAAGTGACCCTTCCACGATGTTCCCACAGATATGACGAATCTCTATTCTCTTGTAACGCGCTTCGTTGATCTGTTCGACTAGCCTTTCTTGCCTATCTTGATTCAGGCTAACATTTCGTTCTTCGATTTCTTGAACTTCCTGCAAAACTCCCCATCCATCGTCATCGCGGGCCATTGCCCTGCGTTGTCTCTTTGTGGGGTAGTTGCGATGAGCTGTGACGATCCCGCACGAGTGCTCTTCAATCGTCTTCAGTAGCTTCGGAAAGTCTCTACGTACGTCACATCGTTTACTGACTTCCTCAAAGAGGGGCCATTCAGTTGTTTCTGTGTCTGTCTCATTCTCAGTCATTGGACTCTTAACTCCATTGCCAATTTACGTTGCGTTCTTGGTAGCGACTAGCCGCCGAGATGTCTGCGTACCTGCGTCAGTCGACGGCAACGAGGGTCATTGTGTGGCAACTCGAGAGTTCTCCTGAAGAAATCCGTCAAGGGTCGTGGTCTCCCAGCTCTCGGAGGTCGTCAGAGTCTGACGCAAAACCCCGTTTCCTCAGTAAGAAACCCCAAAATAAGTACCTCGTTGTTGAATGAAAAAACTCTCTACTAGGATGATTCGCTAACTGGGTTCTGCATCAGACTCGACGCTAGTATCCACACGGACGCGACAAGTTGTGTCGCTTCTTCAGGGCAATTTCGACGAGTTTAGAGTCACATGAACTGAGCCTTGCTAGCTCTGCCAATGCAACCGTGGACATTCGATCCTAGGGCTGGGAAATGTGCTGAATTCCCAACTTCGTATGTGTGAGAGAGCAGAGCCCAAGTGCGCTTGACCACGCAGACTGAACGTCGCCGATCTGTCAAATGGCTAGGGAGAACCTCGACAATGCTTCACCCAAGTCCTCGCAACGGACGACTTCCGGATCCCAATGGCTGGGAAAATACTGCTGAACCTCACGATGCGTAAAACGAGGATCGACCAAAATGATCGCGCCTCGATCCGCCGGTCCACGCACAACTCGTCCAGCAGCCTGAACAACTCGCGTAAGAGCTGGTTGGCGATAAGCCAGTTCATAGCCCAATTCCGACGTATCCCGGATTAGCTCCCGTTCCAGACTTGATGGAGGTATTGCCGGTCCAATCACAATGACTCCTGCTAAGACATCTCCGTCAATGTCTACCGACTCGGTGAATATGCCGCCCATCGTGACGAAGGCAACGCGTCGCGATCCCTGAGAAATCCATCCAATAAACTCACTTCGCTCACTAATTGGCATCTCTCGTTGCTGCTCGCGTGTTTCTTCATCTTCGAGAAAGTACTGACTTACCAAGTTGATGTACTCAAAGGAAGGGAAGGCAACGAGCCAATTGCCAACTGCTCCATCTCTTGCCGTACGCACGATACTTGCCACTGATCCGGCACTATCGCTCCGATCTCGCCAGTAAGTCGATACGTCTGGAACGATCATCACTCCGAATCGTCTGTGGTCGGGTTCTATGTTCACTCTCCGAAAAGGACCCTGAAGTCCGTGACTTGCGACGTACACGTCATGGGGAGAGAGGGTGCCCGAAAACCGCATGCTGCTGCGAAAGTCTTTGACAACATCTCGAATCCAAGAACCAGGGGCAATGCACCGCAACGTCAGGGTGCGAAAATCTCCAGTGCGGGAAACGATCCAGACGTAGGAGTTTGGTTCGAATCGATCCTTCGCAACCGTCAATCGAACAATAGCATTGAGACACTCAAAGAGCACATCGTCCGTTGATTCAATGTCAACTGTGAGCAGTCCATCCAACAGTTCGTTTGCTGCGATCCAGAGCTCCTCGGGAACCGAAGGAACGCTTGCTTCCATTTCTTCGTCAAGATTGCCAGCAACCAACGTATCGATCATTTGAATCAATTGAGAAGCAGGGCCTTGAATTGCTTGGCCCCTACTCCTCTCTTCTACGGCTTTCAGTACTCTCTCTTCAAGCTGAACAGACAGCATGTCCGAGACACGTTCGCCCAATCGGTGCGCTTCGTCAATCAGCAAGGAGACTTTCTCAAAGTGCCTGGAACGTAGTCGACTCAGCGCAACCAACGGATCGAACACGTAGGTGTAGTCGCCGATAACGACATCCGACCACTCCGCAACATCCAACGACAACTCGAAAGGGCAAACACGATGCCCACGTGCCACTTGCTCCACATCTTCTCGATCAACGATTCGTCGCTTCAGCAAGTCTCGACGTGCATTCTGGACTCGATCAAAGTGTCCGTCGGCAAATTCGCAATGTTCGGGTACACAAGGAGCACCAGGCGTAAAGCAAATTCGGTCCTTGGCAGTAATTGCAGTGGCCGTGAGTTGGTTGTTGTCCGCATTGAGCGCTTGCAAGGTCTCCACTGCTATCCGCTGACCAGTAGTGCGCGCCGTTACGAAGACAGCTCGATCAATCAGTTCCTCTCCCATGGCCTTGACTGATGGATAAAGTGTCGCTGCCGTCTTGCCGGTTCCCGTCGGCGACTCGAGCATCAAGTTCTCGCTATCACGGATAGACTGATACGCACGTCGAGCCGCCATCAATTGCTCGTCCGCAACTTCCTCGAATGGGAATCCTTGATCCTTCGCAACTTCGTTGCGACTCTTGATTCGATCCAGAACCTCAGCCAGAAACGAGAGGTACGTCTTGCAGGTCGCGATGAGAAAACTCTCCAAGTCAGCGGACGGAGATTCTTCCGAGAACGACTCGGATGCCAGAGTGTCGGGATGTACGTAAGTGACTTGAACCTTACAGGAGTCCAGACTCTCGGTTCGGCACAACATAGCGGCGTACAGCCGGGCTTGTGCCATGTGGGCGGCGCCTAATCCTGCGTGGAGTTGATCTGGGGCAAATCTCGTGGTCTTGATCTCCTCCACCAACGCAGATGGAGCAACGACTACCCCATCAGCTCTTCCAGCCACGCGGAGAGAGATTTTGTGTGCCTTAACTCTTGCGCTCAACGATCGTTCAGTTTGGTAATTCGGATTGCTTGCGGTAATTCGCGATTGAAACAAGGCTTGAGTATTTCGGCCTTCCTCCGGTGTTGCGTTACCTTCCCACCGGCGATTGATGTCGCCGGTGCGGTGTACAAACTCTGCCAGCTCTCTGACCGAAATGGATGATTTCAAGGAGGTTCCACAAACTGCAGGACACGCACCGGCAACTTCGCTTCAGCCAATGCGTTCAGCCAAATCCGCTGGTTCTTCTGAACTCTGTCGCCTAAGCCCTTGACCTCGACAAACTCATACGATCCGCTTGAATCGATCAGTGTGAGGTCAGGGAATCCAGAGCGCATCTGCTGTAGATCCGAACCAACAAGGCGAAGCAACTTTCGCAAGTCGTCTTCCCCGATTGCGGCCACAATCGTTCGGAGCGCCCGTTCTGGGAGCAGCGCCCAACTTACCAACGGATTCGCGATGTTTATCTTGGCTGCGTAGGTCTTGAGAACCACGCCAATGACCGATTCCGATTGGTCCAATGGATCCTTGCACAGAGTTTTCCGATCCGCCATGAACTCCGGCCAGTACAGGTCGGTGGGACCAACCTGAAACGGATTGGTGAATGCACCTGGAACCGAGACGAACATCCAGTCCCAATAGGCCAAGCCGAACAACGACATAGGAAATGCGTTCTCGAGATGCCATCCATTACCTCCCAGCTCCGTCAGCTTGTGCAAGGCATATTCTTCAATTGAGGATTCTGGATCCTCTTCGAGTATGTGTTGGTCGATTTGATAGCGATCTTCGACCTTCTTCCTAGTTCCAAATCGCTGCGCGAACTGCAATTCTTCGATGTTCCACGGCGACGAAATGATGGTTTGTTGGAGCTGTCGAGCCCACCTCCTCTTCTTCGATCGATGGAGCACACGGACTATGCGCTCCCGAGCTGGATGTCGAGTCGATCGTCGATAAGCTCTCATCGCAAGTCGATGTTGACCCTTCCGCTCGAGCTCTCGGCCTAGACGATTGAGAATTCGGTCTCTGTAACGAATCAGAACTCGGTTCACTGTCGTCCGGTCAAGAACTTCAAGAATCGACTGAGCTAAGGAGCGGCCCAAATTTCCTTCTTCCTCCGCAAGTGCGAGCGACTCGCTAGCGGCGCACCATTCAAGATAGGTGTCGAGTTCATCCCTCGAATGGAACAAACGGTCATCGGGCTTTAGTTCGTAATTCTCGTAGTTGACGATGCCGAGATCTCTAACGACAAAGGAACTCAGATCACTATACCGATCGCCAAAGAACAACAGCTGAAAGAAATCCAGCAGTGTTTGGTCGGCAAGTATGAACCAACTTCGGTGCTGTGCGACTACTTCTCGAATGCGACGTTCGCTATATCGACAGGCGATCGTGTTGACGTACTGGCTCTTCGGAGTACGTGGCTTGACGAGAGGGAACACCTCGCTCAACTGCTTTCGCGAGAGTCGTTCGAGGATGCTATCTCCGGGGATAGAGGGAACCAACTCAACGATTTCGTTTGTCTGCAACTCCGATATGGCGGAATCAAGATCGTCAATTTCGGCATACTTCATGGAATCGACGAAATAGACAGGCCCCTTTCGACACGCTATTCGAGCTCTGAGCCGAATGGCGTCGTCAGATAACCGAAAGAGAGTGTTCGCGTAGTCGAGTTCGATTTCGGTGAGTAAATCTCGATATTGGTCGAGCACCGTTGTGACAACTGCGAGGAGATTCCGAGCGTAGTAGTGATCTGGAGGAGGATCACTCGCCCTGAGCGGGACTACGGAATCTGGATCCAAGACTGATTGCAACGCTCTAGCGACCTGTTAATCGAAGTTTGAAATACTGGACATTTGTTCTGAGTGAATTGTACGCAAGCGAATCGTGGGCTTGACCCTCGTTGTTGCAAGTCCGCCTCTTCGCCGAGCTCCGTTCGGTTGATTAGTACATACTTGCTCTTGGATACAAGACGCGAACATGGATGGGCACACTTCCGTCAACCCAACTAAGCGCCAAACACAGTCCGATCACACCCTAGAAGCCAAACACCTACCCAATCCGACTTGTGACCAACTCGACTAACCAGTTTGTCATTGATCTCGACGAGGCATCACAGTCTTCGATCTCTCTGGTGGGCGGCAAAGCACTCTCACTGGCTCAGCTTAGAACTGAAGGATTCGACGTTCCTCCCGGATTCGTGGTTGCAACCCCGTTCTTTGCGGACTGGGACGACCTTCTTGATTCTTCGAGCGAATGGAGAAAGCTCTCCGACTCCTTCCAGTTGGATGCTCCTCTCGACTTTCATTCTTGCGAAAAACTGTGCACCGAGATTCAGCGATCCATTGAAGGACTCGAAGTCACCACGAATCAACGAACAATTCTCAATCAGTTGATGAGTTTGCTCACGTTCAGCGAACAGTGGGTAGTGCGGTCTTCCGGTGTCGCGGAAGATCTGCCACACCTCAGTTTTGCCGGTATGTACGAGTCGTTCATCGGTGTCAGATGTCCAGACGTTGAACGGGCACTCAAAGACTGTTTCAAGAGTGCATTTGCACCCCGTGTGATCAAGTACAAGCACGAGAACGGCATTCCTCTCGAACTCGGAGGGATCGGAGTGCTGGTTCAGCAACAGGTGGATTGCGACATTTCAGGAGTCGCATTCTCAATCAATCCAACTAGCAACGACTTCGACGAAATCCTCATCAACGTGCATAGTGGAATGGGGGAGGACTTGGTCGGTGGGCTCGTCACACCCGAGTCATGGACGGTAAACAAGTACACCCGCGAGGTTGTCGACTATCGGAACAGCGCTGAAGATCAAACCGGAGGATCGGTGTTGTTGTCCGATTCTCTGCTGGAATCTCTGATCGACACCGTAGTCTCGGTTGAACAGTATCGTGGCGAACCTGTCGATATGGAAGTTGCCATCGCCGACTCTCGAGTACAGGTCGTTCAAGCACGGCCGATAACCAACTGGGTTCCACTTCCCAACGAGATGCAAACCGAGCCGGGACAGCCTCGTCGTCTCTACGTGGATCCAAGTCTAGCTGACGGAATCACGATGGCAGGGGCTGTCTCTCCCCTGACCGCCGACTTTCACCTCTATGTGATCCGCAAATTTGCCGAGCATGCGCTGAGCAAGAGTTATCTCGATACTACGGTTGGTTCTGGGTTCATGTTCACATCGGGAGTGAGGTTGTACATGAACCTGTCGCTGATGCTCGACTACTTCGATCCGAAGCAATTCGCCGACCAAAGACGGCTTGTCGATGTATCACTCGCCGAACTCTACGCAACCGTTGATTTCTCTCGCTACCGCGCCAACCTGCGAACTGTGAAGGGTGTCGCTCTACTCATTGCGAACTTCATGAAGGCCTTTTGGTCTATTCGAGCGACCTTCGGGTCAGCAATGCAAATGCTGTTCAAGTTCGATGCGTTTCATAGGAAGTATCTGAGGGAAGTGAAGGTCTATGAAGACTTCGTGAACGGTGTCGATTCCTCCCAACCGATCAAGGAGCTCATCGACAGTCTGTTGGCAGCCTACGCTCGTGTCGCCGTGAAAGCAACACTGCCTGCACTCTACGCATCTGTGATGTCTGGTACGTTTGAACTGACCCAAATCGCGAAGAAGCAATCCAGCGAGACTGCAAAGCAATTGATCGAGAGTGTCAAGGCAGGCGGAAGCGATCTGGTTCGAGACATGGGAATCGAAATGTACCGACTCGCGCACTTGCTTCCCCAGAAAGCCTACGAGGATCTCAAGGGACTAGAGCATCAATTGCAGACCGGAGTCTTGAATCACCAATTCCTGTCGCAGTGGCAAGCGTTCAACAAGCAGTTCGGTTGCCGAGGACCTCTGGAAATGGACTTGGCTCGACCAAAATACCGAGAACGACCGGCGTTGCTTCTCCAACAACTCGGCTACATGCGATCAGAATCCGCAAGCAATCCCGCCGAAGTTCTGGAACAAGCTCAAGTGAATCGCGATACAGCACTAAGACAGCTTGGTGAGCACTGCACCAAGCGAACGTATCGCAAGATCTGGAAAGCGCACCAAGTCCTCGAGGCTCTGCAACACAGTCGCGAGATGCCCAAGCATCAATTTGCGATGATGAATGTGAAGATTCGCGAACGACTAATTCAATTGGGCGAGGAATGGAACAGGATGGGGCGGCTCGATGACCCCAACGACATCTTTGAGTTGAAGATCGACGAAATCGCGGCTGCGGAGTCTGACCCGAGCTTCGATCTTTGCGACAAACTCACGGCCCGAAAAGCCACCCATGATCGGCTGAAACGGGTTCGTCACTTTCCCCACATGATTGACTCCAGAGGCCGCATCCTTCGACCGATCAGACCAGCATTGGAGAATCAGTGGAACGGCACGCCGGTTTCGCCGGGTGTTGCGCGAGGCATAGTCAATGTCGTACACGATCCAACAACCAAGAGCGTGCAACCCGGAGACATTCTTGTGGCCTACACAACGGATCCCGGATGGACACCTCTGTTCGTAGACGTTGCCGCAATCGTGCTTGAGGTTGGAGGAGAGCTGCAACACGGAGCTCTTGTCGCGAGGGAGTACGGCAAGCCCTGTGTCGCAGGTGTTGTAGGAGCAGTCGATGATCTCCAGGACGGCCAGATAGTCGAGGTGGACGGAAGTTCGGGTTCCGTGACCTTGTTGGACGACAAAGATCTTCCCGTCTAGCCGTTCTCCGCAGACAACGAATGAGTCGAAGCTACCTGGCTTCCCCGCTTTACGCCCGACTCACCCAGTTAGAGCTAACCAATGAACCATGCCGCGTCTCAACGCGCATGTCGTGAATCTTCTCTTGTCCAGCTACGACAGTCTTGTGGACCATCGCAACAGCAACCGAGCAACTAGACGATAAAGAATCCCTCTTCGCTGATGGGCAAGGTGCGAATGCGAAATCCGCAAGCCGAGTAAATCGCATTGCACATAGCAGGTGCAAGCGGAGGTAACGCTGGTTCGCCAAGCCCTGTAGGCGAATAGTCACTATCCACAAAATGCACGGCAACGTCGGGGGTCGCCGGCATCCGCAACAACGGATACTGGTTGAAGTTGGTCTGTTTTGCACGCCCATCTTCAAAGGTTACGGAAAGTCCCATCGTCGACAATCCATCGACAACTGATCCCTGAACTTGATTCTCAGCACCGCTCAGATTGATGATCGGTCCTACATCGGCTGCGACCGTGACCCTGTGAACACGGACGTTTCGTCGAGGTTTGGATTGACCCGATGTGTTCGTAACGGTCTGCCCCGTGTCGCTAACACTGACTTCGGCGACTTCGGCGATGTGACCCATGTGGCTGTAATAGAAAGCAACGCCCATACCGCGCTGTTTTGGCAGTTCCTTGCCCCATCCAGCTTTTTCGGCGGCCAGTCGAACCACTCCAGCGGCCCGTCCAGTATTCAAGCCTCGAGGTGACAGCTGCCGAGATTCGCCCAGCATCTCCAACAAGACATCGAGATGATCTCTACCAGCGGCTACGGCCAGCTCATGCACGAAGCTACCGACGACAAATCCGAATACATTCGATCCTGGTGCACGCCATGCGGCACATCGGTTCTTCCACTCCAGTGGGGTCTGTTCGACTCGTAGATTCGCCAACAGGCCACCGGGAAACACATCGGGTGTGATGTGCCCGCCGCTCACTGGTCTACGTCCATCGTTGGAAAATGTGATGAACCGATCACGCCAACCAGAGACCTTGCCTTCTTGATCGATCGATCCATCCATCCGGTGAAATCCGCCGGCACGAAACAGATCGTAGGCGATGTCGTCTTCTCGCGTCCACTGCAACTTGATCGGAACTCCGGCTTGCTTCGCTATTGCAGCCGCTTCACACATGAAGTCGTTGTAGAGCCTTCGGCCAAAGCCTCCACCGCAACGCATCTGATGCAGCGTGACTTTACTCGGATTGATTCCAACTACTCTTGCAGCACTCGCAAGCCCCTGCGGGGGCGTTTGTGTGGGAGACCACATCTCCAACTCGCCATCCTTGAATGATGCTGTGCAGTTCTGTGGTTCCAACGGAGCGTGGCTTACGAAGTGGTAGGTGTAGAACCCCGTTACCATGTGCGCACTGCTCTCGAACGCTGAGTCCACATCGCCAACGTCGACGACGCTCGGTCCCGGGTCTCTGGTTAAGCGCTCCGCTTCAGATTTTGCGTTGCTCCAACTGTCCGTCGAAGCATTCGTGAGATCCCATTCAACAGTCAATTGCCGTTTCGCTTGGATTGCCTCCCATGTGCTATCGGCAACGATGGCGACTCCGGGAACCAGCTCCATTGCATTGGCGTTCCCCTGCACAACAAATGCATCTCGAACTCCAAGCATCTTCTTGACTTCGTCGAGGTTGGCCGACTTGACTGATCCTCCAATGGAAGGACATTTCTCGTAGACTGCGTACTTCATGCCCGGAACTGTGACGTCGACGCCAAACAGAGCCTTGCCGGTGACCAGTGCTTCGTTGTCCACACCGGTAATCCGCGTTCCAAGCAATTTGAACTGCTTCGGGTCCTTGAGAGCGACTTTGTCGGCATCTGGTACGGGCAGGCTAGCCGCTGCCGATGCCAATTCCGTGTAAGCCAACTTTTGGTTGTTGGCTTTGTTGATAACGTGACTATCGGCTGTCCGGAGCGAACCAGCGTCAACACCCCATCGTCTTGCAGCGGCGTTTACCAGCATTTGGCGTGCGGTCGCGCCTGAACGTCGAAGAATGTTCCAATTCGTGGGAATCGACATCGATCCGCCAGCAAACTGAAACCCATATAGGGTCTGATCGATGGGCGCTTGGAGAACTTCGACATCGGACCAAGCAGCGTCGAGCTCCTCGGCGATGATCATCGGCAACGAAGTCTTGACCCCCTGGCCGATTTCAGGGTTCTTGGCATAGAGCAAGATTCCATTGGAATCGATCTTGATGTAGCCGTCCGGTGCAAATGCAGCGCCGGTTTCAGCCGCAACTGCCTTCGGCAGATGAAAGGCCAACATCAATCCGCCGCCTACCACTCCTGTGAGCTTCAAGAACTGGCGACGACCGACTTTGTCAATTCGCAGATCGGCTAAAGAGCTCGACCCCGATGGTTCTCCGGTAACTGCGGGAACCACGTTCCCAATATCGGCATAGTTCAGACTAGTCATTGCCGCTCTCCCAAACTGGATATCCCACTCTGGCGAGCAGCCTTCTTGACGGCTTCTCGAATGCGGATGTAGGTTCCACATCTACAAAGGTTGGACTCCATCGCTTGATCGATCTCGGAGTCCGTTGGATTGGGGTTGGTCCGTAGCAGTGCCTCTGCCGCCATGATCTGGCCCGACTGACAGTAGCCACATTGCGCCACGTCCAAATCCACCCAAGCCTGTTGTAGAGAATTCAATTCTCCGGCTGGACTTGCAAGTCCCTCGATGGTTGTAACTTCGGCAGCTCCAACGGCTGAAATTGGGAGTCCACAGGACTTTATTGCGGTTCCGTCGATCAAGACAGTGCAAGCTCCACACTGCGTGATTCCACAACCGAACTTTGTACCCACTAGATTCAGCGTGTCCCGCAGCACCCACAACAACGGGGTTTGTGGGTCGATCTCACCCACGTTGTGTTCAGTGCCATTGACTTTCAAATTCATGCCTCGGATCCCTCATGACCGTTGTCACATGTTCAGAGATTATCTTACCCACTCCCGACCGATTCGAACGAAGGGGTGGGAGCGAATTCGAAACTTGGCCAACTCGCCTCGAGTGCGGCAGAATCAGGGCAAACACTAAGTGCCTTCGACGACTTCCTCAACATCTGCAGCCAATACAGCTCCGACGATTCGATTGAAGATCTCTAGGCGATCTTGGTCTGCACTCGAATCCGAAAGACCAGATCGATACTGGGCACCGACCTTTCTGGCTTTCTCCATTTCGTCACGTCCGATCAATATGCTGACATAGTCAACGGCGATCAGTGGATCAACTTGATCCATGTCGAATGCTCTCTTGGCGTATTGAGTCGCCAAGTCAACGTGCTCGGGATTGTCTGACCGTGACATTGAGCGAGCCGCCGAGCTGTAGCGTCGGGCACGTGATTCGACATCTGACTCTTCGATTCGCTGTTGGTGCTTAGCCAGCAACGCGTCCCAATCTTCTCTTGACTCCAAGTAGATGAACTCGAGAGTCTCGCGGAGCTGTTCCGGCACCAGCCGACTCTCGGGGTCTCTCTGTCTCTCATAGTCCCCGGCTCGGCTAAGTGGTTCCGCTTCGATTTCCTCGATGAACCGAACGTAGGTCTCATCCCCCGATTGAGCGGCCTCCAGAGCGGCATACCAAGTCGAATTCAACACGAACTGGCTCATTGCGGCGTCGGTCGAGACCTCTAGGAACTGTTCGAAATTCTCAAAGACATACTCGACCAGTTCGTCGCCTCTCATGGTCTTGTCGCGGTAGTACAAAACCAATCGTGCGTCCGTCTCGTTGACCAACTCCGAATAGTCTCTGCTCTCGAAGTACTCGTCCGCAATCAACTTGAACTGAGCATGTCGTTCGTATTGCGCACGCATTGCCTCCAATTCCTTGGGCATGTATTCCAGTCCAGTCTCGACAATCACATCCAAAAGCAACTGCTGGACGAATTCCTGGTCTCGATCTCCGGATTCGTAACGGGCCAGACTTTGTTCGAAAGTCGACTCGCTCTCCCCGAGCATGCGGCTTGCTAACTCAATGAACTGACTACCCGACATAGCGTGGGTTGCTCGACTCAGCTCGGTTCCATCGCTCTCGAGTATCAGATACGTTGGATAAACGCCAATGTCGTATCGTGCCGCAATCTCGGGTCCGTTTTGGTCTTCGTTCTCGGCATCGAGTTTGAAGTTGACGAATCGAGCGTTGAAGTATTCGCCGACTTCGGGCAACGGAAACACAGTTTCCTGCATGACGATGCAAGGTCCGCACCAAGTGGTGTACACGTCGACGAAGACCTTCTTGTCTCCTGCTTCTGCAAGTGCGAGAGCATCCTCGAACGACCCGTGATAGAAGTTCATTCCCGGCGGTTCAGCGACTGCGGGTTCCTGATTCTGCGACTCGGCAGTCTCCCCGTCTACACTCGCGTTCTCGCTTGCTCCTTCTGGGTTTCCACATCCGACCAGTAGGAGCAGGAATGCTGCAAGTGCCAGCACGCCAAGACCACCTGGTTTGACCGTCCCCCTGGTCGGCGTCCATCGATGAGACTTACGCACTGTGCAACCGTTGGAAAGGATGTCTGAAGAATATGGGTTCATACTGATCTACCACACGGAGTTAACACTTGGATTGTAGGTGCTGTGGATGCGTTCCTCATGCCAGCGAAGGAGAATCCAGGGTCGGAAACGTGCTCGTCTTCCGAAGACAGCGATGCATACCGATTCACCAACAACTGAACGCTCCTGAAAACATCTAGCTTCTCCCCTCAGGCGAGACCGAAGCCACTTACTGTACATCGGACCTTCCAGTAATCCGAAATCAAGACCCTACCGTTTCCGCGACAAGAGCACCACGCCAGTAATGGCATCGCTAGTGCCGTTCTCGAAGATGAGAACATCATCCAGTTCGTCATCGTTCAATTGAAACCGTAAGAGGTCTTGCCACTCCGGCGGAGAGTCAATCTGATGGATAACAACTGGATCCACACCACTGAACAGATCCAAGACTGTCAATGTCTGAGTATTGGGCGGCAAGAAGTCGCGAACATCGAGAGTGAATTCTGAACCTGCGTTCATTAAAGTTCCTATGTCCTCCGCTTGGGAACGCTCCAAAACGTCGAAGCCTTCGTCGAGGGCATTGAAAAATACACGAACTTCGCCCGCTTGAATGGACAAGACCTCCATACGTCGATTGTCGTCCAATTGAGCAACCAACACCGGTAACCGTTCGCCAACCGGCTCGGGTAAATCCAATTGGACTCCTACTCTCACGCCATTGTCGCTTGCTCTTGACTCGAAATTGCTGGCTCGAATAAGAGTAGGAACTAAAGCGGGAACTTTCAAATTTACAGGAACGCGGCGGTCAGGCCTACGCGAGAATTTACCGTTAGACTGGTGAAACCCTAGGAACTCGAACCGCAAGTCTGTCGGCAAGACCAATGCGAGTAAGACTCTCCGAACAGAAATGTCATCCGGAGTCTTTACCGCAACGAGGTCCACGTACCCGTCAAAGTTCAAATCCAACGTTGACAAAACAAAGGTGTTTTGATTGAAACGCAGTATCTGCGTTGGCCTTTGAGTATCGATACCATCTTCGTCGGCAACGAAAATCACCACCCTATTAGGCTCAAGTAAGGTCAAATCAGCTCTTCCATCTTGGTTAATATCCATGACTTCAACCCGATTGGGAGCAAGACGAACCAACGAGAACAAATTTGAGAAGTCGATTTGATCAAAGGAGATCTTCGTCGAGTCTTTCTCGATATTGAGCTCGTAGTGTGGTATGGAAGAAAAGTAATTTGATTCCGCGACGTTGCCGAGTCCGATTCGAACAGCATTCTCGTTCTGCATCACAACATCAATGTGTGAGTCGTTGTTGATGTCCTTGAACACCGCCCCTGCTGCCCGGTATGTCTGCCCTATGAGTTCGGATATATCCGGACTGGAGAGAGATGATCTCGACGTAGACAAGAGACGAATCTTAGAAGACTTACCGAGAAGCTTATCACTACCAAGTTCGATGATGTGAAGGAAGTGCGTAGATGGAAGAGCAAGGTCATCTATTGAGTCTCCATTGATATCGATACAGAAACGAGATCTAGTGGTGTGCTCCGGTAGGTGAAGCGCAGGAATCGGAACATCGATGTGAGTGGACTGATACACTCCATCAAGAAGTTCCCAAACTACAAGCCTCGAATTAGAATCTATTACGAAAATCGAGAAGTCTTCAATATCACCATCGAGACGTCCTACATCCCACATGGAGAGCTCTCGAGGTATTGGTATAAAATGATAATCTGCAAAATCAAAACCCTGATGGCCTTGATGCACCACTCGCAACTCATTTCCAAATTCAAGGATCATATCTACGCGACTATCGGCATCAAGATCCATCAAGTGAATATGATGAACGTCAGCTGGAATCGCGAACGGGCTTATCACATATTGCTCGAGAACTTCGACGATTCCATCTCCAGATTGTTCACCTTCGATAGCACACGTGTACGCGGCACATGCAACCAGAAACAAACACCGTGAGTAAATTAGAGTCATTGGGAACCTCTTCACCGTGATACCAATATGGTTACCGCCGAACTATGGTTCAGAATCAGATCAGGAAGTTGATCGCTGTCAATATCATCTGATTGAACGGAAAATACTGTATATTCTGGGGTGAATTGCCAATACGGTGTGGATTCTATTTCTGACGAATCGGTGATTCTTCTCGCTTGGATCGTACCGTCACTCTTGCATTCAAGAATGTCACTCACCCCATCCACGTCCAAATCGATACTCACAGTGGTTGGCATTAAGTTCCGTAACGAGTCCAGATTGATTGAATGCGTCGATGTTATGGACGGTTTTTGATCGAAAATTCCCTTCCCATCCATACTAGGACTAAACAGTAACATATTGCGATGAAGCTCTAGTTCGCTCAAGATCTTACGAAGTGGTGTTGTTACAGTGTTAATAAGCATATGAGGTGGTGATCCACGACTAATGGCTTCAAACTCAACGGCCATGATTACCCCGTTTACGCGAAGCACCTGGGCCGGTTCCATCTTATTGAATTGGTTCTTATCGTTGACGAACAGATACACCGTGCTGGACGTGATACCACTCTCTATACAGACAACATCCAAATCACCGTCTCCATCGATGTCGTCGAGCGAATACACTTGCCTACCGAAGAGCGGGATATGGTGGATCACTACGGGAGAGTTTAGACTGTCCTCTACGTATGCAGTGAAGCCATCAGGAGGTGATTCGTCGATTGTATTCCCATTGAGACTTGAAGTGCCGAGATCGAAAGCAGAACGTTTCACCAGTAGATCTAGAAGCCCATCACCATCAATGTCTCTTGTAATAGCATTAGGTAACCAATAGTTGAAGGAGATCGACCTAGTGCTGTGGTCACTGAGGTCAATTTCACGAAATAGGAGTTGACTGTACGAATTATAAACTTCAATATTCTTCAAACTTAGTTCTCCAGCATTATTAACTTCGAGCAAAGAAGTAGTTTGAGCGCCTCTAGACCGATGGGCCCAAGAGTCAACTTCTTTTGCCTCGATCTTAGACTCCATATACTCGGTATTGATAGATCCCCTAAAGTCAAGTCCGTTGGCAGCATTGTTAAAGAATAGGCCGAAGCGGTGAGGTCCCGGTAGAACGAGATCACCAAATCCGTCATTGTTCATATCGACGGCTTCCAAATATAGCAACTCCTTCGCGTCTGGATGACGTATGAAGAGTTCCCAATCTGCTAGGTGTTCGAGATTGCCCACATATCCTTGTTCATTTGCTGAGTAACTGTAGACTGCATCGGCAGTGAGCCAGATGATCTCCGTACCAGGGGCTTCACGTACATCTGCCATTGCAAAGCCAATTGTCTCCGACTTAATTTCGATCTTGAGCGGCGAATTTGCGAGTTTCTCGTTTGCCTCCTGAAGATATATGTGCAGTTCTCGTCCCGTCGACGGGAAGTACTGCGGCAGTACCAAGTCCTTCAATCCATCGCCGTTCACATCGACCACGATGGGATCGTGAGTTGTGTGAGAAGTGTCAACCGTCCAAACGGCGAACGACAGCTCAGCGACTGATGGCTGGAAACACGCTAGAGCGATCAATGCGCAAATGGAGCACCAACTGTGTTTGGAGAAGAGTTTGAATCGATCAATCACGGGTATGTGATCGTGTCGGGGCGGTTACGCTCAGAGCGCATATTGAAGAACAGAAGAAACTGGTGGTGCGTATCGAAATCAGTAGCGGACTTTCGATAGATTGGCAGTATCTCGGGAAATTGAAAAATGACGCTTTTGGGGTCAGGCCGATACTCGTACCGAAACAGAGGCCATAGCTGAATACGGGATAGGTAGCGTCCAGGATTCCACAGACGGACTCTCCGTTCAGTCTGACGTCCATTGGACATCGTCGTGAACACCACGCCTGCTCCAGGGGCATATCCTTCGATCAGCTTGGTTACTAGCGTCTGCGCTGATGTCACTTGATCGGAGTCGATTGCAGTAATGAAGTCTCCTTCTTCGATGTTTGCTTCTTTCAAAGGGCTGTTGTCTTCCATTCGGATTACTTTAACTGCGGCGGCCCGACTTCCGTCTGGCAGTTTCACAATCTCGGTTCGATAAGCAGCTCGGCTGGCAATTGGATCAATGCGAAAGAGCTCTCTGAGCGGAATGTAACGATTGGATTCTCGAGCGATCACTGTGGCCTCAAGAACAACCGTGCCTCGACGAACTTCAAACAAGAGCTTCTGATCGGGACGTGATGTCTCGGCGATGGCCTGCAGTGTATCGGTGTCATTGGTCTCAACACCATCCACACTCAAGATCACGTCGTTGATGTAGATTCCCGCATAGTCTGCCGGACCATTGGGATGCACGGCAGATACCTTCAGTCCGGGAAGGACCTCGATATTGGTGAACGAATCGCTCTCGTTGGGGCGTACTTCAATTCCCAGATCCACACCCTCTCCGACGGGCTCGGTTTGGTCAAGATTCAGACTCTCCGGCGATAGTTCGACCGATGGAGGGATCGGGTTTGACTTGAACTGAACACAGCCGGCGAGCGCAAGAAAAGCGCAGCAAATTAGGATTTGTTTCATGCTCGTTACCTCAACACGACTGCCTCATAGTCTGCGTCTGTCTGCAATGAAGTAGATCAAAACGCAAAATCCAAGTGCCTGGACGACGGGAATCCATAGATTCAGACTGATGGTACTGTCACTGACGTAAACGTCGGAGAAGCCCCGCACAATGTCGCTTACCTCCCGCAGGTACGACGCATCGAACAGAAGCGGTGTGAACGTCAGGAAACAGTATTCCGCATATGAACCAAAGTATGGCTGAAAGAATCCATAGACCACCAAGATGGCAAGTGCCACGATGGTTGACTGAACCGGAGAACTGGCGCAGACTGACACCAACATACCCAATGTAATTGAAGCTGGGATAGTGATCAGCGCCAATCCCGTACCTAGGAGAATCTCGCTTCGAATCTCCGATTCGGAGATTAGCTCATAGCCGTCCTCGACAACCGCTTCGTACGTCCATAGCGTTCCCGCGAGAAAGTAGGAGAGGGCTAGTGCCAGGGCAATCGAAACGAACGCTAGCAAGTGCACCGTAACGACTTTGGCGAGAGTGACGGCGTGTCTGCTCGCAACCCGTGTCACAAGGACGCGGACCGTTCCCGTACGACAGTCGTTGGCGAATGTCCAAGCCGTATAGGTCGTGACGACGAGAACAACGCATGTCAGTGCCAGTAGCATGCCGTCGACAAGATTCCCGTATCCAGTCGCAAAATCACCATCAAACGGAGTCTGGACGTTGGAGAACTGTTCACGAGCTTCTGAGGTAAGTTCAGCAATCCGACTCAACGACAGATAGACACCTGCAAACACTGCCGGAAGGAGAATCCCCAAGTAAGTTGGGAAACTGCGAACTGCAATCCACAGTTCCGACTTCAGGCACACCCCAACACCTCTTGCGCTCATTGCGGCTGCCCTGCGACTTGATCGATGTCTTGTTGAGTGACCGAACGAAACAGTGAATTGAGTGACTGACGCACCACTAGCAGTTCCGACACCGGGATTCCGGATTGAACCAACAGGCCGTTGAGCTCGCTAGACGACATTTCCGTAAGAGAGAGTTCAACAATGTCGTCGTCATGTTGTTCGACGAACTCGATCTGTTGGTTTTGACTGGCCAATTCTGCGATTTCGGCACAATTCGATGACCGCACTTTGACCGCAAGTGTGTCTGAAGCAAGCAGGTTCTCGATCTTGTCGAAGAGTGCGATGGTTCCTTCATGGAGAATTGCGATGTGTGTGCAGATTCGTTCGAGATAGGGCAACTGGTGACTTGCAAGCAAGAACGTCGTGCCCTGATCGTTGTTCTCTTGTTGGATGAGATGTAGCACGTCTTCTACACCCTCTGCATCGAGCCCGATGAATGGTTCGTCAAATACGACAAATTCCGGTGCTCCGATTAGCGCTTGCATGATCGCCGTACGTCGCTTGTTCCCGAACGAGAGCTTCTTCGTCTTGAACTTCCGATAGCGTGTCAAACGAAATGCGTCCTCGAGCACTGAAGGTTCCGAGCTGTCGTTTCCCAGCAAAAGTCTGGAGTGCATGGAACTCTGGCGCACCGACAGTCCTGGGTAGAGACAGGGCTGATCGAAGACAGCTGCGATCCGTCCATTGAGTTGGTGGACACCCTTTGGATTGGCATCTAGGACACTGATGGTTCCCTCGTGAAAGCGTTGTAGACCCAGTAGGCACTCGATGGTTGTGGTTTTCCCAGAACCGTTAAGCCCCACCAGACCGACTATCGAATTTGGTTCGACTACGAGGTTCAATCCCTTCAGCACATGGTGGGAACCGTATCGCTTGTGCAGGTTATCGATGCAGAGTGGAGGAGTGCTTGATTGGGAGAGTTCGGCGTTCATCATGTGGAACTAGCAGGCCGGCGATGGGAATGACCACGTATAGGGTGCCATTCCTGTCCGAGGAATTTCCTACCATCCAACTTCATGGCGTCTCCAACTCTCCCAACTCCTCGATCCGCTACAGTTCGCTCGAAGTCAGAAGTGATCTGCGCGATCTGTTTGCAGGCCGGTTTCTTTAGTTCGGTTCGTGCTTGAGTCTATCCATGAAGCGATTCGACTCTCGGCGTACGTAATCGTGCTCTTCTCAGACATAAACACCCTCCGATCTCAATTGAGTAAAGGAACCCTCTCCAAACAGGTTGCGTTTGCTTGCGCCGAACCGATGACGCTATGGGTCACCTTCAGTTGGCTTGCTACTGAGATTGCGATGCGGGCAATTGGTTCACGGTCTGTGCAGGAAATGCATGCATCAGCCATCGACGTCTGTTGGAATTTTCACCGAGCCGGATTGAAACGTTCCAACTTGAGTCAACGGTACTGATAAAGACCCAGCTTCAAGGCCACCTGTTCGATCTCGTCGAGCACGCGGAGCTCCTCGATTGCCGACGCGTCCAACATCGCTTCGGCCTTGCGGATGGCAGCGGCACAGTCGTCAAAGCCCCGTTCCAGTTCGATTGTGTCCAAGCTACATCTGTTTCTGACCCAAGACTCAAAATCGGGCTCGAAACCGTCTCTTCGCATTCCTACAAATCCATGAGCTGCGCCGAAAACCTGTTCCGCCAGGTCGCGGCCGCTGAACAACAATGAATGCCCCAACTGCATGCGCCACGGGTACATCTCGGACACGGACTTCGAGAAGTCACTGCCATGTATGTCTGTGAAGCGATAACGTGTGAAAGTCAGATGCTCGAATCCCAAACGTGCGGCGATCTCCATGAAAGGGTGCTTTTTCCAAAGGTTCTCCTTGCTGTCGTTCCACCAGTTTTGCAACTCCTCGGACACAGTGTCTTGACTCCCTTTGGGGAGTTGCCAGTCTACGAGATCCATAGGACACATTCCGCTTGAATCGAGCCACACACTCCTAAGCACAAGTCTTCTCGTTCGATTTCGCCACGCGTAGTACCAGCCCTCGTTCTCGTCCCATTCCCGCTGACTGGTACGAGGCGGCTTCTCGTCCTTCCTGTCCTCCCACGTCTTGAAGTTACTCTCATACTTGGACAGTGTGTAAAACGAAACATCATTCCCATACTTCGAACTTAGTTCCTGTACAAGCTCGTCCAGGTGCTGAAAGTCCATTCTTTCCGACTGAGCTAGGAGGCGATTAAACTCAACTGGGTACTCGCGCCGCAAGAATTCAAACTTCGCTAGATCATCCTCTCGGGGTTTGAAGTAGGTTCTGATCTCCTTGGCGGAGCTACACAGCTCCTTGAGAACCGCGAGTCGGTAAAACGCTTCTGCGTTGCAGGTCTCCTTCAAATCCGTGCGAATCGGGCCGTCGAGCAATCTACACTCAGGGCGGGCGAGTGCTTCCAGCGCGAGTTCCCGGTCGCGTTGAAAGTTGTCGAACATCGTTCGGTAGGTGAACTGACCTTCTCTGGGAACCATGTACGGCTCCTCGACGACATAGGCAGCCTTGCCCATCAAGTCTCGTTCAATGGCATCCATGCACCGCTCGTCGGATCGCACTTCGTCGCTAAGCAGGTCGGGACATTCGTGTCCCAAGTACAGGGGGCTGGCTAATGGCTCCTCCGAATAATCGTGGTGGATTGGTTCGAATTCCAACCGTTCGACGACTGAAGATTCACTCAGCAGAGAAACACTCTCGATATCGTGGGAGGGAGTCTTCCCATCAGTCACATCTAGGAGCTTGACCCCTACAACCAAGATCCCTGCACCGATGAGGCAGACCAGTACGATTGCAACAAGCCTTTTCACTGGCACTCTACCCAATTTTCACCAAGTCGAAGAAGTCAGTCTCGGATATGATTTGAATGGAATTTCCATCTTCGATCAGTTCCTCTGCCTTCCTGTGTTTGGTACTCTTTGTGTAGCTGGAGGACAGTTGCCTGTTTGGCAATCCGACCACCAGCAGGGTGCACTTTCGAGACACGGCACCCACTACTTTACAACCTGCATTGGACGCAATTTCAGACGCATTCGCTCTGGGTATTGACAGTGAGCCAGTAAATACCAGCGTCTCGCCGTACAGGTGTCCCTCCTCATTGGGTTCAATCTTAACTGCCTCCTTGCGCTCCACTGCACTGAACGTCCTTCGTCTGTAGCTTGGCTTTCGGAGCTCGACAATCCAGTCATCCACGCCCTTGCCTTTTTCCTTGCAGGCAAGCATGGTCACTTCTGCGGCAGTTCTAGCGTCTTCCAATGCGTTGTGGTGCCTAAACTCAATTCCCAGGTCATAGGCTACATTCTTGAGTCCATATCCACTCTTGAAGTATTGATCCCACGTTCTCCTAACTATCTGTGCGCTGTCTAGCCACCTAACCTGCAACTGTTCAAGATCGTACTTGTACATCGCCCTTTCAAATGCGACCCGATCAAACGAAGTGTGGCTGACTAGGATCTGTCCACGCAACCGCCGTCGCAGTTCCGCACGAATGTCAGGCATAGTTGGGCTGTTTTTTACTGTGTCCTCACCAATGCCATGTATCCTGATATTCAATGGGTCGAACCAATCTTCAGGATTGACGAGAGTCTGCCATTCATCCACGATGTTGCCGTCAATAACATGGATAATTCCAATCTGGCAAATGGAAGCACGGTCACTGTTAGCGGTCTCAACATCAATTGCATTAAAAGTGAGATCAAGATCGGACATGCTTTCTTCCAGTGATTGCCTGAAGTTGGTGATTGTATAGAGTGAGCAGTTCAGCACCCAATCTGACTAATCAAAGGAAGTGCTATCTAGCAGTCGGTGTGCAAACTCGGCATCTTCGATGAGAAGAGTCCCGGGGTTCGCCCTGGCAGCATCTCTTACTATTCCAAATCCGTCGTTGTATGGAACAACTGACACAAGACGGTCGTGCCGAACTCGGAAGCTAGTTTAGGGACCAGCGAAATAGATATGCTTGGTAGTGATTCCAAGTAGACCTGTATCAACACCTACATTGACTTCCGTGACTTGTTTCTTGCCCCTGAATAATCCGGTCTGTAGCCAGGGGCCGTTCAACACACGAAAGCTCAATTCAACACCTGCGACCCCTCGGTTATTGCTGGTCTTGCTCTTGGTAGTACTGAACACTCTTGAACACCCAGTAAAGGGACTCGCTCATCATAAAGCGAAAGGGCATGGTGCCGTACTCGTCCCTTCTATCGGGCAACGCACTGCCATTGGACAGTTGGTCAACTAGCTTCTATTTGTTCAGTTCCAGCACTGACTATCTCCTCCCAAGTCTTGTAGATCGGGATCACCAGGCGACAAGACTATAACGAATAGCCGATTCGCAGATTCATGGTCCATGAATTTAAAGGGCCGTCAATGCCTTTCTCGTAAGAGCCTCCAATCACCATGCCCTTCGGCGTTGTGCGATATGCACCCACTGCAAATGACAGCTCGTCAGCGCCAATTCCTAACAGGGCTGCGTACCCTCTTAGACCTGGCTTGCCTATGTACGTGCCAAGTCCTAGCGATGTATCCTTGCTGGTCTCTTTTAGGATAGTAAAATTTCGCTCGAGTTTGGTACGCGACAGGGAAACGTAGGGCGTAAAGAGGCTATTTTCGAGATCGTATCCTGTGGACAGCGAAAAGATGGTCCAAATGTTCGATTTCAAGTCCCCCGATTCTCTTCCCCGAACAGAGCAGTCTTCCAACCCACCACAATGTCCCTCGAATGCTGCGAGGCTTACACCGAAGAACAGGTTGTTTTCTTCGCCGAAGGACAGGTAGTCGATTCCGAATCCGCCCGTAGAAAAGTCCTCTGCTGGTCCGTCTTCGTGCTGAAAGCCCTTGAACCCAAACCCTACGAGTGCGACCTGCTCTGAGTGTGCTGGCACGGCAAGCAAGACTAGTGCGATGAGAGATGTTGCGATTCTCCCCATGGTGTCTCCTTGAGGGATGGCGACCTAGTGTCGGGTTAGCAAGAAGGATCATAGCACACCTTTCAAAGGTGTGCGTAAGTCAGTGGGTTTTGGACGGAAATGTAAATGGTCCCCATACAGCGATGAAAAATCGCTGTTGGTACGTTCAGTGCGGCAGCAATGCCCAAGGCTAGCGACACGATAGAAAGCTTCTGCGTTGCAGGACTCCTTCAAGTCCGTTCGAATCGGGCCGTCAAGCAATCTACACTCTGGGTGGGCGAGCGCTTCCAGCACGAGACCCTGGTCGAGCTGCAACCTGTTGAACATTGTGCGGTAGGTGAACTGACCTTCTCTGGGAACCATGTACGGCTCCTCGACGACATAGGCAGCCTTGCCCATCAAGTCTCGTTCAATGGCATCCAAACACCGCTCGTCGGATCGCACTTCGTTGCTCAACAGGTCGGGACATTCGCGTCCCAAGTACAGCGGGCTGGCCAAAGGCTCTTCTGAATCTACCAGCTGGACTGGCTCGACTTCCACTTGATCGACAACTTCACCGTGTGCGTCATCTTGCGGGAAGACACTCTCGAGACCTTCAGTGCTGGACTCTCCACCGTTCGCAAGACGAAGACTAATTGCAACCAAGATTCCCACGCCGAAGACGCAGATCAGTGAGGCGGCAATAAGCTTCTTCACTGGCGATCTACCCAATCTCCTTCTCCGTTTTAGTCAGCGATCAGTTGCGATTCACGGGTATCCACTGTCGAAACAACGGGCGGTCTAGGACTCCAAGACTAATCGATTCTTGTCGATGTTCGTACTGGGGATCGAGGCTTGAGCAAGAGGTCAGACTCTCGTCTACGACTCTCAGTACGATATTTGGCCTCACACTCTCGAGTTGCCATCTTTCTTCCTTGTTTGGCAAGCTCGTCGGTCTCAACTGTTCACTTTGAAGCAGGACCGTGTGTTGTCCATCCGTCTGTTCCGAGAGAAAAGACAGTCCAAAGCGGAGGAATCCAGTCAAGCCCGAGGTGTATTAGCTCCACAGCCGATCACCAACATGTCGGGACCATTCCCCCAATTCATGAGTCAAGTCGCGGTTGTCTGCGGACTATGCTAGACCTAAATAGCATGGTACCGTTGAAAGCAGTACCACTAGATTCGCAAAGCTGTCGAATAGGATCTAGCCGTGAACCTAAGAAGGTTGGAGCTCGCATTCGAACACCAACGGACTTCGCAGGCTCCGACTCTAATCAAGGATATTGATACAGGTCTAGTTTCAAGGCCGCCTGTTCGATTTCATCGAGCACGCGGAGCTCCTCGATCGCCGACGCGTCCAACATCGCTTCGACCTTTCGAATGGCGGTTGCACAGTCATCCAAACCTTGTCTTTGCTGATCTCTGTCGATACTACATATGCTCTTGACCAATGACTCGACATCTGCCTCGTACCCTGCACGTCTCAGTCCAATGAGTCCGTGCGTTGCGCCTCGTACCCATTCCGCTGGGTCACTAGTGCTCGCCCGAGCAGTCCGCCACAGCTGCATACGCCACGGATATAGCTCGGCGACGGATTTAAAAAACTCGTTGCCTCCGATGCGGGTTAAGCGATGGTTAGTGAAGATCAGATGTTCGAACCCCAATCTCGCGGCGATCGCCATGATCGGGTGATTTACCCATCCCTTCTCCTTGCTCTTGTCCCACCAATTCGCCAGATCCTGAAACAAAACGTCCGGATTCCCCTTGGGGAGATGCTCGGTGACAAGATCCGACGGGCAGAATCTCCTGGAATCGAGCCAAACTCTCTGAAGCACAATTTTTCTCATCGGATTTCGCCACGCGTAGTACCAACCCTCCTGTTCATCCCACTGGCTTTCATCGCTAAACGGAGGCTTCACGTCCTTCCTTCTCTCGTGGCTTCTCAATTCATACTGATACTTGGACAAGCTATCAGATTGGGCTATGGAATCGTCGTCTGAGTATCTCAACTCTAGATCTGGTATGACCTGGTCGAGATGCCCACTCCCCCTGCTGTCTGACAGAGACTGTAGTCATGCAGACACTTCAGTTGCTTCAGCTGTGTACTCGCTTGGAGAGTCGTCGAATTTCGCTAGAACATCCTCTCGACGTTTGAAGTAGGTCCTGATTCTCCACACGGAACTGCACAGCTCCGTGAGAACAGCGAGTCGGTAAAACGCATCGGCGTTGCAAGTCTTCTTTAGATCCATGCGAATCGGGCCGTCAAGCAGTCTGCATTCTGGGCGGGCTAGTGCTTCCAGCACGAGTTCCCGATCTTGCTGCAAGCTGTCGAACATCGTCCTATAGGTGAATGGACCTTCTCTGTCGACCATGTATGGGTGCTCGACGACATAAGCCGCAGTATCCATCAAGTCTCGTTCGATAGCGTCCAGACATCCCTCGTCAGACCGCACGTCGTCGTCAAGAATGTCGGGACAATCGTGTCCCAGGTACAGTGGGCTGGCCATTGGCTTTTCTGAATCGACAAGCTGGACTGGCTCGAATTCCACTTGATCGACAACTTCACCGTGTACGTCAGCTTGCGCGGAGACACTTTCGAGACCTTCGGTGCTGGCCACTCCAATGCTCGCAAGGCGAAGACCTAGCGCAACCAAGATTCCCACGCCGATGACACAGATCAGAACGCTCGCAACAACCTTCTTCACGGGTAATCTAGCCGAACGTGTTTTGTTGCTTTGGCCTCAAGTTCAGACCCCGCTCGAACTAGCCACTCGATGTGACCAGAACCCCTTGAAGCCAGTTTAGATCTTGTTGTTCCATTTCCACCGAGAAAACGTTGAGACAGCTCTCAGTCTCCGACAGCTCCCGCGGACCAATGAGCGGAAAGCACGGGAAGGGTTGCGCAAGCACATACGCCAATGCAACATTGATGGGTTCAACTCCTTGCTTTTCTGCCATGGAGAGCGCACGTCGCCTGTGTTCCAAGTTGTCTTCCGAGAACCAGCAGCGCTTCATTTCGTCGTCGGAGGGATGGCTTGAAGAAGGCTGTCTACCCGTGGTCGAATGCCCCTCCAGAATTTCATCAGCCCTTGATGTGAAGAATCCCCTTGCTTGAGACGACCACGGAAACAACGCCAAATGGTTTTCTGCGAGGTACTCGACGAACGGGGGTGAGTTGGCAGAAACACAACCCGGCCATACTGGATCAAGCATTTTCGCCAAGCTGAACTGGTTGGATACGGCTGACAGTCCCTCTTTTGCATGAGCTTGTGCCCAGTCGTTGGCTTCCTTCACTCGCTCCAGTGTCCAGTTTGATCCACCAAATAGTGCAATCCGACCCGCGTCGCGCTGCTCGTTCAAGACATCGATCCATTCGCCTACAGGAACGTCCAGGTTGTCGCGGTGTAGAAAGTACATGTCGACCTGATCCGTTCTGAGGTCGTCAAGTGATCGAAGCAACTGAGGTTCAACAAATTCCGGTCGATCCAGTGGAGTGTGCGCTCCCTTGTTGATTACAAAGACTTCATCCCTTATCCCGCGCTCTTCCATCCATGAACCGAGGAATCGCTGCATGCGGCCACCTCCATAGATAAAGGCGGTATCGAAAGCAGTGCCGCCGGCTTCGTAGAAGTGGTCGAACATAACCATGGCGTGCAATTCAGATGGTTGGTTGTCGCAACCGAAAACCAGACGCGACACCTTCTTGTCAATACCTGCGACCCTTCCATACTTCATGCGGCCGCTGGTTTGCTTCAACTGTCTCCCGTGAACCGGATTGCCTCGGCTGGACAAGCGATCACTCGGGTACGCAACCCCAACCGCCTCTCTCCAAGAGTCAAGAACCCGGACGTTGCCTAATGAGTCGTTCCAATCCATGTGGGGCGACTCTAGCAATCCTTCCCGCAGACACCGATCCACCTCGTCGACTTCAAGCACATAGGAGTCCTCGGACTGACCGCTCATCGTTTCTCGCTTACCACCGCGAACAACCTCAATGTTCCATTGACTTTGCGACCCCCACGGCCACGGAACCCGAATGCTCCCCCGGCTTCCAAATACCTCGACGGCATTGTCGAGTTGCTGGCCAACGCCAGTAGCCACTTGTGCAGTCGCCCCTCCTTCAAAACTCAGCAATCCGGAAGCGCAGAGATCTACTCCTTCGTCGGTTAACACACCGCTTCCATAGGTTCGAAGAGGCTCGGAGTCCATCAACAATCGAGCCATGGATACTGGATAGCAACCCACATCCATAATCCCGCCGCCAGCCAGTTCATTGGCAAACAATCGAGAAGTCGGATCGTAGGGAGCGTGAAACCCAAACGTCGCATGGATGTGACGTACTTCGCCGATTTCACCACTGCGCACCAGCCCGTCAACCCTTTGTGTTTGAGATGTGAGTCGATACATAAACGCCTCCATCAGAAAAGACTTGGAAGTCCTCGCGGCATGAACCATTGCCATGACTTCGGGATAGTTGACTCCCATGGGTTTTTCGCACAGCACGGCCTTTCCGCTTTCAAGTGCTTTGATAGTCCATTCAACATGCTGTGGATGAGGTGTGGAAACGTAGATGGCATCGACATCGGATGCAGCAATCAACGCTTCATAGGTTGGATATGCAACACACCCCTCGTAACGAGATGCAAAAGCGTCTGCGCTCTGCTGTGTTCTGCTACCAACGGCAACAAGCTCGCCTGATTGGGATTGACCGATTGCGACGGCAAGTTTGTGAGCGATGCGTCCGGTTGCGAGTATTCCCCAACGGGTAGTCACGGCTGTTCCCTCATCCTAGTTACCAACAAAAATCAACCTTTTTGCATTGACCCAGTTCATTGATCAATGTGCAGTATCAACCTACTCGCTGACATTGATCTCAAGAGCATCCGAGTCCGGTCGTGCCAGTCCACGCTGTGACGAGGCTATGGCATCGAGGAACTTCTTAATGTACTCCCGATGTCCCAGTGTCTCGTTGATTTCCATCACGGCCTGCTCCAGCCGTTGCTCCCGCAGGAATAACGTCCGAAATGCCACTCTGACCTCGCGAATCGCCTCGCGGCTATAGCCGGCTCGCTCCATTCCCACCTTGTTGACGATACGCATCACTGCCGGAAATCCTTCGGCAATGATGAACGGAAGCACGTCCTGCGTGAGTCGCGCCATTCCGCCAACCATCGCAGCAGTTCCCACATGGCAGAACTGGTGGACGGCACAAAGTCCACCAAGGTTCGCGTAGTCTCCGATATCGACATGACCTCCCAAAGTCGCCGCATGCGACATGACGACGTGATTGCCAACCCTACAGTTGTGCGCCACGTGGGCGTGAGCCAGAAATGCGCAGTCGTTGCCGATCTCCGTCTTTCCATCCTCCTCCGTAGCGCTGTGGATGCTCACGTACTCCCGCAACGTATTGCGGTCTCCGATTTCCGTAAATGTTCTTGTGCCCTTTACATGCTTCTGGTCTTGCGACTGAATGCCCACTGTCACAAACGGGAACACATCACAGTCTGCCCCAAGGGATGTGTAGCCATCCACTACAACATGCGATCGAAGGTGAGTTCTTTCTCCAATGACAACGTTCGGACCCAAAGTGCAAAAAGGACCGACGATACAGTCATCGCCCAATTCGGCTTTTGGATCTACGACTGACAATTTGTCAACTTGCACGCTCATTGCTCAATTTCTCTCAACTGTCCTACGGAAAGTTCCTGCGCTGTCTTTGTTCATGATTGCCGTCCCAGAGCTTCGCGATACGGCTCCATGTCCATCTCTCGGATAGCGGGCCGAAACACCCTCAAGGGTCTCTTCGGTCCAATAGGAGTGTCCAGCCCGCGGAAAGCCGAACAGTTCCCGTTCCTCTGGTGTCGCCTGCTCGATCCATTTTCGAAACTCCCGTCTGGGTGCCTCAACCGGCCAACTGTCTATACCCAGCCAACGCCAGCTAGCTGGCGAGTAAGTGATGAATTCACCGATTCTGCCACCTTCTGCCAAGAATGGTGTTCCGCGATGAAAGGTTCGCATGCTGTAGATGAAAAGCCCGCCCGCAGGAACGACAACCTTGACTTCATTGTCGTACAGCTCGGGCCGCTGCTCGCGGGTGTAGAAAGAAGGAACCCGAAGGCTCTCGGGATAGTGCTTCCAAGAGCACACCGCTGTCGGAGCGTGATTGATGGTCACTTCGGTGTAGTAGAGCAAATAGGCGGTTTGCCAATACTCGGGGAGGTTCGGTGGGTAGGCCAGCGTGTGGTTGCCGTAGTCGCAGTGCATTGACTGATCTACGTCCGATCCGTCGCCTTTTCGCTTGGCGTGCAGATTTCCTTGTTCGCAATACAGGTCGCTTCCTCCAGCGAACTGTTGTGCCAATTGACGCAGTTCAGGATGAAGCGTTATGTGGTTGAGCCACTTGCCCGGAAACGGGAATCGCCAAATGTTGCGGCGAGGTGGTTCGGGCCTCGTCGGTGGCGAACCATTCGGGTCGTCGCACCACTCGATCCAGCCGGGTAGGACTTCTTGAAGTTCCTCCCGTGCACCTTGAAGCTCCTCCGGACTGAGAAACTCCTCGACTATTGCGAATCCGTGCTCCGCATAGTGGTCGGCGTGCCGCTGCTCAATGCCCAATGTACCCTTCCATACTTGCACGATCCGGTTCGGCACTAGAATGCACTCCCTCTCGAGGAGTTGAACGGCAACCCTCCATGACCTATCTAATCGACACACTTCTCGGTATGAATGAATGAGGCGTATCGTACCAATTGGACTCGGCCTGTTGATGGTTCTTTGGATGCCGTTTGCGACCGCACAGACACGGTCAGTCACTGCTGACGAACTGCTAGCCAAAGCGCTCGACCAAACGCGTGGCCTATCGTCCTACTCGGAAATGACCATGGTGATCAATCGCCCGGACTGGCGGCGTACATCCTCGTTCTCTGTGTGGACTCGAGGAAGGGAAGATGCACTCATACGGTTCACTGAACCTGCCAGAGATGCCGGGCTGGCAACACTCAAGAAAGGCGACCGCATGTGGACCTACTCTCCGAAGATTCAACGTGCCGTTCGCCTGCCTCGATCCATGATGTCGCAAGATTGGGCGGGATCGGATTTTTCGTACAACGACCTTGCACGTTCGGACGAACTGCTCAAGCAGTACCAGCTCGAGCTCGTCTCAACAGAGGAGAGCCCAGAAGGAACAACTTACATGATCGAGGCTGTTCCCAACGAGAACGCGGCGGTTGTCTGGGGCAAGGAAGTCATAACTCTACGCGACGACTTCATCGTGCTGAAGCACTCGTACTTCGACCAAGACATGGTGCTTGTGAAATGGATCGAGACTCTGGAAGTCGCCGAGTTCGACGGCCGCAACGTTCCAAAACGGATGCGTGTACAGAAGGTTGAAGATGAGGAGAGCTGGACCGAGATCGAGTACGAGACTGCCAGCTTCGATATTGAAATCCCCGACTCGAAGTTCACACTCTTCTCGTTGAGAGGATCGGACTAGCACCATGCAAGTCTGTCTGTCAATGCATCGGAGCTGACTGCTTGCTGTTTCTCACTGTCGCCTGGCGCAACCTTTGGCGCAATCGGCGGCGAACACTGTTGACCTGTGGTGCTGTGGCGTTTGCCATGCTCCTTGTCCAAGTGAGCATGTCCTTCCAAGCCGGAAGCTACGAGCCCATGGTTGAGATATCGGCTGGATTCGGGGGCGGTCATATCCAAGTGCAACAAGCCGACTACAAGGAGAATCCCCGCGTTGACCGCGTAATCCCCGATGCAGACGCACTCCGAAGAACATTGTCAGAACTGCCGGGTGTGACGGCAGTATCCAATCGAACGGAGACCTTCGCCGTGGTCAGCAAGGACGAGAAGAGTTACGCAGCACTTGTGGTTGGAGTCGATCCGGCCCACGATGCGGAAGTCTCGTTCTTGTCAAGTCAATTGACGCAAGGCTCGTATCTCGAAGATCCCAACTCGGCCTTCATCGGCGATGCGTTGGCTCGCAACCTTGAACTATCGCTCGGCGACGAGATTGTGATCATGGGATCCGATGCTCAGGGGAGTATCGCCTTCATGGTGCCGACAATCGCAGGAATCTTCGATTCCGGCAATAGTCCGTTGGACCGGTCGCTCGTTCAGATCCCTCGTGCGACCCTCAATGAAGCTCTCAATCTCGGCGATGCCGCACATCGCGTTGTGCTCTTGACAAGCGAAATGATGCAACCTGGCCCTGTAGTCGACACAATAGCCGAGCTACTGCCCGAAGGACTGGCAGTCTACGACTGGTCCGTGCTCATGCCGGAAATCAAACAGAGCATCGATCTGGACAAAGTCAGCAACGGAATCCTCTACGGCACTCTCACGTTGATCGTAGTTCTTTCGATCGCCAACACGTTCGTAATGACGATGTTTGAACGGACACGTGAATTCGGCATGTTGCGCGCTGTGGGTATGCGCACCAATTCGCTCTTCGGCATGTTCCTGTCGGAATCCATGCTGATATGGCTACTCGGAGTTGTGCTGGGTCTGTGCCTGAGTCTCTCCACGATCCTGCCGTTCATGCACTTCGGAATTAGCCTCGATGCGCCAATGATTGAGGAAATCGTGGACAAGTTTTTCTTCCCTGATCGCATCTATCCTGCAATTGATTTGAAGGTGCTCCTAGTCGCTCCACTGTCCATTGGGGCTGGCATGCTCTTGTCCACAGCACTTGCCTCCATCCGCCTCTACCGACTCTCGCTTGTAGAAGCATTGCGATACAAGGAGTAGCACTCTGATCTCGATCATGAACCCGATCTCCAGCACACGAGCATGAACCGCTTCAAACTCATCGTTAGTCTGAGCATTCGCAACCTGTGGCGACAACGCCGCAGAAACTCCGTTCTTGTGGTTGCGATCGTCATAGCAGTGTGTGGCGTGATTGTGCTGAACAGCTTGATTCGAGGAATGATGTTGCAGTTTCTCGACACGGCAGTGGAGAACTTCACCGGGCATGTGAAAATCCACGCTCCCGGATTTCGCGACGATCCCTCCATTGAGCGAGGTTTCTCGTTCGATTCCTCTCATCTCGTGGAGCTATTGCAAGACCTACCGACTCAGGGCTGGGCCGCTCGAATCAATATTCCTGCAGTCGTGATGAGCGAACGCGAGGCACGAGGGCTGCAGCTGGTCGGAATCGATCCAATTCAGGAGGACATCTCGTTTGTTTCAGACATCGCGATTGAAGGTTCACCCCTCACCGACACGAACGACTCGCAGATAGTGATTGGCCGCGAGTTGATGGAAGAACTCAAAACCAAATTGGGTCGGCGAATCGTTGTCGCCACGCAAACAGCGGATGGATCTGCCCGGGAGATTGGCTATCGAATCGTCGGTGTTTACGATGCTGAATCCAACAACATGGAAGAGGCATTCGCGCTCACCGGTCGCGCCGCACTTCAAAAGCTGCTAGGAACCGATCAATTCACTGAACTCTCAATACGATTCAACACACGCGATGTGGACGAGGACCTGATCGAGGCTATTCGGAGTGCCTACCCCGATCTCGAGGTGTTGGGTTGGAAGGAATTCAACCCGATGGCGAGATACATGGTGCAAGTGGGAGATGTGGTTCTGTACGTATGGCTCGGAATCGTCATGGGTGCATTGGTATTCGGTTTGGTCAACACGCTAATCACCGCTGTGTTGGAGCGCACCGAGGAATTTGGTTTGTTCCGCGCACTTGGGATGCGGCCGCCCATGATCGTTTGGCAGGTGGTTTCGGAGTCGCTGATCCTGATGATTGTGGGGGTGGGTTGCGGCCTCGTCGTTAGCCTTCTTCTCCTAGTCTGGCTGGGAGATGGCATCGACCTCAGCGCATTTGCGGAAGGCGTGGAGCTGATGGGTATGGCAGCGGCATCAATCTTCGTCCGCACACCAAAACACACAAATCCATCCGCATCGCAGAGCTGCAACACAAAGCCGGAGCTATCGGAATCTGCACCGCGAAACTCGGCGAAGCGGAGGTCATGGCCAACGGCGACGTCGGCAGCATCCTGATCACCTCCCCTGTCGTAACTCCTCAAGCTTTGGAACGCTTGCTCGCTTTGAACGAGAAGTCTGAAGACCTCTTAGTCGTCGTCGACAACGTGCAAATCGCGACTGAAACAAGCAAGCGACTGCAAGCTGCCGGCCAGCAGTTGAGCGTTCTCGTCGACATCGATCCTGGCATGCACCGAACCGGTATTCCTCTCGGAGAAGAGACGCTCGAATTGGTTCGATACGTAGTTAACGACTGTCCCGGATTGAAACTTCGGGGAGTGCAGTTTTATTCTGGCGACCTGATGCACGTCGCGGACTTTGACGCACGAGCGCAAAGTTCTCTGAGTCGCTGGCGGGAACTGCAACAAGTTTTGCGGTCGCTCAAGGAAGAGGGCATTGAATGTGAGATCGTGAGCGGAGGCGGAACCGGCACGTACGACATTGATCACACCACGAACATGCTTAGCGAATTACAGGCAGGTTCCTATGCGTTCATGGATCGGCAATACCTTGAAGTAAACGGGCCAGATGGGGTCTCGATTGCGTTTGAACCGTCGTTGTTCGTTCTGACATCCGTAGTGTCATCGAATCACAGTAATTTCGCGACGACGGACGCGGGATTGAAAGCGTTCTCGACGGATGCAAAATCTCCTCAAATCGTGCACGGCGCGCCGCGTGGAAGCAGCTATCGCTTTATGGGTGACGAACACGGAGCAATTCAATGGGAAATGGATGATCTCGTGAAAGTGGGCACCGTCATCAAATGCATCGTTCCGCACTGCGACCCAACAATCAATCTCTATGACGCGATTCACGTCGTAGAAGATGACACCATCGTGGACATCTGGGAGATCGACGCGCGCGGCAGATCAGCGTGATGGCGTTCGAAATGAGTTCAATCATTACGTTGATTGGCGTGGTGAGCTTGACCGCGATTTCCGTGTTCGTCCACTATCACGTGTGCCGCGCCCTCTCCCGAACACGTGGCGAGCACCCCAAAGGTCATCGCTTGATTGGCGTGATACTCGTATTCCTGTTCGCACACCTGTTTGAAGTCAATCTATTCGCCGTCGCCTACTTCGGTTTCGCGCAATTGGACGGCTTTGGTCAGATCACCAATGCAGTCACCTACTGGGATTACGTGTATTTCTCAGGGTCCGTCTACACCACGCTTGGCATAGGCGATCTGACGCCGATCGGTTCGTTACGGACTTTCGCGACGGTAGAGTCTCTGGTCGGACTAACGCTGATTACCTGGTCGGCGTCGTACGCGTACTTTGAGATGTCTATTTCGTGGCGAGATGATGCTCGCTCAGCAAGTCCAAAATCTGATTAGGACGTTCAGTCAACATCGCGTGACCGCAACCCTCTAACCGAATCGTACGCGCACCCTCGATTTTCTCGGCGACCGCAAGACCGGCACGTGCCGGCGTCATCTGGTCAGCGTCGCCCAACACCAGCAATGTTGGACATCCGATATCCGCTGGTTCCAGTTCAAATTCGTTGCACGCTTGAAGGTCGGCATGAAAGACGTCGGCTCCGCAACGCCCCATCAGTCGTTCACCGACACCCATCATCCAAACGCCTGGGTTGTCGCTGGATCCCAACTTACCGCGCGGCGAATGACTCCAAGTATTGGCCATCAGATACGCGTTATAGGAGTTCGCCTGCGCTGCATTGAGCAACAGGGGAGTCACGCTCATCGGCAAGGAAGTGCCTAGCAACGAAATACGCTCGGTCAAGTCTCCGTGATCGTGCGCAAACCTCATCGCAACCAGCGATCCCATGCTGTGCCCGACAACCGACACCGACTGAAAATCAAGGCTGTCAATGACATGTTTCAACCAACCGCTCATGTCCTCGACGCTATCGAAGGGTGTTCCACCCGAATGACCATGACCAGGCAGGTCGACTGCAGCTACGTTAAATCCATGCCGAGCGAAAAAGCGCGCGATGGCAGTCCAGACGGTGTGGTCCATTGCCGCGCCATGCACAAAGACGATGGCGGGAGCATCCCGATTGTGACTTCCCGTGCCAGTTCCGACAAATACTGGTGAGCCGTTTACTTCGATTTTCATCGTGCGCTCCGCTGCGATCGCCTCAGCGCCGAGCTGAGGTCACTTATCAGGTCGCCTGGATCTTCAAGTCCGATCGAGAGTCTTATCAGCCCTTCATCGATACCGGCGGCGGCGAGGTCCTCCGCGCTCATACGATGATGCGTCGTGCTTGCAGGGTGAATCACCAAAGACTTGGCGTCGCCGACATTCGCGAGATGGGAAAACAAGTTCAATGACTCGATGAACGCGCGCCCTGCTTCACGCCCGCCTTCGATGATGATGCTGAACACGGAACCCACTCCTCGTGGAAGAAGCTGCTTGGCTAACTCATGGTCAGGATGTGCCTCCAGCTCGGGATAGAGCACCGAACGAACAGCCTCCTGCTGATCAAGAAATGCAACGATTTGGCGTGCGTTCGAGACGTGCCGATCCATACGCAACGACAGCGTCTCTACACCTTGCAGAATCTGGAACGCGGTCATTGGCGACATGCATGCACCAAAGTCGCGCATGCCTTCCTTTCGTGCACGGGTGAGAAATGCGAGCGGTCCCGAACTCCTCGGCGAACACCAGATCGTGAAATCCTCGATAGGGTTCCGTCAGCGTCGGAAAACGGTCTGAGCTAGCCCAATCGAATGTGCCGCCGTCGACAACCAATCCACCCAGTACCGTGCCGTGACCAGAGAGAAATTTTGTGGCGGAATGAACGATCAAGTCAGCGCCGTGATCGAACGGTTTGAATAAATGGGGTGTCACAAACGTGGCATCGACCATTAACGGCAGCCCCGTGTCATGAGCCACCTCAGCCAACACGGGAACATTTAGCACTTCGAGACCTGGATTCCCGAGAATCTCTCCGAACAACATTCGCGTGTTTGGTTGTATGGCTTCGGCAAATGCGGATGGCGAACGCGCGTCCACGAATGTCGTATCGATGCCGAAGCGAGGCAAGGTGTAGTCCAACAAATTGTGGGTGCCGCCATACAACGATCGAGACGAAACGATGTGATCACCCGCTGAGCAAAGCGTCATGACAGCCAACTGCATCGCTGCCTGGCCGCTCGCGACCGCGATGCTTCCCACACCGCCTTCTAGCGCGGCTATTCGTTCTTCCAAGACCGCGTTGGTCGGATTGGAAAGCCGTGAATAGACATGGCCGGCGCGCTCAATGTTGAAAAGCCCGACCGCGTAGTCCGTATCCGGAAACACAAACGACGCGGATTGAAAGATCGGCGTGGCGCGCGCACCTGTTGTAGGGTCCGGTTTCTGTCCCGCATGCAACGCAAGGGTGTCGAAGCCAGTCTGCGGCGGTATGGGAAATTCTTCGGTCGGCACGGTGACTCCTGTTTATGTCGGCAACAAGCCGTGATCTGTTGGTGTCTGTGCAATTATGATTGGCGCATACGTGAAAGGAATTGATCGTTGTACGAACAAGCTCAATTAGAGGTCAGATCTGACCTCCGTTCGGCGCACGAACAGGTGTGGCAGAAAATCGCTCAACCCGGTCCATTTTTCAGCGCCGAAGATCGCGTTGCGATGGTCCTGGAAGCGCGGCAGTCGTTGCTTTGCACACTGTGCAACAAACGTAAAGAGGCTTTGAGTCCCAACGCTGTAGCCGGCGAACACGACAGCGTTTCTCAGCTAGCGCCGGTGCTTGTAGACCTCATCCACCGGATCCGCACCGACCCTGCCCGCTTCACCAAAACCGTCTTCGATACCGTGACCGAGACACATGCCAAGGAAGAGTATGTAGAAATTGTCAGCGTGGTTGCTACGAGCGTCATCGTCGACACCTTCCATCGGGCAATCGGTTTGCCAGTCCCACGAACGCTTCATCCTAGTAATGGCACGCCACACGGTCAGGCAGAGCCAAGGGTCGTAGACGAAGGTGCATGGGTGCCGCTCAGCTCACAGGAAATCCAGCATCCTGAGCTTGGCTTCCGCCGCGCGCCGAACATCATGCGTTCAATGGGTTGCGTGCCCGAAGCCGTCGCACTCTTCTTCACCTGCTTTCGCAATCACTATTCCATGATGGGTGTGCCCATGGCTCTTACTCAGCCACAGGTTGAGTTCATTGCCGCACGTGTATCTGCATTGAATCAGTGTTTCTACTGAACGAGTTCGCATGCACTGATGCTCCGTGCGAGCAGCAAAAGAGAGAATCTCAACGTGGATCTCAACGCAGTTGTCGACTCGTCAAGCGATCCTGGCGTCGAGCACGGTTCCATCCTTCGAGCCCTAACCGAGGCGACGATCGAGATGCGATGGGACGAACTTGAGGAAATTCGGTCGCAAGCATTTGCGACCTTGGGTGAAGCGGCGACAGTTGACGCGCTCGCCGTTGCAAGCGGTTTCAACGGGATCACGCGGGTCGCTGATGCAACCGGCATTCCGATCGACAACTACGAAGACGAACTTGGTCGAAACATCCGTGCAGCAACCGGGATCGACGAATACCACTACACGCAGAAATACGAACGTTACGGTTGAACGCTGGGCACAAGAGCTGCTGTAACAGCGGCTATAGCTCAATGTAGGATATAAACCATCCGATCGTAGCTTGCAGCGAGGAACTATGCGCGAGTATCCCTTGACGGCACGTCTTCACAACCGCAAACGCCCACCGGTGCCGCTGTCCGGCGAGAAAATCCGTCAGTTCATCGCCAACGGTCACCTGGTACTAAAGTCATCGCTACCGCGCTCCTACCATGACTTGATCTTCGAGCGCGTCCAAACGCTGAATCACGGTTACGGACACTTCGGTAACAACTTGCTGCCGCTGTTGCCGGAGTTGAATGAGTTCTTCGAAGACCCCCGTTGTCAAAGGCGCGTTGACGAGCATTCTCGGTTCGGAATATCACATGCATCCGCACCGCGCGCTGCATTCAAATCCGCCTGGCAGCCAGGAACAAGGATTTCATAAGGACAGCTACTGGGGCTACGTTCGCAGAGTGCGAAACCATCGACCTTGGTGGGTGATGATCATGTACTTCCCGCAGGACACCGAGCTCGAAAAAGGGCCGACCGCGGTTATGGGTGGCAGCCAATTTCTCAATCAACGACCCGAAGACCATTGCAAAGAAGTCAGCGCTGACGGACAAGCGGGCACGTTCTTGCTGATCCACTACGACATCTGGCACCGCAAGATGTTTAACAGCACCGATCACGATCGTTACATGTTCAAGTTCGAATTCACTCGCTTGCAACAACCGACGATGAAGCGAGAACCGCTTTCTGCTTGGAGACGACCACGCGTTCGAGATCACGGCGGACCCGACATGACCCCCGCATGGAAGTCAATCTGGTCGTGGTTGAACGGCAAACGTTCAAACGCTAAGTCCAATGGATCGGCGTCCACCGAACTGTTGGGCTCCGATATGGAGGCCGACGGCATTAACGCAGCGTACAACCTCGCGGCAAACGGCAATGGTGCGCTCACTCAGCTACTCGACGCTCTTGATTCAAATCCTGAACCTTACAACGAAGGTCGGCGTTATTCCGACGACGGGTCGATTTGGCGAGCCGACGCCGTGGTTCGCAATGCGGCATACGGACTGTCAGCTATCGGCACCCGCGCGATTCCAGGTCTATGCGACATCCTCAAGTCGGGGTCGGAGCGGGGACGCAAACACGCGGCATTCGCGTTAGGAGAGATAGGCCAGCGCGCCTCGACAGAAGCTTTGACAGAAGCACTTGACGATTCAATGGTTCATGTACGGATCGCAGCGAGCGAAGCCTTGGGGCTGATTCCACCAAGCGAAGAATCGGTGGACGGCATGCTCTACGCGTTGCAGGACGAAGCTTCCGAAGTGCGATTCGACGCGGCTCTGTCCTTGATGCGTGCAAGCGTCAGCGCGAAACCCAAGCTCATGACAAATACAGTTGAACCGCTTGCGGACGGTTTGTATGACACCAATCGCTACGTCTCGGGTTACGCCGCGGAGACGTTGCAACGGATAGGTTCTAAGGACGCACTTGAGCACCTATTGCCGTACTTGCAAACCGCGAGGTGGTGCGCACACACAGACAATCGACGCCCGTTCTGAGTTAATCTCCGGCGAGTCAGTCCAGCCAACGCGTACGAATGGACTCGTACAACCCGTTGTGTTGCATCTCCAACAGCGCTGTGTTGATAGGTTCGCGCCACTTGGATCCCTGCGGCAGCGCGATGCCCAAAAAGTGCTTCTTGAACATGGGACCTACGGCCAGCAGGTCCGCGTTCTTCTGCACAAAATTCTCCACAACGATCTGATCGAGGACGACCAGGTCGACGTCTTCGTCTTGCAGTGCGGCGACCGCGTCGACGTTCTCTTCAAACCGCACCGGATCGACACCCGAAGTCGTCAGCCAATCATCGCCGCAGTACCTCGTTGGTCGCGACGCGCAACTCACGGAGATCTTTGACGTCGGAAACCTGGTGGCGAGCCTCTTCGCCGATAGCATCCGCCGCAAATTGTCCGAAAATGATGCCGAATGACGTAACGCCTGTGAGGATCAGGAGCACCGCGCTGATGCGACCCACCCATCGCCGAGGCGCGATGTCGCCGTAGCCAACCGTAGACATAGTCACCACACTGAACCAGATCGACTCCAGCACGCCGGGAAAGTAACGATCACTAATCGTCGCTACGCCGTGCTCCGACCACCACATGAGGTGCGCGAAGACCACGACGAAGACGAACAGCAAGAGCAACATCTTGATGCTCTCTTCGCTGAAGCGCGGCAGCAATGTGTTCTCGACGAGACTCATTGCTTGAAATCCGCTCTCGGCAACAGGATGTGTGAAATCCAGCAATTCCTCACGTTCGCTCGTCGTGGAGATGCAGCCGATCGCGACGTCCGCCTGCCCTCCTCGAATTGCCGCCATCTTCTCTGCGAAAGTTGACATCACGATGTCGCTGGTAACCCCGAGGCGATCTTCGATCGCGCGCCAGAGATCGATGGAAAAACCCAGTCAGCAATTGGTCCTGAACAATCACGCAAGGCGCGACTTCGCTGGCCGCGACGGTTAAGTGTTCGCTTTCCGTTTCGGCAGCACTTGTCGCCATAGTTAGCTGTTCGTTTTCCGTCTCGACAGCACTTACCGCCATAGGTGAAAAAACCCGAACAAGAGGCGCGGCTCGCGCAGGCAAAGTCACCTACGCGTCACTCGTTTGAAAATCAAGTACCCGACCAATCCAACGAGGCTGAGCACAATCACGCTGGTGAGAATCCACGAAACGAGGTAGTAAGCGAGGACCGCGGCCGCAACCACCCCCAGTCCCGTCATTCCCCATTTGACTAGCACAATCAATACCTCCCTTCCGAAAGGATGAACACGCGCTTACGCGACGTGATTAGAGTTGGTCTGGGAGATCTGGCGCCGCCGGTGCAGCCGCTTCATCGACGCTTGCGAGCACTGCAGCCACATCGGCGTCTTCGAAAGCAGGATCCTTCTTCTCCCTGGCATCGCCGAGCAGCTCGGCGCGGCGATTGGCGGCATTGGCAGCCTGCCGAGACTTCTCGGCTTGCTCCTGCATGACTTTCGATGCAACACCCAGTTTGTCGCTGCCGCCACGTATGCCGGCGAGACGCTCCTGATGCACTGCGCGTTTCTTCGCGCGATCTTCGGCACGACTGGCGCGCTCCATCTCCGCTTGCGCCTTCTTCAGGTTCGACTCGAGCATCTTGACGGTTTCCGCCATTTCCTGCTGGATCGCTTCGACTTCATCCAAGTCCTGCTTCGCCAGTTCGGCCTCTTCGATTTCCGTACGTGCGCTCTGCAACAATTCAGCCGCCTCGGCTTTCAGGCGATCGGCTGCCACTTGCAGCTTCTCCGCTTTTCCGGGATCGCCTGAAGCAGCGGTTTCCAGCGCGCGAATCTGGTCCATCTTCTTGTTGTAAGCCGTGCGCGCAGCTTCTGCTTCCGCAGCTTCGCGGTTGTAGGTCGCTCGATAATCCTCAACTTCAAGCGAGAACTTCTCGAACTTCTCCCGTTCCGCCGCAATTTCGGCTTTCGACGTCCCTTCAGGGTCAAGTTTCACCATTCCGGTGAGAATGGCGTCTCCGGCGTCAGCGAGCTTGCCTTCGCCGTAGTTTTTCCAGAAAGCAAGTTTGCTCAGCATTGAAAATTTCTCCTTTTACTCTTTCGCTGATTGCATAGGTCAGACCGCGTCGGGGAGGTCGATGTCGGCTTGCGACAACGCGAGACCCACCCAGATGCGAACCTGAAACACTTGTTCATCTCTTTCGACGGTGATCAACAGATATTCATCGATGTCCCCGCCAATTCCTTCCACCACTCGGCCGTACAGCATCGTGCCTTGGTGCTCTAACTGCGCCGTTGCTTCGCCGTACGAATCCAAGTAAATGCGTTCTTTCAGTTGATAGGGCTCGATACGCACGTCGCGATCGGGCTCCCAGAGCCTTTGATAAGTGAGTTCGTCGGGTGTGTGGAACAGCGGCATCCCGATGATGCCTTCTTCTTTGTGCAGCCAAAACTCCACCGCGCTGGTCTCGTCGCCTTCCGTGACATCGGCAACTTCGACGTGGTAGAGCGGAATCTCATACTGCTCACGAAAGAGGTAGAGCTCGTCCACGTTTTCACCAGAATCGTCGGAGATCAGCAACAACATGGACTCTTCGTCCGAATCCGCGCGGTCGTCCAAATACAAACGGTGCGTTTTCAAGCCGGCTAGCTGTGTTTCGCTGAACGCGCTAATGAGTGCTTCGTCGCCTGGATACTGTACGTGCGAGGCTTCTCCCGCCAACAGGAATGGCGCTTCCGACAGCTGCACACGCGACCCCACTCGCAGTCCGAGCGGCAACGAGCCATCCACTCGCTCACGAGATTTCTCTCGACCGCGTGCAATGCGTTCCTTGGCTGACTCGAGCTTCATGCCCAAGTACTTCTTCATGCTCATCGCAATCCCTCAACTACAAGAACAGGCTCTTGGTTACTCCATGCGCGTCAGCCTGTTGATTGAGCTTTGAGAATCGAGCACAGCGCCGAGGAGCGAGTTGTACGCTTCGGGGTTTTCCTTGCTCCAGGCGAGGCTGGCAACCATGTCGACGGGCACTGACAGTGTTTCCACTGCTGAGAAAAGGATGCCGTCCTGAATGTTGTCGTACTGGTCGTCCGGAATGTCGTGAAACTCGTAGACGCGTTCGCCGGACGGGTCCTGGAGACCCTGGAACAGTTTGCCATTGCCGTACTTCTTGTCGTTGAAGTCCCAGTCGTTAACAGGCACTAGGCGAACTGTGTCGCCGAGTTCGTTGGCACGCTCAAGCAAACGAGTGTTGAGCGACGCGACGAACAGCATGCAAGCGGCGCGACCGTTGGAGACATCCATCAGTGCTTGCGACCCGCCAGTGTTCTTCGTGACAACATCGCTGTAGTTGTCGTCCATCGTGACGAACTCGCTCCACGTCACTTCAGTCCCCGAACCGCTCTTGTCGACCAGAAGCGTGCGACCCGGAAGGTCACCGACGTCTTCGACGCCGCTGTCGCGATTGCAGATCATGTGTGCGAACTCGATCGCGGGTGTCGCCACCCGCTCGAACTTGTACGACCCTGACGGATTGCGGTCCGCATAGACGCCGAACGCGTTGCGCTGCACGTATGCGCCGTCGCAACGACCGCTCTCGAGTCGTTTGAGATTCTCCATCGACCCTGCGGTATGCACCACCTCAACGAGCACGTCGCCTGCTGCTTCCTCCTTCACGAATTCACCAAACCGGCTGTAGTTCCCGTCAGAGCTCGCGGTGCAAAGACGAAACGTTGGAGCCATCGTCGCGGCGACATCCGGTGCCAGCATCAGATCCGCATCCAATCCCGTCGGCACGTAGCTCGGATCGATCGGTGTGCCCGCCATACGAGCGATTTCGGCTTTCAGCGTGTCCAGCTCAGCTGCTAGCTCGGCGTTCGTTTCCGCTTGCGCTTCCATGTCCGCCATCCATTCCTTCATGCCTGGATCGTTCTGATGGTGATACGCAACGCGTGCATAAGATGGAGTCATCGCGTGACCAAGCATGTAACCGAGAAACAGGCCGTCAAACATGCCGTAGCGAGGCGCGCCACCATACACGTAGCCAGGAGCATTCCAGCCGCCGTAAAACGTGTCGCGTCGATTGAAGTAGCTGTCTCTCGTGTTGCTCGAGTTGCGCGACGCGTTGCGATACACCGGCGATGATGAATAGTTAGTCCTAGATGCGGAAGTCGTGCTTGTCGTACCGGTAAACCGACTCTGCTGTTGTGACTTGTAGTTGTTGAACGCGCGTTGCTGTCGAGAGCTCTTGAAATTGTTCGTTGGTGTGCTTGCAAAACGAGTGCCTTGTGCAGCTCTGCTTGCAGCGGCACCGCCGGAGGCTCGAGAAGAACCTCCGAACGACCCCTGTCGGGTCGTTGAGGTCCGCGTTGAGGTGCTTGCGGGTCTGCTGACCGACCTTGACGGTGTACGGAATTTGGGTGCTTTGTAGCTTTTCGCGCTCGAAAATTTGAACGAGCCGCCGAAGCGACGGGCTTCGGCTTCGTATGAAATCCCCGCCGCGAAGAACGCGACGAGCGTGACAAAGACAAACGTTCTCGCAGGGGTGAAACCGACTTTGCGGTCGGAACTGCTGTCACGTCTTGTTGATGACGATGGCCGAGTCGAAAACAGCTTCATGAATAAAGCACCAATATCAAAACATCATTGCGCATACCGTAACACAAGAACGCATAAAAGTCATCATCTTTAGCAATGATGTGTCCACTATACTTAGACAAACGAGAGAAGAGACCGGTTTTGGAAGCCAAGACGATACTGTCTTCACAAATCGACGACGTGCGCCATGCCGTTGGCAAACCTTTGGTTTACCGAGTGCACCGATCCATCAAGGGAGGGAGCATGGGAGACACCCGCTCAAAACCTCTGGCGTGGGCGGTGGCGATTCCGATCGACGGTTCGATGTACTCGTTAGTTAGCGTAAGGAACAATCGGCGGGAGTGGCAGGATCTGAATCGTCTGGCGAACGAAATGCGTCAGCTTGGATTCATCGAATACGAACTGCGGGACAACCTCTCTTAGAGATAGCCTTACACGAGAGACATCGAGACTGAATAGAGGTTAGTTCTCCTTGTTGAGATTTTTGAGACCACAATTACTGAGTCCCAAACCACCTACTCGCAAGGAGAGGAGAGTAAATTCATTGACAACGGGTTTCTAACCTATCGCATCCTGTGAGCGGTCGACGATCAAGGGCAGAACCTAACCAAATCCTGCTTGCTCGTATGGGGATTAATCATGTCTTTGTTTTAGCCGTCGTCAGGTTTCGATACCTCTAGAAGTGCGACATCAAAGTCGAGTTGGAGACGACCTACAAGAACGTCAATTTCACCCCATTAGAGCAAGCATTGACTTAACCTAAAAAATCAGCTATAAATAGTGAACAAATCCAGAGTTCAGCTGAAGGCAAAAATGATTGAATTAACGCGCTCCGTACATTTGGTTTTCGGTTTGTTGCTCGGTGCCTTATGTGCGACAACCGCCGCGAGCACAATCGATGAACTGCAACCAACCGAGAACGATGGATTGCAAAATGAGCGTTTCAATTCGTGGTTCATTCTCGAAGAGGAGCAGCTTCAGCTGCTTGCAAGTTCGAGTCCGCAACTTCATCGAGTCATTATTGCTGACGAGTGGTCTTCGCGGACGGCGGCGGAAAGGTATGGATTCCTATCTACGCATCTGAGAGAGCTTTGGGGTGCTGAACAACCTGATGGTTCATTGAATGCCGTGAGCTCGCTGCTACTAATTGAAGATACACACGATCAAGAGACAGTGACACTGCCACTAGAAACAACAAGCGGCATGTTGTTGCACCACTACCTACATACAGAACGAATGTACTCGATCCAACAGGGACTCTTTGCAGAGCTGAACTCTCGCATCGAGAACCACATTCCCAAGATCGCTCAGACGACTCGTAGCTGTTTGGCTGAATCCGTAAACGCAGGAAACCACTGCTCGCTCAAGGCGGAAAGTCACTTTCCCGTTGCGCTTAAAGGATGTGTCACCCGATTTGAAGGCACAGGAGTTGACGGAGTTGCCGGGGTCTGCGTCATGAACGCGAATGCTGAAACCACTTTAAGATATTCATCTTGTCTCAAGATCATAACTCATGGTATGAGCAGCTGTTTGGCAAAGCTTGCGCAAGCAGCGTCAAGTTTCGTCGACGAGCAAGAGAGTGACCTGAACTCTGAATGAAGGCGCGTCTCTAATCTCAAATCCAAGCTGAACTACTAATGTCGGGTCCTACAGTCGTCCTCTGGGTTGCCTGAAATACGATACGTCTACAAGGAGGAGTGAAAAGAATGAGAGCCGCTACGAATACGAGTGAATGCTGCAAGGACGCGCTTTCGGGTCAGTGAACGCAGCTCAGCGTGTTACTGCGTTGCATAGGTGGCATTGATCACAATTCAAAATAGGTACAAGCCGCGATCGCGTTCGCCAAACCTGCGAAGTGTGCTGTCAATGCTATCGGTGAACACCCGATAGCAGCTCTAGATGTAAGGGTTAGTCGAGCCAGAACATTAACGACTTTCTTTGCTATTGCAAGCTGAATAATGGTCAGGCATATAGTGGTTTGGAAACGTGTAAAAGCCACGTAGCAATCTACTCAGGGATATCGAAACGTGGTGAATCCTGAGATCAACAACGACCATGGCGGTCATTGATCTATTCGGAATTTTAGAGTGCTGGACTGCTCTAGTCTCGCCATTCTGTGTAACTGAAATCACATACCTGAAGAGATTAAGGTCACTTCCCAAGTCGTGCAAACTCGAGACGGAGCGAACAAATCTGCTTCATACGAGTCTATATGTCAGCATCTTATCGGCGTCCGAGAGTATCCGCGGAAGCTGGCGGTCATCAACCAGGAAAGCTCGTTGGGCCAGGCATCATTGAAGTGAAAATACGAAGCCGCTACAGTGTGACATCATGGCGCGACAGAAAAACCGCACTCACGCAATTTAGCCGCCCAATCATCCGGCATTGCTAGTTCACATGAAACTCAGTACGGAGAAATCACTCACACGCCAGCTCACGGCTACATTCATTCTTTGTGTTTTCACAAGCTGTGTACTAGGTGATGAACTGGGCGATGAGCAGGACGATGAAAACGAGCTCAACGAACTTGAAGAGTATGTCCTAGCCACAGACGAATCCTATAGCTGGCAAGTGCATTCGGAGCAGACTAGCCCCAGATTCAGAACGATCAACATTGAACTGACCTCTCAAAATTGGTTGACCGAAGATGACGTCGATCGAACGGAATGGACTCATTGGATAAGTCTCATCATTCCCGACGTGGTCTTCACCAGGTATCCCTTGATAATTTTGAACGGCGACGAGAAAGCCAAAGAACCTCCGGAATTTGACCTCCTAGACACGAGCCCCGCTCTCCTCACGTCAAGCATAGTCGCGTATGTAACTTCGATTCCGAATCAGCCGCTCACGTTTCATGAAGACGAAATCGCAAGGACGGAGGATGATCTAATCGCCTATGCATGGAGTCATCTACTCGACACCGACGACATGCGATTCATCCCACAAGCTCCGATGGTGAAGGCTACGATTCGTGCAATAGACGTAATTGCGGAGTACATGACTGACTCGGGCGCTGTGTTCGAAAAATTCGTTCTCGTAGGTGGTTCAGAACTGAGCCATGTGGTGTGGCTGACGGCCGCGATGGACGATCGTGTGGCCGGTTTCTCTGTGCTTGCGACCGATGTCTTGAACATCCAGAAATCGCTGTTACATCAATTCGCTTCTTACGGCTATTGGGCTGAAGCGATGAGTGACTATGTTTACCACAATGTCGTGCAGACGATCGATGCAGATGCCACTCAAAAATTGCTCGAACCACTGGACCCGATCAACTACACGGAGCGTCTGCAAGCACCGAAGCTACTGATCCACGCGTTGGGAGACGAGCACGGTATACCCGACTCCACTCGTTTCTATTGGGATGATCTGGAGGGTGACAACTATCTGCGTTACCTCCCGAACGCGGGTCACTCGCTGAACGATACGGATCAGTTGTTCACGATTGTGGCTTTTCACAGGCTCCTGAAGAACGATCTACCGTTGCCGGAGTTTTCATGGCGACACAACGAGGACGGCACGTTCGAGGTGAGCTCTGATTTGGTTCCGACGGAAGTGCGCTTGTGGCAGGGCACGAATGCCGCATCTAGAGACTTCCGACTGAGCACGTTTGGAGAGAATTTCTCCAGCGAGGTTGTCGAAGCGGACGCGGATGGCAGCTACCGTGTGGAAGTGCAAGCTCCGGACATTGGTTGGACTGCTTACATGATGGAGCTCAACTATGATGTTGGGGGGATTTATCCGCTCAAACTGACCACTCAAGCCTATGTGATTCCCGACGAAGTGCCGTATCCGCTCAAGGAAGAGGATCTTCAAACTAGCATCACTTTGCTGTGTGACGCCACCGACTCCGATCACGTCAGTGAGCTCACGAGCCACTTGAGTGAGGCGGATGCCTCAACCTTTACCGATGATGCTTTGACCGTGGAGACTCGCGGAATCCGTCTTTACATCAACTGGAACCCAAAGGACGCTTCGACTTGTCGAGTTCATTCCAAGAGTATCTCGAAGAGAGGGGTTGTGCTGTACTGACTCGTCAGTTTGAGTCTGGGCCGGACATCACGTTTCCGCCGAACGACGTAAACTGATCCTGGGCCGATGTCTACAAGAGCAGCTTGCTCGACTCGTGGACGCGGCTAAACACCTGCTTGGTGTCCGCTCTGCTTTCGAAGGGGCTGGCTGGTGATCATCCATTACCGGACTAGTCTTCGGGAAGCGCGAACTTCCGCCAACACGCACGTATAAATCGTTCCAACTTTCGTCATGCTTGGGTGTTCGCGACTGTAATCAATTAGCTTGGTCAATAGGATGCATCGTTGGTCGCGTCTCACTTCGAGGAATGCAATTCGACCTCTTGCGTGGCGGCGCTTACCTACCTCACCTAAACCAACATAATTTAGATGTTCATAGACGCGATTGCGATTTGTGAGTCACTCACCGCTTTCAGTTACGACCGACGGTCTCAAAAACCCATTTTGCAAGGAGCCCGGAATACCTAACGGACGCCCCGCCCATTGCCATCCAGATACGACTCGAAAGTCACCGATGTAGACGTCGTGAGTAGCCACGACACCTTCAGGATGAGGCAAATCTGCTACCGTTTTCTCGTTGAACACAAATCCGTCCAGGCATTCGATCAACATCGACGGCGGTTGCATGAATTGACTTCGAATCGCTGTCAATTGATTGAATGCCAACAACGGGTCCTCGAAGACATATGCTTGGGCATCCAAATCCTTGTTGTCCGCCAAAACAGCTGGAATGGCGATGCGATGAACTGCGTCAGCGAGAGTGAACTTAATGTGAACATTGCTTGATTTAGGGAGGCTGAATTCGTAACCCGGAACGTTGACAAGAATGCTGAATTTGCGAGCTAACCAAGTGCCGACACTCTCTTCGCTCAACCCGTCGATGTTCTCTCTCTTAAATTCTCTTGCGAAATGTCCGACTGTGATCCCATTCAGGGCATCCCAAGTTCCGGGAAGGTAATCTTGTAAGCTGATTGCGTAGAGCGGAGTTTCGGTTCGCAGCTTAATCACTATTTTCCCGTGTGCAAAAGAGTCTCCTGGAACCTTATGCAAACCAGGATACTTCTCATAAATCGATCCGAAAAAATTGCCTTCGAATCGCGGGAAATACCCGGCTTCTACCGGGTGAGGCTCAACGATGAACACAGGCTCTTTTTCACCCCTCACAATCGCATTGAACTCGTCTTCAGGGATCGTTATTCCGTCAGTGTGGGCATAGCAAGTTCCGCACATTGCAATACCTAAAATACAAGACCAGAAACGATGGGCTCTCATGTGATCAGTACTCAAGATTCAATGCGTTCACGAGTCTAACACGCTTGAAAAAATCCGAGGTTTCAGCAAACGAAGCTCAGCTCTCTTTTGGTCTTATGCGAAGTTCTGAATTGTCAGTGAGTCGATGGATAGTAGTTACAGTTCAAAACTTGCTGCGCTGACGCACAAGCAGCACAGCAACAGCAAGCCTAGGAAAGCGAGACGTAAACGTCAGGACAGACCGATACCAAGTGTTCCCAAGCTACAACCGATTTGGGCTAGCTCAGTCAAAAAGTACACGACCGCGCCAATGGTGACGATGTAAACCAAGTACACCATTGTCGGTCTTTTAAAGAACCTCTTCAGGAACATACGGCAACTCCTGCTCCGTTCGTCAGCCTCGTGTTTGTGGATGTGTGCACATGAAACATGACGGTCTGCAGATTCGAACTCTCTGGGTAACTGCACCGCTGGGGTACTGAATTGCCATCAGAAGATATGCTCGTGGTGCACGATTGCCGGCTCACGAACGCAACGAAATCTCCTCCTGGCACTCCGATCGCGGCATTAACCGCCTTGTCATGCAATTCTTGGTCCGCGTTCTCGCACTCCAGGAGCTCGTTAGCACACCAGTTACACTCCGAAGCAGAACTGACGCCAGCCTTAGCCATGCAGGCTCTCTTCGAAAGCTCATACGTCGCAAAAATTGTGACCGTCATCACGATCGCGAAGACAAGGAAAAACCGAGTGTCTCGCATCACTCGGTCCGCAAACCAACCGAGCTTTTCAGCTATCTCTACGTAGTAGTGTGACACTTGAGTCTTCATCTCGCTCCCTGTTACGCTTGATCATACTCAAAATGCTTCATTTTCGTCAGCAAAAATTCTGAGACCCAATCCAACCAGGTTGATTGAGCTTTGGAAAATCGAGCGTTCGCCAATCCGATGCAATTAACGACACTTGCTCTGGCGGTCTAAGGCAATCCGCAGACCTCTTCGTTTCGACCGACCATGGGACTGTTGCAGTCTCATTAGCAGCCACGTAAGGTGGAAGAGACTCGATTTGCGGTGTTGGTAGCCGTGGAAGGGAACACCGTCATGCCCATCGCGGCTCAAGCAAATGTCACCAGCCGCAGCAGAAACTCGTCTTCGAGGCGGCACGTCGTGCGCTCCTCAGTAGTTCCGCGTATGGCACTTAATAAACATTTGCTGCCCTGTCCGTTTTGAGTTACGTTGCGTACACAAACTAGCCCCTATACCTTCAGTGACCCACGGATATTTTTCGTACATCTATTCGAAAAAACTGCTGCTTTTGCAACAAGCGAATGAGTCTTAGTATATTGTTAATCGTCTTCAATCCCGTCTTGCCACTTCGCGACGATATGAAGCATGGAGTCCAAGACATTTTGCGCATCGTTGCGATAAGTTTTGATGTATAGTCTTTGAGCATGTGCCACTTCACCGTCTAAGGAGCATGATCGTGTCATACGAGCACTACTCGATAGAGTACCGTGACCATATCGTTAAAAAGGCTCTTGGAGGCACGCCTGTAGCTCAACTAGCGCGTGAGTACAGCCCGTCGGCAGCTACTATTCACAAGTGGGTCCGTCGGGCGCAAGGAAAGAACGCGCAAGTCGAGACCGAAGAAGCCGAACATCGTCGACTGAGACGAGAGCTACGCGACGCGCGCGAAGAGCTCGCAATACTCAGAAAAGCCGCGGAATGGATCGACGATGATGCGAGCTAGCACGATGAAAATTCACGGTAATAGATTTGCCCAAGGTTCTTCTCCAATTCGTGCGAGCGCTGTGGTTGAAGTGCTTCTCAAATCGCTCGGATTTTGCGCACACCATCCAGTCGGTTCGCAAACTTGATGAGACAACCATATGACTGGCCAGACCCGATTTCCCGTCAAGCGCCTAAATTTCAACGAAGCAAATGTTCTGAAGCAACAAAGCCGTAGTCGTGGCAAGCCCCAAAATCTCGTCGATGTAACACGAGATCTGCGTGACGAACTTTGCAACCAAGTGAAGCGGGTTAACGAACATTTCGAATCGGCATTTCATGTTTCGCCTGGTATCTACAGCGTCGCACGCATTACTCTCAGGACTGGATCCTTGGTGAGATCACACCGTCCAAATGAGCTTCTTCAGAAGTCATCTTGTCGAGTGATCGGCATCGGCGACTTTGGCGAGTTATTGATCAGCATCTCTCAGGAGCGTCTTCAAGAACTCTCCTATCAGCTCCAATCTCTTGATACAGAGAGAGGCAAAGCCGACATATCCACAATAAGGTCGATAAAACCTTACACGGCAAAGGACGCGTTAAGGAGTCTCGGAATCGATGGCATCTTGAGACATCTCCGGTTGAGAGGCGACGTTTTAAAGTTCCGTCTGTTTAACCACGACGAAAGCGAAGCTGATCGAATCCTCTACGGGACCTTCATGAATATTCTGCGCCAATTCGGCGTTGAGGAAGTGAAGCCTTTGAACTATGGGCTCAATCTCAACTTATTTCAACTTCGTGGCATCCCGGAAGACGCAGTAGAACCGCTGTCCGAATTCGTTGGTACTCGCACGATTTCGACCTTCCCGTCATACCGCGTTAACGTCACAAATTGAGTGGCAAAACCACCGCTAAGCAATCAAGGAAAGAGTGCAATCGGTGTACGCTGGCTGAGGATTGACTGCGCGGTTCGTATCCGGTTCAAGGAATTGAGGTGCGGCGAGTGTTTTCTGGTGCCAGCAGACATGTGTGTCAAATCAGCGACTGCCTAGCTCTTTCAGTTCCGTCCACAGCGCTTGATCAGCGCAGCAAATGCGCTCTATATGTCCCCACTCCGTCTCGGTGGGATTCCGACCGAGTTCAATCAACAGCTTCAGGCTTTTTGGAAACCAGCCATGAATCGCGGTGTCGTACGCGCTATCCAGGGTACGTGAATGTTCATGGCGTTCGCTTTTCTGAGCGGAAAGGAAACGTCGGATTAAATCCAGATCGCCCAGCACGACTGCCGATTCCAACGTGGGGTCCGCGCCGCTCGCCACTAGGGCTTCGATGATCTCGATGTCGCATTCCTGCGACTGCGTATGCAAACATGCAGAGCTTAGTGGTGTCTCCCCATCCGAGTTCTCAACATTGGGGTCCGCGCCGAGAGCCAGAAGTCTTTTGACCGTTTCCGTACGGTTGTTGTGACACGCGTGATAGAGCGCGGTTGCACCACTCGCATCGTGTTCATTGAGCCTGGCCGGTTCTTCCTGCAGAAAAGCCGCTACGCGTTCCCCGTAGCCGAGGGCAGCTAGCGTCCAAAGATCGATTCGAGCACCGTTATCCAGCAAGAGTTCAGCTACATCCATGGCGCGCGAGTTCTTCCAAGGTCCCGCATGTAACGCTCGATGGATCGGCGTCTCTCCCCAATTGTCTGAGTGATTGACGTCCAAGCCGGACTGGACGAGCGATCGAGCTAGTTCCAAATTTCCACGTTCCGCCGCGGCGTGCAATAGATTTCCGCCGTCTATCGCAAGCTCGCTTATCTCCGCGTCCGAGTTCTTCAGGCGCGCTTCGGCCTCATCGTTCAGATGCAAGAGCACAAAGCTGTGAAGCGATATCTCAACGCCACTGTCGACTATCTCTCGAATCGAGCTTTCGTAACGAGAGGTTCGACCGGAGAAGCCGTACAAACCGATGAGCTTAAGCGATTCAGCAAGCGTTTCTTGGTCTACGGCGTGCCAGTTCTGCGCCTTCACGAAATCAAGAAGCGCAGCCGCATCTTCGTCCTCGACTAGCGTCTGTAGCTCCGCTTGCAAGTCACCGTCGCTCACAACGTCACTGCATCCTATGGTCGAATGTCGTAGTAGCTGTTCACGGACGTTTCATAGTCAAGCTTGCGGAATCGGCTGAAACCAGCGCTGGATGTCATCTCGCGCGCGACATCTTCATTGAATCCCAGCGTGCCCAAACCAGCACCGCCCTCCTCCGACATCGCGGAGTTCATGCAGACCATCAACGAAAAGCCATACATCAGAGCGGCATGAGGATTGTCTTCCAGGTTTTCCGCAAAGGTTGGAAACGAGCGGATATCGGAACACAACCAGATCCCAGTGGGTTTCAATGCCGCGAAGATATCCGCGATCAAGCGATCGGGAAACGGCGTGTCGTGCACGACGTCAAACGTAGTTATAAAGTCGAAACTCGGCCTCGCTGGCAGGGGTGCTTCCCGCGCATCTTCCAGCCTAATGTTGGAAAGCTCCGACGAATCGACATTTGCTCGTGCACGGGCAAGCGCGTGCGTCGACACTTCATACCCGACAAAGGACGAATTGGGAAACGCCGCGGCCATTGCGATCAGCGCACCAGCGGTTCCGCATCCAACGTCAGCGACATCTATGCCCGAATCCAGCGCGTCGCTGAGACCCTCCACCTCAGGCAGCACAGCTTGAACCAGCTCGTGCTTGGTCACGAATCCGTTCATTCGTTCGATGCCGCATGCACACGCCGGACCATGGTCTTCATACGACATGCCGAGACCGGTATGAAAAGAATCAGGTAGCCGTTCTATTGCAGTACGCGCGGCTTCAAATGCAGCAAAGCCGCCAGCGAAATAAAGAGGGCTGTCTTTCTCCACCAACACCAGCGCTGCTTCCGGACTGATTGAAAATTCGTCCTTCGCGGGATCGTACTCAAGCTGTTCATTGCACGCTTGATGCCGCAACCATTCACGGATCCAGCGTTCGTGCAGACCCGTTTTCGCCGCCAGTTCCCCACTCGTGACGGGGCCGAAGTCTCGGATCGTCTTGTAGAGATCAAGCTGATCGCCGACATGCGACAGCGAACAGTTCATTGCCGCGGCGACTTGATTCGCAGTGCGACGGGCAAACAGCTCTGCCTTGCGAACATTGATGGTTTGTGTGTCTGCCATGAACTCCGTCCTCTGCTCTCAACTAAAACGCAAAACGCGCAGACACCGAACAGTGATCCGGACTCTGTGCGACGCGTTTCCCTTCGCGTACCGAACTCATGTCTACGCGACTTGCAGTCGATGCGTCAACGACCAGATGGTCGATCAGATCCTTGTAACGGGGATCGCACTGTGCCTCCAGCTCACCGGTCAGCAACGAAAGTTCAGCATTGACTTTCGTCAGCTTCTGCCATCCCCAATCGTTGTCCAGCGAAAGTCGACGGTTGAAGTCGCCGAGCACAACGAAATCCTCGTCGTTCGCGTCTCGGGTCGATACCCAAGTGCCCAGCAGGTCGAACTGCTGATTCAACGTCTCGCAAATGTCGGCACGTGAGTCGTCTTCGTCTTGCTGAGGTCCCCAACATCCCGAAGCCAAGTGCACAGAAAGCAATCGCAACGGACGTTCACCGTCTATCGATATGTCAGTGCCCCAACGCTGAAAGTCGTTGTCTACACCTAATGCGACAAAATCGTCATGTCTCGTGTACTCAATGCCCTTACGGATGGCAAATCCCGTGGCGAGGTGCTGCAACATTCGTCCCGGCGCGTCCCAGCATTCTCGGTTTGGTTCTGACTTCGGACGCTCAGAAATTTCAAGATTCCAATCCGCTTCGGAGAACACCCGTCGGGCGGCTGCGACATCCTTCACTTCTTGCACCGCGACAACATCGAATCCCATGCTCTGCACATGATCTGTAATGATCGAGTAGTCGTTTGGTTCCCGATCGATGCAGCCTTGTGCGCCATCCGCGTTCAGGTGTTCAAGGTTCCATGCGGCAATGGACAGATCCTTCGCTTGAAGACTTCCAAGTGAAAGCATGAGCAATGAGGCGAGAACGATGCGTGAATCCATAACCAATCCAATGGGTTTACGCCCACAATCATAATTGTTGGCCAAGACGGCAAGCACAAGTAGTATCTGTTCAGTCCTAGAACAGTGTTAGTCCGAATGTGATGGTGTCATCGACTTTTACGGCAGTTGTCCCATGTACTTGGAAAAATCTGCAAACTCGCTTGTCCAGCAACTGAGTTGCGGTGTTCTGAGTAGATACGAAACCAGGCTCTCATACACGTTTCTCACATGTTTATCTACATCGGTTTGCGAAGGGCGTTGATCGGACGACTTTGGGCACATGTATTCTTCACTGTCAAGGAGCATGAACCTGTCATATCAAAAGTATCCAAAGGAGTATCGCGACGGCATCGTCGAGCTGGCTCGCACCGGCACGTCCGGTGCCCAGCTCGTGCGTGACTTCGATCCGGCGGCAGCCACGATCCACAACTGTTTTCGGAAGGCGAACGGAACCAATACGCCGGTCGAGTCCGCGGACGCGGAACGACGTCGAAAGGCGCGCGAACTGCGTGACGCGCACGAGGAGATCGCCATCTTAAAAAATGCGGCAGCCTGGTTCGCGCGGGACGCCGTGAAGATCGGCAGCGGATCTTCGCGTTCATAGAGGCGCATCGGGAGATGTTTCGGGTCGAGAGGATGTGTGCGGTTCTGGACGTCAGCCGAAGTGGCTACTACGTCTGGCGAGCACGCGATCGATCAGGAAAGGGAGAGATTGAAGAGTCTGGTTCGCCGGACACACATGCGCAGTCGTCGACTGTACGGCTACCGTAGCGTGCTTGCCGAATTTCGACACGAAAGCGAGCCGTGCCACAATAGCTATTCTCCAATGTCTGTTTCCCCGCGCCTCATTTCGCCCACACCTTAGATTTTGGGTCTTCCAAGGCTCAATGCCTATGGCGCTCCGATTCACGGACTTGGCAATCAAGAAAACCTTTAAGTCGTGTCTTGAGATGCTAGCTTTTAGTCAGTGCGCTTCATTTTTGACCTATGTCTTCCTCTGGATTTTCTACTCTTAATTTGCATCGACACTTCGAATTCTCTCGGCACCATCAGTAGGTTGATTATTGATTAAGTTGCGACCTCGTCGTTCTGCCCGGTTAAGTTCACGATTCCGTGACTCTTGACAATGACCGTAGCCGTCTCAGCCGCTTGCTCGCAGAACACGATCAGATTGGTGTGACCTGCGACACGAGCATTTGGAACTCGCAATCCGTCCGCTCCTATGCACGCGCAGATTTCAGCGATTTTCTGCGACTGTGGGTACTCTATCCGGCGTTCTAGATAGTTTAACTTTCCGTAATCCTTGACATCGAACCCGATCCTCTCTAGAGCCTTAAGATCAGGTAAGTGAATTACTGCGTCGAGCGAAGCCTTGAGTTCGAAGAGCTGGTATTTAGGTTCGGATGGCAGAATAGGTTGCCCTTGCTTGAGATGGTACCGGCTTTCAGCAAGAGCACCTTCGCTCGATTCTGAGGTATAGAGCACATTAATCTTTCCGTCGTCCCACCGTCCTCCTGGGTGTCCGCAATCGAGCGGATCCTGGCCTTCTCGTACAGTCCGCCAGACGGTCTCTTCGAAGGGACCAGTCCGCATTGCCTCAAGAGCGTCCCGCAGTGATTGTTCACCATTATCACCAGCGTTTCTGCGTTGTTGCCCGACCATTAGATATACGCATTGGCATCCAGTCTATCGAGTATCGCCATCACTTCTTCGGTTCGGTCTTCGTGGATTACGTCGATAGCACGTTCGCCATCGAGTTGAGGGTGCTCCGCACACAACCATTCTCGCACTTCTTCATGACTGTAGTAAACGTGTAATCTCTCCACAACCTCTAACAATTCTGAAATGATCAACTTCGATTTCTTATTTGGCATTGACTCACCGTTACCCCAACGCGAAACGGTCTTCTTTGTCACGCCGGTGCAGTTGGCAATGTCGGTACGCTTCAAGCCTCCTCTCTCTTGCAATTCTTGCAAGGGATTCTGTGAGTGGGTCTCCTGGTCGGTCATAGGCTGACTCCTGCTTGTATCTCCGCTCCTGGTTGTTGTAGTCTTTGCTCGAACAGCCCGTTTGGTTAACGGTCGCCTCCCTCTGTTGACTTCTCGTCTGTCGTGCTCCTCGAGTCCTTACATTTCTTCAATTTCGTGTGCAACGTGACGACGAGAGTACTTTCCATACTCGCTGACATAACTTCTAATCACGATGCTTCTGGCGGCTTTGTGTAAGACATCGAGATCTGGTGTTTTGCAGCTAGAGCTTCGTCTTCCCAATGTCAAAGCGAATTTCATGATCAATGGATTGGTGGAAGGGCAGTTATGCTTAGAGAATTGCACCAGTAGCCGGTACACAAAATGTATCGGAAACGAAGTTATGACTGCATAGACAAACACAGGACCTGCGGATCACTACTACATTCATGTGAAGAGCTACATTTCTGTACTAGAAATATTATCATATGCAAAATATGCGCATAACTGGAATTTTGTGCTATGTAATCCAATAAAAGCGCTAACACGAAGTTCTCATAGGCTCTTAGCGGTGTGCTGGAGTTTACTCTACGGTCGGTGATCCAGGTGGCTACGGTTCCGAGATATATGATGTCTAGCACTCCGACGGCGATTCACATAGATCTAGCCATATCTGCAATCACGTCTCACTACTCTCCGAAGCATTCTGGTCGCAGATCGCATAATATCGAGCTTCGATCCAGCTTCAAATTACGGAGTATTCTTTCACGGGCGCAGACCAAACTAAACGTCCCTCGACTTACGCGTGAGATAATTAGCAATCGCAGTACGAGATAAGCTAAGCAGCTTGCCTACCACCTCGGCCCATCCTGCACCCACTTATTCGCAGGATCCTAATCAGACTTACGCCGCGCTCGACTTGGGGTCCAACAGCTTCCATCTGGTCGTCGCGAAAGATCTGCCTCAACGCCTGCAGATCATCGACAAACACCGTGAAATCGTTCGTCTCGCATCGGGTGTGGCACAGACCGGCTTTCTCGCAGCCGACAGCATCCAGAACGCTTGCAATGCGCTAAAACGCATCAATCAGCGAATCCGAGACGTACCGGCGCACAACGTGCGCGTCGTAGGAACGAACGCTATGCGAATCGCCAAGAATAGTCACGAATTCCTCGAGCGCGCGCAGGACATCCTAAGTCACGAAATCGAAGTGATCAGCGGACGCGAAGAGGCGAGATTGATCTTTCTCGGCGCGTCACACTCGCTGGAGGACCTGTCCGAACAACGACTAGTGATCGACATCGGCGGCGGTAGCACCGAGTTCATCCTAGGTCGGCAATTTCAACCGCGACTGCTCGAGAGTTTGCGGATGGGTTGCATTTCCATGTCCGATCAGTGTTTCGGCGACGGCAAATTGAAGCTCAAGTCAATGCAGAAAGCGGAGATGGCTGCGCTGCACGAAATCCAAGTCATTCAGCAGCTATACAAAGACCACGGTTGGGACGTTGCAATCGGAACCAGTGGAACCATCCTCGCCATCCAGAACGCTCTGGCAAAGGAATCACATACGCCGATCACGCCAGGTTTGTTAGAGCGCTTAACCAAGCAGCTCGTGCGCGCGAAACATGTGGACAACCTCGCGCCAGATCTGGTCAACGAAGACCGAGCTCCTGTTTTCCCGGGAGGCGTGGCTATCTTGAAAGCGATTTTTCAAGCATTGGAAATCGAAGAAATGCAGGTCTCGAACGGCTCATTGCGGGAGGGACTCCTGCACGATCTGCTCGGCCGCGTTCACGAGCGCGACATACGCGAAAAGTCCGTACGAGACGTAATGAGACGTTTTCACATCGACGAATCTCACGCCGAGAGGGTCGCGCAAACTGCGCTACGGCTGTTTGATCAGGTAAAGGACGACTGGGGTTTGGATGCCGAGCGCGAGGGAAAACTGTTGCGCTGGAGCGCATTGCTGCATGAGATCGGCATGGACATCTCCCACTCCGCGTATCACAAGCACGGCGGCTATCTCGTCGAAAACCTCGACATGCAAGGCTTTTCCATCAGCGAGCAATACATGCTGTCGTTGCTCGTTCGGTCACATCGACGCAAGTATCCACCGAATGGCGAGTCCGTACCGACATCTGTCGCCCAGTTGAGCGTATTGCTGCGGTTGGCGGTGGTCCTAAAACGGAATCGAACCGACGAAGACTTGCCCGAAATCAAGCTTGAAGTGAATCGCGGGAATCTCAGGCTCAAGATCCACAGCGACTGGCTGCAGGACCATCCTCTGACTACCGTGGATTTAGATCAGGAAAGCGAACAGCTGCGGAACTCACCGTTCTCGCTGTCTAGCGAAGCACTTTGAGTCAGTCGCCTAAGCCAAGCGAGACAACTTTTTGAGCAAGGCGTCCTGCGCACTCGTACGTTCACCTTCTGAACACAGATCAGGCACGTAGCGACCATCCGGTTGCAAGCGCCAAGCTTCGCAGTTGTCTTTGAGATAGAGCTCCAGACCTTCGCGAAAAACACGATCGGCCAATTTTCGATTCTCCACTGGAAAGCAAGCTTCCACGCGGCGGAAGAAGTTCCGGTCCATCCAGTCCGCACTCGACAGATAGGTCTTCGGTTCGCCATCGTTCGCAAACCAGAAGATTCGTTCGTGTTCGAGAAATCGACCCACGATAGAGCGAACCGTGATGTTCTCCGACACACCCGGAATGCCGGGTCGCAGACAACACATGCCGCGCACGATGAGATCGATCTTTACACCTGCCTGGGACGCTCGATACAAGGTGCGAATTACTTTCGGTTCGATCAGCGAATTCATCTTCGCGACCACGCGTGCCCGCTTACCTGCGCGCGCGTTGCTTATCTCTTGTTCGATCAATGCGGTGACTTGCTCGTACAAGGTGAACGGCGCTTGCAACACCTTGTTGAGCTCGCCCGTCTGCCCCATCGACGTGATCTGATGAAACAGCTGCTGAATGTCGTTCGTGATCTCTGGTTCGCAAGTCATCAGGCCGTAGTCCGTATAGACCCGTGCCGTGTTCTCATGGTAGTTGCCCGTCGAAAGATGGACATATCGGCGTAGTCCGTCCGTTTCGCGACGAATGACCAAGTTCATTTTTGCGTGCATCTTGTAACCGACTACGCCGTACACGACTTGCGCGCCAGCTTCTTGCAACGAGTGTGCGAGCTCGATGTTGTCCGCTTCGTCAAACCGCGCGCGCAGCTCGATCACGACCAAGACTTCCTTGTTGTTGTGCGCAGCGTCGATGAGCGCTTTGACCACTTCCGACTCCGATCCGGTGCGGTACAACGTCTGGCGAATAGCGACGACTTGAGGATCAACCGCAGCTTGCCGCAGGAAATCCAACACAGGCATGAACGATTCATACGGTTGGTGGAGCAGAATGTCGCCACGCCGGATGACAGAGAAGATGTCGACACCACCCTGCAGTCGGCGCGGGATGCGGGAGGTGTACACCGGGTATTTGAGCCGTGGGATGTCGACTGAGTCCGGTATGGAAATCAACCGCATCAGGTTTACCGGTCCCCGACAGAGATACACGTCTTCCGGTTCCAATTCGAACTGCGCGCGCAAAAACTCTCGAACCGGTTCCGGGCAGTCCGCGGCGATTTCCAGGCGCACTGCGTCACCGAACCTACGCGACGAAAGCTCTCCCTGCAGTGCGCCAAGCAGATCCGTGACTTCCTCTTCGTCGACGAGCAGATCGCTGTTGCGAGTCAGACGAAATTGATGGCAGCCCGTAGTCCGCATTCCTTGGAACAGGTTGCCGACGTGCGCGTGGATGATCGACGACAAAAATACAAAGTCGTACTCATGCGTTGCGACGGAGCGCGGCAGCTGCACCACCCGTGGCAGTGCTCGCGGCGCGCGGACAACTACCATGTCGCCGCGCCGTCCAAAGGCATCCTGCCCGTCAAGTGTGACGATGAAATTCAGACTTTTGTTGAGTAGCCGCGGAAACGGATGCGCGGGATCCAGCCCTACAGGACTCAGGATAGGCATAAGTTCTCTGGAGAAGTAGTCGCGCAGCCAATCCCGTTGTGCATCCGACCATTCTTCGCGCTTGAGAAAGTAAACGCCTTGCTCACGCAATTGTGGGACGAGAACGTCGTTCAACAAACGGTATTGCGTATCGATGAATTCCCGCGCCAATGTGGCGATACACTGCAGTTGTTGCTCGGATGACAGCCCGTCAGGACCGGTGCCGGTGGTCAGATATTCGACGCGTTTCTTTAGTCCGGCAACGCGAATTTCGAAAATTCGTCAAGGTTGGAGCTGGCGATGCACAGAAAGCGCAGTCTTTCCAGCAATGGCAGATTTTCGCGTGTGGCTTGCGCCAATACGCGACTGTGAAAATCGAGAAGCGAAAGCTCCCGATTGATATAGAATTTCGATGCCCGCAGGTCGATGTTCGCCATCGCATTCAGTCGGGATTCAACCTTTTCATTCTATCATGTTGGGCGAAGAAAGCGAAACATCGAAGGATCGTCTGTTCCGTCAACCGCGGCTTCAAGTCGGCGACTTCAAATTTGATGAATCCGTCGCTGCTGTTTTCGACGACATGATCGCTAGATCCATCCCCGGATACAGAACGATTGTCGAGCTCACCGGGGTGCTGGCGGCCGCAAATCTCCCTGCCGACGGACGTTGTTACGATCTTGGTTGTTCATTGGGTGCGACGTCGCTTGCTGTGACAAAAGCGTGCGGAGATCGCGACTTCGAAATCATCGCAGTTGATTCGTCGGCCGCAATGATCGACAGAGCTCGCGAGTTGACCACTGACCCGCGCATTCAGTTCCAATGCGCTGACATCCGCGATGTTCCAATACACAATGCGTCGGTCGCCGCGCTGAACTTCGTTCTGCAATTCTTGCCGCCTGAGGCTCGCGAGACTACCCTCTCACGGATTCGCGACGGTTTGCAAACCGGCGGAATTCTGATTCTCTCGGAGAAAGTGCAAAGTGACGATGAATTCGAGCAGCTTCACCGTGATTACAAGAAACTGCAAGGCTACAGCGAACTGGAGATTGCCCAAAAACGCACGGCACTCGAAAACGTCATGAAGATTGATTCTGTCCATACTCATCTGGAACGACTCGAGAGCTGTGGATTCTCGAATGTTCGCGTTTGGTTCAGCTGCTTGAACTGGGTATCTATCGTCGCCAGCAGATGAACTTTGTTGAAACCGTCGAAGATCATTGGCGACGGGCTGGTTTCAGAGGTCGAATGTCTGACATCAAGCACGGTGATCTAACTCGGTGGTTAAGTTCGCTCGAACAATTGCCGGAAATAGAGTTGAGAAGCGTCTCCTTTAAAGACACTGTTCAACTGTGTGGAACTGTAGGGCAGGAGGAAAAGAAAACACTTCAATCCGTCATAGACGCGTTGATTCCTTGGCGGAAAGGACCATTCAATCTGTTCGGTATCCCAATAGACACCGAGTGGCGATCTGACATGAAGTGGAATCGAATAAAGGATCACGTCGAATTAGACAACGCCACCGTTCTGGATGTCGGCTGCGGCAATGGCTATTACGGCTGGCGCATGATCGATGCAGGTGCTGAGTCAGTTGTCGGTCTCGAATCCTCAGTTGTTTACGTATTGCAAGCCGCTCTGATGTCGCACTTCGTTGGCTCGATCAATACCGTGGTACCGTGGCGTTACGGCGAGACGGACTGGGAGGGCGGTTACGATGTGGTCTTCTCGATGGGCGTTCTCTACCACCAAAGAGATGCGGACAAGCACTTGAACCATTTGTCCAACAATGTGAAAGCAGGTGGCACACTGGTTCTGGAGACACTGGTCGCGGACGACGTTATCGTCCCCAAAGGGGCGGTATGCGCGCATGCGCAATGTCTGGTGCATTCCGACGGAAGATCGCGTGATGAAGTTGATGGAAGAGCACGGATTTGCCACCGTGGAACTGGTTGATCGATCAAGAACCACCACGGAAGAACAGCGTCCAACACGGTACATGCCCTACGAGTCGTTGCGACAGGCACTAAACCCCAGCGATCCGACACTGACAGTGGAAGGTTATCCCGCACCGGAACGCGCCATTTTCGTGTGCAACCGATAATGCGAAGTACAGCCTTCAACGCGATTCCGGTTGGAACACATTCGGTATGACCTTTTTTCGCTATCGACGACGCACCGATCTGATCATTGCGGTCTTTCTCTGCTTTGTCGAATCCGACAAACGCAAACTGCACCCGACCGAAGTGGCCAAGGAAGCCGGCTTGCACATGAGCTCCGCCGTGCGTTTGATGGAACAGGTGCATGAGATCTTCTTGAAGTTGCCGAAAGGCACAGATGGTCTGACCTATTACGCATTGCGACCTTCAATCGCCGCGCAACCTCCCGACGACGTAATCTTGATGGTGAACCGACGCGCGCTAAAAGAAACGGCGCTGTTCTACACGTGGATCACGCTTGTCGTTCTTGCTCTCGCTGTCGTGACGATGGCCGCTCTTCCCTCTCTCAAATTAATGTTTGGCAGCTAGCCGCAGGTTAGTTTCCTCAACCACAACAAAACCGAGTTAACCGTGCCTGAATCTCTAACCCCGCAACAGAGCGATTTCCAGCTCAAAGTCGAGCAATTCGCGCGACAAGTACAAGCCGTGGTGGAGGAGAGACCAGATTACGATGCCGGCACCATCAAAGAACTATCGCAGGAGCACGGCATTTGGGACTTCAATCATCCCATTGATGCAAAAGCGAGCAGGCCGACGTTAATGGACCAGGCGATCTTGTACGACACGCTCGGCTCGTTCAACTTAATCAGCACACGCGGACTGTTTGGACCGAGTCCTGGGATCCTAGCCAACGTCAAAGAGCCTCTGCGGTCTCAGTACCTCATTCCGTTGCTCGAAGGTCAAAAACGAACCGCTTTTGGTTTCACCGAACCCGACGACGCTGAGCGAGCCACACATGGTTCTTTGCAAGGTGACGAGCTCGTCGTAAACGGACAAAAATCCTATGTCACCGGCGGTGCGGACGCTGATTTCATCAACACGCTCGTCGAACTGGATGGTCTTGGTCCGGCAGTTGTGATCATTGACCGGCTGACTGACGGCGTAACGATCGACAAGGTGTTTCGCTCGACGGACGGGAGCCACCACGCATATATGCGATTCGTCGACGTTCGGGTGCCGAAGCACAACATCGTCGGTGAACCGGGTGAAGGCATGCCGCGTGCAATGACACAGATAACTAACACGCGGCTAGTGTTCGCGGCGCAGAGCGCTGGTCTTGCTCGATGGGTCATCGATTACGTTTCAAAGCATATCCAAGCACCCCATCGGAGCGGTCAGCCGTTGGCGACTCGAGAAGGCGTTCGCTTGCGTTACGCAGACATGCGAATCAAGGCATATGCTGCGCGATCCATGGTCTATAGGACAGCACGGTTGGCGGACGCAGGCGAGAACTTCATCAACGAGGTCATTGCGTCAAAGGTGTTTGCCACCGAGATGATCGGTGAAGTGGTAGACACCGCCATCCAATTGGTGGGAGGGAACGCCTTGCGCGCGGGACATCCTTTGGAGAGCCTACAGCGAACAGTTCGTACTTGGCGTCTAGCAGAAGGCGCGAGCGACATATTGAGACTGAACCTCGTGCGCGGTGACCTGGAACTCAACAAAGGTCGTATCTAGTCAATTCGCAGTGGTCTTATTGATAATTCAATTGGATAGAAAAAACGAATGGTCAAACTCGTCTAGGTCAACCTGACTTTAATCCAAAATTCTCGCGATTCGTTTCCTTCGCTCGATGAGACTTACGCAGCTTGACGAGAACGGCTCCAACTCCACCCATGTGCTTAGGTGCAGACGCATAAGCCAGGACGTGTTTGTGTTCTTGCAACCAATGTGCGACATGGCTCTTTAGCTGGGCTGGCGGATCGCTGAGCTTTCCCGTGCCATGGATGATCCTGACACAACGAAAATCGTTCTTCATGCTAGTGCCGATAAAGTTCCACACGAGCTTGCGCGCCTCGTCAACTGTCTTGTGATGCAAGTCCAACTGGTCCCTAATGTCATAAGAACCCGACTGCAGCTCGCGGAACACCTCCGGTTGAACACCGGATAGCTTCCACTCCAACTCCTGTTCCGGCTCAAGTGTCACGACGCCGGCATAACTCAGGTAGTTGGTGTCCTTCGAGAGCCTTGTACCTTCTGCGTTCAAACGACTCTGTCGTTGCGCTAGAGACGGTCTGCGATTCGCTTGCGGGGTTGGCGCTTTTTCTGCCGTTGAAAATCGATCAATGTCCGAAAATTCGTCGAGCAGTTCGTCGAAAGACTCATTTGTCATGGCAATTCAATCTCCGGCAATGAATCGGACCGAGTTCCCAGAAGCGGTTTGTTCGACGACGTGTGATACGTGAACACCAGCGAACGCTTCACTGCCGTGTTTCGATTCCAGCTTGCTGAATGTAGCGTCATGCAGTGAAAGAACAACAGATCGCCGGGGCGCATGTCGACCGTGACAGCGGCATCAGTCAGTCTGCGATTCGCTCCCAAATCGGTCCGTAGAAATTGGTCGTCGTCAAAGCGATCAGAAGCAAGCTCCGCACTATGGCTCCAGGCACCAGCCGCAAACCACCGTTGGATCGATTCTCGACATCCAAGGCTAACCAGACGGTAATTAAATTCGCTTCTGTGAACGACCAGTAGCGAATGTCACGGTGCCAGCCGGTCTCGCTCGAAAACCGCTTGAATTTCGTCATTATGCAGTTATGGTGGCTCTGTGACAAGTAAACATCACTCGAACCGAATAGCTCACGTAATCGGTCGGCCAGCTTATCAGAGAGTGCCCAAGAGCGAAATTTCTTGCTGCGGTCGCACGCTCTCAACAACCGACGCGGCGTCCTACCGCCCTCGGCATCCAGCGACTGTGGTGCGCCTGGATATCCCAAGATGGACTCGTACTCGACAGGGTCCACGGGAGCTGCCAACTGAGCGTCAACTTCGCCCCGCAGCTCGTCGATTTCGCGACGTGTGTTGAAACCTCGCAGTATTGCAAAGCCATCTCGCCAAAAACCAGAGCAATCCAATGTAGCCTTGTGATTGTCCTCCACAACCTTCGTCTCGTGGCGTAAGCTCAAACAAGAACGCGAATCGTCAAACAGTCAACCGCGTGGCATTGAATCGACAGTACGCGCTCTTGCGGGTGCACTTCGACCTCGCAAAAGCGTGATTATCCGCGACTTAAGCGACGGTTAACAGCTGAAGCTAGCGTATAACGCAGTCGTACAAATGTGCAATTTTCATGTTTTGGTCAGATTTCGTCGTATTCGACTAAAATCTCTCGTCTGCATGACTAAAGCTCCATCGCCGAGCCGCGCGACGGCCGGCATCCTCTAAACACTCACCACAGGATCCAAAGGTTTGGTACGCAAGGTACTAGTAATCGTGTTGCCTGTGTTACTCATCGCGGGCGCGATCGGCATCGCCTACATGCTGATGTTCACACCACGTGAGTTTCCGCAAACAGAGATTGAAACACCATCATTTCTCGTTGGCGTAGACACGGCATATCGAACACCGGTTCAGTTCGAGGTGCACTCTCAAGGAACAGTCTCGCCGCGCACGTCGACGAGCCTGATTTCCGAAGTCACCGGACAAGTTGTTGAAGTTTCGCCGAATTTCGTGCGCGGCGGATTCTTCAAGAAGGGCGACGTCCTCATACGCATCGACGATCGCAACTACCAAACCGCTGTGAAAAGCGCGCGGGCAGGAGTCGCACGCGCGCTCACCAAGGTCGAGACCGAAAACGCGATGTCGGGATACGCGCTCGAAGACTGGGAAAAACTCAAGTCGTTGAACGCTTCCGTCGCCGCACCGTCAGAACTGCAATTGCGCAAGCCGCAACTCACCGAAGTGCTGGCCGAACTCGAGTTTGCCGAAGCAACACTGGAAAAAGCGCTGGAAGATCTCGAACGCACCGTCATCAAAGCACCTTACGACGGCATGTTGAGCGAGAAACGCGTCGACATAGGACAGTTTGTCAGCGGCGGTACGCAACTCGGCGCTTCATTCGCGGTGGACTTCGCCGAAATTCGGTTGCCGCTCGCGCTTGAAGACCTCAAGTTCATCGAGTTGCCATCACACAACTCACCCAACACCGTGCCTGTCAAGCTCACCACCGACATCGGAGGCAAGACCGGGGAGTGGCACGGTGAGATCGTGCGCACCGAAGGCGTTGTTGACACGAAGACTCACGTGATCCATGCAGTCGCACGAATTGAAGACCCCTACGACCTCAACAACGGCGGAGTCAACAAGTTACGACTCGGCAGTTTCGTTAAAGCCACCATCGAAGGCGTGGACGGCGGCGAACTCTTCGTCATCCCGCGACACGCGCTATATCGCGGCAAGACCTTGTGGGTGGTAAGAGAGGATCAAACAATCGAACCGCGTGAAGTTGACATCGTGCGGTCAGACGAAGAGTACTCCTACATTTCGAACGGCATCTACAGTGGTGAAATCTACTGTGTAACACCGATTGATCAACCGTTACCCGGCATGAAGGTGCGCTTCGATGGCTGAAGTGTCAACACTGGAGTCGAGTGGACGCGGCGGCGGCATCATCGGATGGTTTGCGCATAACCACGTAGCCGCCAATTTGCTCATGGTCATTGTCATCGGCGCTGGCATTCAAGCGATCATGACGATGAAGAAGGAGACGATGCCAACCATGTCGCGCAACATGGTGCAGGTCTACGTCCCCTACCGCGGCGGCACGCCCGAGGAAGTTGAACGCGGTGTCCTCATAAAGATCGAAGAAGCGGTTCGCACTGTCGAAGGCATCGACGAGGTCCGGTCCACCGCACAAGAAGGATCTGGAATGGTCCGTCTGAACTTGACGGACAAGGCCGAGATCACGACGGTAATGGACGACGTGAAACTGGCAGTCGACGCTATTTCGACATTTCCAGGCGACATCGAACGGCCATCGATCCGTGAGTACATAAGCCAGTGGCGCGGAATCATCAACGTCCAGGTTTACGGCAACATCGACGAAGCCGCCTTGAAGGAGTTCACTGAGTCTCTGCGGCTTGAGTTGCTCGCTCTGCCTGAAGTTTCGTACGCCGAAGTGCAGGGAACAAGACCGTTCGAAATAAACATCGAAATTCCCGACGAGAACCTCCGCCAATATGGCCTGTCGCTCGGTCAGGTCGCAAACATCATCCGCCAGTGGTCGGTGGATCTGCCAGGCGGCGGCATCCGCACGGAAGGCGGGTACGTTCGCGTACGCGCGAAGGGTCAGGCTTACACCGGCCTTGACTACGAGAAAATCGTGGTTTTAACCAATCCAGACGGAACCGTCGTCACCCTCGGCGCTATCGCCAACATCAAGGACGGGTTCACCGAATCGGAGAACTATTCGTTTTTCGACGGCAAACGTTCGTTCGGCATCCAAATTCGGGCGCGCGAACAAGAAAACTCCATCGAAATCGCCGAAGCGGTCCGAAACTACGTCGACGAACGCAAGTTGACATTGCCAGATTCGGTGCAGCTCGCGTATTTCGGCGATTCAACCTATTACCTGTCTGACCGCATCAATATGATGGTCAAGAACATGATCATGGGGGCAGTGATCGTGTTTCTGCTCCTTGGTCTGTTTCTGCGCCTAAAGATCGCGGCATGGGTTCTCGTCGGCTTGCCTGTGGCGTTTCTCGGCGCATTCATAGCGCTACCTCATCTAGACATTACGATCAACATCGTCAGTCTGTTCGGATTCATCGTCGTCATCGGGATAGTGGTGGACGACGCAATCATCATCGCCGAGAGCGCGCACGCCGAGACCGAGCACCGTGGCTACAGCATTGACAGCATCGTGGCTGGTGCGCGGCGGGTCGCGGTGCCCGCAACGTTCGGCGTACTGACAACGGTCGCGGCCTTCGCGCCGATGCTCTTTGCCGGTGGTCGCATGACTACGTTCTTTTCCGCGATCGGTTGGGTTGTCGTGCTGTGCCTGCTGTTTTCGCTGGTGGAGTCAAAGCTCATCTTGCCCTCTCACTTGGCACTGATGAAATCGTCCAAGGGCCGACGCGCCGGCGTGGCGGATTGGACCGAAAAGAAACTGAAGAGCTTCATTGAGAACAAATATCAACCGTTCCTGAGGTTCGCACTGAAGAATCGCTATACGACGCTCGCCGCGTTCATCGCAGTTTTCATCATTACGCTGGGTTACTTCCTGAGTCCATTCCTCAGCAAGGATTTCTTCCCGAGCTTGGAAAACGACTTTCTGTTTGCCGAAATCAATATGTTGGAAGGCACGCCTGAGTCGATGATCATCGACGTAGTGGAGACCGTATCAGACGCTCTCGACGAAACCAACGAGGAGATTAAGCAACTTACTGGCGTAGAAACTGATTCCATCAAGCATGTCTACGCATGGTCGAACGGCACGCGGGCACAATTCAACGCCGAACTGGCGAAACCCGAACAACGCCCGATGACACCGACGGAGATCACCAACATCTGGCGAGAGAAAGTCGGCGAAATCGCGGGAACGGATGAACTCACTTTCCGCTCTACTCAGGGTTGGGGTAGCGGCGCTCCTATTGCAGTAAATCTCACGAGCAAGAATCCAGCGTCACTCGACGCTGCCACCCATGAACTGGAACAGCATCTGCGCACGTTTGACGGACTGTACGAGATTCGCACCCCGACGACGGAAGGGCCCGACGAGCTGAAGCTGAGCGTCAAACCTGAAGGTGCCGCACTCGGCTTAACGCTCGGCAGTTTGGCTCGGCAAGTGAGAGAAGCCTTCTTTGGAGCCGAGGCACAGCGAATTCAACGTGGCGACTCTGAAGTACGGGTCATCGTCCGATATCCCTTGGAACAGCGCCAGTCGATCGGCAATCTCGAAGAGATGTGGATTCAGCTGCCCGACGGCACCGAGACGCATTTCCACTCGGTCGCTTCCTACAAGATGGAACCGGGCTACGGCTACATCAATCGAATCAACGGCAAACGCACTGCCAGCGTCAGCGCCGAAGCCAACCGAGCGATCATCAATCCCTTCGAGGTGATGAGCGAAATAAATTCGAGCTTCCTGCCACAGTTGCTTAGCCGCTATCCAGACGTCGATACACAGATCACTGGATCATGGCGAGACCAGGCGATAGCACTCGACGAAATGCTCCTCGCGTTCTGCGCGGCATTGGTGCTCATCTACGGTCTGATGGCCATTCCGCTGAAGTCGTATGTTCAGCCGCTGATCATCATGAGTGTCATACCGTTTGGCTTGATCGGCGCAGTTATCGGCCATGTGATTCTCGGTGCAGAGTTCAACATGGTCTCAGGCATCGGTTGCATTGCGCTGACCGGAGTTGTTGTCAACGACAGTCTGATTCTGGTTCACTACGTCAACCGCAAACGTCGTGAAGACGGTGCGTCGCTGCTTGCCGGGATTCTGAGTGCCGGCAAGGCGAGATTGCGTGCAATTTTGCTCACGTCGCTGACCACGTTCTTCGGCTTGGTGCCAATACTTGCCGAGCAGTCCATGCAGGCGAAGATGGTCGCCAACATGGCGATTTCCATTGCGTTCGGCATCCTGTTCGCAACTGTCATCACGTTGATTCTCGTACCGTGCCTACTGCGAATACAAGGTGACATCGTTGGTTTGAAAGACGCTGACGTACTGCCTAGCGATGCACTCGATACCGGTGAGCTCGTGCCGTCGGTGGCAGGCGGCAACTAGTCAGTTAGCCGCAATTCGTCTCGAGCACCGTCTCTCGATTGACGGTCACTTTCAACTGACGCGAGCGTATCGAAAACCGTGCCTCGACATACTTGTGCTCTTCCCACAGCAGCTCGATGTTTGTCCAAACGTAGAGTTGATCTGAGCTGACAACCGGAGCGCAGCTCTTCCGAAGGCAATCGTCAACGTAAAGTTCCAAGCAATCGTCTGCTGTCACGACGACCTCGAATTCCTTGTGTTCAAGGGGCAATCGATACACGTGTCTTTTGGCTGATGAAATCTCAGTCATCGGTCGCGGTGTTATTCTGCAGATACCACTCGAGCATCGCTGCGTTTTGCGATTCGTCGTACGCGTGACCAAGATCCTCGATTTCCTTGTACACGACGTCCACGCCGACGTTGAGAAACGCCGCGTACGCTTCCTGCGCGACGTAAATCGGAAACATGTGGTCCCGTGCACCATGCACCAGATAGATCTTCACTCGATCCAGTCGCTCGCGGGAAGAACCTTCCAACAAGAACGGATGAAAGCTGGCGGAACACGGCGCTAAGTGCGTGAACGGTGAATCATCCATGAGACCGGCGATGAACGAAAACGTGCCGCCGTCGCTCATCCCGGTCAGCAACAAACGGCTGTCGTCAACGTTCCATTCCGCCTTGATTTGCGTAATCAGCGACGCGATGTTCTCGATGTCCGGGTCCGGTTGTGCGAAGTCCCAGGTATCGCCAAGGCTTGACGGCGACAGCACGATCACGCCTTCGCAACGAGCTTCTGCAAGCCATTTCCAATAGTCCGTCAGACCGCTACCGGAACCACCGTGCAACGTGACGAGCAAAGGGTAGGCTTTGGCGGCATCGTAACTTTCAGGAACGTAGACCACTGAACTACGCTCGGGATTGATGGGATTTTCGATCTGCAATATGCCGTTGCGCTCGTCCTGTCGCGACGACTGCAACAACGAAGCGTGTACGGCGGCATCAGCGCGTATGCGCTCGTTCAAGAAAAGAGAGCTGATATGAATGTCACCATGCGCGAACTGATACAAGCGTTGCCAGACTTTGGTGACCGCGCCAGTCGCGCGATAGATTGACCATACCGAATCCGCCTGCGTCAGCTGATCCAAGCCCGCACACAAGAGTTCCATCGAATTGGCAATCTCAATTGCCTTCTCCGCGACCTCGCCAGGCCAGTCTGTCTCTCGAGCAAGTCGAGCCATCTCGCGGACCGTTGCGACATCTTCCTCGGCGATCAGCGAAGACTCCATGCCACCATCGAGAGGTAGGTACTTTCTGACCTGTTGCAACGCCTGAATGGGTACTTGAAGACAAGGCAATGCGGCGGCCATGAACTCTTCGTACGTCAAGTCATCGTGCTTCGCATCCTGGTCCTTCAATCGGGTTGTGTCTGAATCGGGTGGTTCCTGACTCACTGCAAGCTCCCAAACATTGGTTATGCTTGAAACATCGGCGCACACAGTTTCAAGTACGGTAAAACAAAGTGAAACTAACTTGGTCGCACGCCTTCGTTCCGGTTGAGAATCTTAACGAAATGGTGGACTTCTACACCGGTCTGCTTGGCTTCAACGTCTCTGATCGCATCGGCCAGGAAAAGGACGGAAACGGTGTTGTCTTTCTGTCCCAAGACCGCGAAGCAGAGCACCATCAGTTGGCGTTTGCGTCAGCGAGCGAGCTGCCTAAAAAAGCGCCTGCTGCGCACTTTGCGTTCCGCACGACGGACCTGGACACGGTCAAGGCATTGGCATTGAAACTGAAAGCCGCAGACGAATCCATGACAGTAAAGGCCATGTCCCACGGCAACACTTGGTCGATCTACTTTCGCGATCCTGAATCGAACGGCATCGAAGTGTTTTGCGACACGCCGTGGATGGTAGATCAACCCTGTTCTTTTGAGTGGAACGTGGACGACGACAACGATGCCATCCATCAATCAACGCTTGCCGCGATCAAGGATCGACCGGACTTCGCAGACAATCCGCGAGTGTCGTCGTAGCCGAAGTTCGCGGACTCACGCGACAAAGTAGAATCGCTTAACACGACCTTAGATGGAAACCAAGTGTTGCATGCTTGGTTTCGAGGAGACCAGCTTGGCCACAGCTCGTTCGTTTGACAGATCTGTAGAAGATGTCGGCAACATTCTGAATCTCGAGCACTTCAATCTCACCGTTCCTGATCAGCAGCTTGCCGCGCTTTTCTACGTTACGGGATTGGGATTCACCCGCGATCCGTACATGGACTTCGGCACATTCAACATGTGGATCAACGCGGGGGAGCAGCAATTCCACCTGCCACAGAAGGAAGCACAGGTCTTCCGCGGGCATATCGGTCTCGTCGTGCCAGACCTCGATGACCTGAAACGACGCTTCGCTTTCATCGAACGACCGATGCAAGGCACATGCTTCGAGTGGGCGGAGAACAATGGACACATCGACGTGACGTGTCCTTGGGGTAACCAGCTGCGCGTGCATCCCGCCGGTCAGATGAACGGCATGAGCTTGGGAATTCAGTACGGTGACATGCAAGTAGCTCCCGGCACTGCAGAAGGTATCGCACGCTTCTACCAAACAGTGTTTCACACCAGTGCCAAAACGGTAGAGGACAACGAAGGCAAACGCGCAGTCGTATCTGTCGGTTACAACCAGGAGTTTTTCTTCACCGAAACCGAGGAGGAGATTCCGGAGTACGACGGCCATCACATCGCCATCTACGTCGCTAACTTCTCACATCCACACGACGTGCTTGAAGAGCGCGAGTTGATCACAGAAGAGTCCGACCAGCATCAATATCGTTTTCAGGAAATCGTCGATCCCGAATCAGGCGAAGCGTTGGCCGAGATAGAGCACGAAGTACGCAGTCTTCACCACCCGATGCGAAGACGGACGTTGGTTAATCGCAATGCATCGCAGAACTTTGGCAACTATCGTCAAGGTCGGGACATCTACTATCCCGAGTGAGTAGCGAACCGTACTACCTGCCGCTCGGAGACGAAATAGCGCTCTTCGAAGCGGCCTACAGCAGTCGTCTGCCGGTGCTTTTGAAAGGACCCACCGGCTGCGGCAAAACGCGTTTTGTAGAACACATGTGTTGGCGGCTGGACCAGAACGGTCGGCAACGTACGAGCAGCGACCATCCGTCGCTCATCACGGTGTCCTGTCACGAAGACCTTACCGCGACCGACCTGGTGGGTAGATACCTGCTCGACCAGGACACGACGGTCTGGCAAGACGGGCCTTTGACCAACGCTGTTCGCAGCGGCGCGATCTGCTATCTGGACGAGATCGTGGAGGCGCGCAAAGACACCACTGTGCTCATCCACTCGTTGACCGATCACCGACGCATCTTGCCGATCGACAAGACCGGCGAGCTCGTCGAAGCGCACGATGACTTTCTGCTGGTCATCTCATACAACCCTGGCTATCAGAGCATCATCAAAGACCTTAAGCCGAGCACACGGCAACGCTTCGTGAGTCTCGTTTTCGACTATCCAGACGAGTCGCGCGAAGCCGAAATCATCCAGCATGAGAGTGGCAGCGAACCAGAAGTCGCGGAACGACTGGCAATGCTCGCGGTGAAAGTGAGGAATCTGCGCGAACACGGTTTCGAGGAAGGGGTCAGCACACGTCTGCTGATCTACGCAGGCGAAATGATCCGCAACGGCGTTGCAGCACGCCGCGCGGTTGACGCTGCGGTAGTGCAGGCCGTCACCGACGACGAGGATATTCAGGTTGCACTGAACGACATCGCCGACGTCGTTTTTCCGTGACCGAGCTTCGGCAGATCGAGTCGACTCTCGCGCTGTTTGCAGAAGGCATCAGCGGTCGCCGATTTCGGGTTCTCGACGAGTCCAACCTAACCGCCCCTTACACGGACAGTTTCAATCAAGCACCATTGAGCGACACGCTCAACCTATATCTGCCAGAGGAGTTCTCGTTTTTCGAATCTCCTGAGCAAAACGCTGCCGCGTACCGCTTCCTAGCTTTGCAACAGCTCGCATATCGGGAGTTCGGCACCTATTCGTTCGATGTCTCGATTGCGCGAAGCAAAATCAGTCATCTCGCCGCGCGCGAAGCACCTAGCGCGTACCGCGAGACCGAACTCGAACTTTTCTACAAACACTTCGAACACCCGCGTCTCGCGGAGGCCTTGTTCCAACTCATCGAGTCTGTCCGCGTCGAGCGAATGATGCTGAGGACGTATCTCGGCGCGCAGAAGTACCGTCGTTCGCTGCAGCAGTATTACGACGCGAATTTTTCGTTCAGTGAGGATCCGCTGATCAACGAGTTGGTCAATCTATCCGGCACGTTGAGACAGGTCTCGTTTGCTACGAGCAACCTCGCTGGTGCAGTCGAAGCGGAACTCAAACAGCACCCGTCTGTTTATGGCAGCGCGGCAGCCACCGTGCACTGCTATGACGCTTGTGTAGATCTTGTGGGCGAAAACGTCGTACCTACAGATTTCGCCGATGGGATGGAACTGGATCCGTCGTTGAAGACGATACAGCGCGAGACGCGGCTCGAAAAGTGGGAGGAGGAACTCGACAAGTTCAATGCGGACCTCGCCAGTCTGTCATTCGCGGAGACCGCGGGTGAACGAGTGCTTGGCACGGACGGCGACGTTGACGGGGAGATTCGCGAACTGGGGGTGGAGATCGAGCAACAGCGCGATCAGCAACAGCGCAAGATCAACATGGAAAGGGCTTCGCTCGGTATTTCGACAGCGGAATCTGCTGACGAAGGTTTCGCCTATCGTTACGACGAGTGGGACTATCTCAACGCACGTTGGCTCAAGGACTGGTGTCGGCTACGTGAATTGCTCATCCCGCACACAGCGAATGACAACGTGTCTGAGCTGCTCGAACACATACAGCCATTGGTTCACGCGGTGCGTAAGCAGTTCGAGCAGATCAAGCCTACCGGAATGCGCCGGGTGAAACATCTGATCGACGGCGACGAACTGGATCTCACGTCGTTAGTCGAAGCTCGCATCGATTTGATCAGTGGCCATTCACCTGACGAACGCATTTACAGTCGAAAAGAGTCGACTCACCGAGATGTGAGCGCTGTCGTGCTGGTGGATTTGTCCGCATCAACCGACGCGTCCATTGAAGAGGACACGGACCAAGAGGCGCACAACGAACCTTCGAAACCTCAGGATCTGCGCGATCCGTACTTTGACGACGACTATCTGAATGGCAATCTCGACTTCAAGAAGCTGCGATCGTTGCGAGATACCCGACGACGAGTAATCGATATCCAACGTGAATCAGTGTTGCTGTTGGCCTCTGCCCTCGAACCGTTAGGCGACAGCTATGCCGTATACGGTTTTTCCGGGTACGGCAAAGACAACGTGGAACTCTATGTCGCTAAGGATTTTGAAGAAACCTTGAGCCACGCAACGATCAACGCGATCGCGGCGATGGAGCCGAAACGTTCAACCCGCATGGGTCCTGCGATTCGCCACTCTACGGCGAAACTGGCTGCGCAAGGACAGTCAATGAAAGTGCTGATCATCGTCAGTGACGGGTTCCCACAGGATTGCGACTACGGTCCCGACCGAAGTGATCACGAATACGGTGTCCAGGACACCGCAATGGCACTGCGAGAGGCGCATTTAAAGGGTATTCAGACTTTTTGCGTGACAGTGGACCAGGCGGGCCATGACTATCTTCGCAAGATGTGCTCGGACGATCGCTATCTGATCATCGAAGACGTGGAGCAGCTGCCGATCGCGTTGAATCGCGTCTACAACCTACTCACCAGCTTTTAAAGTCAAGCGCGTAACCCAGCCCAGTTCAGCGGTCGATGAATCTCTCCGACTCGAACCCGCTGAGCGATCGGCTACAACTCGCATCTGATTTGAGACGTGAAGTGCTAGTCGTCGCCACCGAAGATTGAGAGCAACGAAAGCAGATTCATGAAGAGCAGATAGATTGAGACAAACAGGTCCACCGTTGCTCGAATGTAGTTGTCTTCTCCACCCAACACGATGGCGCTAGTTCGATAAAGGATCAGTGCACACGCGACAAAGATCATGAATCCGGACAGAAGCAGGACGAAAGGACTCAAGTCAAAGAAGAAACTCAGCACGATGACGCCGATGATCACAAAAAACGCGACGGTCAGGAATTGACCTAGCCAGCTGAAGTCCTTACGCCTGACGACCGTGTACATGGACAAACCCACGAAAGTGACTGCGGTCACCGACAAGGCCTGGACCACGATGATCGGATGCACTGCAAGATGAAATCCGACGATGGGTCCCATGGCGACACCGAGAAAGCCGGCAAAGACGAAAGTCCACAACAGACCCCACGCACTGTCCGCAGTCCGGTTGACCAAATAGGAAAGGCCGAAGAAACCGACGATGTAGGGAAGGAAACCCATGTACGGGACCCGCAATGCAATCGCAAATCCTGCCGCTACAGCCGAAAACAGTATCGTCGCCGAGAGCAACAGGTACGTGTTGCGCAGTACGTCATTGACTTCAATCGCTTGAACGCCAGGCGCAACCGCCAGTCGTACGTTCGCCATCAACCAATCCTATGTGTGACCTCTGTATAGAGTATATATTGGTGCTTTTCGTTACGATTTCAAGACAATTTCGAGACGTGAGGCGGGGATCAAAGCGTGTACGCAGCTAGACCTAGCAGAGTATTGACAGTCCAGATGCGTCCGAGCTCTTGGTAATTAGCGGACTCTGCTAGGATGTAAATTGCTTCTTCAAAGTATGAGCTCACTAGAACACCATGCTCGATTTGATTATCCACGGAGCGCAACAACTTATGTTGTTCGTCGCGGTTGTTATTCTGTGCGTCATTCTCTTGCTTGACCGCATAACGGCGCGAAAAATTCAGCGACAGCAGGAAGAACAGGAGACTCAACCGAGTAGTACTGGTGTTTGATTCAACCAGTACCCGGTGTCCCGACGCTCACATGTCCAGTAGCAAGCAGGAGTACAACGATCGATGAGGTGTCGAATGAACCGACTTGGAGACCACTCAAGCTAAATCAGCCAACAGACCATTATTCGCTGGTTTTGTGGTGGTTTCAGGTCGTTTTACAGCACGAATGCTCCGCTTTCTTCAGTTCAACCCACATTCCAAATCTAACGGCAACTCGCTGAAGTGTGACGTACTTCAATCATTTTCGAAGCGGCTGTCGACGACTAAAGTCGTTTGGTGAGCTGTTTTGAAAATGATCCTGCTCAGAAATAGCCAGAGAGGTTGATTCAAATGGCTTCAAGATTTCTGGTAGGCCTAAAGAGAAGACCAAACACTCAATGCGACCGGAGGGCAAACCTATCTGAAACAGATAGAAAAATGACGGTGGCAATGAGGGCGTAAATTCAATGAATGTACATGAAACTCGAAATAGCCAAGCTCAGCTGAGCGTTGCAACACCATGAAACTACTGATTGCAAATCGCGGCGAGATCGCCATTCGCATCATGCGCGCCGCGGCGGAAATGAACATTACTACGGTGGGAGTCGCCCCGAAAAACGATGCAGGTTCATTGCATACCGGCAAAGCCGACGAGGTCGTGACGCTCGCCGGAGCTGGCGTCGCCTCCTACCTGGACATCGAGCAGATGATCGCCGCGGCGCAAAGCACGGGCTGCGATGCAGTTCATCCCGGCTACGGTTTTCTCGCCGAGAATGCGGAGTTCGCGCAACGATGCGCCGAGGCCAACTTGACGTTCGTCGGTCCGCGCGTCGAAACGCTTCGTCTGTGCGGCGACAAGGCTCAGGCTCGCGCCGCGGCGGCGGCCGCAGACGTGCCCGTCATTCGCGGCATTGACCACCCTGTCAGCGTTGAAGAAGCACGCGCGTTCTTCGACGAGCTTGGCGATGCCCGCGCGATGATGATCAAGGCGATCGCCGGTGGCGGCGGACGCGGCTCACGCATGGTGGCGGACGCGGCCGAAGTCGATCCTGCTTTCGAGAGATGTCGAGCGGAAGCCACCGCCGCCTTCGGCAACGGCGAGCTCTATGTCGAGGAGTTCATCCAACAGGCTCGTCATGTCGAAGTGCAAATCCTGGGCGACAGCAGCGGCGCGATCGTAAATCTCGGCGAACGGGAGTGCAGCGTTCAGCGGCATTTTCAGAAGATCATCGAGGTGGCGCCTGCGCCCGAACTAGATGCGGCGCTCAGGGGCGAGATCATCGCGGCAGCCGAGCGATTGGCCAACCACATGGGCTATTGCAACGCCGGGACGTTTGAATTCCTCGTTGACGTTTCGGAAGCGTCCGACGACTCGCTCAGGAGTTCGCGTTCATCGAAACCAACGCTCGGCTGCAGGTGGAACACACGGTGACTGAGGAAGTCACCGGAGTCGACATCGTCAAGGTTCAGCTGCAGCTTGCCGAAGGCGCGACGCTGGCGGAATTGGGTCTTGCCGAGGCGATTGAACCGCGCGGTTTCGCCATCCAAGCGCGAGTTTGCATGGAAGCGGTCGGCGAAGACGGCGCGATTCGCCCGACGAGCGGAACCCTGTCGGCCTATGAAGCGCCAAGCGGTCCGGGCGTTCGCACGGACGGGTTCGGCTACAGCGGCTATGAAACCAGTCTGAACTTCGATTCGCTGCTGGCGAAGGTGATCGGCTACGCACCGTCGGGGGGAGTGAAGGCGGCGGCGTCACGCACGACGCGCGCGCTGAGCGAATTTCGACTGGAGGGCGTCGACACGAACATTCCGTTCCTGCAGAGCATTCTGGGTCATCCGGATTTCGTCGAAGGTCGCGTCCACACCCGTTTCATCGACGAGCACATTTCCCAACTAGCCGCAACAGAGGCTCCTCGACGTTTTGTTGAACCTCATGAACGAGATGACGCGCAACAAGGAGACGGTTATGCCGGAGCGCGTGTTGAAGACTCACGGGACCCTCTAGCCTTATTCGACCACGACTCACGCGTCAAAGCGGAGGAATCAGAATCAGAGGAAGACGATCTCGGCAGGATTGCCATTGAAGCGACTGTGCCCGGAACTGTGATTCATCTCACCGCGGAAGACGGTGAGGACGTGAAAACGAGCCAACCTCTGCTCACAATCAAGATGCTCGAACTCGAGCACGAAGTTCTTTCCCCAGCAACGGGGCAGATTTTTGAAATCAAAGTCAGCGAGGGTGATTTCGTTCAACAAGGTGAATTGCTCGCCTACCTCTCTAAGACTGATGTCGAGAGTGTTTGGGTCAACGAGGCTAAGACTCTCGATGCGGACGACCGGCGAGCTGACTTAGAAACCGTCGAACAACGACGCGCATTCATCCAAGATGAGTTTCGTGCCGAGAAGATTGCCCGTCGACATGCGAAACAACAACGCAGTCCCCAGGAAAACATCGCTCACTTGATGGATGGGACATTCCGCGAGTACGGACCTTTGGTAACTGCCGCAAGCTGGCAAAAACAACAGTGGTTGCGTGAAACAACCCAAGCCGACGGCTTGGTCATGGGGATCGGCAATATCAACGGCGACTTGTTTGAAACCGATCGGTCGCGCGCGATAGCAGTGCATTACGACTATATGGTGGTAGCCGGGACTCAGGGTGGACGTGGACACTACAAGCAAGACCGAATCTACGAGCTTGCGGGAAGATATCGATTACCTCTCGTCTTGTTCGCTGAAGGTGGCGGTGGACGTCCGGGCATCAGTGGTGGCGAACGCGCTGAAAGTCGCGATATCGCGGTTGAGGCGGGACTAAGGCAACCGGGACAACCTGCTCCACGTTCTCGTCACGCAGCCGTCAATGTTGCAGGTCGAGGCGGCGGCGGTGTGCCGGTGGACTCGTACACCTTCACAAAACTGTGCGAACTAAGCGGATTAGTACCACTGGTAGGTGTCAATTCCGGTCGTTGTTTTGCGGGCAACACAGTGATGCTCGCGTCATGTGACGTGATCATCGCCGCCGAAAATTCAACGATTGGACTAGGTGGACCAGCGATGATCGAAGGCGGTGGTCTTGGAATCTACACACCTGAAGAGGTCGGACCAATGTCGTTTCAGGTTCCGAATGGAGTTGTCGATATCCTGGTTAAGGACGACGAGGCAGCCATCGAAACTACGAAGAAATATCTTTCGTATTTTCAAGGACCAGTCGTTCAGTGGCAAGAACGAGACCAGAGTCCTTTGAGAGACATGGTTCCGGAACAGCGAAGTGCGATGTATGACATGCGAGACGTCATCGAGACGATCGCAGACGAAGATTCCATTCTTGAGATACGCGAGAAGTTTGGTGTTGGAATCATCACCGCATTCATGCGAATTGAAGGACTACCGCTCGGTTTGATCGCCAACAATCCCTATCACCTTTCAGGTGCTATCGACTCTGATGCCGCGGATAAAGCAGCGCGATTCCTGCAGCTATGCGACTCCTTCGATATCCCTGTGCTGTCGCTCATGGATTGCCCGGGAATCGCACCCGGTCCTGAACAGGAACGCGACGCGTTGTTACGGCATGTAGGACGTCTCTTAGTCACTAGCGCAAACATGACTACGCCGCTGTTTGGAGTGGTGATTCGCAAGGCATATGGAATGGGAGTTCGCGCCATGTGTGGAGGGAGTTCACTCGAACCTTTCTTCACTGTTGCTTGGCCGACCGCAGAATTCTCTGAGATGTCACTCGAGGGTAGGGTCACATTGACGTATGGCGACGAGCTTGATCGCATCGAAGACAACGGTAAGAGAAGAGAGATCTTTGACCGACTGATGGACGCACATGTCGACCGCGTCCGTGCGGTTAACTCGGGTGGTACAGGGTACGGCATTGACGATGTAATCGATCCGGTAGATACCAGGGCTTGGATTGCACAAGGATTGAGAAGCGTTCCTCAGGTGGGTCCTCGAAAAGAAAAGAAACGACCCAATATCGATACGTGGTAGCGATACGCAGAACTTCAATGGATTGTCTGAAATGAAATTACTCGTTGCAAATCGCGGCGAGATCGCCATTCGCATCATGCGCGCCGCAGCGGAAATGAACATTCCTACGGTGGGAGTCGCCCCGCAAGACGATGCAGGTTCATTGCATACCGGCAAAGCCGACGAGGTCGTGACGCTCGCCGGATCTGGCGTCGCCTCCTACCTGGACATCGAGCAGATGATCGCCGCGGCGCAAAGCACGGGCTGCGATGCGAGTTCATCCCGGCTACGGTTTTCTCGCCGAGAATGCGGAGTTCGCGCAACGATGCGCCGAGGCCAACTTGACGTTCGTCGGTCCGCGCGTCGAAACGCTTCGTCTGTGCGGCGACAAGGCTCAGGCTCGCGCCGCGGCGGCGGCCGCAGACGTGCCCGTCGTTCGCGGCATTGACCGCCCCGTCAGCGTCGAAGAAGCACGCGCGTTCTTCGACGAGCTTGGCGATGCCCGCGCGATGATGATCAAGGCGATCGCCGGTGGCGGCGGACGCGGCTCACGCATGGTGATGGACGCGGCCGAAGTCGATCCCGCTTTCGAGCGATGTCGAGCGGAAGCCACCGCTGCCTTCGGCAACGGCGAGCTCTATGTCGAGGAGTTCATCCAGCAGGCTCGTCATGTCGAGGTGCAAATCCTGGGCGACAGCAGCGGCGCGATCGTAAATCTCGGCGAACGGGAGTGCAGCGTTCAGCGGCACTTCCAGAAGATCATCGAAGTTGCGCCTGCGCCCGAACTCGATGCGGCGCTCAGGGACGACATCATCGCCGCCGCCGAGCGATTGGCCATACCATATGGGCTATTGCAACGCCGGGACGTTTGAGTTCCTCGTTGACGTTTCGGAGGCAGTCCGACGACTCGCTCAGGAGTTCGCGTTCATCGAAACCAACGCTCGGCTGCAGGTGGAACACACGGTGACTGAAGAAGTCACCGGAGTCGACATCGTCAAGGTTCAGCTGCAGCTTGCCGAAGGTGCGACGCTGGCGGAATTGGGTCTTGCCGAGGCGATTGAACCGCGCGGTTTCGCCATCCAAGCGCGAGTTTGCATGGAAGCGGTCGGCGAAGACGGCGCGATTCGCCCGACGAGCGGAACCCTGTCGGCCTATGAAGCGCCAAGCGGTCCGGGCGTTCGCACGGACGGGTTTGGCTACAGCGGCTATGAAACCAGTCTGAACTTCGATTCGCTGCTGGCGAAGGTGATCGGCTACGCACCGTCGGGGGGAGTGAAGGCGGCGGCGTCACGCACGACGCGCGCATTGAGCGAATTTCGACTGGAGGGCGTCGACACCAACATTCCGTTCCTGCAGAGCATCCTGGGTCATCCGGATTTCGTTGAAGGTCGGGTACACACCCGCTTCATTGACGAGCATATTTCCCAACTGGCCGCAACAGAGGCTCCGCGACGTTTCGCAATCCCAGATGGATTCGAAGCATCCACGGTAACTGAACAAACTGCACAGCAAGCCATCGGTCCTCCAGGATCTGTGGGTTTAGTTGCGCCTATGCAAGGCACGATTGTTGGCATCGATGTTGCTATCGGTCAAGAAGTCCGAATTGGACAGACCGTAGCGGTAGTCGAGGCGATGAAGCTTCAACACGACATTCGAGCAGATCGCAGTGGAGTTGTATGCGCGGTTTCGATGTCCGAAGGCGATGTTGTACGAGAGGGTTATCCGATCGTCTTTATCAACGCGGTCGATGGTGGTGACGATGCGATAGAAGACCACGAGGGATTTGATCTCGACGAAATTCGTGGTGATCTCCAGGAACTCAACGAAATGATCCAGCAAACTCTGGATCCTGCACGTGAAGACGCTGTAACCGCACTGCAAAAGCAGCAACGACGTTCGCCACGCGAAAACATCGCTGATCTTGTAGATGAAGGGACATTTAGAGAATTCGGACCGGCCGCCGCAGGGTCCGCAGCTGGTGGAACGATTATTGGTTTTGGCAGCGTCAATGCGGACCGCGTCGGTGAAGGTCATAGTCGCGTTGCGATTGTCCACAGCCACTATGAAGCGACATCGTACTCACACGGCCATTACCGACAGGAACAAATCCACGAAATGGCACATGACTGGCGTGTTCCAATCGTGCTTTTTTCCGAAGGCGAAGGTCAACCTTTCGGCGGGCTCGGTGGAGTAGGCATGGACGCCAGCGTCTTCACGGACTTCGCCAAGCTGTCGGGTTTGGTTCCTCTGGTAGGAGTCAATCTAGGAAACTGTTTCGCGGGCAATGCGGCATTGTTATCTTGTTGCGACGTCATCATCGCCACTGAAAATTCCACCCTCGGCATGACGGGTCCGGAGGTAGTCGAAGCCAGTGGCTTAGGGAATCACTCAACTGCCGCTCTTGGTTCGATGTCGTTTCAAGCGCTCAACGGAAATGTCGATATCGTTGTGAAGGATGATGCTGAAGCGGTCGCCACCGTCAAACAGTATCTGTCCTATTTTCAAGGTCCTGTAGCAGAGTGGGAAGCTCCAGATCAGCGACGAATGAGACACATCATTCCTGAGGATCGCGTTCGAGCTTATGTGATGCGGGACATTATCGAAACACTTGCGGACAAAGGTTCAGTTCTGGAAGTTCGAAAGGACTTCGGTATTGGTGTACTGACATCATTCATTCGTGTTGAAGGTCAGCCGATGGGTGTCGTCGCGAACAACCCTGCGCATCTCGCAGGTGCCGTAGACAGCCCTGGGGCTGACAAGGGTGCTCGCTTCTTTCAGTTGTGCGATGCGTTCGACATTCCTGTAGTGGTGTTCATGGATTGTCCGGGGATCATGGTCGGTCCGGACCATGAACGCACAGCCTTGGTTAGACATGCAGTGAGACTGTTCAATATCGGTGCAAACTGCACTGCACCAATGTTCGGCATCATGGTTCGCAAAGCTTACGGTCTTGGTGTGCAAGCCATGATCGGCGGAGCATCATCGATACCCTACCTGACAGTCGCGTGGCCAACTGCAGAATTTGCTGGAATGAATATCGATGGAGCCGTGAAACTATCTGCTCGGCGGGAGCTAGCGGCGATTGAAGACCCAGAGCAACGTAAGGAGGCATACGATCGACGTGTCGCTCAGGGCTATGAGTCGGCTCGAGCCGTCAATTCTGGCGCACGATATGTGATTGACCCGGCGGATACTCGCTCGTTTATCGTGCAGGGAATGAAAAACCTACCACCTAAACCACCTAGAACGACAAAGAAACGACCGTACGTCGATACTTGGTGATAGTAATTTCCTGCGTAAGTTCGCCCGAAAGTTGAAGCGATGTAAAACAACAGTTTTCGTCAGTTTGTCATCCATCTATTGCCATGTCAAATATCTTATGTCGTGCCAATCACGATGGCATCTTCGTCCGCAAACGATTGAAAGGTGCTGGACGGTGTTGGTCGGTCCGCAACACCAACACGATCGTACCGCTTCGATGTACGTACGAACACGGCGATTAAGACACCTACATCGAGCGCACCCGATTCGCCAACATCAAGGAGCTGGACCGAACTGCGCAATCCTGAGCCTGTGCCAATCCAACCATCGCTGATGCTAGAGCCCGCCTAACATGCAGCCGCTCAACGAAAACGTCATGCATAGTAAGTGGCGTGATTTGAAGGGACACGAAATGGGGGTGCGCCGTGGCTGGATTTATCAAGCAATGGAATAACCGAGACGGGAACATCGAAGTAATGGATTTTCTGAAATATACGAATGCGCATCAAACGGTCTTGCGAAGGAATAAAACAACCAAGATCCAGCTCTGTCAATTAGATGCATACCGAGTCAGATTTCTGCTAAGCTTACTTGAAACCAAAAATCGAAAGCCGCATGCCCACTGAATACGAGATTTACAAGTTCTTTCGCAAGAACGCGATGCCGCGTTCAACGGACATACTGATTCAAGGGTTACTGATCGTGATGTTTCTTGCCGTGGTCTCCTCTATTGACTTCGGTGTCGGAAATTTCCGATCTGAACAAGCCCCTGTGTGGTCGTTGTGGCTTGTAATCATTGTGCCTCTTTGGTGGATGCAAAATTACTTTTTTGGCAAGATTCTGATGCGACGGGCTCGCCGAGTCGAAGCAAGCTTTGAACAGCTGCCGGAAGGACTGTACCAAAAGCTTGTCAAGGTGTCCGCACCACACGAATTCGATATGTCGTACCAGTATGTCGGAGTGCTGATTTTTGTCGCTCTCTATTCACCAGACTGGTTCTCATTCTTACCTGCCTCAGCGAGCACCTACGCTTGGATTGTTGTCTTTTTGGCTGCTTGGCAGCTTCACCACATAGTGCTTATTAACGCGCTTCGCGAGCGGTTGTTTTCAACCTTCTTTAGAAACATGTACTACGAAATGAGGAAGACAGCAACGGCATAAAACCAGATCAAGACTTTGCAGATGCTGTCTGAAGAGCAGATTAATGACGCATTCGGTGCGCGAGCTCCTAACAATCAAAATCTCAGAACCGATTGCCGTCATTGAGCCGTTTCCATTACGGTGTAGCAACACAGATGAGAAGAGGATGTCCCGATCGACCCTCAATCCCCGTCACAATAATCGTTTGTGGGCGAAATCGTTCCGAGTCCGAGAAGGAGCTAACAAAATTCATCCCAATAGTTGGATGACACAAACCAAAATCACGCAGAACAGCCCAATCTTGTAAAGGTACTCAAACCTGCCTTCGAGTGCCGGCCACCTCGCCTCCATCGTGCTTTGCCACCCGAATATCTTGCCGACCGCAGTGGGGATGAGCAACATCCCAGACAACAGCAGCAATGACCCACTAAGGATTGGCTTTGCAATCTTCTTCCAAAGCTGAGTCGAACAAGTGTTGTTTGGATCGCCCAGGCAGAGGTCATAGTCATCTCGAATGCCATCTCCGTCTCCGTCGACTATGTGGACTGGATTTCCGTCTCCGTCGATCAAGCGGACTGGACAGCCTTTGTACCTCGATGGCCCCATATCATCAGGACATTCATCCTCAGTGTCTATCGTACCGTCGCCGTCCCGGTCTGATTGACTGTCATCTCCATACAGGCCATGTGCCCAAGCAATCGTCATTCCCATCGCGAGATATACGAAAAGTTGCCGCCTAGTCATACCCATCCGCTACTGATTCCGAAATTGAATACGGCTCGACAGTTGCAGCAAATCGAGGCTCCGCACCAATTTCTTGCAAGGAGAAATTTCCTTTTCCGTATTCTGAATGAGTTGGGCAAGACTCGCTATCTTCTTCTTTGTGCTCGACAATTTAGTTCTCCTCGCCTGTGCAGTGGCTGTGACCAATTGGCTGAAACGCTTCCACCTCAGCGAGACTCTTTCTATTGAGCATACACATATTGAAGCTTGTTACTACCTCGCAACCACTTCGACAATGCAAGCGTGGTCGATGTCTCGTGGTTGGATTGGACACTCGTCGTTTGTTCAAAACAAATTCATAAGAACGTTTCAAACTGGCTCACTAACTATGCGTTCGACAACTAAATCCAGCTTGATCACGTTGAACTGAATCAAGTGAAACTACTGACTCAATCGCATCAATTCCACATTGCCTCCGGTTGCCGTTTCATTGCGTGTCACAACACGCTCCACGGAAAAGCTGCGCACGTAGTGCGGACCGCCGGCCTTGGGTCCTGTTCCGGACAAACCTTCGCCGCCAAACGGTTGCGTGCCCACCACTGCTCCGGTCATGGACCGATTCACGTAGGTGTTGCCGGCACGCATCGACTCACTCAACATCGAGACGCGTTCTTCGACGCGGCTGTGGATGCCGAACGTGAGACCGTACCCTAGCCCGTTGAGGTCGCGCACCATGGCTTCCATGTCCTGTGCTTTGAATCGGTGAACACCCACGATCGGACCAAAGAACTCGTTGTCGTAGTCAGGAACGCTAGGCACGTCGACCAAGGTTGGAAGCACATGGTTGCTCGGTTCGGCAACGCTCGATCCGACCGTGTGAAGAATTCTCTTGTCGGTGATCGCTTGCTTCAAAAGCTCTTTGGAGCTGACGTCGATCACCGGACCAACATCTACGCTCCAGTCCGAAGGATTGCCTACCTTGAGCGTGTCCATCGCCCCTATGACCATCTCGATCAGCAGGTCTGAGATTTCCTCCTGAACGCAAAGCAAACGCAGTGCCGAGCATCGTTGTCCCGCACTGAAGAATGCCGAATGAACGATGTCGTCCACAACGTGCTCGAGCAACGCAGACGAGTCCACCACCATGGCGTTGACACCGCCGGTCTCCGCGATGAGCGGCACCAAAGGACCCGGACGATCTGCAAGTGCGCGCGCGATGGATTTAGCCGCCGCTACCGAACCTGTGAACGCAACGCCATCGATGTCGGCGTGTGCGACAAGATTCTGCCCAATGTCATCGCCGCCGGGTGCTACGTTGAAGATCGGACTGCCCAGTCCTACATCCGCAGCCAGTTGCTCCAGTCGTTGCGCGATCAGCCTTGTTTGAGGCGCTGGTTTAGCCACTACGGTGTTTCCAGCAACCAAGGCCGCCGCTGGTGGCCCGACGAAGATCGAGGCTGGAAAGTTCCACGGCGCGATGCATGCAAACACGCCGCGACCGCACAACCTCAAATGATTGGTCTCGCCTGTTGGGGAAGGCAATTCCTGCACTCTGAACAGCTCGCGCGCCTGGCGTGCGTAGTACCGGCAGAAATCCTCGGCTTCGCGTAGTTCGTCCACCGCGTCCTGGACCGTCTTGCCAGCCTCTCGTTGAAGCAGCGCAGTGAGTTCACAGCGATTGTCCCGGATAGCGTCTGCGAACTTTTCAATGCGCGTGCTTCTTTCATGCACCGGAACGCGATCCCAGTCGCGCTGCGCTTCCTTCGCGTTTGCAACCACCGTATTCAGGTCGTTGACACTGAAATTTGGCGCGACACCAACAACATCGCTCGGATCGGCGGGATTGCGGACTTCCTCGCCTTCGTCGGTAAAAGTCCACTGGTGATCACGCCAGCTTTCAACTTCCTCTTTGAATACGGATCGATCGTGCGTGTCACCCAGATCCAATCCGAGAGAGTTGCTACGTTCATCGCCATATAGATCGATCGGCAATGGAATTTCAGGATGCGCATGCGTCGAAAAGTTAGGAACGACATCCAAGGGATCGCTGACCACCTCGTCAAGCGGAGTTTCCATTTCCAGCAGCCGGTTGACGAAACTGCTGTTCGCGCCGTTCTCCAGCAATCGTCTCATCAGGTACGGCATGAGATCGTGATTAAGGCCGACGGGTGCGTACACGCGACAGTCAGGAATAGAACCTAGCTGGTTTGCAGCTTCGCTATATAGGAGTTCGCCCATACCGAAAATTCGCTGGTATTCAAATGGCGTGTCCTTCGCCATCACACGGACCGCAGCCAAGGTATGTGCGTTGTGCGTGGCGAACGCGGGTTTGATCCACGGAGTGGACTTCAACAGTTTTCCGGCACATGCCAAGTAAGAGAGATCAGTGTTGCTCTTGCGCGTGTAAACCGGATAGTTGGCGTGTCCGTTGACCTGCGCGAGCTTGACTTCCGTATCCCAGTAAGCGCCTTTCACAAGACGCACAGTAAGGCTGCTGGACGCCTGTTTCGCCAGTTCCCTCAGCCAGTCGATTACTGCGAACGACCGTTTTGTGTAGGCCTGCACGGCCAGACCAAGACCTTGGTAATCCGGGTTGGCTCGGACCAACGCCGCCACGAGCTTGAGCAAGGTCTCATAACGGAACGTCTCTTCCGCGTCGATCGTGATGCCGATGCCGTCTGGCGCTGCGATGTCAACAAGACTCTGCAATCGCGGCGTCAATTCTTCCATCACCGAATCTTCGTTAAGCGGTTCGATCCGTGGGTGAAGCGCTGTCAGCTTGATCGACAGGGTGTGTTCGTAAGGTGCCGAATCGAAGCCTTCCTTGATGTGTTCGAGCGCGTGCGTGTAGGAATCCAAATAGCGATCTGCTCCAACCCAAGTGCGCGCACCTTCCCCTAGCATGTCGAAGGAAGTCGGTCCCTTTGCGCCTTTTACCGCCTCTTCGATGGTCTGTCCGGCGACGAACGACTGACTCAAAATGTTGATCGCGGCAATCATGGCGCGTCGTGACATGCCTTCGCCAACCCGCGATGTGAACCGGCGTAGCCAGCCCGTCACGTCGGAACTGAGCCCCTCGCTCAGTTTGAAGACGTTGCCCGTGAGTATCAGCGCCCAAGTCGATGCGTTGACCAACACAGACGCCGAGTGACCGACGTGCGTTTCCCAGTCGCCGTCTCGAACTTTTTCGCTTATGAGCTCTTCTGCGGTTCGTTCGTCGGGAATCCGCAGCAACGCTTCCACCAAGCACAGCAGCACCACGCCTTCCTCGCTCGACAAGCCGTACTCGGACAGAAACTTGTCGACGATCGTTCGTTCCCGGAACCTGTCTCGACAACCTTGAACAAGCGACATGGCGCGACTCGAAACGCGTTCCCTCTCAGCCTGCGATAGCTGTACCTCCGGCAGCAATGATGCGACAGCATCCGCTTCGGTCAGGCGGTGACGGTCGCCAATGGCCAGCCATTTTCGATCCAGGATTTCTTGTTCCGTCATAGGTGCGATCGGCCAGTTTTGGTAGAACTGCACTCCGCCGGTTCATGATCAAGAACCGACTGCAAGTGCACTATTCAAACTTTAGCCTAAACGTGCCGCGCGCGGCATGAAATTACACAAATGCGACTCAAATCAGGATCAACTATGTGCCGAGATATGCGCTCTCTCCACTTCAACCATTGCCAAATAGAATGAAAACGTCGAATGGAGGATGTACGTGATGGCAGAGCAAAGAATTGGTTTTAGTGGTGGCTGTCGATGCGGGCAGATTCGATACGAGTGCAGCGCTGAACCAACATTCAGCGCGCATTGCCACTGCCGAGATTGTCAGTACGCATCAGGAGGCGGGTTCTCGACTATTTTGGGTGTGCCCGCCGATGCCGTGTCGATGACCGGGGAATTGGGTGGTTACACCGTCACGAGTGATGCAGGCAACGAGCTCACGCGCAAGTTCTGCACTGGCTGCGGTTCGCCGATACTCACCGAACTACACTCGAACCGAAGCATGCTCGTGTTGAAGGCAGCTACCTTGGACGACCCTAGCTGGTTGAAACCGGCCATGCACATCTGGACATCCAGCAGCCAACCGTGGACAGAAATCGGAACGGAGCTGCCAACATTCGAGAGACAACCCGGTTGACGCCCTAGCTAACGGTCTGAGCTTCAGGTCGACCGGTGACGCCCGAGATCATGTTGCGCTTTTCCTTCTCGGACTTGAGCGAGGGTTTTCCGCGCGCGGCAAAGTTGAACGGATCCGTGTCGATGTCTTCAAGCTCGATCTCGCCAGCCAGAACGGCTTGCTTCCAAGCGTCGTGCTCAGGTTGCCGCGCCTTAAATTCCGGCATGACCTCTCTGGCGAAAAGTTCCAGACTGCTGCATATGTCTTCGTGGCTGTTCTTGCCTGCTTGGTTGAGCAGGATCACCTGATCAACGTGAGAGTTTTCAAGCTCTCGCAAGCGAGATCGAATCGTCTCCGGTGAACCGATGAGTTCACTGCCGGATCGTTTTTGTCCTTCCGGCGTCTTCTTCCATTCCTGGTAGCGCTGCCAGAAGTTCATGGTTCCCGGTTCGAACGGTCCCTCCTTGTTGTACAGCTGCAACGCAAATTGGAAGAATGTCCAACCATCGGCTTTCTCCCAGGCTTCATCGTCGGTCTCTGCGCACATGAACCCCGATACGACCGCGATGTTCGGATTGGTCTGATATTCCTCGAGTTTTTCGAGGTCACGGATGTAGGTGTTGTAGTACGCGTTCACCCAAGCGCGCGCTGCATCCAAACTGACGAACTTGAAGCACAACGAACCCATCCCTCGATGCGCCGCGTATTTGATCGTGTCGAGTTGAGAACATGCGATCCAGAGCGGCGGATGTGGTTTCTGAAGCGGTTTGGGTACTACTGCCCGCAACGGAAATTTGAAGTACTCGCCTTCGTACTCCCAGCCGTGGTTCCAAAACATAGGCAAGGTGCAGCGAACCGCGTCTTCCCAAATGTCTCGCTTGTCACGAAACCGCAGATTGAATGGATGCAATTCGGTGACTGACGCGCCTTCGCCGAGCCCAAGCTCGACTCGACCATCCGACACGAGATCCAACGTCGCAATCTTCTCGGCGACGCGCGCGGGATGGTTGGTCGTCATTTGAACGATCCCGTGTCCTAGCCGGATGTTGCTGGTGCGTTGGCTCGCCGCGCCGAGAAACACCTCCGGTGCTGACGAATGCGAATACTCCTCCAGGAAATGGTGTTCGACTTCCCAGGCGTAGTCAAAGCCTAGCTGGTCTGCTAGCCCGATCTGGCTCAGTGAGTCCTTCAACAGCTTGTGTTCACTGTTGTCATCCCAATCGCGTGGCAACTGATGTTCGTAGAAGATTCCGAATTTCATTTGTTATCGCCCTCGGTGATGGGTGTTGATCGACTCTGGATTCGCCGTCGTTTGTCGTAGATGAGTTTAGCGAATCAACGCGAGCTCGCTAGCGATGTCGTGCCGGAGGAGGGACAGGCGCAAGTTCAATTTCTGTGCCGTTCCCAGTCCGACCGTTCTTTCGTTGTATCCATCGTGACATCAAGGTCACACACACGTCGGCTGGATAATGTTGCTAGATGTGCTACCTCGATCGATAACGCTTCTAGCCGAAACCAAACCATGGTTTTGAAAAGGCTAGGCTCTTTAATGTGGTTGCATATTCGAAAATGAGCGATCCGTCAGGAAATCACTGTTCACTCGCTTGTCCGGTCGAGACGTCTGTCGCCGCAGCCAGTTCTTGTAGTTTTCGAGGTACTTGGTCGCCACGCCGCGATGGCGCAGAAAACGTTCCGTCAGCCAGTTCTCGAGACCATGCAGCTTGCCTTTCGCCTGCCGGCGCGGCCGCCATTCCCCTTGCTCCACGTAGCGTTCCACCGTATGCGGACTGCAACCCAACGCATGCCCCATGGCATGCGCCGTCATGCCGTTTGCATGCATCGCCAAGATCGCATTCACCTGCTCCTTCGTCTTCGTCGTTCGCACGACCTCCTTGTCGTCGTTGACGACCAGAAGGGTAGTGTTGCCGGAATCGTTTTTCATCGTTGCTCCTCAAAACTCGTTGTCGAAAACGGACGGGCGAAGCCCGTCACTCGACTTGCAGTTTCGATGACGAAAAACATGCGTTTTCGTTGTCGCCTGACAGCAATGGCCGTCCGCGTCCGCGCAATGCACATGGAACGAGTTCTTCGCACGATCCAGCCCTACGGTTCGTACAATGTTCTCCATGGATGTCTTCCTTTTCCAAATTGATCACAGCTGCCATTATCGGCAGCTCTAGAAAGGCATCCACACCATCTATCAAGACCGTGCGCGGACTGCAACCCAACGCAGTTCCGATGGCATGCGCGCCGTCAGGCCGTTTGCATGCATCGCCAAGATCGCATTCGGCTGCTCTTTCGTCTACATCGTTCACACGACCTCCTCCTCCTTGTCCTCGTTGACGATCGGATTGGTAATGCTGCACCGTCTTTTCATCGACCCTCCCCCCTAACTCAAGGGTTGAAAACGGACGGGCCGAGCCCATCACTTCGACGCGTAGTATAGATGTTGCCTGATGGCGCGCGCACGGGCTATCAACGCTATCGCCGGGAGGCTGGTACAGTTCGGCGGCGGCCGTCGAAAGCGAGTGCAAGTACATCGGCGGCGGACGTATAAACGGTTCCGAGCGTCGGTGGAACAAGGGCAGCACCATCAGCGTCATCGGGTTGCAATGTGGGCACGTCAACAGCGAGATGGACGACTTCTATCTTCGCCGGCGTGAATCCAACGTCGTGAAGCTTGACGAGTTGATCAACGGTGGGCGGCAATAGTAAACGCTCCCTTTGGCTGCCAAGCGTCATCGGGCACGTCTCGAATTAGTCCCGTGCACACCTATCAAATAATCGTTGACATCTACTTGTAGATGTGCAAAATTTATGAATGGTAATGGCAATTACCAACTTTCAATCAATAACGAAAAGGAATTTGAAATGAAAATTCTCAACTCCAACAATTCAAACACAGGACACAAAAGCCACATCGTGCTTGAGGGATGCTCTTCCACGTATTCAAAAAATAATAATCAGTCAAACGACAACCAAGAAACTTCTTGCTACATGTTTTGAATCTGCTATGGTAGTTCAGAACAATCTCAGTGGCTCTCGCAATTGATGCAATCGCAGTTGTGTGAAAAATAGTGTGGAGTAAGAAACGGTGCGCTACTTCCATGACACAAGACATGTAGATTTGCTAAAAAATGGTACCCTTTTGACTAAATTATCCGCGAATAGTAACTGTTGGGCCGTAGTGAAATTGCAGTACGGACGACTACGTAAACGAATTCCAATAACCGTAGTTTTGCATTGTATCTCAGATTACCAATTTCTTTTCAAAACATATAATGACTTATGTAACGATATTATTCAAACTTCAATCGAAAATTGAACCCGATTTCTTCAAGATGCATGAAACGAGACCTGAACTGATTAAGAAGTATTCATCAAATGCACATTCACGGAATACATTGCGAAGTTACGATAAAGTGTACGCGCGGCTTTCAGTTTGGCTAAGTCAGCGGGAGCTTGAGTTGAACGACAGATCGCTCGCTCTGTATTTAACGGAAATTTTTGAAGATGGACTTTCGATTTCGATTTGTGCTTTGACGGTCTCCGCTGTAAATCATTTCGCTAAGAAAGCAGGCATCGCTACCGTAGTAGGAGAGATAAGCGAGGACGTTCTCAAAGGAATTCGCCGTTCAAACCGAGCCAGTAGTGGCCAAGTGGAAGGCTTGACTTGGACACTCGCTGATAAAGTAATTAAACATGAACGTGAAAAGAACACACCACAAGGGATTCGTAATGCAACACTTGTAGCGATAGGATCAGATGCAATGCTCCGTGTCTCCGAATTGCAAGCGCTAGTTGTCGAAGATCTCGATATCCACGTAAATGCTACTGGTTCCTCAACACTACACATACCAAGATCCAAGACCGACCAAGAAAGAAATGGCCATGTGAGTTATTTAGGACCGTCAACTACGACTCTCCTCCAAGATTGGCTCGAACTCAGTCGTATTTCAAGAGGGCATGTATTTCGTCGCCTTAGTCGGTCGGGACAGGTCATAGGTGAGAAATTGTCCATGGGATCTATACGCATTATCATTAAGTACTCAATACGCGACGCAGGGATTGACGGTCATTTCAGTGGTCACTCACTAAGAGTGGGCTCGGCTATTTCGCTTGCTCAGCACGGTGCAACTGTACTGGAAATGATGCAGGAGGGAAGGTGGAAATCGTCAAAGATGCCTGCTCACTACGTGTCTGGTCGGAAAGCACTCCACTCCGCGACTGCGCGTTTGAGATATCGAAACGAGACGTTCACAGAGTAAGGAATGGGTCTTCAAATATTGATTTCTTGGGACTCTAGATAACGACTGACAGTATTACATGTCCCGTTAGGGTGACTCGGTAGCAGGGATACACATTGATTACGACGATGTTGTCCAACGCGGTCCAATCCGCGCGATCTTGGATTCGATGCGCGCCGCAACTTGGTCCTGAACTCGCTTTCGTAGGTCTCGCTACCGCGCGCCGTCGCCGCGATCACGAGCCATTGGTTAAAACCCTAGCCGACTCGTCTATCGAGTTCGCGCCGCAAAGTGAGACAGTGTGCTACCTTAACAACGCACTGGAGATATCACAAATGACCAGGAAAAGAAGACGCTTCGAGACGGAGTTCAAACAGCAGGCGGTCGAGCTGTCGCGCAGTCCCAAGGTGTCCGTCAGGGCGGTCGCCGAGGATCTCGGCATTTCGCCCAACATGCTGTCCCGATGGCGGCGCGAGCTGCTGGACGACGACGACGAAACCCAATCGAAGCCGGCGCGCGGCGGAGTGCGTCGTCAGATGGAGGAGAAGGACGCAGAGATCGCGCAGCTGAAGGACGAGATCGACTTTTTAAAAAAGGCCACCGCCTACTTTGTCCGGACAAACGGGCAGTTCACGCGATGATCGACGCGGTCGCCACGAAGGTTTCGCTTGCCCGGCGATGCGAGCTGATGCAGGTGACGCGATCGACCCACTATCGCTGGCTCCGGCGGCGGGATCGGGTTCGCGAACAGACTGGCCTGGAGCGCAAGCTGCTGATGTGGATGCGCTGTCTGCACGATCGTTGGCACGGTCTGCTGGGGTATCGCCGCATGCACGCGATGCTTGAAACGGAAGGCTTCGACGCGCCTTTGCGACTGGTTCGACGGCTCATGAAGGACAACGAAATGAGCGGCCGGCCAAGCGGCAGACGCAGTCGTTACAAGAGCAAGGCGCGAAGGCCAGCGGCCGCCGACCTGCTGCGACGCGACTTCACCGCCGATGCGCCCAACTGTCGCTGGGTGTCGGATCTGAGCGAGTTCGAGACCGCCGAAGGCAAGCTGCATCTCGGCATGGTCAAGGACCTCTACGACGGCACGATCGTCGGTCACAAGATGGGCGATCGGCAGACCGCGAAGCTGGTGGTGCAGGCCTTGTCGCTCGCCTGGCGGGTGCGCCTGGGATCGCCGCGTCAGCTCATCCTGCATTCGGATCGAGGTCCGCAGTACACCAGCAGGAAACTGGCGCAATGGCTGAAGGCGCACGACGTCGAACCCAGCATGGGCAAGGTCGGCGACTGCGCCGACAACGCCTCGGCGGAGAGCTTCTTCGGCGTGATCAAGCGCGACATTCGACATGTCGTTCGCGACGTCGACAAGGCCGACGCCAAAGCGATGATCGACGACTACATCGTGAACCTGCACAATCCGCTGAGACGGCGAGCGATCCAGCGGCGAGTGCATAAACCAACTCGCCGCTTGGGTCGCGGCGTCACTGGAGGAGAGCTCTTCGAGCACCTCATTTTGTCACAAAAATTAGATAGTGACCTGTCCCATTAAAACGGCGCGAACCCATCATTGCTTCCTCGTTTGCGCGGCTGGCGGTGATTACTCAACGTGTGACTGCCTTCCCGCTTTCCTGAAAGTACGTTTCATCCAACTCAACGACGATTTCGATCGGTGTGCGGCGCGACCGACTAGGTGTTAAGGCAATGCCGCCATACCTAGACCGTCGTCATGCTGATACCACGTCAAGCTGCCATATCTTCAAGCCCCAGCCGCTGTCCAAGAATGCCTTGATATGCCTCCTACTTGTCCGTGAAGTACACTCGTGAGAGCTGCGTCGCTGTGAGCCGTAGGTAGGCTCGTTTAGCCTTCGGACCGGCAACGAAACCAAATCAAATGGCCGGTCTTGTCGTTTTTGACCTCTTTCTTGGCGAAACAGTGAATGCATGTAGTTAACCGTTGAGCTGCTTTTCGCGTTTCGCGCGCCCTAGTTTTCGGTTCAGAAATATCGCTCTAACATGCGCTAACCGCACTCCTTGCATCGGGTAGGCGGGAGCGCCTTGACTGTGCGATTAGGTTGTCGAACACATTGCAGTTCACGATTTCGATAATGACTTTAACTAATTGTTTCATAACGATTTTTTTGAATTGTAAGCAAATACATACCATTTATTTCAACATAACTGCAAGTTGCACGATTTATGAATGGTAATGGCAATTACCAACTTTCAATCAATAACGAAAAGGAATTTGAAATGAAAATTCTCAACTCCAACAATTCAAACACAGGGTTCATGAGTTCTGTCTTTGCTCGTGCCATTGTGTTGTCCTTCGTAACGTCTTTAGTGACCAGCTATGTGGCGGCAGCTGAGCTGAATCACGAAAACGCAGACATACTTCCACCGCAGTCATGTGATATTGACCCAGATGGTCTTGACTGTTATGGACGCGATGGTGAGTATTACGATGAGCTCGGTAGAGTTTGGTTCTTTGGTGTGTTAGTTGATGATTACTCAAATCTAGATGAACAATCGGTGGACGACATACTATCCTGGCTTGACAGCTGGACTGATACTCCAGTCGAGTTGAGGTTAGAAGAGTGTGTACACTCTTACGGTCCGATAACGGTCGACGTGTGCGATACATGCGTCGAAATCAGTTGGGGTCCGATTTCCTTTGGAAACTGTAGTACGTCTCCGAACGATCTTAGTGACGGTCAAGGTGATAGTGATGAAGATTCGGATGACTCCGACAGAGGAGGACGCAACAGACGATAATAGTCATCCTATACGTCCTGGAGGGTGACGCAACAGCCTTGGTTTTAACCTACTCGGCAGAGGTGGAAATTCCCTCCAGGCTACGTTTGTTTCGCGAGAGCGTAGGCTAGGTGAATAGTTCGGAGGATCACAGAACTAGCGATGATTGTCTCGTTGTTTGTCTGTTTGGCAAAAAGAAATCCAGTCAATGACAGACTAAGGACGTTCCCAGATTTGATATGCTTGAGCTTGACGTAGAGAAAATGATGAATTTTCGAAACCGCGGAGTTGACGACTTCCTTTACCGCTTCAAAATCTCTGTTTGAACCGGTTACGACAATCACAAAACGAACCTATTTCGTGATAGCAATCGCGGCTCAGGTACTGGAATCAACGTGAGAAGGTAGTGACATGAGAAAATTTGCTACGAGTGTGTTACAACACTTAATCTGTTTATTCACTTGTACCATCCCTGCTGGGTTGGTACTTGGAGTAGTTTCTGGAATTCTACTGTCCTTGGGTGTTCCGGCAGCTTATTTCACGGAATTTGGCGGTGGTATACCCACGCTTCTTGTGGCGTTCGGTTCCAGTGCATTTTTTTATTATCTGATTTTGAAGTTCATCCGTAAAAATCGGAGCAACTAAGCTCTGTTCACATTAAGAACATGTCGTTCGACGCAATGTTGATGAACGCCAAATTGACGAACGACACGTAGGTGTCGTCGAGCTTGTCGTAGCGCGTCGCCACCCGTCGCTTTTCCTTGATCAGACTGAACATGCGCTCGACCTCGTTGCGTCGCCTGTAAATCTCCTTGTCGTATTCGCACAGCGCCTTGCGGTTCGACTTCGGCGGCACGACCGCGACGCAGCCTCATTCCGCCGCGACCTGGAGCGTAGTGGCGTCCTCGCAGGTCTTGTCCATGACCAAATGAACGACCTCCGGTCGGCGTTTCTTGAGCAGCTCCCGACTCGCCGGCGCATCGTGGCTGTTGCCGGGCGACAGTCCCAGGCAAAGCACGTTGCGGTGGTTCGCAGACACCGCGTGGATCTTCGTCGTCAAGCCGCCGCGAGACCGTCCGATCGCTCGTCGGCCGGTTTTTTTGAGCGCGCCCGCACCGTGCTTGTGCACCGGCACCGAGGTGCTGTCCAGACCGCCGAAGGCGAGTCCAACACCGCCATCGCCAAACGACTGGATCTGAATGCCATGACCGTCGGTCGATGGCACCGCCGCTACCTTGAGCACGGCGTCGACGGACTGCATGACGAACTGCGTGCCGGACGACCTCGAACGCATGACGACGAGCGTGTCGCCGACGTCATCAACACCGCCTTGCAGTCCAAGCCGCCAGGCGCTACGCATTGGAGCGTCCGAGCCATGGCTCGACACACGGGCATATCCAAGAGCACCGTTCAGCGCTGGTTCGACCTGTTCGGCGTGCAGCCGCATCGACAGCGTCACTTCAAGCTCTCCAACGATCCGTTCTTCATCGAGAAGGTGCGCGACATCGTCGGGCTGTACCTCAATCCGCCGGACCAGGCGGTGGTTCTGTGCGTCGACGAGTAGACCCAGTTACAGGCGTTGCAACGCGATCAGCCGATGCTTCCCATGGGGCTTGGCTACGTCGAAGGCGTGACCCACAACTACGTTCGTCACGGCACGACGTCCTTGTTCGCGGCGCTGGACGTGGCTACCGGTGAGGTGCTGGCGCAGTGCCGGAAACGTCACCGGCATCAGGAGTTCCTGGCTTTTCTGCGGCACATCGACGCCAACGTTCCCGAGCATCTCGACGTGCATCTCAT
>CAXXFR010000018.1:0-60626 GCA_963667455.2 Pseudomonadales bacterium | reverse complement strand
CATTCACGAATTCGGAAGTTGCGATCCCTGTGGATCAGCAGGAGGTCACTTTGACCCCCGGTCCATACGGCCACTCCAATCCGGATGGAAACCACCCCTTTCACGCCGGTGATCTCGTCAATATCGAAGTGGACGACGAGGGCAACGGGGAACTGAACACGATAACCACTCGAGTCACAATCTCAGACGGTCCCCTTTCCATCTTTGACGAAGACGGAAGCGCATTGATCGTCCATGTAGACCCCGACTCCTACTGTCCTGGAGGCGAGGCTGCAGGTTGTGCGGGTGGAGCTCGTCTCGCTTGCGGAATCTTCAAGAAACGAGAATAAGCTTGGGAATTGCCAGCGAAGCATTCCCCAGCGCCGTCCGTATCTGCATCTCGTGCCATTTGTCCAAGAACGTCTTTCGCCAGCGATGGGTGTTCGCATCTCAGGTATCGACGTATCGAAGTCTAGTTCGGACTTGGTTGGCACGCTTCGTGAAAGCCTGCACAAGCACACTGTAGTCGCAATAAGCGACCAAGATCTCGAAGACGAGTCCTTGCAGGAATTCGGTCTTGCATGGGGTGAGCTACTTACCCATCCGGCATCAGAGAAAAAGCCAAACCCTCACATCCAAGTACTGGCCAGTCAGACTGGAGCACGCGGCAGAGGCCTAGGAGCATGGCACTCGGATATGAGTTGGCATCCCACACCACCTTGGATCACCATGTTGTACGGGCGGACGATTCCAAGGTTTGGTGGAGGAACCGGCTACGCGAATCAGCGTTTGGCATTTGAAATGCTCGACCTTGCTACAAAGGACAAACGAAGGTCACACCGGCGTCAACTTCCAACTATCGCCGAAATCGAAGACCTAAGTGCAAATCACACAGGGAAAGGATTTGGCCCACAGGTGCCGGATTCTGTTCATCCCGTTATTCGAACGCACGATGCCACACAAGATCGAGCTCTCTATGTGAATCCGGAATTCACAACTCACATCGTGGACATGAGCGACTCGGACAGCCAGCGCATACTTTGGTCGCTGTGGCTTCACAGCACCTGCGAAGAGTTCGTTTATCGGCATTGTTGGCAGACTGGCGACTTGGTCATCTGGGACAATCGCTCCGTAATGCACACAGCGATATTGGACTACGACGAACCTCGCTACATGACCCGCGTTGTTGTCAAAGGCGACGCTCCACATTGAATGTCGAGTGAGTGGGCGAAATTCGGAGGTTGCTTGGTTATCGCAGTCTTTGCCTCGGGCTGTGGTCCGGACAACACCTCAAAGCGAGCTGAAGCCGACTTTGACCGCAATGTCGAGAGCTGTATCTGTCGCTACATGCAAATCGAGGAAAACAACTATTCTGGCCTTACCTACGAGTATTTCGTCGAAGACTGCAACGAGACCGTTATGCAGTCCAACCCCACCCGCTATCCAGATTCCTTTCTGTTCGAGCCGGAAATCACGGAGTTGCGGTGCCAAGAGGATGTCGAACCGTGGGAGCGGGAAGTTGAAGAGTGGGAGGGACTTCGCGAGAACAACCAGCGATTCTTTGAAGAGTTTGGTGGCGACGAAGAACCATCGGAAAACGAACCGGGCAGTCCAGCGAACGAAGGTCTCTGATGACTAATAACATCTATGCGTTATATCAACTACTTAATGTCATTTATTCATGTTTAACAAGAAGTAGTCCTTAGAGTTCAACTACATGGAGTTCTCCTTTAGCGAAGAGCAAATCCAGATTCGCGAGACTGTCGCTCGGTTCCTAGCCGAACGAAATTCCTCAATTCACATTCGTCAACTCATCGAATCCAAGACTGGCTACGATCACGAGGTTTGGACATCTCTCGGGCGAGACTTGGGGCTTGGAGGGATACATGTGCCGACGGAGTTCGGCGGTGCTGGACTTTCCTATGTCGAGACCTGCCTGGTGCTGGAGCAAATGGGCTACGCCTTGTACGGTGGACCGTTCTTCTCCTCTAACCTTCTGAGCGTCAATGCGCTACTGTGCTGCGGAACAACTCAAGCCCATGAACTGATTCCGGACATCGTCTCCTGCAACCAGATCGCAACGGTTGCGTTCACGGGCAAACGGGCTGGTTGGGCACGGCTCGATGCACCAAGCGAAGTCAACAAGGGTAGGCTCAACGGAGAAAAGTCGTTTGTGACCGACGGTCTCACCGCAGACTATCTGCTTGTCATTGCCAATGACGAATCCGAGGCCGGACGAGGGCTATACGTCGTCGACAGCAACGACTCAGGCGTCAACATCAGCTCTCTCAACAGCCTCGACTTCACTCGAAGATTGGCACACATTGAGTTTCAGGACGTACCGACGACACGACTCGGCGACTTCAACTTTGAGACACATAGCGAGTTTGTCAATCTCGCACTCGTAGGCTTGGCAAACGAGATGGTTGGAGGAGCCCAACGCATGTTGGATTCCGCCATCGAGTACTCCGGTGCTCGAGTTCAGTTTGGAAGGACCATCGGATCACTTCAAGCCATAAAGCACAAGTGTTCCGAGTTGCTGATGGACTTGGAATTGGCTAAATCTGCGGCCTACCGTGCGGCAGCTGCCATGAGCGAACAAGAAAAGGATCGGGCTGGTCTAGCGAGCATTGCCAAGGCAATGTCGAGCGATGTCTTCGTCAAGGCCGCCTCGGACTGCATTCAAATTCACGGCGGGATTGGATTTACGTGGGAGAACGACACACATCTGTGGTATAGACGGGCCAAGAGCTCGGAGGTGTACCTGGGAGATGCCTCTCATCATCGAGAACAATACTTGCAGTCATTGGAGCCCTAGTTTTGAATTGGAACTCGGATCAAATTCGTAGGGACGTTCGAATCTGGCTCGAAACGCACTGGGATCCCAATGCGACACTTCACGAGTGGCGCAATCTTCTGGTGGATTCGGGATGGGGAATGCCCTCGTGGCCAAAGCGCTGGTTCGGAATGGACCTTCCGCAAGGGATGTTGCCGGTCGTCTTCGAGGAATTCGATCGGATCCAAGCCGTAGGAGTCGCAAGGACTGGAATTCGGCTTCTCGCCGCCGAGACTCTATTGGTACATGGCACCGATTCTCAACGCGAACGCTTCTTGAGAAAAATACTCACCGGTGAAAAAATCTGGTGCCAGCTGTTCAGCGAACCAGGAAGTGGATCCGATCTTGCCGGCGTGACGACCAGGGCCGACCTCAAAGACGGTGTATGGGTCGTAAACGGTCAGAAAGTTTGGACGACCAGTGCACACCATGCCGATTTCGGGCTTTTGCTTACACGGACTGACTGGGACGTGCCCAAGCATCAGGGACTGACCTACTTCGTGGTAGACATGAAGCAGGAAGGTGTCGAGGTGCACCCGCTCAAGCAAATGAACGGACATGCTTCGTTCAATCAGGTGTTCTTTACAGACGCAGTCATTCCACAGGACATGCGAGTCGACGAACTCGGCAATGGCTGGCAGGTGGCAATGACAACACTGATGCACGAGCGACGAGCAGCCAATGTGTTGGGAGGTAGCAGACAGACTCGGCCCAACGAAGGCAGCATCTATCTGGAAGAAGCCCGCGAAAACGCAATTCTTACAGAACCCTACACCTGGTACCCCCAACGAGCCGGACGCGTCGATCTCGCATTGGAACGAGCACGATCCACCGGCACCATCTCCCATCCTGTTGTGCGTCAGGAATTGGCGAAGTTGCTAATGATGGCGCGGTGCACCGAGTGGACCGCAGCGAGAGCACGCGCGGCTCAGAGACAAGGTCAGCCGCAAGGACCCGAAGGATCACTCGGCAAACTTGCGAACAGTACCGTTGCCCGGCAAGCTCTCAAAGTCCACACGATGACCAGCGGCATGGACTCGATGCTGGAAGGCTCGGACAGCCCTATGGACGGCATCATCGGAGAGATTCTTCTGTCAGTCCCAGCGATCTCCATAGCAGGCGGCACCGACGAGATTCAGAAAAACATCATTGCCGAACGAGTCTTGGGAATGGAAAAGGAACCTAGACTGGATCAAGGTCCTTTCCGGGACGTGCGCAAGAACTAGTCTCCTGACTACTAACTCTTGTTGAGCATCTCCCACAGAAATTCGTAGACAAGAGCAGTCATGAACGCCCTGTGAGAATTGTCTGCTGCACCGGCGTGGCCTCCCGCTGTATTCTCGTAGTAGTGCACGGTATGTCCCATCTCCTCCAATCGAGCAGTCATCTTTCGGGCGTGGCCGGGATGAACCCGATCGTCTCGTGTGGAGGTTGTGATCAACATCGGAGGGTATGTCCCGTCTCCTTCAACGTTGTGGTAAGGCGAGTAGTTCTTTAGAAACAACCACTGTTCCGGATCTTCGGGATTCCCATACTCCGCCATCCAGCTGGCACCTGCCAACAGCAAGTGGTAGCGACTCATATCGAGAAGCGGAACCTGGCACGCGATTGCCCCAAAAAGATCGGGCCGCATGGTGTACATGTTGCCCATCAGCAATCCGCCGTTGCTACCTCCCTGAATACCCAACTGTCGTTCTGATGTAACTCCGCGACGAACGAGATCTTCTGCGACGGCAATGAAGTCTTCATATGCACGATTTCGATTTTGCAACAGAGCAGAGCGATGCCAGTTGGGACCAAACTCGCCGCCGCCTCGGATGTTGGCAATTACATAGGTTCCTCCACGTTCAAGCCATCCGATGCCGACACCGGGTGAGTATTGGGGTAGCAGTGATGCCTCAAAACCGCCATAGCCGTACAGCAATGTCGGTCCAGCTTTGTCGGCATCTTTCGCACGCACTTCGTAGTAGGGAATGCGGGTACCGTCTTTGGAGTCCGTCCAATGCTGCGTTGCGTCGAAGTTCGATCCGTCGAAGAATGCTGGCTCACTCTTGAGAATTTCCAGGTCTTCACCGTCATTTCCAAGCGATTCTTTTGCCGGTTCGAGAAAACTCTGGCTGTTGAGCATGAATCGATCATCCACGTAGGGATCCATCGAACCGACGGATTCGTTGGAAATTCCCGATGACTCCGTAATGCGTTCAATGTTCCACGTGGAACCCGCTCGCTTTGCGACGTAGCTCTTGGTTCGAACGTCTTCCGTAATGCTGAGCAGTACCGAGTTCTTAGTGACATCCCAGCCCACAAGAAAAGAACTGTCGGACGGCTCAAACAGTACTTCGAGGTTGCTTGAGTCTCCCAAGTTCTCGTCGAGTTCTCCAATTAGCAGACTACCGGCCTTAAACACTCCATGATCGTGAGGCCAGTCGTCTTTCAGGCGGATCATTAACCGTCCGCGGTGCACCCACGCGTTTGCGCTATCCGGCTTGTTTATCTGGTGCAACGCTCCATTGCTGTAGACATGCTCCTCAGACGTGTAGAAGTCCAGCATGCGTGTGATGTAGTACTCGGAATAGTCGTTATATGCGCTAGAGATCGCGTGAACGGCAACATCAGTGGCGACACCTCGAAATATCTCGCTTGCTTCTTCATACGACGTACCTCGCTCCCATACTCGCACGGTCATGGGATAACCCGAGTCGGTCATGGAGTTAGGACCAAAGTCAGTTCCGATCAGCAATTTGTTCCGCCCTGCCCACGCAACATCCGATTTAGCCTCCGGCAACGTGAATCCACCTTCCACGAAACTGCGACTATTGAGGTCGAATTCCCGAACTACAGTGGCATCTCCTCCACCGCGAGACAAGTTCACCAGTGCCCGATCCGATGTTGGCCGCAGAATTGAGGATCCAGCGTAAACCCAATCAGCAGATTCCTCTTCTGCAAGTGCATCAATATCCAGAAGCACTTCCCAATCGGGATTCTTCTTCCGATATTCGTCGAGAGTCGTTCTACGCCAAATTCCACGAACGTGTTCGGCATCCTGCCAGAAGTTGTACAGGTAATTCCCACGAGCCATTACGTACGGAATGCGATCAGTGGAATCAAGCACCGCCAGAATACGATCGCGTAGCTCCTTGAATGAATCTGTCTCTGTAAACCGTTCAACAGTCTGCTGATTACGTTCACCAACCCACTCGAGAGCAGACGGATCATCGACCGCTTCGAGCCACAAATTGGGGTCGGAAGGCAGGTGTGGAGGCGTGGTGTAGTCGTTCATACTGGTCTACAAAATGAGTGGTTCAATGCCTAGCGATGGGCGAGGATTGGACTGGTGCGACCGATAACAAGCACGAGTTGGCTAGCGGTCCGGATGAATGTTTGGAATCGAGGCTGAAGAATCCAGCAAGCAGCTCTGCGAATTGACTACGACGGTTCGTAGAACATCGAGGTTCTTCCACCATCAACCACCAAGTCGTGGCAGTTTACGTAGCTACCTGCATCACTGGCGAGATACAAAGCCGCTTCCGCGATGTCAGCGGCGAGTCCACTGCGAGGAGTTGGCGTGGCTTTGGCCAGATTGCGTTGCAATTTCGCCATCTTTCTTTCGTTCTCTTCCGTTGGCAGCGTGTTGGCACGAGCACTACCTCCCCAGAAAATTGGAGTCGCGATCGCGCCAGGAGAAATTGTGTTGACTCGAATGCCCATCGGACCGAGTTCAACACCCGCCATTCGTGTGTAGTGAGAAAGACCGGCCTTGATCACTGAATAAACGACGTTTCCTTGTCGATAGCGAAGTCCGGCAATGCTGGAGTTATTGATGATCGAGCCGCCTCCTGCTTCTCGCATGTGCGGAATTGCAAACTTCGTTGTCAGCATTACGCTCGTGAGCAACAATCTGACTCCGTACTCGATCTGCTCGGCGGTAACGTCGAACACTCCACCGGCGGTCGGTCCACCAGCATTGTTGAACAGGATGTCGAGTCGCCCGAAACGGCTGACAGTCTCCTCTACAGATCTACGAATGTCCGCTTCATTCGTAACGTCGCATTCGACGTACGCCGCGTTGTCTGTTCCAATTCTCTCGGCAACAGTCCGTCCCTTCTCCACCGAACGACCAGACAGGACCACTTTGGCTCCTTCCTGAACAAACAATTCGCCCGTGGCCTCTCCAATTCCGGAAGTTCCACCCGAAATTAGAGCAACTTTGCCTTCAAGTCGGTTTCCCATGTGATCTCCAATAGTGGCTAGCGACAAGGGTGCGGAATGTTTCCCATCGGAAACTCCGCAGAGCTCATACGCTGTGAGTAAGTGTTAGGTGGGGAATTGAATGGTAGCGGTGCCAAACACTCGCGTCTCGTTGGCTTCGTTGGCGATCGTGATATCGATTTCGACAATGTTCTCCTCTTCGTCGATGTTGGTCACTTCGCCGGTTATCTGGTGTGGTTGGTCTACCAGCACCGGAGCACGGAAAACCGTGTCAATCACAACGATCTGCGCTGTCGGTGCCCAGCGATGAATCATCGCTCCCAAGAAGCCTTGGCTAAGCACTCCGGGGACGATTGCTCCGGGAAATCCTTCTTTCCTGGCAATTTCGTGGCTTGTGAAACGCCCCGTTCCCCATCCAACGTGCTTGCCGAAGCGCTTGATATTGTCGAGGCTGGTGTCTGGATCGAATCTTGGCAAGGTCGATCCGAACTCGACATCTTCAATGGTCTGTACCGTGTCAGCCACGTGGACGCTCCCTAATCACAGTTCTTGTATCGGCGTTGGCGATGTGAGTCCCTTGTTCGTCGTACAACTCCATGCGAGTAACAAGGAAAACCATTCGACCGGATCTACCGGTCTTGGTGTAAATGTCGTGCAGGTGTGATTTGCCGGTGAGTGTGACACCATCTCGAACCGGCGCTTTCCATTCAACTTGCTTGCCGGCATCCATTCCAACACCATTGAGCGGAGGGAAGTCCTCGGGGTAGTTGCGTCGACCGACTAACGTAGAGACAAACGTGGGAGGCGCTTGAAAGTCCGGATTCTCAGTGTCCGTGAACTTGGGGTCCGTTTCACCCGCTGCAATCGCATACTCTCGGAATCTCGCTCCGTCGATTTTCAGTTCAATCTCGTCGAATTCGATGTTGAGAAACCGATCTCTCAAATCCTGAATGTCCGCGTCCAAGTCCCTACCCTTCCTGCTACTGAAAAGACGGCTTATATTATTACCGAGAGCTCGGTTGCCGCAGTGTTTGGGAAGTTTGTCGCATGAGTCAGGATATTGCGGATGTATTGATTGTGGGTGCCGGCGCATCAGGTGCCGCAGTTGCTTGGAGCTTGGCGGACACCAAGATGCGAATCGTCTGCCTCGAGCAGGGCGACTGGATGAATCCAAACGAGTATCCCAGTGCCAGCCTTGACTGGGAGAACCGTCGCTTCGGCTCCATGGGAATCAGCCCCAATCACCGCGGGCGGGAAACTGACTATCCAATCAATGATCAAAACTCCCCAATTGCTGTAGCCAACTTCAACGCTGTGGGAGGCAGCACGATTCTCTACGCCGGACACTTTCCGCGGTTTCATCCATCCGACTTTCGAGTTAAGACTCTGGACGGAGTTGCCGACGACTGGCCGATTGACTACGAGACTCTCGAGCCCTACTACGACGAGAACGATCGAATGATGGGAGTATCGGGTCTCGCTGGTGATCCCGCCTACCCTCCGAAGCCGCAGATCATGCCTCCGGTCCCTATGGGAAGGTCGGGACAAACTCTCGCCAAAGGTTTCAACAACCTTGGATGGCATTGGTGGCCGTCCGACACCGCCATCGCAACGGAAGACTACGAAGGTCGGGGCAAGTGCATCAATCTAGGGGCTTGCTATACCGGCTGCGCTCAAGGAGCAAAGGCTTCTTCCGACATTACCTATTGGCCACCCGCGATCCGAGCAGGTGTTGAACTACGAACCCGATGCCGGGTTCGAGAGGTCACGGTTGACGAAAACGATTTCGCGACTGGCGTCACCTACTACGACGAAGAAGGGAACGAATGCCACCAACAAGCAGAGATCGTCATTCTGGCTTGCAATGGTGTCGGAACCCCGCGTCTTCTACTCAATTCCACATCATCGCGATTTCCCGACGGGCTGGCAAATCGGAGCGGTCTGGTTGGAAAGAATCTGATGTTTCATCCGTACTCGTTGATCTTCGGGATATTTCCGGATGAACTCGACGGATATATGGGGCCAGGCGTTTGCATTTGGAGTCAGGAGTTCTACGAAACGGACGAATCACGAGGTTATGTGCGTGGATTCACTTTCGAGTGTTCACGCGGACGGGGTGCTGTTGGTACAGCTATGACCGGGATCGGCTACGGCCGACTGCCGTGGGGGCGAGATCACCATGCCGCCTATCGTGGACTCCACAAGCGTTTGGCAGGAATGTCAGCCATTTGCGAGGATCTACCGGAGGAGCACAACACAGTGACTCTGGATCCGGAATTGAAGGATTCGAACGACATACCCAGCCCCCGCATCGACTACACATTGAGCGAGAATTCTGAACGGATGCTGGAATTCGCCACAGAGCGGGCGACGGAAGTACTAAAGAGTTCAGGAGCAACCGACATCTTGGTGCAGTGTCCGATCAGCCACGGCGGATGGCATCTCATGGGCACGACCCGAATGGGCACGGATCCGGAGAGATCCGTAGTGAACGAATGGGGTCGCTGTCACGATGTCAAGAACATGTTTGTTGTCGATGGCAGCATCTTTGTGACCAGTGCGGGTGTCAATCCAACCCGCACTATTCAAGCCCTAGCGCTGTACGTGGCAGACTCCATCAAACAACGTCTCGCCAATCTATTCGACTGAACGGAAATGGGTACTCGTCGCAACCTAGTCGCCAAGGAAACCTTGGGAGAAACCGTTCGCAGAACGCTGGTCGCGTTGCTTGACACCATGATTCCTGCGGATCCAGGTCTTGGATTGCCGAGTGCTAGCGATGGAGCGATCGCTGAAAGTGTGGTGCAGTCGATCCGGGCTTCGTCCATGCGGACGATCATTGACGGGCTTGTATTCATCGATGAACTTTCCAAGGCTATGAATCGTTGTCGATTCGATGAGCTCGATCCCGACGTGCGTGAGGAATTCTTCTTCAAGCAGAAGCTGGATCTAAGGGATTCCGTGCGAGTGTTGGGTTCGATCGCCGTACACAGCTACTACTGTGACTCAAGAGTCATGAACTCGCTAGGAATGGAAGCTCGAGCTCCGTTCCCGGAGGGATTCACAGTAGAAGAAGGTGATCTCTCACTGTTGGAACCAGTCAAGGCCCGGGGCAAGATCTACCGCGACGCTTAGTCAACCTCTCTGTTTGGAGCTTGACTAGGAACTCACTCGATAACTGGACTAAACCTGTCTCGGCCGCTATCTCGCGGTGTAACCTCCGTCAACCGGAACGACTACGCCATTGATAAAGCTTGCATCAGCGCTGGCTAGAAATGCTGCAACCCCAGCGATCTCTTCGGCGGTGCCCAACCTCCCCATGGGATGGAGTTTCTCGTGGAACCGTAGCAACTCCTCGTGTTCCTGGATTCCCTGTGTCATGGGAGTCGCAACGTAACCGGGTGCAACCGCATTCACTCTGACCCCTTGTTTCGCATACATTACGGCGAACTGCTTGGTCAGACCTGCCACACCATGTTTTGCCGCAACATAGCCGCCTATTCCCTGATTCATCTCAGGAGTACGAGGAGTGTCTTTGGATTCGACCGGCAAGAGTCCAACTAACCCAGCGATCGAAGCCGTATTGATGATTGCTCCGCCGCCGTGCACCGACATGTAATGTGCGCCGTGGGTCAGTCCGTAGAAGACACCGGTCAAGTTGATGGATACAGTCCGTTCCCAAGTTTGCCCACCGATGCCGGCATTGTTGAACAGAGCATCTACGCTACCGAACTGCTGTTCGGTAAATCCGAACGACTCCTTTACGGCTTGCTCGTCAGTGACGTCCAATCGCAACGCAATAGCACTTCCCTGACGTTCTCCAACATAGGAAGCTGTTGCTTCTGCACCTTCCTCATTGATGTCGGCACAAACGACGGCCGCGCCTTCATGGGCTAGCCGAATGGCTGTCGCTCTGCCGATTCCGCTGGCGGCACCCGTGATCAGAGCGACTCTGTCGACGAATCGACGCACTACTAGGTCTTTTTCTCCATTCCAGCAACCGGCCGATCTTTCGGTGCACTGTCATAGGCTCCCCGAAAGTCGCGGAACGGTCCGTCGCGCCATTCCAGAGCTGCTTTGAGCCCTTCGTCTCGAACGCGTCGCCCCCATTCGGCAGACGCGGCGCGTTGTGCGCTCAGAGCCTGAATTTCCGTGCCGGAGTGCAACGCCTCTCGAATTCCCTGAGTCTCGTACTGTCGATTGACCGCTCTCTTCGAATACATGAGCATTTCGTTGTCGACGTGCGACATTCTCTCGGCAAACTGAAAGACGAAGTCGTCGAGCTCTTCCTTGGGCATGGCATAGTTCGCCCATCCCAAACGCCACATTTCGCGCCCGGAAAACGAATCTCCGATGTAGGCGAACTCCCTTGCCTTCGCAGGTGGCAGAAACCACGGAGCCCACATCATGTCCATCGTCGTCATGGCGCGAACCGGCGGATAGCCAATTGACGCGTCTTCGGCAACGATCCGAAAATCGCACACGCTTGCGAGTTCTGTTCCTCCAGCAAGACAATGACCGTGAACTTGGCACACAACGGGTTTCGCGAGCTCCCAAATGGTCCAATTCGTCATAACGACGTGACGAGCCCACTGTGTAGCACCGGGATGTGTGCTTCCAGTGTAGGGAAGCTTGGATCGCTTATCGACGTGTTCGTCTGACGAGGCGGAACGGGCTGGCGAGAGATCGTAGCCGGCCGAAAAAGATCGGCCTGCTCCCTTCAAAATAATGACTCCAACTTCGTTGTCCGCCTCTGCGTCCCGCATGGCTTCCATGAGTTCGCCACGCAGATTGTTGCTCAAAGCATTCAACTTTTCCGGTCGATTCAGCGTGATGGTTGCAATTCGACCTTTGCTCTCGTAAATGACGTCTGAATAGGACATTGGAACTCCCTCCGCTCGAAGAATTCATAATAACCACTACGCCGCACACCCGATAAGAAGGCAAGCAAGGCTGACAAGTTCGAGCAACCCTGATCCACATGTTGACCACATCCCAAATCGACCAATTCCACTCTGACGGATTCCTCGTGATGAGGAAACTCGTTGACGAGGATGTGGTTGAGCGATGCATCGAGAGATTTCTCGAGTATGCGGATGGAAGCAGGTCACCGTCTAGTGGTATGAAGTTGATGCGTGATGTCATGGTCGCCAAGGGAGCGGTAGATCCCCGCTCGCAAGTGCACGGCATCAACAAGCTCCTGAATTTCGAGAGCGACCCCGAACTGATGTGCTACGTGCGACTACCCTCAATTGTGGACGCGGTTCGCGATTTGATCGGCAACGACATCTACTCCATTGTTACCAATGTCTTCAACAAGCCGCCGGAAGTGGATGGTCGCCATCCACTTCATCAAGACCTGCGCCACTTTCGTATTCGACCGGCAGAGAAGATCATCGCCGTTTGGACCGCTTTGTGTCCCATGAACCGCGAGAATGGCTGTCTTGCAGTCGTTCCAGGTTCACACCTAGGTGGTTTGCTCGAACACGAAACTCCTGACTGGGAGTATGTGAACTACAAGTTCTACGGAGTAACGGACAAACTGCTCGACAAACGGCTGCACATCGAGATGCAACCTGGCGACACTATCTTCTTCAGCCCCTTGTTGGTGCATGGATCGGGACGCAACCGTACTCAGGACTTTCGGCGGTCCATTTCCGCCCATTACGTAAGTGCAGAGTGTTGGTCTACAGGATCAGACTGGCGTCAAAACGAGTTCGTCGTTCCGATTACTTAGGCAAATTCAGGTGCAACCTCTTCCATGAAGAGCTGCGCGGGTTCTCGAGTGTCCTTCCCAAAGAACTCGATCATCAACATCGTGCAACCTAGATCCACATGTTGCTGAATGCGCTCCATGCACTGCTCGGGAGTTCCCGTGATTGCCATGGGTCCTAGTGGATCGCCCAAGTGTCCACCGAAAATTTGAGCGGCTCGCTGGGCGGCCGGTTCCGCTTCTTCAGCGGTTCTGGCAATTGTTACCAAGCACTGCTGGCTTATGGTTAACTCTTTGATATCCCTGCCAACCGCGTCGCAATGAGACTTCAGCACATCCACTTTGTGAGCGAGGTTTTGTTGATGGCCTGCAAGGTTGTTCCACATGTCCGCATGTTTCGCCGCGATGCGTAGGGTGACTTTCTCGCCTGCTCCGCCAATTAGAATCGGAACAGCCCGAGGTGGTTTTGGCTGACAGACAACTTGCTCGGCCTTGACGAACTCCCCTGCAAACGTGGTCTCGCTCTCATCGCTCCACATGCGACGCAACAGCTGAACCGTCTCCGCTAGCTGCTTGAGTCGATCACGAGTCGAGAGAAACGGCACACCAAAGTCCGTGAATTCGCGCGGCATCCAACCCCCGCCCAATCCTGCGATCACCCGGCCTCCCGCAATGTTGTCGACCGAAGCGATCGTCTTGCCGAGCTGTGCGGGATTTCGCATTCCCGCCGGTGTTACCAAAGTTCCGAGCTGGCATCGCTCAGTCGCTGCAGCCAGAGCAGCGATCAGTGTCCAGGCCTCGAGAATGGGAAGTTGGGGAGACTGCGGACCATACAAGTGGTCGCATACCCACAGGGAATCGAATCCTAGCGATTCAAAGGTGTCTGCCGACTCTTTCGTTGCGATCCACGGCCGCTTAATTTGCGGAACGGTGACACCAAAGTGAACTCTTGTCATGCTTCCAATTGTAGATAGCGTTGATCGATACTCTTTCGGTTTTGAAAATGGAGCTCCTGAACGAACCAGGGCTCACTACACCGAAGTTTACTTGGTCTTTGACGCCGTACTCTGGTTCCCACATCGCGAGAGAATTTCCCTGTCTATTGCTCGGATCTTGCCTTTTGCTTCGGCCACCTCGTCCTCGTGGTCAGGGGTAAAAGCACCTACGCCCGGGAACACAAAGACATTCAGTGCAACGTCTACTAGGCGATCTGTTTTCTGCTTCTTGGAGTACCTATCCAGTCGCTCCTCTTCAGCCTTGAATTCATCCGCTAGGTCACTGCAACTCATCGTAACGTAAGGCGACTTCGGAACCGAAGCTGGATGGATGTTGCGTGGCAACGTCGCACATCCGCACAGGGCGAGCATCGATGCAAGAATCGTGATTCGAGCCAAGGTTTTCTTCATGATCATTACTCTGAATGGAAGCTATGAGTGGGACAGAATACCGGTAACTTGGTTCCACTGGCTATCGAGAGTACAACCGAATCGCAAGCGCGCGAGTGAGAACTTGTTTGGCTCAGGATTAGAGTCGGCTCAGTTCTCTGGAGGCTGCTCACACGACGAGGGAACATTGTCGAACCACAGTTCCACTAGTCAAGGCTTGCCTTCTAGACAATTGAGTCAAGGAGCCTAAATGGCTTTGCCACCAATAGTTTGACTGTGTACTCGAGCTCGATGTCAATTTGCTTGCGCTTGTTTGAATCGCTTTGTTGGTCCCGACGCGTAGTTAACGGCTCCACGACGGCCTCTATGATTAACATAGTCGTTCTCTCGATCACAGTTGCACTTGGGAATCGAACTCAGGGGCTTCAACCGGTCTCTGGACACGCCCAGATCAGAACATAAGGGAAAGCAAATGAAGATTGGAATATACGGAGGCAACGTGCGTAGAGGTGCTCCTCTGACCGGCGTAGTCGACGACATCGTGGCCATGGAAGAACGTGGTTTTTCAAGCTATTGGATGCCGCAAGCAGGTACATTCGACGTGCTTACGGTGATCGGAGTTGCTGGTCAAAACACTTCGAATATCGAGTTGGGCACGGCGATCATCCCTAGCTATCCGAGACACCCTAACGCACTCGCGGAACAAGCCGCAACAGCCAACGCACTGTGTGGTGGACGCCTTGTGCTCGGTGTTGGTCCATCGCATGCCCCCGTAATTGAACGGCTAGGGCTGGCCTATGATCGTCCAGCGTTACACATGCGAGAGTACGTCTCGATCCTGCGCTCGTTGACCGAAAGTGGGCGAGTTGATTTCTCAGGCGAGACTTACCAAATTCAGACCGGGTTTGCATGTCCGGACTCGAGTCCATTTCCCATCGTCATTTCCGCTTTAGCTCCACTCATGCTCAGAGTAGCCGGAGAAGTGGCCGACGGAACAGTCACATGGATGGTCGGGAGAAAGACCATTCGGGAGCATACAGTGCCCCGAATCAATCGAGCCGCCCGCGATGCGGGTCGAGATGCTCCTCGGGTGATCGTCGGAGTTCCTGTCTGCTGCCACGATGACAAGGATCAAGCAATTGCTCGCTCGATTCAGATATTCCAACACTACACTCAATTGCCAAACTACCGAAGGCAGTTGGATTCCGAAGGATTGGATCAAGCTGGAGAAATCGCTGTCGTTGGCAATGAGCAGCAAGTGGCTGACGGACTGCAGGAGTTCTTTGATGCAGGAGCAACTGAGGTCATCGCCAGCATCTACCCGGCGGGAGACAGCGGACGAGCTTCGTTCGAGCGTACGTTCAGCTGTTTGCAGGAACTCGCAGCTAGCTAGAGCAATTTACTCGGCACCGATACGGCTGAGAGCAAGAACCCATTCAGGTTGCGAGTAGGACTAGTGCGCCAATCACTTGTTCGTCTGAACCTGCGATTGATCGGCCAGCTACTCTCTATCCGTCGAAGAACCGCCGAGGGTTTTCGACAAACAGCTTGTGAATTTGCGCCTCGGTGACGCCTAGTTCCTTCAAATCCGGTATTACGTGTCGATGGATGTACAAGAACTGATCCATATTGGATCGCGTGAACTCATGCTCCTGAGGTATCGATCCATCCGGTTGTTCCTTGTGTAAGTGAAGGCAAATGCAATCGTGAGACGGACACAGTCGGTCTTCATAGCCCATCTCTATTAGGCGATTCAAAGTTACGGTACGCATGTAAGGACTGACGAATCTGCCTGGATAGCGATCCAGTCCAAGATAACAACCTTGGTCGAGAATCCACTGCAAGTACTCGGTGTCGGCGGTGTCGTTCGAATGGTCGATCTTCACACGGGTCAGATCGACGCCTTCCTCTCGAAATATCGCAATCTGTCGCCTTGCCACTTGATTGGTGGGATGCGAGTGAACCATGATCGGCAAACCCGTTTCATTGTGCGCCCGCGACACTGCTCGAGCCATGACTTCGAGCTCTGGAGTCACACCCTCCGCATCGGCCGCACACTTGAGAATTCCCGCTTTGATGCCGGTCCCGCGGAATCCCTCCTCGACATCTCGTACAAATTCTCGAGCCATTTGATTGGCGGAGACCCCGTACAAAAATCGGGGCACGCTCAACCACCAGCCAGTGGTATTAATGATGTTGACTCCCGATCCCTCAGACACGGCACGTAGAAACTCTGGTTCCTTGCCGAGATCGTGGGTGGTTGCATCAACCATCGTGTCAATCCCTTCTGCTTTAGCCCGCTTCAGCGAATCAATCGCTCTCTGAAGCCGGTTTTCGGGACCAAAAAGATCGGGGAAAGACTGAAAAATTCCTGGACCCCCGACGAGCACATGCTCGTGCATGAGAGTGAAGCCCAGATCCTTAGATTCGATCGGTCCGGTTACGGAATTTATCGTGGCCATCGGTGTGCTCCCATCAGCTCAAACTTCCGCTAATTCGAGACCAGAACCTATGCTATCGAGCGATAAGCAGCCGTAGATAGTCTCGCGACCTCAACCGCGTAGGTTGGGTACTCAAATGCCGACCCTGCCTTGCTCCGGCCTGCCCTGCCCTTGGCCGCCTTAGCTTGGCCTGCAGTTCTCACGGCAGCGAAGAAACCTGCGTCCGGATTCGATGCTTTGATCCTAGTTGGGATGCTTACCGTTGACCCGTTCAGCGTCATTTCTACGACTCGCCATCCGTGCAATCGAATGCACAACGTTCCCTTGTCTCCGACAACTACCAGCTGCTCGTCGTGTTCGCCTCCAGAGCCTATGGCCGAAAGTGTGCCTACAGCACCTCCCTTGAACTGCATCTGAACAACGGTGTTTACATCGACATCACGTTTTTGCTTATCCATCGTCGCGCTTATCGACTTCGGAACGGGTTGCAATCCCGTAATCCAGAGAGCCGAGGCGACCAGGTGGCTACCGGTGTCCATGAACATTCCACCACCAGACTTCTTGGCATCGAGTCGCCATCCGCCAAGATCTAGCCAGTTTTGAACTACATAGCCTACGACCGACTGTATCTTTCCAATCTTGCCAGTGGAAATCAGCTCGCGAGCAAAGACGTACTCCCGCATCCAATGCCGCTGATAGGCGACATGCAGACAGAGTTTTTTCTTCTTCGCCAGCGCGATCAATCCATTGGCGTGAGCGGTGGTCAGCACCATGGGTTTCTCGATCAGTACATGCATGCCGCTCTCCAAGCAAGCCTTTGCTTGGGCATTGTGATCGCTGTGCGGTGTACTGATCAGTGCGACATCGGACTCGACTTGAGCCAGCATGTCGCGCCAATTGTCGAAGTACATGACCTGGGATCCGAGGCGGTCAACAGCTTTTTGCGCCGCCTCCTCGATTGGATCTGCCAGACCTACCACATCAACTGAACGGTCTTGTTGTATGCGAGGAATATGCGCTCCGCGCATGTTTCCGCCGGTACCAATCAGTATCGCTTTGAGACGCTTCTTCGCCATAATTTGTCTCGCTGATATAAGAGCAAGTGAATTACGCTTTGCAAAATGTTACTTACGCAGTAGTCGATCTATCGCAAACCGAGTGTCTGTTGGATCGATTTGACCGCAAGCGCAGGTGATTTTGAGACTCCAGTTCGCATCATGTTGACCGATCTTCGATTCGACAATCGTTTCGTCAATGAACTTCCGGGAGACCCGGAACACCGCAATTTCGTCCGCCAGGTGCCAAACGCCTGCTATTCGTTCGTAGAGCCTCGTTCAGTATCTCAACCCAAGCTCATCGCGTACTCTTCCAGCGTGGCAGAACTACTCGGCTTCTCGGAAAAGGATTGTTCAAGCGAAGACTTCGTTCAGGTATTCGCCGGAAATCGGCGTATGTCCGGTATGAAACCGTATTCGATGTGCTACGGAGGCCATCAGTTTGGGAACTGGGCCGGACAACTCGGAGACGGTAGGGCAATTACGCTCGGCGATGCCATTGGCATAGACGGAAACCGATACTCGCTGCAATTGAAAGGCGCCGGGCTAACTCCCTACTCCCGAAGTGCCGACGGCCTAGCGGTGCTTCGTTCGTCGCTACGGGAATTTGTTTGCAGCGAGGCGATGTACCACCTCGGAGTACCGACAACGCGAGCGCTTTCCCTCGTCTCGACCGGTGAGGAAGTGGTTCGAGACATGCTCTATGACGGGAATCCAGCGCCAGAGCCGGGTGCCGTCGTCTGTCGAGTCGCACCTACGTTTGTACGGTTTGGAAACTTCGAAATCCTCACCGCCCAACGGAATTTCGAGGTTGTTCGACAATTGATCGATCATACGATCAAGTCTGATTTCAAACACCTATCAAACATCGACATAACAAGTACTTATGTCGAATGGTTTGAGGAAATAGTGAATAGAACTGCCTATATGGTGTCCGAATGGATTCGGGTGGGATTTGTCCACGGCGTGATGAACACCGACAACATGTCGATCACGGGTTTGACGATCGACTACGGACCCTACGGGTGGTTGGAAGACTTCGATCCCAACTGGACCCCCAACACCACCGACGCAGGTACTCGACGCTATCGATTCGGCCAGCAGCCAGCTATTGCCCAGTGGAATTTGCTTCAGCTGGCCAATGCCATTGCACCCGTAGTCCAAGAAGTCAAACCGTTGGAACACGCGCTAAATGAGTACCCACAGCTGTTTGCTCGCTACTACTCTCAATCTCTTGGTCATAAACTAGGACTGAACGACGTAACGGAAGGAGACTCTGCTTTCTTTCAAGAGCTGGAGCAAATCCTCATGTCCACTGAAACGGACATGACGCTGTTCTATCGACTGCTGACAAAGATCGATTTGGAAGCTACTGCAGCTAGCACTGCGGGAGTGGAACAGCTTGTCGATGCCTACTACCACCCAGAGGAGCTGACAGGTGCAACGGCTGATCGGATCAACGCTTGGTTGAGCACCTATGCAGGTCGAGTCTTGCGAGAGGCTCAAGACTCCGACCAACGGATCGCGACGATGAATTCGGTTAATCCACTGTACGTACCTCGAAACTATCTAGCTCAGCTAGCTATCGACGATGCCGAAAAAGGCGACTATGCGTTTCTTCATGATTGGATCGAAGTATTGGAGAATCCGTACGTCCAGCAAGATGGGAAAGAAAAATTTGCAGAGAAGAGACCTGATTGGGCTCGTACTCGAGTCGGTTGTTCTATGCTTTCTTGCAGTTCTTAACCGAAACTTCGATGACCCCGATTTTCGAAGCTGTGAGGGCATTCCGAAGTCTACGCTGCAAAGGCCGCCCTCAACTCGCATTCGCTTGCCTGTTGGTCTTGATGGTGCCTGGACCTTTGAGCGCTAACGAAGAGCTGAGTAACTCCTTGAGAGAACTCCTCGAACGCACTCGCGACGACTTGGACCTGCCAGGTCTTCGCGCTGCCGTACGCCTACCTGACGAATCTCTAGTCGCAGAAGCCGTAGGTTTGGGCGACAGGGAGGCAGAAACGCCACTCACTAACGAAATCGGCATGCCTGGTGGCAGCACCGGCAAGACTTTTTGTGCAGCACTCACGATGCTCTTGGTAGAAGACGAAGTGCTTGGGCTGGACGACTTTGCATCCAGTTTTCTCAGCGACGAAAAGTGGTATCGAAAGGTTCCCAATGCCGACGACATTCAAGTGAAGCACTTGCTGGCACACACGGCCGGGATGGTGCAGTACACAGATGTCAACCGATATTGGGTCTGGTCGATATGGCGGGCCATCCGGCGCGGGGGTATCAAGTTCACGTCAGAGGAGCTCATTCGAATTGCATCCCGACACAAACCCCTGTTCAATGTCGGTGAGGGCTACTCCTACACCGACGCCGGCTACCTGATTCTTGGCCACATCATTGAAACGGCAACAGGTCGCGACTACTACGAACTCCTTGACGAGAGAGTCATTCAGCCCTTGGGACTGAACGAAGTCCGGTTTCAGAACGTGTCCGCATTGCCGGACATCGTTCCGGGCTATCAGCGAGGCGCGAGAAACCTTCGCAAGGATGGAACGATGAAAATCGATCCAACATCGGAATGGACCGGCGGAGGCTTAGTCCTCAATCCGACGATGCTGGTTCGTTTCTACGCTGCCCTAGCCAATGGCGAAGTCGTGAGCGACGAGTCGTTTCAGCAAATGATTTCCATGGGTTATCGAGACTCTGATGCACCAGGAGTCGGCTACGGCTTGGGAGTGTTCGTGTCGGATCAGCCTCCAGTAATCGAGCACGGAGGGCTATGGCCTGGATATCGTTCCCATGTACGCCACTACTTGGACAGTGATATAACAATTGCAATACAGACCAACCAAGACGGTCCAATTGACATGGAATCAATCACAGATTCCATCAAGGAACTTGTCCAGTTACTGTGATTAGTACTTGATTTACTGAACTATTGGCAGTATAGGAAGTCCCGGGAAGTGGAGAGCGAAACATTGAACTCAAAGTCGATTTGGATCAATGCAACCGACGTAGATACGGTACGTAGCAAAGGCTGCAAGGTCATCCGCCACAAAGGCAAACAGATTGCCATCTTTGACTCGGCGGGGAGTTTTCTGGCCTGCAATAATCGTTGCCCGCATCAAGGCTATCCATTGAGCGAAGGCTGTCTCACCGACGATGGCATTCTGACCTGCAACTGGCACAACTGGAAATTCGATCTGGCAAGCGGTTCCAACCTGAAAGGGAGCGAAGGTGTTCGAGTCTATCCGTTGGAAGTCCGTGCAAACGAAATTTGGATTGATGTCCAAGATCCACCGATTGAACAACAGAAGCAGGAACTCTACTCGAGCCTTCGCAAGGCGATTGAAGACAACAGCTACGAACACATTGCACGCGAACTGTGTCGGTTGCAATTGATAGGTGCAGACCTCACGGATGCTCTGAGTCTTGCTATTGAGTGGAGTCATGACCGGCTCGAGTATGGCTGGACTCATGCCTATGCTGGAGCCACTGACTGGCTCACACTATTCGATGAATTCAATGAGAGCCCTGAACACCAGCTGATTTGTATTTTGGAAGCCATTGGGCATATTGCCGACGACTCTCTACGGCGGCCGCTCTATCCCTACTCCAATGAAGTCAATGAATTCGACAGCAAGCAGTTCCTTGAGGCAATTGAAAACGAGAATGAGAGCCGAGCAATATCGATGATTCGAGGGGCGCTAGAGGCGGACATGCACTTCGCTGATCTCGAAGAATCCTTTTCGTCAGCCGCCCTCGCCCACTACAACGACTTCGGACATGCGCTCATTTATGTCTCCAAATCGGGAGACCTCATTCGACGACTCGGTTGCGGTGTCGAACTACCAGTGTTGCTCGCCTTGACGCGAACTCTTGCCTACACAACTCGAGAGGATCAAATTCCGCAATTTCGGCACTACGGGGAAGTCATCGACAAGTGGCCGACCCAGTCCAGATCAGTCTATGGCACTGAGTGGCGTGAATTCGCTGGACTATCAGTTGATCGCGCGATTGACCACACGCTGGACAGCAGCAACACCGATCCCTTCAGTCTGTATCGAACGTTGCTCAAGGCAAATGCGAACAACATGCTCCATTTCGACCTCGATCTACAGCACGGCACGACAAATCTCGTAGACGACAATGTGAGTTGGCTCGGATTTACGCACACCATAACGTTCGCCAACGCCGTACGACAACAGTGCACTAAGTTTCCTCAGCTGTGGGCTCCCGGACTCCTTCAGATGGCATGTTTCTCCGGTCGGAACCAGCCTTACGTCGATTTGAACAATTCACAAAACGCGTGGTTTGCCAACGACTCTGACAGTTTCTTTAGCGATGCCGTCGACCGTTTGTTCGATCACGGCAAGGAGGAGTTCATTGTTTCGGTTCATTTGCTAAAGACAATCTTGGCCGCTCGCACTGAATGCCAAGACGGAGACGCGGAGAGTCGAAATCTGATCACAGCGGCAATGAATCGCTTCCTGAACAGCCCTCTCAAGCGCAAACACGTACTGCGTACGGCTCGCCAAGCGATGCATATGGCCCGTCTCGAGTATTGATTGGTTCTAACGCCAGAGAGCCGATTCAAGCAGACTTCACAAGTCCGGCTTAATTCCGAGAGAAATCCCGCGGCAGATGCTCGTGCGCGAGAAGAAGTTCAATATCATTGGCACCAGCCTCTCTAACAAATCGCTTTCGACCGATATGCAACTAGCGCAAGGTATGTCCCGACTGGGAACGGAAACCGCATTCGAAGTGCTTCAACGCGCCGAGTATCTCAAGTCGCAAGGCAAGAACATAATCAATCTTGGCATTGGCCAACCCGACTTCAAGACTCCGGATCATGTCGTGGAAGCTGCGGTCAAAGCTCTGCGTGACGGACACCATGGATACACACCTGCTCCTGGTATACCTGCTCTACGCGAAGCGGTAGCCGAAGACGTCCTCAAGTGGCGCAAAGTGGAAGTCAATCCCGACCACATTCTCGTAGTTCCTGGCGGAAAAGTGACCATGTTCTTCGCCGTGCTCATGTTTGGCGAGCCGGGTGCGGAAATCCTCTACCCCAACCCCGGATTCCCCATCTACGAGTCAGTGATCAATTTCACTGGTGCCAAAGCGGTACCGATTCCGTTGCTCGAAGAGCTCGACTTCTCTTTCAGTGCGGATCGAGTATTGGATCTCATGACCGAGAAAACCCGACTAGTAATCTTGAACTCACCCGCTAATCCCTCGGGTGGAGCTGTCCCTAAGGCCGAAGTGGATGCCTTGGTCGCTGGGTTGGCGAACTTTCCGAACGCCGCCGTGATGAGCGATGAGATTTACTCGCGCATTTGCTACGAAGGTCAGGATCACGTTACGTTGCTCGCCTACCCGGAAATACGAGACAGACTGATCCTGCTCGACGGATGGAGCAAGACTTATGCCATGACTGGGTGGCGAATGGGCTATTCCATTTGGCCGGAGTCGTTGATCGATCACGCAACGCGTCTAGCCATCAATTGCCACAGCTGCGTCAATGCAGGCGCCCAACATGCGGCAATTGCCGCACTACAAGGTCCACAGGACTCGGTCGATGCAATGGTAGAGACCTTCGACAAACGGCGTTCCATCATTGTTGAAGGCTTGAATGCCATTCCAGGCATAACAAGCCGCAACCCTCTGGGAGCGTTCTATGCCTTCCCCAACATCACAGGTCTGAATCAATCAGCTCGCGACGTACAGAACTCTTGGCTTGAGGATCTGGGAGTGGCGACGGTGGCAGGTACGAGCTTCGGTTCGTACGGCGAAGGATACGTCCGATTTTCCTATGCGGCGTCAACCGAAGAAATCGAAGAAGCCCTTCACAGAATCGCCAATTCCCTGAACTAGATTTAAGAGTTCAAAACGCTAGCCAACATCAACGTATAGGAGACTTTCATGAAATTTGGAGTTGTATTCCCACAGACCGAAATCGGCGATGATCCCGACGATATCGCGAAGTTCGCTGTAGCAGTTGAAGAATTGGGCTATGCCCACGTCTTAGCTTACGAGCACGTATTGGGAGCCAGTACCGCCAGTCGTCCAAATTGGAGCGGACCGTACACGTCGGAGAGCATGTTTCACGAACCTTTTGTGCTCTTCGGCTTTCTGTCTGCCGTGGTTCAGAAGCTGGAATTCGTAACCGGAATCGTGATTCTGCCTCAGCGACAGACCGCGCTGGTGGCGAAACAGGCGGCATGCCTCGACGTGATTAGCCGAGGAAGATTCCGACTTGGCATCGGGACCGGCTGGAACGAAGTCGAGTTTGAGTGCCTCGGTGAAAACTTCCACAACCGAGGGAAGCGAAGCGAGGAGCAGATCGATCTGATGCGTCGATTGTGGGCCGAACCAACCATCACCTACAACGGCAAGTGGCACACCATTCCGGATGCTGGACTCAACCCTTTACCCATAAACAAGAACATACCGATATGGCTTGGAGGTACAGCACCTCAAGTGATTGACCGCGTTGCTCGAATCGGGGATGGATGGTTTCCATTCTTCAATCCAAATTTGGCAAATCAGATTGCAGAAATCCATGAAAAGGCAACAGCGCTGGGTCGATCAGTCGATGACATTGGCATCGAATCCATCTTGCCTCTCGGCGGAATGGGTCAGTCCGAATTGGACAGGGTCAAGTCATGTGCCGACATGGGAGTGACACACCTCTCGTTTGTGACGATGAGTCAAGGATTCAAGAATGTGGATGAGCACATCGATGCCATCAAGCGAAATTGGGACAACGTAGTCGGGAAATACACATAGCCAAGGTTTGATTGCTCCTGTAATCAACCGTCCCATTCCATACAATCGTCAGAGCTAGTCTGATGGGTTGCTAATTCGCATGAAAGTCAAGAACATTCGTTACACACCAGGTGGCGGAGCTGAGCTCGTCTCTTACGAAATTGGCGACCCCGGACCGGGCGAAGTGCAAGTTGAGACCGCCGCATGCGGCATCTGCTCGTGGGACTTGCAGACCTTTCGTACGGGATCCGATGGTCCCAGTCCCGCTCCTCCGGGTCACGAAGGAATCGGATACGTTAGCAAGCTCGGACCTGGCGTTACCAATGTAGAAATCGGGCAAAGAGTTGTGGGTGGCGGGTTTGCCCAAGTCCGCAACGCTCCGTCAAACCGACTGTACAAGGTTCCTGATTCAAACTTGGAGGATCACCACTGGATCGTGGAGCCTGTTTCGTGCGTGGTCACTGGGATGGACCACTGCCGATTGAAAGCCGGCGAGAGGCTTGCAATGGTCGGTTGTGGGTTCATGGGACTCATGATGATTCAAGGGCTAGCAGGAGTTGGCGCGGACCAATTGATCGCGCTCGACATCGATGATCGGAGACTGGATCTGGCTTCACGCTTTGGCGCAACCGAGGCTTACAACGTTACGAACAGTGAATTTGACGACATCAAACGGGACTTGCGTTCTCGAAGAATTGACACGGTCGTCGATTCCAGTGGTTCCCAATCGGGCTTGGACTTGGCGACCGAAATAGTGAAAGTCGGTGGCCTTATCAATCTGTTCGGCTGGATAAAGGGCTCAACTGCCTCTTTCAATCCAACCGCGTGGCACGGCAAGGCGATTTCCATCGTGAACACTTCGCCAGCAGCTCAAATGCGCGATCCCTTCCCCGCAGCGATTCGGCTCATTCACAATGGACTGATCGACTTGAAACCACTCGTTACTCATGTGGTTTCCATCGATGAATATCCAGAATTCATGACCGGAGTAACCCAAGGCGAAGTCGATGGCTACATCAAAGGAGTCGTGACTCACGCTCGTTGACCCTGTCTCTTGAGTTAGCGGCTTCTGAACCGCTCACTTCGGCTACACTGAGAGCAAGTTCAATACAGAACAGCCTAAACGAGAGTTGCCCATGCCTATTCGTTCGATATTTGAAATCGTAGAGGAAGCCAAGCAAGACATCGAGAATCTTAGTTGCGAAGATCTCGAGAAGGAGCTCGAAGAAGAGGAGAAACCCCTCCTCGTCGATATCCGAGAGGTTCAGGAGTACGTCGATCTCGGCACTATACCCGGTGCGTTCCACGCTCCTAGAGGAATGCTTGAATTCTGGGCTGACCCAGGCAGTCCGTACTTCCGAAAGAACTTCGATCCTGATAAACGAATCGTGGTGTTTTGCGCGGCTGGTGGGCGGTCTGCATTAGCCGTTAAGGCGTTGAAGGAAATGGGCTATGAAGACATCGCACATTTGGAACCAGGGTTCAATGGTTGGGCAAAATCCAAAAAGCCTGTTCAGGAGACGGCTTCACGATCCCGATGGATGAGAAAACTACGAGGTCTCTAATTACTTCAATAAGTTATCGTCGAATATTAAAGTTCATTCATACTCAAAGTACGCATTCGATACGACAACCGTATCTTTAGCGACAGCTTCAAATACGACTCTTGTAGAACTTTCTTCCCAAGCCCTGATTTCGAGCTGATCGCCGGGATAGACAGGTGCCGAAAATCGTACCTTGATCTTGCGGAACCGGGAGGAATCGCCATCGCAAAGTGCACCGATCAACTGCTGAGCACAGTGACCAAACGTACAAAGTCCATGCAGTATTGGCGAGTCAAATCCACCGAACCGAGCCGATTCGGGACTGATGTGCAACGGGTTGTAGTCGCCTGAAAGGCGATAGATGTGTGCTTGGTTGTCCGCTATGGTGCAACTCAAAGTACACGTAGGTTGCTCTTCGGGAACAACGATCTTCTGTGAATAGGTTGCTCCTGATCCCTCGAATGGCTCGATGTCCCCAAGAGCTTCTACTCCTCGGCGAAAGGACCCATTCACCATGCGGATGCAGTCATTGCCGGATTCATCCGCAACGATGCTCTCGTACTCGCAGAATCCATTCCCTCTTCCGCGTGGATGGACAGCGATCAGTCGGGAACGCACACTAACGGTTCCTCTTATGGGCAATGGTGCAAGAACTTCCAGGTACCGTTCCGCATCGATATTCAAGGGACCCGGCGAATTGGGAATCAAACTGGTATCTACGGGAGCTCCTGCACCTCCCCAGCGAATGGCGAATGTTGGAAACACGCCAAAGGAAGGATGTCTCTCATAGATGTAGCGCAGGTCCGTTACTCCGATTCCAACCGCATACAGCAGAACGTCTCGCTGGTCGTAGGAAATCGGAACAGAATCGCCCCAAGGTCCGGGTTTTCCGTCGGGTAATGCTGCAACAGCGTTGTATGTCGCCATAATCGATCGGTCTCCTCGAACCGCTTAGTCGGCTTCCAAGATCAGTGTTCCGGTTGTCGAGAGCGTTCCACCGGTGCCATTGACGATGCAAGTCGACGCATCCGTCTGCTTTCCCTCAATTCCGTTGACACCGTCTTCTGCTGTGAACGACAGTTGGCGATAGGCCTCGACTAACAACTGCATCCCGTACATTCCCGAATGGTTGAACGACAATCCGCCACCGTTCGTATTGATGGGAAGACTCCCACCAGGCGCGGCGTGGCCGTCTTTCCACAGCAGGTGTCCTTCTCCTCGGGGAGCCAGTCCAAGCATCTCTGCCGTGATCACCGCCGTGACCGTGAACGAGTCGTAGATCATGGCCATTTCCATGTCTTGCGGACCCATGCCGGCCATTTCGTAAGCAGTCTGCGCTGACCGTGCAGCGGACGTAGCAGTAAAGTCAGCCATTTCAACCATGTTCGAGTGGCCCATCGACTCTCCTGCTCCGGCAATCCAAACTGGATTCGTTCGAAGTGATCGAGCAATCTCTGGACGTGCGACGATGACTGCTCCTCCGTGATCACAGACCATGCAGCAATGCGCTATCGTCATCGGCCAAGCGATCATCGGGCCGTTCTGAACTATCTCAACTGTTATCGGCCCACCGTTGGGGTCGGTTTCCTCGGAGAACATGACCGCGCGAGGGTTGAGCGTAGCCCACTGTCTAGTCACTACGGCAACATGCGCAAAGTCCTCAGGAGTTGTACCGTATGCATGCATGTGTCGAACCATGGCGTGTGCATACTGAGACGGCGCACCAAATGTCCCGTACGCTGCGGTGGCTAGTTCGCCTGGGGATACCTCGCCGCGACCTCCGCCACCACGGCCGCCCCCTCCGCCTCGATACGACCTGCCTGCCTCTCCGTGACTGATGAGAGCAATGTCGATGATTCCTGCACTAATCGCGGCAAGCGCATGATGAACGTGAATTTGAAACGAACACCCTCCAACAGATGTCGTATCGATGTAGCGAGGCCGCAAATTTAAGTGTTCGGCCAACTCCGACGACCATCCAGCCGAGAAGATTCCATCGATGTCGGCAATGGGTATTCCGGTGTAGTCCGAGACGTTCTTTATCGCCTCGATGTGGTGCTGAAGCGATGTGATTCGCAGGCCTCGTTCTGGAGTAAATCCGATCTCGTTGGACTCGGCAGCACCGACAATGGCCGCGGCACGTGAAAGCAGTCTTGAGTCTCTCATGGCCTAACCCTCCACCACACGCCAAAAGGGAAGATAGGTGTCATCGTCGACCTTCTCAAATTCCACTTCGACATTGCTACCAATCTGAATTTCTTCGGGTCGCGAGGCATCGACACCACGCAGTACGGTCATCATCCGATCCCCTTCCAAGAGGTCGATGAATGCAGTCACGTAGGGAGCTTCTTCGCCCCAGCCACCGAAAGCGCGATGCTGTACGGCATAGGTATGCAACGTGCCTTTGCCGCTGACCTCGGACCATTCCAGGTTCGTCGAATGGCAGTAGGGGCATATCAGCCTCGGATACCAATGGACCTTGCCACAGTCCTTGCATCGGGGCAACATGAGTATGCCCTGCTTCGCTGCCTCCCAGAACGGCATGTGGTGCTGTCCTTTACGGGGTACCGGTTTGTTGTATGCCACGAATGTCTCCCTCTGATCCTTGGCTACTTGAGAAGCCTGTGCTTCTGCTTCATTCTACAAACGGGAATCCTGGGTAGCCAAAACACCTTGGCATCGAAAGGACCCAATGCCTGCCTGCAATTCAGGAGTTGCGTCTATGCTTCCTCTACAATGCGACTGACGAGTCTGATTGACTCATTTTCGCCCTCAATCTGTGGAATATGGCTGAGTCCAACAACGTCGAAACATCGAACGGCTCTCACATTTCATTCGACCACGTTGTCAAGAGCTTCGATGGAAAAACAGAAGTAGTACGGGACTTGTGCCTTGACATTGAGAAAGGCGAGTTCCTCACGCTGCTCGGACCTTCGGGATCCGGAAAAACCACCTGCCTCATGATGCTGGCAGGCTTCGAGAGCATTACATCCGGCGAGATTACGATCGACGGTAGAGCGATTCAAGACATTCTTCCTCATAAGCGCGGAATCGGGATGGTGTTTCAAAACTACGCCCTGTTTCCTCATCTCACCGTTGGACGAAACTTGTCCTTTCCACTTGAAGTTCGAGGCGTGAAGGCGGCCGAACGACGAGAGCGAGTGCAGAAAGCTTTAGAGCTGGTACAACTCGAGGGATTGGAAGATAGAAAACCCGCGAATTTGTCCGGTGGACAACAGCAACGCGTGGCAATCGCACGTGCACTGGTCTTTGAACCGGAAATCGTTCTCATGGACGAACCACTAGGGGCACTCGATCGGCGACTGCGGGAGGAGATGCAGTACGAAATTCGACGAATTCACCAGACATTGGGCGTCACTACGGTTTATGTGACTCATGATCAGCAAGAAGCCATGGTGTTGTCAGACCGTGTTGCAGTTTTTCGCAACGGAATCATTGAGCAAATCTCCACGCCCGAAACTCTCTACGAAGAGCCCAATCGGGTGTTTGTGTCGTCGTTCATCGGCGACAACAACGTGCTGTACGGCGAAGTTCGTCAGGTTGGAGACAACGACATCTGCCATGTATCGATCGGACCGGACCGCAATGTGCAGGCGTTAATTGTCGAGAAAGCAAGTCCAGGAGACCCCGTTTGGGTCGCGATACGCCCTGAACGAGTCAGCGTCGCGTCCAAAGAGCATCAATATTCCAATCAATTTGATGCCAAGGTCAATGACATCGTGTTCATGGGCGACCATCTTCGCTTGAACGTGGCCACTTGCGGCCTCGATAACTTCATCGTCAAAATTCCCAACATTGTCGGACACGGTGCGGTGTTACCCGGCGATGACATACAGGTTGGCTGGGCAGCGCTCGACTGCCGAGCCCTATCAATGGATTCGGAGACCAATTCATGAGTTCAAGTCCAAAATTCCGATTACTGTTCCTTCCTGTTGTAGCTTTGATGGCTTCAGCGGTTGCAATTGCCGAAGAGACCTTGACCGTGGTCTCATTCGGTGGATCGTATGCACAAGCCTGTGTCGATGGCTACCACAAGGCATTCGAAGAGGAAACAGGCATCAAAATCAAGCTCGAAGACTATAACGGCGGACTTGCTCAAATCCGGGCACAAGTGGACGCTGGAGCTGTGCACTGGGACGTTGTGGATACCGAATCAGCACCATTACAAACGGGTTGCGACGAAGGCGTGTTCGAGTACATCGATGACTTGGAACTCCCTCCCTCTCCCGATGGAGTACCTGCGGAGGAAGACTTCTTCGACGACATGTTGACCGAGTGTGGCGTCGGAACGCTCGTGTACGCAACGGCGATTGCCTACAACGCCGACAACATGCCCGGGGATCCGCCAACATCGATTACGGACTTCTTCGATCTAGAAAAGTATCCGGGCAGACGCGGTATGCAGCGACGGCCCCTCAACAATCTCGAGTTTGCGATCATGGCTGACGGGGTTCCAACCGAAGAGGTCTACGAAGTCCTATCGACGGAAGAAGGAATTCAGAGAGCATTCCGCAAGCTCGATACGATCAAGGATCAAGTCATTTGGTGGGAAACAGGCGCACAACCACCTCAAATGCTGGCTGACCGCGAGGTGTTGATGTCGACCGCGTGGAATGGAAGGATCTTCAACGCACAAGTTAAAGAGAACCAACCGTTTGTGATCATGTGGGACGGACACATTCGAGACACGGGAGCGATGGCAATTGTTGCAGGTGCACCCAACCTTGAGAACGCTCGTAAGTTCGTTGCTTTTGCAACGAGCACTCGAGGCATGGTCGGCGTCGCAAGTCACATTTCCTATGCACCGGTGAGACACTCAGGGCTTCCACGAGTTGGCAAACATGCCACCGAAGATGTTGAAATGAAGCCTCACCTTCCCACCTACTCCGAAAATTCCAAGAAGTTCCTATTGTCGGACGTGATTTGGTGGAGTGAACGCGAAGACGAGCTCACGGAACGATTCAATTCCTGGTTGGCTCGCTGACCGAGACGGACTTCCGTTCAGCGACAGTGACGCTTTTCAGCATGGCTTAGCAGAGTCTTCTAAGTGTTCGGACGCAACAACGAAACCAATGCCATAGCCAAACGGGCTGTGCCCATTGGACTGGCCCTTCCGCTAGTCGCGTTCGTCTCAATTACGTTCCTGATTCCGCTAGGCTCGATGGTCTTGCAGAGTTTCCATGATCCCGAGGTCGCGGAAACGCTCCCGAACACTCTGCGACTCCTGCAAGACTGGGACGACACGGAGATTCCCAACGCAGAGGTCTTTGAATCTCTAGCTGACGAACTGAATGCTGCGCTCGAAGCGCGAACGATCGGAAAAGTCGCGACTCGCGTCAATCGAATTGCCAGTGGAACACGAAGTGTTTTCGCAAAGACCGCTCGACGTCTGCAGCGAATGGATGCAACTGACGTGAAGGCGGCCATGATCGAAATCGACGATAGATGGACGGACACTTCACTATGGCAAGCCATCCGCACTGCCGGTTATCGCTTCACTTCTCGACACTACCTCCAATCGGTTGATCTGAAGCGTGCTCCGGACGGACCCGTTCAGCAAGTCAGCGAAGATCAGCGCATCTACAACTCTCTGTATCTGCGCACTTTCTACGTAGCCTTGACGGTCACGCTACTTTGCTTTCTGGTTGGCTACCCCATCGCATATGCGATTGCCAGCGTTGGCGAGTCGCTCGCCAAGATACTCTTGATTGTTGTGTTGATCCCGTTTTGGACTTCGCTTCTCGTTCGAACAACCTCGTGGCTTGTGCTACTGCAAAACCAAGGGGTAATTAACGACATCCTGGTTTGGCTCGGACTTGTGGGAGATGAGTCAAGACTGGCGTTGGTCCACAACATGACCGGTACGTTGATAGCAATGACTCATGTTCTATTGCCGTTCATGATCCTGCCAATGTACGCAGTGATGCGGTCAATTCCACCAGCCTATATGAGAGCCGCTGCGTCGTTGGGAGCTAATCCAATTCAGTCGTTTATCCGGGTCTACTTTCCGCAGTCTCTGCCGGGAGTCTCCGCTGGATGCATGTTGGTCTTCATTCTTTCGCTGGGCTACTACATCACCCCAGCACTCGTCGGTGGTACGAAGGGTCAGTTGATATCCAACATGATTGCGTACCACATCCAGAATTCCCTGAACTGGGGTCTCGCCGCAGCGATTTCGGTCATTTTGCTAGTGATCGTCTTTGCCTGCTACTTCATTTTCGATCGCTTCGTCGGTCTCGACAAACTCAAGCTCGGCTGATGTCCGAAGTCGGGTGGAAAGTCGCCAACTGGGCATTCATCCTGGCCGTCGTGGTGGGGTTTGTGTTTCTGATCGCTCCGTTGCTTGTGATCATTCCACTCAGTTTCAATGCGGAGCCCTATTTCACGTTCACCGAAGGAATGCTGCGGCTCGAAGGCGAAGCGTATTCGCTTCGTTGGTATCGATCAATAATCGAAAACCCCGAGTGGCGGGCGGCGATCGGTAACAGCTTCTTCATCGGAGTGTTTGCAACCACCATTGCAACCGTGCTCGGTACATTGGCAGCGTTAGCACTCAATCACCCCCAGCTTCCGTTTCGTCAGTTCATATCAGCTCTCATCATTTCGCCGATGGTGACTCCGGTAGTAATCGTTGCAGTCGGTGTCTTCTTTTTCTATTCACAAATGGGACTCGCTCAGACCCACTTGGGGTTGATCCTCGCCCATGCGATGCTTGGAGCCCCGTTCGTCGTAATTACCGTAACTGCAACACTTGCCAATTTCGATCACACTTTGCTCCGAGCGGCGGCAAGTCTTGGCGCGGGACCCATCACAGCCTTTCGGCGAGTCCAACTGCCGTTGATAGCTCCCGGGGTATTTACGGGAGCTTTGTTCGCATTTGCAACATCGTTCGACGAAGTGGTTGTTGTACTGTTTCTTGGTGGGGTTGACCAACGAACTATCCCTCGACAAATGTGGTCCGGAATTCGAGAGGAGCTGAGTCCAACCATTCTTGCCATCGCCACGCTGTTGATCGTGTTTGCGATCCTTGTGCTGTTTGCTGTAGAGATTCTCCAACGAAGTGGGAAGCTTGCTCAGGCAGCGAAGGAGGACTAGTCCAGCAGACTGTTCCAAAGGATTGGAGAGCGATTCATGAGTACACGACCAGATTTCCGATTGCTGTTTATTCAGGTTGCGGCGTTGATGATTTCAGTGTCCGCAATTGCAGAGGAGACTGTGACCGTCGTTTCTTTCGGAGGAGCGTTTGCGCAAGCTTGCGTCGATGGCTACCACAAGGAGTTCGAAGAGGAAACGGGAATCAAGATCAAACTTGAAGACTACAACGGCGGATTGGCCCAAGTCCGAGCACAGGTGGATGCCGGATCGGTGCACTGGGACGTTGTGGATACCGAGTCTGCATCGTTGCAAACGGGTTGCGACGAGGGATTGTTCGAGTATCTCGACGATTTGGAGCTTCCTCCCTCTCCCGATGGAGTACCCGCAGAGGAGGACTTCTTCGACGGAGCTCTGTCCGAATGCGGTGTCGGCACTATGGTGTACGCAACTTCCGTTGTCTACAACAGCGACAACATGGTCGGCGATCCGCCCACATCGATCATCGACTTCTTCGACCTGGAAAAGTATCCGGGCAGGCGCGGAATGCAGCGTCGGCCGATTATGAATCTCGAATTCGCGCTAATGGCTGATGGAGTGCCTACAGAAAAGATCTACGAGGTCCTATCGACGGAAGAAGGAATGGAAAGAGCGTTTCGCAAGCTCGACACCATCAAGGATCAAGTCGTCTGGTGGGAAGCCGGCGCACAACCACCGCAGATGCTCGCTGACCATGAAGTATTGATGTCAACAGCCTGGAACGGAAGGATTTTCAATGCTCAGGTCAAGGAAAACCAGCCTTTTGTGATCATTTGGGACGGACACATCCAAGACACGGGACAACTGGCAATTACGGCAGGTGCGCCTAATCTCGAGAACGCTCGCAAGTTCATTGCATTCGCAACAAGCACTCGAGGAATGGTCGGAGTGGCCAGTCACATTTCCTACGCACCTCAGAGACATTCAGGACTTCCACGAGTTGGGAAGCACGCCAAACTGGATGTCGAAATGAAGCCTCACTTGCCCACCTACCCTGAAAACTCCAAGAACTTTCTGTGGTTTGACGTGATTTGGTGGAGTGAGCGGGAAGACGAGCTCACGGAACGATTCAATTCTTGGTTGGCCCGCTGACCCAAGTAAGACGGAGATGACTCACGCGTCTTCTTACTCGGGAAGAACGCGTCGGACTGGGGCAAACAGCTTGGGAATGGATGCAGGCACAAGTTGACTGGTCGAGGCATTTGAGAACCCACGTTGGTCTCTCCAACTCTCATATCGCTCATCGCTGGTGAACGCTACCCATCGCTCGTCGTCGTCAGTCCACCATCCCGGAGGCTGCATCCAAAAACCGGACACACAATCCAATTGATCAATGGCTTGATCCAACTCACCGACATAAAGCGATAGTTCAAGCTCTTCATCGCAGGAGAGCGACTCCTTGATTTCCCCGAGAATCTCCCCCGCTTCCGAAGTCCTGTTCTGGATTGCTAGGAGTCTGATTCGTAGCTGAGGGTCTGCTTCCTGCTCCCACCAGGGCGATGGCATCTCTTCGCCGTCGTACAGTGTCCGATACATCTGAACAGTCTTGCTCAGAGGCTCGCGAAGCGACGCAATGGTTAACGCTTCTTGGACACCGGCGTCGTTGCCTGTTCGATATCGGGAAAATGCAAACGCCAAAGCCGCTTCTCCCGAACGCGGTCTGATTTTCACCCATCGGTACAGCAGCTCTTGCTCCGCTTCAAACCAACCGAGTGCGTGGTAAACCGACGCCAGCCGCTTGATAGCCTCGGAATTTGGATAGCTCCCCGCGAGCTCGGTAATTGTCTCGATATAGGTGTGAAGGTCGTTCGATTCTGAATATTCATCCCATGCTTTTTCAATGAGAGACGGGTAGTGTCGAGCATTGCTTGTCAATGCGCGTTCGAATGCCTCTGAACGAACCGAAGGATCAAGCGTGGCCGCCAAAAACACTGCATAGGGATTGCCGTCCATGTTCATCAAACGGTCCGCTATCGTAGTTGAGTCGAGTTCGCTCTTCGACTCCACCAAGAACTGTTCCTTCAAGTAGCTTTCGAAGTTGTCGCGCATGCCAGACTCATCGATGAGTTCTCCCGCGCTGTTGTCATAGAGTCCTTTTCGAATACCTAGGATCGCTCTGTCGCGTATGTCCAAGAGGTGTTCATCGCTAAACCGATACTTCTCATCCCAACGGACCTTCCAGGCTGGTTGGGAGACTTTCACAACCCGAACGGTCAGGAAGTACTTGCCAGCGGTCTCTGGATCCTGTTCAAAGCTGCCGTCAACTATGTGGGTGGCACCGAGCTCGTGAGTAAACCCTCGAAATTCATCGTCTAGATCCATTGCCTGTTGCGAGGCATCGAAGTCAACAATTGTCAAGTCTCGACTCAGCGCAAGAAGCTCGGTTAAGTGACGAGGAAACGCAATTTTGAGGTGTGGAGCGACCTCTGCTGGACCGTCGAACGGCAATACGGCTACGGTGATCTGCTTAGGAATCGCTCGTGGCAGCAGCAGGAAGTAGCCAACAATTGTTCCCAAAACGAGCAGACCCATCAACAGAACGGTGTAGAAGAACGTGCGCGGACTTCGTTCTTTAGAGTTCATGCGAGTTGTCGACTGTCGAAGACGGGGAACAAGTGGTGCAATTGAATTTGGAACAAAGAGAGACTAAGCGAATGCTGTCCAAGAGAGTCAGTTTTCAGCTAAGGGAGCGGCCTTCGCTTGCGCCCTGCTTGCTCTGATCGAGGAGACGTAGAGCAGTCCGATTGTTTCCATGAACCGATGGTTCATTACACCAAAGCCACCGCCACTCTTGAATTATCTCTAGTGCCTGCTGCGGCAATTCCATAAATTTGACGACGGCGATGTCGATTTCTCTTCTCACAGGATCGCAGTGTGCCTGACAGGCCGGTCGAAGCGTACTGTCGGATAGTCTTGTGAATTCTCTGGCGGCTGTCTCAAGTGCGGCAGACTCTAACTGTGACAAGTCTGGACACGGAATCGATTTGATGGCGTCGATTTGTACTCGTGCTCTTCCAAGTTGCGTTCGTTGCCCTTGTGTCCAATGCGTGATCAACCCTAAGGACGAGTTAGCCCACAACGCAAGTGCGAAATGTATCTCGGCTCTCGAGGTGTGTAACGATGTCCATGAAGGACCACCCAGGGCTGGCACCTGCGTGGCTGCACTCACTACGGCTTGTGAAGTCCATCGCATGTTGCGTGCATAGAACAGTGTGCTCTTGGACTGGCGCATCGTCGCTTGCTGCATTGATCTGTCCGCAAGAGGTACATCCAATCCTTTATGCGTAGGACATACAACCAGTCGCCGCTGGTTCTGTGCATCTGCCTTCCACAAGCTACAGTCCAACCCAGGGGCATCGTCAGAGTCGACGAAATTGTGAAATTCGAACGCTCCGATGGGCGAATTTCCCGCCAAGTGGCCGAGCAGCGAGTGCGATGGTCCCACATCGAAGAGATTGCCGATGGTCGACATGGGAACTCCCAGCGACACTGTTTCATCGTTCCAAACCAGCAAACCTCCCAATAGGGAATCCGTTGCGACAGCTAGTGCCGGATGCCGAACCCCAATCCAACTCCAAGGAGAGTCTTCCTTCGAAAGATGCATTTGTGCCACGGTGCCCACTTCTTGATCGCCCACCATCACTGGATACCAGTTCCCTGCTCCCGACACATTCTTTGATGCCGCCAGAACTGCGCGAGCAACCACACTTGCTTCACCAGTTCGAGTTAGAGGTTCCTCCAACGTCACACAGTGAATTCCTTTCTTCGCTTCGTTCAATTTGGGAGGATCGTCTTCGTTCTTCGTGGCAACCAGCAACATTTCCTCCATGCCAGTATCGGCCGAAAGAGAGCTCCGGCCAACAGCTTTTCCTCCTTGCACAGTAACGACGAGCACATCGTGAAACTCCCGTAGGATCATTGCTCGAGATTCCCGCCAAGTCGAGGCAAAAGCGGCTGTCAACGGCAACACAAAACCCACTCTGCCGCCAGGTTTGATCTTGTTCGCGGCCAGTGCCAGAAACGATGCCGCCATCCCAGCTCGACGATCTGCCGGCACATTTCTCACCAGCTCCTTCCATCTGTGTTGGCAGTGCTTTCGATCTTCCTCCGTTAAACCCGCTACGTCAAACGTGCTTTGTCCACCACGAGTGCGGGAATATGGCGGGTTCATGAGGATCCAGTCGAAGTCTCGATCCGAAACTACCACCGATGAGCCCCTCAAAGCTTCCCATGTCCCCGAAGACTCTCCTGCTAAGTTATCGAACAAATCACCAACGATGCTGGTCTTCAGATACTCCAGAGAACCGGTCGTGCCAGAGCCACCGCCCATTTCAAGCCAACCTACCTGCGACTTGCCCAATTGCTTGTCAAGGTTCATGAGTGCCAGAGAAGACGACGTCAGATGTACGGCAACTGGACTAATGTCGGTTCCAACCAGTCCATGATTCATCGCTCCTCGGTGTAGATCGATGAGAGACCGGCGACTGGCTCCGTGGCGTGTGTGCAAACTCGCGACGCGACGATATCCTGCTCGGAGCAGAGTGCCTGTACCGCATGCCAGATCCGCGATCTTTCGTCTTTCCAACAGATTCGATTGCTTCCACTCCATAGTGGACAGATCGTCGTTTCGAATGGTCAGGTGTGCAAGGAATTGTGCCGTTGCGGGCTGCGTGTAGAAAGCCGCCGACTCCTTACGATCTTCCGCGATTTTGGGGAAGAGCTCTGCCCCGATGTTGCGATGTGTACCGACACGAGAAGTCTCAACTCGCTCCGCAGCCTCGATCAACACGGCTAGAGCCTCAAGCGTGGATTTGCAGTCTCGTCTGACAAGTTCAGCCAACACTTTGACTGCCGGCTCAAAAAACGAACTCCAGACCCCATCCAACTGTCGACGCCACGCTTCAAGAGTCCCGGTGGGAATGAGATACACAGCGTCAGCTAGAACAAACCCGCCGAACTTCCCAAACTTCCGAGGAGGGAGCTGACCGTACATTAGCAGGGTGCTCAGCCACAACACCATCACAATGCGCAACGCACTCAGGTGGTTCTGCTGCAGCATCATCGATGCCAAGTCGGCGAAGTTCTCCTTACCAATTTGGCTTTCTAATCGATCGGCGGCATGCAACAGCTTCGAGGAGACTTCTTGCTCAATCTTCTCGATAGTCTCCTTCGGCGAAGCCTCCGCCTCTATCAGATCACTCAGATCGTGAACAGACCCGTTGATGAACCCAGCTTTAGGCCATCGAGTGGTTGAGCACGTGCCTCCTCCTGTCTTGAGATGGTGTATCGCATAAGACAGTGGCTCACCATTAACTAGTGAATCCGTCATTTCTTGCACACTTGCCATCTCCCGATACTTTGTCTGAACCCACAAAGCGATCGAGGTCGAAACACGTAATCCATTGTCCGCTGTGGTTGCACCCAACCGCCTCCGGGCATCGAAATCGGCATCGCATCCATCGAAAGACACTTCAATCGCAACCGGTTGGCGATCAAGATCGCAAACGAGAATGTCCGGGCGATGAGCCGTATTCTCGACAAGCATGTTCGTCATTTCCACTTGGATAACAGACCGAGAGCTGTTCCACCTCGGACGTACTCGTCTCAAAGCGTCGCCCAACGCTTGGTTAAATGCAGTTTCTAATTGGCGGGTAGACACCCTAATTAACGAGAACTAAGAGCAACTATACGGATGGTTGATTCTATCGACTGCGACTGATCTAACAAGCCGTTCAATGCGGGAAGTCTCGTCCCAGTTATGGGTCACATTGCTTATCATCGAACCTTCACTACGCCATACACCGATCTTTTGAGCCACGTGTCAAGCTCTTCGTAGCCATGAAATCGACGAAATCTGACATCCGGTTCTATCCATCCAGTCCCGCAGGTGCTCAAACACTCTCGCCAGAGCAGATCGAACACTTCAACAAACGCGGGTACATCAGCCCTCTCGATGCGCTATCCGAAGACGAAACCATTGCCAGTCGCAAGTACTTCGATGGATTGCTGAAACAGATGGAATCGTCCAATGATGGCCGTAACGCCTACGCAATCATGGGCTACCACAATCGGTGTCGTGGAATCTGGGATCTCGCCCAACACCCAAGAATTCTCGACTACGTAGAAGATCTGCTTGGTCCAGACTTCGTTTGTTGGTCGTCACACTACTTCTGCAAGGTTCCACACGACTCGAAGCGAGTGCCGTGGCACCAAGACGCAACGTACTGGCCTGTACGACCCACAAAGACCGTAACTGCTTGGCTTGCCATTGACGATGTCGATCTTGAGAACGCTCCCATGCAATTCATGCCGGGAAGCCACTTGAACGGCAAGATCGATTGGCAACCCGCAACGGGAGAGGCAGCACTAACCCAGGAAATTCCGGATCCTGAACGATTTGGCAGGCCCTTCAACAATGTAATGCGAGCTGGCCAGCTATCTCTTCACACAAGTACGTTGGTTCACGGCTCCGAACCCAATCAATCGCCTCGCCGGCGGTGCGGATTGACGTATCGATACTTGCCATCTGACTGCGGAGTCGTAGAAGGGGCCGAACGACTGCTGAGCGATGCCATTGTGTGTCGCGGAGACGCAAATCACTGGAAAACAACCACTCGTCCGCCGACCGATGACCTTACTCCAATTCACCGCGTCTATATGGATGGTTAAACTTCCACGCTGAGAATGCCAGACTGACCGAAGAAAATTAGTTTCATTTGGAACTGTTTCGACTTCTGGTTGTCTGCTATATCTTTGGAACGGCCTAGCTGACGAGACTCAACGGTCATAACAACCGCTGTCTTACCAGCTCAGCTTCGTTTCGATTTCATCTTTCAAACTCAACCGCACATCGAACCGCCGTGCGTCGATACAAGCGGGCAACGCAACACACCCGCAGAATCGATCGACCAGGCGCACACCGACATGTCAACTGATTCTCAAGACAAATCAGCTCGACTTCGGCCCAATCTTTGGGTCATTACTCGAGGTCAAAGAACTCGGTACTTGCTCGCCACACTGAGCGCCACCGTGTGCCAGGTGTGCATGTTGGGAATCCCAGTCGCGAGCATGTATGCGTTGGATGTTCTCATCGAGAATGACTTCGACTACGCGAACAAATACTTGCTCGCAATTTCAAACGCCATTGCGCCGGCCGCGCCTTACATGAGCTATCTCATGGTTTCGGCTGTAATTGCAACGCTCTTAACTGTCTTGGCAAGTTTCTTCCAATTTGGACGCGACCGTCTGTCCGCCGTCGCTTCCGAAGGAATCGCGAGGAAGCTCCGCGAAGTGCTCTTCGATCGAATTCATCACGCCAAGGCATCGTTCTTCGACAAACAAGAAGTGGGCGATCTAGTGCAACGATGTACATCCGACGTTGAGACGATACGGCGGTTCATGCACTCGGATCTCGACTCGATGGCTCGCGCACTCTTGCTTTTGGCTGTGATGTTTCCGGTCTTGTTTTGGCGTAACCCGACTCTAGCCTGGTACTCACTGCTGTTGATGCCTGTGATTCTGGCAGGCGGGATCGTGTTCTTCATGTACGTCTCAGTATTGTTTCGAGATGCCGACGAAGCGGAAGGTCGCCTGACAGCCGTACTCCAAGAGAACCTGACGGGAGTTCGGGTCGTACAAGCCTTCGCACAAGAAGAGCTTGAATTTGATCGGTTTGACAGGGCGAGTGGAGAGTTTCGCAGCAAGTACATCCGACTCAACAAGTATGAGTCCATCTACTGGGGAATCAGTGATTTCGTTTGCATGGCGCAAACTGGACTCGTGCTCATTCTTGGTGGATCCATGGTTGTAAACAACCAGCTATCGATCGGTGAACTCTTTCTATTCACCTACTTGAGCGGAATCGTGATTTGGCGAATACGCCAACTCATTGACATTGTTGAGCACACGGGAAAGGCACGAGTTTCGATGAGCCGTGTCAACTCGATTCTGTCAGCTGAACAAGAGCCCGTTCAGCCCGTCCCAGCTTCATTGAAGGTCGTGAACGGCGCGATCGAGTTTGAAGGAGTTTCGTTCAGCTACGACGATGAGAACGAGCACCTGCATGAAGTTTCTCTTTCGATCGCTCCCGGTGAAACCATTGGCATCGTCGGCAAACCGGGATCCGGGAAGTCAACGCTTCTTCGAGCTCTGATGAGGTTCTATCCGATTTCAAAGGGTCGGATTCTGCTCGATGGAGTCGATATCCATTCACTCGATGTTCAATGGCTGCGTGAGCAGATCGCATGTGTCCTGCAGGAGCCGTTCCTGTTTTCGAACACAGTCCAACAAAACCTGAAATTCGGCAAGCTGGATGCAACTGACGAACAGATTCACTCCGCGACCGAGTCCGCCGCAATCCGCGACTCCATTCTGCAATTTCCGAGCGAATTTCAGTCTCGCATCGGTGAACGTGGGGTCAACCTCTCCGGTGGTCAACGACAGCGAGTTGCAATCGCTAGAGCGTTGGTCAAGCAAGCACCCATTCTGATACTGGACGACGTTCTTTCAGGTGTGGACACACGCACGGAGAGCACCATCCTGCAGAATCTGGAAGGATCGGCCCAAAAGCCAACAACTATCGTCGTTGCGCACCGACTGACGACCATCCGCAAGGTTGATCGCATCGTGGTAATGGATCAAGGTCGCATCGTTCAGGTGGGTTCACACAACGAGCTCATGTCTCAGCCAGGTCCCTATCACGATCTGTGCGATATCCAAGACTTGCTCGACGAAACCATTCAGTACGAAACGGAACGAGCTGCTCATGGCTGAGACTTTCGTACAAGATCCAGCAACTCAAGATGAGTTCGACGATTCCGAAAAGGCAAAGATGCAACTGCATCTCTGGCGACGTCTCTTTGGCTACGTGCTGCAATACAAAGGACACCTTGCGATTGTTGCCGTGTGCGGATCGATCACCGGTGGACTGGAAATCATCATTGGACTAGTCACCAAGTGGCTGGTCGATGACATCCAAGCGAACGGTGCAGATGCGAATCTTGGCAAATGGGCTCTCGTCTATGTGCTGAGCAGTTTGATGCTAAGCGTAGTTACAACCGGCTTTGTGTTCTGCGTGACCAAAATGCGGGCGATGACCGGTTACGACATACGACGGGATGCGTTTCGCAACATTCAGAAACAGTCGTTCAAATTCTTCGACAACCGGCCTGTCGGATGGCTGATGGCTCGACTGACTTCGGACACTGATCGTCTGACCGACATTCTGTGTTGGGCATTCCTCGACCTTATTTGGGGCACGACGATGATGATTGCTCTCGGCATCGTCATGTTTGTTCTCAGCTGGAAGCTTGCTTTATTCGCCATATCAATCCTGCCGTTCGTCGTGTGGGTAACCGTGAAGTTTCGGCGTTCCATTCTTCGAACCGCAAGAGACGTACGTTCCGCGAACTCGCTGATTACCGGCTCGTACAACGAGCACATCATGGGTGTGTTGACTAGCAAGTCGTTTGTTCGAGCATCCGACAACCTGCAAAACTTCTCCGGTCTTACCAATCGACTGTACGACTCGTCGGTCAAGAACCTGACTCTCTCAGCCATATATGTGCCGCTAGTCATGATCGCAGGCTCCGTTGCTACCGGCATCGCTTTGGGCGTCGGTGGAACGGAGTTCCTCAATGGAGCAATCATTGCAGGAACACTGTTGGCCTTCATGATTTGGATCCGCCATTTCCTCGACCCGACAATCGAGTTGGCCATGTGGTTCACCGAGATTCAGACTGCTCAGGCATCCGCGGAACGGATATTGGCGGTCATGGATGCTGTTCCTGACATTGATCCAACTCCGCAGACCAATTCGGCTCAAGACCTCCAGGTGGAGTCCATCGACATTCGCAACGTCTCGTTCGAGTACGTCAAGGGAGACCCTGTCCTAACCGACATCAACCTTCACGCTAGTCAAGGTGAGACAGTTGCACTAGTCGGCCCCACAGGTGGTGGCAAGACCACGCTAGCCAACATACTGTGCAGGTTCTACGAACCGACCCAAGGCTTGGTGGCGATCAATGGAATCGATTACCGCCAGTTAGATCTACGCTCGTACCGGTCGCAACTGGGCGTGGTACTGCAACAAGCGCATGTGTTCTCGGGTTCGATATTCGACAACATCAGATACGGCAAGAATGGCGCATCTGAAGAGCAAGTCATCGCTGCCGCTCGACTTGCGGGCGCACACGATTTCATCGAAGAGATGGAAAATGGCTACCAAACGGAAGCCGGAGCTGCCGGAAGCCGGTTGTCCGCTGGACAGAAGCAACTGGTTTCCATTGCACGGGCCATTCTTGCGGATCCACAGATTCTGGTTCTCGATGAAGCCACCAGCTCCGTCGACACGATTACTGAACAACACATCCAAGAGGGATTGGAAAACCTCTTCCAAAACCGAATCTGTTTCGTCATTGCTCACAGATTGTCGACAATTAGGAACGCCAGCAAGATCGCGTTCATTCGAGACGGGCGAATCGTTGAATTCGGCACTCACCAAGAGCTACTGCGACTACAAGGCAGCTACTCCGACATGTATCGCCAACAAAGTCTGCGTGTGTCAATAGAGACCAGCTTCGATCTGGCTGAGAGAACTCGAGATTGACCTCTAGCTGAGCCGACCCGCTAGGTATTCGCTGTCTCGAGGAGTTGGATTCAGCCAAACCCTATCCCGTCGCTCGCTCGGCTGCGTTTCTATTCTCAGGAACGGTATCTCTCAGTGAGATGGGAAGTGTCATTGAAGCGGCGCACAAGAATTCGGCTTTCGGTCATTACGATGTGAGTAATCGACCCATTGTTTGCACCTAGAAAGGCCATGGGTTGAGCACCAGTAGCGGCGGCGATTATCTGCGCGATAACTGCTCCATGAACGAACGCTACTGCCTGCCGATCCACATTTGCCGTCTTGATTCGCTGTAAGGCACCCATCAGTCGGCTCTCGAACTGTGCATTCGATTCGGCACCAGGTATTCGACTCCATTCCTGATCCTTGAACGCTTGGCGATAGGCGGGATGTTGTTGTGCAACCTTCTGGCGATAGACACCTCCCTCGAATTCGCCCAAGAAAATCTCACGCAGATCGGGAATAACCACCGGCTCCATGTTCATCTCGCGGCAGAGCGGTGCAGCTGTCTGCTGAGTCCGTTGCAAATTGGAGACGTAGATCGTCTCAATCGGTTCGTTTCGCAATCGAAGAGCTACGCAGTTTGCCTGCTCGACTCCAACGTCTCGAAGCGGAGGATCTCCGTGTCCATCCACCAGGTCGAATGGGTGCTCGGGATCCAGTGGCGCGGATTCGCCATGTCGAACAAGCAGGATATCCGCAGAACCGGGCGGACTACGAAATTGGTATTGAGGGTAAACGGTAGGCACGTCAATGTGCTCGACGAAATGAGCGAGAAAGGAATTGATTCTGCATCAAGTTCCAGATCGCGCCATTAGGTTAACCAGTACCAATCGCACCATCCAGCTCCTGTGCACGCTGAAACGCTTCGCGTTCCTGGAGTCGGTCCACATACTCGGTAAACAAAGGCTTGCGTTCGATAGTCCCAAACGACATGCCCCACCAGATTTGCGAACCCACATAGACATCAGCGGCCGTGAACTTCGGTCCGGCAACGTAGGGACTCTTGCTGAAGATGGACTCGAGCGTAGTCAAGACGGTCTCGAAGTTTCCGCACCCAGCCGAAAGCTCTTGCTGTGCGGTCAATTCAATACCCATGGATTTGAAAGTCACCGAGGACTCAACTGGTCCAGCAGAAAAGAACAACCAGCGGTAGTAGCTACCGCGATTCTCTAGCGCAGGTGCCAGCCCGGCATTGGGAAAGACATCAGCCAGATATGCGCAAATCGCAGCGCACTCGGTTACTACGACATCGCCATGTTGAATCGACGGCACCTTCCCCATCGGATTGATCTTGAGGTACTCGGCGGTCTTCATCGCTCCCTCGTAGCCAAGCACGACTGTCTCGTACTCTGCCCCTACTTCTTCGAGCATCCAACGGACAATTCTTCCCCGAGACATGGGATTGGTATAGAACGTAAGGGAGTTGCTCATGGTTTGCTCATTCGGTGGTGGTTTCGATGTGCGGGCGATTATAGATAGCCAAAACTAAGAGGAGACTCACTGGCAACTACGATCCTGTCGAGGTGTAGTGGCGCACTCCGAACTGCCAGAACATCAACGACACGCAAAAGAACACAAAACCCGCCGCCGGGGCAAGCCATTGAAAGAACGCCGTACTTCCAAGTGGGTCTTCGATACCGAGCACGCCAACGATGGGAAAGTACGCGACACATCCAAGTGGGATCACATAAGTGAAGAAAGAACGGAACCAGTCTTCGTAGATGGATAGTGGGTACTGGGAGGCCTCCACGCCTCCGTAGACGAAGAGATTCATGACTTCGAGAGATTCCGTGCTCCAAAAGCTCAGAGTCGCCTGAAAAATCAATAAGCCGTAGAAGAAGAAAAACATCCCAGCAAAGGCCATACACCACAGCACGACAGCCAATACGGACCAGTCGAGATTCAGAGTTAGCACGCCGTAGGCGAACACCAACGCACCTTGAGTGAATCTGCCGATGCGGTGCAGAGGAAAGTCCTGACCGGCAATTTGAAAGGCGGTGGATCGGGGGCGAAGGAGGATTCGGTCGAAGTCTCCAGTTCTCACCATGGTCGAACCGAAGTAGTCGAAACCTCGCGAGAACGTATCGGCAACCGCAAATGCCATGTTGACCGTTCCGTAGAACACGGCGATGTGAGCGAGCGTCCAAATGCCCAGATTGCCGAAGCGATCAAACAGTGCCCAGATGCCAATGACCTCTACACCTGTTGCGATGAACTGACCTGTCGCGTAGAGCAGAAACGAGCCGCGATACTGCATTTGAGCGCGAATGCTCACGCCCATGTACTTTCCGAACAGTGCAAGCGCAGACATCAGCCGCCCTGCACTACCAATTGACGTTGTGCACGATTCAAGAGCGTGATTCCGATACCGATGAAAGCCAGACTCCAGCCGCACTGAAGAGCCAAATGGGAAATGAGTGCGTCGACCGGGATATCTCCACTATAGATTCGGAACGGAATGTCGCAGAGTGCTCGAAACGGTTGCCAATAGAGAAACGGTTGCAACCAGTCCGGGAACAACGGAAGCGGAATGATCATTCCGCAAAGCACCATGACGAATCCAGCCGACAAGTTCACCATTCCTCGCGAGTCCATGAGCCAGAACATCGAGGCGTTCACAAGCATTTGGAACGCCACAGAGAAAACCACCATGAATCCAATGGAGACAGCGAACGCCAATGCGTGTATGCCTGAAGCAGGCAGCGGCATGACCCATTGATCGAGTCCAATGAGACGCAGAATGATCAATGCAAACGCCAGACCTGGTATCAGTCGCAACAGCGCTGGTGCGGTGCGGAAAGCCAAGGTTCTAGAAAACCAATGCCAATAGAGGCTGAGTGGACGCAACATCTCATAGGCGACCGATCCGGAACGGAACATCTCGCGCAAGTCTGGATCGATGTTGTACGGCAACAACACAAACAAGCACTGTCCCAGCCAGACGTAGACGACGATTGCCTCAAACGACATGGGCGGTGGAGTTGTTGCGACCTCGTAGAACGCACCCAGCACCATCAGCTTGAGAAGTCCCCAGAAAATCTGAGTTGCAATGCCGGCTAGAGCGGCAACTCGATATTGCAGAAGAGTTCGGAATCGAGTTGAGGCGACAGCTACGTAGCTGGCCAATGCAACGGTCGTCACTTAGGAGGCGTCTTGGTAGAGTTCAGCGACGACTGTCTCGATGGGCGGATTCTCAATTGTGATGTCCTTGATCGAATAGCGGGAAGTTACGTCCGCTATGAAACGTGGTATGTCTTGATTGGCGTGAAAGACCACGCGAGAACCATCATGTTCGACAACTAGGTCGCGATGCGATCCATCCAACTTCGGCGCATCTTCGAATTCGATCACAATGCGCTTTTCGTCGCCGAACCGCCCTCTTAGTTCGTCGATCGAGCCGTCTGACAAGCACTGTCCGTTGTTAATGACAATCACTCGGTCACACAGTGCTTCAATGTCTCCAAGATCGTGCGTGGTCAGCAAGACGGTGAGTTTTCGAGCCTTGTTTACTTGCTTAACGAAGTTTCGTACGGCCTCCTTGGTAATAGCGTCGAGACCAATGGTAGGCTCGTCCAAGAAGAGAATCGACGGTCGATGGAGCAATGCGGCTGCGATGTCACATTTCACTCGCTGTCCCAGACTGAGCTGACGCACAGGCATATTCATCAGTTCTCGAAGCGATAGGAGTTCGATCAGCTGATCGGAAGATTCCTGGTAGATGGAGTCCGGGATTCGATAGATTCGCTGTAGAAGTTCAAACGACTCTACTACCGGCAGATCCCACCACAGCTGAGTCCGCTGACCAAAGACAACCCCGATTTTGGAGACGTGCTCAATTCGCTGTTGCCAAGGAACGAATCCATTGACTACGCAGGTTCCTTCGGTAGGAACCAGAATTCCGGCCAGGATCTTGATCGTCGTCGATTTGCCCGCACCGTTGGGTCCGATGTAGCCCACCATCTCGCCTTCTCCGATATCAAAGTCGATACCTCGAAGTGCTTCGACATTCCGGTATTCGCGGTGGAACAGACTCTTAAGTGCTCCCATCATTCCAGGCTGCCGTTCGGCGATTCGGAAGGACTTGGTCAGTCCGCGAACTTGGATTTGGTGCATTGTTAGGATCAAGCGCTAGTTGCGGGTGCCATCGTAGCCTAGATGTCTACGAAGGCAATGGATTGGGGTGTTATTGGTTGTTCCAAGTTATGCGTGTACCCGGCCATTCGAGTTCAGACCACACATTCGGCACGAATTTGTTGGACAGTTACAGCCAAAAATGTCCCACAACCCGTTTTGTCGGACACGAATGTCCGACAAATGCAATTGCTGGACATGAAATCCAAATTGTGTCTGACAAAAAATTTTGTCGGACACGGATGTCCGACAAAGCGACACAACGGACCAAGTATCCCACGAGTTGCCGTTAGGCATCAATGATATCGAAGACTTCAGGAACCAAGTAGAGTGCGGGGCGGCGTCCTCTCCCTTCCGCAAGCAACTGAACGATGTCATGCTCAGAGAGCCTAGTGAGGAGTCTAGTAGCAGTTCTCGCATCAAAGTTTGCGCTACTTGCGAAGTCGGTACTACTGAAAATGGGATTTTCGAAAATCCAGTCGAGTACAGCGACGCTGAATCGAGACCTCGTCACTTCAGGAATTCGGATCTTCATCGCGTTATACAGTTGCAGAATTCGATGAGCCTTGGTGTAGTCGAGTTGAGCCTGTTCTTCTACACCTTTTAGAAAGAAGCGACACCAACCAGTCCAATCGTCATCTCGTGACACAGCCAACAGAGCCTCGTAGTACGCATCGCGATGCGACTCGAACCAAGCGCTGATGTTGAATATTGGCTCTCGAATTAACTTGGTTTGCCATAGGAATAGAGGCAACAACAAACGACCTATACGTCCATTTCCGTCCAAGAACGGGTGGATTGCCTCAAATTCCGCATGTATTACCGCAAGTTGAACCAACTTGTCGAGGGGCCTTGGATCGTGGACATACCGTTCCCAACCGGCCATCGCTTCGGGAACTCTATTCGCTTCGATGGGAATGAAACGTGCTGTTTCAGCAGTGCAACCGGGCGTACCTATCCAAACACGGATTCGCCTATATTCTCCCGGCGATTTGTTGTGGCCTCGTGCCCCCTGTAAGAGCACCTTGTGTGCCTCCAAGACAACACGCTGAGAGAGTGGAAGTCCCTGTACCTCCAGAGCGGTCTCAGCCTGGTCGAGAGCAAAGCTGTAGTTCTCAACCTCGAGAATTTCATCAATCCTATCCGAAGACGCGGGTAGTCTACCGGCTCGAAATTCCAGTACCTCTGACAATGAGGCCTGTGTTCCTTCGATTCTGGACGAAAGTAAAGCCTCTTGGGTAGTCAGCTGGCGCAACAGAACTCTTCGATTCGGAATGGCATCTAGAATGCCATCGTAACGAGCCAAGGCCGCCGCCGCAGGACCGATATGCGTAACCAATCTTGTCCAGTCAAGGCGACTATCTGGTGGAAATGATCCCATTTGATAACGAACTGCTGACACGGTCTCGCAATGCCTCAATTAGAAGTGGGATCAACTGGCACGTGTAGCTACCGACGCAACTAAAGCGGTCGTGTGTGTATTGAACAACAGATTGGCGAAAGTAGTAAGCTACTCTCCTTAGACCAGAACGAAATCACTAGAATCACCTATTAGTAGGCAGTGAATTGTAATGCATGAGCGAATCTCCCACCATTTGCGCCACACAAGACTCAAACCACCCTGTATCTTCCTCTAACTGGCATTGAAGGTGAGAAGCCCTTCTGGTGCCGTTTGTAACGCCACGATTGGCTTCAGTGTTCCAGTCCTCGCGTTGATCGAGCTCCTGAATACACTCAATCCTGCACTGCCAACAGATGAATCGAAATACGTTTGCAAGTCCGTTGGACTGAGCCACTGAGTTGTCGAGAGTTCCAGGCACAACCAAGAGACCCCTCGGAATCCAGATCATGCCGGTGATAGGGCTGATCGGACATGCGAGTCTGGTCTGGTTCCATTGTAGACCTTCAAATTCTAGCCCAAAACTTCGACGACAAGCAATTTTGCTGGACAGGAAAGTGCAAATGTGTCGCACAACCAGTTTTGTCGGACACGGATGTCCGACAAATACAGTTGCCGGACACAAATGGCGAAAAGTGTCTGAGAAAAAACTTTGTCGGACACCAAAGTCCGACAAAGTGACCGACACACCCGTGGAAGAGCATCAAAGAATTCGCTCCCTGCCCGGCATCTGTGCAATCCGGCTGTATACCTGGCCGCTAAACGACTATCCAGTTCGTCAACTCAATGCCTTCGTCGTGTGAGTATCCGACCAACGCACGAATCCTCACTCCGTCGCATCTCCAGCAGACCTGCAGAAGACCGACAAATCACCCGAACACCAGCTACTTCTGCCTCGAATCAATGTACAATAGGCGAAACGTGCGCAGTCCCAACTAACTAACTGCTCATCAACAAGAATAACTTGGAAGTATCTGCCTCACAATATTCAACCAGTGTGTGCATCTTCTTAACAATACTGCTTGCAGAAAGGTTTACATAAAAAACCAGATTGGAACTCTCTTCCAGTTTGTACAGACGTTTGTGTGAACCCTCCAAATGACTTCTATCTCTTGAGATTAGGACTCTCCTCTGTGGCTGATAAGGCAACAATTGCTCCTTCAAATACCCACCTTCATAAAGCGCGGACCCACACTTCATCCACATTTCGCGCCAACTCCCAATACTTACTTCGTTTCCATCCCAAATTCGCATTCTCTTGGGACACATACCTGATAGCCACTTCTCGGTTGAACGATAGGTCTGCAAGTCAATCCAGCCATCCCAGCTCGGCGGTCCGTTGTCGTCTATCCGCCCCCGAGCGTTGTGGGTGATTGGGTTTCCAGCAACCTCGACATCGCCTTCGGTGGAGAGGTTTGAATTCCAAAGAATAAGGAACCGTAGGGCACTTGAGGGCACCAATTCGTTTGAGAGATCGACATTGAGGACAATCTTCTCAGCCAACGGTCTAGTCTTAAACACATCATACATTTTCCAATTTCTCCCGTCCGTAATAACTGCATACTTAACTCCATTCATGGTGGCATATGAGACAACTTGATTTTCAACCTTGCCGTCCAGGAATGTGCCTAATCGCTTTGCTTCAATAACAACCAATGCATTTCCATCGACAAGTAGCGCGTAATCTGCTCTTCCATGCCCAGCGTCAAACTCAACAGTCACCAAACCTGGGTCGGAAACGTCCCAGCCCAAAGTGCGCAATAGCGGATCGACCAAGACGTTCCTTGTTCGGGTTTCGTCCTTACGAAGAGACTCTCCGTATCGATCAATCTTGTCTTGAATGGATTCGATGCACTTCGTAAGATCGTCCAGCACTGCTCACACCCTGTTTGTCTCGAATATACCAATAAACAGAGCTTCTGAATTCGAGTGAACCCAGAAGCTCCGTTTCAAACTGCGTCGTCTCGTCAAAGCGACGAGAACTCACGTTCTAGTCGCGAATGAACTCCCGAATGACCTCTCCCGGTCTGCTACCGGTGTATTCGCCATTTTGAATGACGACCTGCCCGGCAACGATCGTGGCGTCGTATCCCGTGCTCTTGACGACCAACCGACCTCCATTGTGGGGGAAGTCGTTGACGTACTCGGGATGACACGACTTGAGATTGTCATAGTCAATCACGTTGATGTCAGCGTGCCAGCCTTCCTTCAATTGACCTCGATTCTTGAGACCAAGAACTTCGGCTGACTTTCCGGTGATGCGGTAGACAGCTTCCTGCAACGTGTAGACATTGCGTTCACGTGTTAGCTCGCCCAGCAAGAACGTTGGACTGTCAGCATCGGTGAACTGCCCGACGTGTGCGCCAGCATCACCAAGCATCGGAACAACATACGGAAGTCGCATGTAGTTCCACTGGTTTTGCAATGCACCACCAAACGCCCACATGTTCCACATTTCTCGACCCTCGGATGCGATTAGCCGATCAACATAGACATCAACTGGGTCCTGACCAAGATCTTCAGCGATCTTGTGCAGACTGCGCTCATTGTCCAAATCAAAATCTGGATACTCGTCCATTCCCATCGGGTGAAGCATGTGTGCAGCTCGGCCGAATCCACCTGCTTCCTTCGCCTCGTTCATGAGACGCTCCTTAGTTGCAGGATCCTTGAGCGCTTCTACGCGATCCTTGATCGTCGGTAGACGCATGAGCTCGCGCCAACCTTCGGTTCGCAGGAAGGCTTGCTGAGCCAATCCGAAAAACGAACCACTTGGTCGCGTGTGACAAATCGACGTGATCTTTCGACCGGCGTCATTGTTGCGTCCGAGGAACTCCTGCCAATTCGAGACCCCACCGTCGCCTTCCGGTCCGGTTCCGCCAGAGAACAAGACCTGGCATCCCAGCTCCGCACCAGTTTCGAACATTTCCCGTTCGATCTTGTAGCGAGTCCGCATGTCGGGAGCGACTTGGAACAAGCCGCCTCGACCACCGGCTTCAACTACAGCCTTTTGGATAGCTCCGGTTTCGCGTAGATCTGCCCAAGTTCCTGGAGTCATTCGACCATCTGGTACTCGGTGACCCAAGAATCTTGAACTCGAAAAGCCGACTGCACCACCTTCAACGGATTCTCTTACGAGAGCGCAGATGTGATCCAGTTCCTTATCGTCCGGCTGAACACCTTCGTCACAGCTCTTGTCTCCCATCACTTCGAATCGGATCGCCGAATGACCGCACATGCCAACCACGTTCAAGGTGGGTCTCAGCGATTGAACAGTGTCCAAGTACTCGCCAAAACTGGTCCAATTCCAAGGAAGGCCATCCATGATGGCATTGGCAGCTATGTCTTCCACAGCCTCCATTAGCTCTGCCAAGTAGCGCCGATTTTCCTTTCCACACGGTGCGAAAGTCACACCGCAGTTGCCAATCAAGGCTGTCGTTACACCGTGATATGAACTCGGTCTCATTTCGGGATCCCACCCGATTTGAGCATCCAAGTGCGTATGCAGATCGACGAATCCCGGAGTTACGATTTTTCCGGTTGCATCGATGGTTTGAGCGGCTTCAGCACCGGCAAGATCGCCGATACGTGAAATGGTTCCGTCGTCTACAGCTACATCAGCTTGTTTCGGTTCAGCACCAGAACCGTCTACGACCGTCCCGCCTGAAATGATTAAAGAGTGGCTCATAGGTACCCCTTCCCTAGCCTAGAACATCGCTAGCATACACGAAACGCAACTAGCAAAATTAGATTGAAGCCGCTAAGATGCGGATCGCGCCGCCTGTTCTCTTGCCGCTCTAACCTTCTCGTTGGTTTGGTTGAACAACAGCTCGCGCCGCTGTTTTTCCTCCTCTTCCGTTAGCTCACGACGTCCGAGATCTCGACCCACGTGATAGCCCTTATAACAAGCGGGACGTGAGTGGATGAGGTCAACCCATCGCTTCAAATTTGGGAAGGTCTCCCACGATCCCTCTCCCAGCATACGCTCGGCCAACCTAGCCCACGGCCAAGTGATCATGTCCGCGATGGAGAATTCGTCGCCAGCGAGATACTGGTTGACTGACAGCTGAGCATCCATGACCCCGGACAATCGGTCGACTTCGCCGACAAATCGCTTGACTCCATATTCCAACTGGGATGGATCGCTCGCGATGTTGCGTCCGTAGTTCTTGAAGTGGTTGGCATTACCCATCATTGGGCCGAGATTCGCCATCTGCCAATGCACCCACTGCATGACCCTCGCTCTCTCGCGAGGGTCACGACTTAGGAACTTTCCGGTCTTGTCGGCGAGGTACTCCAGGATTGCACCGGACTCGAAGATTGCAATCGGCTCACCACCATCGAGTGGTTCGTGGTCAACGATGGCTGGCATTCGGTTGTTGGGACTGATCCGTAAGAACTCGGGTTTGAACTGATCGCCTCCACCGATATCCACTGGAACGATGTTGTAGTCGAGACCACATTCCTCCAACATGATGGTCACTTTCCATCCATTGGGCGTCGGCCAGAAGTAAAGATCAATCATGTTCAACCCCTCAGAGCTTGTAAGTCCTACGAATCGCCAATCAGTTGGGAAAATCGTACGAAACTACGGCCTTCAATCGACGACCCTTCGGATCGTGCGTGAATCCATCGTAACCCTGCTCCCAATTGACTAGCGGCGGATCGGTATCGAGTAGATTAAGAATGCCAAAGTTAAGGTTCATTCTCCACTCTTCCAGCGTCCAGTTGAAGTTTACGTCCAACGTTACGTAGGAATCTATCTCACCATACTGCGAGCCCGCCTCCGTTTGATCCTCGTAGGACCCAACGTAGTTGAGGTATGTGACGAATCGATAAGGCTCGCGATCCAACGATGCGGAGGTTCGCATCTTGAGTTGCGGTATCGGCGGCGCAATCGGACTGGGTTGATTGAGGAATCCTGCTCCTTCTTCCTCAGCAACGAGTACTTCGTCAAATGCATACAGAGCCTTGACGGAATAAGTGTTGACATGGGTTCCGTCGACACGCCACGTGACCTGACCGTAATCGGTGAACCACGACTTGCTTGCATAGAAGTCGAAGCCGGTCGTATCAACACCAGGCCAATTCACCAAGTCAACCCGAATGCGTTCTATCGAGATACCGCTGCACGGATGAATTCCACCCGGGCATGTAACTAGGTGCTGAACCAACGGTCGAGTTGCGTCGTTGACATAGAGTCTCGATACGGCCGAGTGAGGCAACGGCCCAATGATGTCCTTGAAACGATATGACCAGTAATCAAAGGTGTACTCGAAATCGTTGGCTTGGCCGATGATTCCGATGTTGTAGGTGAACGCAGACTCGGGATCCAGATTGCTCGATCCATAGGTCTCGATAGCCTTGTAGATGTCAGCTTCGGCGACATATTCCAAGGTTGTGAGCGGATGATCGTTGACATCGTCTGCAGACGGAGTACGAAAAGTGGTTTGAATCGATGAGCGAACGGAGAGGAATTCGTTCACGTCAAATCGAATCGCCACTTTGGGATCTACCGTGGATGCAATCTCGTAGTCCTCGTGAGTCAACGCAACTTGAATCAAAGTGCGTTCTCCTGCGGAAATCGCAAGTTCGCCGTAGGTGCGAAACGCCAATTGATCAGACTCGTAGGGAAACGTACCAACCGTAAATGTGAACAAACCCGTTTGACCAGCACAATCTCTGCTTCCGGGAATGAAGCAAGGATTGATCGACAAGTTGCCAGGATCGTTTGCGGAGCTCTCAACGCTGAAGCGACGCACTTGGAAACCTGCGGCGTATTCCAACACTTCGGGTATGAAGGAGCCACTGAAAATTGCGTCCCCAACTAGCAATGTTGCAGTGCTGTCTTGGCCGAGTACTTCGTAAACCCAATCCATCATTGCACTGTTGTTGGCTACCGATGGATCGTAGTTTGGATTGGACTGATTGGTGTAACGGGTACCGGGCTGTTCAGCTCGCTCCAAGGCGTTGCTGAAGGGGTTGTAGTAGTAGCAGTTCCCGCTTCCCGGCGAAACTCCCGCAGGAATGTTTCCGATGCTCATTCCCGATGGAGAGTTCGAGTCAGCCACTACGCCGACTCCACAACTTGGTCCACCGTAGCCTCGAAACGCAAGAAACTTCCTATACGCATATTCGCCGCCTGACTCGATGTATCCGTTCGCAGTGGAATAGGAAAACGCTAGCTCGTAGGTAGGAGTAAGCCGACCCCAAGTGAATTCGTCACTAATTGAGCCAGCGATTCGAAGCGTGTCCGAATTGCGTTCGAGATATCTTCCCGGACCACCGTTTCCACGAAAACGCCCGTAGAAGTACCAGTCCTGCGTGTTGGCGCATTCAGGTATGACATCTCCATAGGTATCGCAGAACGAGATGCGACCAGGATGGTCCGGACCGACATATTGGATACCGTCAAATTGTGAACGCGGGGGATAGGAAGGAGTGGTCAGCCAATCGTCGATGTTCGCTTTGGACCACAGCAATTCCAAGTGCCAATCCGTTGACTCTCCGACTGTGCCGTTCAGCTCGACGAACACGCGATCATGGACCATTCCCTCAATGATGCTGTCCCACGGTGCATAGCGGAAACGGCAGGTATTGAATTCCGGATAGTTGGCAAAGTCCTCGACATGTCCGCCAAAGTTTTCGCATTCCGGATCAATCATGTGCGGAATACCCTGAAGTGCACCAATAAATCCCTCGACATCGGTTGGCAAGGGTTCCGAAGGAACGATGTAGGCTCCCGGATTTCCCCAGAATGACCATCCACCATCTCCACTGAACGGACGTAGTACGTAATCGCTGCGATCGGGCGGTCGCAGCGCCGAGCGCTGTCCTCGCTCGTAACTCGCCACAAGACTGAAGTCTTCGAAATCTCGACCCCAGATTGCACCCACTGTTGCATCGCCGGCATCCGCGAATTGCTCAAGATTGACTGCAACTTGGAAGCCTTCAAAGTCCGATCGGGTACGGAAATCGACGACTCCTGCCACAGCTTCGGAGCCATAGATCGCTGCCGCTCCCTCCTTGAGGACTTGAATGCCGTCCAATGCGATGCTCGGAAAGTTGCTGACATCGACGAATCTGCCTCCGAAGATTTGGGCGGGGACATAGACCTGACGCTTTCCATTCAGCAACACCAATGTTCTTGAAGGTCCCAGTCCACGCAAATTCACCGTAGTTACGTTTTCTGGCACAGTGTTGGCTTGCGAGTGGTTGTACCAAGCTTGGCGCTCTCCCATTACGCCGAACGAAGCACTGAGATTCTTGAACAGGTCAACCATGAGCGGTGATCCTTGGTCCCGCATCCCATCGCGATAGAGGTTGGTTGTGGCATATGGTTTGTCGATCTGAGCGTTCTTGATCGAAGTGCCGACGACAATCAGATCTTCCATCTCCTCGTCTTCGTCTTCATCTCCGTCCGCTTCTTGTGCCCATGTGGGCAGTGAGAGCAATGCCATTGCTAGTAAGCAACTCACCAAGGTTCCAAACGGTTTCTCTCGGTAGGACTCAATCGCTCGTTCTCGTGTGTTCAACGCAATTCTCCGCTGTGTGTTCCGCACCTAACTCTCGACTCCATGTAGCATGGTGTCGTAGTGAAGTGGTTCAAAGTTCACCAGACTCGACCCTGTCGTGGTGCCCAAACTGCTAATCTGAACCCTAGAAGTGCGAATCTGATGGATTGGTTTCACTCAATATAACAGAATCGCTGAATGTTTGCTGAACAGGAATCCCAATGGCTCAGTCCCAGTACGCTAACAAGCTCGAAGACATGATCAAGATCACTCTGTACCCTACTCTCACTGCTCTACTTGCTGTTGGTTTCTTGATGACACACCCCCTGTACGCAACGAGCTCAAGCAAAGAATTGATCGATCCAGCGTTGCGCCAGCTTGTCGGGCTCGACCGCGTCAGGACGGCTGTTCTAGCCACTTACGACAACGGAGAAGTCGAATTCGTCCAGTACGGCAATCTGGAGAACTCTCAGAACCAGCAACCCGACGACCAGACGACATTTGAAATCGGGTCGGTAACCAAAGTGTTTACAGCTCTGCTCATTCAGACGCTGGTCGATGAGGACAAGCTAAGCTGGGACGACACACTGGAGGAAGCGATGCCGCACGTGAACTTCGAGAGCGAGGCAACTCAATCGATCCCGCTCCGTGAACTTGCAATGCACAAATCGGGACTTCCCTCCCTACCTCCAAGTTTCACACCAAGCAACTGGCTGGACCCCTATTCCGACTTCGACATCGAAAAACTAATTCACACTCTCGAGACAGAAGATTTGGTGAATCCCACTAAACCCTACGCGTACTCGAACATGGGTTTCGCTTTGTTGGGCTACATCGGCTCCATAGCCGCCGGAACCGACGGAGACTATGGACGGGCACTGCAAGACCGAGTTTTGAGTCCGTTGAACCTAACCAGCTCATCCACAACTGGCGAATCTTCGAAGAATGCGGCTTCTGGTTTTTCGCGAGGAGCCACGATGCCAGCTTGGAATTTGGATGCCTTTGCAGGAGCTGGAGCCATTCATTCCAACGCTGTGGACATGGTCTCATTCATCAAGCACAACATTGAAGGAGGAGATTCGACCATTCACCAGTCGTTGGAGAATCTTCGACAGGCTCAGTCCATGCCCGGTCAGGGGCTTGCTTGGCAAGTCGACAAAACCGAGAAAGGAAATCCAGTTTATTGGCACAACGGTCAGACCGGAGGCTTTGCAAGTTTTCTGGCTGTCGTTCCCGAGGAATCAAGAGGTTGGGCGGTTCTGACGGCTTCGGTGGAGTCCGCGTTGATCACTCAAATGGGGCGTTTCCCGTTCGATCCGACAGCTCAGTCCAAGAAGCCCGATCTGGAACCGTTCACTGGAGTCTATGAGCTCCGACCCGGCTTGTACATTGAGTTCGCCAACCTAATTGGAGAGTTGTACGCACAGGCAACCGCACAGCCAGAGTTTCTCTTCTCCCACGTCGAAGGTCGAGAGTTTCGATCCGATCCGGCAATTGGGTTCGTTGCAGAGTTTAGCGAACCAGTCGAAGGCAAGTCGCAGTCCATGGATTGGAGTCAGCAAGGTGTCTCCGCCACCGCTGCGAGAGTGTCCGAAGACTTAGGTGTAGAGGACCGAACAGAGGTTCAGATGGAAGACGACCAGCTTCTCGAATACGTCGGAAGATACGGCACCCAAGGAGAGCTTGTCATATCGATTCTGAACGCAAATGGACAGCTCTACGGCCGCACATCGATCGAAGCCATAAACCAAGAAGATCTTCCGCATCCAATCTTTCCCAAGGGTAATGATCGATTCTTCTATCGGATCGTTGATGCTGAATTGCAATTCGGGCGCGACGAAGACGGCAACATCGAGTCGATGACGCTGATTCAGGGTATTGAGAGACCGATGCCTCGACTGGAAGACTAGAGGAGAGCTTCAGATAGCTTTGGGGTACTCCAAAGCAGCGCTAGCCGTCGTAGAAACCTTGGGAGTGCAAACCCAGCAACAAGCGATCACGCACCGTTTCGATTCGCTCCATTGCTGCTTCATCGACGTGATTCAGTTCCTTCGTCGATTTCACGCGCTGGGCGATATCACGCCGCCCATAGTGAACTTGTAGGAAGAACCTTCCTTGATGCTCGTCGGCCGGAGGCATGCGTCGATGCCAAATATCGGAAACGAAGAAAAGGACATCGCCAGCCTTCGTCTCGAATACCGTTGCGCCAACTCCGTTGCATTGAAGTTCAGCGTCGTCGCGACTGTCTCGTGGCGGTGGCCGTCCAGACTTGTGACTGCCCAGGATTGCTCCTGTGGGTCCCGAAGCCAACGGACAATCCTGAAGGTAGATGTGAACTCCCACAGCGAACGTCGGATGCGGAATGTCGTCAGGCCAAGTCTGACCCGCGGCAAGCGGAATATGTGGTCCAGCGTCGATATGCCATCCCCCGCCGCCGTGCTTTGAGACATCGCTTGGAGGGTTCCACCAGCACGTATTGGCAATAACGTGACAATCCTCTCCTAGTAGCGGCTCGATGACGTCCAAGACTTCTCGCCGACCGACAAACTCTTGGGCCATCGGACTTCGATTGAACATCTCATAACGAAACTCTTGTGCTATCTCGTTGGAGCGATTGGCACCACGATCGTCCGGCGGAGTCGACTCGTAAATCCGTTCAATTTCCAATCGCAATTCTGAGATTTCTTCGGCCGAGAACGCATTGCGCAGAACCGTAGCACCTTGATCTTCGAGCTCTTGAGCATGGACCGAATCGCACTCGTCTACCGGAAGGAGATAGCCACCTGGCCAAGCACGTTTCAACATAGTCGGAAAGCCCCAGAGCTCAATTCTCTCACTCTCCTTTGGTATACACGCGATCGAGCTTGATGCTCTTGCCTCGAGATCTCACCACAACTTCGATTTGCAGTGCTTGGGAGTGCGGGTTCCACTTGTAGGTTTCTGTCCCCTTCACATTCCCGCGGGTCTTCTCAATGATCAGTGAATCGTCAACCCAGCCAACTTCAATGCGCCAACCCGAGCGGGTTTGTTTGCCCCAGCTGTAGTCTTTGTATGGTGTGTCTTGAAACTGAATCCCCATCGACTCCTGATCTTGCTCAATTCGAATTGAATCCGACGAGACAACGGGGAAGTCTTGCTCGATGAATCGAGCAAATTCCGTTGGATCGACATCGCCTCCGGCGATGATTCTCTGGTCGTCGTCGGACCAGACATCGGACAGGTCGAACGAGTCGCTTGCTTCCTCAACCAAGTTCCACGAACCCGATAAATCGAATTTCTCGGGTAGCGTGTAGTCGAGACTAGCGCAACCGACCAGCGCAATGACGCCAATCGGCAACACCAGAATCCTATAAGAAGTCCAAGACAGCATCTTGAAACTCCGCTGGTTTGTCCAACGGTACGGAATGACCCGAACCAGAAATCTCCTCAAACCTGCAATCCGGCACGGTAGCCACGAAACGATCCGCAAGATCCTTCGTCAGCAGAGCACTGTTTTCACCACGGATCAACAAAGTCGGCACACTGATACGAGACAACGCATCCCAACCTTCTTGTGGGTCGGGGCGACGTCTCGAACCGCCTCCTGACAGACGACGAAGGGCGCGATCATAGCGATAGGTCCACTTGCCGTCTTCGGTTCGCATCAAAGAGTGTCGGACTCGGTGGAAATGAACATCTTCTGGTGGAACAGAGTTAGCTTCTCGGGCTCGTTGATACGCTTCATCGACGGAGTCGTAGGTGTCCGAGAGTCGAACTCCTTCTTGGATTGCTCGAGCACCCACAGCCCCGAGCTCGGGGGCTATGTCAACAATCGCGACCTTGAGAAGACTTGGCGGACGCTGGCCCGCATAGTGCATGGCGACCATT